>NZ_CP070959.1:0-1221644 GCF_023278225.1 Thiomicrospira microaerophila
TTTGAGTTAAAGTTATCCACACGCCTTGGCTGTTTTTTAAAGTTATTCACAGGTATAATTCGAATCTTATCACTAGGTTTAAGCTTAAAGGAGTGTTGTTTTGAGTCATTTATGGTCGCAAAGCCTCAAGTATTTAGAAGATGATCTCAATGAGCAGCAGTTTCACAGCTGGATTCGTCCGTTAAAAGTGATTGAAGAGGATTCGGTCATTCGTTTGTTAGCGCCAACCCCCTTTATTTTGGATTGGGTAAACCGTAAATTGATGCTTAATATTCGCCAGGCGGTTGAAAAAGTAATGCCGGATAACCCGCCTCAGGTGCGTTTGGAGATCGGGGATTATGATCTAGATGAACCTGCGCATGAACCTGCTATTCCCCAGCCACTTCAGCAAACGACACAAAAACCAGTTGAGTCAGCAAAAAAAACCATAAAACATAAGCTTAACCCAAACTATACGTTTGAAAATTTTGTTGAGGGTAAGGCTAACCAGTTAGCCGCTGCTGCTGCACGTCAGGTCGCGGAAAATCCGGGCGGCAGTTATAATCCCTTCTTTATTTATGGTGGTGTCGGTCTAGGTAAAACTCACTTGATGCACGCGATTGGCAATGCCTTATTGGCAAAAAATCCAAATGCGCGTGTTGCCTATTTGCATTCAGAAAGTTTTGTCGCCGATATGGTGAATGCACTGCGGCACAATAAAATTGAAGACTTTAAACGATTTTACCGTTCGTTGGATGCGCTGTTAATTGACGATATTCAGTTTTTTGCCAATAAAGAGCAATCACAAGAAGAGTTTTTTCATACCTTCAATACGCTTCTAGAGGGCAATAAGCAAGTTATTTTGACTTCGGATCGCTTTCCAAAAGAAGTCGATGGCTTGGAAGATCGCTTGAAATCACGTTTTGGCTGGGGCTTGACGATTGCGGTGGAACCGCCTGAGTTTGAAATGCGTGTGGCGATTTTGATGAAAAAAGCCAGTGAATCCGGTGTGTCTTTACCCGAAGAAGTGGCATTTTTTATTGCCAAACGTTTGCGAGGTAATGTGCGTGAGTTGGAAGGCGCTTTGAAAAGAGTGATTGCCTATTCTCAATTTACCGAACAGCCGTTAAGCCTATTATTGGTTAAAGATGCGCTTAAGGACTTATTAGCCTTGCAGCAAAAAATGGTCACCTTGGAAAATATTCAAAAAACCACGGCTGATTATTATAAATTACGGGTGGCAGACATCTTATCCAAACGGCGCACACGCAATGTAGCCCGTCCTCGCCAGGTGGCGATGGCGATTGCTAAAGAGTTAACCAATCACAGCTTGCCTGAAATTGGTGATGCGTTTGGTGGCCGTGATCATACTACGGTTCTGCATGCAGTGCGTAAGGTAAAAGAATTGCGTGAAACCGATCATCGCATTGATGAAGATTTTACTAAACTCATTCGAATTATTACTTCTTGAGGTCTTAAATAATGAAACTGACCCTTCAACGTGAATTTTTTTTAAAAGCGCTACAAAATGTAGCGGGTGTGGTTGAGAAACGTCATACTAACCCGATTTTGGGTAATTTTTTATTCCAGGTTTTGCCAAATCAACTGGTTGTGACCGGTTCAGATTCAGAGATTGAAACCCGCTCTCAAACACCTCTTGAGTCGGTTGAAGGCGAGGTGTTTGATATCACTTTGCCGGCTCAAAAACTCCTAACCATTGTTCGATCCTTGCCTGAAGGTTTAAATGTAGTTTTAGAATTTGAGCAGGGGCGTTGTACCTTAAAAGCGGGACGCTCTTCATTTAAACTCTCAACCCTCCCGGGTGAGGATTACCCGCACATTGATTTAACCCAAGCACAAACTCTGTTTGAAATCAGTCAAGGTGATCTAAAGAACTTGATTCAACATTGCGGTTTTGCTATGGCCAGCCAAGATGTACGTTTTTATTTGAATGGCATGTTGTTTGACGTTTCGCCTTATGGTTTACGTTTGGTGGCGACCGATGGTCACCGATTATCAACCTGTGTCTTTAATCATTCGATGGAGCGGGTGGTGCCGACCCAAGCGATCGTTCCGCGGAAAGCGATAGTAGAGTTGACTAAATTATTGGTGCAACCTGAGCAAGCTGTCAGTCTGTCGATGGCTAAAAATTATCTGACTTTGCAGTTGAATGATACGATTTTCACGTGCAAGTTAATTGACGGTCGCTATCCTGATTATAATCGTGTTTTACCTAAGTTTAATGACGTTCAGGTTCAGTTGGACCACCAGTTATTTAAATCTATTTTGCAACGGGCGTCGATTTTATCGAATGAGCGCTTTAGGGGGGTCAGACTGGTGTTTGAACACAATTTACTAACGGTGCATGCTCAAAATGCCGAACAGGATGAATCGAATGAAGATATGGCGATTGATTTTCAAGGTGATAGAATCGAAATTGGCTTTAATGTTGGTTATCTATTAGATGTCATTAATTCATTAAAATCTGAAGTGATTACCCTTAACTTGAAAGATAGCAGTAACAGTTGCTTGATTACGGTTGAAGACCAGTCCATGCAGTGCCAGCATGTTATTATGCCGATGCGTTTGTAATTTAGGTTAGAACTTGGCAAGGTTATTGGTTCAGGGATTAGGCTATAGCCGAGGTCATCAAATGTTGTTTGATGACCTCAGCCTTGAATTGGGTGCCGGTCAACTGCTGTTATTAACCGGTCACAACGGTGCCGGTAAAAGCACCTTGCTAAAGTTGCTGGCCGGTTTAATTGAACCGGATCAAGGCACTATTCTGTTTCATTCACCTAACGATTCACACTCTAACCAGGCCTGGTTGGGTGATCGTAATGCGTTAAAACTGCAATGGACGGCGCTGCAAAATCTTGAGTTTCTTGCCAGTCTGCGTCCAGCCAATCATTATGACCCCTTCAAAGCCTTGGATTATTTTGGCTTGTTTGCGGTACGCCATCAATCGGTCAGCCGATTCTCTCAGGGGATGAAGCGGCGTTTAGCCTTGGCGAGTTTGCTACTGACTTCGGCGCAACTCTGGTTGTTGGATGAACCGCAAGCTGCCCTCGACCAGCAGGGGATCGCATTATTTGAGCAGATGTTGAATCAGCATTTACAGGCGGGTGGGATAGCGGTGATGGCGGCGCATCATGCGGTTAAATTAGAACCGCAGCAGATTCAAACCCTGTCATTAGGTTCGCGCAAATGAACTTTTTAATCCTCATTCGTCAGCAATTGAGTTTGGCATTGGCCAATAAACTGGATTGGATGACGCCCTTACTGTTTTTCTGTTTAGTGATTATGTTATTTCCGCTGGCGTTGGGCGGCGCACCCCAAGCCTTAGCAGAGGTTGCGCCGGGCTTGTTATGGGTGGCAGCCTTGTTAGCCACCTTGTTGTCATTAGATTCGATGTTTCGGGGTGATCATGATGATGGTACGCTAGAGCTTTGGGCGGCTAGCCGCGCCAGCTTGCTGCGTTATGCCTATGCCAAGCTTATCAGTCATTGGTTGATCTACGCCTTACCGCTAGTTTTGCTTTCGCCGCTGTTGGGTTATGGCTTGCATTTACCCTTGCAGGCCTTGCCGATTTTGGTGTTGAGTTTAGCCTTAGGCAGCGTCAGTTTGGTTTGGATTGGCGCCGTCGGCGTTGCCATCACCAGTGGCATAAAATACAATAGCTTCCTTTTGGCGCTGTTAGTGCTGCCGTTTTATATGCCGATTTTAATTTTCGGTGCCAGTGCGGTCGATGTGGCGGCACAGGGTTGGTCGGCGCTGGGGCCGCTTTATTTATTAGCCGCCTTGGCGGTTTTAGCCTTAACGCTTGTCCCCTTTGCGGTGGCGAAAGCCCTTAAATTGAGTTTATCTTGATGCAACTGATGAGAACCGAAAGCCGATTATGAATCCGATTTTGAAATGGTTTTATCAATGGGCGGTGCCGCATTTTGTTTATCCGCGTATCCAGGCCTGGTTGCCTTGGGTGGCCATCTTGGCCAGCAGTTTATTGCTGATCGGTTTGGTGTGGGGTTTGGTTTTTGCGCCAGCGGATTATCAGCAGGGTGATGCGTTTCGGATTATTTATGTCCATGTGCCGGCGGCTTGGTTGTCAATGCTGGTGTATATGGCGATGACCCTGATGGCGATCAGCGTATTGGTGTGGCGGATTCAGTTGGCGGAGTTGGCGTTGGTTGCCAGTGCGCCGATTGGCGCGGCCTTTACCTTGATGGCGTTGTTTACCGGCGCGATTTGGGGCAAGCCTATGTGGGGCGCTTGGTGGGTGTGGGATGCGCGTTTAACCTCTGAACTGATTCTGTTATTTATCTATCTGGGCATTTTCGCCTTGTATCACGCGATAGAAGACAAGCGTCAAGCCGCCAAGGCCGCGAGTTTAATGACGGTGGTGGGCGTGGTGAATATCCCGATTATTCATTATTCGGTGATTTGGTGGAACACCTTGCATCAGCCACCGAGTTTGAGCAAACTCGATACGCCCTCGATTCATCCGGATATGCTTTGGCCTTTGTTAATCACGTTGTTGGCATTCAAGCTACTTTTTGTCTGGATGCTATTGCTGCGTTTGCGCACCGAGTTAGTGTTGCGTTATCCGCAGAGCGCTTGGGTGCAGGCGGTGATGAAGCCGGGCGCTAACAAGGACAGCCATAAGGAGCCAAGTCGATGACCGAGTTTTGGGCAATGGGGGGGTATGGCAGTTATGTTTGGTCGTCGGTTGGGCTGAGCTTGCTGGTGATTGGCTACAACCTGTTGATGCCCTATTTACGCCATCGTCGGCTATTGCAATCTTGGCGCCAGCAACAACAAGAGGAGGCACGTTTGCATGAGTCCGGTTAAACGTCAGCGTTTGATGTTGGTGGGGTTGTTGGTTTTGGGGGTGTCAGCGGCAGCGGCCTTAATGTTCCAAGCTTTCCAACAAAATATGATGTTTTTCTTTTCTACTAGCGAAGTGGCGGAAGGTTTAGCGCCTGTGGATCGCGATTTCCGTGTTGGCGGCGTGGTGGTAGAACAGTCAGTCGTGCGTGCCAGTGACTCGCTTAAGGTGGTGTTTGATATTACCGATATGAAAACGCCGATTCAAGTTGAATATCACGGCATTTTGCCGGATTTATTTCGTGAAGGTCAGGGGATTGTCGCCAAGGGTCAGTTAAACGCTGAAGGGGTGTTTGTCGCGTCTGAGGTGTTGGCCAAACATGACGAAAACTATATGCCGCCCGAAGTCGCCGCCACCTTGCATACCCCACCTGCCGCCGCCTACTAATGACTTCCAAAGGTTAATAAATTAATGATCAGTGAATTGGGTTTAGTGTTTTTATTGTTAGCGGCGGCCTTGTCCGTGCTATTAACCGTCTTGCCTTTTTGGGGCAGTTGGAAAAAACAACCAGGCTTGGTGGCGATGGCGCCGGTATTAGCCTTGACGATTTTTGTGCTGACCGGCATTTCGTTGGCGATACTGGTATGGGCGTTTTTAGCCGATGACTTTGCGCTTAAATATGTTGCCTCCCATTCCAGTTTGTTTCAGCCTTGGTATTTTAAGTTTTCAGCGGTTTGGGGCGCGCATGAAGGTTCGTTATTGCTTTGGGCCTGGATGCTGACCGGTTGGGCGGCGGCGGTGGCGCTGAAACCCGGTGCCTTGACTTCGGATGAACATAGTCTGACGCTTAGCGGCTTGGGCTTTATTATTCTTGGCTTTTTATTGTTTATTCTGTTTACTTCCAATCCGTTTGAACGTTTGCCCACGGTGCCGGTTGATGGCTTGGGTTTAAACCCTTTGCTGCAGGATTTGGCGTTGATTGTGCATCCGCCGCTGTTGTATATGGGGTATGTGGGCTTGGCGGTGAGTTTTTCGTTAGCGGTGGCGCAACTTTGGTTGGGTGAAGCCCGACCGCAAACCTTTGCCTGGGCGCGTCAATGGACCTTGGTGTCTTGGGCGTTTTTAACCCTCGGCATTCTGCTTGGCAGTTGGTGGGCGTATTACGAACTGGGTTGGGGCGGTTGGTGGTTCTGGGATCCGGTTGAAAATGCCTCGTTATTGCCCTGGTTGGTGGCAACCGCTTTAATTCATTCGCTCTTGGTCAGTGAAAAACGCGGGCAGCTGGTTGGTTGGACACTATTGCTTGCCATTTTGGCGTTTGCGATGAGTTTGGTCGGCGCGTTTCTAGTGCGTTCAGGCGTACTGACTTCGGTGCATGCCTTTGCCACCGATCCGACGCGCGGCACCTATATTTTGATTTATTTGATTGTAGTGATCGGCAGTGCGTTAGCGTTATTTAGTGCGCGGGTGCCGAAGATGGTCAAGATTAAACCCATGCAGTTGCAGTCAAAAGAAACCGCCTTGTTGTTTAATAATGTGCTGTTGATGGTGATGACCGCCAGTGTAATGTTGGGTACATTGTATCCGCTGTTGCTTGATGCCTTGGGTTTAGGCAAGGTTTCGGTCGGGCCGCCTTATTTTAATGCGGTGACGATTCCGTTAACGATTCCGTTGGCGATTTTAATGGGGCTCGGTTTCTATATTCGCTGGAAACAGGATTCAGTCGGTCGATTGGCGCGTGAACTTTGGTGGCTGGGTTTGCTTACGGCGGTGGCGGTGCTGTTAGCCGCGCTTTGGTTAATGCCGGATTTGCAAGGCATGGCATTGCTGGGCGTTGGACTCACGGCTTGGATTGGCTTTGGTGCGCTGGCTTGGTTGCTGAATCACGCACGTAAAACCGGCCGAATCAATAAACCCATGTTGGGTGCGGCCTTGGCACATATTGGGTTTGCGGTGATGATTGCCGGTATTACCCTGTCGAGCTTATACGGCATCGAGCGGGATATACGTTTAGCACCTGGCGAGTCGATGGAGTTAAAGGATTATCGTCTGCATTTTCAAAGTGTCGGGCAGGGCGCGGGACCGAATTACTTAACGACAGAAGGCACGCTAAGGTTGTATCGCGGTGACGAGTTGGTGAAACTGCTGCACCCAGAAAAGCGGATTTATATCGGTCATGAAATGCCGATGTCGGAAGTGGCCTTGGATGGGCGTTTGAGTCGAGATATTTATGTCGCTTTGGGTGAACCGATTGGCGATCAGGGGGCGTGGAGTTTTCGGATTCAGTATAAACCCTTTATTCGCGGCATCTGGTTGGGTGCGTTGTTAATGGCCATCGGTGGGTTGATTGCGGTTTGGGGGCGACGTCAGGATGCTAAAACGGGGGTGAACGCATGAATAAAACCACTTGGCCCTTAGCAATATTTGCTGGATTGGTGATGCTGTTTGTGGTCGGTTTGATGCTAAATCCAAAACACGTGCCCTCGCCACTGATCGGCAAACCCGCGCCTGTTATTCAGGCGCAAGATTTCCTCAGCCAACAGCCGTTTGATTCAAAACAGCTTAACCAGGCCTGGTTATTGAATGCCTGGGCGTCTTGGTGCTCGGGTTGTTATCTGGAACATGAACATCTGATTAATTTAGCGAAAACCCAACCAGGCCTGGTGATGGTCGGATTAAATTATAAAGATCAAGCGGAAGCAGCGCAGCAATGGCTGGCGCAACAGGGTAATCCTTATACAACGGTGGTGTTTGACCCGGATGGGCGGATAGGCATGGATTGGGGGCTGATTGGTACACCGGAAACTTTTTTGATCGATGCACAAGGGCGCGTAGTGGATAAATGGATGGGGGCGCTGACGCCGGAACGGATTGAACAGTCGTTAATCCCCGCCTTGCAAAAACTCAATTCGCAGGCCAGGCTATGAAAAGGCTTTTGATGTTGGTGTTATTGGGTGTGATGGGCTTGTTTGCCTTATCCGTGCAGGCAGTGGTGGAAACCTATGAGTTTGATACGGCTGAACAAAAAGCACTCTATCAAAAAATGGCGCGTGAACTGCGTTGCGTGGTCTGCCAAAACCAGACTATTTTGGAGTCGAATGCGCCGCTCGCCCAAGATCTGCGCCAACAACTCTATCAAATGATTCGTTACCAACAGGCTGATGAAAAACAAATTATCGCGTTTATGGTGCAGCGTTATGGTGATTTTGTGTTGTATCGTCCGCCTTTTCAGGCCAATACGCTGATTTTATGGATTATGCCGTTTTTAATGTTGCTGTTTTCGGTTTACTGGGTTGTCAGTTATGTCCGCCAAACCCAAAAAATCGCACAGCAACAACAGGAGAGTAAACAGGATGATTGAACTCTGGCTCAGTCTATTCGTGCTAATTTTAGCGGCGATGGCTTTGTTATATGGTTTAGCCAAGCGCCATAAATTACTCGGCTTGCCGGTGATGTTGCTGGCGTTTGTTAGCTTGCCGGTGATGGTGTTACTGGGTTATTGGCAATTGGGTGCCCCCGGCCTGGTCGCAGAACAACAGCAACAAAAAGCGATAGCCGCCTCCACTAAAACCCTGGTTGATCAATTAGAAGCGCGGCTAGCCGCGCAGCCAGATGATATTGACGGTTGGATGATGTTGGGGCATTCGCAAGCGACCTTAGAGAATTGGCGTCGCGCTTCTGAAGCCTATGATCGGGCTTATCAATTGGATCAAAACAATCCGATGATTATGCTCGCTTTGGCTGAAAGTTTGGCCGAGCGTGAAATGGGCATCTTTAACCTGCGTGCGCAAGCTTTGGTTTCAACTGCACGGCGTTTAGCGCCAAATAACCTTGATATTTTATGGACAAGCGCTCTGGTATCCAGACAAAATGGAGATTTAGATCAAGCATTTGAAGATTTATCTGCGCTGCATAGCTTGTTGCCAGAAGCATCTGCTGAAGGCCAAGTTGTTGCTAAGCTCTTAGAAGAGTTGATAAAAATCCGCGATTCGCTAACGGACTAATAAATTTTATTCTTAGGTATAAGTAAAGTTTATTAGGGTCATTCAAAAGTCTAAGTGTCTTTCAAGTTAATAAATTCGTAATATATTGCAAAAATATAGAAAATATCTTGAAAGGACTAATGATGAAAAAAATCTATCTTGCTTTTGCAGGGGTGTTTGTTCTCGGTTTCGCTTCTTATGGTGCAATGAATGTGGTGTTTGACTATACCAATGAGATGGAATTTTGCACCTCCTGCCATAGTATGAAAATCAATTATGAAGAATACAAAGAAACCGCGCATTACAACAATGCCTCAGGTGTGCGTGCAACCTGCTCAGACTGCCATGTTCCTAAAGAGTTTGTTCCCAAAGTCACTGCCAAAATCATTGCGGTTAAAGATATCTACCATGAGTTTTTAGGAAACTTTGCGGTTAGCAGTGAAATCAAAAATGATCCCGAAGCCTATCTAGCCCATTTTGAAGCCAACCGTTGGCGTATGGCGAATATTGTTTGGGATAAGATGAAAGCCAACGACTCAGCTGAGTGCCGTACTTGTCATAGTTATGATGCGATGGACTTTGACCAGCAAGGTCGTTCTGCGCAACGTCGTCATCCACGTGCTATTGCCGATGGTGAAACCTGTATCGATTGTCACAAGGGTGTAGCTCATCATGAGCCAATGGAGCCTTTGGTATCCAAAGCAGAATTACCCTACTAACGAAATTTAAAATCCCATCTTAGCGTGGGATTTTTTATAGCAAGTCGATTGAAATCGACTTTATAAAAGCGCATAAGCGCTAAGCGCGGCTTTCTAATCAGGCTCTTGGTTGAGTCAATGGAAAGCAGCATGACTCGACTTAAGAGGAGAAAACTATGATAAACACCAAAAAACCATTTTTAAAAAAATGGATGGGTGTCGTTCTGGCAGGTGGTCTAATGGCCAGCGGAATGGCGCAAGCAGAGTTTGATCGCAGCACGATGTTGGCGAACACCTGTGTGGGCTGTCACGGTATCAATGGTATTAGTGATGGTCCAGCTATTCCATCTATCGGTGGTATGTCTGAAGAGTATTTTATTAACTCGATGAAAGAGTTCCGCGCGGGTGAGCGTCCAAACACCATTATGACGCGTTTAGCAAAAGGCTACACGGATCAAGATATTGAGGATATGGCAAAGTATTTTGCTAAACAAAAATATGTTCAAGTTGAACAAGCGCATGATCGTCAAGCGGCGCAATTAGGTCAGCGTTTACATAATACCTTCTGTGACCGTTGTCATGATGCCGCCGGTACTAACCCAGAAGATGAGGCAGGCTTTCTTTCAGGTCAAATGCGTGCCTACTTAGAATATAGCTTGCAAGATTATTTATCTGGTGAACGCGAATATAAAGAATCACGTATGAAGCGCGAATTGGAAAGCTTAATTAATCGGCATGGTGATGCGGGTGTTCAGCAGCTACTAGATTATTATGCATCAGGCAAGGAATAAGGAGATATTACGATGAAATTAAATATGACAAGAAGAAATCTCCTTAAAGCCTCAGCGGTGAGTGTTGCAGCTGGCTCTATGGCAAGCTTTAGCGGTTTGGCTTCAGCGCACAACCATGGTGGTAAACACAAGGTTGTAATCGTGGGTGGCGGTATTGCCGGTGCAACCGCAGCGAAATCTTTAAAGCGTCTTGATCCAAACATGGATGTGACCTTGATCGAAGCCGGTGCGGATTACCATACCTGTTTTATGAGTAACGAAGTTATTAACGGTGATCGTGACATTAAAACCATTCGTTTTACGTTGGATGGCTTGAAAAAACAAGGTATTAATGTTGTGATTGATGAAGTGACTGGCATTGATGCAAAGGGTAAAAAAGTATCCACTAAAGGTGGGAAGTCATTTGGTTACGATCGTTGTATCGTTGCGCCAGGTGTTGAACTGAACTATAGCGCTATTCAAGGTTACTCAGCTGAAGTCGCGAAAACCATTCCTCATGCTTGGAAAGCCGGTGAACAAACCGCGATTTTGCGAGATCAGTTAGCCGCGATGAAAGACGGTGGTACCTATGTATTAGTTTGTCCACCGAATCCATTCCGTTGTCCGCCTGGCCCGTATGAGCGCGCATCATTGGTTGCAAAATACTTCAAAGACAATAAGCCTAAGTCGAAAGTGATTCTGCTGGATCCTAAGCCAGCCTTCTCGAAAAAAGGTTTGTTTGAAGATGCGTGGAAACGTCACTATGGATATGGTTCAGCGAATGCGATGATCGAATGGCATGGTGAAGATGGTGTTGTAAGCGTTGATCCTAAAACTAAAACCGTCACAACCGCAAAAGGTAAAACTGTTAAGGCGGATGTGTTAAATATTGTTCCACCACAAAAAGCCGGCAAGATTGCACAAATTGCAGGATTAACGAACGATTCTGGCTGGTGCCCAATTCAAGGTAAAACCTTTGAATCGACTATCCATAAAGATGTCTATGTGATCGGTGATGCAGCAATTGCTGCTCCTCTGCCTAAGTCAGGCTACGCCGCTAACTCTGAAGCCAAAGTGGCAGCGGTTGCTGTGTATGCATCTTTAACCGGTAAGAGTATGATTGAACCTTCATGGGTTAACACCTGTTACTCGATTGTTGCGCATGATGAGGCGATTTCGGTTGCAGCTGTTTATGCGTATGAAGGTGATAAGATAATTTCTGTACCTAACTCTGGTGGTTTAACACCTGGCGGTGATGGCTTCAACGCTGAGCATCGTAAGCGTGAAGTGCAATATGCTTATTCTTGGTTCAATAATATTGTTGCCGATACATTTAAATAACATATTTGCTTTGATCTACTAGGCCCCTTTACGGGGCTTTTTTTATTTTATTAATTTAAAACTTATTCTAAATCAATAATCTAGCTAGAGATATCACAGTTTATTTATATCCTTGCATAAAAATTCCTTATCGTGCCCAGTAAAATTCTATTGGCAGCCTAAAAATTTCTCATTTATAGTCACTCTCACCTTTTAAAAAAATAAATGAGGTATAACTAAATGAAAAAGATATTACTACCTGCAGCGGGTTTAATGTTGGCAACCATGTTGCCTGCGCAAGCAGTTGAACGCGGTGAGTTGCTTGCAAACAGTTGTTTTTCTTGTCATGGCTACGACGGCCGCTTAGATAACGCCACTATTCCCACTCTTGAAAACTATCCTGCTTCAATGATTATTAGCCAGATGAAAGCTTACCGTGATGGCACACGTCAAGGCACGATTATGAACCGTCATGCAAAAGGCTATACCGATGAAGAAATCGAATTGATGGCTAAATTCATTGGTAGACAAGGACAATAGGAGAAGTATGATGAGTAGCAAATTTTCAAAACTTTCGCGTCGTCAAATGATTCAACTAGCCGCAGCCGGTATTGCTGCGCCTACCACTTTGGCTTTAACAGGCTGTTCCACTACCGGTCGAAAAGGTGCTGGAGAAGTGGTTGTAATTGGGGGCGGGTTTGGTGGAGCGGCAGCCGCCAAATACCTCAAACGTTACAATCCAGAACTCAACGTAACTTTGATAGAACCACAAAAAGAATACATTACCTGTCCGGGTTCAAACTGGGTGATTGGTGGTTTTCATGAAATGAAGCAGATTACACATAACTACAATGCTTCAAGACGAAATGGCGTTAATGTCGTTCATGAGTTTGTTGACTCTGTTGATCCGGCAAAACAAACAATCAAGTTAGCCAGTGGAAAAACCTTGTCTTATGACAGACTTGTTATGTCTCCAGGTATTGATTTCAAATGGGATGTGCATGAAGGTGTCGATTCTAATACTGAAAAACATCTACCCCATGCTTATAAAGCGGGTGACCAAACTCTGCTGTTGCGTGATCAGTTACAATCCATGAAACAGGGCGGTACCTTTGCAATGGTTGCACCGCCAAATCCATTCCGTTGCCCACCTGGGCCTTACGAGCGCGTGGGTACCGTGGCGCATTATCTAAAGCAAAACAATCCGACTGCCAAGATTTTGATTTTGGATCAAAAAAATGCCTTTTCTAAACAGGGTTTATTCCAAGAAGGATGGCGTAATCATTACGGTCAGATGATTGAGTGGGTTGCAAGTCAAGATGGTGGTAAGGTTCATAGCCTTGATGTGAAAAACAAAACCATTAATGCTGACTATGGCAAGGTAAAGGCAGATGTGATTAACTACATCCCTCCACAAAAAGCAGGCAAATTGGCCTTTGCTACCGGTTTAACCAATGAGTCGGGTTATTGCCCTGTAAACCAACAAACCTTTGAGTCAACGATTCATAAAAATATTCATGTTATCGGTGATGCGTGTATTGCTGGACCTATGCCTAAGTCAGGTCATTCAGCAACCAGCCAAGCTAGAACCTGTGCTGCGAATATTGTGCTGGCAATGGCGGGGCGTGAGCCTATCTCAGCGAAAAATGTGAATACCTGTTATTCATTGGTTACACCTGACTATGCTATCTCGGTTGCAGCGATTTATGACTTCCAAGACGGTAAGATTGTATCGGTCGAAGGTGCGGGTGGTGTGTCGCCGATGGGTGCGACGCCTGATGTACGTAAAATGGAAGCCATCTATACTCAAGGTTGGTATAACAGTATTGCTGACGAGGTTTGGGGTTAATTTAATTAACCAAGCCTGGTTATTCCATCCAGAAACCCGCTTAGGCGGGTTTTTTTATTTTACGGTGTAAATAAAGTAAGTAATATGCTTGTATATTTTAAATATACTACATAGTATAAATGGCCAGACTAAAGCAGGAGGCTAGTTATGCTGATTAAGGCATTAATACTCGTTTTATTGAATGGCATGGTTTTTCTTGCTCAAGCTCAAGCGCCAAAACTGGTGTTGTTAACCGAGTATCAGCAGCAAAATGTTGACGGTTGGCTGATGAGTGAAAAGCTTGATGGCGTTCGCGCCTACTGGGATGGTCATCAATTGCTAAGCCGTCAGGGTAACCGCTTTTATGTCCCGGATTGGTTTATTGAACAATTGCCTCCGTTTGAGTTGGATGGCGAGCTGTGGCTAGGCCGTGGCCAGTTTGAGCAAACCTTATCGATTGTCCGCCAGCAGCAACCGGATGATCGTTGGCAGCAAATTGGATATTATGTGTTTGAGCTGCCCAATCAATCAGGTGGCCTGCAAGCCAGGTTGGCGGTTTTGCAAACCTATTTAGATCAATTTCCGCAGCCTAATTTACATCTGATTTTGCAAACGGAGATAAAATCAGGATTTAATTTAGCTGAACACCTGAAATTGATCGTTGCGCAAGGGGCGGAGGGTTTAGTTTTGCGCGAACCTGCGCAACTTTATCACACCGGTCGTTCTCCCTATGCACTCAAACTAAAGCCAAAATGGGATGCGGAGTGCACGGTCACCGGTTATACCGAGGGAAAGGGCAAATACCAGGGGCAGGTCGGGGCGCTACTCTGTTTAAATGATCAGCAACAACTACTTAGACTGGGCAGCGGTTTAACCGACGCACTCCGCGCCATGCCGCCGGAACTGGGCAGCCGCATCACCTATCAATATAACGGTTATACTCAATCAGGCTGGCCGAGGCATGCGGTCTTTTTGCGGGTTAGAGAGGATGGGTTTTAGCTTACATGCTAAAATAGTGCGATATTATTTCAACGTCTTAAAGGGTGATAGGTTATGTGTGGAATTGTCGGCGGTGTAACAGAGCGTAATCTTGTGCCGATTATGTTAGAGGGCTTGAGACGTCTTGAATACCGAGGTTATGATTCAGCCGGCGTTGCAGTGATGGATGCCGAGGCCAAACTATTACGTCGTCGTTCCCTAGGTAAGATTAAGGCGCTGGAAGCTTTAATCCATGCTGATGAGCAACCGATTGCCGGTCAAATTGGCATTGCTCACACCCGTTGGGCCACCCACGGCGTCCCTTCAGAGGCGAATGCTCACCCCCATATTAGTGATAATCAGGTTGCGGTCGTACATAACGGCATTATAGAAAACTATCAGCAACTCAAAACCCAGCAACAAGCCTTGGGTTATGCCTTTAGTTCACAAACCGATACCGAAGTGATTGCCCATTGCATTGTTGAGCAGCTAAAACATGAATCGGATTTACTGAGTGCTGTGCAGTCTGCGATTCACAAATTTGAAGGTGCCTATGCGTTGGGGGTAATTTCTAGCCACGAACCAGAACGCTTGATTGCTGCGCGGAAAGGCAGCCCGCTGGTGATTGGCGTTGGCATTGGCGAGCACTTTATTGCTTCAGACGTCTCTGCCCTTTTGCCTGTTACCCAAACCATGATCTTTCTTGAAGAGGGCGATGTCGCCGATATTCGTCGAGATCGTTTGCAGATTTATGATGCGCAAGGCCAAGCCGTTGAACGTGAGGTGCGGGTGTCGAGTTTAAGCGCCGCAGCGGTTGAACTGGGCGAGCATCGTCACTATATGCACAAAGAAATTTTTGAACAGCCCCAGGCCATTAGCGATACGCTAGAGGGTCGGATTACCCAAAAAAACGTATTGGTTAATGCATTTGGTAACCAAGCCGAAGCCTTGTTTGCCGAGATTGAGCAGGTGCAAATTATTGCCTGTGGAACCAGTTATCATGCAGGCCTGGTGGCTAAATATTGGTTTGAAGATATTTTACAGTTGCCTTGTCAAGTCGAAGTGGCCAGCGAGTTTCGCTATCGTAATCCGGTGGTCGAAAGCAAAACCCTGTTTGTGACTATTTCACAATCAGGTGAAACAGCGGACACCTTGGCAGCCTTACAGCAGGTTAAAGCGATCGCCAAACAAAAGGGGTTAAGCATCCCAACCCTAACGATTTGCAATGCAGCGGAATCTTCGATGACGCGCGAATCCGACCTGGTATTTTTAACGCATGCCGGGCCGGAAATTGGCGTGGCAAGCACCAAGGCGTTTAGTACGCAACTCGTTTCGCTCGCGCTATTGCTGACTTCGATCGGCAAGGTTCAAAAACGGCTGACTGAAAAACGTGAAGGCCTGATTGTAAAAGGGCTCAAGAAGCTACCAGGCCTGGTACAAAATGCACTCAGCCATGAATCCACTATCCAAAATTTAGCTTATCGTTTTGCTGATAAACAAAATAGCCTGTTTCTGGGGCGTGGAACCATGTATCCGATTGCAATGGAAGGTGCGTTAAAACTTAAAGAGATTAGTTATATTCATGCCGAAGCCTATCCGGCGGGTGAGCTCAAACATGGGCCGCTGGCGCTGATTGATGAAACCATGCCGGTGGTGGCGATTGCCCCGCATGATGATTTGTTGGAAAAGCTCAAATCCAACCTACAAGAAGTCAATGCGCGTGGTGGGCAGATGATTGTGTTTGAAGATGAAAAATCCAATACCAGCTCGGATGGTACCTTCACGGTGGTCAAAACCACCAGCAATGTTGGCCGTATTACCGCGCCGATTACGTTTAATATCGTGCTTCAGCTTTTAGCCTACCATGTCGCCTTAATCAAAGGCACCGACGTTGATCAACCGCGTAATCTTGCCAAATCAGTTACGGTCGAATAAACCCTGGCTTAAGTCGGTGTGCATGAGTCAATAGTTTACTCCACATCGACCATTTCCATGATTCTTAGCCATTTTTAGGCTTGAGTTACCCAGCGGCTTGATATATTATTACCAACCGTTATAGCCAACCGAACCTAACGGTTCAAAGATGAAGCTGATGAAAGAATTAATTGATCCTTTTCAACGAAAAATAGAATACCTGCGGGTATCGGTCACCGATAAATGTAACTACCGCTGTGGCTATTGCATGCCCGAGCAGGGTGTGCATCCAGAGGGTAATCACACAGAATACTTGTCGTTTGATGAGTTAACTCGAGTGATTAAAGCCTTTACCGAACTAGGCGTAAAAAAAGTGCGTTTAACCGGTGGTGAACCGCTGGTTAGAAAAGGCCTGGCTGACTTTGCTGCTAATTTAAGTGCATTACCAGGCCTGGTTGATATTGCGTTATCAACCAATGCGCACCATTTAGACAAACATGCCGCTGCTTTGGCACCCAGTGTCAATCGTGTCAATATTTCGATTGACTCACTAAATGCCAATAAGTTTAATCATATTACCCGAGGCGGTGATCTAGTGAAGGTGATGGCCGGTATTGATGCAGCCTTAGCGCATGGTATGAAACCGGTTAAGCTCAACATGGTGGTGATGAAAGGCACCAATGATAACGAAATTGAAGCGATGGTTGATTTTGGTATTCAAAAGGGTGTCGAAGTTAGGTTTATCGAAACCATGCCGATTGGCCCGGCCGGGGTCAGTATGATGGATCAACACTATCCGGCGGATAAAATTCTAAAGCGTGTTCGTGAGCATGTTGGCAGCGATTTAATACCGTCAAGCAGTCGAACCCATGATGGTCCGGCGCGTAATTATTTGATTGCCGGTACGGATGCAAAAATAGGCGTGATTTCCGCGGTGTCCCAACATTTCTGCGAAACTTGTAACCGGGTGCGCTTAACCGCAAGAGGCTTTTTAGCCCTGTGCTTGGGTCAAGAAGATGGCGTCGATCTGCGCGCACCCTTGCGTGCTGGGGTGACGGATGAAGAACTACGTCAGGTGATTATTGATGCGATAGCTAAAAAGCCCGAGCGTCATTTCTTTAACGAAAACGTTCATAATATTGAGTTCCGCCAGATGGTGTCGTTGGGCGGGTGAGCTTGAATGGTGAAAGTTGAGTTGTTAGTGTTGAGTGAAGATTGAGGAGTAGACGGATGGTTAATGTTTTATATTTTGCGAGTTTGCGTGAGACCTTTGGTCAAGCACAAGAACAGGTTCCGGCACAGTTTAGAACCGTGGGGGATTTAATTCATAGTCTTGCGGAGCGGGGCGAGCAATGGCGTGCGCATCTGGTAGAAAGCAATGCCATTCAAGTGGCGGTTAACCATGACATAGCGAACCGAGAAACTCCGCTTAAAGCCGGTGATGAAGTTGCATTTTTCCCACCGGTCACCGGAGGTTAAGATGGCGGATGCACAAAATCCGTTTGTACGGGTGCAGACTGAAGATTTTGATCTGAGTACCGAAGTCAACTGGTTGCGAAATGAGCATGCGGATGTCGGTGCAGTCGTGGCCTTTGTCGGCACGGTTCGCGATATTAATGAAGGCGATGATGTTCAACAACTTGAATTGGAACACTACCCGGGCATGACTGAAAAAGCCCTTGAAAACATTCGTCAACAAGCCCATCAACGATGGGCGCTAGAGTCCAGTTTAATCATTCATCGAATTGGAAAAATGCAGCCGAAAGACCAAATTGTACTGGTCGCCGTCGCCAGTCGCCATCGTGAAAATGCCTTTGAAGCCGCCCACTTTATTATGGACTATCTCAAAACCAATGCACCTTTTTGGAAAAAAGAGTGGACGCCTGATGGCGAGCGCTGGGTGGATGCACGCCTAAGCGATGAACAAGCCATGCAGCGTTGGTTAAACAAAGCCTAATCTTTAACACAAGCCTAATCTAAAAACCTATGAAAACAGTAAATCAAGCAATTGAATATTTGATTGCCCAAGCCTCCAAAACCCAACTGACCGAATCACGCTCCTTAGCGAATGCTTTGGGTTGTGTATTGGCAAAACCGGTAGTTTCAGCGGTTAATGTGCCGCCGCACGATAACTCGATGATGGACGGCTATGCGGTTAACACCGCTGAAATACAAATCGGCCGATCGATGGCGGTTAGCCAGCGTATTCCGGCGGGAACCCAGCCCGAGCCGTTGGCAGCTGCCAGTGTCGCCCGCATTTTTACCGGCGCGCCGATTCCATCAGGTGCCGATGCGGTGATTATGCAAGAACAAGCCGAAATAACCGAACAAGGTGTGTGTTTTCAACAAATGCCTAAGTCGGGTGAATCTATTCGACGCTGTGGTGAAGACATTGCGGTGGGGGCAGAAATTCTGTCCAGCGGTCATCAACTGCGCCCTCAAGACTTGGCATTAATAGCTTCAGTAGGCCAAGCTGCGGTTGAAGTTTACAAACCCTTAACCCTCGTGACGCTCACCACCGGCGATGAACTACTGCAGCCTGGCCAAGCGCCCCAGCCCGGCAAAATCTATAATTCTAATCACACCAATCTGATGACACTGGTCACCCAATTAGGTTTTAACTGGGTTGATATGGGACAGGTTGAAGATACCTTGAAAGCCACCCAAGCCGCCTTGAGCAAAGCAGCGCAACTTGGTGATGTGATAATCACTACAGGCGGCGTGTCGGTTGGCGAAGAAGACCATCTAAAGCCGGCGGTAGAAGCACTGGGTAAGCTAGATATGTGGCAGGTGAAAATGAAGCCCGGTAAACCGCTGGCTTTTGGTGAAGTGATGGGTAAGCCCTTTATTGGTTTGCCAGGTAACCCGGTCTCGGCCTTTACCACCTTCAATCTCTTTGCTCGCCCGTTTTTACTGGCGATGCAAGGCGTGACCGATTTAATGCCGCCTTCGGTCTGGCTTACTGCCGATTTTGACTGGCCTAATCCCGGGTTTAGGCGTGAATTCGTACGCGCACGTATCGAAAATCGTGACCAAACCAGTTACGCTCAAATTTATCCAAACCAAGGCTCAGGGGTATTGACCTCTACCGTTTGGGCAGCAGGCCTGGTAGTGATCCCTGAAGACCAAGTCATTAAAAAAGGCGATCGCGTCGAATACATTTCATTTAACGACCTAGCACACTAAAGGAACCCATCATGTCTTCTTTGACCCATCTTGATGAAAAAGGCCAAGCCCGCATGGTCGATGTCAGTGATAAAGCCCATACCGAGCGCGAAGCCCGCGCAATGGCTGTGATCTTTATGCAACCCGAAACCCTTCAAATGATTGCTGAAGGCAAGCACAAAAAAGGCGATGTGCTCGCCACCGCAAGGATTGCCGGCATTATGGCCGCCAAGCGCACTCCCGACCTGATCCCGATGTGTCAT
This sequence comes from Thiomicrospira microaerophila, assembly GCF_023278225.1. GTDB lineage: Bacteria > Pseudomonadota > Gammaproteobacteria > Thiomicrospirales > Thiomicrospiraceae > Thiomicrospira > Thiomicrospira microaerophila_A. The sequence continues at coordinate 19,724 of NZ_CP070959.1, forward strand.
CCCCTGATGCTAACCTCGGTTAAGGTTGAACTCACGCCTAATTTTGATAATGCCAGTGTTGAAATTGTCGCCATCTGTAAGCTTGTTGGCCAAACCGGTGTCGAAATGGAAGCCCTCACTGCGGCCAGCACCGCTGCCTTAACGCTTTACGATATGTGTAAAGCCGTGGACAAGGGCATGGTTATCAACCAACTCCAATTGTTAGAAAAGAAAGGCGGCAAAAGCGGTCACTGGCAACGTACCCACTAATCATCGAATGATGTTTTCTTATTAGGGATCGTAAACACGCGGCTTTCCCCACGTCCCCGATGATCCGAAGCCGCGCTCAGTTCGCCATTCGATTGGCTATGAATTAATTGCAAGTCGCCAAAAAAACGTCGCTGTTCTACCGTATATCCCATTGATTCGAGTTGATTCAGGGAGTCGGCCGCCAGCGTGGGATGAAAGCCAATATGATCTTCCGGCCAAAGCTGGTGGTGAATTCTTTCCACATCAATCGCTTGTTGGGCATCCATCTCAAACTCGATCAGGTTGACCAGTGCTTGAAACACGCTGGTTATAATGGTCGACCCGCCCGGCGTACCGAGAACTTGTTGAACTTGGTTCTGTTTTAGCACCAGGGTCGGGGACATGGATGAAAGCATACGTTTATTTGCTTCAATCGCATTCGCTTCACCCCCGACCACACCATATAAATTTGCCACCCCCGGTTTAGCCGAAAAATCATCCATTTGATTGTTCATTAAAAACCCTGCGCCCTCAATCACCACGCCATTACCAAACGGCATATTGAGCGTAATCGTTGTTGATACTGCATTGCCTTCAGTGTCAATAATCGAATAATGCGTGGTTTGTTCAGACTCCTTTAACCCCGGTTGAACCCCTTGGCTATCAGAAATCCGTGTCGGATTAACTTGTTGCGCACGTTGAAGCAAATAGTCCTTATCCAGTAACGCCTCGACAGGTACTTGATAAAAATCCGGATCGCCAAGATAGGCTGCGCGATCAGCATAGACACGCTTCATGATTTCAGCAAGCAGGTGAATATACTCTGGGCTATTATGCGCTAACCCTTCAAACTCATGGGCTAGGTGTTGTTTGATGTTAAGGAGCTGGATCAGTGCAAGTCCGCCTGAACTTGGGGGCGGTGCGGAAACAATCTGGCGACCTTGCCACTCACCCACCAGCGGTTTTCGCCAGACGGCTTGGTAAGCTGCTAAATCCTCCAAACGGATCAGGCCTTGGTTTTGCTGCATTTGTTGGCTAAGATAGCGCGCCGTTTCGCCATGATAAAAGTCTTTATAACCCTGTTGCGCAATGCGGCGCAAGGTATTGGCTAACTCAGGTTGTTTAAATGTTTCTCCGGGATGTAAATCACCAAAATAATCCGAAAAATTAATCACATCGGTTTTATCCGCAGTCCAGCCTTGATACCAACGAGCGGTTTCAGCAAGCTTAGGATGAACCTCAAAACCTTGCTCGGCGAGCTTAATAGCCGGTTCTACTAACCTTGACCATTCAAGCTTGCCATAACGTTGATGCGCCTGCCAATACCCCATTACACTGCCGGGCACGCCGGATGCTTGATAACTTAATAACGATTGATAAGGCAAAACCTCACCCTTTTCGTCTAAAAACAGATCCCGATGGGCTTGAGCCGGTGCGGTTTCTCTAAAATCAAGGAAGTTATTTTCGCCTTGATGATGAATCAACATAAACCCACCGCCCCCCAGGTTTCCGGCCTCAGGGTAGGTGACCGCCAATACAAAACCGACGGCCACTGCCGCATCAATCGCATTACCACCGGCTTGGAGTACCGATTGCGCCACCTCTGCCGAATAGCTATCCGGCATCGCGACCGCAGCCGGTTTAGCATGTAACGATGAAAAACTTAGAAGAGTGAAGAAAAAAATAACGAACTTTAAGCGATAACTTGGCATGGTAATTCCTTGTATTTAATTCGCAGTTTGGGTGGCGTATGGAAAACAAAGCCGAGGAAATCCAATTGATTTAGCTAAAAGAATAGCAGTTTTAAAAGGCTTTATCGAGCAGAGTTTTCATCGATTTAGACCGATTGAACACCATTACAGCAGCTTGGCCGACATGGCAAATGGCTTGTCTAATCTGTATTAGCTTGAAAAAATTGATCAACTCTCACGTCGCGACTTATACTATTTGTTTAAAATCAGCAGTTCAAGGTAACCGAATCTATGGCAAATAACCCCGAATGGCTCAATCCGCGTTCAGCGGCTATTCCAATCATGCGTGATGCGCAGGGTATCAAGGTGGTTTTGGTCACCAGCAAACCGAATGGTAATAACTGGATTTTTCCTAAAGGCCAAGTTGAAATGGGTATGGCGGCGCACCTATCTGCAGCCAAGGAAGCTCTCGAAGAAGCAGGTGTGATTGGGCAGGTTAACCCCGAGGTGTTTGATCAGTATCAACATAAGAAGTGGGGCGGCAGCATGACGGTGCGGGTTTATCTGCTTGAGGTGACCGAAGTTCTTTCAAGCTGGCATGAAATGCATCAGCGTGGCCGGAAAATCCTGCCGCTGGATGACGCGATCAATCTGATTCATGCTCCGCAAAAACAGTCTTTAATAAAACTGATGCAACAGCTGAAAAACAAGGCTATCTAACGTTCACTATCCTTTTAGACCATGCCAGAACACCAGAACAATTAGTTATGTTTAATTTAAAAGGAATTAAAAAGTGGAATGGTTTACAAATATCCAAATAGGTCTAGACTTGGCAACTGGTATTTCAATTTTGACTGCTGCAGTTGGTTATTCAATTGCATCTTGGCGCTGGAATGAAAAAACAATGCGATTCGTGCCATTCAAACCAGACAGAAATACATGATGGAGGCAATTGAAAAACTCACAGATAAGCTTCAAGATGTAAAAAGTTTTGATAATAACATTAAGCGGGCAGCCGCGGAAGGTAAGGATTTTCCGTCGAGGCAAATAGCAGATCAAGCATTTAGTATAATTAAAACAGCCGAAACATTGCAGCAAGGGGTATTTTCGGCTTGGGCTACAAGTCAAGAGATTACCTTTTGAAGCTCTGAATTCAACTATTAAGTGTTTTAATATCGAAAAGTAAAAGACACCAAAATTGGATTGATCCTAAAGCTAAAACACTGGACACAATAGTGGCTATTTATGGCCTTTAATCTATATAGTAGATACAACTGTATCCAATAGGTCGTTGCGGATGAATCTTACCTTATTTGATGATACCGATGTAAGCCAAGCCTATGCGGCTTATTTGCGTGGGTTACGCCAACAAGCCAAACTGTCACGCGCGGCATTGGCAGAGTGAAGCTGCGTGCCTACGGCCACGATTAAGAAGTTTGAGCTGACTGGGAAAATTTCATTTCGCCAATTGTTGTTGCTTTGGCAGACCCTCGATTCGCTAGACAGGCTCTATCAACTCACACAATCTAACATAGCGCGCACCACCATGCCCTCTAGCATTGATGAGGTGCTAAAAGATGCCTTTTAAACCCATTCAAAAACTCATCGTTACCCGAACCTTAAGCTCCGGTGAACATGCCGCCCCAAGTGGGCACATGAAACCGAAGCGTTACTCCATAAGAAAGTGAGCTATGCAGAGCTATAACTGGAGTCCTTTTTGTAGCTAACCCCTTTATTCAATATTTTGAACCTGTTCGCGCATTTGTTCGATCAGTACCTTGAGTTCTACGCTGGTTTGGGTGGTGCGTATATCTATCGACTTGGAGCCGAGTGTATTGGCTTCTCGATTGAGTTCTTGCATTAGAAAGTCTAGGCGTCTTCCTATGGCGCCGGTTTGTTGAATCACGCGTTCGACTTCATCAAGATGGGTGTAAAGCCGATCTATTTCTTCGGTAATATCGGTTTTTTGTGCCAGCATCGCAAGTTCTGTGGCGAGTCTTGATTCATCAAGGCTGGCGGTCATTTCTGCAATTCGGGCAGTGAGTTTGGCCTGTTGTATCGCTAGGATTTCGGGCATTAGCGGTTTGAGTTCGGCCAGTTGTTGGCGTATCGCTTGACAGCGTTGGTTTAGCATCTCGGCTAGCTGTGCGCCTTCACGTTCGCGGACTTGATTGAGTTGTTCGAGTGCTTGGTGAAAGCTGGTTAAGATTTCCGTTTGGTAGTCGGTTAAATTGGCCTGTGGGTTAGCAAGCAGGCCTGGCCAATTGAGTAGGTCGAGCGGATTGATCTGTGTGGCTTCGGGGAGCGCGAGTTGGATTTGGTTGATCGCTTGGCTGAGTTGCTGTAATTGCAAGTTGTCAATCACATAACCCTGTTCATTTTGGTGAAGTTCATAGCGCAGCCCTATATCGAGTTTGCCGCGTTGTAAGGATTTTTTACAGGCTTCACGCAACGGCATTTCTAGCGCACGGGCGGCTTCCGGCAGGCGAAAATTTAACTCCAAAAAGCGTTGGTTGACAGCTCGAATATCCCAATGGATTTGGCCTGCGTCAAAGTTATGGCTCAAGTGTGCCGATGCGGTCATGCTTTTCATAAATCCGTTCCTATTTTAATGCTAATGGCTTGCGGTTAGTTTCAGGGGCGCATAAGGCTTAAGGTATAATAAGCGCCATTTTAACAGGTTGAGCAGAAAGGAACAGCAATGCGTCCAAGCGGAAGAAAGGCTTCTGAAATAAGAGCCGTGAAGATAAGCCGGAATTTTACCAAGCATGCCGAAGGGTCAGTGCTAATCGAATTTGGTGATACCCAGGTGATTTGTACCGCCAGCGTGGAAGACTCGGTTCCCCCGTTTTTAAAAGACAAGGGTCAAGGCTGGTTGACCGCTGAGTACGGTATGTTGCCGCGCTCGACCGGAACAAGGATGCGCCGTGAGGCCAGTGCGGGTAAACAGGGCGGGCGTACCTTAGAAATCCAACGTTTGATTGGTCGGTCATTGCGCGCGGCCTTAGATTTAAGCCAGTTGGGTGAGCGAACGATTTATATTGACTGTGATGTGATTCAAGCCGATGGCGGTACGCGTACCGCATCGATTACCGGTGGTTTTGTTGCCTTGTCTTTAGCGATTGAGCATTTAATGGCGCAGGGTAAGCTGGCGGTGAATCCGATTGTGAATCAGATTGCTTCGGTGTCGGTAGGGGTGTACCAAGGTCAGGTGGTAGCAGACTTAGATTATGCCGAGGACTCGAGTGCGGATACGGATATGAATCTGGTAATGACCGCGCAGGGTGAGTTTATTGAGGTTCAAGGTACGGCAGAGGCTGCACCGTTTAGCTTGACGCAGATGAATGAGATGATGACCTTGGGTCAACAGGCTATTTTTAGTCTGATTGAGAAACAAACCGAGGCCTTGTCGCCATTACCGAGCTTGGATGCATAAAGGAATAGGCCGAATGGAAACGCTGGTACTTGCAACAAACAACAAAGGTAAGCTGAAAGAAATGCTGGCATTATTGCCGGGCAAAGATGTCCGTCCACAGGGCGAATTTTTTTCCGAGGAAGCGGGCGAAAACGGTTTAAGTTTTATTGAAAACGCCTTGTTGAAAGCGCGTTTTGCTTCAGCAAAAACAGGTTTACCGGCGATTGCCGATGATTCCGGCATTGAGGTGGCGGCTTTAAATGGTGAACCGGGTATTTATTCAGCCCGTTATGCTGGTATTGGCGCTACGGATCGCCAAAACCTAAACAAGCTTTTGGAAAAAATGGACGAGGTTGAAGACGGTCAGCGTCAGGCCAGTTATTATTGTGCTATGGTGTGTGTGCGTCATGCCAATGATCCGACGCCCTTAATCGGTTTAGGCCGTTGGAAAGGGGTGTTATTGCGCCACCCGCGCGGCGAGGGTGGATTTGGTTATGATCCAATTTTTTATGTGCCTGAATTCGATTGCACCGCAGCTGAACTCGATCCGATTGAAAAAAACAAAATCAGCCATCGTGCGCAAGCGTTGCGATCGCTGATTGCGCAATTGGCCTAGCCGTTGAATGTTGCAGTTTAGCCAGCCTTTACCCTTATCCCTGTACATCCATTACCCTTGGTGTGTGCAGAAATGCCCCTATTGTGATTTTAATTCACATCAGGCTAAGGCCGATTTAGCGCAACAGGAACGCGCTTATTTGCAAGCGTTGGTTAAACAGTGTGAGCAGATGTTGCCTTGGATTTGGGGGCGACCGATTGCGTCGATCTTTTTTGGCGGCGGTACGCCAAGTTTAATCTCGCCTGAGGGCTTGGATTGGTTGATGTCGCAGTTACGGGCATTGCTGGGGTTTGCCCCGGACATTGAGATTACGCTTGAAGCCAATCCCGGCACGGTGGATGAAGCCAAGTTTATTGGTTTTCGTCAGGCGGGCATTAATCGGCTTTCGTTAGGAATTCAAACTTTTAACCCGGTTCATTTGCAAGCCTTGGGGCGCATACATAATGATGACCAGGCCTTGTCAGCGATTGAAAAAGCTAAACAAGCCGGCTTTAAGAATTTTAATTGTGACTTAATGTTTGCCTTGCCCGGGCAATCCTTGGAACAGGCGTTGAACGATGTTCGGCGTTTGGTTAAGGCGGCACCACCGCACATATCCCATTACCAACTCACCTTGGAGCCTAATACGCCATTTTATCGTCAACCGCCGATATTGCCGGATGAGGATTTGGCTTGGGAGATGCAGTTGGCCTGCCAAGCGGCACTTAAACAGGCGGGTTATCTTCATTACGAAGTGTCGGCCTTTGCTAAACCGGGCCATCAGGCGCAACATAATTTAAACTATTGGCAGTTCGGTGATTATTTAGGATTGGGCGCAGGCGCACATGGCAAAATAACCTTAGCGCAAACGGCGGAGGTTTGGCGAACGCAAATGCCGGCTTCGCCAGGCGCGTTTATGCAACTAATGGCACAAGCGCAAACCAGTAGGCCTGGTCGTTGGCAGAAGGTTGAGGCCGATGAATTGGTTTTTGAATTTATGTTGAATGCGTTAAGATTGCAACAAGGATTTGAGTTGGATTTATTTAGCGCGCGGACAGGATTAAGCCTAGAAAAAATTAAACACCCCTTGAGTGAACTTCAGCAAGAAGGTTGGATTACACTTAGCTCGAATTGGCTCGAGGTGACGCCCCGAGGCCAAACCTATTTAAACAGTCTTATTGAACGATTTTTGGACCCTTCCTGACCAGGAGTAACCTATGGCAAGCCTAGTAAAACGCCTAGTAAAAATTTTATTAATTGTAGCAATCAGTGTGCCTTTGTTCGTGCTGATCGGTTTTGTGTTGGCGATTAGTTTTATGGACTTTAATAAATATAAGCCTATGATCGAGCAAGAAATCAGTAATAAAACCGGTTTGGATTTAACCATTTCCGGTGATCTAAAGGCGGGCGTATGGCCTTTGCAGCTTACCATTGAAAATACTCAGGTTTCCAGCCCTTCTGCCGATCCCGAAGCTGAACCTCTACTGCGTTTTGATAAGCTCAATCTGCAAGCCTCCTATGCCGATTTATTTTTACGTCGTCAAATACAACTGACCGCGATTGAATGGTTTCAACCTCGGCTTGTGGTGACGCGTCAGCTTGACGGTCAATTGAGTTGGCAAAAACAGGCTGCATTAGAGGCAGATTGGCAGTATCGTCGAGTCGTGCAAACGCAAGAGGAAGCCGCCTTGGTCAACGCGATTCTGACACCTTTGGCCAAACTGGTTAAAGAGTACGACTTAAAACTCAAGCGTTTTAGCCTTTATCAGGGTGAGCTAATTTGGCGTGACTTGATCAATGATCAGGCCTTGGATATTAGCGCGCTTAACTTTGAAGCCCTGCCGATTCAACTCACCGAACCTATTGCGATTAAGCTGGAAGCAGAGGTTAAAAACCTACACACTCAACAAAACTGGCGTTTGAATTACCAAGCTAACTTGCGGCTTTCAGATAGCCTGGATCAGATACAGCTCTATGATCTTCAGGGTTCGAATTGGATCGAATGGCCACAGCAGTCGGCGCGTGCTCCGCTTGAATTGAGTGTCACACTTAAGCAACTGAGTGGCGTTTTTTCAGAGAATGATTGGCAGTGGCAGGGCTTAGCCTTAAGCTCGGAACACCTTGCATTTGAAATGGATTTAGCGCTGCAAGGGCGCGATCAAGATCAAGCCTATCAGACTCAACTTAGAATTAAGCAGGCGAACCTACGCTATTGGTTTGATCACTGGGATTGGAGTTACCCGAATTTTATTAATGAACAAGCCTTTACTCAATTGTCGGGTGAGTTAGATGCGCAATGGGCCAACCAGGCCTGGTCATTGGATCGTATTGCCTTAAATCTCGATCAAACTCAAATTATGGGTCAGTTTGCTTATCGCTTTACCGAGCAAGCCCCGATCTATCAGTTTGATCTAAACCTAGATCATTTAAACCTAGATTTCTACGCAGCTAAAGCGAGTGAGCCAAGATTAGCGGCAGATACTCAACCCCCCCAAGAAGTCGCAACCTATTTACCGCTTGCGGTGCCGGTGAGTACCCTGCGTGAAAGTAAGATTCAGGGGCGTTTAGCCATCGGTGATTTGCAGGCCTGGCAAACACAGGTTCAAAAGGTTACCATCGGCATAGATTCAAACTATGGACAAATGAGTTTGGCACCGTTTGATGCTCAGCTCTATGGCGGAGAATGGCTCAGTCAGTTGCAAGTGGATGTTAACCAAGATACGCCCAAATATAAGCTAAAGGGGCGTATGAATCAGGTCGATGCCCAAGCGTTTTTACTAGATTTATTAAGCTATGATCAATTAAGCGGACAGTTACACAGCCGCTTCGATTTAACAACCCAAGGCAGTAATCTGGATGCGATTAAATACCATCTTAATGGATTGTTTTCTGCTGAGATCAAAGACGGTGTTTACAGAGGTCTTGACGTCAATAAATTGTTGGCGGGGCGTGTGTCGGTTGAAGGCGATGTAACCGAACTGGATCAGCTGGTGTTGAGAGGTGAAGCGATTAACGGTATTTATCATATTCAACAAGCCGAACTTGATTCGGCGCGTTTTAGCGCACGTGCATTTGGTCGGGTTCATATCCCGCTTGCCCAAATAGACAGTCGGCTCCAGTTAACCTATCAACAACCCCCAGAAGCCCTAGCTAAACTAAAAGGGATGCAGGTGCCGATTAAACTAACCGGGCCATTGCGTGAACCGAAATGGCAGGTTGAATTGAGCCAACTTCTGTCGCCGGACAATGCCCAGCGACTGTTAAATCTTTTCCGTTAACCGCGGCTTTTAGCTGCGGTTGAGCTGGATGATTTACGATCACGGCTTGGCCAGCGATTCGGTTTTGGTTTAGCTTGACCATCGGCTTGACGCGCACCGCGGCCAGCAGCAGGCCTGCTGTTTCGGTTTGCTGCCGGTTTAGGCGCGCGTCTCGGTTTACGGTCTAATGAAGTTTCCGGCAGATTATGATTAGGTTCAAAGCCCGCTTCAAAACGTCTTGGCAACAGCTTGCCGGTTAGATGTTCAATACCGGCTAACAATTCCACTTCATCCGCACAGACTAACGATAAGGCTTCACCTTTTGAACCGGCGCGTCCGGTGCGACCAATACGATGCACATAGTCTTCCGCCACATTCGGTAAGTCAATGTTAATCACATGCGGTAACAGGTCAATATCTATGCCGCGTGCGGCGATATCGGTAGCGACGAGTACGCGCACCTTGTTAGCTTTAAAATCGGCCAGTGCCTTGGTGCGCGCGCCTTGGCTTTTATTGCCATGCAGTGCTGCTGCCGGAATACCGGCTTGAATCAGTTTTTCACAAATGCGGTTCGCGCCATGTTTGGTTTTGCTGAAAGCTAAAACCTGTTGCCATTGGTTATCCGCAATCAGGTGAATCAATAGGTCGGTTTTACGCGCCTTGTCAACTGGAATCACGGTTTGCAGTACCAGTTCTGTGGTGCTGTTTGGCGGGGTGACCGACACTTGTTTGGGTGCGTTCAAAAACTGATGCGCCAGTTGCTTAATCGAGTCAGAAAAAGTCGCCGAGAACATCAGCGTTTGGCGTTTTTTCGGCAATAATTTAGCAATGCGTTTTAGATCATGGATAAAGCCCATATCCAACATACGGTCGGCTTCGTCTAGCACCAAAACTTCAAGTTGATCAAATTTCACCGCATTTTGCGAGTGCAGGTCAAGCAAGCGCCCGGGGGTGGCGACCAATACATCGACGCCGCGACGAAGTTTCATCATTTGTGGGTTAATGCTGACGCCGCCAAACACCACTGAAGAGTGCAGCTTTAGATGCTTGCCATAGTTGACCACGCTTTCATGAACTTGTGCGGCTAATTCACGGGTTGGGGTTAATACCAGTGCGCGGACCTGATTCGGTTTTGCGCCCGTGCCTTTAGCCAGATTATGCAACATCGGCAAGGTAAAGCCAGCGGTTTTACCGGTACCGGTTTGAGCAGCGGCCATCAAGTCTTCGCCTTGCAAAACCAGCGGAATCGCTTGCTGTTGGATGGGTGTAGGGATGGTGTAGCCTTCATCAGCCACGGCTTGAACCAAGGCAGGGTGGAGGTTTAATTCATTAAATGTCATTGTCTTCAGACCTTTAGCGCAGTGCGCAATAAGTGAAGCGATCTGAAGTGCAAGCAAACCAAACCGCAAAACCGTTAAGTATGGGCTAAAAGATCATAAATTGCGAGTAAATTATTTTAAATTCTAGTCTCAAATTAGTGAGTGCAACAGGGTAAAATTTAACCTCAGCTTGTTGCTGAATAAAACAAAAGGAGTGATAACGTGAATAAAATACTTAGCCTGGCAATGGGTTTAGGTTTGGCGGTGGCTTTGCCGGTCAATGCGCTGGTGGTTGAATTGGCCGATCCGGCTTGGGATGGTGAAAAAATCCCACAGGGTATGCAGTGCCAAAAGTTTGGTGGTGAAGGCCCTCGAACCCCTGCCTTGATGATCAGCGATATTCCTGAAAATACCAATCTATTGATTTTTGAATACAGTGACGAAAGCCATAAACCGATGGACAATGGCGGTCATGGTAAGTTTGGTTATGCGTTAAATGAATCGGTAACGAAACAATGGGTGCCGCAGGTTTCAGGTCATAGTTTTGAATTGCCCAAAGGCTTTTTTATGATTGAACAGCATCGTAACCCGGCATGGGATAAGGCAGGCGCCTATATGCCGCCTTGTTCAGGTGGCCGCAATAATCTCTACTATGTCACGGTTAAAGCCGCACAGCTAAAAGACGATGGCGTTACGATTAAAGCAACTCAGCGCCTAGATTTAGGTCGTTATTAGTCGTTTAGTAAATTTATAAGTAAACAACAACAGCTCGTTTTCCCTAAAAGAAAACGAGCTGTTTGTTTTTGAAATCAATTAGGCGTGATATTTAGGGCTTAGTTCGACGACAGCGTTGATAAACGCGCCTGCGTGTTCAGGCTTCACCTCAGGGTGAATGCCGTGTCCAAGGTTAAATACATGACCTGAGCCTTGACCATATTTTTCTAAGATGGTCGCCACTTCTTGACGGATACGTTCAGGCGAAGCATAAAGCATGCTGGGGTCCATATTGCCTTGCAGGGCAACGCGATCACCGACGCGACGACGTGCATCATCAATATCCGTGGTCCAGTCGAGTCCTAATGCATCAGCCCCGGTATCCGCCATCGCCTCAAGCCATTGGCCTCCACCCTTGGTGAACAGAATCACCGGAATTTTTTCGCCATTATGCTGACGTTTTAAACCGGCTACAATTTTAGCCATATAGTTAAGAGAGAATTCCTTGTAATCACGCGGGGTGAGGACACCGCCCCAGGTGTCAAACACTTGAACTGCTTGTGCACCGGCTTCAATTTGGGCGTTAAGATAGGCAATCACCGAGTCAGCCAATACGTCTAAAATGTGGTGCAGGGTGGCCGGCTCGTCATACATCATGGCTTTAATTTTAGAAAAGGTTTTGCTTGAGCCACCTTCAACCATATAGGTTGCCAGTGTCCAAGGGCTACCAGAAAAACCAATTAGGGGTACACGACCATTGAGCGCTTTGCGAATCGTGCTGACCGCATTCATCACATAGCCAAGTTCTGAGGCCATATCAGGCACATAAAGTTTTTTCGCATCAGCAAGGCTGCGCACTGGTTTATCAAAAATAGGGCCTTCACCGGTTTCAAAGCGTAAGCCCAGACCCATGGCATCCGGGATGGTTAAGATGTCTGAAAACAGAATCGCGGCATCGAGTGGAAAGCGTTCAAGCGGTTGCAAAGTGACTTCACAGGCCAGTTCAGCATTGCGGCATAAGTCCATAAACGAACCGGCTTGCGCGCGGGTAGCCCGGTACTCTGGTAAGTAGCGCCCCGCTTGACGCATCATCCAAACAGGGGTGCGGTCAACAGGTTGACGAGTGAGTGCGCGAAGGAAGCGGTCGTTTTGTAATGCTGACATGGAAAGCCCTTTTCAAAAAATCAAAAGCGTTATTTTAACGCTAAAGTATCAAGGTGTCATTTTTAGACAATAAAAAAGCCGCAATAATGCGGCTTTTGCAAGAAGGTAAAGAACCAGCTTGGTATTAGCGACGAAGTGAACCGTATTTTTGACGGAACTTTTCAACGCGACCTTCAGTGTCAACAAGTGTTTGCTTACCAGTATAAAACGGGTGAGAAGCACTTGATACTTCAACACGTACCAACGGGTATTCTTTACCGTCTAATGTAATCGTTTCGCCAGAAGTTTTTAGGGTTGAACGAGTTAAAAAAGATTCACCAGTTGAAATATCCTGGAAAACCACCTCGTTGTATTCTGGATGAATGTCTGCTCTCATAATGACGGTCCAAGTTTAATGGGGTTTAAAGTTAAAGGCGAGATTTTAACAGGGAAATTGTTAAAATCAAGGCCTTGTTTGTTTTTTATTTAAAAAAGTTTTGAAAAACAGCTTGTTATCTTTTCATTGATTGGAATAAAGCCGCATTGGTTTTGCTGACTTTCATCTGGTCAATCAAGGTTTCGATTGCTTCGATTTCATTCATGGTATGAAGGAAACGACGCAGAATCCAAATATTCTGTAATTCTTCTTGCGTGGTAAGCAGCTCTTCTTTACGGGTACCTGATTTATTCAAGTTAATCGCAGGGAAGGTACGTTTTTCCGCAATATTACGAGAAAGATGGAGTTCCATGTTGCCTGTGCCTTTGAATTCTTCAAAGATCACTTCGTCCATTTTCGAGCCGGTATCAACCAGTGCAGTGGCGATAATGGTGAGTGAGCCGCCTTCTTCAATATTACGCGCGGCACCAAAAAAACGTTTTGGACGATGTAATGCGTTGGCATCAACACCGCCGGTAAGGATTTTCCCGGATGCCGGCACAACGGTGTTATAGGCACGCGCTAAACGGGTAATCGAATCGAGAAGAATCACGACATCAGTTTTGTGCTCCACCAAGCGCTTGGCTTTTTCAATCACCATTTCGGCAACCTGAACATGGCGGGTTGCAGGTTCGTCAAAGGTTGAGGCAATCACTTCGCCTTTAACCGTGCGCTGCATTTCGGTGACTTCTTCCGGACGTTCATCAATCAGTAAGACGATGAGGTAGCATTCGGGATAGTTTTCAGCAATCGACTGAGCCAAGCTTTGCATAATCACGGTTTTACCGGATTTAGGCGGGGCAACAATTAACCCACGTTGACCTTTACCAATCGGGGCGGCTAGGTCGATAATGCGTGGTGTAATATCTTCGGTGCTACCATTGCCGATTTCCATGCGCATACGGGTGTCAGCATGCAGCGGAGTTAAGTTTTCAAATGCAATTTTACGTCTAGCTACTTCAGGATCCTCAAAGTTAATCTTGTTAACCTTGAGGAGTGCAAAATAGCGCTCGCCGTCCTTAGGTGGACGAATTTTGCCTTCTACCGTATCACCGGTACGCAAACCAAAGCGGCGGATTTGGCTAGGTGAAACATAAAGGTCGTCCGGGCCGGCCAAATAGGAACCATCGCCAGAACGAAGGAAGCCAAAGCCGTCAGGAAGGATTTCTAATACGCCTTCACCAAAAATATCTTCACCCTTTTGGGCGTGACCTTTTAGGATGGCAAAAATAATGTCTTGCTTGCGTTGGCGAGCAAGATTGCTATCAAGCTCCATTTCAGTTGCAAGGTCTAGTAATGAAGCGGCGGATAATTTTTTTAAGTCTGTTAAATTCATATTGGTTTTGTATTCGTTTGAAAAAATAAATTAGAAAGCCAGAAGGCGGATTAGAAATTTTGGAAGTGAATTAGGACGTTAAAACAAAGTACACCGATAAAAATCGGTGTACTAAAGAACTTATAGATTGTTGTCTAGGAAACCACATAACTGTGATTTTGACAAGGCACCCACTTGGGTTGCATCAACTTGACCGTTCTTGAACAGCATTAATGTAGGGATACCACGAACACCATATTGTGGAGGTGTTGAAGGGTTTTCATCAATGTTTAGTTTAACGACTTTTACTTTGCCAGCATATTCAGAAGCTACATCATCAAGGATTGGCGCAATCATTTTACAAGGACCACACCATTCAGCCCAAAAGTCGACTAAAACTGGTAAATCTGAACTTAAAACTTCGGTTTCAAAATTAGCGTCAGAGGTAGAAATAATTTTGTCACTCATTGGTAACTCCTTAATTTTTTATTATCTTAAATACGAAAGCCTTTCAAATGAATCCGTGTGTGAAGGTCTAACGTATGGAATGTGTTTAATCCGAAGGGGAATAGCAAATCTCAATTTTATGGTTATGAGCTGTATTTTTTAAAAGCAGCCCATCCAATTTCACCCATTAAAGTACATTCTGTCAATTATTACACTAACAGACTGGTTTATGCAAGATAGAATAGGGAGTTTTTTTAAAAACTTGCCATATTTTTGGATTTTTTCCCTATTTAGCGTAGCATACGCCTCATAAATCAGAATAGCAAAAGAATCAAACATGGATATTACGTTTATATTAAATGATTTAAATGATGCCCAGCGTGAGGCGGTGACATTGGAAGAGCGCCATGCGTTAATTTTAGCCGGGGCCGGCAGTGGTAAAACACGGGTTCTGGTGCACCGAATTGCTTGGTTGACCGAAGTCGTGAAGCTGTCGCCGTTTAATATTTTAGCCGTCACCTTCACTAATAAGGCCGCGCGTGAAATGCGTGGGCGGATGGAGCAGTTGATAGGTCAGCAGGCGCAGGGCGTGACGATGGGCACCTTTCATGGCATTGCGTATCGCTTGTTACGCCAGCATTACGAAGCGGCCGGTTTGCCGCAAGCCTTTCAGATTTTAGATTCCGATGATCAAAAACGATTGGTTAAGCGCTTGTTAAAAGCGCTGGAGTTGGACGAAACCCAGTGGCCGGTTAAACAGGTGCAGGCGTATATTAACGGTGAAAAAGAAGAGGGTCGCCGCCCGCATCATATTGATGCAGGACATAATCCTTATGTCAAAAAAATGCTGCAGATTTATCAAGCTTATGAGCAGCAATGTCAGAAAGCAGGCCTGGTGGATTTCGCTGAGTTATTGCTTCGAGCGCATGAACTTTGGCTAAAACGCCCGGAAATTCTAAGTTTTTATCAAAACCGTTATCGCCATATTTTGGTCGATGAGTTTCAGGATACCAATAGCCTGCAGTATGCTTGGTTGCGGGTATTGGCGGGCGGAACCGGCAAGTTGTTTGTGGTCGGCGATGACGATCAATCCATTTATGGCTGGCGCGGCGCGAAAATAGAAAATATCCGCTTGTTTGAACAGCAGTTTAGCGATGTGAAATTGGTGCGTTTGGAGCAAAATTATCGCTCGACCAGCACGATTTTAAAAGCCGCCAACCAATTGATAGCGTTTAACTCGGAGCGAATGGGTAAAGAGTTATGGAGTGCCGGTGAAGCCGGTGAGCCGATTTCAGTGTATGAGGCGTTTAATGAGTTTGATGAAGCCAATTATGTGATTACCCAATTGCAACGCTGGGTTGAGCAGGGTGGCGAGCGCAAGCAGGTTGCGATTTTGTATCGTTCAAATGCCCAATCGCGGGTGTTTGAGCAGGCGTTGATTCAAGCTGAGGTGCCCTATCGGATTTATGGCGGGTTGCGCTTTTATGATCGCGCGGAGATTAAAGATGTGTTGGCTTATTTGCGCTTAATCGTTAATCGTGACGATGATGCATCGTTTGAGCGGGTGTTTAATTTACCGACGCGCGGTATTGGCGAAAAAACCATGCAACAGGTGCGTGACCTTGCGCGGGATTTGGGCTTGTCTTTGTGGCAAGCGGCGAAAACCCAATTAGAATCCGGGATGACCGCGCGGGCAAAAGGTGCGTTGGCTGGGTTTATCGAGTTAATTGATGCGCTTGACCAGGCCTGCTTGGGTAAGCCTTTGCAAGATCAGGTGATGCTGGTGATTGCGCGTTCCGGTTTGCAAACCCATTTTGAAAAAGACAAGTCAGAGCAAGGCCAATCTCGCTTAGAAAACTTGGATGAACTTATTAACGCGGCGGCGGGTTTTGATAAAAAACCGAAATCCGATACCGATAATGAACTGGAAATGGCGAACGAAGATAATCCGCTATTAGCGTTTCTAGCCCAGGCGACCTTAGAGGCAGGTGAAAACCAAGCGGATGCATGGGAATCCGCTGTGCAGTTGATGACTTTGCACGCGGCGAAGGGTTTGGAGTTTCCATTAGTGTTTATGGTGGGGCTGGAAGAGGGGTTGTTTCCTTCGCAAGCGTCGAATGATGACCCTTATCGCTTAGAAGAAGAACGTCGTTTGGCCTATGTCGGGATTACCCGTGCCGAGCGTAAGCTGGTGATGAGTTATGCCCAGCGCAGGCGCTTGCATGGTTCAGAAATCTATCCGGCGCCTTCGCGTTTTATCAAAGAAGTGCCTGCGGATTGTGTCGATTGGGTAAGAATGGGGGCGCAGGTGCAAACCTCACGCGACTGGGGAAATAGCGCCGCGAAAGCCTTGCAAGCCGAGCAGAACGCATCCGGCCTGCCACTCGGTCAGCGGGTTTTCCATCAAAAATTCGGTGAGGGTACCGTGGTGGCGACGGAAGGTAGCGGTGACCATATGCGTATTCAGGTTAACTTTAAGCATGCAGGTTTGAAATGGTTGGTGAAGTCCTACGCCAATTTGGAATTGCTTTAAGATTTAGTTTACTGGGCTCTAGACGTTTATCAGAAAGCGCTCAAGAAAACTTCGGTAAGCAGGAGCGGTATGCTTTGTTGTGAAAACTGGCAGCGCCTTGCAAGGTAGGCGGGTTGTTCAGGCAGCCAGTGGCTATGGCAAAAATCAAATTTTGAACGTGCTAATCCTACTTGGTTAAACAGCACTTCGCCAAGGGGTTTTTGACCTAGATGTTTGATGCGCCACCAAGGGTTATGAATCGAAAACTGGGGAATAACCGTGCGCGCATAGACAAGCGCGCGCTGATCACTGATCAGTTGAACTTGGCGAACCCAGGCACGGTGATGTAACGGTGTGTTCAGTGCTAAAGCCTCATCATAAAACATGGGTGCAAAGCCTTCGCTAACAATATTAACCCTTAGGTTTGGATGCTGTTGGCGTAATTTTTGGGTTAACGAGCCTTGATCTAATAACCAGGTCTGCTGGCTAGAATGGCGTGTTAAGCGTTGAACCATGCTGGCTGGATACCAGCGTTTTGTTTGAAAGCTAGGCATGTTTGTACTCTAGTTTTTCGCCAATCCAGCGTTGTTGCAGCAATGCAACCAGGCCTGGCGATGCCTGTTCAAGTAATTGTGTGGCATAGTCTTGTGCGGGTTCAATCCAGGCCTGGTCGCGTTGGATATCGGCAATTCTAAGTGTCATTCCTCCGGTTTGGCGGGTGCCCAGTACTTCGCCCGGCCCGCGAATGCGCAAGTCTTCCTCGGCAATGACAAAGCCATCATTGGTTTCGCGCATAATCTGCAGTCGTGCTTTGGCGGTCGCCGATAAGGGCGGCTGATAGAGCAGCACGCAGTGACTTTTTTTTGCGCCACGGCCGACTCGACCGCGCAGCTGGTGTAGTTGGGATAACCCAAGACGTTCAGCATTTTCAATAATCATTAGGCTGGCGTTAGGTACATTCACGCCGACTTCGATCACTGTGGTGGCAACCAGTAAATCCAGTTCATGCGCTTTAAATTGCTGCATAATGAGTTCTTTTTCAGCGGCTTTTAAGCGACCATGAACTAAGCCGACACGCATATCTGGCCAGAGTTGTCGAAATTCATCAAAGGTGGTTTGAGCCGCTTGTGCATCCAGCAG
Organism: Thiomicrospira microaerophila; assembly: GCF_023278225.1. Lineage (GTDB taxonomy): Bacteria > Pseudomonadota > Gammaproteobacteria > Thiomicrospirales > Thiomicrospiraceae > Thiomicrospira > Thiomicrospira microaerophila_A. Next base: position 37,936 of record NZ_CP070959.1, read on the forward strand.
TTCAGACTCATCAATCAACGGACATACCCAGTAGGCTTGTACGCCTGTTTTACAAGCATGATAGAGGTGAGCCATTACTTCATGGCGTTTTTGATTACCTAGCACGGCGGTATCAACAGGCAGGCGTCCCGGGGGCAGCTCGTCGATCACCGAAATATCTAAATCACCATAGGCGGTCATCGCCAAGGTACGCGGAATCGGGGTGGCGGTCATCGTCAGTTGATGGGGAGCAAAGTTTTCAATTTCGTCGGTGTGTGCTTTTTGGTTTAACGATAAGCGTTGATGGACACCAAAACGGTGTTGTTCATCAATAATCACCAGTCCAAGCCGTTCAAAGGTAACGGCATCCTGAAACAGAGCATGGGTGCCAACAGCAATCTTAGCTTCACCGGAACTGATTTTTGCCAGCATATCGCGTTTTTCAGCCGCCTTGAGCCGACCATTGAGCCATGCCATTTCGATACCTAGTGGATCAAGCCATTCGGCGAAGTGATTGCGATGCTGCTCGGCGAGAATTTCAGTTGGTGCCATAATGGCGACTTGATAACCTGCATCAGCGGCTTGTAATGCAGCCAGTGCAGCGATAATGGTTTTGCCTGAACCCACGTCACCTTGAACGAGTCTTTGCATAGGTTGTGTCTGTTTGAGATCCGCGATAATCTCTTGCCATACTCGTTGTTGGGCTTGAGTGAGTTCAAACGGTAAACTGGCGAGCAGTGCATTTGCTGTTCGGCTGGCCGCCAGTTGCGGGGCATAGCGCTTTACCTGTTGTTGACGCATTAATTTTAAAGTCAGTTGTTGAGTAATCAACTCTTCAAACACCAACCTTGCTTGAGCCGGGTGCTCAAAACGCTTTATTTGAGCCAGGTCATCACTCGGTTGAGGCTGGTGTAGCGTAAGCAACGCCTGGTTAATATCAGGCAGTTGCCAAGTTCTTAACCAGGCCTGGTTAAGGCCTTCTTCCAAAGGATATTGTTTTAACAAGGCGATAGCTTGTTTAATCAGCTTGACCAATGTTAACTGCCCTAGGCCTTCGGTTGTCGGGTAAACCGGGGTGAGGGTATCGTCAAGCGGAGGGGGAGCACTGCTGAAAACCTTGTATTGAGGATGAACGATTTCAAAACCGTTCAGACCGCTGCGCAGCTCGCCATAGGCTCGAACCTGCTCACCGCGTTTAAATTGCCGTGCTTGACTAGCTTGGAAATGAAAAAAACGTAGCCCTACATGATGCCCTAAAGCATCTTCCAATTCTACCAGTAGTGTGGGTCGTCGGCCTTGGGTAAGACGCTGTTGTCTAATCGTGGCTTCAATCAGAACTTCTTGGCCAATAATCGCTTGATCCAGCGGGGTGATTTTGGTTTTGTCTTGATAGCGATGGGGCAGGTGAAATAAAAGGTCTTGAACCTTGTTTAAGCCAAGTTTGGCGAGTTTTTCCGCTTGTTTGTCACCGACCCCTTTGAGGCCGGTCACCTGCATTTGCGCGAGCATCGCGTTGATTTAGTAGCTGGAAACGACCATTACGCCGTCCATTTCCACATCGGTGTCTTTGGGCAGCTGCTTGACAGCCACAGCGGCACGCGCAGGATAGGGTTGTTGAAAGTACTGTGCCATGATTTCATTAACGGTAGCAAAGTGGCTCATATCCGTTAAGAAAATATTCAGTTTAGCTATATCTTGCAAGCTGCCGCCCGCCGCTTCACAGACTGCACTCAGGTTTTTAAACACTTGATGAATACGGTTGGCAATCTCACCCTCTGCCAATTGCATGGTTTCAGGGATCAGTGCAATTTGACCAGATAAATAAACCGTATCACCCACTCGAACGGCTTGAGAGTAAGTACCAATCGCAGCAGGCGCATTAGGGGTTGAAATTATTTGACGCATAGCTTGTCCTTTAGGGTTAGTGATCGAGGTTTTCGACGCGATCGGCTTTGTCTATAATCGGAATCCTGCGTAAATGACGCAGAAGCTCATCGAGGTGATCACGGTTGCGTACCGACACCACAAAGTTCATTAAACTGTAGGTTTCATCCTTGTCTTCAGACCTTACGCGCTCGATATCGGTTTTTGTATTGGCGATTTCGGATGCGATTAGCGCCAATGCACCGCGTTGGTTTTTGGTTTCAATTTGAATCTCAACGGCAAACAACTCTTCGCTATTAGGATCCCAATCGACATCCAGCCATTTTTCGGGTTGATTTTGGTAGTGCTTGACGTTTTTGCATTCACGGCGATGTATTACCAAGCCCTTGCCACTGGAAATAAAACCAATGATGTCATCACCCGGAATCGGGTGGCAGCAGTTAGCATAGTTAACCACCAAGCCTTCTGTACCTGAGATAGCCAAGGGCTGATGTTGACCGTTGGCATCCGAAATATTTGGAATATGATCGTCTTTGCCAAGCAGCGCATCATGAATTTGTTTTGCTACCAGGCCTGCCATACGTTGACCTAAACCAATTTCTTCGAGCAGCTGATTCCAATCCTTGAGTTTTAGTTCATTAACTAAACGCGCAATTAATTCATCACTCAGGCCGGAATAAGCCATGTTATGAACGCGCATCGCTTTGGTAAGTAAGCGCTGACCTAAATCCGTTGCCGAACGTGAATGTTGGTTTTTCAAAAAGTGGCGGATTTGCGAACGTGCCTTAGCGGTGGTTACAAAATTCAGCCAAGTAGGATTGGGCTGAGTTTCTTTCGATTTAATAATTTCAACGGTTTGTCCGCTCTCAAGCAGGGTGCGTAATGGCATTAGCTGGCGATCTATCCTGCAGCCGACGCAAGCATGGCCAAGATTAGTATGCACCGCATAAGCAAAGTCAACCGCAGTTGAGTTTTTAGGCAGGGTGACAATTTCGCCCTGTGGCGTGAAAATGTAGATGACATCAGGGAATAGATCGATTTTAACATTTTCAAGGAAATCTAATGAATTACCGGCACTTTGCTGGATTTCAAGAAGATTTCTTACCCACTCCTGCGCGCGTACATCGACTGCGCTAGGCTGTGTATTGGATTCGGTTTGTTTATATTGCCAATGCGCTGCGATACCGTGTTCAGACACCTCGTGCATCATTTCGCTGCGTATTTGCACTTCAATATGCACACCGTAAGGGCCAAATAATAGAGTGTGTAACGATTGATAGCCATTCGGTTTAGGGATCGCAATATAATCTTTAAACTTTCCGGGTAGAGGTTTATAAAGTGAATGAACCAATCCTAGCATTCGATAGCAATCGTCAGCATTTTCTACGATCACCCTAAAGGCGAAAATATCCAGTACCTCTTCAAAAGAAAGCTTTTTCTTTTTCATTTTTTTGTAAAGGCTGTAGAGGTGCTTTTCACGGCCGACGACCTGAGACTTAAAGCCTTCTTGGTGGATGCGAGTTTGAATCGCATCGCTAATTTGTTCAATAATTTCTTTACGATTACCACGCGCTTTTTTAACCGCAAATTCAAGGGTTGCATAGCGTTTAGGGTAAAGGGCTTTAAAACCGAGATCTTCAAGTTCAATCCGTATCGCATTAATGCCTAATCGCGCGGCTATAGGCGCATAGATGTCGAGCGTTTCATGTGCAATACGTCGTTGTTTTTCGGGTCGCATTACCCCTAGCGTACGCATATTGTGGAGGCGATCGGCCAGTTTGATTAGGATGACGCGAATATCACGAGACATCGCCAGCATCATTTTACGAAAGCTTTCTGCTTGAGCTTCTTGCGGTGTGTCGAAAGCAATTTTACCTAGCTTGGTTACGCCGTCGATAATTTCGGCAACCGACTCACCAAAGCGATCAATGATATCCTGTTTAGTGTAGGGGGTGTCTTCAATCACGTCATGCAAGATGGCCGCAATTAAACTTTCATGATCCAGCTGAATTTCAGCCAAGATTTCAGCCACCGCAACCGGATGCCAGATGTAAGCTCCGCCAGCTTTGCGGGTTTGCCCAGCGTGCGCGAGAGCACCAAATTCAAAAGCAGCCACAATCTGGCTGACCAGCTCGGGTGCAAGATAGGCATTGGCCTTTTCTAATAATCCGTCTAACGAATTAGGGGTGCTCATAACGCGATCGCTTTAATGCAGAAATTAGCGGAAAAAAGGAGGGGTATCAGGATCAGCTAGGATCACTTCTGGAGTAATATTTTGTTCTGCCAGCTCACGCAACGCGACCACGGTTGGTTTGTCGTTTTCCCATGCGAGCGTAGGTTCTGAACCATTGCCTAATTGACGCGCACGTTTAGCGGCAACTAAAACTAATTCAAAACGATTCTCAACATGGTGTAAACAATCTTCTACTGTAACTCTTGCCATGGGCAATTCCTTATAAATTTTAGATAAAAAATAAACTTTTAACCTATACTATTCTACAGTAATAATCGGCTTAGTTACAGTCAAGCCTGGTATTACATCGCTTTTAATTTCAATGAATCAGAAGAGGGTTCGGGTTATGGAGTTTGAGAATATACTAAACCAATATGTTATTCCTTTCGGAATACAGTTATTGGTGGCGATCGTTGCTTTTTATATCGGGAATAAGTTAATTGGTTTAGCTCTAAACTTACTAGACAAAATTTTGGTTAAGTTTGAGGTGCAACCGATTCTAGTTAGTTTTTCAAAATCGGTAGCAAAGGGATTGCTTTATGTGATCCTAACGATTGCTATTTTAAGTTACCTTGGTTTTGATACCACCTCGGTGGTAGCCATTTTAGCGGCAGCCAGTTTGGCGATTGGTTTGGCACTAAAAGATTCACTTAATAATTTTGCTTCAGGCGTGATGTTGATTTTAACTAAACCGTTTAAAGTGGGGGACTTTGTTGAAGTCGGAGGTCAAATGGGCGTGGTAGAAGGGCTTCAACTCTTTAGCACTGCAATGAGAACCGGCGATAACCGCCAGGTGATTATTCCTAATGGGCAGATCTATAATTCTGCGATGATTAATTACTCGGCAAAGCCCACCCGCAGAATAGATCTTGTTTTTGGTATCAGCTATGACAGTGATCTGAGAAAGGCGAAAACGATTTTGCAAGATCTAATCCAGCAAGAAACACGCGCATTGACTGATCCAGAACCTTTGGTTGTTGTATCTGAGCTTGCAGATAGCAGTGTTAACTTTACGGTGCGTATTTGGGTTGATTCGGCAGATTATTGGGCGGTTAGATTCGATTACATTGAAAAAGTTAAACTGACGTTTGATGAAAATGACATTGTGATTCCTTATCCGCAAATGGATGTGCATGTACAAGGTATGCCCACTGCCGCTTAAAATAATGTAAGTTTAAAAGCCTGAGAGGTATTAGCCTTCTCAGGCTTTTTTATTAACCTAGTTTAATCAAGAGGGTGAATAATGGCGATTAGAAAATATAAGGGTATCTTGCCTCAAATGGCAGATAGTGCCTGGGTCGATACCAGTGCACAGGTGATTGGAAAGTGTGAGTTAGCTGAAGATGTGGGTATTTGGCCTTGTGCCGTGTTGCGTGGTGATGTCAATGATATCAAGATTGGCGCGCGTTCAAATATTCAAGATGGTGCGGTGGTGCATACTACCCATGAATCTGAAAGGTCAAAAGGCTCTAAAACGCTTGTTGGTGAAGATGTCACCATTGGCCATAATGCGGTTTTACATGGCTGTATTATCGAAGACGAGTGTTTGATTGGTATGGGGGCGGTGATATTGGACAATGCCCATATTAAAAAACAGGTATTGGTCGGGGCTAATAGCCTGGTTCCTCCCGGAAAGGTTTTGGAAAGTGGTTATTTGTATGTGGGTTCCCCGGTTAAGCAAATGCGAGCCTTAACCGACCAAGAGAAAGCCTTTTTTAAATATTCTGCGGCACACTACGTTAAGCTGAAAAATGAGTTCGCTGCTGAAGATGAATAACCAGCTTGGGGTGAATGTAGATTTTGCCGGTCAATTATTAAATTGGTTTGATCAATATGGCCGCCATGATTTACCCTGGCAACACCCAAGAAGCCCATATCAAGTTTGGGTATCAGAGATCATGTTGCAACAAACCCAAGTGCAAACGGTTATTCCCTATTTCGAACGCTTTATGCGGGCTTTCCCAAGCGTGACGAAATTAGCGCGTGCTGAACAATCCGACGTTTTAGCCCACTGGGCCGGTTTGGGCTATTATGCCAGGGGACGAAATCTTCATCGTGCGGCACAAATTATTCAACAGCAGTATGCGGGTGTTTTTCCTGATGATCTAGAGCGAGTTCAAGCTTTGCCAGGAATAGGCCGCTCAACGGCTGCGGCCATTTTATCTCAAGCTTTTGATCAACCCCATGCCATTCTAGATGGCAATGTAAAGCGCGTGTTAACGCGTTTTTATGGGATCGAAGGTTGGCCAGGTACTAAGTCGATAGAAACCCTACTTTGGCAAAAAGCGGAAGCTTTATTACCTGGATCGCGCTTTGCGGACTATACTCAAGCTATCATGGACTTGGGGGCAACCCTCTGTAAACGAACCAGGCCTGCTTGTGAGCTTTGTCCTGTACATGCCCAGTGTCAAGCCGCATTGAATTCGATGGTTGAACGAATTCCAACGCCTAAGCCGAAAAAAAACCTACCCAGCAAACAGCTTTGGTTTTTGATTATGTTTAATGAATCAGGTCAAGTGGCTTTTTACAAGCGACCGGAGCAAGGGATCTGGGGTGGTTTGTATAGCCTGCCGGAATTTAGCGATAAAAATCAGTTGATGCTGGCTGGGGTCGAATTGAATTCTTTGCTAGAATGGGAAGAGATAACACATTGTTTTAGCCATTATCGCTTGACCCTTTGGCCCGTTGTGGCTAAAAAAGTCCTAGGGGTCAATGAAGCAAACGATGACCTAATATGGATGTTGCCAGCGCAGGCTTTAGCCTTAGGTTTACCTGCGCCTATAAAGAAAATAATTAAAAAACTAGGCGCCTGTCGGACTAAAGGCCAATAGGTTCCATTAGCTACATAAAAACGACTTAACCTAACACTCAGGAGAAGAAGGATGTCAAGAAAAGTACAGTGCGTAAAGATTAAAGAAGAACTAGACGGTTTAGAGTTTGCGCCTTTTCCAGGTGAGCTGGGGAAAAAGGTATACGATAACGTCTCCAAAGAAGCTTGGAAGCAGTGGTTAGCGCAGCAAACGATATTGATTAATGAGTATCGCTTGTCAAGTTTAGACCCTAAAGCACGCAGTTTTTTGCAGGAAGAAATGCAAAAGTTTTTGTTTGGTGATGAAGAAATTCAGATGCCTGAAGCTTTTACGCCAACCTAACCTCCCATAGAATGACTTACGCTTATATTCTCTGTTTAAATGTAGAGCAACCAAGATGCCAAATTTGATTGATGTGTTTGTTGGCCGCCAGCCGGTATTTGATAAAGAGCTTAAAACCTTTGCCTATGAGTTATTGTTCCGCGCGAATCGTGAGGATAATCATGCCGTTATTGTTGGGGGGGATAGTGCTTCTGCACAGGTGATGATTCACGCTTTTGGTGATATCGGAATTAAGGATATTGCAGGCGAACATAAAGTTTTTATTAACTTTACTGAAGGACTGTTGTTGCGAGAGTATCAGCCTTTTTTTCCCAAGAGCAAGGTGGTTATCGAAATACTTGAAACAGTCAGGGTTACACCAAGTTTGCTGAGCGCGGTTAAGAAGCTGCGTGAAAGTGGTTATGTGATTGCATTAGATGATTATGTGTTCAATTCGCAACTTGAATGTCTGGAGCCTTTAGCAGATATTATCAAAGTCGATATTCTCAGGGTGGGGCCGCGTCAGTTAATTGAGCATGTTAAACGACTTAAAGAGCAGGGTGCTAAGTTATTAGCTGAAAAAGTTGAAACTCAGGCTCATTTCGAGTTTTGTAAGAAAATTGGTTTTGACTACTTCCAAGGATATTTTTTTGCTAAACCCGTGATTATCCAAGGGCAACGTTTACCCACGAATAAGGTGAGTGTTTTAGAGTTATTGGCTAGTGTTTATGATCCTGATGTCGATATGCAAAAATTGAGCGATATCATTTCGCGCGATGTGTCTTTGAGTCAAAAACTGTTAAAGTTTTTGGCTCAAAACTTAGAAGGTAATCATAAGATCAGTTCGATTCATGATGCAGTGGTACGTTTTGGTTTAAATAGACTTAAAAGTTGGGCGAGCATGCTGGTGTTATCAGGGGTGGATGATAAGCCGGAAGAACTTTTTCAAACCTCTTTAACGCGTGCCAAGTATTGTGAACTGGTGGCTGAAAAGCTAGCAATTAGACCTAAAGAACTTTATTTTACAGTCGGGTTGTTTTCTGCTTTTGATGCGCTAATGGATCAGGATTTAGAGGTTTTGCTGGCTAAATTAAATCTTGATGAGGTAATTTTTGAAGCCTTAATGACAGGTAAAAACATGCCGGGTATTATTTTACAATCTGTTAAAGGCTTAGAAAGAGGTGAGACCGATTTTACATTGCCAGGTGATTGTACGCCTGCAGATTTAAGTCACTGTTATCTACAGGCGATGCAGTTCACCCAAACGGTAGTAAACGGGTAGCTAAAATGATTAGCTTGCCGGGTGATGGGTATAGCGTAAAATGTCATTACCTTTTTCAATCAGAATGAGTTCCAAGCCCATCTGATCAAAAAATAAACTTTTAGTTAAATCTTCATTTTCCACTATTCGACTAGGCTCACCGAAACGTTTTTCAATCGCTAGGTCAGTCAAACGACGACGTGGCACCAAAGTAATCTCGCCAATCGGGTAGTTAAAAAGCGCCAGGGTATCTTCATTGTTCAACTGAACTTCTCGTGCACCTTGTTTAGAGACGGTGGTGCGAGCGCCGCGATCATAGTAGCGATCGAGTTCCGCATCAGTCATCGACAACTTAATTACCAAAGAGCCATGGATAGAGCCAATATACGCGGAATGTATATAGGCTTCAGCTGAGCGCCCGCCATCAGGCATTTGAAAGAGTTTGACTTCGATATCTCGACCGTAAAGTTCAATCAAATCTTTAAGCGTTGATTCATTCAGCGTAATACCTAAAGCCTGTAGACGGTTTTGTTCGTCATAAGCTGCATTCCAGGGCAGATGGGCAGAATTAAAGCCTTGATCCTTAGGTGCCAGCGCCATCAAACCAAAAAACAGAGCGACGGCAATAAAAATTACCCAATAAACAGGACGAATATTCATCAGTTTTTATCTTCTTCTGTGCGAGGTTGACCAGCACTTGCTTTAGCATCAAATTCACCGAGCTCGATATTTGATTGCTCGTTTCGAGGCAGGTATTTAACAATATTTTTATCTACGATTCCCTTGCTACAATCGTAAACCGAAATCCCCGTTTGCAAAAAGGTAATCAGCACGGTAAAAAACACGATCGCTCCACCAAAGAACATCGTGATGATTTGAAAAATAGGAGTAGAACTGCCATCGTCGGCAAAGTTGTTCATACTCAAACCACCAGGCATAATCCATTGCACTAGGCTGTAGATAGCAACTAGGGTTAAACCGACAATATAACTTCCGATTAATATTCTTCCGCGTCGCCATGCGAGCACCCAATGAGCCGCAACAAACCAAGTGTCGTGTTTAATCTTTTGTTGTCCACGGAAATAGATATAACTTAAAACAGCAATGGATATTAACGGAATTAAAATAAACATCACCGGGTTTCCGGTGGTTTTTAGCACGGTCAAGGATAAAAATAAATGAGTGAGCAAGATGTTTAGATTATAAATATGGTGAGGGTTTTTGGCACGCTGAGCTTCGTCTTCGGTAACTTGGTATTGCATTTGAGTTTCTCTATTTAATGGTTAGGTTTACAGTTCGGTATTTATATATTCATTTACTGCGGCAGACAGGCGGCTATAACTGGCGTTAATCTGCGTAAAAAGGGCTTCAGCTCCAGCTAACTCACCGGTTCTCCCCATATTCTCTAATTCGAAACAAAGCGCGGGTAATTCGATAGCCCCTACATTCGCGGCACTGCCTTTGAGAGTATGAGCCTGATGTCTTACTTCTGTGGCATTCTGCTGCTGAATGGCTTGATCCAGCTGTTCGATAACCTGCGGAGTAATATCATTAAAACTTTCTAAAATGGCTTTAAGATCATCCCCGATCACTTCTTTAAGCATATTGAGGTTGTCATAGTCGAGAATTTGGCTCATTGAGCAGCTCCTATCGGTTTTTTAAATTGGCTTAAATAGGCCATAAATTCATGGGCGGGCATGGGTTTGCCAAATTTGAAGCCCTGAAGTATATCGCAGTTTTTCGCTTGTAAAAATTGAATCTGGCTTTCGTCTTCTATGCCTTCAGCAATGACTTCAAGGTCGAGCGCATTCGCCATAGCAATAATGGTACGAGCAATCGACTGACCTTCTTTGGTCGTCAGATTAAGGATAAAAGAACGATCGATTTTAATCGTGTCTATTGGAAATTTGTGTAAATAAGCCAATGAGGAATAACCCGTACCAAAGTCATCAATTGAAATTGAAACGCCCATCGCTTTTAGGCTGCGCAAAACACTGATGTTGTGTTCAGCATTGCTCATCGCAAAGCTTTCGGTAATCTCTAGGTCGAGGTATTTGGGTGCGATACTGGTACTACTTAATAAGGCCTCTACATCCAAAACTAAATCGCTAAGGCTAAACTGTCTCGCTGACAGGTTTACTCCCACCCGCATATGATTAAAGCCAGCAGCATGCCAAGCTTCTAATTGCCTGATCGACTGCTCCATCACATAACGACCTATCTCAAGTATAAGCCCGGTGCTCTCAGCCAAGGGAATAAAAATAACAGGAGAAACCATCCCCAGTTCCGGATGCATCCAGCGAACCAAGGCTTCCGCACCGACAGGTTGCAAGCTATGTGCATCAACCTGGGGTTGAAAGAAAACTTGAATTTGGTTTTGTTCAAGTGCACGACGCAGGTCATTTTCCAGTAACAGTTGTTGCTTGGCTTCAGCATTCATTTCAGCACGATAAAATAAGGCTTGGTTACCGCCAGTTTGTTTCGCTTGTCCGCGCGCTATATTCGCTTTTTGTAATACGGTTTCAGCATCGAGAGCATCATCAGGGAAAATAGCAATCCCCATGCTATAGGTTAGAAAAAGCTCCTGATCCTTGACTACAAACGACTGCTTTAGGTCTTGGTAAATTCGGTGAACTAATTGATTGAGTTCATTAGTGTTTTTATAGTTTCGAATTAAGACGGCAAATTCATCACTGCCCAAACGTGCAATAAAATCACCCTCACGTGTTATACGTCGAATTCTTAGGGCTAAAGAGACCAGTAATTCATCGCCATGATTTTGTCCAAGATTGTCATTGATGGTTTTAAATCGGTCAATATCGAAAATAACTACTGCACTTAGGCATGAAGCGCATTGTTGGCAATGTTTAACCAGTTCTTCAGTAAAAAAGGTGCGGTTGGCCAGTTCGGTTAAGTTGTCGTGACGGGTTTGGTAATCAATCAAAGATTCGGCCCGGTGAAGGCGCGTGATGTCCTGAACGGAACCGACAATCCCTTGCATCACTCCATGCTCGTCATAATGCACTTCACCGAGACATTCGATATGGCTGATTAAATTGTTAGTGGATTGAACTCGAAAGCTGATTTCTATGTGGGATTGACCACGCGCGGCTTCGCTTACTGTTTGATGGAGTAGCGGCAGGTCTTGTGCTACCACATTAGATAAAAATCGCTCCATATTGATGTTGTTTTGGTGCGGAATATTGAATAGTTGAAAGGCAGAAGCAGAACCAGAAACATTATCTCTTATCGCATCCCATTCCCAGTAACCAAGTTTAGCAAGTTTTTGAGCATATGAAAGTTGCGCCTTACTCCGCCGAAGGTCATCTTCAATTTGGCTAGTACGGATTGCATAACGCACACGCTGGCTAAGCAAAGACCAGTTAATCGGTTTGGTAATAAAATCGGTCGCACCAACTTCAAAAGCATGATCCACCGACTCAAGATCATCTAATGATGTAAGCATTAAGATAGGTATGGCGCGATCTTTCTCATAGTTGCGAATGGCAGTAATGGTTTCATAGCCATTCATTTCAGGCATCATGGCATCCATTAGAACCAATTGGGGGCTGTGTTTAATGAATTTATTTAAGCCAACCCTACCATTCTCAGCAAGAATAATAGAAAAACCTGACTTCTCAAGAACTTTACTGAGTGTAATGCGCGTGATAGGGTCATCTTCAACAACCAGAATATGCGTGAGCGGCTGATCCATAAATTATTCGCTTTGTTTATTTATTCCTATTCTAACTACTTCAAGCTAAAAGTTAAACAGCTTAAATAGTTATTACCAGGCCTGGTTAGAAAAACGATGGGTAGTATGAATCAGTGAGTTTAAAATTTCTGCTTCGAAAGCAGAATGTCCACTTTGTGAGCAGATGATTAATTCAGAGTGAGGCATGGCTTGGTGTAGAGCAAATGCTTGATTAATTGGACATACCATATCGTAACGACCATGAATAATAACACAGGGAATATCAGCCAACTTGTGGGCTTGTTCTAGGATCTGATTGTTTGCAAGAAAGGCATTGTGGATAAAATAGTGGCACTCTATCCGTGCCATGGCGAGTGCATGGTGTGGATGAGCAAAATGAGCCACTACATCTTGTTGTGTTTTAAGGTTTGAAGTTCGGCCTTCCCAAATTGACCAGGCCTCGGCAGCACGCATCCTCGCCACTTCATCTGCACCGGTTAAACGCGCATAATAGGCGGTTACAAGGGCATTGCGCTCATTTTCAGCAATAGGCGCAACAAAGTCTTGCCAGTAATCCGGGTAGATTTCGCTTGCCCCTTGCTGGTAAAACCAATCTATATCCTGTTGACGACAAAGGAAAATACCGCGCAAGATTAAGCTGTGTACATGCTGTGGATAACTTTGTGCGTAAACCAGTGAGAGTGTCGAGCCCCAAGAACCGCCAAACAGCAACCAACTTTCAACATCAAGCTGTTGCCTAAGCTGCTCAATATCAGCGATCAAATGAGCTGTAGTATTGTGTTGGAGTTCGGCATGAGGACGAGAGCGACCGGCACCCCGCTGATCAAATAAGGTTATTTGATAGGCTTCAGGGTCAAAGAACCGCCGATGATCAGGTGAGCATCCGCCCCCAGGCCCACCATGAACAAACAAAACGGGCTGGCCTTGTGGGTTGCCGCATTGCTCATAATAGATTTGATGCCCATCCCCTACATCAATAAAGCCTGAATGATAGGGTTCGATGTAAGGGTAGAGTGATGCCATTTTGGGTTAACCTAGTTTTTCGCTGAACGACTGTGACGCTTACGATCATTCTCGGTTAAGTGTTTTTTACGAATACGAACCGACTGTGGGGTTACCTCTACCAGTTCGTCATCATCAATAAACTCAAGCGCCTGTTCGAGTGTAAAACGAATTGGCGGTGTTAGAACAATCGCCTCGTCGGTACCTGATGCGCGCATGTTGGTCAATTGTTTGCCTTTTAGCGCGTTAACGGTTAGATCATTTTCACGGCTGTGTAGGCCAATAACCTGGCCTTCGTAAACTTCGTCGCCATGACCAATAAACAGACGGCCGCGTTCTTGCAAGTTAAACAAAGCAAAGCCAAGCGCCTTACCTGTACTCATCGCAATCAAAACACCGCGAGTACGCTCACCTACGCTGCCTTCAAATTTAGGCCCGTAATGTGAAAAACTACTGAAAATTAAACCATTACCCTGGGTTGCGGTTAAGAACTCAGTACGGTAACCAATCAAACCACGTGAAGGAATGGTGAAGTCAATGCGAACTCGGCCTTGACCATCAGGCACCATGTCGGTCATGATTGCTTTACGCATACCCAATTGCTCCATAACAGTACCTTGGTTGTCTTCTGGAACATCGACCGTTAGGGTTTCATAAGGCTCACAAGTCTCACCATCAATTTCACGGAAAATAACTTCAGGACGTGAAACACCCAGCTCAAAGCCTTCACGACGCATAGTTTCAATCAATACCGATAAGTGAAGTTCACCACGACCTGAAACACGGAATTTGTTTGCATCTTCAGTGTCTTCAACGCGTAATGCCACGTTGGTTAATAATTCTTTGTCTAAACGTTCACGGATTTGGCGTGAGGTTAACAGCTTGCCTTCTTGGCCGACAAACGGTGAAGTATTCACCTGGAATGTCATGCTAACCGTGGGTTGGTCAACCGTTAACGCAGGCAGCGCTTCAGGGTGGTTAGGGTCTGTTAAGGTGTCAGAGATATTGAGCGGATCTAAACCACTGAACGCGACGATATCACCGGCATGAGCTTCAGAAATGTTAACGCGGTCTAAGCCTTTAAAACCGAATAACTCACCAATACGTGCATTACGTTTGTTACCATCCTTGTCTAATACAGCAACCGGCATACCTACTTGCACTGCACCGCGCTTAATACGTCCGGTGCCGATAACCCCTTTATAGGTATCGTAAGCCAATGAAATACATTGCAATTGGAATGGGCCGCCTAAGTCAACATCCGGAGCCGGAACTTTTTCAACAATGGTTTCAAAAATAGGGGTCATGTCGCCAGAGCGAACGGTAGATTCACGACCTGCATAACCATTGAAACCTGAAGCAAATAAAATCGGGAAATCCATTTGCTCGTCGGTCGCACCTAAACGGTCGAACAAATCAAAGGTTTGATCTACAACCCAATCAGGACGAGCAGCATCACGATCCACCTTATTCACCACGACAATAGGCTTTAAACCTTGTTGCAATGCTTTTTGGGTTACGAAACGGGTTTGTGGCATTGGGCCTTCAACCGCATCGACTAACAGTAATACCGAATCAACCATCGATAAAATACGTTCAACTTCCCCACCAAAGTCAGCATGGCCTGGGGTATCGACGATATTAATGCGATAACCATTCCAGTCAACGGCAGTGTTTTTTGACAGGATTGTAATACCGCGTTCTTTCTCTTGGTCGTTAGAGTCCATCACGCGTTCACCTTGATCTTTACGGTCATCAAGGGTGCCAGATTGGCGAAGTAGTTTGTCAACAAGGGTTGTTTTGCCGTGGTCAACGTGAGCAATAATAGCGATATTACGAATATGATCGGTGGTCATGAAGAAAAAACCTGTAGGAACGTTCAAAAAAGAAGGAGATTATACTGGAAAAACAATCAAACTTGAAAAAAACATCATTAAATATCAATTAAATAACCTGAGCTTAACTATCAGGTTATTTAAAAAGGTTAAAGGCTAAAGTTTCGACTTCACTAGGATTTTGGATGCTCATGCTGCATATAGGTTTGCAAGATGCCATAGGCCATGGTGCCAAGCAGCAGTCCAACAAAAGTAAAAATCGCACCGATTTTGCCTTCGGCTATCATCGCAGGGATCGTTCCCGGACAAGCTGCGGTCATTCCCCAGCCGATACCAAACAATAAAGCGCCAAGAATCAGACCCTGCTGATAAGGCTTTTTAACAAAATCGACCGGCGTTTTAGTCACAACCGCTTGTACCTGAAAATGTTTGAGTGTAAACACCCCTAACATAGCCACTATTACTGCAGTTGCAATAACTTCCATTAGTTGAAAATCTTGAAATAAAAACATTTTCGCGTGGAAATCATAGGTGGTAGCCCCAGCACGGCTCATCAAAAAACCAAACAGCGCTCCCATGCCTAAGGCAATAATATTAACCTTTTTAGTCATTGTCATGGCTTAAAACCCAAATAGTAGATGTGTTGTAATTAGCGCGCTACCAAAAAACACTGCGCCCGCCAGCAAGCTGGCCGGGTTCAGCATCGCGCCTCCAACCAAAGCATGGCCGGTAGTACAGGCACCGGCTAAACGAGCACCGAAACCCAGTAGCATGCCACCAAAAATTAACCAAATCGCTTTGGCTGAATAGGTTTGGGGCAACACCGCTTCATACATACCCATGTCAAAACTAAAATGCCAAGTATCAATTGAGGTAAGCGCGGAAATTAAACCACCCAGCGGAATCCCAATTAAAAACCAAAGCTTAGAATTATTAAGGTCGGTGTATTCACCCATCCGAAAAAACTTAACACGCCGACACATCAGCCCACAAAGATTCCCGTACCCGGTAGAGCAGCCGGCAGGCTTACCCAGTAACCAAAAGTGTAGGGTAACAAATAACCCAATCGCAATTCCGGCTAGCCATCCGGACCAAACTGTAATTTCCATTTCAAATCCATAATAATTTTTGCATAGTTTGCCTTAGTTACTGTGAAAACTAAAGCTTGAGCTTTTTACTGGGATATAAATAAGGTTTATCCCTAACCAGGCCTGCTTGTTGGCTGCTCAACTGTCTGATTTTGCGGGTAGATCGCGGCCTGAGCTTCTTCTAGGCTTGAAAATAATTTAAAGTGAGTTCCAAACTTATCCAGCCCGTAGCGGGCAAGGGTGCGAAGTGGTTGGAATTGAAGCTCACTCAGATAAACATCCACGCCTTGTTTTTCTGCACTGGCCACAAAACGACGCAGTGCTGAAAGTCCTCCAGAGTCAAGAATCGTGACCGCATCCATTTGAATAATAATGCCGCGCTGGTTAGGCAGCTCCTCAATCAGTTCAGCAAAAATTCGGTCAGCTGCAGCGAAAAACAGCGGTCCCTGAATCCGGTACATAATCCAATCCGTCGGTAGCTCAATAGACCTATAACGCTTATGGTCACCAATGTTTTGCAGTTTAGTCATCTCAGCAATATCTTTAATAAATAACACCGAAGCCAACACCATGCCGGCAATGACCGCATAAACGATATCAACCAAAAGAATAAGGCTAAAACAGGCCAAATAAACCAAGAGATCACCGCGATCAGCACCGCGAATCAATGCGATAGCTCTAGGAAACGCACTCATATTCCAAGCGACGACAATCAGCAGCGCAGACATGGCTGCCAGTGGAATATATTCTAAAAAACCAGCTAAAAAATAGATTGCAAATACCACCACGACGGCATGAATCATCGACGCAACAGGACTCACCGCACCTGCACGGAAATTAGTCATCGAGCGCGCAATCGCACCGCTGGATGCAAAGCCACCAAATAGCGCAGAAGCCATGTTGCCGAGCCCCTGGCCTTGTAGCTCACTGTTTGGCGAGTGGCGTGTATTCGCTTGGTTATCAAGTACACTGGCACACAGCAACGACTCCATCGAAATTAACAGTGCAAGTGTTAAAGCAATCGGCAACAGAAACGAAATCAGTCCCCAGATTGCCGCGCTATCCATTAACGCGAGCTGTTGTATTACTTCCGGCCCCTGAAAAATCGGCAGGTGGTGCGGTATCTCGCCAAATAAACTGCCAATGGTCAAAATGTCAGCGCCTTGGTGGTTCCAGTAGAAAGCAATCAGCGTGGCAATGACCAAGCTCGGAAGATGGCCGGGAAACGAAACGTTTAGCCTTTTCCAACCGATCATAAAAACAAGAGTTCCGGCACCAATCAAGGTCGAAGGCCAGTGAATTTGGCTAACTAAAGCCTGCAACATCAAGCTAAGTCGATCTAAAAATTGACTCGGAAGATTCTCTAGCGCAAGCCCAAAAAAGAAATTGATCTGCAACAGAATAATAACGGTGGCAATCCCGGTGGTAAACCCAAGCGTAATGGTTTCAGGGATGTATTCAATCCAACGCCCAAAGCGATAATAAGCCATCAAAATCAGTAGCAGGCCTGTTAACAGTGAAACCAATGTAATGCCAAGCAAGCCATAGATCTCATTCACCGGAATAAGCAGAATCACCAGAGATGCGGTCGGCCCAGCCACACTAAAACGAGATCCGCCTAACAAGGCGGTCACAAAACCGGCCACTATCGCAGTATAAAGTCCATAAATCGGTGAAATACCAATCCCCATCGCCAAGGCCATAGAAACCGGAATCGCTAAAATGCCTACGGTCAAACCGGCAACAATATCCTTGCCAAGATGTTTGCGGTTGTAGCCCTCTTTCTGGATAAAGTCGCGCAGACCATAGCCGAGCTTTCTATTCGTTAAATGATTACGTTGCGACATGCCAATGTTATAATTATGGAAGCTGAAATGGTTCAAGGTATTTTAGTTAGGTCTATAATAACTAAGCTAAAACGAAAAAGGAGATTATAACCTATGGCAAAACGCAAAGTGCAACATAAACAACAACGTAATCTTGTGTTTATCGAGATGATGACCTTGCTGGGTGGCAAATCGGTCGGGCATAAATCGAAAAAAGATTATCGCCGACAACCGAAACATCGCCATGCGGCAGAGCAAAAAGGCTGGGATTCCCAGCCTTTTTTATTGGCGTAATTAAATTTATAGCAATGTGTGTTTATTTGATTTTGCTGATAGCCAATTTTCTCGGCTATGGCGAACGCGAACAATTAAAACATCGTTTCGTGCTTGAAGTGAATAAAGAATCACATGTTTTTTGAAAGGATAGATTCGAATGCCACCTCCAAATCTATCTGATAGCGGTGCCGTCTCAGGGAAATCACTTAAAAGCTGAAAGGCCTGGGTTAAAGCTTGATGGTAGGTTTCGGCTTGTACGAATCCAAACTTTCGTGTGCCATCAACAATCAGCTTAACGATGTCCCGCTCGGCTTTAGCTGTAAGAAAATAAGCCATTAAACATAGCCTAGTTCAGCTTTTGCTTGGTTCATTAAGTCCTGCATAGAAGCACAACCAATGCCACTGGCTAAGCCTTCATCAATTAAAGCCTGAAGCTTAGCTGTTTGTTGGTCTACAAAATCAGTTTCATCCATTTCGCGAATGGCGATATCGACCTTGGCATGAGTAAACTGTTTTTTTAAGTTGGTAATGAACTCCTCATTGAGTTCATCTAAATTGCAGTGGTAAACAGCTTGCATTTCATCACCTCTAACTCAATGTGTATTAATGACGTTTTATCATAACTAAATTGCTTACCTTAAGCAAAACCTAGTTAAAATCTTCTGGGTCGTAACCCAAGTTCGGTGCCAGCCATTTTTCGGCTTCGGCGATGGTCCAGCCTTTACGGTGCGCATAGTCTTCGGCTTGATCACGACCTATTGAACCGACGCCGAAATATTTGCTTTGCGGATGCGCAAAATACCAGCCGGATACCGCTGCGGTTGGCGTCATCGCATAGCTGGAGGTCAGTTCTAAACCAATTTCTTGATCTGGCTGCAACAGTTCCCAAAGTGTACCTTTTTCGGTGTGTTCTGGATTGGCCGGATAACCGGGTGCCGGACGAATCCCTTGATATTTTTCTTTGATCAGCTCTTCGTTGGTCAGGTTTTCATCGCTTGCATAACCCCAGAAGTCTTTACGTACCAGCTCATGCAGATGCTCAGCCAATGCTTCGGCCAAACGGTCAGCTAGGGCTTTAAGCATAATCGAGCGATAATCATCATGCTCGGCTTCAAAACGAGCGATATGCTCGTCAATGCCAATTCCGGCGGTGACCGCAAATGCGCCTATATAATCGGGCAGCACCAGGCCTGCTGAACTCGCTTTCGGTGCAATGTAGTCGCTCAAGCACTGATTATACTGGCCGGGTTTTTTCTCCGCCTGTTGGCGCAGATGATGCAAGCGAGTTAATGGCGTGGCACGGCTGTCATCGGTGTAAAGCTCAATATCATCGCCCACCGCATTGGCCGGATAAAAGCCAATCACCGCACGAGCCGTCAGCCATTTTTCCTCGATGATCTGTTTCAGCATGGTTTGCGCATCGGCAAACACTTTTTTCGCTTCTTCGCCGACAATCTTATCGTCTAAAATGCGCGGATAGAGGCCATGCAAATCCCAGGATTGGAAAAATGGCGACCAGTCAATGCGCGGTAAGAGGTCTTCTAAGGCAATGTTATCGAATACCTTTTTGCCGAGGAAAGTCGGTTTTGGCGGGGTGTAATCCGTCCAATCTATCGGGATCGGGTTTTCACGCGCTTTGTTTAGCGGCGTGCGTTTGACTTGCTTGGCGCGTGCTTTGCGCTCTTCACGCAGTTGTACATACTCGTCACGAATTTTGGCGGCAAAATCGGCTTTCAGTTCGTTGGAAATCAGGCTTTGCGCCACACCGACTGCACGCGAGGCGTCCTTCACATAGACCACCGGATGCTCATATTGCGGTTCGATTTTGACCGCGGTATGGGCTTTGGAGGTGGTTGCGCCACCGATTAATAACGGAATCGACATACCGCGACGTTGCATTTCTTTGGCGACATGCACCATTTCTTCCAGTGAAGGCGTAATCAAACCCGACAAACCGATGACATTCGCGCCTTCACGTAATGCGGTATCGAGAATTTTCTCTGCCGGCACCATGACGCCCAAATCAATCACTTCAAAGTTATTACACTGCAACACCACGCCGACAATGTTTTTGCCGATGTCATGCACATCGCCTTTGACGGTTGCCATGACAATCTTGCCTTTGGCTTGACCCGAGGATTTTTCAGCTTCTAAATAGGGTTGCAAATAGGCCACCGCACGCTTCATCACCCGCGCAGACTTGACCACCTGCGGCAAGAACATTTTGCCCGCGCCAAATAAATCGCCGACCACGTTCATGCCGTCCATGAGTGGCCCTTCGATCACTTGCAATGGCGAACCGAGCGTGGTGCGTGCTTCTTCGGTGTCATCTTCAATAAAGTCGGTAATGCCTTTAACCAGTGCGTGTTCTAAGCGCTTTTCAACCGAAGCTTCACGCCACTTGATGTCTGATTCTTTGCCTTGTACCGAGCCGTCACCACGGAATTTTTCCGCCACTTCCAGTAAACGGTCGGCTGCTTCCGGGTCTTTGTTAAGAATAACGTCTTCAACCGCTTGCTTCAGTTCTGGGTCGAGGTCGTCATAAATCGCCATTTGGCCGGCATTGACGATGCCCATATCCATGCCTTGCTGAATCGCGTAATACAAAAACACCGAGTGAATCGCTTCGCGTACTGGATTATTGCCACGGAACGAAAAGGATACGTTCGATACGCCGCCGGACACCATGGCATAAGGCAGGTTTTGTTTAATCCAACCGGTGGCCTCGATAAAATCCACTGCGTAGTTATTGTGTTCTTCAATGCCGGTGGCAACGGCAAAAATATTCGGGTCGAAAATAATGTCCTCTGGCGGGAAGCCATTCGCCACCAATAAATCATACGAGCGCTTACAAATTTCTTTTTTACGCGCAAAGGTATCGGCTTGGCCGTCCTCATCAAACGCCATGACAATCGTTGCCGCGCCGTAACGCTGAATCAATTTCGCTTGGGCTAAAAAGTTGGCTTCACCCTCTTTGAGTGAAATCGAGTTAACAATGCCTTTGCCTTGAATACACTTTAAACCGGCTTCAATCGCTTCCCATTTCGATGAGTCAATCATCACTGGCACCCGTGCGGCATCCGGCTCCCCGGCCATCATATTCAAAAAGCGCGTCATACAGGCCTTGGCATCGAGCATGCCTTCGTCCATATTGACATCAATAATTTGCGCACCGTCATTCACCTGCTTAACCGCGATTTCAACCGCTTGTTCGTAGTTATCTTCAATAATTAACCGTTTAAACAGCGCCGAACCGGTCACGTTATTACGCTCACCGACATTGACAAACAGGGTGGTGTCATCAATCGTCATTGGCTCTAAGCCAGACAAACGACAGGCTTTTTTAATTTCAGGAATAGTGCGTTGTGGATGGGCGAGTGCCGCCTGAGCCATGGCTTCAACGTGATCCGGCGTAGTGCCGCAACAGCCGCCGATAATATTCAGCCAACCGGCTTGCGCCCAGGTTTGCACTTCAGCCGCCATTTGTTCGGGGGTTTCGTCATATTCACCAAATTCATTCGGCAGGCCTGCATTCGGATGCACCGATACATAGCATTCAGCAATACGGCTGAGCTCTTCAACATAGGGGCGTAATTCTTTCGGGCCGAGCGCACAGTTGAGGCCAACCGATAGCGGTTTGGCATGGCGAATTGCATTATAAAAAGCTTCGGTGGTTTGGCCGGATAAAGTCCGCCCCGAAGCATCGGTGATGGTGCCGGAAATCATAATCGGCAACTCTTCACCCAGCGCGTCTTCGACCTGTTTGACGGCAAAAATCGCGGCTTTGGCGTTAAGGGTGTCGAAAATCGTTTCAATTAAAATAACATCCGCACCGCCTTCCAATAAGGCTTCGGTCGCTTGCACATAGGCACCGACCAGCTCATCAAAGCTGGTGTTACGAAAGCCCGGGTCGTTCACATCCGGCGAAATCGACGCCGTACGGTTTGTTGGGCCGAGCACCCCGGCAACAAAACGCGGTTTGCCATCTTCCGCTTGGGCGATGTCACAGGCCTCACGCGCGACTTTGGCGGCACAAATGTTAATGTCGCGCACCTGATCCTGCATATCGTAATCGGCTTGCGCAATCGTGGTGGCGTTAAACGAGTTGGTTTCAAGAATATCGACGCCTTGGCGCAAAAAACTTAAATGGATGTTGCGAATCGCATCGGGTTTGGTGATCACCAAAATATCGTTATTGCCTTTGATATCCATATGGAAGTCGGCAAACGTCTCACCGCGAAAATCCTCCTCAGACAGGTTCAAACCCTGAATCATTGTGCCCATTGCGCCATCCAGCACCATAACACGTTCAGTGAGACATTGTTTTAACAAGCTAACCCGTTGCAGACGATCCATAAACCAACCCATGTATTGTTCAATCAAAAGTCAGTCATTTTAACGCAAAATCAATAGAAAAACCGAAACTCGCAACCTCTGTTCATGCAGTTTTACCAAGAACCCCAACCTGAAAACACGATTTATTCCTAATTTTATGGAATCAATTTTGCTAAAAAGTTTATATCTGAATGAAAAACAAAAGGAGAGGTCTATGACATCCTGGTTGGTCTCAACCGATCTTGACGGAACCTTGTTAAATCATCACAGCTATGAATATAAGCCGGTGATACCGCTGATAAAGCAGCTTCAACAGGCGGGTGTTCCATTGATATTAAACTCTAGCAAGACCTATGCGGAGCTTATTCAATGGCAACAAAAGTTAGGTTTAACCGACCCGATTATTGCCGAGAATGGCGGCATCGTGGTCAGGCATGGCCAGGTTTTGCACCAAATTGGGTCGTCTCGCGCAGACATACTGGCTTTGATTCATGAATGGCGGCAACAACAAGGCTGGCAGTTTGAAGGCTTTGCGGATTGGAGCGTTCAACAGCTAGTCGAAAAAACCGGTTTAGATCACACCTCAGCCAATTTAGCCATGCAGCGAGACGTTACTGAACCGATTGTTTGGCTTGGCTCACCAGCAGGCCTGGTTCAATTCACTCAGTTCCTAGCGCAACACCATTTGCAGTTACAAAAAGGCGGTCGCTTTTATCATGTAATGGCACAACATGACAAGGCTACTGCCTTGGCGCAACTTATAGCTGCCGATTCGCCAACCCGAATCTTAGCACTGGGTGATGGTGGCAACGATCGAGCGATGTTGGCGATGGCGGATGTCGCGGTGATTATGCCGAATCCACAAGGCGGTTACCTCGATCTAACCGCGCAAAATCCAAACCAAGTTATTTATCATGCGCCGCAACACGCACCGCAAGGCTGGGCGCAGGCCGTCAACCATTTCATCTTTCAGGAGGCTTTATGAGCGATTTCTTTCAAAACGGTACGGTCACGACCTTCCACAATTTAACTAAGCGCCCGCTAGACGAGTTGGAATGGGATCTGGTTAATTTTTCGCGCCAAAAACCCATGGGACTGATTTTACCCTCGCTATTCAGTGAGCTGGAAGGTGAAGCCCTAACCGGCATTTTGAATCAGCTTGAAAAGGTGCCTTATTTATCTGAAATCGTCATAGGTCTAGATCGTGCCGATCAGAAGCAGTTTGATTATGCGAAAAAATTCTTCTCACGCCTGCCGCAGCCGCACAAAATTTTATGGAACGACGGCCCACGGCTTCAAGCTGTAATGCAACCGCTGATTGGAAAAGGCCTAGCACCTACCGAACCGGGCAAAGGCAAAAATGTCTGGGGCTGTTTTGGTTATGTGCTCGCTTCTAAACAAGCGCAGGTGGTGGCACTTCACGACTGCGATATTTTGACCTATGAACGAGAAATGCTCGCACGTTTGCTTTATCCGGTGGCGCACCCCACCTTTAACTTTGCGTTTTCCAAAGGCTACTATGCGCGTTATGCCGAAGGCAAAATGAACGGCCGCGTGGCACGCTTGTTGGTCACGCCCTTGTTGCGTGCGCTGGAAACCGTGTGTGGTCAAGATGAGTTATTAAGTTATCTTGATTCGTTTCGTTATCCGCTGGCGGGCGAGTTCGCCTTGGATGTCGGGGCGCTGCAAGACGTGCGGATTCCGGGGGATTGGGGGCTGGAAATCGGCATTTTGGCGGAAATTCGACGCAACTTTTCAACCCGACGTGTCTGTCAGGTTGAGGTGGCGGACCGCTATGACCATAAACATCAAATCGTGTCGTTTGACGATGCCAATGCCGGTTTATCACGCATGAGTCAGGACATTGCCAAGTCCCTGTTCCGCAAACTCGCTACCCGCGGTCATCAATTCTCACGTGCCACCCTGCGCAGTGTGCGAGCGGTCTATTATCGTACCGCGTTAGATCAGCTGGAATCCTATGCGTTTGATGCCGAGATGAATGGCCTAAGCCTTGATCGTCACCAAGAAGAACGGGTGGTGGAGTTGTTTGCAGACAATATTTCACTGGCCGGTGATGCCTTTATTAACATGGAAGACGAACGCCCATTTGTGCCGAATTGGAACCGCATTGCCAGTGCATTCCCCGATATTTTTGAAGAACTTAAACAAGCGGTTGAACTCGATAATGCCTAGATCACCACGACCCAAGGGCTTGTGATGACAAGAGTAGGGTCACAACAAAAAACCAGTCATTGCGAGCCGTAAAGCGGCGTGGCAATCTGACGATCACAAGGGTCGCTTAGCATGGTTTTAAAAATTAATCAGCAGGAAGGAGAATAAAGTGAGCGAACAGATTTTTGAACGAATTAAACAGCGCCTGCACAAACTCTATCCGCTAGAGCAGGCCAAAGACACCTATCAAGAACTCAATCGCTTGATTCAAATTTGCGGGATTGAAACGCAAAAAAACAACGAGCAGTGGACCCAGCAAGATGTAGTATTGATCAGTTATGGCGATAGCTTGCTGAATTCAGACACGAGTGATGCGCCGTTAAAGGTATTGCAGCAGTTTCTAAATACCCAGGTAAAAGACGTGATCAATACCCTGCATATTCTGCCGTTCTTTCCTTACAGTTCGGATGACGGCTTTTCAGTCATTGATTATGTTAAGGTTGACCCAGATCTTGGTGATTGGAGCGATGTTGCCGCCATTAGCCAAGGCTACCGGTTAATGGTCGATTTAGTGATTAACCATATCTCGCGTGAAAGCCTTTGGTTTACCGATTACAAAGCTGATGTCGCACCGTTTAACCAGTTTTTTATCGAAATGCCGCGTGATGCTGATGTCTCGCAGGTGGTGCGACCACGCAATTCGCCGCTATTGGTGCCGGCATACACTCATCGGGGGCGCAAGTATGTCTGGGCGACCTTTAGCGCCGACCAAATTGATTTAAACTTTGAAAACCCCGCCGTGCTCATCAAAATGATCGAGGTCCTGCTGTTTTATATCAAACAGAAAACCCATATTTTACGTTTGGATGCGATTGCGTTCTTATGGAAGAAACTCGGCACCGACTGCATCCACCTGCCGCAAACCCATGAAGTCGTTAAACTGATTCGGGATGTGTTTGAGTTGGTCAGCCCGAGTGCGTTGGTGTTGACCGAAACCAATGTGCCACACACCGAAAACCTGTCGTATTTTGGCGAGGGGGATGAGGCGCATATGGTGTACCAATTTAGTTTAGCACCCTTGGTGTTGCATGCGCTCTATCGGGCCAACGGCAGCTACCTAACCCGTTGGGCGCAACAACTATCGCCGCCGCCATCGGGCTGTACTTTTTTAAACTTTACCGCCTCGCACGACGGGATTGGCTTGCGCCCGGTCGAAGGCATTCTTCCGGAACATGAAATTCAGGAGCTGATTAACGGGATGCACCGACAAGGTGGCTATGTGTCGATGCGCAGCCGACCCGATGGCAGCGAATCGCCTTACGAAATCAATATTGCCTTGTTTAGCGCGTTTCGAGAAATCGCCGGTTCGCTTGATCCGGATCAATGGCAGGTCGAACGCTTTATTTGCTCGCAAATGATCATGCTCACCTTGCAAGGCATCCCCGCGTTGTATATCCATAGCCTTTTGGCCACGGTTAACGATCAAACCGGGGTAGAGCGCACCGGGCGCACCCGCTCAATTAATCGCCGAAAATGGGAAATGAGCCAGTTGCAACCCTTGTTAGATGCCGAAAATAGCCCAAACGCGCGGGTATTAAAACGTTTAATCTCGGTATTGAAAAAGCGCAAAAAACACAAGGCATTTCATCCCGACAGCGCCCAAAAGGTATTGGATGTGGGGGCGGACTTTTTTGTGGTTTGGCGCGGTTTAGGTGAACTCGACTTCCCATTGCTGGCGGTGTTTAACCTAACCAACCAAGTTAAAACCCTTGAGTATCCATTCGAGCAGGCTAACGAAATCCATCAAGACTGGGTGGATTTATTGGAAAAGAAAGTTCATCCACTAAACCAACAACCGCTAAGTTTACAGCCCTATCAAGTACTATGGCTGATGCCCGCCCAAGTCAACAACATCAACCCCCTATGGGCGATGCAAACGGCCTAAGGCTTCAAGCTAAAGCGGGTTGTCGGGCTGCCAAAACAAGCGCAGGGTGCTGTAGAGGGTGTTTTGGAGCCATTGGGGGGTGTGTTGCATCGCGGTTTTTTCGTCCACGATGCCTTGAACCAGACTAAACAGGCCGATAAACTCCGGCAGATCAGATGGTGAAACCGCCAGTTGACCGCAAATGCCCAAGGTGGGCACTTGATAGCGTTGGGCCAGTTGCGCTAGGCGCATCGGCAGTTTGCCCATCCGTGTTTGCGCGTCCAGCTTACCCTCACCGGTGATCACCAAATCCAACGGCGTTTGAAAAACCGCTTCTAGCTGGGTGGCCTGCGCCAATAAATCAAAACCACTTTGTGTTTGCGCATTTAACACCCCGATAAACCCGCCCGCCATCCCGCCAGCGGCCCCCGCGCCGGGGCGGTCAGCCATAGCGCGGCCTAAGTCCTGCTCAATCCGCTTTGCAAATTGCGCCAACCCATTTTCTAACAGCGCATGATTTTTCGGTGTCACGCCTTTTTGCGGACCAAATACCCGCGTTGCCCCCAACTCACCGAGCAGCGGATTGGTGACATCACAGGCCAACTGCCAGTCAATCTGTTTTAAATTCGTAGGAACGCAGCCGATACCTGCCAAATCGACCAGGCCTGCTCCGCCTTGCTGAATCGGCTCGCCATCCGATTTTAACAGCTCAACCCCCAATGCCTGCAAGGCGCCCGCGCCGCCATCATTGGTCGCGCTGCCCCCCAAACCTAAAATAACGCGTTGCGCACCGAGTTGAAGTGCGGCGTTAATCACTAGACCTGTGCCATAACTGCTGGCGTGTAATGGGTTGCGCTCGGATGGTGTAAGGCGCGGCAAACCCGAAGCCTGTGCCATTTCGATGATTGCAGTATGACTCTCGGCTTGCCAAGCAAAGTCCGCTTGAATCGAATGCCCCAGCGGATCAAGGGTTTCAACCTGTTTTCGCTCAGCGAGTCCGGCATAAACAAACGCATCAACAAAACCCTCACCACCATCAGATAACGGCCGCTCAATAACCTCAACCTCCGGCCAATAGTGTTGAATCAAATGGTTGGCAATCTGGCAAAATTCAACCGCACTAAGCGAGCCTTTAAAACTATCCGGTGCAATAAGAATCCGTTTCATGGACTTAACCCCTCTTGAGGTATTCATTTAAGTTTGAGTGTAGCATTTTTGGCGGTCAGCGCAAATTTTAGAGGGATTCAAAGCGTTTTTGCGAGCGCCCACGCCTCGATGACCAGGCCTGCTTGTGCGTTAGCTAAGGTGCTTGCTGCGGCTTGCATGGTGCTGCCGGTGGTAATCACATCATCCACCAAGGCAAGCTTGCCGATTCCGTTCAGGCTTTGCGGCTGAAAAACAAATGCCGATTTAAGATTGCGTCGCCGTTGCTGAGCGTTCAAATTGGTTTGGCTTGGGCTTGCCTTTGGCCGACTCAGCGCATCAACAACCGGCAGATCAAGCTGCTTACCCAGCATACGGGCGATTTCTAAAGCCTGATTAAAGCCGCGTTCACGCAGGCGAGTGCGATGCAGCGGAATCGGCACCAGCGCCTCAACGCCATGCCGATCAAAGGATTCCGCCATTAATTCAGCAAACAGACGGGTTAGGTGCAATTGCCGGTGATACTTCAACTGATGAATCAACTCGCGTAATTCATGCTCAAATTCAAACGCCACCTGGGTGCGGCTAAAGGCAGGGGGCGAGCGCAAACAGCGCCCACACACCCAACCCTGCGCGCTGGGTTCGGCACATCGCGGGCACAAGTCAACCTTGGGTCGCCATTTTTCAACCAAAGCAGGGCTAATATCCAAACGGTCTGTCAAGCGATCCGTTACCACGCAGCGGGGTGGAAAAATCCAGCGCTCAAGCCAATGCATCTGCTTACACCTAGTCAATACGTTGGGGTTATAATAGCCAACAATAGCCTCAAGGAAAACAAAATATGAAACAACTCGGTGAACTGCGACACGACTGGACGCTGGCAGAAATCAAAGCCATTATGGATCAACCGTTTAACGATCTGATGTTCCAAGCCCATACCGTGCATCGGCTGCATTTTGACCCCAACGAAGTGCAAGTCAGCACGCTGGTTAACATTAAATCCGGCGGTTGTGCCGAAGACTGTGCCTACTGCTCACAAAGCGCACGCTACGACACCGGGCTGGAAAAACAAAAAATGATGGCGGTACAAGAAGTACTCGACAAAGCCATGCAAGCCAAAGCCAAGGGCGCAACCCGCCTCTGTATGGGCGCGGCCTGGCGCAACCCGAATAAAAAAGACTTTCCGGTGGTATTGGAAATGGTTAAGGTGGTGCGTGATCTCGGCATGGAAACCTGCATGACGCTCGGAATGCTGGATGACGAACAAGTGCAACAGCTTAAAGAAGCAGGCCTGGATTATTACAACCATAACCTCGACACCTCCGAAGCCTACTACTCAAAAGTCATCACCACCCGCAGCTTCCAAGACCGACTCGACACCATCGACAAGGTGCAACAAGCCGGCATTAATGTTTGCTCTGGCGGCATTATCGGCATGGGCGAACAACACAAAGACCGCGCCGAACTGCTGCGCACCTTCGCCAATATGAGCCAACATCCCGGTTCGGTGCCGATAAACCTGCTGGTTCCGATTGAAGGTACGCCTTTAGAAGCCATGCGTGACCAAACCGATGCGTTTGAATTTATTCGTGTGATTGCCACCGCACGGATTTTGATGCCCAAGTCTTATGTGCGCTTATCCGCCGGACGCATGGAACTGAACGAACAAGCTCAGGCCTGGTGCTTTTTTGCCGGAGCCAACTCAATCTTCTATGGCGACAAACTGCTGACTACCGACAATCCGGAAGCCGACCACGACCACCAGTTGTTTGCCAAGCTGGGTTTAAACATGCAAAAACAAACCAAAGCCCATCTGCAAGACGATGCGCAAGCCAAAACCGCCTAAACCAACAACCCAAGGAAACCACCATGCTTAGTTCACTACAAACCCGGTTCAATCACCCAAACGTGCGTTTTTACCAACAAGACCAACTGATCATGGTGGAACTAAAAAACAGCTTTGGTCAAGCCACCTTAACCACCAACGGCGCCACCCTGTTAAGCTACATTCCGCAAGGGGGTGATGACTTACTGTATGTCTCACAAACAGCCGTTTACGATGGCACCAAACCGGTACGCGGTGGCGTGCCGGTATGCTGGCCTTGGTTTGGCGCGCACCCGACTGATGCCGGCCAAAAAGCCCACGGCATTGCGCGTTACGAACTCTGGCAGGTTGAAGCCGTGACATCCGTCGGTGAACAAGGCGAAGCCACCCAGCTTACCCTCAGCCTAACTCCCAATGCCAACACTCAAAAAGCCTGGCCGCATGATTTTAAACTCAGCCTAATCGTCACCCTAGCCGAAAAACTCGAAGTCGAACTCAAGGGCGAAAACCTAAGCCAACAAGATTGGACGGTATCAGAAGCCTTGCACACCTATTTCCGCGTAGCCCAAGCACCAGGCCTGCTGATTAGCGGTTTAGAAGGCGCGAGCTATTTTGACAAAAACCGTGATTTTGCAGAATTCACCCAAACCGAAAGCTTAAAACTCCAAGCCCCGATGGATTGTGTCTATGTAGATCACAGCGCGGCGGTAAAAATCCACGATCAAGGACGCAACATCCTGATCGAAAAGCAAAACAGCGCCAGCACGATCGTATGGAATCCGGGCGAGCAGGGGGTGAAAAGCTTTGCCGACATGCCGGATGCCGACTACCAGGTCATGCTCTGTGTTGAAGCTGGCAATGCGCTACAAAATAGCTACACCCTGGCGGCAGGCCAAAGCCACAGCTTAAAAATGTGGTTATCTGCGCAATGAATTGGCTAAAAACCAAAGGCAGGGGATGGCTCAGTCTAGTCGGGCTAATAAGCGTTATGGCAAGCGCCCAAGCCAAACCCACGCTGCCGCTGGAAGGCAGCTGGGTTTGTCCGTCAAAAATCGCCATCTCAATGATCGGTCAACCGGTAGAAGTTGCGATTACCAGCCACAACCTGCTCAATCGCCAAGGGCAATTTGCCTCTCGTGGACAAGCCAGCGTTAACCTCGGCTTTGTGCGCCCAACAGTCAACGCCGTTAGCCAAGGCCGTTGGCAACGCCAAGGCGACCACTTGGTGTTAGAAGTCGAAAGCCTAAGCTTTAGCCCGGCGACACAAAGCGGTGTTCAACTGCAATACGCACTGATCTCGCAACTCGAAGCCCTATTGCCGCCGATGCCCTATCGACAGCAAAACAAAATACTGCTCGAAACCCTAGAAAAAGTCATTATCGGAGACCCACAAGGCCAGCGATACCAATGCGAACGTCAACCCTAAAATAACAGAATAAAAGCCAAAAGGAGAGGGCTATGGAATGGAGTGTATTAACCGATGCCTTAACGCAAATTCTAATATTCATTACCGGCCTTATCCAGCCGCACCTCTACGCCATCAGTCTTGCGATGATGGCCACCCTGCTGGTTATCTATGGCGACAACATGATGAGTCTATTCAAACAACAGCTAGGCGGGCTTAACTTCTTTCTAAAGGTCAGCCTATTTATCCTGTTTTGCGCCTTTGGCTTTGCGTTAATAACCCAATACCTAACCCCGCTCATCGTCGATTTGTTTAACAAAGCCGACGAAACCTGGCTAGGCATTGCAGTGGTAGGCGTATTCTACCTGCTAGGATTTCTTGCCCAGCGTAAAGGCATTATCTAGTCAAACACCTTGGTGGCGACCAGATCAAACAAACCGTCACCCAAAGGCTCTACCACCGCCACCGTGCCGGGGCGGACTCGTTGATGAATCAACTCGCCAATATTGGGGCGATGGGTTACCAGAATCAAGTTACCCTCTGCGTTAAAGTTGCCAATCAATTGGCGGCTCCAGCGCAAATTCGCATTCGCCTGTTCTTCGGTTAAAGCCCGAATCAAACGCAACTCTGCTTTCACCTCAAACTCGCCGAAAGCCAGTTCCGCCGTATCCTTAGTGCGACAATGCGGGCTGGCCCAAACCGCATCAATCTTAATACCCTGTTGCCTAAACGCCTCACCAATCGACCTAGCCTGCTCACGCCCCGCCTCAGACAAATTGCGCTCAATAAAACAAGACGGATCCAGCGAAAACGGATCACCCACCGCCTCATCCAGCAACGCATGTTGAATCAACACCACCTTACCGCCTTGCGCCAATGCCTGCCAAAAAAGCCTATCTTCCGCCTTGATACTACTGGAAAATAACAGGCTCGAAACTAAAACCAAAAGCCAAGCTGACAACCCCCTAAACCCGCTGATAGAATAACGCATCACACACCGCCTTTAACAAGAAGAACAATCCGACCGATTTAACCGCGCAAGATCCGCCCGCAAACTCTCGATTTGATCCAAACCGGCATCAGCTAACAACGCCTGACCCTCAGCCGTTAAACGATAATGCACCCAAGTACCATGTTTCTCGGTATCCACCAGGCCTGCTTCTCGCAAAATCGCCAAATGCCGCGAAGAAAAACTCTGCGCAAACCCCAACACCCGCATCAACTCACACACACACAAACTCTCTTGCCGGCACAAAAGATTCAACATCCGCAAACGCGCCGGATGCCCCAAGGCCTTAAACTGCTGGGCTTTCCTATCCAAGTTCATCATAAACAGACTACTCAAATCACAAAATAAACCAAATTCTACCACGCGCCGAAAAATACAAATCAGCAAGGGCGGTACAAAATTAAGAAAAAATTGGGCTTAAAGCAAACAATAAGAAAAACTAATCCCTGAATCATATAAATCAGCGCGCAAAAAACCAAGCAAACAAGTAAGCTAATTTTGCGTAAAAATAAACAGGAGGACGCATGAAAAAACTAATCGCACTATTCGGCTTATGGGCGCTGGCTCTAAGCGCCCAAGCGCAATACCAAGAACCAAAAATCACCCATGAAGGCTATGGCAACCAAAAGGTCGTTTACCAGCTTAACGACAGCAACCCGGATTTCCAACTACAAATCCTGCGCAACGTAAATAACCATGTACGAGCGATAGGCGCCGACAAGATCGACCTAAAAATAGTCGTGTTTGCCGGCGGTATGGCAGCACTTGAAACCAGCAAACCTGAAACCGTCGCCGCGCTGGAAAACCTGCGCGCTCAAGGCGTTGAAATCAAAGTATGCAACAACACCCTAAGAGCCAGAAACGTCGATTGGCGAAGCCTAAAAGACGTTGAAGAAACCGACATAGTACCCGCAGGCGTCGCAGAAATAGCCCACCTACAAGCCAAAGGCTACCAATACCTACGCCCTTAAGATTAAAAACCCGCCAGCAAAAACCAGACCTGAACTAAACCAGGCCTGGTGACGCTAAACTCAGCTAAAAAACGACTACTTTTCCCTTTCCGCACAGCGAATTAAATATTGACCATACTGGTTTTTTTTCAAAGGTTCAGCCAAATCCAGCAAGGCTTGCTTATCAATATAACCCATCTCAAACGCAATCTCTTCTAAGCACGCAACCTTTAACCCCTGGCGCTTCTCAATCGTTTCAATAAACTGAGAAGCCTCCAATAAACTTTCATGGGTGCCGGTATCCAACCAAGCAAAACCGCGCCCCATTTTCTCCAGCTTCAAACGCTCCTCAGCCAAATACATCTGATTTAAACAAGTGATCTCAAGTTCACCTCGGCCTGAAGGCCTTACCGCCGCCGCCTTAACCACCACATCATTCGGATAAAAATACAAACCGGTCACCGCATAATTTGACTTGGGTCGGCTGGGTTTCTCCTCAAGCGAAACCACATGACCCTCGTCATCAAACTCCGCCACACCATAACGCTCAGGATCATGAACATGATAGCCAAAAACCGTCGCCATTCTATCCTTCGCCGCATTCTCAACCGCCGCCGCAAGGGTTTTAATCAAATAATGACCATAAAAAATATTATCCCCCAAAATCAAACAAACATCGTCCTCACCAATAAACTCACGCCCCAAAATAAACGCCTGAGCCAAACCATCCGGGGAAGGCTGCACCACATACTCAAACGACAGACCCAACTCCTTGCCATCCCCCAACAATGCCTGAAAACTCAACAAAGACTCAGGCGACGTAATAATCAAAATCTCCCGAATCCCTGCCAGCATCAACACACTCAAAGGATAATAAATCATAGGCTTATCATAAATAGGCACCAACTGCTTCGAAATCCCCTTGGTAATCGGATACAAACGAGTTCCCGAACCCCCGGCCAAAATAATCCCTTTCATTCACCCTCACTTCAAAAAAACAAACGGCAGATTAAAAGACAATAACAAATACCCCTAATTTAACTGCCGAAAAAACAAATTCGGCCAGTATAATACCAAACCAAATCATCACCAAACGAAACAACAGGAGCGCACATTGGGGTATCGCAGAGATTTCGAATTTCTGCTCTGGATTCAACGACTACTCGACCTAAGCCTTCCGCTAATAACACTGATGTTGATGGAGGGCTGGCGTCACAGTCAAGACCCTTCAGAGCCAATTATAATTGCACTCCTAGCCGGTTTAGCCTACCTGGTCAGCGCCCAACTGCTCGGTGTTTACCGCAACTGGCTTGACCGCTCCATGACCGCCATACTATCGCTCGCCATCAAAGCAGGCCTGCTGGCTACCGCACTGGGCAGCTTTCTTATCCTCAGCAAACCGCTTGACCCAATATTTACGCTCAACTTTCTAATACACTGGTTCACGCTATTTATCCTGTTACTGGTCGGCTATCGAATTATCATTATTCTCATATTAATGGCCTACCGCCGCTTTTTCAGAATAAAACGCCGCATAGTCATTTGTGGCCGAAACGAAATCGGACAACAACTGGCTGAAATACTGCAAACCTCGCCCTGGCTAGGCTATCAATTTAACGGATTTCTCGATGCCAAAGGCCAGCCACTAGACCAGCCGGCCCAACCGTATGACGAAGTATTTATCTGCCTGCCGACCAAAGAAGAAGCCCAAATACAGCAACTGCTTAACCACTTTGCCAACTCCACAAAAGTGGTGCGATTTGTTCCCGACCTTTTCAGCTTCGACCTAATGCAAGGCAGCTACAGCAACCTAAACGGCATACCTGTGTTCAGTGTATTTGACTCCCCATTAAAATCCGTGTCAGCTCGCTGGGTCAAACGGCTTTTCGACCTCAGCCTTGCCAGCTCAATACTACTCGTTATATGGCCGCTACTCGCCCTAATAGCCATCATGATTAAACTTACCACACCCGGCCCAATACTCTTCAAACAAATACGCTACGGGCTGGATGGCAAAGAAATTAACGTCCTCAAATTCCGCAGCATGACCGTCTGTGAAAACGGCGACCAGATCCAACAAGCGCAAAAAAACGACCAGCGCATCACAGCGCTCGGTAGGCTGCTCAGAAACACCAGCCTAGACGAACTCCCCCAACTCATCAACGTCATCAAAGGCGAAATGTCGCTCGTTGGCCCGCGGCCCCATGCCAAAGCCCACAACGAACTCTACCGTACCCTTATCCCCAAATACATGCAACGCCATCTAGTTAAACCCGGCATTACAGGCTGGGCGCAAGTCAACGGCTGGCGAGGCGAAACCGAACAGCTAGAAAAAATGCAAAAGCGCGTAGAATTTGACCTACACTACATCAAAAACTGGTCACTGATGCTCGATATCCGCATACTGATCCTCACCCTCGGCGTTGTCCTAAGCCGAAAAAATGCCCATTAAATCGTGCAAGTTTTGCTCAAAAACAGCAAAACTGGCATAATACAGAGCATAAAAGCCAAGTCCATAACTAAAGACGAAAACACACATCAATGAACCTAATTAAAACCCTAGACCTCGAACTCCACGGTGACGAACGCGGCTCGCTGATTGCATTCGAAGCGCAAAAAAATATCCCGTTTGACATCAAGCGCGTTTACACCATCTTCAATACCCAACCCGGCGTATCCAGAGGCTTTCATGCCCACCGCAACCTCAAACAAATCGCGGTATGTCTAGCCGGTTCCTGTCGCTTTGTACTGGATGACGGCACACAAAGGCAAGAAATTACCCTAAATAACCCACTAAAAGGCTTAATAATAGACGAATGGATATGGCGAGAAATGCACGACTTCACAACGGACTGTGTATTAATGTTGATCGCCAATCAACCCTATGATGAACAAGACTATATTCGAGACTACCAACAATTTAAAACCCTGGTGTCAACAAACCCATGATTAAGCAAACCGGAAAAAGTATCAACTTACGTTTAGCAGCGCTAAGCGATGCCGAGTTTATACTTGCGCTGAGAACACAAACGGATAAAACCCGCCACCTTAACCCGGTCGAAAATAACCTAAAAAACCAACAACAATGGCTTAAAGCCTACCAACTTCGCCAGCAAGCGGGGCTGGAATACTACTTTATTATCGAAAGCCAACAGCACGAACCGCTGGGCTTGGTGCGTGTGTACGACCTACAACCGGAATCCTTCTGCTGGGGCAGTTGGTTAATCAAAGACGGCGCACCGCAAACTACAGCAATCCAATCTGCACTACTGATTTACGAATTTGGCTTTCAGCAACTAGGCTACAAAAAAGCCCATTTTGACGTGCGCAAAGCCAACCAACGCGTCATCGCATTTCACCAACGCTTTGGTGCACGCATAATAGGCGAAGATGCATTAAACTATTACTTCAACTACACATATGAAGACTATTTAACAATCAAGCAAAAGTACCGCCGTTTTCTCAATTAAGCGGCCAAGGATATAAACATGAGCCAATTAGTTTTAGAAATTAAAAACGAGCTTGTAAAAGAACGCTTGCTATGGCTTTTGCAGCATTTTAAAAAAGACGAACTTGAAATCGTAAATCACCAACCAACTGAACACAACCAGGCCTGGTCAGATGACTATATCGAAAAAAACTGGAAAACAATCGTCTCAAAAAGTTTAGCTAACTTGCCAGAAGGGTATGAAAAATCAGAAGCCCATTACGAAGCTAGAGCAAACTATTTAATGAAAAAATATAAATGAAAGCGGTTCTACTAGATAACAATATTATTATCGATATGCTCTCTGAAGATAGGCAACGCAATTTTCCGAGCTCAAAACAAGTCATTGAAATGCTTTATGAGCGCAACACGCCCATTTATGTTAGTGTATCATCCTTGGACAACCTTGAGTTCGTTATGGTTTCTGAAATCAAGCGTTATACTGGCTTAACAACCGCTATCGCCAAAAATATAGCTAGGTCATCAATAAAAGACCTTCTTACCAAAGTAAAACTTGCCAAAACTCCAAGCTACATTGACATCGACTACGACGACATCGAAGACTCACAAATCATCGCCTCAGCGCGCGCGGTAGATGCCAAAGTCCTCACGCGTGACGAAGGTATGTTGTCAAAGTACCCAAATGACATACTAACCCCGGCGCAATTTATCGCTCAAAATACGGCCGCAGAAAAAGTGCCCTTTTTAGACCTCAAAGCCATAAACCAACAATACACCAATGATTTTGAGCAGGCGTTTGACCAAGTGTTGCATTCCGGCTGGTATATCCAAGGCAGCCAATGCAACGCCTTTGAGCAAGAGTTCGCTGACTATTGCGGCACCAAACATTGCATCGGCGTGGCGAATGGCTTAGATGCGCTGATTCTTATTCTAAGAGCCTACAAACAACTCGGCCGACTAAAAGAAGGCGACGAAGTGATTGTACCGGCCAACACCTACATCGCCAGTATGCTCGCCATCACCGAAAACCGCCTAAAACCGATACTGGTAGAACCGGATGCACAAACCTACAACCTTGCACCAGGCCTGCTTGAACAAGCCATTACCCCACAAACCAAAGCCATCCTCGCCGTACATCTCTACGGCCAACTCGCCGATATGCCCGCGATTAACACCCTAGCACAAAAACACAATCTCTTGGTGATCGAAGATGCGGCACAAGCGCATGGCGCGCAGCATAACGGCCGCAAAGCCGGAAACTGGGGCGATGCCGCAGGTTTTAGTTTCTATCCGGGTAAAAATCTGGGCGCGCTCGGCGATGGCGGGGCGGTTACCACCAACAACAACGAACTGGCACAAATCATCCGCGCGCTCGGCAACTACGGCAGTCACAAAAAATACCAAAACCGCTACCAAGGCCTCAACAGCCGTCTAGACGAAATGCAAGCCGCGCTGCTGCGTGTCAAACTCAAACACCTAGATCAAGAAATTCAACACCGTCGCCAGATAGCCGCGATGTATATGCAGGCTGTCGAAAATGACAGGATTGTTTTACCCATTCACAATTCAACAACAAACATACAACAATACGCAAGCCACGTCTGGCACCTATTTGTAATCCGCACCACCGAGCGCGATAAATTGCAAACCTATTTAACTCAACAAGGCATCCAAACCCTGATTCACTACCCGATACCGGCGCACAAACAACAAGCCTACCCAAACTGGGAAAACCTAGCGTTACCTATTACCGAAACCCTTCAGCAACAGGTTCTAAGCCTACCCATTAGTCCGGTGCAAACTCTGCAACAAACCCAAACCGTCATCGCCGCCCTCAACAACTTCAACCCCCATAAAGCTACTTAAAAAACCGCAAATAAGCGGTTTTTAACAAGCGCCTATCAAAAGGCAACCCCACGTCAGTTCGCCAAGCCCGCCAAAACCAACGCAAAGCCTCAAACTTATCGGTTTTCAAATAATAAAACATCTGCGCCACCATCACCCGCGCCAAAGCCTTTGAATACAAAGGATGATCTCGATAATCCTCTAAAATGTTCACCGAACACTGCCAAATAGCCTCATACTGCCAAGACACATTCTGCTGATGCAACCGCTTTTTAACCAACAGCTCCCCGGTGTTTAAAAAAACCTTGCCATCGGCTAACAAGCGCAACGACATAAACCAATCCTCAACCACCAACCCCGGTCGATAACCTATAGCGCGCAAAGCTTCAAGCCGAAACATCGCAGAAGGAGCAGACAAAAACGCATAACGTAAAAAAACATCCTCAAAACGATAGACACAACGCGGATAATCCCGCTCACGAATCACTTGACCCTCAGCATCAATCACAATCTCGCCGCCATACACCCCAGCCACTGACCCATCACAAGCCGCAAATTCTGCCAACTGTCGGCTCACCTTATTAGACAACATCACATCATCAGACGCCATCGGACAGACAAACGCACCCCGGCACCAAGCCAACCCCTCGTTGAGCGTCACCGCCACGCCGCGATTTTCCCGCGCAAAAAACGCAAACCGCTCAAACCGTTTCTCACAGGCATCCACCCACGGCTGAATCACCGCCACCGAATTATCCGACGAGCCATCATCAATCACCACCAGCTCAATCCTGGCATAATCCTGATTAATCACACTCTCAATCGTTTCCGCCACAAATGCAGCATGATTAAAACAAGGAATTACCACACTCACCAACGGCCTAGTGTCAATCATTATCCGCACCCAGATTCAAACCATCCAGCCAAGCCTCCAACTCAGCGGCATTCACTCGATAACTCGAATGCAAATAATCCGGCTCATCCACCTCCGTCGCCAAAAATCTTAAATCGCAACCGACATACTTCGCCAAAGAAGAAAAAGCCGAAAAATCCATCAAATGCTTAGGCAACCAACTCAACGCCTGAAGATCAGGGTTAGCGAACACAATATTAGTCCAAGCCGCACCACTTGCCCCAACAACCCATTTAGCATGATAAAACAACCAAGCCTGCTGCCATAAACTAAAATCCTCCATAAACACCGGCTCAAATCCATGCTTAACCAAACAGGCTTCAACTTCAGTTTGGTTATAACCTCTGGCCGAACCACGTCGTCGAGCTAAAAACAAACGCGCCAACGGCTTTAAACCCCAGTTCTGCGACAAGGCTTCCGCCAAAACCCTATCTCTAAGCCAAAGCACAGAAGCAGGGCGGTAATAAAAAAACCGCAAATCCAAACCCGGTTGCGCAGTATTAAACAACACATTGTTTGGCGCACTAATAGTAAACAGCACCTTCACCCGCGCCATTTTTCCGGCCGGCAAATACACCACCCGCTGCTGCCATTCGAACGGCAATAAACGTAAACAGGTTAAAAAGTTAGCGGTATGCAGCACCTCCTGTGGCAGCAGCAGCGGAACATCTTTATCAACCCAAGGCGCCACCTGCTCCAAATACGCAAACTTAGTAAAAACTTCAACCAACCAATGGTAAAAATTATGCGCCCCATTCCCCCCTACAAAAAGCGCCTGCTCAAATTCAAGCGGAGCCTCAGCCCAATAAGCATCTAAAAGCGCACACTCAGCATTATTAATAATCAAACCACCGGTGGCATAATCATACTCACCCTCAGCCACCTCCGGCATCCTTTCAATGACCGCCGTTTGGTTTAAAAAAACATGAGAAGAACGACCATGAACCAAGCCTCTTTCAAACCGAAACAACCCCACTTCGGCGGCTAAATTTTGCCGCACTGCGCCCTGTTTACCAACTTCGGCAGGCCCAAACACAGGGTGGCGCTCAGCGGAAGCCAATACCGCTAGCTTACAGCTATCAGCCTCATCCAACCAAACAACCTTAAAACAATTTAACCCCTTAAAACGTTTCCCAAGCCAGCCGCGCCTCAACACATCGCAACGCCAACTTTTGGCCAAGCAGCAAGCCAGCCCCCATTCAGCCAAACGGCGTCTAAAACGATCACGCCAAAACACCAGCCTATTCGCCACCCTGACAGGCAGGGCGCGGCGTAGCCAAAGCTTCAAGGCACGATTAACCATGATCGGCCAACTCCCTAAACGGCGCACAACTCGCATAAAGCGACGCAAAGTCACCCTGAGCAATCACCCGCCCCTGATCCAAAACAAAAATCACATCACAATCCTTTACGGTTTTAATCCGGTGCGCAATGATAACCAACAGCTTTTGACCACGAATCGGCACAATCGCATTCATCACTTCACGCTCCGTCACGCCATCTAAAGCACTCGTCGCCTCATCCAACACCAACACCTCCGCATCACGATATAAAGCCCGCGCTATCCCAATCCGCTGGCGCTGGCCACCTGAAAGCTGAACACCGCGCTCCCCAACCTCGCTATCCAACCCTTCGGGCAAGCTACAAACCCAATCCCACAACTGCGCAAGCTCTAAAGCCCGAACAATCGCCGTCTGATCGCGTAATTCGGGTTCGATACCAAAAGCCACGTTATCCGCAATCGAACCGCTCGACAAAAAAATGCTCTGAGGCACAAACCCAACCAGCGATTGCCAATCATCAATCTGCCCATCCGACAAACTTACCCCGTCTAACTGAATTTCACCCGCAGTCGGGCGTATCAAGCCTAAAAGCAAATCAGCCAAGGTGGACTTGCCTGAACCGGAAGCCCCAACCAAACCAATCGTCTGTTTTGCACCAAAACTAACATCAATATTCACCAAAGCAGGGCGGGAGCCTTGTGGATAGTCAAAACAAACCGACCTAAACCTCACCCCTTGCTTTAAACACAATCGAGCAGGGCTAGAAGCCTCTCTGCTGCACGGCTTGTCGGCGGAATCAGAAGCTAACGCCAAGCGAGCCGCCTGTAAATCTGCTTCAATCGACTCAAATGCAGCCAGATTGCCCTTCATCACCGTTAAGTTTGCATACACCTGCTGCAAAGCAGGTAACAATTTAAACGCCACCAACGCAAAAAACACCAAACTAGGCAAAACACTCACTAAGCTTTGTTCACCAAAAACTAACCAAATACTCGCCACCGCAACCAAAAGCCCAAAAGCCAACCACTCCACAATAAAGCGTGGCACCAAAACCAATGCATTATTTCTACCAATCGCCTGAGCAAGTCCTTCACTGGTATCCACAAACCGTCGTGCAAAAAAACCTTGCCGATGCGATAACAAAATATCACGAATACCACCAAAGCCCTCAAGCATCAAACGATAGCGCTCAGTCGCCAAATTCGAAAGCTGCTCACCATGATAATAAACCTGCCGACGTACAAAAAAATAAACCAAACCATAAGCCAACCCAAACACCAGCAAGCCAGCCAAGGCCAGCCAAGGGTTAACCCAAAACAAACCCAGCCCCAAAACAACAACTAAAACCAACCTTGCATTAAGCTGAATAAGTGGTTGAATAAACCCATGTGTCACCCGAACCGACTCGGTAGAAATTTGTTTATTAAGTTCAGCGCTGCTATGCGTGCTATGGAACAACCAAGGTCGTGTAATATAATAAACATACAAACAATCAGCGATTTCAGCACCAATACGACTTGCCAGAATTGACAGTCGCCATAAGGTTAGCAAGGACAAAGCCATAGAAAAGCTTAAAAGCAAAAATATTCCCAACCCAACAAGACTAATAAAAGCGGCCTCACGTTCAAAACCAAACAAATTAAAAAGTGAAAACAATAAACCCGACTGGTAAATGTAGGCGCTATCGCCAATCAAGGCAATAAATGGCACAATAGATGCTAGAGAAATAAATTCCATCATCGCAGAAATAACAACCCAGAACTGTAATCTCAACAGTTGGTGGCGATGGGGGGTGGAAATTAAGTCTAATAGTGATAAAGTATTCTTAAACACAGTCGTTAAACCAAAAATAATAGCTTATTCTAGCATTATTGACAGATTAGTAATAACTAACAATACAATCGGTAACTGATGGACAAGAGGGGTAAAGAATTTATAAACTAACAATTAAGCAGGCTTACAACAACAATTTCTCATTGATTTAGATCAAGAAAAAGTTAACATAATTGTAATAAATTCAATTAATAAACCACATAAGAAAACAAGCGTAAAAAAAATAGGCAAAATAATTGCAAAACCGTTTCCAATCTGGTCTAATTGCGATTGACTTAAAGGAATAGGCTTGAAACTTATTAAGTTTACTAGCGTCGAAACAGTGAAAGAACAACAAATTTTGGCTGATTCGTGTGTCGTAAACCTGCCTAACCTTAAAAACGGCTTGTAAACTTGACAAGTTTTTTTATCTCTAAAGGAGTAATCTAATGTCACAACTTCAAAACTTCATTAATGCGTTTAATGATACTTATGCGAATCAAGCAACAACCAACGAACAACTAGTAAGAGACATGTTTGCTCAAGTATGGGGACAAACTTCTCCATCTGCTGACTTCGTAGCTTGGTGGGTTGGTAAAATTGCTGACGGTACCTTCGCGCGTACTGAAATCGCTGAAAAATCTATCGGTTTTGTACAGTCTGGTAACGTAGCTGCTGGCGAAAACGCAGCGGCTTTATTGACCACACTACAAACTGCAGTAGGCGAAATGGCTGATGCAGATACCGGTGCAACTCAAGGTGGTACTACACTAACAGTAATGCAAGACAACCTAATCGGTACTGATGGTGATGACGTATTCATGGCACCAGTCGTTCAAAATGCAACAGGTGCTGGTGTATTAGCTAACACATTTGAAACCGGTGACGTAATTGACGGTAATGGCGGTATCAACACCCTTAAAGCAACCTTAATTGGTACAGGTACTGTTGCTGACGGTATTAACGCGGCTCCAATTATGGCCACCACTACTAACGTACAAAACGTATTCTTCCAAGCGCAAATGCCAAACTTTGTTAACACCATCGATGCACAAAACATGCAAGGTGTTGAGCAATGGTGGTCTGATAACAGCCGTTCAAACATCACTATCGAAGACATTCGTTCAAACACCCAAGAAACAACCTTCGGTATGCTTTCTACTGATCCAGGTGTTGCATTTAACAACTTCTTCAATGCAATGTACCTAGAAGGGCAGATGGATACTACCGATTCAGCGTTTACTTTCCGTATTCGTGAAGAAGGTGACTTCGGCGCACAAATCGCAAACATCAACGTAATCGGTATTCGTTTTGACTACGAAGGCACCACTTACAACCTACAATCTGATGACGTTGAAGCAGCTAACACTTGGGTTGAGCTACGTGATGCATTGCAAGCGGTAATTGACGCAACTGAAGGCCTAGAAACCCTAACCGTGACACACAACGGAACCGGTAACTTCACTGTATCTGACTCAGCATCAGGTG
Organism: Thiomicrospira microaerophila; assembly: GCF_023278225.1. Lineage (GTDB taxonomy): Bacteria > Pseudomonadota > Gammaproteobacteria > Thiomicrospirales > Thiomicrospiraceae > Thiomicrospira > Thiomicrospira microaerophila_A. The sequence continues at coordinate 81,718 of NZ_CP070959.1, forward strand.
ACTTCAACATTAATCCATCAGGAACGGTAATCACCAGCTCAACTACTAACGAAGAAAAGTTTGCAGCGCTAGGCTTGCCAGCTACCATCGAAGGCCCAACTATTACTAATTTAGTGCTTGATAATGCTGGTAATGGTTCACAAGGTGGTGCATTCAACGTAGGTGCCATGTCAGGTCTACGTGGTATGGAAGAGTTAGATATTACTGTAAATCGAGACAGTCATTTAACCTCTATTACCTCTTTTAACCAAGTTCCAGGTCAGTATAACAACCTGCGTGATGGTTCAATTAACGAATTCCTAGAAGTGGTGCGTCTAGAAAGCACAGGCGCAAATGGTGATTTAGAAATTGGGCGAACTACTGCAAACCTTGATGGTCGTGTAGCTACTTGGGCTGATAACGGTACAGGTGCAGTGGTTGGTGCTATTGCCGGTGTAGCTGTTAACTCAGGCTTCGTTAACCTAGTTGAATTTGATGGTTCAAATTTCCAAGGTGCAATCAATACAGCAATAACTTTAGATGATAATGCAATTGGCCGTTATTTAGATTCAGCAACTGAAGTTGTTAACTTTAACTACACTACTGGCTCACAAAACGACATATTAAATATTGTTGATCTAAGTACAGGTTCTGCTGTCTCTGCTGATCGTGACTTTGGTATGAACATTGATTTAGGTGCTGGCGATGACCGTTTAATCATTAACGTCGCTAACGTAAACTCAACTTCTGTTGATGGTGGTACAGGTGCCAACTCAATCGTCGTTGCACAATCACATGGTACAGCTGTAAACAATACTTTTGCATCTTTTGCTAATTTCCAAACCTATGAAGTTGAAGGTACAGGTAATAACGTAGTAAATAACACTCAGCATAACTTCAATAGCATGGCTGGCATTACAAATGTAATCATTGCTACTGATGGTAATACAGCTGTAGCTGGTCTGCCAACTGCAGGCGATAACACTCAGCTGATCAACCTAGCAGCTGCACAGGACGTTACTGTTTCTGGTAAAAACCAAACCATTGGTAATAACAGTACAAATGACCAGTTATTTGGTACTGTACAGTTAACCAATGATGCCGGAGCTAATAGAACTGTCACCTTAGACAATACTGCGCGTCTATCAAATGAGGCAAATGGTGTTAAAACAACTGGTGTGTTGTCTGTTAACAACTTGTTAATTGATGGTGCCTCTGCAACACGTACCGTTACTATAGATTCTGATGGTGACCGTAACACAGGTAACCTAGTTGCAGCATTCAATGGTCGTGATGTGAATACCCTTAACTTGGTTGGTACTCAGGACTTAACCTTTAATGTTGTGACTATGTCTAATGAAGCTGCTGCTGCGGGCGTAACTGCTTCTTCTGCATTAAATATTTCAGGTGCAGGTATGACGGGTGCGGATCTTAACTTGGCTGTTGCTGGGGGCATGATTGGTAACTGGGGTACAGCAGTAGGACAGGTAGATAGAATTGTTGGTACAAATGGTAACAACGATACTTTGATGTTAACGGGTGTACAGGGTAACTCTGCTGTTAATGTTACTGGTTTTGAAACAATTCAGTTTGGTAGTGCACAAAACATACTTGGCAACAACACTATGTTTGGTGATTGGTCTACTGTTCAAAACGCTTCAGGCGCATTCAATGCCCAAAGCGTTTCAGCGAATAATTTTGTTATTACCGATAGTACAGCTGGTGCAGTTGCACTTACTCTGAACAACCTAGGTGCAGGCGTAACTGTGTCAATGGGTGATCAAAACAGGGATGCAAATGGTAACGTAGTTAATTCACAGTTAATGAATGATAACATCACGTTAAACTCAGGTGCAGCAGCAGGTGTACCTGCAAGTGCAATTAATATTGACTATACAAGTGTGTTGCTTGGTGGTCAAGCCCATAATTTAACAGTTTCTGGTTATCAGTCTGTGGGTATTAATTTAGCTCATGCTGGCAACTTAACTGGTGGTGCTTTAGCTGCTGATAACAAAACTCTTAACCTTACCCTGGATGGTGATGCACGTGTTCTTGAGTTCACAGGTGGTCTAAATCACTTTGCAAATACTGGTACCTATGACACCTTAACATTGGGTGCTGCATTAGATAACTCTTTAACAACCATTAATTTTGCTAACTACGTTGGTCAAATCGGTGCTATTACTACAGCTGTTGCTGCAGCTGGAGCTTCAAATACTACTATCGTATTAAATGGTTACGCTGCTAATATCAATGATGCTGCTGTTGCTGCTGAAATCACCACTTTCCGCTTTACTCAGGATGCAGTTGCTGTAACTGAAGACTGGGTAATTACAGGTTTCCGTGGTTTCAATACTGCACCAATAGATTTGACAAATCTTTCTGTCCTTGATTTACGTGATCTTGGTGTTCAAGGTTTGGCTGAAATCAATATCGCGCAGGTTGGTGCCGATACGGTTATTACGTCTAATACTGGAATGAATTTTGAAATTCAACTTGTAGGTGTAACAGCTGCTACTGATCTATCTAACGAAAACTTCACTTTTGCATCTTAATGTACTAAAGTTTTAGTAGCTTTATAGATACTGACCGCCTCCCTTGTGGGGCGGTTTTTTTTTATCAAGAAAAATGGAGTTAAACATGTTCAAAACCCCAGAGCCCTTAAGTCCGGATAAGCACCGACAACTTAAGCTAAATAGTCAACCTGACTATCGATTCTCTGCCGAACAAATAGTTTGCCCTATAGTGTCAGGCGAAAAGTGGCCGATTGCCCGTGAATACATCATGGTTTTTCAGTTACAAAAAGACAGTCTGCCGCTTGCAATTATGGGTACGCAGTCTGGTGTGAACGCCTATTTAGGTGACGGCAATCCACCCTGGTGGGGGCGTTATGTTCCAGCCCATTTTAGGCGCTATCCGTTTATCACTGCACCGGCACAAAATCAACCTAATGATAATCCTGATCAACAGCGCTTTAGTGTTTTAATTGACACCAGTGCCCCGCAACTTTCAGAAGAAGTGGGTCAGCCCATATTTAACGAAGATGGCAGTGGCACAGGATTGTTAGAAAAGATTCAAACTGCCTTATTAAGTTTACAACAGGATTTTGGCATCACCCAAAAACTGGTTAATCAAATAGACCAAGCAGGCCTGCTAGTCGAACAAGCCCTAACGGTTAAGCCAACAGACGCTGAACCGGTAGCCCTAGCAGGTTTTCGAGTGGTGGATCAAACTAAACTAAGAAACCTGCAACCCGAGAAGCTAAGTGAACTCATCAAAACCGGTGCATTAGATCTAATTTACGCCCATATCGGTTCGCTTAGTAACCTACAAGATGGTCTATTGGCTAAAAAAGCTTCAGGCCAACTTAAAAACCAAGCCGCCAACGAAGACTTTGATCTGGATCAATACTTTGGTGAAAACAACGACGATTCACTTAAATTTTAAACACAAACCCTAAAGGAAAAAATATGACAACCAATACTAATACACAAACCATTACGATTGACAACCAAGAATACAATGTCGAAAGTCTGTCTGATAATGCAAAAAATCAAATCATGAACCTGCGCATCACAGACCAAGAAATCGCCAGCCTACAACAAAAACTAGCGATTGCCCAAACTGCTCGCGCCACCTACGCCAAAGCCTTAACAGAAGCCCTTCCGCAACCAACAAAACAATAATCAACCCCAGGCTCCAAATACTGGAGCCTTTTAAACCATTCACCTATGAACAATTTTTAATTGCAACCGCTATGCTATTTATATATCAACTAGATTAACGCTAAAAAAAGCCCCTTCATATAAACAATCTGATTTATTAGTTTTTTAGTTATCTATTTTTTATGCCAAAAAGTTAATGTTAGATTAATTTTGACGATATAATCTAATTTTAAAGATTGATCTATTGAGATTAATGGGTAAATAGATATTAGCATTAATGATTAAGAGGATGTGTAGGGATGCCGAAAGAAAAAAAGCAGCAACTAACGATTAACGGAAAAAATTATGATATTGATTCGTTATCGGATCAGGCTAAACAGCAGTTAATGAATTTACAATTTGCTGATGGTGAAATTCAACAGTTAAAAAATAAAATCGCTTTAACTAATATGGCTCGATCTTCTTATCTTCAAGTGCTGAATCAGCATTTACCTGAAAAAACGGCAGCTGCTAACAAAAAGAAGGATGTTATTACTGTTGATGGTAAACGTTATTGCCTTGATGACTTTAATGATGAAGGCAAAGTACAAGTTCAAAACTTACAGGTTGTTGCTCAGTTGCTTGATCGTTTGAATAGTGAGTTAGCCATTACGCAGACTGCTAGAAATGGTTATTATCAAATTCTTGAATTGAGCTTAACTAAAACACAGTAATATTTTTATTTTTACTATGTTTTAGTCAAAACCCCGTTTTCGGGGTTTTTTATTGGTTAACGAAAGTAGGCTCCTTGGTTGTATTGGCCAATATAAAGTTGTCCATCTAAGCCAACCATTGGTCCTGCAACCAATGCCTGATAGCAGGCAGCAACCTCGGGTTGCGCCATTTCTCTTGCAAAACGGGCATTGTCATATCCACCACAACTAAAAGCAACTAAAAGTACACCCATAATTAACTATAATTAATTGCTATTATCCTTTTGTTCGTGATCGCGAGGCCGAAGGCCGTGGCGATCTATTTAAATTAAAAAGACACTCCGTTATGTTACTTCTGTCATTAAAATATGTTTTGGTTTGGATTTTTCTATTATTTTGATCTGGTTGCATGATGGCTTAGTGATAAAATAAATGAAAATTTAGGATTTGAAGGATTCTATGATGAATTATACCCTGCCGCGCCCGATTTACGATCTGCTGCTGGAAGCTCTTGGCGATAAGCATAAAACAGACGTATTTGCTCAGGCGATTGAGTCATCAATTCAAGCTATAGATGATAAGGCTGTTGAGTCTATTCTTGAAAAGAAACAGCAGCTTAAGAATGAACTATACGATAGCTTACGCAGTGAATTAGCAACAAAAGAATTCGTTAGAGCTGAAATCAGCGAGGTGCGTGCTGAAATCAGCGAGGTGCGTGCTGAAATCAGCGAAGTACGCTCTGAACAGAAAAATATGCAAATTTTACTCAAGGTGATTATCGGATTAATGATTTTTGGTTTAACCCTAGCGAATCCGGCTTTTATTGAGCTTTTAAAATCATTAGCCTAATGAAACTACTTTAGGCCTTGCTCTCCAGTCATCGCAAGGCCACCAACTTCATACTCCAGTCATCGCAAGGCCGAAGGCCGTGGCGATCTCTTTCAGACCCGCTTGGCTCTCTAGTTGCTACTCACCTCGGTGCGTGTAAATTCTTGAAAAGGTTTTGACGTTTCTGATTCCACCAGGATCCAACGACCTATTGAACAAAGTTGACAGCGTTAAAAAACCACAGACCTCTATGCTAGAAAGCCGAAGGTTTGGCAAAATACGTGTTTGCTTAATTGAAAATAGGAATGTTTTATAAAACTAGCCTAAATATTATGTAAACCAATCCAAGCTAAAACCTGATTAGCGTATAATTGAATGAACACTAAAAATTGGGGTCATTGCTTATGTATGCGATTGAATTTGAAGCGGATTTGAATAGCGAATATCTTCGTATTCCCGAATTTGATAAACTTAAAAACCAACACGTAAAAGTGATTGTTTTGGCTGAAAATATAGAAACATCCTTAACTCAGAAAACCGCAGATTTATCGTCTGTGTATGACTTTTCAGACCTTGTCGGTAAACTAGAGTGGCAGGGTGCTGCCCTAGCGCAGCAGGAAAATTTGCGCAATGAGTGGTAAGCGTTATTTTTTTGATACCAACGCGATTGTGGCGCTGCTAAAAGGGCATCCTGATGTTGTTAGTCTAGCTCAATCAGCCGATTTTATTGGCATTTCGGTTATAAGTCGCCTTGAATTTTTAAAACTAAAAGGACACCCATAATTAATAATTAATTGCTATTATCCTTTTGTTCGTCATCGTGAGGCCGAAGACTCTCTTCCAGTCGCAAGGCCACCAACTTCATACACCAGTCATCGCGAGGCCGAAGGCCGTGGCGATCTCTTTCAGACCCGCTTGGCTCTCTAGTTGCTACTAACCTCTATGCTACAAAGGCTGTGTTAAAATAGCATTGTCTAATCGCATTAAACGAGAGGAAATACTTCATGCAAACATTAACATTACAGGTCGATGACGCAGTAACTGAAAAGTTTATGTGGTTGTTAAACCACTTCTCACACCGGATGAGGTCGCTATTTTAGACAGTGATACTTTGGTGACAGATGAGTCTTATCTATGAGGAGTGAATGGTATGGTTGAAAGCTTACATCAAGCAAGATCTGAACCCAATAATAAAGGCGTGCCTCTTGCCCAATTGGATTGGTAATGTACCAGCTTTTGTTCATGTCGCAGGCTCAAAAAAATTCTAAAAAACTCAATGCTTCTGGCTTAAAACCTAAAGTGATTGCACTTCTTGAGTTAATTCAAGTTAACCCGTTAGCCTATCCTCCGGCTTATGAATATCTGCAAGGAGATTTAAAAGGCATAATCAGCCGTTGCATTAATAAGCAACACCGTTTGGTGTATGAAGTGTTTGAAGAAGAAAAATTGATTAAGATTTATCGCATGTGGACACATTACGAATAATCACCGCTTAAAGATGAAAACAACTAAAAAGTCATGCTAAAAAGCCCCAACCGTTGGGGCTTTTTGCATGTTATCTTGGCTTCGATTAGGACTCTCTAAACGCGCGGGCAAACATGTCTTGGAAGGGTTTAACAAAGTAGCCGAATACTGTTCGATCCCCGGTTCTGATCATCGCTTCAGCGGGCATACCCGGAAGTATGAAAATGCCATCTTGTCTCATTTGTTCAACCCCAGCCGGCGTGATTTTGATGCGGGCTTCAAAGTATTCCATGCCTTGACGTTCATCAACGAATTTGTCGGCTGAAATGTTGATGACTTCGCCTTCTATAACATGGGTAGTTTGGGTGTTAAACGCGGAGAAGCGGACATCGGCGATGAGTCCGACATGAACCTGGTTTATGTCGGTGGTGTTTACGCGCACACGCACTGCAAAGTCTTCGGTGCGCGGTACGATTTCCATTAGGGTTTCGCCTGGGCGTATAACTGAGCCAAGGGTAAATACGTTGAGCCCTTTAACCAGGCCTGTATCCGGTGAGGGTATGGTGATGCGGTTTAGACGGTCTTCAAGAATTTGCTTTCTGAAGTTGAGATCCATGCGCTCGGCTTGTACTCTTGGCAGTTCAGAGGAGACTTCTTTGAGCATCTGTTGTTGCGAAAGGAGTTTTTGGTTTTCAGCTTCGGCAATCATTACGTTAAGACGCGCAATTTCAGAGCGGTTTTGGTCACGCTCTCCGCGTAAACGAGTCAGTTCACGTTGCATTTCGGTAATGCGGGTTTTATCGGCAAATTGTTCTTGGAATAGGCTGTCCCAATCTTTGATTTCAGCTTCATAGGAGGCGATGCGATCTTCGAGGGTCAGTATGTAGTCAGTCAATCCTTGGATTTGCTGGTTTAGCGCACGAATACGTTGGCTGTAGATCGCCATTTCACTGGCCAGTGAGGTACGGCGAGCTTCAAACAGGCGCGTTTGTGCTTCGATAATTTGTTGTATGTCCGGCTGTTCTGAACGTTCTGTTAGGCTGGGCGGAAAGGCGATGGTTTCGGCGCTCATTTGTTCTGCACGCAAACGGGCTTCAAGTCCAATGATTTCGTTCAGTTGGCCGCTTATCATCGCATGTTCTGCTTGGGCTTGGGTTGGGTTAAGACGGAGTAGGGGTTGATTTTTTTCTACCAGTTCGCCTTCGCTTACTAGAATTTCAGCAACAATTCCGCCTTCAAGGTGTTGAACAACCTTGTTGTGCGATACCACAACCACTTCGCCGACGGCGACGGCTGCACTGTTAAGGGGTGCAGTGGCCGACCAGGTTCCGCCAAACAAGAAAACAATGATGAGTGCAATCCAACCATAGCGGCTGTAGCGGCCATCATTGGTGTTAATGCTTGGAAGGTCTGCATTGGGTGCGCCGGCTGATGGCAGCGCACTGGTCGTTTGGCTGGCGACTTCTAGTTCTTGCTGTTTGCTTTTAAGCGCGGTTTTTTCCGTGGCTTTGTTTTGTAAAACCATTTCTTCGGTTTTAGTGACGTCTTTTGTCATGGGGTTTACCTTGTTTGTTTATGACTTGTCTGCAAGTGTGAGTTGTCCGGATTGCAAAGCTTGCAGTACTTCATCGCGGGCGCCAAAGGCGCGCACTTGTCCTTGAGCCATAAGCAGTATTTTATCTACGTGTTTAAGAACTTGCTTTCTGTGTGAAATAACAATCACGGTAGTGCCAAACTGCTTGAGATTTTCCAGCGCTTGCGACAGTGCCTGTTCACCTTGGTCATCAAGGTTAGAGTTGGGTTCGTCAAGCAATACTAATTTGGGTTGGTTGTAAAGCGCTCTTGCGAGGCCGATACGTTGTCGTTGGCCGCCTGATAGACCGCCTTCACCGGAAATGTAGGTGTCATAGCCATTTGGCAGCCTTAGCACGAGGTCGTGAACACCGGCTAATTTAGCCGCTTGGACTACCTTGTTGGGATCGACCTGGTTAAAACGGGCAATGTTTTCGCTAATCGTTCCGGCAAATAGTTCGATGTCTTGCGGTAGGTAGCCAATATAGGGGCCTAGTTCATCTTTGTTCCAGGCATGAATGTCTGCACCATCTAATCGTACCTTACCGTTCATTAATGGCCAAACACCAATCATTGCGCGGATAAGCGATGATTTTCCGGCGGCACTGGGGCCGATAATCGCGACTAGTTCACCTTTTTCAACACTAAAGCTGGCGCCTTTTACTACTGGATGTTGACTGCCTGGGGGCACAACTAAGACATTTTCACAGCTGATTTTGCCTTCAGGTGGTGGTAGCGTCATGTTACGTTCTTGGCTAGGGTAGTTGATGAACATTTCGTTGAGGCGTCCGTAAGCTGAGCGGGCTGCGCCAAAGCTTTTCCACGAGCTGATCATCAAGTCAAGCGGGGCGAGCGCTCGGCCTAGAATAATGGAGCCTGCAATCATCATCCCAGGGGTGATTTCATTGTGAATAGCCAACCAAGCTCCAATACCGAGAATCAATGATTGGAACATTAGGCGCAGGTTTTTGGATGAGTTGGTCAGGATGCTTGCGCGATCACTGGCTTCGGATTGTTTGCTCAAAAAGCTGAGGTGTTTTTGTAACCAGCGTTGGCGTAGGTTAGGTTCCATACCCATTGCGGCCACGACTTCTGCGTTTTTAACGCAAGAGCCGGCATATTGGGTTGAATAGATATTTTCGCTGTTGGCTTCGGCAAGCAATTTTTTGGTTGAGAGTTCGTTGGCAACCGCTAGGCCAATGAGTACGATGGCGGAGAAGATGGCAAACACACCAAAGTAAACATGGAAAATAAACAAAATGGCGATGTAGATCGGTAACCAAGGCGAATCAAAAAAGGCAAACGGGCCATTGCCGGTCATAAATTGACGGATGGATGTCATGTCGTTTAGCGGTTGTGGGGTGTTTTGTCCCGGCTCGTTAATCGACTTTTTGAACATGGAGGCAAAGAGTTTTTCGTTTAACTCTTGATCCATTTTGTTTCCAATTCTGATGAGAATCCGCGAGCGTACGAACTCTAAAAAGCCCATGGTGATAAACAAGCCTACCACGAGAATGGTCAGCATGATTAAGGTGTCTTCGCTGCGCGAGGTTAGTACGCGGTCGTAGAGTTGTAGCATGTAGAGCGGCGGCACCAGCATTAGTATGTTGATAAACATACTGAATACGCCAATGGATATAAAGGCTTTGCGAATAGTTTGTATCGCGAGTTGGAGTTCCGTTTTTTCTGGTTTTCTTTTCATGGGGGTCTCAGTTTAAAACCATGTTATCTATAGTTTTAGGTAAGTTTATTGCTTAAATGACTCGACACTGAAGCCTAGTTTGAGGTATTCAGTTAGGGAATGTTGATCAAATTTTCCGATCAGATAAAGCAGCTCAAATTGGGTGAATATATTAGCATAAATTTCGTCGAGCATTCGACGTTCTGTGTTGTGAATGCGGGTACGTGCATCTAAAACTTCAAAAAGCCCTCTTACACCGAGCGACAGACCACGTTCTGCCGCTTCGAGATAGGCTTGGTTGGATTGAACACTTTGTTCGAGCGCAATGATGTTTGCGGAGCTTGCCTGAAGTTTAGTTAGGGTCTCTTCTACTTGGATGCGCGTGGTGCGTTGTTGGTCAGTTAAGAATTCTTGTTGGCTACTGATAATGTTGTTGGCTGCGCGGACACGCGATTGGGTTGCACCGCCTTGGTAAAGCGGCATGCCGAATTCAATTTGTATTTTTTTGTTGTCTAAAAAGGTGTTTTCGTAGCTGTTTGATTTGACGTATTCGGCACGAAGGTTAATTTCAGGTTGGTAACCGGCTTGTTGGATGCGTAGCTCTTGCTTGGCAACGTCTAAATTGGCTTTGGCAATTTGTATGCCCGGCGAGTGTTGCTGGGCTTGGTTTAACCAGCTGTTAGCGTTTTCGGTTAGGCGTTGTGCACGGCGCCAGAGGTTTTCGTTAAGCGGTTGAATGTCGGCAAAGGGTTCACCTATCAAGCGTTCGAGCCTTTTTTGGTTAATCATGACTTCGTTGTCAGAAGTAGTAACGAGCGCTCTGATTTCATCTCGTTTTGACTGGGCTTCAAGCAGGTCCATGCGCGTTGCTAATCCGCGCTCTAGCATGGCCTCTAACCTTCTTAGCTTAAGCTGGTGGTCGTCAAACTGTCTGTGGGCAATTTCGGCTTTACGTTGCGCGAGGGCCAGTTGGATATAGCTTTGGGTGGTTTGCAGCGCTATGGTTTGTTGGTCTTGACCAAATTGGAGTTCGAGCGCGGTTTGATTTCTTTGTTCACGCGAGATATTTCTAAAGGCATTGGCTGAGTAGAGGGGCTGAACTAGTTGGAGCGAGCTGCGATGAAATGTGTCGCTTTGGTCGTTTTGAAACTGGGTGGTGTATTCGCCATAGCCGTAGGTGCCTAAAAGTCTGATATTCGGTTTTACGGCAGACCAGGCCTGGTTAAGCTTTTCTTGTTCGGCTTGTTTGCGAAATTCTTTACCATGGAGTTCATGGTTGTTATTTAGGGTCAGGTTGTAGGCATCAATCAGGCTAATTGGGGTTTGCGTTGATGCGTTAGACGCTGAAAACGGAATAACTAGGCTGGTTAAGGCGATCAGGAGTATTTTATGTTTCATCAGGGGTTTACTTTAATTTAAAAAATGCAGTTGTATGATAGGGATAGGTCGTTGTTTTTTCAAGTGGGCTTGAATTTTCTTTTCAGTTTAAACCTGTGTAGCCACGCTTGAACGCTTGCCAATCTTGACTCTGATAATAAAAGTGTTTTTGTTGATGTTTTTCTTTTTCAAGCGAGCGTTTTAAGCGCGCTAGGTTGGCTTGTGTCCAGTTGCCTGCCAAGCGTCGTTCGCATTTGTCAAAGTCGATTAACCAGGCCTGGTTCTGCTGGTCGAGCAGGATGTTGTGGCAGTTTAGGTCTGAATGGTAGATGCCTTGTTGATGAAAGTGGGCAATCACTTGGCCTATTTGTTGCCAAACCTGTGGCTCTAGCGTGCGTTGGCAGAGGGTTTGAAACAGGTCTTGGCTGTTGGGAATGACTTCAACAAGGATGTCGGCACGATAGATGATGCCTTTAGGTTGATAGCGGGCTGCGCAGGGTCTGGGTACGGCTAGGCCTTGCGCGCGCATCCAGCTTAGGAGTTTGAATTCTTGGAAAGCACGGCTGTTTGCTGCCGGTTGCGTTAAGAATTGATCGTTAAGCAGTTTGCCGATCAGTCCGCCACGGTAGTAATGGCGCAGCAGCATTGTTTGATCTTGGTGTTGGATAAACCAGGCCTGGTTCCGACCTTGTGAGTGTCCGATGATTTTGTTTTGTGCCTGCCAGTATGTCGGGTTAAACGCCTGTTCGATCTGTTGTTTTGACAGATAACGATGGTCAAACCATATTTGGTTTTGGGTTGGCTTGGTCAGTGTTTGGTGGGAAAAATCTTTGCCTAGCCGGTGGTTGAGTTGAGCCAGTGTTTTCAGGGTTGCGCCCTGGTGCCGGTTAAACAGGGCTTGTGCGCGCTGTCCTGTTTCTTTGGCTTGTTGCGGTTCAGCTAGCCAGGCTTGGGCTTGTTGGATAAGCTGTTGTGGGTTGTCTATCCAAGCTAGGGCGCGCTGTTGCGCGAGTTGGCGATAGATCTCGGCAAAATTGAATATATGGCGTCCTGCCATAATCGGTTTGCCAAAAATCATGGCTTCAAGTGGATTATGTCCGCCGCGTGGGATTAGGCTGCCGCCGATGAATACCCAGTCCGCGAGTTGATACCAGCGAACCAGGTCGCCCATGGTGTCGCCGAGCAGGACTTGAGTTTTTTGGTCTAGTTGCTGGGTTTGGCTAAGGCGTTGGTAGGTTAAGTGGCTGCTTTTAAGTGTTTGCGCGAGCGGTTCAAAACGTTCAGGATGGCGTGGAACGAGGACGAGTAGCAGTCTGGGTTCGATGTCTTTTAATGCTTGGAAGGCTTGGAGGAGGGCTTCGTCTTCGCCATTATGGGTGCTGCCCGCAACCCATAGAATGCGTTGTTGCAGTGATGCGCTGAAGGATGGGTTAAAATTTTGTTCGGGTGGGTTGAGGTCAAATTTGAGGCTGCCGGTTAGGGTGATTGGGTTGCTGTAGCCAAGGGCTTGATAACGACGTAAGCAGGCCTGGTTTTGAGCGAGGATGCCATCAAGGTGGTTTAGCATGAGTTGGGTAAACCAGTAGAATCGGCGATAGGCACGCGCCGATTTTTTGGATAATCGGGCATTGACCAGAAAGGTTTGGCAGTTGGCTTGGCGTGCTTGGATTAGCAGGTTAGGCCAAAGCTCGGTTTCAAGCAGGAGAATCGCTCGCGGTTGCAGCGCGTTAAGCCAGCGTTTGACTGCACCGGGTGTGTCGATAGGCAGGTAGCAGTGATGGACCCGTTCTGAAAAGAGTTTTTGGATGCGTTCTGAGCCGGTTGGGGTGGTGCAGGTGATTGTAATCGGGGTTTGCGGATAGTTTGTCAGCAGGGCTTCTACCAGTGGTTTGGCCGCTTCAACTTCGCCTACCGAGGCGCAGTGGATAACCAGTCCACCGCATGTGGTTTGCATTTGAGCGGGCAGGTAGCCAAATCGCTCTGATAGTCGTTGCCTGTAGCGTCTGTCTTTTCGGCTTCGAATTGCTAACACTAGCAGAATGGCGGGTAAGGCGAGTCGTATCAGTGTGGCGTAAATCAGTGCCTTCAATGTAAGCTGCCTTTGGTTAGTGCGTATCGGTTTGCATGTTTGCAACAAATTCGCTGTCGGTGAAGGTGTAATCCGTTAAAATGTACCGATATTTTAGCAAAATTAATTCCCACTTTATTGTAAAAGCCTTACCTATGACGATTAATGTTCAAAGTTTTTCAAATTCCTTGCAGCGACATTTGGATTTATTTAGTGGTGCACTGAGTTATCAGCCGTTCGCAGAGCAGATGTTTAGGCAAATCTTATTATGTTTGCAGCAGGGCGGCAAGGTGGTTTGGTGCGGTAACGGTGGCAGCGCGGCGGATAGCCAGCATTTGGCGGCGGAGTTTGTGGTGCGCTATAAGGATAATCGAGCAGGCTTGGCATCTTTGGCGCTGACCACGGATACTTCGATCTTAACCGCTTGCGCGAATGATTTTGGTTTTGAGCAGGTGTTTGCCCGTCAGGTTTCCGCGCTCATGCGACCTAACGATATTTTAATTGCCTTGAGTACCTCGGGGAAAAGTGAGAATGTGAACTTGGCGGTCGAGGCCGCTCAGCGTCTGGGTGCAACTAGTTTGGCGTTAACCGGAGGGGATGGCGGACGTTTGGCGCAAATTGCCGATCAGGTGTTGTGTGTTGACAGTACGGAGACCGCTCGGATTCAGGAGATGCATTTGTTTATTGGCCATTGGTGGTGTGAGGCGTTGGATGAGGCTTGTGCGTTGGGTGCGTTGGTTGAGTTAAGGGGGGCGGGGCGATGATGATGAATTTTGATCTTTTGCAGCAGTTGTCGCGCGCTAAGATTTTGGTGGTGGGCGATGTGATGTTGGATCGTTACTATTATGGCGATACCCAGCGTATTTCGCCGGAAGCACCAGTGCCGGTGGTGCATGTTAAGCGGATTGAGGATAGGGCCGGTGGCGCAGCGAATGTGGCGCGCAATATCGCACATTTGGATGGTCAGGTAACCCTGTTGGGGATTATTGGTGACGATGCCGAGGGCGATAGTTTGCAGCGGCTGTTAACCGAAGAGCATATTCAGTCGTCGCTTTATCGCCAGACGGCGCAACCGACGATTGCTAAAATGCGGGTGGTGTCACGCCATCAGCAGGTGGTGCGTTTGGATATGGAGCAACGGTTTTCGCCCGCCAGCGCCGCACAATTGGCACAGGCGTTTGTCGGTTTGGTGGATGGGTTTGACTGGGTTATTTTTAGTGACTATAACAAGGGTTCGTTGGCGCAAATCAGTAGCATGATTCAGGCCGCTAAAAAGGCGGGTAAACCTGTGATGGTTGATCCGAAACAAACTGATTTGTGTTTGTATGCCGGTGCTGATGTGATTACGCCGAATGTTAAAGAGTTTTTGGATGCTGGGGGGGATATGGCATCCGAGGTAAGTATGTTGGCTTCAGCGCGGGCGTTGCTTGAGCAGGCGGGAATCGGTGCGATGTTGTTGACACGCAGTGAGCAGGGGATGAGTTATATCACCGCGCAGACGCATTATCATGTGCCGGCACAGGTGCTTGAGGTGAGTGATGTGACTGGGGCGGGCGATACCGTGATTGCGAGTTTGGCGGTGATGTTGGCGGCTGGCTTTGAGGCCGAGCAGGCGGTGGCCTTGGCGAACCTGTGCGCAGGCATTGTGGTGAGTAAGCTCGGTGCAGCGACGGTTTCGCCAGAGGAGTTGGCGGCGAAGTTGAATCAGTATTTAAATGCGCAGGGTGACCGTTATCTTGCGCCATTCGATGCGGTGTTGCAGCATATTGGGTTTGCGAAACAAAATGGCGAGCGTATTGTGTTTACCAATGGCTGTTTTGATATTTTGCATGCCGGTCATGTGCGTTATTTGAATCAGGCTAAGGCGCTGGGTGATCGTTTGGTGGTGGGGCTAAACTCGGATGCGTCGGTCAGGCGTTTAAAGGGTGATGCACGCCCGATTAATAGTTTGGAAGATCGTGCTGCTGTGCTTGCAGGACTCGCCTGTGTGGATTGGGTGGTGCCGTTTGGCGATTCACCGGAAGAGCAGGATACGCCACTAAAGTTAATTCAGCAGGTAGCACCTGATGTGTTAGTCAAGGGAGGGGATTATTCAATTGACAGCATTGTTGGCGCGGATTTTGTGTTGGCGCAGGGTGGCGAGGTTAAGGTATTGTCGTTTGTTGCCGGTAAATCCACCACCGGGATTATTAACAAAGCGCGCGGGGAAGGTTGAGTATGATAAGCAGGCCTGCTCCTCAGTCGATTTGTATTTTACGCTTGTCTGCCATTGGCGATGTGTGTAATGCGGTGGCGGCGGTGCAAGCGATTCAGCGGCATTATCCTGATGCCAAGTTAACTTGGGTTATTGGGCGGGTGGAGCATAGCTTGTTAAAAGGTTTGCCCGGTGTGCGTTTTGTGGTGTTTGATAAAAAACAGGGTTGGCACGCCTATAAGCAGTTAAAGCAGGATTTAGCGGGCGAAAACTTTGATTATTTATTGCATATGCAAGTTGCATTACGTGCGAATATTGCCAGTTTAATGATTAACGCGCGGGTGAAGGTTGGGTTTGATAAGGCGCGAGCGAAAGAGTTGCACAGCTTGTTTATGAATGCCTCGATTGCGCCACGCGACGGCGACCATGTGTTAGACGGGTTTATGCAGTTCGCCGCGTTTTTGGGTGTTCCGAAAGCTGCTCCTGTTTGGCAGATTCCGCTGGCGGCTGATGACCAGGCCTGGGCGCTTGCGCAGATCGGCACTGCAAGTCGTAATTTTATTATTTGTCCGGCAGCCTCTAAAGCCGAGCGCAATTGGTTAGCGCCGCGTTATGCCGCCATCGGCGATTGGATGACGGACAAAGGTTATCAGGTGTTTATATGCGGGGCGAATACGCTGCTGGAACAGCAGTTGGCCGCTGACATTGAACAGCATGCGCAGCATCCGCTGGTTAATTTGGTGGGCAAAAGTAATCTAAAACAGTTGTTGGCCTTGATTGCGCAGGCTGATTTGGTGCTTGCGCCGGATACTGGGCCGGCGCATATGGCAAATGCCGTGGGCACACCGGTGGTCGGGTTGTATGCGCATAGCAACCCTGCACGAACCGGGCCTTATCGTTATCGTGATTCGGTGGTGTCGGTTTATCAGCAGGCCATCGTTGAGCAAACTGGAAAACCGCTGGGTTCACAAAAATGGGGCGCGCGGGCAAAGGGTGATGACCTAATGGCGCGGATTGAGGTGGAACAGGTTAAACACACAATCCTAACCTTATTGGATAAGGGTGCTTAAGCTTGTTCCCTAGTCGTTTCTTTATGGAGCCTGCTCACTTGGGTGTGGGTTATGCTTCTCTCGCTGTTTTTTTGTTTTGCGCTTTAGCCTTGATTGTGCCAAGTGGTTATTCTTATGGCGCTGTGATGCTTTTTTTAGCGGGATTGTTTTGGTTTTTTAGAGCGAGTAGTTGGCAGCAGTTAGTGCTTCAGGATTGGACTATAATACTGGTTCTGGCGCTCTATGGCATGGTTTGGGTGCTTGAAGGTTTGGTGTTTGATTATGGTTTGCGTGGCTTGGATCAGCCTTTTCGGTTTTTTGCGGCCATCATTGGTTTGTTATTTTTGTTGAGATTTCCGCCAAAACCAAGTTTGTTTTGGTTAGGTGTCGTAATTGGCAGTTTTTTGACTGGGTTGCATAGCCTTTATATTATTGTGTTATTGGATTTAACCCGTGTCGATCTGGGGTACACCCATCATATTCAATTTGGCAATATTGCTTTGTTGCTGGGTTTAGTTTCTTTAGCCGGCTTGGGATGGGCAGCCGAGCAGAAGGATAAGGTTTTTTGGACGGCACTGCTGGTGGTTGGGTTTTTGTTTGGGTTGTTGGCTTCTTTGCTTTCGGGTACACGAGGGGGCTGGGTTGCGATTCCGTTTGCTTTGTTGATTATTTATCGCGGTTTATCCACTTCTTTTCGCTGGCGACAGGTAGTGCTGGGTTCTGGTGCTTTATTTTTTGTGGGTTTGTTTGCCTATCTTCAACCCGTTTTAGGTGTTAAGGACAGGGTGGATTTAGCTGTGCAGGAAGTCGGGGCATATTATCAGTCTGGTGAGGTGGCAACATCAGTAGGTGCGCGGCTGGAAATGTGGCGGGGTGCGTTGATTATTGGGCAGGAAAATCCGGTTTATGGTGTGGGTGATGGTGGCTATCAACAGCGAAAATTCGAGTTAATTGAATTGGGGGAGCTGGATGGTTTTGTTGCCCAGTTTGGACATCCGCATAATGAGTATCTAGAGCGCTTTGTCAAGTTTGGACTGGTAGGGTTGTTGAGTTTGTTGTTGCTGTACTTTCTTCCGTTGCGGGTGTTTTTAAGCTTTTTTAATGATACGCGTTCTTCAGTTCGGGCCTATGCGACTGCGGGTGCAGTCCTGTGCGTGTGTTATATTGACTTTAGCTTTACTCAGTCGTTTTTTGCGCATAATAGTGGGGTGATGGTGTTTGCGTTTATGTTGATTATTATTTGGGCGATGCTTTCGCATTCAATGAGGAGCGCGTAATGAATAGGCAAACAATTTCGGTGTGTATTATTACGTTTAACGAGGCCGATCGAATTGAACGATGCTTGCGTTCCGTTTCACCGATTGCTGATGAGATTATTGTGTTTGATAGTGGCAGTACCGATGGTACGTTGGACATTGTTCGACGTTATACCGATAAGGTTTGGCAAACAAACTGGCCTGGTTTTGGTGTCCAAAAACAACGTGCTTTAGAGCAGGCCTGCTTGGATTGGGTTTTGTTTGTAGATGCTGATGAGGCTTTGGATTCTCAGGCTCAACAGTCTTTATTAGATTTTAAGCAATGTGAGGTCGTGACGGAGGTTGGGTTTAAAATTAAATGGGGTGTTGTTCGTCACGGCAAGCTATTGCGCTTTGGAAGAAGTGCGCGCTCGCCTTTACGTTTAGTCAGGCGTGAGGGGGCGTTTTATAGCCCAGATATTGTGCATGAAAAACTAAATCA
Source organism: Thiomicrospira microaerophila (assembly GCF_023278225.1). Lineage (GTDB taxonomy): Bacteria > Pseudomonadota > Gammaproteobacteria > Thiomicrospirales > Thiomicrospiraceae > Thiomicrospira > Thiomicrospira microaerophila_A. The sequence continues at coordinate 100,024 of NZ_CP070959.1, forward strand.
TGCACCAGGTAAAATTGGGCGTTTGAAGGGCTTGTTGTTGCATTACACATCTAGGGATTATGGTCATGCACTTGAAAAGTCAGCCAAGTATGCTTGGTTGGGGAGTCAGAAGTACTACTCTAAAGGTAAGCGTAACCATAGTCTTTTGCTTGTTGTTTTGCGTGCTTGGTGGACCTTTTTCTTAATTTATATTTTACGCGGCGGCTTTTTAGATGGGCGTATTGGTTTTATTGTAGCTGTTGGCTATATGCAAACTAATTTTAATAAACATGCTGGTTTATTGCTGTTAAGTATGGATGCGGATGCTAAGAGAAAAAATGATGTCGATTAGAAAATATGTTTTTTTTGTTAATGCAGCCTACTGTTATGCAATTTTCAGGCCTTTACAAGAGGTTATCTTGCTTAAGGGTGGGGAGGTTGCTTGGTTTTTTTCACCAGAAGTTCATCCGCAGCTAAACCCGAATGAAGTTATTTTGTCCACCAGTCAGCAGGCAATGGCTTATGCGCCGGACGTGGTGTTTACGGCGGGTGATTGGGTGCCTTATTACTTGCCTGGGATTAAGGTTCAAGTTTTTCATGGTATTGCTCGTAATAAGCGCGGAGCTGAAACTGAACAAGAAAGTGACCATTATCGTATAAGAGGTTGGTTTGACTTGTATTGCACGCATGCCGATGCCGATACATTAGAGTTTCGACGTTTAGCACGCCATTATCAAACTTTTACTGTTGCAAAGACTGGCTGGTCGAAGCTAGATAGCCTTTTTAAGCAGAATCAGCTTCAAAAAGCTGATTCTGAGAATGAGTTGCCTACGGTGTTTTTTGCTTCAACTTTTTCACCGTCAATAACAGCGGCACCCTCCCTATTTCAATTTATAGAGCGGATTGTTAAAAGTGGTAGGTGGCGAGTATTAGTTACATTGCACCCAAAAATGAATCAAGATGTTGTTGATAAATATCGTTCGATTGTGTCAGATCATTATTGGTACTTTTCTCCGGAAGATGACTTGTATTTACCGATGCAGCAAGCAGATATTATGTTGTGTGATACTTCATCTATCATGTACGAGTTTATGTTTTTAAATAAACCCGTTGTCACCTTCAAAACCCGAAATCCAGGACCGCATCTTACCGACTTTGATGATCCGCAGCAACTGGAGTCAGTTTTGTTATCAACTTTAAAAAACAACCAGCAGCTTATCCATGCTGCTAAGTTGTGCGATGAATTACATGGTTTTCGAGATGGGCTTTCTAGTCAGCGCATTGTTGAGGCTATTGAAGAGTGTTTTGATTTGCAGAAATTTGAGAATTTAAAACCTAAGCCATTCAATTTCATTCGAAAACTGAAAATTAGGCATAAGATGAATTATTGGTCACTTTGACTGAAGAGGAATAGAGTTTGAAGGTTTTATGTATTACAGATTGCCAGGACCGTCCCGAAACCGAGTTGTATATTTTATTGAGCCAGCGCGTTGATAACTTTTTAGTTATGGCCAATCCTGATGGACGTTTTTATGGCTTGCTGGTTCAAAATGGCGTGAGAGTTCAACCGATTAAAATTAAGTCGAGGTTTGATAAAAAAGCGACGCAATTAATTCAACAGGTTCTGTTAGCTGAACAGTTTGACATTGTCCATGCTTTTAATACACGCGCTGTAGCTTGTATGTTGAGGGCGGGGAAAAATACTCGATCAAAGTTATTGGCCTATCGGGGTGTTACAACGGGTGTGGGCTATCTTAAGCCTGAGTCTTGGCACACTTTTTTGAACCCGCGCTTGGATGGTGTAATGTGTGTAGCTGATGCAATACGCCAAGCTTTGGTGAATACGCGTTTTTTATGGTTAAGTTTTCCTGCTCACAAGGCTAAAACAATTTATAAGGGCCATAACCCAGCATGGTACGAAGGCACAGCTGTGCCAAAAACAAGCTTGGGTGTACCAGAGGACGCTAAGGCTATCTGTTGTATTGCTAGAAATAGTTTGAAAAAAGGGGTGGGGACTCTTTTGGATGCCTTTAGGCAACTGGATGCGGAGTTAAATGCGCATTTGGTTCTAGTTGGGGGTATTGATAAAAACCTTGAGCTTAAAGAGAGGATTCGGCAGGCAGGCCTGGTTGAGCGTGTCCATTTTACAGGCTATCGTAATGATGCGATTCAGATTGTTCGTGGCTGCGACCTGTTGGTTTCTGCTTCCGAGAGTGGTGAGGGTTTGCCTCGCGTAGCAATTGAAGCAATGTGTGTTGGTACGCCTGTGGTAGCAACCGACTCGGGAGGAACGCGTGAAGTTGTTATCGATGGACAAACAGGTTTGTTAGTTGAGAAGGGCGCTCCGGCTGAGTTATCTCAGGCTATCGCTCAGGTGTTAAGTGACACAGCGTTGCGCGAGCAATTATCGGTACAAGGTTTAGGCTTTGTGGCTAACGAACTAACACCCGAAAACACCGTGGATAACGTAATTCAGTGGTATGAGGATTTGTGTTTTCGGGCAGGGGTGGCCAATGAGTAAGGAAGGGGTTCAGGTTTTTGTTATCACGCTACGGCGTTCACTGGAGCGACATTCTTATGTCGAGCGGGAGTTAAAAGCTCAGGGTGTTGATTTTGATTTTTTTTATGGAGTTGATGCTAGTTTGGAGGATCACCCTCTTCTAAAAAAAATTGATCAGGTTCAGTTTTTAAAGAATCATGGTAGGCAAGTTGTTAAAGGTGAGGTAGGCTGTTATTCGAGTCATTATTTAATGTGGCAAAAGTGCATAGCGTTAAACAAGCCAATAATTGTCCTTGAAGATGACTTTAGCTTATCAGATAACGCCGCAGTTCTATTTAAAAATGCGCTAGATTTGTCTGACAAATATGGTTACATCAGATTAGAGCGTGATAAAAAAACAAAGCCAAGCATACTGCTTCAGCGTTCTACTGAGTTTAGAGTAGTTAGGTTCTTAAAGATACCGCAGAGTTTGAAATGCTATTTGATAACGCCGGCAGTGGCGAGGTCTTTTTGTGAGAAAAGTGAGCGCTTTGTTTTGCCAGTAGATTACTTCATACGCCACCAGCATAATCATGGCCAACCGATTTATGGAATGATTCCTGCACCTGTGTTGGGTGGTAATATGGCTTTAGAGTCGGGCATCGGTTCGAGGCATAATCAAAAGACGCCGCTTAAATTTAAAATAACTAGACACTTTTTTCGTTTGAAGAACTTTGTGCTTAATAGTTATACAAATTTAAAGTTCTTAGGAAAGGACTTTAAAATGAGAAAAGCATTAGATTTTTAGTGTAGGCGCATCATAGTTTTCTGGTTCGTCAGTATAGATGCAGACATTCCATTTTTCTGCTAGGCCGTCTTCGGCTAGGCAGTAGGTTTGGAAGAAGTGTTGAATCTCTTGGCGCTGGCAGTGGGCTTCAAAGCTGGCGAGGTCGCGCCAAATTTCTTGGAATACGATTGGGTAGCTGTTGCCTTCTGCAAAGGGGCTTTGGATTTGGCGGGTGACGCGGTATTCGATACAGCCATCTTCACGCAAAGTATTGGGTTCTAGCGATTGTAGTGTTTTAAAAAGTTCGGCTGCTTTGCCGGGTTTGGGTAAGAACTGTGCATTGCAGTAAATTTTGCTCGACATGGATATTCCTAGTTTTACTTTTGTTTAGGCTAATGCAAGCAGGCCTGGTTTTGTGACTAGGCCTGCTTGTTTAATAAATATTATTTATTAGTTTGATAGAGTTCTGCGACCTTGTTCCAGTCAACAATGTCCCACCAAGCGTTAATATAGTCCGGACGACGGTTTTGATAGCGTAGGTAATAAGCGTGTTCCCATACATCTAAACCAAGAATCGGAGAGCCTTTTACTTCAGCGATGTCCATCAATGGGTTGTCTTGGTTAGGTGTTGAAGTGATTTGTAGTTTGCCATCTTGGTTGACAATTAACCAAGCCCAGCCAGAACCAAAGCGCGTAAGTCCGGCTTGGGTAAATTGAGTTTTAAAAGTTTCGAAATCACCAAAGCTGGCTTTAATGTCGTCTGCCAAATCACCTGTTGGTGCGCCCATGCTGTCAGGTGTCATAAGATCCCAGAAAAAACTATGGTTCCAGTGACCGCCGCCATTGTTGCGTACTGCAGGAGAAATGCTGCCTGCATTTTGAATCAAGTCAAGCAGGTCTTTGCCTTCATTGTCTGTACCGGCAATCGCATTGTTAAGATTGGTAATGTAAGTGTTGTGGTGTTTGGTATGGTGGATTTCCATAGTTTGCGCATCAATTGCTGTTTCCAGCGCATTGTAGTCGTAGTTTAAAGCAGGCAGTGTAAAGCTCATAGTTGTAGTCCTTGTTAAAATTAAATAAGCACGAGTTATTCTAAAGAAAAATTACCGGCATGTAAATCCTGACAACTTTAGTCGGATATTGGTTTGGGTTATAAATTATTCTAATCGAGATTGTGGCTTAATCCTACAGAAATTAAATAAGTGGCGGAAGGGGTGTAGGGTCATGTTGATAAGCCGTTTTGTATTTTTGTGCAACAAGTATGCAAGCAGGCCTGCTTAACCTGCTGTCAGCTAAGTTATAGTTTTAATCATTAAAAAAAGATGTCATGTATTTATCAAATGCTATGGGTTGCATAAGTTATTTCAATTGGTAAGTGTGTGTTGCCTTGAGTATGATTGTCGGTGAGTTCGTAACAACCTTTAAATTAGAGGTATTTTAAGTATGGCAAATCAATCATTTAATGCCGGTGTACAGGATTATAAATTAACTTACTGGACACCGGATTACACCCCTCTTGACACAGACCTATTGGCTTGTTTCAAAGTTATTCCTCAAGCTGGCGTACCACGTGAAGAAGCAGCAGCAGCCGTTGCAGCAGAATCATCAACCGGTACTTGGACTACTGTATGGACTGACCTGTTAACTGACATGGAGTTCTACAAAGGTCGTTGTTACAGAATTGAAGACGTTCCTGGCAACAAGGATGCGTTCTATGCATTTATCGCTTACCCACTAGATCTTTTCGAAGAAGGTTCTGTTGTTAACGTATTGACTTCTTTGGTAGGTAACGTATTCGGCTTTAAAGCAGTTCGTTCTTTACGTCTTGAAGATATCCGTTTCCCGGTGGCTTACATCAAAACTTGTGGTGGCCCACCTGCTGGTATCCAGGTTGAACGTGATCGTTTGAACAAATACGGTCGTCCTATGTTGGGTTGTACTATCAAGCCTAAGCTTGGTTTGTCAGCTAAGAACTACGGTCGTGCAGTTTATGAGTGTTTACGTGGTGGTTTGGACTTAACCAAAGACGACGAAAACATCAACTCACAGCCATTCCAGCGTTGGAGAGATCGTTTCTCGTTTGTTGCTGATGCAATCAACAAAGCTGAAGCTGAAACTGGCGAAGTAAAAGGCCATTACCTAAACGTAACGGCTGCAACTTGTGAAGACATGATGGAGCGTGCTGAATACGCTAAATCACTAGGCGTGCGTATCATCATGCATGACTTCTTAACAGGTGGTTTCTCAGCTAACACTTCACTAGCTAACTGGTGTCGTAAAAACGGTATGTTGTTACACATTCACCGTGCAATGCACGCTGTAATTGACCGTAACCCTAACCACGGTATCCATTTCCGCGTACTAGCTAAGTGCTTACGTTTGTCAGGTGGTGACCACTTGCATACCGGTACTGTTGTAGGTAAGTTGGAAGGTGATCGTGCTTCAACGCTAGGTTTCGTTGATCAGTTACGTGAAGCATTTGTTCCTGAAGATCGTTCACGCGGTATCTTCTTCGATCAAGACTGGGCGTCAATGCCAGGTGTATTTGCGGTTGCTTCTGGTGGTATCCACGTATGGCACATGCCAGCATTGGTAACTATCTTCGGTGACGACTCTGTTCTTCAGTTTGGTGGTGGTACACAAGGTCACCCAGGTGGTAACGCAGCGGGTGCAGCAGCTAACCGTGTTGCCTTGGAAGCTTGTGTTAAAGCACGTAACGAAGGTCGCGATCTAGAGCGTGAAGGTGGAGACATTCTTCGTGATGCAGCACGTCATAGCCCAGAGCTAGCAGTTGCACTAGATACTTGGAAAGAAATTAAGTTCGAATTCGACACAGTCGATAAGCTTGACGCTTAATTTTGACCCATTAATTAGTTTAAGGAGAATTCTATGTCAGTAATGGCTTCAGGTGATTTCCGCACTACGCGCACCTATGAAACTTTTTCGTTCTTGCCACCATTAACTCAAGACGAAATCTACGATCAAATCGTTTATATCATCAACCAAGGCTGGACTGTAGGTCTTGAGCATGACACACCTGCAAACGGTGGTGCTTACTACTGGGGTATGTGGAAGCTACCTTTCTTCGGTATGCGCAACCCTGATCAGGTTATGTCTGAAATCGAAGAGTGTAAACGTGCTTATCCTGATCACTTGATCCGTATCGTTGGTTATGACAACTATGCTCAGTGTAAAGGTCACGAGTTTGTTGTTTACCGTCCACGTGGTCTGTAATTAGAAAGGCCAACTCTTAGGAGGCTATGCATGAGTGATAATACTCAAGCCTTGTCGGGTCGTGCGGTTGCTCGTGCGAGACGTCAAGCATTAACCAAGGGCAAGGGCGCTAAAGTCGATTATGCTGCCGTTGCTCAGAGTACCTCTGCACCTGTAAAGAGTTCGGCGCCTGAGCGGAGTGAGCCTAAGTTCACTCCGTCTAGTCGCGAAAGATCAAGAGATGTAGTTCAGCAGCAGCCAGTTTTGTCTGCTGGCAGAAAGGCATCTATTGAGCGTCGAAAACAGCAGGTTAAAGGTAGTACTTCACGTGGTGGTTCACAACCAACTCGTCAGCCTAGAAAGTCTGTCGAGCCAGTCATTGAAACAGCAGTTGTTGAGCCAGTGGCTAGTTCTGAGCGTAATTACACGGCACCTGCTAGTGCTGCGAAAGGTCGTTCAAAAGTTAACGCAGTTAAACCAACCGTAGCGGCTCAGCCAAAAGGTCGTTTAGTTGCGCGTGCTTACAGAAAGGCAGCATGTGAAGGTAAGGCAAAGTTGCAAGCAAAGATGAGCCAAAATAGTGCATTAACATGTATTACAGCGGCAGAGTCAGGTGCAAGTTGTCGTGAAATTGCACGTCAAGTTCGTGAGCAGCGTGCTACTCAAGGTAAAGTTAAATCTACTTCTTCGCGCCCTACAGGTCGCATGTCAAAAAAGTCCGAGAGCAGCTCACCGAGTAAGGTTGGGTTTGCGATGACATCTCATGAACAAGAAGTAAGTGGAACTGTTTTAGCAAATACACAAAGAATGACAGGATCAGAAGCAGGTTCTTGTCGTGTAATTTCTGGAACAGAGTACACAGGTCCTGATGAATATCAGGCAAAATGCAGTTTTAAACCTGATCCATCTATTCGGAAAGTGGCTATGACTTCAACAATTTCAGGAAGAACAGTAAGTGGAACTGAGGTAGGTTTGTCTGAATCAGTTACAGGTACTGAACCTGGTCAATGTCGTCATGTAACCGGTACCGAGTATATGCCTGCTGATCAAGGTGAAAAATTTTGTGGTACTAAGCCTGAGCCGGGTGTAGCTAAAGTTAGCCAATCTCGCACTGCAAAGAACCAAGTTATTTCTGGTCCTTCAATGCAAAAACGTGATGGTATGACGGGCACTGAGGTGGGTGAAACACGCCATATCACGGGTAGTCAGTATGTGTCTAACACAACACCGATTGCAAACAAGCAAACACGTGAAATGCGCGGTTCTATTATGTCAGCGCCTGTTAAGAGTGATTCTAGCTCAACCGGTGCAGGTAATAACGTTTCAGGTACTAATGTAAATTTTAATGCGCCTGTTACAGGCGATGATGCTGGTTTTTGCCAAAGTTTAACTGGCAGTGAATATCAATCTCAGCAGGTTCGTAATGAACGCTGTGGTGATACGCTGACTTCGGCAGTTAAAAAAAGCATTGAATCACAAACTTTTAATGGTCAAAGGATTACTGGCGATCGTGCAGGCTTAGGTGGCAAGATTACTGGAGCTAATGCAGGTTTGTGTAAGAGTGTAACAGGCTCGTCTTATTTAAGTTTTGATGCTGTGGAAGGCTGTGCTGTTGATAAGTCAGCATTAAAACCTGATGCAAGAGCAAAGGGCACTCAGTTGAATGTCGGTCGTCCAGCGACGGGTAGTCAACCTGGTCCTATGGGTTTGACAGGAGCTCAAAAAGGGGTTTGCCAATCAGTGAGCGGCACCGCTTATATGGGTTCTGATCAAGTTTCTGCTCTGTGCCAGGTCAGTGCGCCTGCTAACATGGGTGATTCAGATTTTCCAGTAATGATGAATCAACCTATGCCTATGATGGCAGCGAGCATGCCTATGCATAATTATGGTTATGTGCCACCTCTTCAGCAGCCAGGCGAAGTGTTTGTCGGTTCTGAAGAGTTAAGCGAAGCGGATAAAGTTGTTTCTAGAATAACAGGTGATGGCGGTGATGGATCAACATCTATTACCGGTGATTCTTGGAGTAGAGATAGCAAAGTCAGCGGAACAGAAGGACGTTGGGCTCAAAAGCGTAATGTTTCAATACCTGGTAATCGTTCAGCAATGAATGCAGGTGCGAGCAGCTTTAGACCTAAAGAAAATCCTAAAGTATCAGACAGCCCGATAACAGGTTCAGCTGGAAACACTAAAAGTGGTTCAACTGTAACTGTTTCTGGTGGTGCTAGAGCTTAATAAGATAACTTGTTAAGTAGGTTTTTATGGAGCTTAGAAGTCCTTCGGGAAAAGTTATCACGAATCGACATATAAAGTCTAAGCTTCAGAAAAGACAAGAAAAGTTAAGCTATTCATCCTGTTTTACAAGTTCATTGAATCATTATGATCTTGTATGGATGAATAGTCACTTAATTCGAAGAGGTTTGCTACTTAGGTTTTTAATATCAAGTGGCTATAACCCCAAGCCTTCGATTAAAAAAATACTGGGAAAGCTGAAAAAACGTGTAACTAATGAGTTTTTTGCTGAAAACGCTAGACAAGATCTGTTACGGTTAACGGGTGTTATGTTCGGTAGTAGTGATTTTGTTGGTGCGTGGTTTAGACGTGTTAACTTTCAAGCTATTGAGGTAAAGACACTTTTCATAACTTATTTCGCGATTTCAACAAAGAATTTATTGACTGATGAACAATTTGATCCTGATCTTTTTAAGAAATTAGGCTATTTGTCGAGCGATATGGGTGATGATATACCACCCATGAATTCAAATAAGATTGTTGTTAAGACAGTTCTAGAGTTTTATGACAATTTAAAGCTTGATTCAACCGGTTTCTTTGGGCAGATGAATGGAGCTGATGGGATTTTAATTAAGTTGCTGGGGCAGTTTGAGGCGTACACTTCATCGGATGGTTCGACTCAAACTTTGATTCAGATTAAGCAATCACCCAATGGTTTTTTTGATCAAGTTCAGGTTAGTAAGAATGAACAGTTTTGCTTGATAAGCTTAGGTTCGCTCTCATTGCTTATTAAAGATTTTCCAGGGAAAAATCTTTTTGACTTATGTCATGGTTTTACCCAAATGGCGCTTAGCATTCGTGATTTTAGGTTTAGTTATGATCAGCTTAGGTTAGTCGTGATGCTTGTTTTTTTGTTATCGCTTCATAATCTAGTTAAACTTGAAGATGATTAGTTAAGGTTTAATGCTTTAAAGGAAATAGCTTAGATATGAAAATAATGTTGGTTGATAAAGCCATTGTTTCCACAAATCGTATTCCAACAATGGATCACAAGCCTTTGTTGGTTGTAAGAGATAAGCCTGGCAGTACGCCTATGGTGGCGGTTGATGCTGTTGGTTGTAAACCCGGAGACTGGGTTTTATGTGTTGGTTCTTCTGCGGCTAGAGATGCAACTGGAACCAAGGCTTACCCAAGTGATCTTACCATTGTTGGTATTGTTGATTACTGGGAGACTGAGTAGTGGAAATTCATCAGGTAACTCACAATCTTGTTCTGACGAGTCGTCTCGACAATTTAGGTCATTTACCTGTAAAAGTTTTAAGAAGTGTATCTGGTAGTCGGTTGGTTGCGGTCGATCCTATCGGATGTAAGGTTGGTGAATGGGTTTTTACTATTGCCAACTCTGCTGCTCGCACGGCTTCCGGTGATGAGAAGACCTTAACCGATCTGACAATCAGCGGAATAATCGATAACTGGGTAATGGATTAGCTTAGTTTTTTGGCGTGTCTGGCTATAATCAGGCACACTTTGCAGGACGTAAATAACATTGTTATTTAACTTTTTTAACAGTTACGAACTCACTTTTTAATGTAATTTGTTAAATTAATCTTTTGGAGAAAATTATGTCAACTGAATATGGTATTGCTTTAGGTATGATCGAAACGCGTGGTTTAGTTCCAGCTATTGAAGCTGCTGATGCTATGACTAAAGCGGCAGAAGTACGTCTAGTATCTCGTGATTTTGTTGGTGGTGGCTATGTAACTGTTATGGTTCGTGGTGAAACTGGTGCAGTTAACGCGGCTGTTCGTGCTGGTGCTGATGCTTGTGAACGCGTTGGTGACGGTCTTGTTGCTGCACATATCATTGCACGTCCTCACAAAGAAGTTGAACCGGTTCTTAACGGTAACCTTGTTCAAGCTTAATTTTAGGCAATTTTGATTTTAACTCTGTTACGAACTCAAACATTACAGCGTTTATTATCAATATGGAGATTTTATAATGGGACAAGAATACGGTATTGCATTAGGCATGATTGAAACACGCGGTCTAGTACCTGCTATCGAAGCAGCTGACGCGATGACTAAAGCAGCTGAAGTACGTTTGATCACTCGTGAGTTTGTTGGTGGTGGTTATGTCACTATTATGGTTCGTGGTGAAACAGGTGCGGTAAACGCGGCTGTTCGTGCTGGTGCTGATGCGTGTGAACGTGTAGGTGATGGCCTAGTTGCTGCTCATATTATTGCTCGTCCTCACAAAGAAGTTGAGCCGGTTTTAGTTGCAGGTTTAAACCCAGCTACCCGTCTGTAATGTGATTGAACCTAGATGGTTTATCTAGGTTTGAGGAGTGATTATGACTTATCAGAAACAAGCTAGATCTAGTGTTATGGCCGGTGTTGGTCAGTACACTAGACCAGAGATGCGTTCAATGGGGACAATGAATCCCCAGGTTCTTGGCTTTCTCGGGCGTGCGATGAGTCTTGAGTTTAGTGCTGCTCAACAATATCTTGCTCATGCTGCGCTTTGTCAAAAGCGTACTGAAAATGATTTTGCGGAACAGTTTGTTCAACTTGCAAATGAAGAGTTTCGTCATGCTTCTGAATTGACAGAGCGTATGGTCGATCATGGTGCATTGCCATCAGGTACGATATTAACACCGGCTAAGCCAGCATTTAATATTATCGAAGCTTTGTCTATTTGTGAGTTGAATGAGTTGCAACTTATTAATCTTTATGAGCAAGCTTACGCACTCAGCTCTAATCTGAGTATGGTGGCCGATGCAGAACTTTTCGGTCGTTTATACGAAGAAGAGGTGGCTCAATTAAACCGTATTCGTCATTGGTCTGCGGATTATATGGCGAGAATGCATGCGCCTCAGCCTATGGCAAGAGGATTTGTATGATTGGAAACTGGAAACAGAGTCGGACTGGAACAAGTCTTGAGGTTAAATATTTATTTGATGGTTACAGTTCATTGCGTGATTTCCTAGATGAAGTTGCCAATGTAACCGAATCAATAGATATCCATCCTAATATGAGTTTTGGTCGAGATTACGCCAGTCTAGTTATCCATGCGGTGGGAGAAGACTTGTCTGATGCGGAGAGAGATTTGGCTGCCAAAATTGATTTAATTTACCAGCAGTTCAAATAACTTTTTTCAGTGTTTAAAAGGCTGGCTTGTCCAGCCTTTTTTATGAGTGATATATAACTATTTACCTTTGGTTAGTGACTTAAAAAGCGATACTGATCATTTGATTTAATTGCAATCAAACTAAGCTAAAAGCTTAATAGATTCACCTAAAAGTGCTAAGTTTATTTTTAGCAGTTAAAACCCATACAGCTAATTTTTTGCTGTTGATTTTGATTGAATACTGGGAATCTTTTTATGGCTACAACAGAATTAGAACAAAAGTCGGCACAAGCTGCAGATACGTGTGAAGGCAAATCTTGTGCTGCTTTTCAAAAAAAATATGTAATGCGTGATGTTCAAGCCGGTGTGATAACAGCGGCTATGGCAATACCTCTCTCAATTGGTATTGCAATCATGTCTGAATATCCTATCCAAGTCGGCCTAGCGACGGTCGCGTTTGCTTCTTTTATTGGCTGGATGTTTGCTTGGTTTAGACCAGGTAATTTTATTGGTGCACCAGGTATTGCCGCTGGGCTTGCTCCTATCCTTGCAATGGGTGTGTCGATGTTTGGCATTTCCAACATGGCGTTTATCATTTTTTTAACGGCTGCATTTCAGGCAATCATCTGGAAGTTTAATTGGCAGCGATATATCCTCCAGTTGGTTCCGACCTATCTTGTTGAAGGCCTGTTAGCTGGGATAGGGCTGAAAATTGTTTTGGCCTTTTTACTTTTTACCTATGAAGTGCCAATTGATGTTGAAAATATAGATAGTTTTTTTTCAACTGAGCGTTGGATTGTAATTGGATTGTCAGTTTTTGGTGCTGCGCTCTTTTTAATTTTGTTCAAAATGTTTAAGGATAGACAGCCAGCGGTGCCTTATTTCGCATTGATTGTATATGGGATTGTTGCTTCGCTTGTACTGCCCGTATCCATGTTGCATGTTGAAGATGCGGAATTAGCCCTTGCTTTGCCTATTCCCGATTTTGATTCTGTTTCGCTTTGGGCTTATGCGATTGGGTTTGCCTTAATGTTGGCAATTATCGATGTAATTGAGCAGGTGATGAGTAATGCAGCGATTGAGAAGATTGATCCATTAAAACGCAAATGTAATAGTAATAACAGTTTGTTATCGATCTGGGTATCGAATATGGGTTCAAGCTTTTTTGGCGGGATGACGAATCTAGATGGTTTAGCAAAAAGCTCAACTAACCGCTTAGCTGGTGCTTATACCAAGCTTTCGGTTTTGGTGATTGCGCTGGTGATTACCTTTTTTGTAATCAATATTCAATATTTGGATTTCTTACCCAAATTTGCGCTCGGCATTATTATGATTTTTGTTGGCATTAAAATGATCTTAGGCTTAATGCATGTTGCGCATTTCGGTCGCTATGCGTTATTGCTAGCTATTTTATGTGGCTTGCTAGTTTACTGGGTTGGGATTTTTGAAGGCTTATTAATTGCGCTTGCAGTCCATGCTTTTATTAACTTTGTAATCTTTAAGGAACGGGATAATATTGGCACGAATGATATGGTGAAAAACTATATGAATAAGTTTAAAGAGGAAGATGGCTTAAATTAGTTTAACCCATTTACTTTGGTCAATGCTTTGCCAAGATGATATCAATTTTACTTGATGTTATTTCTACAATATCATGCTTAACCATTAGGTTAATCTTTTCAGGATTAACCTAAAAACTCTCGCGGGGCAACCCCCTGAGTTATCTGTTAAATATAGGAGGTTAGTATGGGTTTAGATGCACTGTTAATACCGGCTATTTTGTTTTTTGCACTTGGCGTTTTCGCTAAGATTATTAAATCTGACTTAAAATTCCCAGAAGGATTATCCAAGGGTCTTTCGCTTTATTTATTGATTGCAATTGGCTTAAAAGGTGGAGCCGAGCTAGCGAATGCAGAGCTTGGCTTGGCCTTTAAGTCTATTTTTTGGGCGATTATCCTTGGATTCTTAACGCCAATAATCGGCTATATGATTTTGCGTTTCCGCGATAAGATTGACCGTATGAACGCAGCCGCAATTACGGCGCACTATGGTTCGGTTAGTGCCGGAACGTTTTTAACTGCGATCGCATTTTTAGATGTCAGTGGCATTGAGTATGAAACCTATCCGATTATTATGATGGTGGTGATGGAAACACCTGCCATTATTATAGGTTTGTTGTTAGCTGCGATGGCGCGTAAGAAAATTCAGCAAATGCAAGAAGGCTCGGAGGAAATTAAAACGCCTTGGAAGTCGTTAATACATGAAGCTGTAACGAATGGCAGTGTGGTATTGCTAATCGGTTCTATGTTTATTGGTGCGGTAGCCAGCCCGGAAGCGATGGAAAAAGTTTATCCATTCTCGCATGAAATCTTTATGGGTGTATTGTGTCTGTTCTTGTTGGATTTGGGGATGGAAGCAGCGCGTCGCATGAAGGCCTTCAAGGAGGTGGGTGTTACGTTGATTGCGTTTGGTATTATCATGCCATTGATTGGTGGAACCATAGGTATGATTGTTGCCGCTAGTTTCCTTGGCTTTGGTGTTGGTGGTACGCTGCTGGTTGCTATTTTAGGAGCGAGTGCTTCTTATATTGCGGTTCCTCCTGCGATGAGGATGGGCGTGCCGGAAGCGAATCCATCTTATTATTTAACCCTGGCGTTAGGTGTAACCTTCCCATTTAATGTGTTGGTAGGCATTCCATTGTTTTATAACTTGTCAATTTGGTATATAGGTTAAGAGGAAAATAGCATGAATTGTCATCAAAAAATGATACAGATCATTACCTCTAATACGTTAGAGTCAAGAGTAAAAAAGATTTTTCGTAAGCTAGGTATTAAATCTTTTACTTTTTTTACGGTTAATGGTGAGGGGGACTCCGGTCTCCAGTCAGGTCATTTTGATGCCGATAGTAATGTTTTGTTTATGTTAATGCTACCTGAAGAACAGATGCCGGCATTGATGGCTGAATTGGATCAAGATATCAAGAAGGGTTATCACCATTTCATTTTTAGTATGAATGCGGAATTGCATTCAAGCTATAAGTGTAAGTAGGTTAGGTTTTGGCTACGTCTGCTCCAACTAAGCTGGAAGATAAAAATATTTCCAACTATCTGGTTCGCCATTTAACCCTGCGGCAGATTCAGGTGTTTGAAGCAGTAGCACGCTATCAAAGTTTTACTAAGGCAGCGGACGCCTTGTATTTAACGCAGCCAACGGTTTCTACTCAAATTAAGAGTTTTCAGGAATCGTTGGATGTGTCCTTGTATGAGCAGATTGGTCGAAATATCTATTTAACAGAAGTCGGCGAGCAGGTGGCATTTGCTTGTCGCGAAATTCTAGATAACTTGTCTAATCTTGAGATTAAGATAAATGATTTTAAAGGCAAGCGGAAAGGTCGGTTGAGAATTACCGCTGTGACAAGCGCTAAGTACTTTCTTCCGCTTGCGTTAGGTGAGTTTGTTAAGAGCTACCCTGAGATTGAACTTGAGTTCACTGTATGCAACCGAGATACGCTTCTTAAGCGCATAGAGGAGAACTTGGATGATTTGTATATTATGGGGCAAAAACCACCGAGCAGCTTGGATGTAGTGGATATTCCATTTACACCTAATCCTTTGGTGTTAATTGCTCACCAAGATCACCCATTGGTTGGACAAAGAAATATTCCACTTTCTGAAATCGCCAAACAACCGATATTGATGCGTGAAATTGGCTCTGGTACACGCTCTGCGGTAGAGGATAAGTTTAGTCAGGCAGGATTGAAGCTGAATGTACGTTTAACATTGGAAAGCACCGAAACAATTAAACAGGCGGTGTTTGCTCATTTGGGAATTGCGGTTGTGCCTATGCATTCGGTTTATTTAGACGGTGCGAAGGGCCCCATATCTATTTTGGATGTGGAGGGCTTTCCGTTGGAGAAAGAATTAAATATTGTTTATCCAACCGGAAAGTCGTTATCGATTATCGCTAGCGCATTTTTAGACTTGTTACAACAGAAAGGCGCGCAGTATTTTCAGCAGCCAAGAGAATAATTTTAAAGCGCGTGAGCTGGATAAGCGTTAAAATAAGCAAATAATTTGTATAAGGAACTAGTTGAATGAAATCTCAGTCTATTCAAATCACCGGTACGGCCGGTATTGATTATGGTAAACAAAGTCGGGTTAGCTTGAACAGCGCATTACGCAATCCTTCCGAAGCGGTTACCGGTGTTTCAAGACGCCCCATTGATACCCCTTCTGCAGTAGAAAAAAACTATTGTGCGCCGGTAGATGAAAAGTTGGCGACAGAACTGTTTAAAAAGTGGAATGATGCGTTACAAACCGGTAATCCGAAAACGGTCGCGGCACTCTATTCTGATGATGCGGTGTTGTTGCCAACGGTTTCTAATTTAGCTCGCACTAACCTGGCTGAAATCGAGGACTATTTTTCACATTTTCTAGAAAAGAAGCCTTATGGAACCATTATTCAACGCAATGTCAAAAAGGGTTGTAATAAATTAACGGACGCAGGCATTTATTCTTTCCGTTTGACCGATAAAACCGGAACCAAGGATGTGGCGGCTCGTTATACCTTTGTTTATGAGCACCGTAATGGTGGTTGGAAAATTGCGCATCATCATTCCTCGGTTATGCCTGAATAAAAATGATTCGCTCCAATCCTTATCGCTCACAAGCAGGCTTGGTACATGCACCAAGAAAAAAACTGGTATTGGCCTCGCGTAATCAAGGTAAGTTGGCTGAAATGCAGTCAATTATGCAGGGTTATGAGGTTTATCTTCAGTCGGAGTTTTTTGAAGAGCAGGCTGAAGAAACAGGTTTGAGTTGTATGGAAAACGCGATTTTAAAAGCGCGTTTTGCCGCCCATAGAACGGGCTTGCCTGCGATTGGCGATGATTCGGGTTTGTTCGTCGATGCTTTGCAAGGTGCACCGGGTTTATATTCGGCGCGTTTTGCAGGCGAAAATGCGACCGATCAACAAAATGTTGAGAAGTTGTTAAGTGTGATGCGTGAGGTTCCGGAAGGGCATCGGCAGGCCAAATATGTTTGTACCATGGCCTATGTTCGCTATGCATTAGATCCTTTACCGATTTGTGTTTCAGCAGATTGGCCGGGTTATATTTTTCATGAGCAGCGAGGTGACCAGGGTTATGGTTATGATTCGGTGTTCTATTTATTTCGACACAATGCAACTGTGGCTCAATTGCCGTCTGCTTTAAAGCAGTCGTTAAGTAATCGAACCGTTGCTTTGCGTGAACTCTTGGCACAGATAGACTAGTTTTGCCTAAGGCATATTATTTATGATTAAACTTAGAACCTATATTTTTATTAATTCATTGCAACCGCAGATTGCTTCCTACATGGGAACCGCGGCCCAGGGTTTTTTACCTGTACCCGGTGATGCTTGTTTGTGGATGGAAGTGGCTCCGGGTATGGCGGTGCATCGCTTGACGGACATTGCGCTCAAGGGTTCGAATGTTCATTTGGGGCAGCAGGTGGTTGAGCGGGCCTATGGTTCGATGGTTATTCATCATCGCGATCAGAGTGATGTGCTAGAGGCTGGTGATAAGGTTTTGGCTTTTTTAAATACCGAAGAGCATTCTCGTCAAAAATGCCATATTATGTGGAATGAGATTATTCGTTCGATTATGCCGGATCATGCGGTGTTAATTAACCGTGATAATCGTCGTGGTTCGATGATTTTGCCCGGTCAAAGTATGTATATTATGGAGACTGAGCCAGCAGGTTATATTGTTTATGCGGCTAATGAAGCTGAAAAAGCGGCTAATATTACTTTGATTGAGGCGCGTGCGGTTGGGGCTTATGGTCGTTTAATTCTGGCGGGTAATGAGGCTGATATTAATACGGCAGCAGAAGCGGCAACGCGTGCGATACAGAATTTAAGCGGCGTTTAAAGCTTGTAGAATAATAATGGATGTTGTTAAAAAGCGCTTAAAAAGCGCTTTTTTTATGTTTTGCTAATCAGGCCATACTCGACGTGATGGAATGATTCTTGGCGCTTCTTCTGCCGGTTTTTCAGGCGCTTTCGGCGCAGCAGGCTTTTTAGCCGGCGCTGGCGCTTTCGGTGCTTCTTGTTTTGCCGTTGGTTCTACCGCTGTAGTTGGCTCATTGACTTCTGCTGCGGTTTGAGTTGGTGTGGTCGCTGGTTTTGCAGCGGTGGTGGTTGTTCTGGGTTTGCGTCTAGTTACCATGGATTTCCTCCGATAATTGTTGAATTTCTTCGATTGCTTTGTCGTTGTTCATTTCGATTACGCCATAGCCAAGGCTCATGGCATCACGATAAATTTTACGATCACGAATGATTGTGTTGAGTAAAAGAATGTCTTGGTAGTCTTTAAGATAGTCTTTAGCTTCTTCAACCTCTTTGACTGAGGGGTTGGTGGGAGCGAGTGTTAAGACAGCGCGCACTTTTAAGTTTGGGTTGTAGTCTTTGGTTAGCGTGATGATTTCTTGTAGACTGGGTAAAACATCTAGATCTGGTTGCGAAGGCCTAAACGGAATAATGAGCAGATTTGCAGCAGTCATTCCGGTTCTTAATTCCCTTGAGTCTCTGCCACCTGCGTCAACTAGGACGTATTCGTAGCGTTTACCAAGATCAAGCAGGGTATCGCGAATATTATCAAATGCTTGAACGTGATTAACTTTGGGTTTATCCGTTTCGTTACGGTCAAGTGCCCAGTTTGAAGAGGTTGCTTGACGGTCTGCATCGACGATAATAACATCTTTGCCTTGATTAACCAGTAGACAGGCAAGGTTGGTGGTGAGGGTGCTTTTGCCGCAACCGCCTTTTATATTGGCTATTTGTATAATCATAATTTAGGCATTACTCGATTAATTTAGTTTGATTATAACGTATTAGAGGCTATTTTTTAACTGTTAAAAAATATTGTCTAATCTTTCTGGTGGTGGTGGCAGGTCGCTAAGTTTTTCTACTTCGTTTGGCGGCATTTGAACAAAATAGCCTTTTGTTTTGAGGGCTTCGTAGACTTTTACCGGATTTTCACGTCCGAGTTTTCTATCTGGTGTTAGCTCAAACTCAGTCACAAACTGGGTTTCGCCAAACATGACTAGAAATTCTGCGGGGAGAATGTCTAACCCTTTATTTTTGTCTACAAAAACATAAAGTTCATCTTTTTTATTGCTTTTGTATGCACTAACATTAATTGTTTTCACTGATTTACAATCCATTTTTTCGTTTAGCTGAGTAGTTTAACAAAGATTTATCTAATAAATCTTCGCTTATCGCTTTTGCTTGCTTGACCCTTGGTGGGTGTATGCATAATAATTGTAAGAATTTGCACATTTTAATATAAATATAAAGAGATGGTGTCTATGAAATCAGTGTTTGATCAGAAACTCACACGGGTCTGTGTGTTGGGGGCGACGGGGTTTGTCGGTGAGCAGGTTGTTCGCCAGCTGTCTTTACAAAATTATTCAGTAAGAATGGCGGTAAAACGTCCGGAACGCTTTAGACAGTTTAATCTTTTACCCGATGTTCAGTTGTTCACGGTTGAGAGTGAATACAACGAGGCGTTTTTTAAAAACTGTTTTAAAGACGTAGATGTGGTTATTAATCTATTCGCGGATCAAACCTGCCGAACCGAGTCGGTTGCAGATGATCAGTTAGTCAACTTGGCACAAATGATAAAGCAGGTTGCCGAGCAGGGTAAGGTTAAACGCGTTATCCAGTTATCACAAATTGGCGCTAACGCAAGTCAAGCAGCAAATTCATGGTTAAAGCAATTGGGTGAGGCCGATGCAATCACACATAATATGGCTTCAATATCGACGACGATATTTAGACCAGGCCTGCTGATTGGCCAGGGGGATTGCACCACTTCACTCTACGCAAAACAGTTAAGCAGTTTGGGTTTTGCGTTTATGCCGAATGCGTCAATAGAAGTTCAACCACTTTGGGTAAAAGATTTTGCTAAGGCACTGGTGTTGAGTATTAACGATCGCCGTTTTCATAATGCAAAATTAGAAGTGGTGGGTGATGAGCGTATGACGATCAAAGACTTGGCCGAATGGGTTAAAACATTAATGGATATGGATAAGGCAATGGTGATGCCTATGTGTCAGCTTAATGCTAAGTTTATGCTTTTACTGGGGCCTTTGGCGCCATTTAAAAGTGTGACACCTTATCAGCAAAAAATCTTGGCACTTGATCTAGTTAGTGCTCAGTCGTTTAGCGAGCAGTTCGGTTTTGAGCCGGCTAGTTTGGAGTTTACCTTGGCCAGTTATGTCGCTAATCAGCCGATTAAACAGCGTCTGGATTATTTCAGGCAATTGGCGGGTCGCAATCAGGGTGATTTTAGATAGTCATGCAGGTTTATTTGGTTGGCGGCGCTGTTCGTGATGCCTTATTGGGCATCCCTATCCAAGATCGGGACTGGGTAGTGGTGGGTGCAAGCGCAGAAGATTTGTTAGCCTTAGGCTGTAAGCAGGTGGGCAGCGATTTTCCAGTTTTTTTGCATCCGGAAACCCAAGAAGAATATGCGCTGGCAAGAACTGAGCGTAAGTCAGGTCGCGGCTATCATGGTTTTGAGATAGATGCCTCGCCCGATGTGACTTTAGAGGAGGACTTGTATCGCCGGGATTTAACGATTAATGCCATGGCGTTAACCAATCAAGCCGAATTGATTGACCCTTATGGGGGTAAACAAGACTTGGAACAGCGTATTTTGCGCCATGTTTCGCCTGCTTTTGTTGAGGATCCTTTGCGGGTGTTGCGGGTGGCTCGCTTTAAAGCCCAGTTGGCACAGTTTGAGTTTCAGTTGGCGAATGAAACACGTGAATTGATGCGTCAGATGGTGAATCAGGGTGAGCTAAGTGATTTGGTTGCAGAGCGAGTTTGGCAGGAGGTCTCTAAGGCGTTAATGACTAGCAGGCCTGGTTTGTTTTTTGCCTGTTTAAAAGAGGTGGGTGCATTATCAGTCTTGTTTCCTGCTTTGAATAGTCTTTTTAAAGTACCTCAATCAGAGGTGCATCATCCAGAAGGGGATGCCGGTGTGCATACTTTGATGGTTGTGGATGCCGCTGCCAGGCTGTCTAGCTCGTTAGATGTTAGGTTTGCAGCCTTGGTGCATGACTTGGGTAAGAGTATGACAAACCCTTCTTTTTGGCCGCAGCATCCTGATCATGAAAAAGCAGGCCTGCCGATTGTCGAGGAGTGGGGGCGATTGTTCCGTGTGCCGAAAACAACTTTGCAGTTGGCTTTAAGGGCGACAGAATGGCATGGCTGGATTCATAAGGGTGGGTTGTCTATGTCTTTGGCTGATATGCTTAAGGTGTTAAAAGGCTGTGATGCCTTTCGTCAACCTGAACGATTTGAGCAGTTGCTTACCGTATGTGAAGCAGATCATTTGGGTCGTAAGGGTTTCGAGGATACACCTTATCCACAGAAAGATTTTTGGCTTGGAGCACTTGAGGCTTGTAGCAAAGTAGATGCTTCAATCCTAGCCGCGGATGGATTAACAGGTGAAAAAATGGCGCAAGCAATTGAGCAACAACGTTTGGCTAGATTAGACAACTTTAAGACCCAGTTGCTTATTATGGCTAAGTCTGCTGATCATTAGTAAGTAAGTCGCTATTTTGCAGGAGTTCTCGGCTGGTTTGTGATTGTGTTAGCAGGAATCCAACCTATGCTGGTTGGATTCAGTTGCCGAAGGATTAAAGCGGTTTTTTAAAGCTGAAAGCGCCGCGAATCTGGCCTGTTTGATAGCCTGTTGCTTTGTCATTAGGATAGAGTTCTAGTATTTTTTGTTTTACTGCTGGGTTAATTTCTGTGCCATGACAGTGCAAGCAGGGTTGGTTAGCACCAATCATAATCGCACGTATGTAGCGGTAGTGGGATTTTCCATCTTCATGGACAATCGCGCCATGTTCAAATTGGTTAGGGTCTTCCCCTGCGGCCAATTGTGCTTCAAACCTTTGAAGCATAATTCGTTCCCAAGCATCTGGTTCAGCATTGGGTGCTCTGTTTTTCATGCTAACTCGGTTGATATCCCAATTTGATTCATGGGCTATTTGGCGTGCTATTTCGGGTGCTTTGGTTTTACAGACTTCGATAGCGGACATCGGGCCACCTGATTGCATCGCTTGACCTAGTGCTGGTTGAAGCTGGCCTCCAAACTGTTTAACCAGTTCGCGTGCTTGGGTTAGATTTTCGTCTGCATAACTCAGTGGGCTTAGGGCTAAACCGAGTGATGCAGCGATGAGTGTTATTTTTTTCATTTTTTATGTCTCCTAGTTTTGTTTGGGATAATTATCTGTTAGCCTGTCGGACTAAAATCGCTTGGTTCGACCGGCTGTTATCCTGTAGATGAAAATTATCACATTCAATCCTAATCCTTTTACTAAAATCTGTCAAAATACCTGCTATATATCAATTTTGTATAGGTTTGCTTTTTATGTTGCTCAAATCACGTTTTTTTAAAGTTTTGCTGCCGCTGTTGATTGTTTTTTTTGCTCTCGCGGTTTTTCAGTATTTGAAAAAAACCAAGCCACAAACACCGCCAACCGAGATTAGCGAGCGCGCTTGGTCGGTAGAGGTGATGACGTTAAACGCGGCTGATTGGCAGCCGGAGATCACGCTTTTTGGCACGGTGCAAAGCAACCAAGTGCTGACCTTTCAAGCACCTGTGTCGGGTGAAATTACTTTTTTTCCATTCAAAGCAGGGCAAGTTTTCAAGTCAGGTGATCGGCTCTTTAGCTTTGGTAAAGATGAACTGGATTTGACCTTAATTCAGGCTCAGGCAGAGCTTAATGAGGCTCAGGCTTTATTGGCTGTAGAAGAGCAGTTGCAGAAGACAGAGCGACAGCGTTTGTCAAAGGAGCGTGAGTTGCTGGCAATACGGCAGGCTGATTTTCTGCGGAACCAAGAGCTGTATCAACGTAACCTGACTTCTCAGTCGAATTTGGATCAAACACAGGATGCTTTGTTACGCCAAGAGCTGGTGGTGGTGAACAGTCAGTTGGTTGTTGATCAGCAGCAGGCGAAGTTGGCCCAATTGCATGCACGCCTAGAGCGGGCACAGGTTAACCTTCAGCGAGCAATCTTGAGCGTTGATCGAGCAAATCCATTGGCTGGGTTTAGTGGGCGAGTGCTGGCAACGCATGTCACCCAAGGCGATCTAGTTACGCAAAATACGCGTTTGCTTGAAGTTTATGCCCTTTCTAGTCTGGAGTTGAAGGCAAGCTTACCTGCGCGTTATCGTCAGGCCATCGAACAATTATTGTTACAAGGTGAGACGTTAAAAGCCCATGTTGAACAGTTTGGTCAGGTTTATGAACTTACTTTGGAGCGATTAGCCGGTCAAGCGACTGCTGCGGGTATTGAAGGTTTTTTTGCTGTTCCGGATGGGCTCGTGGCCAGGCCAGGTGATTTGTGGTCGGTGAGCTTGAAATTGCCGGTTTTGTCTTCCGTTTATGCTATACCTTACAGCGCATTAGTGGCAAATAAGCAGGTGTATTTGGTTGAGGACAATCGATTGGTACATCGTGAAGCAGAGTGGGTAGGTGAGGTTTCTTATCAAGGTCGAAAATGGGCGCTAGTCGAAGCGAGTTTTGAGCCGGGGGCGCAATTAAGTGTCACGCGTTTACCCAATGCTATTAGCGGCTTGTTGGTTGATCCTCAGCCATTTGATGTTCTTCGGAGTCCTTTATGAGTCAGTTGAGTTTTAAAGAGAATGGCATTATTGGGGTGTTTACCCGTCATAAGGTTGCGGCAAACCTAGTGATGTTGTTGATGATTTTGCTAGGCGTTGTGGCGCTTTTTAAAATGAATGTGCAGTTTTTCCCCAGCTTTAATTTGGATTATGCGCAGGTGCGTGTAATTTGGCCTTCGGCCAATGCTCAGGATGTTGAAGCTAGTGTTACTAATCCAATTGAACGGGTATTGCGTAATGTTGAAAATCTGGATGAAATGACATCGACTTCCTCTTTGGGCGTGTCGGTTGTGACCCTTAAGTTTATTGAGGGAACGAATATGATTGAAGCTATTGATCAGGTTCGTCAGCGAGTCGGAGAGTTGCGAAATTTGCCACAGGATATTCAAAGTTTAACCGTGGAGCGTATTAGTCGTTATGAACCAGTGGCAAAGGTGTTGGTGCTTGGTCAAGTTGGAGAAGAGGAGCAGTTACGCTATTGGGCGCGTGAGTTTGAAAGAGATTTGCTATCTCGGGGCATTGATAAGGTCGATTTCCGTGGTCGGCCTGCTGAGGAGTTAGCGATTGAATTGGATTTAAAACAGATTGCGCAATACGGTATGTCGTACGATCAGGTGGCGAGCCAGGTTGCCAATTTAAGCCGTGATTTGCCGGTTGGTCGCATGGGAGACAGTGATAGCGCGCGTGATATTCGCGCGATTGAACAGCAGCGGGATGCGCAAGGTTTTGCTGAGTTGCCGATTAAGGTTAACGCGGCGGAGTACTTGCAGCTAGGTGATCTGGCCGAGGTGTCTTTGCGGCCAATTAAAGACTCTGCCTACTTAAAAGTCGATGGTCGACCAGCGATTGAAATGGCGCTACAGCGTGCAGAGTCGGGTAATACCCTAAAGTCATCACAAATAATGCAGGCCTGGCTTGCTGAAGTTGAACCGGTTTTGCCTGCAGGTATGACGCTAAAAGTTTATGATGAAACTTGGTCGTTGGTAAAAGACAGGATTATGTTGTTGGTGAAGAACGGGGTTGGTGGACTGATTTTGGTTTTACTTATCTTGTATGTGTTTCTGAATGGTCGAGTTGCGCTTTGGGTGGCTGTGGGTATTCCTGTATCATTTTTAGCGACCTTAATGGTTTTATATCTAGGTGGTGGCAGTATCAATATGATTAGCCTGTTCGGGTTGATCATGGCGCTTGGGATTATTGTTGACGATGCGATTGTTGTCGGTGAGGATGCGCTAACACATTACGAGCAGGGTGAGGGTGCAGCGGAGGCGGCTGAAGGCGGTGCGCGACGAATGTTTACCCCTGTCATGGCGTCTTCTTTGACTACGATTGCTGCTTTTTTACCTCTCATGTTGATCGGTGCTGAAATCGGGGCAATATTGTTCGCCATTCCTATGGTTATTGTGGCGGTTATTCTGGTGTCATTGGTGCAGTGTTTTCTCGTTTTACCGGGTCATTTGCGTTTTGGTTTGGACTGGGGGCGTAAAAATAACTTATCTAGAGATAATGAAAAGAGTTGGCGTTCTCGGTGGGATAGGGCGTTTTTGTCTTTTCGGCAAAATAGTTATCGTCGCATCATACGGTGGGTATTGGCGAACCGTGCGACCACTTTAGCGATTGCGTTTGGTTTTATTTTGCTGACTTTTGGTTTGTTAGCCGGTGGTCGTTTGAGTTTTACGTTTTTTCCTGCTCCAGAAGGAAATAAGATTAATGCTTCTATTCAGTTTGTTGCAGGAACGGATCAGGCTATCACAGCACGCTTTATTGAGCATGTTTATCAGGCTTTGCGAGATACTGAAAGCGTATTAGAGCCAGGGATTGTTGACACAGCCGTAGTGGCATTTAACCAGGGCTCGGGCGGCTCAGGTTCGGTATTTGGCCAGGTAAATGTCGAGTTGATTGATCCTGATCGTCGCCATACTCGTAACTTGGCGTTTATTCGTGAATGGCAGTCACGAGTAAACCCACATCCAGGGCTGGAAAATTTTAATATTGTGGCGCAAACGGGTGGGCCGCCGGGGAGGGATATTCAAGTTCAATTTACGGGCGCCTCTCCGGAGCGTCTAAAACAAGCCTCGCTTGAGTTGCAGCAGGCTCTTGATGATATTCCTGGCGTAAGTGGGATTTCAGATGACCTTCCATTTGGGCGGGAACAACTGGTTTTTAAAATGACACCGCAAGCGCATGCTTTGGGTTTCAGTTATGCTGCAATCGGTAGTCAGCTGAGTGCTGCTTTTTCTGGCAGATTAGCGCAGATTTATACGCTGGGCGAGGATGAGATTGAAGTGCGCGTTATGCTACCTCGTGAGCGTCAGGCTCAGTTGGCGGTTTTAAATGAAATGCAATTGACGAGTCCTGACGGGCGGCAGGTTCCCCTTAGTAGCTTGGTAGATTGGCAAACACAGCAGGGTTTTGATGTTATGCGTCATTTTAACGGTCAGCTTGCTGTGACAGTGCTGGGCGATGTGGATCGAGCAGTGAATAATGCCAATCGGATACTGGCGGGTTTAGAACAGGATTTGTTGCCCGAGTTAATGGCAAAGTACGGTGTAAGTTATAGCTTTGAAGGCACCGCACGTAATCAACAAAAAACCATGTCAGATATGTTAATGGGTTTAGTGATTGGTTTGGTGTTGATCTATATTATCTTGGCTTGGGTGTTTGAGTCCTATACTTGGCCTGTGATTGTGATGTTGGCTATTCCACTGGGGTTAATTGGTGCGATCTTAGGTCATTATTTTTTAGGGATAGGTTTAACACTCTTGTCGATGTTTGGTTTTTTTGGGCTTGCGGGTATCGTTGTCAACAATTCGATTATTCTTGTTAGTTTTTATAAGCGATTACGAGAGGAAGGCATGGCTGTCAATGAGGCATTGGAGGAGGCATCAGTGCAGCGTTTGCGTGCAGTGTTGGTCACGACCTTGACTACAGTCGCAGGTTTGACACCTTTGCTATTTGAAACCTCATTGCAAGCCCAGTTTTTAATCCCTATGGCCGTGTCTATCGCTTTTGGTTTATTGTTTGCCACCCTGCTGATTTTATTGCTAATACCGGCTATTCTGTCGCTTTATGAAGGTCTGGTAACAAAAAGGTCATCTGTTTGAATTAGGATAGTAATGGTTAAGCTGTTATTCGTTCAGCGCGCTGAAATAAGTCGGCTCGGTTTCAGGCGCAATTAAGGTACTGAATGTTTGCAAAATTGTCCGATGACTTGAAGATTTCTTCATTTTGAGCGACAATACTAGATTGTTATTTCTGAAAAAGTCATTTTTTCTTTCGACAGCCTTTTCAGAATCCCGAATTTTTTCAATATTGAGGTAGTTGATATGCCAACTCGTAGAGAACTCGCTAACGCCATTCGCGCGTTAAGCATGGACGCAGTGCAAAAAGCAAAATCAGGTCATCCAGGTGCCCCTATGGGTATGGCGGATATCGCTGAAGTCTTGTGGAATGGTCACATGAAATACAACCCGAAAAATGCAAAATGGGCCGATCGTGACCGTTTTGTATTGTCTAACGGCCACGGGTCAATGTTGATCTATTCATTGCTTCATTTGACTGGTTTTGATTTGGGCATGGACGACATTAAGCAGTTCCGTCAATTGCATTCAAAAACGGCAGGTCACCCTGAATATGGTTATGCCGATGGTATCGAAACCACCACCGGTCCATTGGGTCAAGGTATCACCAATGCAGTCGGTATGGCGATTGCAGAACGTACCCTTGGCGCTCAGTTTAACCGTCCTAACTTCCCAGTCGTGAATCATCACACCTATGTATTTATGGGTGATGGGTGTTTAATGGAAGGTTTGTCGCACGAAGCTTGTGCGATGGCTGGTGCATTAGGTTTAGGTAAATTGGTTGCCTTCTGGGACGATAACGATATTTCTATCGACGGCCACATTGGCGAGTGGATGGAGCAGGATGTGCCTGGTCGTTTTGAGTCTTATGGTTGGCATGTTATTCGTGGTGTTGATGGTCATAATGCTGAAGCAGTTGATGCGGCGATTCATGAAGCCAAGTCAATTCAAGACAAGCCTACCTTGATCTGTACGCGCACCACCATCGGCTTCGGTTCTCCAAACCTATGCGGTACACATGATTGTCACGGTGCACCATTAGGTGACCAAGAAATCGCGTTAACACGTGAAAACTTAGGCTGGAACCATGAGCCTTTCGTTATCCCACAAGAGATTTATGATGGTTGGGATCATACCGCTAAGGGTGCTGACGAAGAAGCGGCTTGGAACGATATGTTTGCCGCTTATGAAAAAGAATATCCAGAACTCGCGTCTGAATTCAAACGTCGTATGTCAGGTGAATTACCGGCTAACTTCGAAGTTGAAATGGATAAGTTCATTGCAAAAGTTCAAGCCGATATGCCAAATATCGCTTCACGTAAAGCTTCGCAAAATACCATTGAAGCGATGGGCCCATTGTTACCTGAAATGTTTGGTGGTTCAGCCGACCTAACCGGTTCAAACCTAACCAACTGGTCAGGCACCGTTAAAGTTAACAAAAACAATGCTAACGGTAACTACATCTCTTGGGGTGTACGCGAGTTCGGTATGGCGCACATGATGAACGGTATGGTTCTACATGGTGGTTTTAAAGTTTACGGCGCAACTTTCCTAATGTTTATGGAGTTCATGCGTAATGCGTTGCGTATGTCAGCCTTGATGAAAATTGGCACTATCTATGTTTACACCCATGACTCAATTGGTCTAGGTGAAGACGGCCCGACCCACCAGCCGGTTGAGCAGATTGCGACGATGCGCATGATTCCTCGTTTCCAAACTTGGCGTGGTTGTGATGCGATTGAGTCCGCGGTTTCATGGAAAGTCGCGATGATGCGTAATGAAGCACCGACTGCGTTGGTCTTCTCGCGTCAAAACCTAACGCCAATGCCACGTACGGCTGAACAGGTTAAAAATATCGAGAAGGGTGGTTATGTGTTGGTTGACAGCGCATCAAGCCCAGAGTTAATTATTATTGCAACCGGTTCAGAAGTTGAGTTAGCCGTTAAAGCGGCGACAACCCTAACTGAACAGGGTAAAAATGTTCGTGTTGTATCTATGCCATGCCCTGACATGTTTGATGTCCAAGACCAAGCTTACAAAGATTCGGTGTTGGTGCCAGGCGTAAAACGTCTAGCTGTCGAAGCTGGGGTAACCGATTACTGGCGTAAGTGGGTTGGTTTAGAAGGTGATGTCGTAGGTATTGACACCTTCGGTGAATCTGCACCAGCCGGTGAGTTATTTAAAGAGTTTGGCTTCACGGTTGAAAACGTGGTGGCTAAAGCTTCAGCCCTAATCGGATAAGAAATTTTATTTTAATAAAGCCCACTTTAAAGTGGGCAGGATGTTGAGCCTGTGCTGCAGGCATGGCGCTCAATTTCACAAATAGGAGAAAGCTATGACAATTAAAGTTGGTATCAATGGTTTTGGTCGTATCGGCCGTATGGCGTTTCGTGCGGCAGCAAAAGATTTTCCAGGTATTGAAGTAGTCGCAATCAACGACCTACTGGATCCAGAATACCTAGCCTATATGTTGAAATATGACTCTGTTCACGGTAACTTCCAAGGTGATGTCGCGGTTGAAGGCAACAGTATGGTCGTTAACGGTAAAAAAATCCGTTTAACTGCAGAGCGTGACCCTGCAAACTTGAAGTGGGATGAAGCAGGTGTTGATTTAGTTATCGAATGTACCGGTTTCTTTTTGACTGAAGAATCTTGTCAAGCGCACATTCAAGCCGGTGCGAAAAAAGTTGTTCAGTCTGCACCATCAAAAGATCATACCCCTATGTTCGTTTATGGCGTAAACCACAATGAATATGCAGGTCAAGCGATTGTTTCAGCCGCATCATGTACTACTAATGGTTTAGCGCCAGTTGCTAAAGTGTTAAATGATAACTTTGGTATCAAGCGTGGTTTGATGACCACTGTTCACGCTGCAACCGCAACGCAAAAAACTGTTGACGGTCCTTCTTCTAAAGATTGGCGCGGTGGTCGTGGTATCTTAGAAAACATCATCCCATCATCTACTGGCGCTGCTAAGGCGGTAGGTAAAGTGTTACCTTCACTAAACGGTAAGTTAACCGGTATGGCGTTCCGCGTCCCTACTTCTGACGTATCGGTTGTTGACTTGACGGTTGAGCTAGAAAAAGAAGCAACTTACGAACAAATCTGTGCCGCGATGAAAGCCGCTTCTGAAGGCGAAATGAAAGGTGTGTTAGGTTACACGAATGAATCAGTTGTATCTACTGACTTCCGTGGCAATTCTCATCCATCAATCTTTGATGCAGGCGCGGGTATCGCATTAGACGGCACCTTCGTTAAAGTGGTTGCATGGTATGACAATGAATACGGCTATACCTGCAACATGATGCGTGTTGTAGAACACGTTGGCAAATAATAAGGAGCCGAATATGTCTTTTATTCGTATGGCTGATTTGGATCTTAAAGGTAAGCGCGTTCTTATCCGTGCAGATCTTAACGTTCCAGTTAAAGGCGGTAAAGTAACGTCTGATGCGCGTATTCGTGCGTCCATGAAAACCTTTGAAGCCGCAATGAATGCGGGCGCAAAAGTGATGGTAATGTCTCATTTGGGTCGTCCAGTTGAAGGTGAATTTTCTGAAGAAAACTCATTAGCACCGGTAGCGGCTGATTTATCAGCTAAACTAGGTAAAGAAGTGCGTCTAATCAAAGATTACCTAGACGGCGGCTTTGACGTGGCGGACGGTGAGCTGGTTTTACTTGAAAACGTACGTTTCAACGTTGGTGAAGGTAAGAACACAGAAGAAATTTCTAAGAAATATGCAGCCTTATGTGACGTCTATGTTATGGACGCATTCGGTACTGCGCACCGTGCACAGGGTTCAACCCACGGTGCGGGTGTGTATGCACCGGTTGCTTGTGCCGGTTTACTCTTGACTGAAGAGCTAGATGCTTTAACTAAAGCACTAAAAGAGCCAGCACGTCCTTTAGTGGCGATTGTCGGTGGTTCAAAGGTTTCAACTAAACTAACTGTACTTGAGTCATTATCAACCGTGGTTGACCAATTGGTTGTGGGTGGCGGTATTGCTAATACCTTCATCAAAGCAGCAGGTCACAATGTTGGCAAATCTTTGTGTGAAGATGACCTCGTGCCTACTGCGAACAAATTGAATGAAATCATGAATGGTCGTGGTGCGTCGATTCCGTTAGCGCAAGACGTGGTAACCGGTAAAGAGTTCTCTGAAACCGCTGCCGCTGAAACCAAAGATGTATCGGCGGTAGCGGATGACGATATGATTTTTGATATCGGTCCAAAATCAGCCGCTGAATTGGCTGAAATCATCAAAAACGCCGGCACAGTCGTTTGGAACGGCCCAGTAGGTGTTTTTGAGTTTGATCAATTTGGTGGTGGCACACAAACCATCGCGAATGCGATTGCTGAATCAAATGCCTTTTCAATCGCTGGCGGTGGTGACACCTTGGCAGCGATTGATAAATACGGCATTGAAGACCGTGTGTCTTATATTTCAACCGGTGGCGGTGCATTCCTTGAATTCTTGGAAGGCAAAAAACTACCTGCGGTAGAAATGCTAGAACAGCGCGCTAAATAAGCGCATTGTGAACCAGGCCTGGTTATTCAGGCCTGGGTTTTTTAAATTGATTGGCTTAAGGTAAGTAACAGGGTGTCTCGGGAAGTAAATTGCTGGAATTAGACCGGATGGGTCTTTTCCCCGACAGGGGGACAGTTTATTTTGCGAGCCATCTTACTGAACCTAAGCCCTATAACCTTATATTAAAAGGAAATTGCGTTATTATGAGTTCACTAAGAAGAACAAAAATCGTCGCGACACTTGGACCGGCAACCGATCGTCCGGGTGAGATTGAACGTATTATCAAAGCAGGTGTCGATGTTGTACGTATTAACATGTCGCATGGTGCGGTAGAGGATCATCTAAAACGTGCTGAATTTATTCGTGAGACAGCAGCTAAACTTAACCGCGAAGTGGCAATTTTAGTCGACCTGCAAGGACCTAAGATTCGTGTAGCACGT
Organism: Thiomicrospira microaerophila; assembly: GCF_023278225.1. Classification (GTDB taxonomy): domain Bacteria; phylum Pseudomonadota; class Gammaproteobacteria; order Thiomicrospirales; family Thiomicrospiraceae; genus Thiomicrospira; species Thiomicrospira microaerophila_A. The sequence continues at coordinate 131,566 of NZ_CP070959.1, forward strand.
TTTGCATCAGGTGTTATCGAGCTTAACGAAGGTGATAAGTTTGCACTTGATAATAATGTTGATCCATTAAACGGCAATCATGAAGAAGTGGGTCTAACCTATAAAAACCTACCTTATGATGTTAAACCGGGTAATTTGTTATTGCTTGACGATGGTCGTATCGTGATGAAAGTCGATCAGGTTGTCGGTGAGCGCGTTGAATGTACGGTTACAGTCGGTGGCAAGCTTTCAAATAACAAGGGTATTAATTTATTAGGTGGCGGCTTGTCAGCCAGTGCCTTAACTGAAAAAGATAAAGAAGATATTCTTACTGCAGCAAAAATTGATGCCGATTACTTGGCGCTGTCTTTTCCGCGTTCGGCAGCCGATGTTGAATATTGCCGTAGTCTAGCTCAACAAGCAGGGTTAGAGTGTGGCATAGTGTCTAAGATCGAACGAGCTGAAGCGGTTGCCGATGACGAAACGTTGGATGGCATTATTCTCGCCTCTGACGTGGTTATGATCGCACGCGGTGATTTGGGTGTTGAAATTGGCGACGCACAATTACCGGCGATTCAAAAGAAAATCATTAAACGTGCGCGTCAGTTAAATCGTGTCACAATCACTGCAACTCAAATGATGGAAACCATGATTGAGAATGCGATTCCAACCCGTGCCGAAGTGTTTGACGTCGCTAACGCTGTGATGGATGGAACCGATGCGGTGATGCTATCTGGTGAAACGGCAACCGGTAAATTCCCGCATCTAGTCGTAGAAGCGATGGCAAGAATTTGTCATGAGGCAGAAAAGTCACGCTCTACTCGTCATTCGACACATCGTATTGAAGAATATTTTAGTGCCGTTGATGAAACCATTGCGATGGCAACCATGTATGCGGCTAACCATTTCAATGTTAAGTGTATTGCGGCATTAACTGAATCAGGTAATACGCCTTTATTAATGTCACGTATTAGCTCGGGCATGCCTATTTTTGCGCTTACACCGCATAAGTCAACGCGGCGCAAGGTTTGTATGTACCGTGGTGTTTATCCATCATTGGTTGACTACAGTGATTTAACGGATGAACAAGTCCAGCAAAATGTACTGAAACAACTAAAGTCATTTGGTATTGTTACTGAAGGGGACTTGGTCGTTTTGACCCGTGGCGAGCAACGCGGTAACATGGGCGGCACTAACCGCCTTGAAATAGTTAAAGTTCCATAAACAGAATTTTCGCTATATAACAATTTTTTTGAAACCAACAAAGGAGTATCGCAGATGGCGATGATTACACTTCGTGAATTAATGGATTACGCTGCAGAGCATAGTTTTGGTATGCCAGCGTTTAACGTCAACAATATGGAACAAGTTCGTGCAATCATGCGTGCGGCTGATGCTGTTAACTCTCCCGTTATCCTTCAGGGTTCTGCGGGTGCGCGTAAGTACGCGGGTGAGCCAATGCTTCGCCATATGGTGGCTGCAGCGGTTGAAATGTATCCACATATTCCGGTTGTTATGCACCAGGATCACGGTTCTGACGTAGGTGTATGTTTACGTGCAATCCAGTCTGGTTTTACCTCGGTAATGATGGACGGTTCTTTGATGGCGGACATGAAAACGCCAGCATCTTATGAGTACAATGCCGGTATTACTGCTGAAGTTGTTAAGATTGCCCACGCAGGTGGTGTATCTGTTGAAGGTGAGCTAGGTTGTTTAGGTTCACTAGAAACCGGTATGATGGGTGAAGAAGATGGTCATGGTTCAGATGAAAAACTAGACCATTCAGCTTTGTTGACTGATCCAGAAGAAGCGGCTCAGTTTGTTAAAGATACTAATGTTGACTGTTTAGCGGTAGCAGTAGGTACTTCTCATGGCGCATATAAGTTTACTTCTAAGCCATCTGATGACGTATTGAAAATTGACCAGATCAAAAAAATCCATGAGCGTATTCCTACAACTCACCTAGTTATGCACGGTTCTTCTTCTGTTCCAGAAGAATGGTTGAGCATTATCAATAACTACGGCGGTGACATGGGTCAAACCTATGGTGTACCGGTAGAAGCGATTGTTGAAGGCATCAAGTACGGCGTGCGTAAAGTCAATATCGACACCGACCTGCGTATGGCATCAACCGGTGCGATCCGTAAGCACTTGGCTGAAAACACCTCTAACTTCGATCCACGTAAATTCTTCAAAGCAGCTGAAGATGCGATGATGGAAATCTGTAAAGCCCGTTTCGAAGCCTTTGGTTGTGCGGGTCATGCTTCTAAGATCAAAGCGGTTGGTTTAGAAGTGATGCAAGCACGTTATGTGTCAGGTTCACTAAACCAAGTTGTAAGATAAGTTTTCTTATCAATAAAAAACCCGAGCTTGTCTCGGGTTTTTTATTTAATCGCTTTATTGCTTAACGCAGCGTGAAATCGTGTAATCTTTACCTTGTTTGACCTTTTCGTAATTGCCAAACACGTCATTAAAATTTCGCTTCATATAGTCGCGCAAGCCATTAATCGTGACCACGACCAACTGTCCGCCCGGAACAAGTTGTTGATGAATGTCATGCAATAAAATACTCAGCATTTCTTTGCCGACCTTGGCAGGTATATTGGAAACGACGGTGCTAAATTGAATCTCTTTAGGCACTGCGCTTAATCCATTCGATAAATAGGCTTTTGCGTGGTTAAGCCCGTTGTGTTGCGCATTTTTATTTGCATAGTCCACGGCCACAAAGTCTTTATCAACCATATGCACCTCACCTTGTGGCGCATTGGCAGCGATAGCTAAACCAATTGGACCATAACCACATCCTATATCAAGCGCAACTTCATCGGGTTTAATTTCGAGATAACGAAGTAATAATTCAGTGCCTGAATCTATTTCACGTGGACTAAAAATCCCCCAGGTGGTTTTAAACGTTAAGGGCTTTCCCATTAGGTTAGACTGAATACTAAGATCTTGTTTGAGTTCTGCGATGGTCGCCATGAATGTTTTCCAAGGTGGTTTAATCGGCCTATTATAAGGTAAAAAATTAAGTGTTTTCGTCGGTCTATTCAGGTTTAAGTTTTTAGCGCCAGTTGAGTTGTGCCATTACTACCAGTTTATCGGGAGATGAAGCTGAGTAGCGGGTTAACAGCACATCGCCCATGGAGGTGTTTTGTCCGGTGGCGAGTAATATATTGCTGCGATGGGTACTTAAAATCCAGTTTTCACCAGGTGGTTGTGAGGCAGCGGCTTGAAGAATAGCGCGTGTTTGCGCCGGTCCACGTTCACGATTAGAAAAAATTGAATTAATTGGCGCCCAAACTTCATGACGGCCAAACGCAATATCAGCGGTTTCAGTACATCGGCACCAAGCACTGGAGAGAATGCGGTCTAACTTTAGATTAGCTTGGTGAAATTGTTCGCCTATTTTTCGGGCTTCCTCTCTGCCTTGTGGGTTAAGCAGACGTTGTGTTTGACAGTCGTCGAGTCGAAAGCCGGGTGGATCGCCAATGCCCGGGTGAGTGCGGGTATGGCGAACAAGAATGAGATTGTGACCTTGCGAGGCCAAGCGCCAGAATTCGGCGTTTTGATCGCGCGCAGAAGCACTGTGGCTAACAAGCAGGCCTGGTGCAATTAAACCGCTTGTTAGCGTTTTGATAAAGTCACGACGTTTCATTTTGAATGCTCCTTCAACTTAGTTCTCACACCTTAGCAATATGTTTTATCATATTGTACCTTTTACAACAGATAGCCCGTTAAAAATGCACAGCCTCAATCCTCGACAACTAGAAGCCGTTTTGCATATTGATACCCCTTTGCTAGTGCTGGCCGGTGCGGGCAGCGGTAAGACTCGCGTGATTACTGAAAAGATTGCTTACCTGGTTAGAAAGCACGATTATAAGCCGCATCAAATTTATGCGGTGACCTTTACCAATAAGGCTGCGCGTGAAATGAAGGAGCGTGTCAGCAAACTCATGGTGGATACCCCGGCCAAGGGTTTGAATGTATCGACTTTTCATAACTTAGGTTTAAATATTATTCGTCGCGAATATAAGGCGTTGAACTATAAGGCTAACTTTTCAATTATGGACGCAACCGATACCGGTCAAATTCTCAAGGAATTAATGAAAAAAAATGACCTTGATCCGGAGGAATTGGATGGCGTGCAATGGGAAATATCCGGCTGGAAAAACCAGCATCTTGACCCACAGTTAGCACTTGAAATGGCTGAAGATCCATTAGGGCAAGCCAGAGCACGCCTTTATGCCGCCTATCAAAAACAGCTCCACGCTTATAATGCAGTGGATTTTGATGACCTAATCGGGTTGCCGGTAAGACTATTTAACGAGCAACCGCAGATTTTAGAAAAGTGGCAAAATAAGGTGCGCTATCTATTGGTGGATGAGTATCAGGATACCAATGCTGCACAATATCAACTGGTGCGCCAGTTAGTAGGCTTGAGGGGTAAGTTGACGGTGGTGGGCGATGACGATCAATCCATCTACGCCTGGCGGGGTGCGCAACCGGAAAACCTAGCATTATTACAACAGGATTTTCCCGGTTTACAATTAGTTAAGCTGGAGCAGAACTACCGTTCCAGTCAGCGTATATTGCAAACAGCTAACCAGTTAATTTCAAACAACCCGCATGTTTTTGAGAAGCAGCTCTGGAGTGAAATGGGATTAGGTGATCCAATCCGTGTGATCGCGTGTGCCAATGAAAATCAAGAAGCTGAAAGAGTGGTGTCTGAAATTATTGTCCATAAGTTTAAGTATAAAACCAAAAATCGTGATTATGCGGTGCTTTACCGGGGTAATCACCAGGCTCGCCTTATTGAGCGAGCGTTGCGTGAGCAAAATTTACCCTATATCCTGTCGGGTGGTCAGTCGTTTTTTGATCGTGCTGAAATCAAGGACGTCATGTCTTATCTAAAACTGATTGTTAACCCAGATGATGATGCCGCTTTTTTGCGGATTATCAACACTCCGCGACGTGAAATCGGTGCCGGTACGCTTGAGAAGCTGGCGACCTATGCCACGCAGCGGGGTATTAGCCTGTTTGATGCCAGTCAGGAGTTTGGCTTGACTCAAGTGTTATCCGAGAAGTCACTCAAGCGAGTGCAGCTTTTTGGTGCTGTGTTGTTAGAGTGGGTGAAACAGGCCGATCAGCTTGAGGGTAAAGAAATGGTGGCATTTGTCCGCTCGGTGTTGGATAAAATTGAATATGATAACTGGTTAATGGAAACCGCTTCCTCAGTGAAAACAGCAGAACGACGGATTGAAAACGTTCGTGACCTGTTACTCTGGATTGAACGGATTGTCACTAAGGCTGAAGAAGAGGATGGCGAAGAACTCAAGCTGGCTAAGGTAGTGTCACATATGACGCTGATGGATATTATGGAGCGTAACGAGGAAGAAAAAGAGCATGATATGATCAGTTTAATGACGCTTCATGCCTCGAAAGGCTTGGAGTTTCCTCATGTTTTTTTAGTCGGGGTTGAGGAGGAAATGCTACCTCATAAACAAAATCTTGAATCACCAGGCCTGGAAGAGGAACGTCGCCTTGCCTATGTAGGTGTAACACGTGCGCAACGAAGCCTAACGATCAGCTATGCGCAAAAGCGCAGAAAGTATGGTGAAGATACGCCTTGCCAGCCGAGCCGGTTTTTGTATGAAATGCCCGAGGAGGCGCTGCAATGGGAAGGTAAACCGGGGGTGGAGTTAAGCCAAGAGCAAGCCAAAGAGCATGGTAATAGTCAAATGGATAATATTCGTGCCTTGTTGGCAGCTAAAACCGGACGCTAGTGTTTTTTAAATCTAGGAGTTTAAAATGATTCAACCTTTTCAGTTTGTACAGCAAACCCGCATTGAATTTGGTTGGGGCTGTACCGATCAACAATTGTCAGCCGCTATTTTGCAGCAAACCAACCAAAAGCTGATGCTGGTATCCAGTGGCTATGCCGATCAGCATTTTGTCGATACACGGCTTGCTGACCTGCTAGCCCAACGTGCGGTTCATAGAGTAGTGGTTCGCGGTGAACCGTCACCGGAACTGATTGATCGATTGGTTGCCGAGGCACCGGATGGAATTGAGTTGGTCGTAGGGTTTGGCGGGGGCAGTGTATTGGATGCCGCTAAAGCTATTGCAGGCCTGCTGCCGGAACGGTTTTCGGTTATTGATTATCTGGAAGGAGTGGGTTATGGTCGTAAAATTGAACGGACGCCCCTGCCGTTTATTGCCGTGCCAACCACGGCTGGAACTGGGTCGGAAACCACTAAGAACGCGGTGATTTCTAGACAGGGTGAGTTTAAAAAGTCTTTTAGGGATGACCGGTTGATTGCCAAGCAGGCCTGGTTAGATCCGAGTTTTTTACCCCACTGTCCACCAAGGGTGTTATACCCTACGGCGATGGATGCTTTTACACAATTGTTGGAGTCGTTTGTGGCGCTGAAGGCTAATCCTATGACCGATGCCTTAGCTTGGCAGGGGATGCAGTTATTTCAAGGCGCATTTGAACAGATCGAGTCGGCGGATCCTGCTCAGCAGCAAGATGGCTACGGTCGTTTAATGTTAGCCGCAAGTTTGTCAGGTTTAACGCTGGCGAATGCGGGATTGGGCGCGGTGCATGGGCTGGCAGGGCCGATTGGCGCTTATTTTGACGCGCCTCACGGACTGGTGTGCGCACGTTTACTGGCACCGATAACCGCCTTGAATATTCATGCCTTGCAAAGCTTGGACACAGCGCAAGCGCAAGCAGGACTCTTGAAGTACGCCCAGGTCGCGCAATTAATGACTGGCTCTGCTGCCTTACCAGGCCTGGTGGAGGCGCTGGAAAGATTGGTGGCCAATAAAGTGCCACAAGGCTTGTCCGAGTTTGGTTTAACTAAGGACAATCTAGAACCGGTGTTGAAAACCTGTCGTGCCGGAAGTATGCTAGGAAATCCTGTCGTGTTGACGGATCAAGATTTGTATAGTGCGATGGTTCGAGCTTTGTAACCTAATTGAGGAAATGGCATGAAGTGGTGGATGCTGGTTATTGTGTCTTGGTTTGTCGTAGGCTGTAATTCAGACTCAGGAAGTAATCAAGAGCAGCCTGCGGAACAACCTGCGGAACAACCTGCGGAACAACCGAATGCTTTGTTGCCTGATGAGAAGGGTGTTGGGTCTGTAGCGGCTTATGCACCGCCTACTGATTCTTTGTTAAGTTATCTTAACTATTTGAGAACCTATGCCGGTATGGTTCCTTATTCTGCTAACACTTTGTTGGACAGGGCGTCGCTCGGTCATACGGATTACCAGTTAATCGAAAACCAGACAGGCCATGTCCAGACAAGAACAGCCTCTGCTTTTTTTACCGGGGTGAGTGTCCGAGATCGAGCGACAGGTGCCGGTTACCTGAGTCCTTTTGTTTCAGAAAATATCAGTTATAACAAATCTGATCCATTGGAGCTGGTTGATGATTTGATGACGGCTATTTATCATCGTATGAGTCTATTGGATTTTGACCGAGATCAGATAGGGTTTGGTTTTCGAACCGAGTTTGATCAAAACCCCCAAACTAATCCTGTATGGGGGGCCTTGACGGCTAAGTCAGGCATCGCTTCAATGGAGCGCTTGTGTCGTTCAGGGGGCGAGGCGGTGCAAGCAGGTCAATTTTTCTATTGTAATGATCAATCCTCTAAGATAAGAAGCCAAACCTATCAAAATGCGCTCTCTCAGTTGAGATCACAGAGTCAGGAGGTGGTGTTTTGGCCAGCTGATGGGGCGGTGGTACCGCCCGTTTTTTATTTGGAATCCCCCGACCCCTTGCCCGAATGTTCAGTTTCTGGCAACCCTGTCTCGATTCAGATTAACCCGAAAAACCTAGCGGACTATCAGATTGATCCGAACAGTTTTGTATTGACAGAGCAGGGTCGAGATCAGGCGATTCCGCTGGTTAGAATCTTAACAAATCAAACCCAGCAACCTGACCCCGCAGCGGATGACTGGCAAACTGACCAAAAAAAATGGTTCGCTGCTTTTCCGGCTCAGCGTTTGGAATGGGGTCAGAACTACCGGGCGAGTATCGATTATCAGTATGGTGGCGTCACACAGACTTGGCAATGGACATTTAGCACCCCTCAGCTTGCGCAAACGCCCTATCGACTGACTAGTAATGTGAGTGGAACGCTTGCAACTGGTTCAGTGATTTATGTTTATGTGCCGCCAGCTCATTGCGGTATTTCGGCTAATCGCTATGAATACCGCGTGAGTTACTTTCGCGACCAGAACCCGCAGGTGGATGTGCTAGCGATTGATTCCCAAACCTACCGGCTAACTCTTGCGGACTTTGATCAAGTGACGTTTGAGTTTAGCCAGAGCGATGGGCTGCAAACCTTTACCAGGCAAATGATTATTACCTTAACGGACTAGCCTTCCGGCGGCTTAATCCGACAAGCTTTTAGTGGGGTTGATTAAAATCCATGTCAGAACCTAATAGCTCGGCGGCGTTATAAGCGTGAATAACCTCTCTTGCTTGAATTGAGTTGCTTATTAAGTCCATGGTTTTTTTCGGGCAAAGAATAAACTGGCAGGCGAGCAGATATTGACCGCGAGCCTTGTCTTCTTCAATTCTTAATACCTTAGCGCGTTGGTGAATAATTTCGTAATCCTCGTAGCGAGGGTCCGTTGAGGTATTAAAGCGAAGCAATACTTCCAGTATGTCATTGACCTTAACCAAGTAATCTGTATAGATGCCAATCCCTCCACAACTGATATTGACGTAGTTTTCTTCCCAGTATTCAGGAAAGACCAGGATGAAACTTGAGTTGGCGATATGGTTGTAAATTTTTTCAAGCAAGGCAATGTAATGGTAAAGGTTCACCAAGGCACGGAGAAACTTCACTTCTTTTAGTTTTAATTTATCGATATAGCCTCGGATTTCATAGTCAATTTGCAACTTTTCTAAAAAGCCCCCCTGATAGATTTCATGGGGTGTTGAGTTTTTAAGTAGTTTTAACACGGCATTGAGGAGTTGAACTAGCTTCTGTTCAAAGTTGTGAACAATCGCCTCTGTTCGTGCATTGGCTCTTAAAACGTCGTAGCTAATCGGAGTGTCAAGAATGTCTTGAATAAAGCGAATAGATTCATTGATTTGAATTTTTCCTAGTGAAATTTTATTCAGCAGGTCTCGCAGTGCTTCGATATTGCCTAGGATCGTCATAAACATTTCAAACGCGTCCGGGTGTTTTTCTAGCAGCGATTCTTCTAAGTTTTTTACATAGAGTCGAGAAACCTTGTCGAGCCGTTCATTCATAATGCGGGTAAAGTGCTGTATTCCGGAACTATAGATATCGCCAGGAAGCTCATCTTTGGTTTCATGATTGCCAATGCGAATAAAGTGGTGACGAAACTCACCTTCGTATCGGTAATAGCGTCGTGAATTAAAACGTCGCGGCCTAATCAAAATAGATCCCCTTTTTTTCGAACTTGGCTTTAATATTGATTATCCAACGATAGGTATGCTCATGTTTAACCTTTAAAAAAGGAGTTAGGCTATCGAGTGTAGGGTACTGCTTGCTAGGCAAATTTAGCAGAAATTGTAGATGAAACAGCAGTGTTGACATTAAAAAACGATAATGATGTTCATTAATAAACAATGTAGGTTCGAAGGATGAAATCTTAGCAATCAAGCAAGCACTAATGGTTCGTCTGGTTAGATGTTCATCAAAGTCATCGTCACAAAGGTCACTAAAGACCGCTCCGCCGGCTTTGTTAAAGTTGATAAGCATGGTTTCGAGTGAATCAGAGCGAATAATTAAATAGGCTCTATTTTTATACTCAAAAGGCAGCGCCTCGATAAAGCTGTGGTCATTGTCATAATGTGTGCCGGGCATCTTGTTTAAATTACTCCACCAGTTGTAGCAATGCTTTGAGTTTCAAGCAGGACTTGAATGGCCAACTTTAAAACTATAGCTCAGAAGCATTAAATATGAAAGTGCTAGCAGGCCTGGTTGTTATAAGACAGCTTTACCGATACAATCACAAAGTTGATTTAAATGGAGAATTCAATGAAAAGGTTACAATCCCTATTACTTTCGTTTAGCGCGATGATGTTGACATTTGCATTGCTGATGCCTCAGCCAGCAGAAGCTAAACGCTTTGGCGGAGGAGGCAGTTTTGGTAAGCAACATTCTATGCCCTCACAGCAGCGCCAACAACCTGCGCAGCGTCAACAGCCAGCGCAACAGCAACAGCAAGCAGCACAAGGCCGCCAAGCAGCCCCCGCCGCTTCAGGTGCATCCCGTTGGTTGGGACCGCTAGCCGGTTTAGCCGCCGGTGGTTTGTTAGCTTGGATGTTGTTTGGTGATGGTTTTGAAGGTTTACAGTTTATGGATATTCTGTTGTTTGGCCTATTAGCCTTCGGTGCATTTATGTTATTCAAGCATTTGCGCAGTCGCCAGCAACCCACTCAGGCTCAAGCGGCTGGAGGCCATTCAAGCTCGCATCAACATTATCGTGAAACTCAACAACCGAGCTATCAGCCAGAAGCTCAACCGGCTTACAACCCAGCATCAGGAGGCTCAATTATCGGCTCAGGCTTAGGTATTAATGCCCTGCACAATGTTGAAGCGCCAAGTTGGTTTAATGCCGATACCTTTGTTGAAGGTGCGAAGCAACATTTTGTTGCGGTACAAAAAGCTTGGGATCAAGCGGATGCCAGTGAAATTGAAAGCTACTGTACTCCTGAGTTGTTTGCCGAGATTCAAGCATTGATGAAAGATATGGTGCCGGGTGAAAACTACACCGAAGTCGATACGTTGCACAGCGAATTGGTTGATCAGTCGTTTGAGGGTGAACACTTTATTGTCAGTATCCGCTTTAGCGGCTTTATTAAAGAAGCGAGAGATGACGAAGCCCATGCCTTTAATGAGATTTGGCATATTCGCCGTTTAGCGGCCGGTGAGGGTAATTGGCTAATTGCCGGTATCCAGCAGCAGGTTTAAAGCGATTCATCCCTTTTAATACTAACCAGGCCTGGTGAAAACCGGGCCTTTTTTTTGGAAAATTTTATGCATGTTTTAAATCTACCCTATGCTTATGGCAAACCAACCGCGACCGCAAAACTAAAGCAACATAACCATGATTTTATTGTCGAGGAACAGATTGCCTTCGAACTCAGTGGCGAAGGAGAGCACCTATGGGTTTGGTTAGAGAAGGAGGGTGAAAATACCGATTGGGCCGCGCAGCAATTGGCTAAATGGGCGGGCATACGTTTGCGTGATATTGGTTATGCGGGCTTAAAGGACCGTCATGCAGTGACCCGCCAGTGGTTTAGTCTTTATTTGCCGGGTAGAGCAGATCCAGACTTGCAAGATTTTGTCTTTGATACCATGAGAATAGTGAAATCTATTAGGCATAAACGCAAGCTCCAAACCGGTGGCTTGAGTGGAAACCGGTTTATCTTAACGTTAAGCGAAGTCAAGGGTGATAGGGCTGAGTTGGAGGCGCGACTCGAAAATATCAAACATTTGGGGGTGCCGAATTATTTTGGTGAGCAGCGATTTGGTCGAAATGAACACAATCTTGTGATGGCACAGCGTTTGTTTAATGGTGAGTTAACGCGCCTAAAGCCGGCACAAAGAGGTTTGTATATTTCTTCGGCGCGTTCTTATTTGTTCAACTTAATTCTTGCTGAGCGTGTAAACCAGGCCTGCTGGAATAAAGCACTGACTGGGGATGTATTTCAGCTTGAGGGTTCAGATAAGTGGTTTGTCGATGATGCAGAGGAGCGTTTGGCGCAGCGTGTCACTGAATGCGATATTCACCCAACTGGCGCATTGGTCGGAACAGGGGATTTGCCAAGCATGTCCGAGGTTAAGGCGTTAGAGCAAAAAGTTTTGCTAAAGCACCAGGCCTGGTTGGAGGCATTAGAGGCCTTAGGTTTGAAGCAAGATCGTCGCGCATTACGTGTTATTCCCAAGGATATGACTTGGCGTTGGCTTGGTTCTGATCGGCTGGAATTGGCGTTTAGTCTTCGGCCGGGAGCCTATGCCACCATGGTTGTCAGGGAGGGTGCAAATGTATAAAAACTGTGGCAATATAGCGGTGTAGTCAAAACGACGAACAAAGTTCATTAGCGCACTGAGCGGGCCAAGAGGATAGGTTATGAGTATAAAAAACAGAATTGTGTTACTTGTGAGTGGATTGTTGTTGTTTGCTTTAATCGTTATGGTTGCTGGTTTGGTTCAAATGAAAGCCAATAATGCTACCTTGGATACCTTGTACGATGATCGGGTTGTGCCGTTAGAGACCTTAAAGAAGGTGGCCGATGACTATGCCGTCTATATTGTTGATGCCAATCACAAGCTTCGTAATGGCAATATTACTCCACAACAAGCCGATCAAGACATTACTCGAGTGAGAGCAGAAATCCGTGATCTATGGTCTGCTTACATGGCAACAACCCTAACCCCGAAAGAAGCGGAGTTGGCTAAACAAGCTCAAAACCTCATGCGACAAGCGGATAGTGCGATTGATGATTTACAACGTATGATTAAAGCGCAGGACATGCAGGGGATTACACAGTTTAGTATCCATCGACTCTATCCCGCTATTGATCCGATTACGGCGGTAATGAGCGAGCTGGTTAACTTGCAATTGGATGTTGCTGCTGAAATTAACCAAGCTGCTGAAGCGCAATACAATACCTTTTTTTGGTTAGCGATTGGTGTGTTTGGGCTGGTTTTTGTTCTGGCCATTTACCTGTCTTACCTAACTCTACGCGCCATTACGCTGCCGCTTAATGAATTGGTTAAGGTGTCCACGCATGTACAAAAAAATGGTGACTTATCGGCACGGGTGGGTGTTAAAAACATGGATGAGGTTGGGCTTGCAGCGGCTTCATTTAATGATCTTATGGATACCATGTCCGGCGCGATTCGAGGGGTAAACCGCGTTGTGGGTGCCATTGCGCAAAGTGATTATTCACAACGTATGACGCGTGATTATCCCGGAGATTTTGATAAATTAAAACAAGGCGTTAATGAGTCGGCTAATCAAGTGGCGTTTATGATGGGAGAACTGGCTAAGGTGATGCAGGGTTTACATCAAGGGCGTTTTGATATGAAGATGGATAACCGCGTGCCAAAGGCCTTTAGTGATCAGGTAGACAGTGCACTGGCCAGTATTAATGCTGTGATTGAAGACATTGATCGTGTTATGTCTCACATGAACGCCGGGCAATTTAGCTACCGAGTTCAGGCGGATGCACAAGGCAAGCTACTAGAAATGAAAAATAATGTTAACCAATCGATGGATTCGCTTGAAACGGCGATCCAAGAAATTACCGAGGTGGTGGTCGCTCAATCTAAAGGGGATCTGACTTTCAAAACACAGCGCGAGTATTATGGATCTCTTCAAACACTAACCCATGCGGTGAATCAAACCGCTGACCGTTTAGTCGAGGTTGTTTCCAAAGCGGTAGAAGCCTCGGCGATTGTAAATTCTGCTTCAGACGAGGTTTCTAAGGGGGCATTAGATCTAAGTCAGCGTGTTCAAGAGCAAGCCGCCGCATTAGAACAAACCTCGGCGACGATGGATCAAATGAATACCGCGGTGCAAAACAATACTCAAAATGCGAAACAGGCTACTCAAGTGGCGCGCGAAGTTGAAGGGCAAGCCAATCAGGGCTCAAAAGTAATGCAGCAGACGATTGAAGCGATGAATGCGATTCAAGAGTCAAGTCACAAGATTTCTGATATTGTTAGCCTGATCGATGGTATTGCATTCCAAACTAATTTACTTGCGCTTAACGCAGCGGTGGAAGCCGCACGTGCCGGTGAGCATGGCCGAGGTTTTGCAGTGGTGGCTGGTGAGGTGCGTGCTTTGGCGCAAAAGTCTGCTGAGGCGGCAAAAGAGATCTCAGCATTAATTGGAGAAAGTGTGAATCGGATTGATCAGGGTACCAAGTTGGCCGATGAGTCGGGCAAAATGCTCGGTGCCATAACCGGATCCATTAAAGATGTGACTCAAATGATTGCTCAGATTGCCCAAGCCTCGCAAGAGCAAGCGGAGGGTGTGAATCAGGTTCATAAAGCAATTACCAGTATCGATCAAGTGACCCAACAGAACGCAGCCTTGGTTGAAGAAACGTCTGCAGCAGCCGAAAGCATGAGCGAGCAGGCGAAGGTGTTAAGCGCTGATATGGCCTTTTTTAAAACAGGCCAACAGCCGGGTGCTTCTTCCCTTCGACAAGCCCCTATCGGACTCACTCAAACAGTGAATAAAAAAGCCGCATTAAAAACAACAAAAACCGCTGGTTTACCCTCACCAAAATCAGCTAGAATGGAAACATCAGATGAGTGGAGCGAGTTCTAATGGAAGCACAAGATAGCAAGAGCAATACCTCAAATATTAGATTACATGCTGATCAGGATCAGTACCTAACCTTTACCCTGGGTGCAGAGACCTATGGTATAGATATTTTACGAGTTCAAGAAATTCGAGGTTGGGAAGCACCAACGAGTCTGCCTAATATGCCTCACTATGTTAAAGGGGTGATTAACATGCGTGGAGCTGTGGTGCCTATCGTGGACATGCGAGAGCGTTTTAATATTGGTGAGCCAGTTTATAATGAAAGCACGGTCGTGATTATCACTCATATTAATCATCATGCAGAGGGCGCGGATCACTCGACGCAAAAAACCATCGGCCTCGTGGTTGATGGTGTTTCTGATGTTCATGATGTAAACCTAGAAGAGCTGCAGGGTGCGCCTTCTTTTGGCGAGGGTAACCGTGTTAGTGAAGAGTATGTTCGTGGACTTGCAACCCTTGATAAGATTATGGTCATTATTTTAAATATTGATCTTTTAGCCAATCAAGGCTTATTTCAGGAAGTCCAAGCTTTTAAGCCGGGGGCAAGCAAGCATTAAACTACTGCTCCTAGTCAATTTTAATTAGAACCCACTATTGTGGGTTTTTTATTATTTATATCTATGGGTTAATCAGAATAATCAATATCCTGCTTTGTAAAAAACGTATAAAATGTAAGATTAATATTTTGAGATTTGTTGTTTGAATTTATAAAATTTTTACTTCGAATTGCTCACTTTGAATCTTTATCTAAGTTGGGGTCTCCATGTCTATTACATTCAAGCTAAGGCTTTTATCGCTTGCGTCCTTGATTTCATTGATCATTATTGCGCTTATTGGGTTTATGGGGATGGATCGGACCAGTAAAAATATGATTGATATTGAAGATACGTCACAGATGCGTGTTTTATCGAATATCGATGGCCTACTATTAAGTAATCACAATCAATATCTATTGACCCTGCAACATGATCCGCATCATCCTGATATCGTTAAATTACACGATCACCCCACCGAAATGCATTTAGATAATATGAAGCGTTTTCATACTCAGTTGTTAAAGCGAACCGAGGAGTTTAACCTCTTCCCAGCAACCGAGGCTTTTCGTGCAGATGCTAAGCCTTATCAAGATTTGGTTAAACGTTATATTGAAGCAACTCAAACTGGGATAAGAATGTATGAAGCGGGAGAGTTTCATCGCGCAAATATTCATTTATTGGAGGTGATGAATCCGCTTTTGAATCAAACCTTAAAAGCAACGCGTGACTTTAGAACATCCCTTGTCGATTATTCGCAACAAGCAACAGATGATTCTATAGAATTTGCAGCATTCATGACCAAATTGATTTGGTTTATATCTATTGTTGCGCTACTTTTTATGATCGGTCTTTCATGGATGATTATTCGTAGTGTACGGGACGGGATTGCTGATACTGTTCAGCAAGTTGAGAAGGTCGCAGATGAAATGGTGTTTGATCTAAGACTACCTGCTCGTAGTGATGAGTTAAATGCGATTTCAGTCAGCTTAAATACCATGTTATCTAATATGAAGTCGGCTATTGATGAAAGTAATCAAGTCGTAGGTGCGATCGCACAAGGTGATTATACACAGCGCGTTACGGCTGATCTACGAGGAGATTTGAATAAGTTGAAAAGTGGCGTTAATGCTTCTGCAGACAATGTATCTTTTATGATGTCAGAGTTGGATAGGGTGATGCAGGCCCTTCATAATGGACAGTTTGATATCAAAATGGATGAGCGTGTGCCTAAAGCCTTTAGCCAAAATATTGAAGCGGCTTTAGACAGTATTAACCAGGTTGTCGGTGAGATTAATCGCGTGATGAGTAAAATGAATGGTGGTAAGTTCCGTCATCGCGTAACCGCCGAAGCTAATGGTCAGCTTGATGAAATGAAACAGAATATTAACGGTGCGATGGACTCGCTTGAAGGGGCGATGAAGGATATTACGCGCGTAGTGGTGGCACAATCTGAAGGCGATCTCACTCAGTCGATCACTAACGCCTATCATGGTGAGTTGCGTATTTTAACTGAAGCAGTTAATCAGACAGCTGAAAAATTGATCGATGTTTTGTCGTTTGCTATTGAAGCGGCCGATCAGGTCAACCATGCCGCACTTGAAGTTGCTCAAGGTTCGCTGGATCTTAGTGATCGTGTCCAACAGCAAGCCGCTGCGATTGAGCAAAGTTCGGCTACGATGGAGGAGTTTAGTGCAGCGGTACAGAATAACGCACAAAATGCTAGGGAAGCGACAGAGGTTGAAAAGCAAGTAGAGACTAAGGCACAACAAGCCTCATCCGTTATGGCACAGACGATTGAATCCATGTCGGCTATTCAAGCTTCAAGTCATAAAATTTCAGATATTGTTACTTTAATTGATGGCATTGCTTTCCAAACTAATCTTTTGGCCTTAAATGCTGCTGTTGAAGCCGCGCGTGCTGGCGAACACGGTCGTGGTTTTGCAGTGGTAGCCGGTGAGGTGCGTGCGCTTGCTCAACGCTCTGCTGAAGCAGCCAAGCAAATAACGGCATTAATTAACGAAAGCGTAACGCGTATTGATCAAGGAACAAAACTGGCGACAGAATCAGGTGCCGTGATTAACGAGATCACCCATGCGATTACCCGTGCAGCAGAAATGTCAGTACAAATTGCCCAGGCGTCTTCTGAGCAGGCAGAAGGAGTGACGCAACTCCAGGATGCGATCAGTCAGATTGATCAGGGTACTCAGCAAAATGCGGCTTTAGTTGAGCAAACTTCGGCAGCGGCTGAAAGCATGAGAGAGCAATCGAAGCTATTGACTGAACGAATTAGTTTTTTCAAAACAAACAGCTTGGCTAAAGCCCCCAAAGCTTTAAGTAACCAAGTCGGAGTCAAGGCTCCAGCATTTAAAAATCTTACTCAGCGCACAGCCACTCAATCTGCGGCTAGCCCAGAAAAAAAGCCGAGTTTGTCTAAAGCAGGTGAGGAATGGGCGGAGTTTTAGTTTCCTATAATCTTGCAGTCTCATTGAAACAACCCAGTGGTTGTATAAATTATATTGATTGGTTTAGTTCGTTTTGAAAAGCATATAATGATCTCCTTATAAAAGGAGGGGATATGGCCTGGTTTAATGATTTGAAAATTCGAACTAAGTTAATCTTGTTTGTTGTACTGATGTTAGTTGCACTGGCGTTTAGTGGTTTTAATGCAATTCGCGGTTTTATTCTCTGGTCATCAGGGATGCAAAACTTCTCCGAGGTCAGGTTGCCTAGTGTTGTTTCACTGGGGGTACTGAACACTGAGCGTATGGATATTCGTGCGCAAACGATAAGTGTGTTTCGTCATGATACGATTACCACTTCTCGTGAAGAATTACAAAAAATACAAACCGCCCGCGCTAATTCTTGGAAAGTAGTTGATGAATATTGGGCGGCCTTTGCTGCTATCCCCAAGCAATCTGAACAAGGCGCAAGAACTTTTGAGCGTTTACAAGCAGAATACCAGGCCTGGCGAGCCATTTATGTTGAATTAGATCGTCTTATTGCACAAATGGTTCAAGCTAACACCCAAGCAGAACTTGACCGTTTAATGCTGCAATATGATGAAACGGTAAAACGGATGGTGCCAATCTCCAATGCAATGGGACAGACATTTCATAATATAACTAAAATGAGTGAAAAAACGGGGCTTGAGCAGGCCGCTGAAGCCGTAGCGATCGCTAACGATAAAAAAGTAACGATGGGTGTGATCTTGTTTATCGCTATGTTGGCAGCAGTTTTAATCGGCTTGTTTATGATTCGTGCCATAACCCGACCACTTAACGATATGGTCTTCAGCTTGACCAAAATTGATCAAACCGGTGACTACGGTATTAAGATAGATCACGTTTCTAAAGATGAAGTCGGCGCAGCCGCTCAAGCTTTAAATAACTTGATGGCTAACCTGCAAAAAGCCTTAAATAACACCAATCAAGTGGTCGGTGCTTTATCTAAGGGGGATTTCAGTCAACGGATAGAAGGTAATTATGCAGGGGACTTGGCTCGTTTGCAGCAGGGTGTGAATGTCAGTTCCGATTCAATTTCTGAAACGATGAATCAATTATCTACAGTAATGAATGCCTTAAAAGCGGGTGAGTTTAAAGTTGAGGTCAATACGGATTTACCAGGTGATTTTGGTCGTATAATGCTTAGTGTTCAGGATTCGACTGAAGAATTGAACCAGGCAATTTCAGCGGTTATTCGTATCATGACGGGGATGAGTAAAGGGCAATTTGATGATCGGGTAAGGGCTGATTTAAAAGGCGACCTTGCAAAACTCAAGTCTATTGTTAATGAATCGATGGATGGAGTCAGTAGCGCAATTGAAGATATTACATCTATTTCAGTTTCACAATCTAAAGGCGATTTAACCCGCACGATTAGCGCGGATTATCCGGGTCAATTAGGCGTGTTGAAAGATGCGATTAATCAATCGGTAACACGTTTAAATGAAATCGTTTCCATTGCAGTTTCTGCTGCTGACTCAGTGAATCATGCCGCAATGGAAGTGGCACAAGGTTCGATGGACTTAAGCGATCGAGTGCAGAAGCAGGCTGCTGCGATTGAACAAAGTTCGGCAACCATGGAAGAGTTCAGTGCAGCAGTGCAAAATAATGCGCAAAATGCGACTGAAGCGACTGAAGTTGAAAAACAAGTTGAGGCCAAAGCGAGACAAGCTTCGAATGTAATGGCTCAAACGATTGAGGCAATGAGTGCGATTCAACAATCCAGTCATAAGATTTCAGATATAGTCAGTTTAATTGACGGTATTGCATTCCAAACCAATTTACTCGCGCTTAACGCAGCGGTTGAGGCCGCAAGGGCGGGAGAACACGGCCGTGGTTTTGCGGTGGTCGCCAGTGAGGTACGCGCATTAGCTCAGAAATCTGCAGAAGCAGCGAAAGAAATTACCGGACTGATCAATGAGAGTGTGACGCGTATAGATCAAGGCACTAAGTTGGCTACTGAATCAGGTGAGGTGATCACTGAAATAACTGGAGCGATTGAGCGAGCCTCAAGAATGTCGATTGAAATTTCTCATGCTTCGCAAGAGCAATCTGAAGGGGTTAAGCAGTTACAAACGGCTATTAGTTCGATTGATCAAGGGATTCAGCAGAATGCTGCGCTGGTTGAGCAAACTTCAGCAGCGGCTGAAAGTATGCGTGAGCAGGCCAGTCTATTAAGTCAGCAAATGAGTTTCTTTAAAACAGACAATAGTCAGGTAGCTAGATCTCATAACACACCTGCATTAGCAAAACCAGCGAGTCACCCATCGAGTATAAAATCACCAGTGAAAGCGGTAAGCAAGCCTTCAACGACCTTGAAGGCAAGCGATAATGAATGGGCAGAGTTTTGATATAAAAGAGGTTTAGTTATCTATTTTTTCTTTTTAGCGGCCTTTTTGGCCGCTTTTTTCTTATGGGTTTTTTTCTTTTCTTGCAGCTTGCTGGGCTTAAGTCGGGCTTCAAGTCCTTTGATTTTACTGACAGGGATTTTAGCTTGAAGGTGATATTGAATCCGCTCAAGGGTTCTGAGCTCATGCCCTTCTACCAAGCTAATGGCTAAGCCGACATTCTGTGCACGGCCTGTTCTACCAATACGGTGAATATAAATATCCCCGCGCAAAGGCAGGTCGTAGTTGACTACGTGAGTGATATTAAGCATATCCAGTCCACGTGCGGCCACATCCGTTGCCACCAGTGCTTGTATTTTGCCTTCTTTAAACTTGCCTATTTTTTCTAGGCGTTTGGCTTGAATAAAGTCGCCATGCAATACTTGGGCGCTGACTTCTTGAGCCTGCAACCACTCAGTGAGCGAAATCGCACGTTCTTTTTTGTTACAGAAAACAATGGCGCTTTTGCAGCTTGGATCTTGTAGTAACCTGAGCAAAAGTTGTTCTTTGTGTGCACGGTCATCGGCAAAATAAATCATTTGCTGCACTTGGCTCGACTGTTGATTTGCGGCATCAACCTGAATCACAGTGGGCTGATCGAGGGTCTTTTCCGCAAATTTGTGAATCCCAGTACCAGCCAGTGTTGCTGAAAACAGACCGGCTTGAAAGTTCCCCGGAATCGCATCTAACAGCGCATAGACATCGGGACCTTGCCCCATGTCAAGCATGCGATCCGCTTCATCAATAATCACCATCTCTAGTTGTTCAAGTTCAATCATTTCCTGTTCTAGCAAGTTTAACAAGCGTCCTGGTGTGGCAATTAAAATCTGAAAAGGTTGGCTTAGATGTTCAATTTGTTTGTCTTGTGCCAAGCCGCCAGTGATGACTAATGAACGTAAGGACATGTTTTGGCTTAATTCACGAACCACTTGGCGGATTTGTAGTGCCAATTCACGAGTTGGTGCTAACATTAGAATGCGTGGCAGTCGTGATTGGCTGGGGTTGTCAATTAAATGCTGTAGGGCGGGCAAAACAAAAGCCGCAGTTTTTCCTGTGCCAGTGGCCGCGCCTGCAAGGATGTCTTTGCCTGCCATCATCGCTGGAATAGCGGCTTGTTGAATGGGGGTGGGGCGATTAAAACCATGTTGATTTAAGGCGTCAAGAAGGAGTTCATCAAGTTCAAGTTCTGCGAATGTCATGGAGTAACCTTTAAATTATACGGTAGCTGGGAATATAGTTGTCGGCATCAATTTTCATGCGTTTTTGTTGGATCATAAAATCTAACAAGCGACCGAGTGCTTGCATGATTTGCGGATCACCTTTCAGCTCAAAGGGGCCATGCTGGGCAATAGCTCGTAAGCCTTCCGCTTTTACATTACCGGCAACGATGCCTGAAAAGGCACAGCGAAGCTGGGCAGCAAGTTGGTGCGCCGGTTGATTTTTAGTTAAATTGAGTGCGCGCATGGATGCATGAGTCGGCTCAAAAGGCATTTGTAGCTCAGGTTCAATATGCAGTTGCCAATTAAAGTAATAAGCATCACTGGTTTGTTTTCGATCCTCTTTCACTAGTTGCATACTCTGACGCATATAGCTGGCAACACTGGTTGCATCTCCCAGTATGATATTAAGTCTCTCCGCGGCTATTTCCCCTAAGGTAGCAGCTATAAAGTGCTTTACTTCGTCAAAATAGGCGTGACTGCCATGGTCACCAGTCAGCACAAGTGGATAGGGTAGGTTGGCATTTTTAGGGTCGAGCATAATGCTCAGAATGTAGAGGAGTTCTTCCAGGGTGCCAGGACCTCCGGGAAAGATGACAATACCGTGAGCCAGTCGAACAAAAGCTTCGAGTCGTTTTTCAATATCCGGGAGAATAACCAATTCATTCACTACCGTATTTGGCGCTTCAGCAGCAATAATCCCCGGCTCAGACAGACCAATATATCGACGGTTATTAAAGCGTTGATTGTGGTGGCCTGCTTCAGCGCCGCGCATGGGTCCTTTCATTACACCGGGGCCACAGCCTGTGCAAATGTTCAACCGACGTTCACCGAGTGAAATGCCTACATGACGAGAGTATTCATACTCTCGTCTGGAGACGGCATGCCCACCCCAGCAGGCCACGAGATTGGGTTCTTCATTGGTGCGAAGCACTTCGGCATTACGTAGGATGTGGAATACTGCATTAGTGATTCCCTTCGATGTTGTTAAATCAAAAAGTCCGGAGTCTATAATACTGTTACGCACATAAATCAGATCACGAACCACTGCAAATAGATGTTCGCGAAGCCCCTCAATCATTTCGCCATCGATAAATGCGGTTTCCGGTGGGTTGCAAAGTATTAATTCAATACCCCGACCGCGAGATTGTACTTTGATATCAAACTCGGGGTGCATTTCCAAGAGCTTTTCACCCGAGTCCAAATTGTTACCGGTATTTAAAACAGCTAAAGCACAACGCCTTAGCAGGTCATTAAGCCCTTTATCGGAGTGATCACAGAGTTGGTTGGCTTCCTGTTTCGATAGGATTTGTAATGCCCCATTTGGGCGAATGGTAATTTCGCAGTTTTTAACCGTCATGTTTTATCTTTTTAGTTTTCAATAGGGATATTATGCGTGTAAAAGGGGTTATTTAAAAGTAAACATTGAAAAAGCCATCACTAAACCCCATTAAGTTTTTAAAATTTTTAAGGATTGGATTAAATGGAATACAAAGATTATTACAAAATACTGGGTGTAGAGCGCACAGCCAGCGAAGCTGAAATCAAAAAAGCTTATCGTAAATTAGCGGCAAAATATCACCCGGATAAGCCAACCGGTGATGAATCTAAGTTTAAGGAAATTAGCGAAGCTTATGAAGTATTGAGTGACAAAGAAAAGCGAGCGATGTTTGATCAGTTTGGTTCAGGTTACCAAAATGGTCAGCATTTTGAACCGCCACCCGGGTTTGAGAGTATGTTTGGCGGTGGTCAAGCTGGGGGCTTTAGTGATTTCTTTGAATCCTTGTTTCGCGGGCAAGGCGGATTCGGAGGGCAGGGCTTTGGGGGCGGTTATGGCGGGCGTCAAGGCTTTCGCCAAAAAGGTGAAGATCAGGTCGTCAAGGTGCTTGTCAGTTTAGAAGAGGCGGTGAACGGTAACGAGCGCAACCTTAATTTACAAATTCCGCAAGCCGATCAGCAGGGGCGCGTGTTTCAGCGCAGTAAGCAAATTAAAGTAAAGATTCCGGCCGGCATTAAGCAAGGGCAGCGGATTCGCTTAACGGGTCAAGGTGCACCGGGTATCGGTGGCGGGGCAAACGGTGATTTGTATTTGGAAATCGATTTGCAAAGCCATCCACTTTATCGGGTTGAAGGTGACGATGTGTATTTGGATTTGCCTTTGACGCCTTGGGAAGCGGCATTAGGTACCAAAGTACAGATTCCGACCTTAAAAGGCAAGGTGAATATGTCAATACCGGCGGGCACTCAGTCGGGTTCAAAATTGCGGATTAAAGGCCGAGGTTTGGGTAAAACGCCGGGCGATCAATACATCGTGGCGCAAATCCATACTCCTTTAGCGCAGGATGCCGAAACCCAAGCCTTTTATCAAACCATGGCTGAGAAAATGCCATTTAATCCTCGTCCCCATTTTTAGACATTTCAGCATGCTCAAACAGGGATATCAATGCTCTGCTTTTGGATTAAATGTTGCCATTGTTTGATATTGTCAGACATTATTTTTTCACTTGAACTCGCTAGGGCATAAAGGCTAAGCCACTGGTGCCAGTCGTCATCACCTTCTTTTGCGCCTTCAATAAAACGTTTAAAGGCCTTTTCTGATTCATCAAGCTGTTGATAGAGCTGGGCTGATTGGCTTGCGATGCGTTGCATTTCAAGTTTGGTAAGAATGCCATGTAAGCTGGCCGCGACAGCAGGTAATGCAGCAGTGAACAGCAGTAACCAAATGTCATGGACAAAAAGGTGAATGCTTACTGCTATAAATGTGAATACAAAAAATATTTCAGTTGCTCGATGAAGGCGATGGTGGCCAAGGTGCTTTTGATGGTGATGGCGTTGGTGGTAAGTTTTTTGGTTGTCTATAACCCGTTGCATATGTTCAACCAGTGCGTGGTTGTGATAGGGTGGTGTGTAGATTTTTCCATCCTCACAGGGAAGTCCACTGGCCATTAGATATCTTTGAATAAGCCAAATCTCAGCCGATTTTAACATTAACTGATTGTTTTTTACTTGCCATTGTGCCGCTCTAAAAGGGTCAGGTACTACCATTAGCGGATATCCCATAATGCAGTAACGAAGCTGCTCTGCAATATAGCGATGGCGCATCCAGTTTTCATGAAGTTGTATTTTTCGTGCCCAATAAACACGATAAATAATGGTCGCTATCACAATGAGTTCGAAATAGGCAAGCCAGTGCAATTGCCAAACTTCTGCACTGACTGCCAATATTACGGCTAACGCAGCAAAACCATAGAGCATCCAAACATTGTAACGATAAGCATCGCCAGCTTTTTCGGCTTGTGTATTGTGAAAACTAAAGGCGTCGGTCAGCAGGGTTTTCGCTTGAATTTCTTTGTTGGTAGGTGATAGGTTCATCGGATTCTTAAAGTGATCAAATTTTTGTTTTATTTGAAACCAAAACCCTGTTTTAGCACTGCGTTCGGAGGTTTGTGTTCGGATCGAATTTTCTGTACCTAGTAGCTGATTTATTGATGATTGCTTCAGCGGATCAGGGTTTTCTTCAAGCAAAAACAACTGGGATAGGGTTGCTGCAAACGGTGTTTGTTCAAGGCTGCTAAATGTTTTGAAGTAGCTGAGTAGCCTTTCGGTTGTTTGGTTTTCGGCTTTTAGAATGAGTAGGTTTGCATTATCGAGCTGATTAAGTTTAAGCCAATGGAGTTCACCATTAGGGTCTAGCCATATTACCGGTTTTAAGCTTTGTGCCGCCTGCGAAATGAGTTCGAAGCCTGCTTTGCTTTCTTCTGAGTTTAAATCTGGTCGCCAAGCAATTAATAAAATATCAGCATAGTCGAGCATTAAACGATCTCTGGTCTGTTGTGGCGATGGCAGAAGCATTAACTCATCTTTACCGCGGCCTAGCGACACAATACGATCAATTTTTAGCCTATTTTCGTCCTTAACCAATTTTGTTAGTTGGCCAAATTTCTGACAGAGTAGTAGTTGAATTTTAAACTGATTCTGGTGGGCGAGTTCAACACTTAGCTGTTCAATGCCTTCTCTATACCCTGTAATCAGTTGAGGTTTGATCGATTCTGGCAAGCGTGTTTGTATCTGACGAAAGAGTGCTTGCCATTTTAATTCAATTTCTGGGTAATTGAGTTGCTCTGACCAATTGGCTGCACTCACCATAATGCTTAATGTTGATGGAAGGGTAAAGTTCATAGGCCTTGGCTGTTTTTTATGCAATGAGTTGAGAGTTTATCGATTAATCACTCGCTAAGCCAGTATTCAAGTTGTTTTTCATTGCTATATTAGCATATTATTATTTTCTAATATTTTTTTAGCTGATGTGTTGATAAATTTATTCTATGTGCTATTCTATACATGAATTGAACAGAAGAGCTTAGTCTCTGATCTTATTTAAATTAAGGAGTTAGTTATGAAAAAGACAAGTTTAGTATTAGCGTCAATGATGTTTGCCGGTTTAGCAATGGCGAATCAAGAGCAACCTAACTGGGAATTCGGTTGTAAGCTAGATGCGCAAAAAGCAGCAACTGAAGAACAGGCTAAAGTGACTGTAGAAAACGTTAAACCAGAGCAAGAAAACACTTGGACTTTTGAGGCACGTGAATTGCCTTTGGTCTCTATGCGTTAATCTTCGAGTTTCGCAGTCTCCTAAAAGCAAAAGCCCGGATTTCCGGGCTTTTTTTATATGCGCTAGTGTGAATGCTTGTAGAGTTCGGCAGGGTCAATCAGTGGGTCAGATAAGGTTTCAATTTTATCGCCCTTAATGCCGTTATAAAAGCAGTTAGAGCGTCCTGTATGGCAGGCCGGGCCGGTTTGGTCAACCTGAAGTAATAAGGTATCACCATCACAATCAAGTCGTGCTTCTTTCAGCTGTTGAATTTGACCTGACGCCTCGCCTTTGCGCCAAAAACTTTGGCGTGAGCGTGACCAGTAACAGACGCGTCCGGTGGTTAGGGTTTCTTCTAATGCGGTTAAATTCATATAAGCCAACATCAGGACTTCACCTGTGTCATATTGTTGGGCAATCGCAGGCATTAAACCGTCTTGATCAAACTTAAGTTGATCTTTAAAGTCTGACCAATCAAACTGATCGCCTTTCTTGGCTTTTTCTAGGTCTAAAAAATTCATAACGGCTCCGTTATTTTCGTTTGGCATTCGCAAAAGCCTGGGCAAACAAGTTGTTGGTAACGGCTTTTTTGCTATCCACGACCGGTTTCTTTTCTTTCACCTGAGACTGACGCCCTTGTAGTAGCATCGCGCGCATCAGCTCAGCGGTCGCTTGCGCATCAACCAGCGCATCATGCGCATCACCAGGGAAGGGCTTGGCTAATACTTTTTCATAGGATGCGGTAAGTTTTGGTGTTTTCCAGAACCAATACATTTTTTCAGAATGCCAACGCATCGCGCCAACCAGCTCCTTACTCAGTTCCGCTACATCCAGCCAGTTGTTGTAGTCGAGTTCGAAATCCAACATTTTTTTGTTGGCTGAGTTTTGTAGATAGGCAAAATCACTTTCAGTACTATAGGCGAGGATGACATCAGCTTCACGTAACACGGCATGAATTTGATCCCAACACTGTGCAAATAAGGGCGCGCCCTGAACCATCTCGGTGGTGATATTGTGTTTTTCATTGTCAGGAATATCGTAGCCGGGGTTGATCAGTTGGTTCAGCACTTCGTTGCCATCAAAATCACAAATCGAAATTTGAATGACATCGGCTTCCGGATTGGTAGAAATGTCGGTGGCTTCAATATCAAGGCATAAAACGCGTTTGCCTTTTAATTCCTTATCGTGATTTTTAAGTTTGAATAAAGCATCATTGCGATTTTCTTGAATAAGGCTAATCACCTCCGATGCAGTAAACTCGCTGATTAACGATTCAACCGCTAATTGCGCTTTGTTGGCTGATTTTCTGAGTGCTTCACGCACGTTTTCATCATCGGATGCGCGTTCAATGAACTGATCGAGTGTGAGTACCTCTTCATTGACCAGCAAAAGATCAAGCGTCGCATGGGCAATTTTTTTGGTGTCATAATCATAAGCTTCAAGCGGGGGGATGCGTAAGCCTGCGGTAATTAAAGACTTTTCACCCTTGGCCGGTGAGGCAACCAGCTGAACCCCTTTGATGTCTAGTCCATCGGAAGCGGCGACGGCGACAATATATTCTTTAATGGGTTGATTGCGTTTATCAAATAGGATTAGTTGGGCTTGGCTCATGGGAAAGGTTTCTAGCTAATTTAAAAAAAGCCCATTTTAGCAGTTAAACTGGGCTTTGTCGTTGGTTAAAACCGATGATTTAATAACCAGGCCTGGTTATTAAATCGGTGTTTTAGGGTGTTTCGTCGGCTTGATAAGGCGTGTTTTTAGTGCGCTCTAGTTGCTTTAATTTAATGTGAATCGCGGCTTTGGCCATTAGGTGTGCGCTGACCGGGGCGGTGATAAACAAAAATACCGTGACCAATATTTCATGTAAGCTGATTTCACCGGGTTTAAAGCTGAAATAAAGCACGGAGGCAATCAAAATAGCACCGACACCTAAGGTAGTGGCTTTGGTCGGCCCGTGTAAACGCATATAAAAATCAGGCAGCTTATACAGGCCGATTGAACCGACCAGCGTGAAAAACGCGCCTACTAGTATTAATATTGAAAGGATGATTTCTAACATAACGGCCCCTTATTCCATAATATCGCCACGCAGCAAATACTTGCTGAGCGCAACGGTGCCAACAAAGCCCATAACGGCAATTAATAACGCGGCCTCAAAATATAACGCACTCCCCAGGTATAAGCCGAACAGGATTAACAGGGCGATAGAGTTAATATACAGCGTATCGAGCGCTAAAATACGATCGGGGATGTCTGGGCCGACAACTAAACGTAGCAGGCTCAGCGCTAAGGCGACCGAAACCATAGTAAATGCAATAGGGATGGCAATGTCTAACATATTGTAAATACCTCTTTAAGCGGCGCTTCATAGCGTTGTTTAATATCAGCGATGATTTGGTCTATGTCTTCTGCGTGCAACGCATGAATCAATAAGCGTTTGCGATCTGCCGTAAGATCGCAGGAGACCGTACCAGGCGTTAATGAAATAGTATTGGCAAGGATACTAATTGCTAATGGGTGTTTAACATCTAAATCAATATAGAAAAACGCCGGTTGCAATTTGTCATTTTTTCCAAGAATTAATTTAGCCACGGTAATGTTAGCAATTAATATGTCCCACATGACCACGCCAAAAAACTTAAACAGTACCAGCGGGTTTTTTAAACAGACTTTCTCTTGCCAGAAGCGTCCGGTAAACCAAGGAATAAAGATCGCTAAAATAAGACCCAGTACAATATGCCCCGGATCAAAGCTGTTGTTAAGTAACAACCAGCTTAGCCAGAGTACTAAGCTTAAAATCGGATGGGGTAGAATCTTTGTAAACATTATTTGACCCTCTCAATCGCCGGAGTGGTTAAAACAGCCTCAATATAGCTTGCACTGTCAAATTGTTGCAAGGCCACCAATTCAGTAAAGCCTGTTACAGGGTTCGCAAAGATGACCAGCAGTGGGCTGGCGGAAAATAACCCCACGACGGCAATGAGTGCTGCTTTATTCATCGGCTCACCCGGCAAGTGATTGACCGGTTGAGTGCGATAGAAAAGCAACGAACCCGAGCGCGCCATGGCGACAATCGTCAGCAAGCCTGCAATTAGCACCACCGCCAAAATACCAAAGAACCAGGCCTGTTCAAGCGCCGACTGAAGAATTAACACCTTACCTAAAAAGCCGGAAAGGGGCGGCATTCCTGTCATGGCTACGGCACCAAACATAAACAGCGAACCTATCATAATGGCGTTCGGCATAATCGGTGCAGAAGTAAACTTGTCACCGATTTCGCCGCGCCCTCGTGCGACCATATCAGCCAGCAAGAACATCCCGCCTGCCACTAAGGTAGAGTGAATTAAGTAGTAGAAAGTCGCACTCATCGCTGCTGGGCTGTTAAGGCCTACACCGATTAATAAGGTGGCAACCGAAGCAAGCACTAAATACGCTACCTGTTCACGCAAGCCGCGAGCAGCCATCACACCCAAAGCGGCCAACGCCAAGGTTAACATGCCTAACCCTAGAACCCAGGGTGTCCAGTAGAATGCGAGATCGCCTGCGCCTTCACCAAAAATGGTGCCGTGAGCACGAATAATTGAGTAGATACCCACTTTGGTCATAATCGCAAATAAGGCCGCAACCGGCGCGGAGGTATTGGCATAAGCCGCCGGTAGCCAAAGATAAAGCGGGAACATGGCCGCTTTAACCCCGAACACGATTAATAGCAGCAGGCCTGCCGCGGCAATAAGTCCTTGGTTTTCCGCAGGTGCAACCGCTACCTTGGCGGCCATGTCTGCAATGTTTAGGGTACCGACCGCACCGTATAATGCGCCGACCGCGAATAAAAACAGCGTAGCACCGATCATGTTAATGACCACGTAATGCAAACCGGCTTTGGTACGCAGACGGCCTGATCCATGCAACAATAAACCATAAGACGCGAGCAGCATAACTTCAAAGAATACGAACAGGTTGAACAGGTCCCCTGTCATAAACGCACCGTTTAAGCCAAATAGTTGCAGTTGGAACAGCACATGGAAGTGTGAGCCTTTTTCATCAATTTTGGTTGCAATCGCATACCATAATGAGCCCAGTGCCAGCAAAGAGGTAATCAGCACCATCATGGCCGAAAGTTTATCCAGCACAAATACGATGCCGAAAGGCGCTATCCAGTTACCGGATAAGTAGACCTGATGAACGCCGGTTAACGAGACTTTAAGCATTTCAATGCTGATGAGCACGAGACCCAGCACGATCAGCAGGTTAAGTGAGCGCTGAAGTCTTAGTCCGCCCATACGGGCAAACAACACAAGAAAGCCACCAATAAGCGGCAGTAAAACCGGCCAAGCCGTTAATTGCATCATGGCTTAACCTCCTGATTGGATTGCTGCATAATGTTATTTGGACTTTGTTGATTCGCTTTGATTTGATCCAGTTTTTCGTAAGGGGCTTCGTTCGCAGCAAGGTGTAAACCGTCAACATGGTCGTTACCGAGTTCGCCGCGGGCTTTTAGCGCCAGTACAATTAAAAACGCGGTCATACCAAACGCAATAACAATCGCGGTGAGTACCAACGCCTGAGGCAAGGGGTCACCGTAACCGGCTGCAGTCGGATCAATCACCGCCGGCATACCGATGGTCAAGCGTCCCATTGTAAACAAGAACACGTTAACCGCATAAGCCAGCATTGTTAAGCCCAGTACCACCGGAAAGGTGCGGGCGCGCAGGGTTAGATAAACCCCTGCCGTGGTCATCACACCAATGACCAACGCAATTAATAATTCCATTATTTAACCTCCTGTTTGCTGGCGGGGATGTGAGGTTGATGCGATGCATTGCTCAGTTTGCCAAGTTGTACCAAGCTGAGAACCGTTGCCCCCACGACCACTAAGAACACGCCAATATCAAAGGCAATCGCACTGGCGACTTCAAACTTACCGACCACCGGCCAAGTAATATAGGTGAAGGCCGAAGTAAGGAATGGGAAGCCAATGAGGATTGAAACGATACCGGTTCCTGTGCCAATCAATAAGCCAAAACCTATGACCCAGTGCATATCAGTCGTCAGACGTTTCTGAGTCCATTCAATGCCATTCGAGAGGTATTGAACAATCAGTGCGACGGCGGCAATCAGGCCTGCTATAAATCCGCCACCCGGCAAGTTATGACCGCGCAAGAAGATAAACACCGCGACCAATATCATTAACGGTAGTAGTAGGCGTGTCAGGGTTTGCATAATCATCGGGTGATTGTCCTTGTCCCAGTAGCGACCATAGACATCTTTGTTTGGCGCAGGGAGTTTCATACCTTGCAGCATCGCATAAATGCCTAAACCAGCCAGTGCAAGCACCACGATTTCACCGAGGGTATCAATACCACGGAAGTCAACCAAGATGACGTTTACCACGTTAGTACCGCCACCGCCAGGCACCGAGTTTTCCAAGAAGTATTCAGAAATCGGTGCAAAATCACGCGTTAATACGGCAAGGGTTAAAAGTGTGGCACCGATACCGGATAAAACAGCAATCAGCATGTCGCGGCTGATTCTAAATTTACCGATTTCATTCGGTGTGGTTTGGGGCAAGAAATACAGCGCCAATAGCAGTAGCACAATCGTGACAATTTCAACCGATAGCTGCGTTAAAGCCAAATCCGGGGCTGAGAACTTAACAAAACCTAAGGCGATCACCAAGCCCACGACGCCGAGTGTAATCAGCGATACCAAGCGACGCTGATGCCAAACCACCGTCATGACGGTGGCAATCATCAGTGCCACCGCAGCAACCAAGGTCACAGGGTCAACCGGTAGCATTTCGCGCTGACCAAACAGACTGGCATCCGAAGTCATAAAGCCAATCACACCTGCAACCACCGATGCCCCAATAATCCAGACAGCCGCGTGCTGCAGCGAGCCTTTGTCAAAGCCTCGTGTGACTTTAAGTGCAAACGCAAGGGTATTGTTCAGAATTGCGTGATAGACCACACGCGCATCAAGGTGTTCAAACGAGCGTGCATGAATCGCAAACAGCTTGTGGCGAATAAAGTAAACACCGACACCAAGTACCAACGCAATGATACTCATCATTAACGGTAGGTTAAAGCCATGCCAGATCGACAAGCTATACTCAGGTGGCATCGCTTGAAGGGTTCCTGCTGCAGCGACCGCAAGAATCGGTGCGACCGTGAACATCGGGATAATGCCGACGGCTAAACAAATGACCACCAACAAATCGACAGGGATTTTCATGAAGCGTGGTGGCTCATGCGGGGTTTTTGGCAGGTCTTTAGCTTCACCGCCAAAAAACACGTCGTGAATAAAACGTAATGAATAAGCTACAGAGAAGATAGCCGCAATGGTGACTAAAATTGGCAGTACCCAAGCCCAAGCATTGGTTTCTGCAGCAAACACCGCTTGTTCAAAGAACATTTCTTTACTTAGGAAACCATTAAGCAACGGCACCCCCGCCATGGCGGCGGCCGCGACCATGGCCAGCACAGCGGTATGCGGCATGTACTTCATCAAACCACTGAGCTTGCGCATATCACGGCTGCCGGTTTCATGGTCGATAATTCCCGCCACCATGAATAACGAGGCCTTAAAGGTGGCATGGTTAATAATATGAAACAGGGCTGCGACCGCAGCCATTTGGGTGCCTAAACCAAATAACAGCGTAATCAAGCCAAGGTGGCTAATAGTTGAGTAGGCTAACAAGCCTTTTAAATCGTGCTTAAACAGGGCGGTGTAAGCGCCAATCATAAAGGTTATTAATCCCGCTCCACCGACTAACCACATCCATTCCGGTGTGCCGGATAAGGCTGGAAAAAAGCGCGCAAGTAAGAAAATACCGGCTTTTACCATCGTAGCCGAATGCAAGTAGGCTGAAACCGGCGTCGGTGCGGCCATCGCATGGGGTAACCAAAAATGGAAAGGAAATTGAGCTGACTTAGTAAATACACCGAGTAAAATCAATACTAGGATCGGAACATACAGCTCATGCGCACGAATCATGTCGCCTGCAGCCAGTACATCGCTTAGGTTGTAGCTGCCAACAATGTGACCCAGTATCAACACGCCACCTAACAAGGCTAAACCACCGGCACCGGTAATGGCTAAGGCCATACGTGCGCCGTGGCGGGCATCCTTGCGGTGTTGCCAATAGCTAATCAGCAAGAAGGAACTGAGGGAGGTTAGCTCCCAAAACACGACTAATTGAATGAGGTTTTCAGACAGTACGATGCCGAGCATCGAACCCATAAACATCATTAAATAGGCGTAAAACCGTCCCATTGAATCTTTGCTGGATAGATAGTAGCGGGCATAAATAACGATTAATAGCCCGATAACCAAGATCAGCAAGGCAAACAACAGTGCTAACCCATCAAGGCGGAAGGCGAAGTCTACGCCAATCGCAGGCATCCAAGCCCAGCTTTGAATGAGTGTTTCCCCTTGGAAGGGCAAAGACATGGCCGGAGCCAACAACGCCAGCGCCAAAACGGTGACCGCAGCAGAGGTCCAAGCCGCCGCAACGCGATTGAGTCTCGACGCTAAAGCAGCGAGTGCGGCACCCAAAAATGGCAGCAAGGCAACAATTGGAAGGTTAAACGCAAGTAGGTTCATGGTTTTCCCTATTTTTATAAAAGGTGATAAATGGTGTTTATAGCTTCAAAAGCTTACCATGACTGCGTTGCAAGTCAATAATTTTAGGACGCAGCCTAGTGATTTATAGTCGGTTGTGTCTGTTGATAAAATGGGTTTAGCAATCAAGTCTAGTACCTTAAACGTATAGTCTTCGCATGAGTCACTAGATTAGTTTATTTATTATCGAATAAGTGCGCTATGCGCAATTGAGTTTGGTGATGGATTTAATTATTTTGGACGTGCTAGATCAAACCCCAATGTGGTTTTGCAATAGCCATCTGCGCCCATTTTGCCTATAGCATCTAATTGGTTTTGATCAATCAGTTTGTCTGCATTTAAAATCTTATCATCAATATAGATACCGACTACATTAAGTAGGATTAACTGACCGCCGGCGGGTTGTTCTGAAAGACTGAGTATTTCACGAAGTTGGCATTCAAATCTAACCTTCGCTCCGGCTGCGCCGACTGGTTTGACCTGAATACTATTAACCTGGCCAATATCAAAGGTTTCGAACTCACTGATGTTATTGGGCAGCGGACTGCTGCTCGCATTCATACTTTCAACTTGATCGTGACTTACAATGTTTACTACACATTCTTGGGTAGCTTTAAGATTCGCAAGGGTATCTTTTTGGGTAGCAGCTTGAGGGGCGATGTGAGCAATGGTTAAGATCGGTGGATTGATACTGGCAACAGTAAAAAACGAGTAGGGTGCGATATTGCTCACACCTTCGCTATTTAAAGTGCTGACCCAAGCAATAGGACGAGGTACAACGCCCCCCACTAAGTAACGATAAATATCGTTTGGTGCTAATTCTTCAGTTTTAAAATACATGGATTAAGCTCCTGTATGTTAGTAAGTTTGTCCGATTGCCATTGGGTTTGAGGGATTGTAGTTTAAAGCTTTAAACTTTTTTAACAAATTGGGTTTTTAAACTCATTTGGCCAATGCCGTCAATTTTACAATCAATATCATGATCGCCGTCTTTTAAACGGATGTTTTTGACTTTCGTACCCACCTTGACCACCAGTGACGAGCCTTTGACTTTTAGATCCTTAATTACTGTTACCGTATCACCATCCTGTAATATCGTTCCATTAGCATCTTTAAATACGCGTTCATCACTAGACTCAATGGCTTGCTGTGGCCATTCATGCCCGCACTCCGGACAACAAAACAATTCGCCCATCTCATAGGTGTATTCTGAGCCGCATTGCGGGCAATTAGGAAAATCACTCATTGTTTCGCCTTTTCGTTCTCTCAAATCCGCTATTATAAAGCGCTGAATTTTAGTGATGAGGATAATATGGAAAAAACGCAACAACAGATCTTGCGTCACCACGGTGGAGATGGTGAGCATGCGCGTAAGATGATTAGTCAAACCTATGCCGATCGACATGATGAGGATTTCTGGCACTTTTGGCAAACACAGATGGCGCCTGTCATTGGTGCGAATGAGGGCTTGATGGATCTTGGAGCGGGCACAGGTTTGTTTGTCCAAGCGCTGGCGCAAGGCTACCCGAATGCATCGATTATTGGTATCGAAGCCGCGCCCTACATGCTGAATGCGGTGGTGGATTTGCCTAGCCATGCACGGGTGGTCGCCGATGATTTGAATGACCCGAGTGAACAGGTTGAAGCCGGCAGTGTGGCGGCGATTATGTGTAACATGCTGGTGCATGAGCTGATTCA
The DNA here is from genome assembly GCF_023278225.1 of Thiomicrospira microaerophila. GTDB lineage: Bacteria > Pseudomonadota > Gammaproteobacteria > Thiomicrospirales > Thiomicrospiraceae > Thiomicrospira > Thiomicrospira microaerophila_A. Next base: position 166,429 of record NZ_CP070959.1, read on the forward strand.
GCCGGTATTGATGTTCCAAGCGGCGTATCGCTGGCTCAAGCCCGGTGGACGATTCTGTGTGATTGACCTCGTGCGCCAGCCATTAGAAAGTTATCTGGCAAGAAAATACCCGAATGCCGAGTTGTCGAACGCCAACCTAACACGTGAACAACTTGAAGATGCATTTGAACATTTCCTAGAGCATAACCGTTATCATGCGCAAGATATTGTATATATGCTCCAAGCCTGTGGCTTTGAAGTCATCGAACAAACCCCGTTAAAAAATGGCCGAATGATTCGATTGGTTGCACAAAAACCTCGTTGAATGCTTAACTAGGCCTGGTGGTTTTAACGCTAGTATTGAGTAGAATAAGGCTTAATAACTTTGAGGTGTTTATGACGAACTATTATTTTGTGGGCGCTGTTTGGGATGGTAACGAGGATAAAACGCCAGAATTTATTGAGCATGGTTATTGGGAAATGGGGTGGAAGGCTATCGACAAGCCCAAATTGGCATAGCAAATAAATCAAGTTCAGCCAGGTGAGTGGATTGCGATAAAAGCGGCAACAGTTCAGAAAAATAATCTGCCTTTTGAAGGCGTTCCTGTCGGAAAGTCAGTTTCAAAAATGATGATTAAAGCGGTTGGTAAAGTTATTTCCAATCCTCAAAATGGCAAGCGCCTTGAAGTTGAATGGCATAAAGATTTCGAGCCGAAAGACTGGTATTTCTTTACTTATCGCGGAACTTTTTGGCGCATAAATGAACAGGGGCAGTGGTGGTCGCAGTATGCAAGTAAGTTGATTGATTTTGCCTTCAAGGATAAACCGCAAGATTATGATTATTTTGTTAAAAATTGGAGCTGGAATCAAGAGGCTATTGAGATGGATGAAAAAAATGAAATGGGTGGAGAGCATGAAGCCTTGGCACTGAATACCATTCTTTACGGCCCGCCCGGAACAGGTAAAACCTTTAATACCGTGGATTTAGCTTGGCAAGTATTAAATCCAAGCGATTCTGCTGAAACAAGCAGGCCTGGTTCGATTCAAGAATTGAAAGCACGCTATCCTGGGCAAGTTGAATTTGTCACCTTTCACCAAAGTTTTAGTTATGAGGATTTTGTAGAGGGGATTCAGGCAAAGTCTAATGACGGCAAGATCAGCTACCAGATTGAAAGCGGTGTGTTTAAGCGGATCGCTAAATCAGCATTAAAAAACCTAGAAGATAGCCAAAAGTCAGTCAATCAACTAGCTGAAGATTTGAATTTTGATAAGCGTTATGATGCTTTTATTACTCACGCGATTGAATCAGAAGCTGCTTTTAAAAAGAAGAAGGGTACTGAGTTTAAAATTATCAATACGGATGATGAGCGCTTAACCGTGGAGTCGCCCGATTCAACATTCAGCGGCGGAGAGGTTCAGCTGAAGGTTGAAGAATTAAAGCGGGTCTTGCAATCTGATTATCCGTTTCAAAGTGCGCGTGAGGTGCATGAACAAATTTTTATTAACAAGTACAAGTATACGCGGCAGGAAGACACTTATTACTTGAGTCTAGTCAATGCTTTTAGGCAGTTCAATGTGCCTGTTGAGCCAAGTAGTCAAGCTGATGAGGTTTCTCAAAAACCCTATGTCCTAATCATCGACGAAATCAATCGCGGTAATATTTCGCGGATTTTTGGCGAGTTGATTACGCTGATTGAACCGAGTAAACGCGCGGGCAATGACGAGGCGATTGAGGTCACCTTGCCTTATTCCAAAGAACCCTTTTCCGTTCCTAACAACCTATATATTATCGGCACGATGAATACCGCTGATCGTTCGTTGGCGCTCATGGATACGGCCTTGCGCCGCCGGTTTGATTTTATTGAAATGATGCCACAACCCGACCTGGTAACGGAGGATTTGGAGGGGGTTAATCTGCGTAACATGTTGGCTGTGATGAATCAACGCATTGAAGCCCTCTATGACCGTGAACACACGCTGGGTCATGCGTTTTTAATGAGTGTGGATTCGTTGGATGATTTGCGCCACGCATTTAAAAACAAAATCCTACCGTTGCTAGAAGAATACTTTTACGACGATTGGCAAAAAATACGTTGGGTTTTGGGGGCGAGTGCGGACAACTTTTATCAGCGTCAACGCTTTAGCCATTTGTTTACCGACGCGGACGCGCCAAACGATATTGAAAAGTTTCAGCGCAACAACTTGGATGACTTAGATGCCCAAGCCTTTGTAGCAATTTATCAGCGGTAAGTGGGTGGGGAACAGTTAAGACGCCACTTTTGAATGGCTTTTTAATCCGTTACAAATACCTTACACTAAGCATTCGCACAGGAGTGTATAAGATGTATGTCATTGAATTTGAAACCGATGTGGTCAATGAATATCTCAAGATTCCAAATTTTGAGCAGTTTAAAAACAAGCATGTTCGGGTCGTTATCGAAACCGACGATGCACCTAAAGCGCGTCAGCGTTTATCGGCTATAGCCGTTGATACGCGTGGCTTTAAGTTTAATCGTGATGAAGCGAATAAGCGTTAAGCGATGAAGGCTTTTTGCGATACGAATATTCTCATCTATGCCTACTCAAGCACGGAAGCTGAAAAGGCGGAAAGGGCGAACAGTGTTTTATTTAGCCAGCCAAGTATGATTTCAACTCAAGTGATTAATGAGTTTATTAATGTCGGTTTAAAAAAACTTGCGCTGTCTGAGTCACAACTACAAAAAGCGATCATTGAATTAAGTGATGCGTTTTATGTGAGCAACTTTAGCTTAAAGACTCAGCAACGCGCACTGGATATTCGGACTCGTTATAAGTTGCAATACTATGACAGCTTGATTGTGGCGACGGCATTAGAGAACGAATGTGGTCTGCTTTTTTCAGAAGATATGCAACATGGGCTGTTAATAGAGAAGCGTTTAAAGATCGTGAACCCATTTACTGATCTGGATTGTTGATGACAAGTAATCTTGTCGTGCGCGAATGGGGGCGGATTGTTCGCGCTCAACACAATGCGCAAAATAGCTTTGATCAGATTGAAGTCACTCACCAGGCCTGGTTTTACCTGTCTAAAATAGCGCAGTCTTCGGATAAAGCGCATCGTTATTTAAGTTTTGTGAACTCGCACACCTTAAAGGTGCGGGGTTTTGTGGGCGTGATTGCCACGCCTGATGGCGTGCAAATTGAAATTCTGCCCAAGCACGCGCCAACACTTGAACAACCAGACCTGGTAGCCAGCCGCAAGCTGTTATTGCGGATGCTGAAAGCGGCGAAGGTGTTGCCGTTTATTGAATCCACCGATGCGTTAATTGACACAGTGAAACAACCCTTGCCAGAGGTGCTGATGGGTCGGTTTTTGCAGGACTTGGCGCAAGTGGTGCGCAAAGGCATTCGTAAAGACTACCAGCGCATCGAGGCGCAAGAACGGTTTTTAAAAGGTCAGCTGCAAACCGCGCGTCAACTGCGCCAATCGCCCACCAAACAAACGCAGTTTTGTATCGAATACGATGTATTTAGTGATAATCGGGCAGAGAACCGCCTGATTCATTCGGCATTGATTTTGGTTACCAAATGGAGCCAGTATTTGCCCAATCAAAAGCTGGCGCGTGAACTGCGCTTTGCGTTTGATGATGTACCGGAGTCGCGCCATATCCGTCAAGATTTTCAGGCCTGGCGCACCAGCCGCGATATGCAGTATTATCAAAACCTACTACCTTGGCTAAAACTGATTTTAAGCCAGTACAGTCCGTTTGCCACCGCCAATCAGCATGCCGGTATTTCGTTTTTATTACCGATGGAAAAGTTGTTTGAAGCCTATGTCGCCAGCGAAATTCAGCGTGATTTGCCGTCGGGTTATCGGTTACAAACCCAATCAACCAAACACTACCTCTCCACGCAAAACGCCAAGCCTATATTTCAACTGCGACCAGACCTGGTGATTTACCGCGGCAATGAACGGGTGGCGGTGTTGGATACCAAATGGAAATTGCTCGATCAAAACCAGCCCGATGGCAAAGCGGGCATCGCGCAAGCGGATATGTATCAACTGTTTGCCTATGGACAAAAGTGTTTGCCAGGCATTGGGCGATTGGTGCTGATTTATCCACAATGGGCGGGGTTTGTAAGCCCCCTTGCGCCATTTGAGTTTGATGAAGATTTAACGCTGGATGTTATCCCGTTTAATTTGGACAATGAACAATGTAATATCAACAACCAGGCCTGGTTGTGTCATCTGTTAGGAGAAATGTAAATGTGTATTGTGGCGCTGATTATTGCGGTGGGGTTGTTGGTTTATTATTTGGATAGTCATTTAGAAAATTGGCATTTGGTGGAGCGTTTGGATGCGCATAGCGAGATCACGCTGGCAGTAGGTTGGGAGATGATTCCGGCGTTTTGGCCGCTGATTGCGTTGAGTGTGATCAGTACCTTGGTGTTGGTGATGTTGTATCAACGGATTTTTAATAAAAAACAAATCGGTTGTTCAAGCTGCCCAACGGATAAGTGTTAGTTATAGGCTCAAGTTTTTTATAAAGCCTGTGAAAACAGCGAATAATCCCTGCTTCACCAGGCCTGGTGAACGGGGTTTTGCTTTAAGCTTTAGCCGCGGTGAGGGCTTGGTCTATATCGGCGAGGATGTCGTCGATATGTTCAATACCTATCGATAAGCGCACCATTTCCGGTGACACACCGGCGGTTTTGAGTTCTGCATCATTAAGTTGGCGATGTGTGGTTTCTGCCGGAATGCTGGCGCAGGATTTGGCATCACCAATATTCACCAAGCGAATAATCATTTGTAGCGCGTCATAGAATTGACGCGTGCCTTCACGCCCCGATTTTAAGCCGAAACTCAGAATGCCGGAGGCTTTGCCGTTTAAATACTTGTTGGCCAGTGCGTGGTCTTTGTGGCTCGCCAGGCCTGCATAGTTCACCCAAGCCACTTGTTGGTGTTGGGCTAAGAACTCGGCGACTTTTTGGGTGTTGGACTGGCTACAATCCTTCGTACACAAAGACACGTTAAAATGTGACTTAAATACAACGAATGGAAAACGATGATGAAACAACAAAAACGCTATGATGATCAACTCAAACAGCAAGCCATCGAAATGGCACTTGAAGGGTCAAAGCCGATTGCTCAAATAGCACGCGATCTCGACATCAAAGAAAACACCCTGTATGGCTGGGTTGATAAACACCGTCGCGCTAATCAAAATAAAGATTCAGTTCAGCCAACCGTTGAAAAAGCGGTTGATCTAGAAGCTGAAAATCGCCGGCTTAAACGCGAATTAAAAACGGCCTTGGAGGACGTTGAACTATTAAAAAAAGCGGCGGCGTACTTTGCGGTACACAAATAGCAAAGTACGCCTGGATTGATGCACATAAAGCCGATTCCAGTGCATGTCGTCTCTGTAGGCTGATAGGGGTTAAGCGAAGCAGCTACACCAGTTACATACGAACTCAGGCGCAACGTAAACAAAGACAAACAGAGCAGGACAGCGAGCAGACTCAACTAGATCAGCATATTACTGAAATGGTTGAACGCTATAGCCAAACGATTGGCGCACGGCGGATTAAGACCGCCCTCAAACGTGAGCATAAGCTGGAGGTTAGTCGCCGACGTATAATCGAACGGATGAAAGCTTTGGGGTTAAAAGTCATCACGCGCCAGCGTTATTGCAATCGCAATGTAGCGGCGATTGACGATGACCGGATTGCGGCCAATGCGCTCAAGCGTCAATTTAATGTCAAAGGTCCAAATCAAAAATGGGTCGCGGACATCAGCTACATTCGAACGCTTGAAGGCTGGCAATACCTCGCGGTGTTTATTGACCTGTATTCACGCCGTGTGGTCGGCTGGGCGATGGATAGCCGAATGGAGGCCCAACTGGTCAAAAGAGCGTTATTGAGAGCCTTGTGGAGCCGAAAACCCACACGCGGGCTGATTATCCACACCGACCAAGGCAGCCAGTTTGTAGCCAAGGCTTATCGCAACGTGCTCAAGCACTGGGGGATTAAACCCAGCATGAGCAGACGGGGTAATTGTTGGGATAACGCGGTAGTAGAAAGCTTTTTTGCCAGTTTGAAAAAGGAGCGCGTGTATCGCACCACCTACGCCACAGGCAAGCAGGCATTATATGACGTGTCTGATTATATTGGCTGGTACAACCACCAAAGAATGCACAGTACCAATGACAATTACTCGCCGGTAGAGTATGAAAATCAGTGGATCAGGGCGATGAAGGAACTAGATAAAAAATGGGCGTCTTTGTGTACGAAAAAGGGTTGACAGTCCACTACGCGACAACGCGCAATAAACGCTGCCGCGCCAAAGTCCTGGGTGTAGGTCACGCCATGATAAGACACATCCGGCGTATTCAATAACGGGAAACGCTCGGCATGTTCTGCCCAGGGGAATTTTCCCGAATCGACAATCACGCCACCAATAGTGGTGCCGTGGCCGCCAATATACTTAGTGGCCGAATGGATCACTATATCCGCGCCCTGTTCAATCGGCCGCCAAAGCACAGGTGATGCCACGGTGTTATCGACGACCAGCGGAATGCCGTGCTGGTGCGCTAATTGAGCCAAGCGTTCAATGTCGGCAATGCCGCCGGACGGATTGCCGACGGTCTCACAATAGAGCAGCTTGGTGTTGGCATCAATCAGCTGTGCGATCTCAATATCTGCGGCATCCTTGTTAAAAAAGCGCACCTCTAACCCTTGGCGTGGCAAGGTATGGGCAAACAGATTGTAAGTGCCGCCATAAAGCTCGCCGGTGCTGAGAATATTATCACCGGCTTCGGCTAGGGTTTGAATGGTGTAGGTAATCGCGGCCATGCCGGACGACACCGCCAGGCCTGCAATGCCGCCTTCCATTGCAGCGATACGGCTTTCCAGCACCGCATTGGTGGGGTTCATAATGCGCGAGTAGATATTGCCGGCTACCTTAAGGTCGAATAAATCGGCTGCGTGTTGCGCATCATCAAACGCAAACGACGTGGTTTGATAAATCGGCACCGCCACCGACTTGGTGGTGTCTTCCGGCTGATAACCGCCATGTAATGCAATGGTTTCGAGCTTCATAGATCTCTCCTTTTAGGGGCTGATTTTACTTCTGGCTGTTAAGCGATATATTAACGGAATGGTGAACAGGGTGAGCAGGGTTGAAACACCGATGCCCCATACAATCGCGGTAGCGACCGGGCTAAACATTAATGAGTGACCGCCTAAACCTATGGCTAATCCCATTAAGCCTGCCATCGTGGTGAAGGTGGTAATCAGGATCGGAACCAGGCGGCGCCGAGCGGCATAGACAATCGCATGGAGCACCGACATTCCATCATCTCTCCGACTATTGGCGGCAGAGATCAGTACGATGGCTGAGTTGACTGCAATACCGGATAGGGCGACCACGCCATAAAGCGTATAGAGGCTGAGCGGGTAACCGCTGAGCCATAAGCCATAGGCAACACCGGTAAAGGCCATCGGAATAGTGAGCAGGATAATAAGGGGTTGAAAATAGCTTCTAAATTGCGCACCCAAAATCAAGTACATCAAACCGACGCCCATCACAAACAGCATCATCATAGCATTCAAGGATTCATTGATCTCGTCGAGTTCACCTGAAAAATCAAGATTAATGCCAGGGTGATTGACCGCAAGCTGTTCCCAAGCCTGTTGTAATTGCGCATTCGCGCTTAGGGTGTCAATTTGGCTGCGATCAATATCAGCCTCAAGGGTGATAGCTCGGCTAAAGTTATGATGGCGTAAACTGACATACCCCTGACGAACTTCGGTATCCACCAGCTCGCTTAATGCAATCCGGTTTCCGCTTGGGCTGGCAATTTGCGTGGCTAACCAGGCCTGGATGTCTTCAGTGTGCGGTAAAGCACCGCGTACTCGTAAATCCACCTGTTCGCCTCGGTCGTTCATTTGTGCAACCACTTCGCCATCCGTCAACAAACGTAAGCTACGCACCACGGTCATAGGGTCGAGGCCAGCACGACTGATTGCCGTCATGTTAAGCTGGGTGACCAGTTGCGGACTGCCGAGAGTGGCATCATTTTGAATATCTTTAATGCCGGGTATGGTTTCAAGCACGCTGGTCAGGTCAGCAACTGCGGCTGCGATTTGGTCATAATCATCCCCGCGCACTTTGACGCTGATGGGTTTGGAGCTAGGAGGGCCGCCTGAAAGTTTTAGAACCCCTACTTCTGCAGGGATGGGGGCATGGGTTATAAGGTAGTCGCGTAATCCATCTATAATCTCATCTGCAGTGCGCTGGTTTAATTGCGCAAGGCTGATAAACACCTGCCCGTAGTTTTCGCCAATCAGTGGCTCGGTTTCGGTGAACATTTGACCGGCATAACTGACCAGTGCCCGCTGCTCTTCGGGTTTTAACCAGGCCTGGGCGAGTTTTTCAACTTCACGCGTTTTAGCAAGCGTTTGGTCGAGCGGGGTGCCTGTCGGCAATTCGACATTCAGGTAAAAAATCTCCAGGGTATCAGAGGCGAAAAAATTGGTGGTGATCCGTTCCGATGCCACCAGATACACCGCGGACGAAAAGGTTGCGATCAAAACGAGTAGCGTTAACCAAGGGTGGCGAAAGCTTTTGACCAGTGCACGTCCATACAGGTTGCGTAGCTTCATTAAACGTCGTTCACGGCCGGGGCTAAGGTGGTGAGCCTGATCTGCTTTTAAATGCATGGCATGGCTTTGGGAGGGTAGCATCCAAAAGGCTTGAATAAGACTGATAATCAAGGCAATGGTCACCACCAGCGGCACAATCCGCATAAAGTCACCAAGAATGCCAGGCAAGAGCATTAACGGTAAAAAGGCGGCAATGGTGGTGAGCACCGCCGCGATCAGTGGCCAGCCAACTTCCCGCATTGCTTCAATTGCCGCGTCTAGGGTGTTGCGGCCTCGGTGCATTTGTTGATGCATGGCTTCAATCATTACCACCGCGACATCCACTAGCATCCCTAGCGCAATAATGACGCCGAGTAGCACGGTGAGGTTCAGCGTTTCCCCGGACATGTTGAGTACAATAAATACCCCGGTAAGGGAAAACGGAATCGCCATTGCCACCAACACCCCAATGCGCCAGCCCAAAAACAACCAGCTCACCAATAAAACAAAGGTTAAGCCTTGCAGCGCATTGGTTTGCATCATCGAAATCGCATCGCGGGTGGACTGGGTTTGATCATCTGCAAGGGTCAGGGTCAGGCCTTGTGGCGCATACTGTTGGTTATAGTCGTCGATAAAATCTTCTAGCCGCTCGACTAGTTCCAGCGTATTGGCCATGCCGGATTTCATTACCGCCAGCATAATCGCCGGTTGATCATTCATCGAGACTAATTGAGTGGCATCTTGACGTGCACGCAGAATTTCGGCCACATCTTCAAGTAATACCTCGCCCTGTGGTGTCGGCAGCGGCAATTGTGCCAAGGCTTGTGGATCAGGGCTTTGACCGATATGGCGAATTAACCATTGCGCTTGACCAACGCGTAACTTTCCGGCTGCTTGATCTTGCCATTGTGCCGCGATCATATCAGCAATCATCGGAGGGCTTAGGCCTAAGTTGGCAAGGCGGTCAAAGTCCAGTCGGACTTGGAGTTCGGGTTTTTCCAGGCCGATGGTGTCAATGCGATCTACACCGCGTAAACGTTCTAGTTCACGTTTAAGTTGATAACCTTGCGAACGCAGAGTTTCATCCAGCGCCTGCCCCTTCAGAACTAAGGTGGCAGACGGATAGGCATTCGCACTGGTAATTTCAATCACCATCGGCTCAATAATATCAGCCGGCAATTCTGGGCGTTTGTTTTGGATTTCGCGGCGAAGGTCGCTGATGCGCTTGTCGAAAGTGCGATCATCTAGATCGCGAAAACGCACCAGAATATTTGACAGGCCCACCCGCGAGGTGCTGGAAATGAAATTGACATCGTTAAGTTTACGTAAGCCATCTTCAAGTGGCTGAGTCACGCGGGTTTCAATATCTTCCGCGCTGGCGCCAGGGAGAGCGGTGACAATCACAATCCAGTTAAAGTTGATCGTCGGATCTTTTTGGCGCGGCATATCAAGATAAGACAGGGTGCCTATTACCAGCACCAACGCAAACACCAGGTTTGCCAATACCGCATTGCTAATAAAGCGTTTGATCATAGCGTTTACTCGCGTTTAAGGCGTTGTTGACCCTGGGTTACAATTTGCAGATCAGTCGGCCAGTCAGCGGGCAGTAGATACGGACGTCCTTCTTGAGCCTGATCTAAAATACGGAATTGCAGCTGCTCGCCATCGACAACGAATACCCCTAAATCCTGGTCACGCTGGACGATGATACTCGCAGGTAAATAGGGGCGAGATTGGGTTAAGGTGATTTGACCACTTAGCCCAATCGGCAGTTCGGTTTCAGCGCTAAACCAAAGCTTGACTGAACGGCCACGCGGTTCAATATTCGGTGCTTGGCGTAATAGCTTAACCTGCTGCTCTTCGATACCCTGCGCTCGAAAAATGGCATAAAGATCAGCAGGCCTGCTGGTGCTTTGCGCATTGTGTAGCCAGCTGAATGGAACTTGGGTTTCAATTTCGGCTGCTTTTGTTTGTAATAGATCGAGTAACGGGGTGCCGATACTGACCCACTGACCTAAACCCACGTTTTGTTGCAATACTACGCCATCAAAAGGCGCATAAATTTGACAGCGTTGGATTTGACGTTGGGCAATGCGTTGTTCAGTGTTAAGTAGTTGCTGTTGCGCTTGCAGTTGTTGAACCTGGGTTTGCGCTTCATCTAGTTGGCTGCGACTACTTAGGTCTCGGGCTTGCAGGCTTTCAAACCGAGTAACTTGTAATTGCGCTAAACTCAAACTCGCTTGTGTTTGTTGTTGTTGCGCTTGCAGACGTTCAAGTTGCAGTTGTTGGTCACCGCAATCCAGCTCAATTAATCGCTGCCCACTTTTAACAAACTCGCCGGGGCGAGGCTGGATGTGCTTTATCCGAGCGTTTATTTCACTGGATAGAGCGGTCTGGTTCGGGCTGATAACCTCGGCGGCAAACGACTGAGATAACTCAATCACCACTTCTGCAAGCGGTTGGATCACGACCTGGTTGCGCCAGTTATCGGATGCCCAGTTCATCGGGCTCGTTAAAATCAAGCTTAAAACTAAAGCGGGTAAGATACCTTTTTGTTTCATTGATTTGAATTCCAATTGAGATTGATTTTCAAACTATTATAACGAGGGTTGGGCTTTTGATTTAGGATTTTGGCGGCGATTTTTAACTGGCTAAAAGCCGCCGCTTTGATGCAAGCGACGGCTTTATTTAATTAACAACAGGGGTCTAAGCGGGGTGTTAGGTTAAATAGGCACTTTTGGCATGTTCGTATTGTTTAACGAGATCATCAATCGCTTCCTGGTCGTAATCACGTAAACCACTTAATAACATGGTTTTGTAGCCATGACCAATCTTGCGTTCGTCTTCAAAGGTATCAAACGCGATTTTAACCTGACCCCGCTTGCCATTGACCTCCAGTGAGGTGTCGGTTAGTTTAAGTGTCGGCTGTTTGGCGTTCAGGTCATCAAATTCAACCAACATGCTATCGTAAATCACCATCGGTTTTTCCGGATTAATCATCACGTTATTTTGTTCCATTAACGGCACCAAAATATGCGGAAAACTATGGCCTGAAAACGCGACATAAGCTTTTGAAAAGGCTTCGATCATCGCCATATCTTGGCTAATTTCGCCGCGTTGTTCAATTTCAAGATAGGCTTTGCCGTTTTGGTCTTGAATCTGCATTTTTTCAGCCATTTTCTCAGGAAACACCAGCGCGGTATCCTTGCCGACCATGCCGGTATAGTTAAAACGCATCGTTTGCGCGACCCCTAATTTTGCTAAACTTAGCGCAAACAGCAAGTCACCAGGCACGCAAAAACGTTTAGATTCTGGGTTATGCAATGGGTTGAAATCATCCGCTACCTCTTTGGCAAAACGGCTGCCTTGCTCAGGCGTAATTAAAATTGTTGATTCTTGTTCAGTATAAAAAGGGGCTAGATACATAGTATTTTATGATTATTAAAAAAGCGTTCATAATACTGTAAGCCAAGGATTTGTGCCATAGCTTGTTAAGCCTCTAGCTTATAATGTTAAGATAGGTTTATCTAATTTTAAGGGTTGAATATGCAAAGACGCAAATTATTAGCCGGCATGGCGGCACTCGGTGCAGCAGGTCTGGTGGGCTGTGGCTCGAATTGTGATGAAGGTGTAAGTATTGATCGTGAACAGGTGTTTAACTGGAAAATGGTGACGGCTTGGCCGAAAAGCTTTCCGGGTTTGGGCACCGGGGCGAATGAGCTGGCCCAACTGATTGAACAGATGTCCGGTGGACGCATTAAGATTAGTGTTTATGGTGCCGGGGAACTGGTCGGGCCGTTTGAGGTATTTGATGCGGTGTCGCAAGGTCAAGCGGAACTCGGCCATGCTACCGCCTACTACTGGAAAGGCAAACTGCCGAGTGCGGATTTTTTCACCGTGGTGCCGATGGGGCTGACGGCTGAAGAAATGAACAGTTGGTTGTATCAAGGTGGTGGCATGGCACTGTGGGAAGAGGCCTATAAACCTTTTGGTTTGATTCCGAATGCCGCCGGTAATACCGGCACCCAAATGGGCGGTTGGTTTAATCGTGAAATTAATAGCCTAGCCGATTTGCGTGGCTTAAAGATTCGAATGCCAGGCCTGGGTGCTGAAGTGTATCAAAAGGTGGGCGCAGTCTCGATTAACCTGCCGGGTAATGAGTTGTTTCAAGCGATGCAAACCGGGTTGATTGATGCGGTAGAATTTGTTGGGCCTTACAATGATTTGGCCTTTGGCTTTCATCGGGTGGCAAAATACTATTACACGCCAGGATGGCAAGAACCCGGTTCGGCGTTAGAGTGTATGATTAATCAAAAAGCCTTTAATCAACTCACCCCTGATTTACAGTCAATCGTGCGCAACACCATGAAGGTCGCTAACCTAAGTATGCTGGCTGAATATACCGCGCGTAATCAGCAGGCACTCAATACCTTGATAAATCAGCATGGCGTACAATTGCGCCATTTCCCTAAGGATGTGTTGCTTGAGTTGAAAAAAGCCAGTGCGGAGGTGGTTGAAGCGGCCGCCGCGCGTGATCCACTCGCGGCTAAAGTTTGGGCTTCACAAAAGGCGTTCCGTGATCAGGTCGCGCCTTGGACAGCAACGTCTTTGAAGGCGTTTTTAGATTTACGCAGTTTGTAAAGGGCTGGTTTTACAACCAGGCCTGGTTATAACAGCTATCGGAGACAATCATGAAAAAACGTTTAACATCGCGGTTATTAGCGCTTAGCGGGCTCTCAGGTTTATTGGCCTCAAGCCAGGCCTGGGCACATGAAGCGGATCATCATCATGTGCATTTTTATGACAGCTTTATTCAGCATTTACCTTTGCTGGGGTTAGTCGTCGCGGTTTTAGTCGTAGGCTATTGGCTACAAAACAGGAGACGTTAGATGTGTGAAGATTGCGGTTGTAGCCTTGCGCCTGCCAAACCGGCCAAGCCGTTGGTGCTGGATAATGTCAAACTTAACCCCCAGTTAAACGACAGCAAAACGCTAAATGTCATTCATCAAATCCTCGATAAAAACAATCAACAAGCCGAGCATAATCGTGCGCATTTTGATCGGGCAGGGGTGTTGGCATTGAATATGATGTCGAGTCCGGGCAGCGGCAAAACCCGCTTGCTCGAAGCCTTGGCAGATTTGCCTGAGCGCGAGTTTCGTTTTGGTGTGATTGAAGGCGATTTAGAAACCAATCGTGATGCTGATCGGATTCAAGCCAAAGGCATTGTTGCGCATCAAATTCAAACCGGCACCGCCTGTCACTTAGATGCGTTTATGGTGCACAAGGGGCTGCACGCCATGCCGTTAGACCAGCTGGATGTGTGCTTTATCGAGAACGTCGGCAACCTAGTATGTCCGGCGAGCTACGATGTTGGCAGTCATTTGAATATTGTACTGCTGTCGGTGCCCGAAGGCGATGACAAGGTCGATAAATATCCGGTGATGTTTCAAAAAGCCGATTTGGTGTTAATCACCAAATGTGATCTGTTGCCGCATTTTGAGTTTGATCTTGATGCAGTTAAAGCCGCCGCACGCCGCCTCAAACCCAATGTCGACATCCTCAGTATCTCGGCGTTAGATAGCACAAGCGTTGAACGAGTCGCCGACTGGATTCGCTTTAAACGCAAAATGCGAGACTAGCTGATGTGTTTATCGATTCCTTCACAAGTCGTGCGGATTGAGCAGGACACCGCTTGGGTTGATACACTCGGTATGCAGCGTCACGCCAGCCTCGCCTTGATGGGCGAGGAGGTCGCGGTGGGAGATTATGTGTTGATTCATGTCGGGTTTGTGATGAATAAAATGGATGCTGAGGATGCCGCGCAAAGCCTTGAACTTTACCAACAAATGCTGCAACAGCTTGATGCGCCCAGTTGATTAATGATGGCAATACAACTCAAAGACCTGTTTGACGGCTTTCGTGATCCGGCCACACTCAGCGCGCTGGCGGAAAAAATTCAACAACGCGCCGAAGGTTTAAGTCAACCACTGCGGATTATGGAAGTCTGTGGCGGTCACACCCACAGCATTATGCGCTATGCCTTGCCGCAGTTACTCCCCAAGCAGATTGAATTTATTCATGGCCCGGGCTGTCCTGTCTGCATTATGCCAAAGGAACGGATTGACCAAGCCATCGCCTTGGCGTTTGCGCCTAATCATATCTTAGTCACGCTGGGTGATATGCTGCGGGTACCGGGTTCAAAAGGATCGTTGGCACAAGCGCGCGCGCAGGGCGCGGCAGTTCATGCGGTTTATTCACCGTTAGAAACCCTAAAAATCGCTCAACAGAACCCTGACAAACAGGTTATCTTTTTTGCCATCGGCTTTGAAACTACCACACCCATGACCGCCGCACTGCTGGCGCAGGTGATCGCGCTGCGACTCACCAATGTGTTTTTTCACATCAACCATGTGCTAGTCCCTCCGGCGGTGTCCGCCTTGTTAGCCGAACAGCCCTGCCACATTGATGCGCTGATTGCGCCTTCACATGTCAGCGTCATCAGCGGTGCAAAAATTTATCAATCCCTGTTAGAGACCTATAACATCCCGATCGTCGTCAGTGGGTTTGAGCCGGTTGATCTGTTGCAAAGTATTTTGCAACTGCTTGATCAATATCTAAGCAATCAACCCGCGCTGGAGGTGCAATACAGTCGGGCGGTAAACTGGCAAGGCAACCTAAAAGCCCAGGCCTTAATCGAACAGTTTTTTCAGCCCCGCGCCCATTTTCGTTGGCGAGGTTTAGGCGATATTCCACGCAGTGGATTACAACTTAAACCCGACTGGCAAGCGTTTGATGCCGAAATAGCGTTTGCCGATTTACTGTCGCACACACCGATTGATGATCATAAGCGCTGTATCTGTGGTGATATTTTACGCGGTCGCGCCAAACCCCATGAGTGCAAAGTCTTCGCCCGAGGCTGTGACCCACAGCACCCGCTTGGCAGTTGCATGGTATCGAGTGAAGGCGCCTGCCATGCCTATTATCGCTATGCCAAACAAACCCCCGAGGTTCGAGTATGAAATCGATACAACTTAGCCAAGGCGGCGGTGGGTTAGAAAGCCAAACACTGATCCAGAACCTATTTTATCGCCATTTTAATAACCCGATTTTAGCGCAAGCGGAAGATGCCGCGCTGATTGAATGCCAGGGCCAAACCGCTTTTACTACCGACAGCTACACCGTGAATCCACTGTTTTTTCAAGGCGGTGATATCGGCAAACTAGCGGTAATCGGTACGCTCAACGATTTAGCGATGCGCACCGCCAGGCCTGGTTATCTTAGCGCCGGTTTTATCATCGAAGAAGGCTTAGCTTATGCCGATTTAGAACGCATCGTGGCCTCAATGGCGCAGGCAATCGCTGAAGCAGATTGTCAGTTGGTCTGTGGCGACACCAAGGTGGTGCCGAAAGGCGCGGTTGATAAATTGTTTATTAATACCTCCGGCATCGGCGCCGTTCAAACAAACCATCCACCGGCATTAAACCGGATTCAACCCGGTGATGCGCTGATTGTCTCCGGTGACTTGGGTCGCCACGGCGCGGTGATTATGGCTGCACGCGGCGGGCTGGATTTAAACAGTGACCTGCAAACAGATTGTGCTTTGTTATGGCCGTTGGTCGAGGCCTTATTGAACGCTGGGATTGAACTGCATGCCTTGCGCGATGCGACACGTGGCGGTCTCGCCACCGTGCTCAACGAATGGGCGCAAGCCAGCGGTCTTGGCTTGGCCATCGAAGAAAGTCAACTGCCCATTTGTGAGCCGGTGCAAGGTTTGTGTGAATTGTTAGGGTTTGAAGCCTATGACCTCGCCAACGAAGGCAGGATGGTCATCGCTTTGCCGGCTGATCAAGCCGAGGCAGCGCTAAGGGTTTTGCGGCAGTTTGACATCAGCCAAAACGCAGCGCACATCGGTGAAGTGAACCAACATCAACCCGGTCAAGTCATCATCCAAACCGCTTGGGGCACCCAACGGCGACTCCACTGGCCCAACGGCGAACTCCTGCCAAGGATATGTTAAAACCTGGCTTTAAGTATCTCAAGTATCCCAAGCAGAATAGGTAAATATTTGACTTCAGGGCTGAATCGAGTAGCATTTAACTTAACTATTAATGTTGGGTAGGGAATAAAAAATGCGAAGTATAACAGTAACAGAGTGGCAAAGCTTGCCTGAGCAAGCGCAGCAGGAATTATTAGATTTCTTTTATTTTTTAAAGCAAAAGTATAATCAGCATCAAGATGCTCAAGAAACTCAGGCCTTCTCAAATCACTCTGCACAGCAGGTTTCGGATTGGTTATTACCGGAAGAGGACGAAGTATGGAAATAGTCTGTGGTGAAATCGTTTTGTGTGAGTTTATCTTTAGCGATGGACTCGGTGTAAAAAGTAGTCCTGTGTTGGTGTTTAAAGATAATTTACCCTTTGAAGATTTTGTGGGGATTCCCGTAAGCGCCCAACCCGTTCGCCATCAAGATGAGGTTCTGTTAAGTAATGTAGATTTTGAGCTAGGTGGACTACCTAAAGATTCAAAACTCATTATTCGTAAAACCTTTGTTATTAACAAGCATGTTATTAAAAAGTCTTATGGTGTTCTAAATAAAACAAGATACACAGCGATTAAAAATAGCTTTTGTGACTATTTTGACTGCCGTTGAAGCAGATTCCAAACAATATGTGGTAAGTCACCAAGACTAAGTCAAAACTTCGCTTTTCTGATCAATTTTCACTCTATCATTAGGACAAGGCGATGCATGAATATTCTGTGGTTCAGGCGCTGATGTCACAGTGCGCAGACTATCTAAGGCAGCATCAGGCAGAGCAGGTTGAACAGATTGTCGTACAAATCGGCGTGTTAAGTGGGGTCGAGCCTGAATTATTTGAACGTGCATTTGATTGCTTTAAACTGGCTGAACCCTGGTGTCAACAGGCTGAATTAAAACTTGAGGTTCAACCGGTGCGGGTGCACTGTGCCGATTGTGGATTTGAGGGCGAAACCCAGCCGCATGATTATCGTTGTCCGCAGTGTCAAAGCGGTGAAGTGAAGATCATTGCCGGCCAAGACCTGCTGCTGATGCAATTAACCCTGCGCTAAGCGGCGCTGATTTAAAACAAAACCTGAGGGGGCGAGAAGATGAAGATTGTGATTATTGGCGGCGGCATTGCGGCGGATTATATTGCCAATCAATTTTTAGCCCAAGACCCGACGGTCGAGATTTTGATTTTATCGAAAGAAGCCTATGCGCCCTATGATCGTATTCATCTGTGTGATCTGGTGGAAGGCACTGCACAGCTTGAAGATATTACGTTGGATTTAGACCCGAAAGTTCAGCTTAAATTAAATCACAAGGTCACGCGAATTGATCGCCAAGCCAAACAGGTGTTTTGTGGCGACCAGGCCTATGGCTATGATTATCTGGTGATTGCCAGCGGCTCGCAACCGCGCACTTTGTTTGATTTGTCACAGATTGACAATGCGATTACCTTTCGAAGTGCGGATGATAGCTTTAAAATCGCCAAAAACCTTGAAGATCGCCATGTCGTGATTGTCGGCGCCGGGCCGATTGGCTTAGAGTTATTGGATACGCTGATTCGGATGCCGCAACCCAAGGCGATTACCTTGTTAGTGATCGATCATGCGCTGTATGCGCCGGATGTCGATGCCTCGATTGTTGAGATGATGCGCGCCACCTTTGAAGCTGACCCACGGGTGCAGATTTCGTTTAACGACCAAATTATGGATAAGCAGGTTGATGGTCGCCTGATTACCCGCTTAATTACTCAAAAACTTCAAATAGACAACCCGTTTGTGATTTTTGGTATTGGTATTCAGCCGAATATTGATTTTGCGCGTGAGGTGCTGAGCGCAAAGCGCGGACTGTTGGTGGACCAACACATGCGTACCGAAGATTTGTTTATTTATGCGGTCGGTGAAGCGGCTGAAATTGAAGCCACCGGTTTTTGTGCCGGTCACGCGCGTGACTGTCAACAGCAGGCCGACGTCGCAATTGCGCATATCTTAAAAACCAACCCTGCTGCAGAACGCGAGGCGCAGTATCAACGCCAAGTGTCGATTGATGGTTTGAAAGTCGGCGCATTTGATTTTATTGATGCCACATCCCCGCAGTACAATCCGCATGATCCGCAAAATGAAACGATTCTATTGCGTGCGAATAATCCACAACGCATTGACCAATACATTGTTAACCAAGATAAGTTAGTGCGGTTTTTTGGCGCGAACACTAACGTGGATGCGATGGCGGTCAAACGCTTAATGGAAGCCTATGAAGCGGTCGATCCGGCGTTTTTCTATACTAGCCGCTTGGTCAGTGAAAAAGGGCGTTTGGTGTGCAGTTGTGTCGGTGCCTATCAAAATGAATTGGTTGAGCTGATTGCGGATAATTTGGTGACCGATTTTGCCGAGTTAAAACCCTATAGCCAAGCCGGGCGGGTGTGTGGTCGCTGTAAAAACGAGGTGATGGCGTTGATTGCGTCCACCGAGGTGGATCCGGCTGAAGTGGCGCGTAAAAAGCAACAACAGGCCGAGCAGCGCCAGGCTGAACAGCAACAAAAAATTCAACGTCGATTGGAAAAGTTTAATCGTTTTCATCCCGACACGCCAATAGACAGCCATGAAATCGACCAGGCCTTGGCCGCGTTTGATAAGGTAAAAGATTTTAACGGCTGGGTATCCATGATGACCCTGAATTTAGAGTTTCCGCCAGTCTATCAAGACCTGGTGCGTCAAGGGGTCTATCAACTCAATAAAATGCCGGTGATTTGGCTGGAGTTGGCGGATTGCAGTGGTAACTCGGAGGCGTTTATTAAAACGGTGAATCCGAGTATTGATGAGTTGATTTTGAAGTTTATCTCATTGGATTATCACGAGTTACTCATGGCAGCTTCCGGCCCACATTCTGAAACACGGTTAGATGAAATCATTGACCAATACCCGGGCGACTATTTGTTGATTGTTGAAGGTGCGATTCCATTAGCGATGGACGGCAAGTATTTGCGCATCGGGCCCAAAGGGGAAACCGGCGAAGCCCTGTTAAAGCGTGTTGCGGCTAAGGCGGCGGCGATTATGGCGGTGGGGTCTTGTGCGTTAGATGGGGGCGTGGTGGCCGCCAAACCGAATCCGACCGGCGCGGTCGGCGTGGCGGAAGCCTTGGGGCGTGATGATATTATTAATCTGCCGGGTTGTCCGGTGAATCCGATTAACGTGGTCGGCACCTTGTTGCATTATTTAATGCTCGGCGAAATGCCGGCGCTGGATAGTAAAAATCGTCCGCTTTGGGCTTATGCTCCAAGAGTGCATGACAACTGCGAACGCCGGGGGCATTATGATGCCGGTGAATTTGTGTTGGAGTGGGGCGACGAGGGCGCAAAAAAAGGCTGGTGTTTGTTTGAGATGGGTTGCAAAGGACCTTATGCCGATATTAACTGTTCACTCGCAAAGTTTAACGAAAATACCTCTTGGCCGGTGCAGGTCGGACACGGCTGCATTGCCTGTGGCCAAGGAAAACGCGCGTTTGATGAGCTGGCGAATAACCGCAAAGTGATTGCGATGCCAACGGGAGATTTTTAATGAGTAGCGCTACCAAACAAAAAATTGTGATTGATCCGGTGACACGCATTGAAGGCCATTTACGGATTGAAGTCGAGTTGGATGAACACAATGTGGTTAACCAGGCCTGGGCGTCCGGGCAGTTATTTCGCGGGATTGAAACCATTTTAAAAGGTCGCGACCCGCGTGATACCGGTTTGATTGCCCAGCGAATTTGCGGTGTGTGCACCAATGTGCATTATCGCGCGTCGATTAGCGCGGTTGAGCAGGCTTACCAAATTGAAATTCCACGAAATGCTGAAATCGTGCGCAACTTGGTCAGCTTGGCGTTGTTTGTGCAGGATCATCTGGTGCATTATTATCATCTGCATTCGTTGGATTATGTCGATGTGGTCAGTGCCTTATCCGCTGACCCCAAATTAGCCAGCGAACAGGCGCATGATTGGCACAGCCATCCTTATCAATGTAGCCAGAGTGATTTAGCCGCCAGCCAACAAAAGCTCACGCAGTTTGTTCAAGCCGGCCGTTTGGGCTTGTTTGCCAATGGGTATTGGGGGCACAGCGCCTATCGGTTTAGCGCGGAACAAAACCTGATCCACATGCACCATTACCTCGAAGCCCTGCGGATTCAACGCGAAATCAGTAAGGCGATTGCAATTTTTGCTGGCAAAACACCCCATCCACAAAACCTAGTCGTGGGCGGGGTTACCAGCGTGATGGATATGCTGAATCCGCAGCGGATGAATGATTATTTATTTATTATCAAAGACGCCCGCGAGTTCATCAAACGTGCCTACCTGCCGGATATGAAAATGCTGGTCAGCGCCTACCGAGATTCGATCAAAGCCGGCGAGGGTCGCGGTCACGGCCATTTTATGAGCGCCGGCGGTTATCGCTTGTTTAATGATCAAACGCTGTTTGCGCAAGGCGTGGTGTTTGGCCATCAATTTGACCAATTAGCCGATTTTGACCCCAGCCAGATTACTGAAGAAGCGGCACGCTCTTGGTATCAAGATAATGAACCCCGCACGCCCTATGACCAAACCACTGAGCCGCATTACACTGACTTGAATGACGATGGCACGCTAAAAACCGAAGGCAAATACAGCTGGATTAAATCGCCGCGTTATCAAGGCAAAGCGATGGAAGTCGGGCCCGCTGCACGCATGATTATCGGCTATTTGCGCGATGCGCCGCTGATCAAGCCCTATATGGATAGCTTTATGCAGGCCTGTGAGTTAGAACTCATCGACTTTTCCAGCACCATAGGGCGCAATGCCGCACGCGCGATCGAGGCCGAACTGACCTGTGATGCGATTTTTGCCTTCGCCAGTGAGTTGATTGAAAACATAAAATATTATGACGAAACCACCTGGACACGCTATGTATTTGAAGACCTGCCGAGCCGTGCGCAAGGGGCAGGGATTTTTGAAGTGCCGCGTGGAACCTTGGCGCATTTTGTGCGCATTGACGACGCCAAGGTGGCTAACTATCAAGCGGTGGTGCCGACCACTTGGAATGCCTCACCCAAAGATGGGCAAAATCAACCCGGCCCCTATGAGGCCTCACTGATTGGCATTCGCCTCGCTGACCCGCAAAATCCATTGGAGGTATTGAGGGTGGTGCATTCGTTCGACCCCTGTTTAGCCTGTGCGGTGCATGTGATTGATGCGCAGGGGCAAGCCCTAGCCGAATACCGCATTCAACCCAAGAGCTTATAGCGTGGATGTCTGTGCGCCAAAAATAGCGGTGCTGGGGTTAGGCAATCTGCTGTTTAAAGATGAGGGGTTAGGCGTAGTCGCGATGCACTATCTGCGTCATAATTTTAGGTTTTCAGCAGCGCTCGATTTTGTTGATGGCGGCACGTTGGGGATTAATTTACTAGATTATTTCCATGATTACTCGCACTTGCTGATTCTCGATAGCCTATCAACCCCCTCTGCCGAGCCGGGGGCGGTATTTCGTTTGCCGCTGACCGCGTTACAAAATCTTGGCGATTATCGTAAAACCGCGCATGAAATCGAGTTACTGCAAGCCTTGGATATGGCGAGATTATTAGGCTTAAATTTTGAACTGGAGGTAGTGGCGATGATTCCACAAGATATTGAAAGCGTAACCTTCGTCTTATCCGAACCGGTGCAAGCGGCGATGCCGTTAATGGCCGACACCGCCCGCGAAGTCCTAGCGAACTGGGGCGTACAGACCCATCCGATTGCACAACCCTTGTCTGCAGCTAAGATTGCCGCACACCATCACCCATAAATGGGGTCAGAGTAAAATTAAATCGCTTCTTCATTTTTCCGCCAACCAATAGGGCGGCCACGTTTACTTTCGATGAGTTTGCGACCACTTAGCGCTTCAAGTTGTTTTTTAAAAGAATCTCCGCCAATCGCCAGCCCTTTATTCACAGATTGACGAATGTCAGTGATTGTTTTTTCATTCAATACTGACTGAAACAAATTCTGATAAGCGGTCTTACGAATTTCTGGCTCAGGGTCTAAAGCGAGATAGAGCGGGTGAGGGGTTTGCAATTGGGACTCTTTATTCAAAGCATTCACTTGATAACTCGACCAAGGGTAATCAGCTGGGTCCTTAACCATCTTTGCACGAACTGGATTCAACTCAATATAACGGTAAAGTTCAAACAAATAATGTTCTGCTTCCACTAAACAAGACTTAAAACGCCCTTCCCACAAGGTTCCTGTTCGTTGATATTTATGATTAAAATAACGAACATACTGCCGCCCAATCGCCTGCATCATTTGGCTAATGCCAAGATCAGCATGAGCGGTACACAATAAATGGACATGATTCGTCATCAAACACCAAGCATGAATAGCAACCGAATATTTCTCGGCATATTGTTGAAGCCAATGCAAATAGGCTTTAAAATCAGACTCGTCAGCAAAAACAACCTGTCGATTATTGCCGCGTTGGATGACATGGACAGGAACCCCGCAGGGCGTAATGCGATTAGGGCGAGCCATAACTAAACCTAATGAAATGGGTGGGAACTAGATTTTAGCAGATTTAATTTTACTCTGACCCTTTTTACTACCCTGTTTATATGGAGGGGTTTGCCATTAACTGCTGGAAAACTCAGGATATTTGGTTTAGTGTTAGTCATGGTGAACTCGCTTTTGTTGTTTACGAACGTTTCTTGGTCGAAACATAATTATATCAACAAGTTAAGCGAGTTTTGCCTCTTTTTATGAAATATTCGGGTTAAATAAATGCTAGATAATTTTGTGCTTAGATCATATATTAAAATCAGATTTAATATTACAAGGTTTAAATGAATGAGTAATAATACCCCGCCTGATTTTTTACATAAAAACTCTAATCGAAAGGTTGTTCTTGATTATTATGTAAAAGAAGATGTTCTTGACCGGCCAGAAGAATTTAAATATATGGTGTTAGAAAGATTAAACGCTAAAGGTATTAAATTCAAAAATGTTTCGTTCGAACACTGTGTATTTAATGGATGCTATTTTAATAATTGCGTTTTTGATACCTGTAATTTTACAGGGTGTAGGTTTATTGGTTCGAATTTTCATCAAACAGCTTTTAGAGGTTGTGATTTTAGATACGCAATCTTCGAGCGTACTCAGTTAGATGATGACATTTTAATAAGCGAGGCTCCTAGAGAAGAAAATCTTAGGATGCACTTTTCTCGATCATTACGAATGAATTATCAGCAATTAGGTGATTCAAAAGCTGTTAATAAAGCAATAATGGTGGAGCTTGATGCAACATCTGTGTATTTATATAAATCATGGAGATCAGGCGAAACTTACTACAAAGAAAAATATCCAGGAGTTTTTAGCGGGATAATACAATTTTTAAAATGGATTGAATTTTGGGTGCTTAACTTTATATGGGGAAATGGCGAAAGCATACTAAAATTTATAAGGACCATTTTGCTTGTTCTTGTTTCTATTTCAGTATACGACACTAACACCAGCGGAAACTTATTGAATGTTGGTTTTTACTGGTCAAGTTTTGTACAGTCGCCAGCTATATTTTTGGGTATATTGTCACCTGAAAACTTTACTACTGGAGTCCTCTCATTAATTACGGGAATCAAGTTTGTTTCGTTTGCTCTTTTAACGACACTTCTTGTTAAAAGGTTCAGTCGAAGATGAGTATGCACTTATATGCATTTGGTTCAATATGCCGGGGGGAGATTGATGCTGGATCAGACATTGATTTACTTGCATGTCTGTCTGAGCCTAATCAATCGATTGATCCAAATAAATTTTCTATTTATACATATGAGCGTATAAGACAACTATGGCATGAAGGAAATCCATTTTCATGGCATTTACATTTGGAATCTAATTTAATTTATTCATCTGATGGAAGAAATTTCCTAAATGACTTGCAAGAACCATCGAAATACACAAATGCAACTATCGATTGCAACAAATTTCAAAAACTATTTATAGAGTCGCATACCTCATTAATGAAATCGAGTAATAGTATGATTTTTAATCTTTCTTGTATGTTTCTTGCCACTAGAAACTTTGCTACTTGTTTTTCACTTGGTATGGGAAGACCAATATTCTCTCGGTTGTCACCATTACTTATTGATAGGAAACTACCTATTGAAAGAGATATATTTGATATCTTAGTGCGTGCCCGTATTTTGTCCACTAGAGGTTATGGTAATCCGATATCAGAAGTGGAGGTAAGGGCGGCCAGGTCAGCTGCACCAGTAGTTATACAGTGGATGGATGATTGCTTATCTAAAGAGGTGTTCTGTGAGTGAGTTTAATAATCGCATTTCAGCACAAAGAGATATTTTGTTGCTTATAAACTCTGCAGAATGGAGTGAAGAGCTTTATGGCCTTTCGAGCGGAGCTATAGAACGCTGGATAACTGCAAATAATATTAAAAAACAGAGCGCTTTAATTCAGTTAATTCAAGAAGCAGCTAGCAAGCTTTTTTTCTTGTCAAATAAAAGCCAAGAGCAAATTACAGACGAGTATAGGATGTTATCTAAAGAGGTACAAGATTTAACTGAGAAGATTAAACGTGAGGTCATGGAAATATATAATTGGGGTCAGAGTAAAATTAAATAACGTTATTCTTAACCCAATGCCATTAAAGGCGTGTCATAATTTAACCTAATTAAATGGGTGAAAATTAGATTTTAGTAGATTTAATTTTACTCTGACCCCATTTATTCTCTTAGGGTTTTAATATGTCATCGTTAGTTTGTCAGCGTTGGGTTTTATCGGGGCGGGTTCAAGGGGTTGGTATGCGCCCTTATAGTGCGCGGCTCGCGCAGGGTTTTGGCATCGTCGGTTGGGTGGTCAATCATCCGCAAGGTGTCGAGCTGGTGTTGCAAGCAGGAAGCCAACAATTGAGTGCATTTCGCTGCGCGTTTGAAGCCGATTTACCGAGTTTGGCGCAGATTGATCAATTTGATGTCACGCCGCACGCGCCGATTCACCTAAGCGTTTTTGAAATTCGACATACGCCTGAGCAAGCCTCCTTAATGGCGGTGGCTATGTTGCCGGATCGTGGCGTGTGTGCCAGCTGTTTAGCCGAACTCTTTGACCCGGCCTCGCGGCGTTATCACGATGCCTTTATACAATGCAGCGATTGTGGCCCACGTTATTCAGTCACGCATCGCTTGCCGTTTGAACGCGCCCATACCTCACTGCATGGGTTCCCCCCTTGTCAGGCCTGCCAGCAGGAATACCAGGCCAGCGAAAACCGACGGTTTCATTGTCAAGGCATCACCTGCCCAGACTGCAGCCCGCAATTAAACCTGTTATTAGCCGACGCACGCGGCGGTTGGCAAAGCACCGCCTTGAGCCAAAGTGAGATGATTTCACAAGCCGCGCAGTTACTTTTAGACGGCGAAATCATCGCCATCAAAGGCGTTGGCGGCTATCATCTGGTTTGTGATGCGCGGCAAACTGCCGCTGTCGCGCGCTTACGTCAAATCAAGCTGCGTCCGGCCAAACCTTTTGCGCTATTGTGCCGCGACCTTGATATGGCAAAAACGCTGGTTCAGATTAACCCCCATAACCAGGCCTGGTTAGAAAATCAAGCGCGCCCGATTGTTTTGATCGATAAACAACCGAATGTTGATACTATGATTAGCCAGCAGGTTGCACCGGATATCCGGCGTTTGGGGGTGATGCTGGCGTATACGCCGTTGCACTATTTGCTATTTGAACAGCTGCCCGTCCCGCTGGTGGTGACCAGTGCAAACCGAAGTGGCGAACCGATTCTTTACCAAAACGCCGTTGTACAAAAGCAATTTGCAGGTAAGATTGCAGGAATACTGGATCACAACCGTGAGATTGTGAATCCCTCTGACGACTCCGTAGTGCAATGCATTAATCAGCCGCATTATCAAACCCTGCGATTGGGGCGCGGGCTTGCGCCGTTATACCTGCCGCTGGATGCGCGCTTTCACGGCCAATTTAATGGCCGCGTCGGGCTAGGAGGCCAACAAAAAAGTACCGTTGCCCTGGGCTTGGAACAACATATTATGTTGATGCCTTATAGCGGCGACCTGAGCAGTTTGGCGGCACAGGCGCGATTTGAGCAACAGATTCAAACCGGGCTTGATCTGTATCAACTGCGCGCCAGCAAACTGATCGGCGATCTGCATCCAAACTATGTCAGTAGCCAATGGGGGCAAACACAAAGCCAGCAGCAGGGCATCGCTTGGCAGGCTGTACAACATCACTATGCCCATCTGTTAGCCACGATGGCGGAATACCAACTGGATGAGCCGGTCATCGGGCTGGTGTGGGATGGCAATGGCTATGGTGAGCAGGGTCAGTTATGGGGCGGGGAGGTCATGCTGGCTGATCGTCAAGGCTATCAGCATTTGTTTGGTTTGCGTCCGATTCGATTGTTAGGTGGCGAACAGGCGATGAAACAACCCAGGCGGATTGCGCTGGCCTGGTTATTTGGCTTGATGCCCTTAGAATCCGTGCTAAACCTCGATTGCCCGACTACCCAGGCGTTTACCCAAACTGAACTTCGCCAACTTTATCAGCTTTATCAAACCGGCTTAAACAGCCCATTAAGTAGCTCGGTCGGTCGTTTGTTTGATGGGCTGGCGAGTTTACTCGGCTTGGTTCACCAGCTGGATTATGAAGGTCAAAGCGGTTTGCTGTTAGAAACCTATTATGATTCCGAGCATCAGCAAGCTTATGCTTTGCCACTGTCCGAGCAGGGATGGGATAGCCATCAACTGATTAAAGCCATTTGGCAAGACTATGCTAACGGCGTCAAAACTCGGTGGATTGTCAGTCGGTTTTTCAATGCGCTTGTCAACGCGGTCGCTCAAGTCAGCGAACGCTACCCGGATAAGCCTTTGGTTTTAAGTGGCGGCGTATTTCAAAACGTCACACTGATGCAACAACTCAGCCTTAAACTGGCTAACCGCCGCTGGTATAGTCAACAGTCTACGCCAATAAATGATGGTGGTTTGGCCCTAGGGCAGGTGTTTCAGTTTACAATGGATTAAAACAACCAGGGCTGGTTGTGATCTCATTCTGTGGAGTTTTATATGAAAGTCGCGATATTTAGTACCAAGCCGTATGACAAAGAAGCCTTGCGTCATTACGATAATGATGAGGTGGACTTAAGTTATTTTGAAGTGCCGTTAAACATTGCAACCGCTCATTATGCGCAAGGATTTGATGCGGTCAGCGCCTTTGTGAATGATGACTTGGGCGAAGCAACCTTGGCTAAATTAGCTGAATATGGTATTCGCTTGGTTGCCCTGCGCTGTGCCGGATTTAATAATGTTGATTTAGAAGCTGCGGCTAAACTGGATATTAAAATTGTGCGCGTACCTGCCTACTCCCCCTATGCAGTGGCAGAGCATACCATCGGTTTGATGCTGGCATTAAGCCGAAAATTGTATAAAGCCTACAACCGAGTTAGGGAGGGAAATTTCTCATTGAACGGTTTGCTGGGGTTTGATTTTCATGGCAAAACGGTGGGTATTATTGGTGCAGGAAAAATTGGTTTATTGGTGGCCGAGCGCTTAAAAGCTTTTGGTTGTGAGATTTTGGTTTATGATCCGTTTTTATGTAAAAGCTGCGAGGAACAAGGCTTTAAGCAGGTGCCATTAGAGCAGTTGTATGCAGAGTCACATATCATTTCTTTGCATTGCCCGTTAACTCGTCAGACACAAAACATGATTAATGAGGATGCACTAGATCAAATGCGCGCCAATGTGATGCTTATTAATACAGGTCGCGGTGGCTTGATTGATACTCGTGCCTTAATCAAAGCGTTAAAAAGTCGTAAGGTTGGTTATGTTGGGTTAGATGTGTACGAGGAGGAGGGGGCGTTATTTTTTGAAGACCATTCTAACGATATTATTCTCGACGATAAATTTGAGCGTTTGTTAACCTTTCCTAATGTATTGGTTACTGGGCATCAAGCTTATTTTACTCACGAAGCTTTGGAGCATATTGCAGAAACCACGATTCAAAATCTGATCGCTTTTAAATATCAGCGAAAATTGGATAACGAAATTAGCTTCAGTAAATAGTCGCTTTGATACAAAAAAAGGAGCAGAAATGCTCCTTTTTTGTTTTTAGACAAGCGGTTAACCTATCTTTTAGCGCGAGGCGCTCCTGCTGGTTTACGGCTCAACTTTGGACGTGGGTTACCTGCTCCGGCTGAAGCCCCTTCACGCACTTCGGTTAAATCCGCAGGCTGTCCACAAATCCAGGTTTTCTTTAGGGTCGCTAATTGTGCCTTGGATAAATCAGCAGGCAAATCCACCAAACTGAAGCTGTCCTGAATATTCAATTGGCGAATCGATGAACCTTCAATATTCGCTTCATTCGCAATCGCGCCAATAATATTGCCTGGCTTAACACCATTAGCAAAACCGACATTAATACGGTAGCGCTTCATACCTGATTCGGGTGGACCATCCACACGTGGACGACGTGGCGCACGCTCTGCACGATCACCGCGTTCAAAACGATCATTACGACCACGCGCCGGACGGTCACGCCCAAAATCACGTGAGCCACGATCATCGTCGCGGAAGCTCGCTTGACGTACCGGTTTGTCTTCGATAAAGAACGGCACATCACCCTGAACTAATTTGGCCAGTGCAGCCGCGATTTCTAATGCCGGCACATTCGAGGCTTGCTGGAGATCTTCAATCATTTGCTGATAGAACTCTAAGCCTTCTTCCTCTAAGGCAGCGGTAATACGCGCTTTGAATTTCTCAACACGTTGGTCATTGATGTCCTGCGTGCTAGGCAATTCCAGCATATCGATTTTTTTATTGGTTGCACGTTCAATTTGTTGTAATAAACGGCGCTCACGTGGCGCAACAAATAAAATCGCATTACCTTCACGTCCGGCACGGCCAGTACGCCCGATACGATGAACATAGCTTTCAGTATCATACGGAATGTCATAGTTAATAACATGGGTAATCCGTTCAACGTCCAAACCACGCGCCACCACGTCGGTCGCGATCAAAATATCGATCTTGCCTTTTTTGAGTTGATCAACGATACGTTCGCGGTGATTTTGTGCGATATCGCCATTTAATGCCGCCGCTGCATAACCGCGAGCTTCCAATTTTTCCGCCAACTCAATGGTCGCGGTTTTGGTACGTACGAAAATAATCATGCCATCAAACTCGGTGGCTTCTAAAATACGCGTCAAGGCATCGAGCTTATGTAAACCGCTAACTAACCAATAAGATTGGGTGATGGTTGAGGCAGTGCCGGTTTTTTGTTTGATAATTACTTCAACCGGATTGTTTAGATGTTTGCTGGCAATCTTATGGACTTCTTTTGGCATGGTCGCTGAGAAGAGTGCAATTTGACGATCTTGTGGTGTTTGTTCCAATACCCACTCAACGTCATCAATAAAGCCCATGCGTAACATTTCATCGGCTTCATCCAACACTAAGGCTTGCAGGTTGTCGAGGTTCAACGTACCTTTGCGCATATGATCCATCACGCGGCCCGGTGTACCGACCACAACCTGTGCGCCACGTTTTAGCGCGCGAATCTGACCACCATACTCCTGACCACCGTAAATAGGGAGTACATGGAAGCCTTTAATGTGGTGAGCAAAGCTTTGGAAAGCCTCTGCGACTTGGATCGCCAATTCACGGGTTGGCGCTAAAACTAAAATTTGTGGGTTGGTGTTTTTGGCATCGACACGCGACAATAATGGCAAAGCAAATGCCGCGGTTTTACCAGTACCGGTTTGTGCCATACCTAAAATATCACGACCTTCTAAAATCGGTGGAATGGCTTGAGCTTGAATCGGTGAAGGGGTTTCATAACCGACGTCTTGCAGGGCTTTTAAAACTTGGGGAATTAAATTAAAACTTTCAAATGTCACATCTACAGTGGTTTCGCTCATAGGGATTTTCCTTTTTTATACCATTAAAAAATGCTTATGGCTCATTCAACGGAAAAACGGCTGTCTGGCATGAACTCCAGAAAAAGATCACGCGCCTAACAGGCAGAAATCAGCACTGGATAAATGCAATAAGAAAGTAAGAAATGGGTTAAAAACCATTTAAAAGTTCCCGAGCTCCGTATGGCCCTCGGTCTAGCGAAATCAATCTGCGCATAGATGGCAGAGATAATAAGTCGTCACTAATGAGAGAGCATGAGATAAAGCAAGTGGATTATAGGCAATTAAATATTTTTATGCAAATTTAATTTTTTGCTTATGGGTAGTCGCGCTCAAGTTTCATAGTTTTTGCATAAGATCGGCTTGCCGCTGTGCAGCGTTTTGAACTAGAATGAAGGTTCATTCTACTGATGGTTTATTCTAATGAAAATGGATTTTTTTCAACATCTAGACGGTTCTAAACTTCAAGTTAAGGTTTTAAATTCGGCTCTGGAGCTGTTTGTTGAAAAGGGTTATTTTAATACCTCAGTGCCAGATTTGGTGGCCCATTCCGGTGTGAGCATCGGTAGTATCTACAAGCACTTTGGAGACAAGCAAGGCTTAGCTGAAGCGTTGGTACAGCGCTTAACTGAAGAGGTTTACTGGCGTGAACAACAAATTGTTGAGAGCCATACAGGTTGCTTTGAGCGTTATCAAGCGTTAGTTAAATGGTTGTTTCAATTTAGCATCGATTATCCATCAGTGATGGCGTTTATGTTGTTAGCACGGCATCAAACTTTTTTACCTGAATCCGGGAGCTTATGCTCTTCAAAGCCTTTTATGTTGTTGCGTGATGTTATTGCGCAGGGCATTGAACAGGGAGTGGTTCGTCAAATGGATTTGCTGATTGCGGCTTCGCTGGCGTTTGGTAGTGTTCTCCGCATGGTTCAGCTTCATTTGGATGGCGTGCTCCCTAAACCTCTTTTAGCTTACCAAGATGAGCTAATTCAATCAGGATGGTCAGCAATCGCCACCAATCCTAATACTTAAAATAAAAGGACGATACCATGAAAAGAAGACAGTTTTTATTTGGAGGCGCAGCCTTAATGGGTTCTGGCGCAGCTTTAGCTAGCGATCCATTAGCTAATGCACTCAGGCATTATATTGCGGAGCTTGAACGAGCAGAGCGCCAAGCTGGTTATTTAGGGCCGCGCGCGCACATTCCTGAAGAAGTAAAGGTAACGGACGGCGTTTATACCGTGGTTGGTAGCTTAATTTGGCATAACCCCAGTAACTTTGGTTTGAATAATAACCTCAGTTTCATTATCTTTGAAGATGGCGTGTTTGTTTTAAATGGAGGTGCTAACCCTGCGCTTGCCAAGGCCTTGCATGAGCGTATCAAGCTCCATACTAATAAGCCAGTAAAATGGGTTGCAGTGGAAAATCATCAAGGCCATGCTCATCTTGGTTCAAGTTATTGGTATGACATGGGCGTGCGTAACTTCTATTCTAATCGTCAAGCGCATGCAGACTTTAGTGCAAGCTGGGATATTATCAAGGAGCGTTGGTCTAATGCAGTGGGTTACCAACTGACAGCACCGGCTTATGATATTTCTGAACACTTTACCGTGTTTGATGACAAGATGGAAATTGATGTTGGTGGTGGCGAGAAAGTTCAGCTTCTTTATTTTGGAAAAGGCCATACACCGGGTTCAACCACGGTTTACGTTCCATCGCGAAATGTGATCTTCCCCGGTGATAATGCTTATGAAAGTCGCATGCTTGCCTTATTTAGCTATACGGATACCCAAGCTTGGGTTAAGACTTTTGAACGGTTTATGGACTTTACACCAGAAGGCACCATTATTGTACCGGGTCATGGTGTGCCTACTGATATGGCGACAGTCAAACGTGATACTTATGACTATTTAAAATGGATGCATAAAAAGGTTCAAGAAGTGATTGGTCAGGGTGGTAGCCTGCGTGATGCAGAAAATATTGATCAATCTCAGTTTAGTCATCGTGAGGTTTATGCACAGACTTATGCAGGTAATGCACGTCATATTTATCGTGAGTTAAGAGGCCTTGATTTGGGTAATGCGGTAGATTAATTGGATATCTGACAAATCGTCTAAAGCCCCGATTTATTCGGGGCTTTTTCGTTATAATGCTCAAAAACTTTGAGAATGAAGATGAAGCAGATTGCAATTATTGGTGGCGGACCGGGTGGTTTAATGGCTGCTGAGATCCTGTCAAAACACCCTGAACTGAAGGTCACCATTTATGATGCAATGCCTTCGGTTGGGCGCAAGTTTTTGCAGGCCGGTCGGGGTGGTTTAAATATCACTCATGCGCAGCCTCTTGAGGATTTTTTGGCGGCTTATGGAACTGATAGAGAGAAGCTGGAGTCATGGATTCTTGACTTTCCACCTCATGCGGTGCGAGCTTGGGTTGAGGGTTTTGGCATTTCTACTTTTGTGGGCAGCTCTGGTAGAGTTTATCCGCAGGATATGAAGGCTGCGCCGCTTTTGCGAGCTTGGCTTCGGCGATTGCGTCGCCAGGGCGTAGATTTTTCGATGCGTTATCGCTGGCAGGGGTGGTATCAAAAATCATTGGTTTTTCACACTCCGCTGGGTGAAAAGCTAATTGAGGCTGATCGATGCATCTTGGCATTGGGGGGCGCTAGTTGGCCGAATTTGGGTTCAAATGGTGAATGGGTTAAGGCCTTTTCTTTGGAGCAAATTAGTCCATTTTTGCCGGCAAATTGCGGGTTTGATGTGAGTTGGTCTCCGGTGTTTAAGGAAAGGTTTGCAGGGCAGCCTTTGAAGTCGGTGCGTTTAGAGGTTAAGACGCACAATAACCAGGCCTGGTTACAAAAGGGCGAGTGTTTAATAACCGAGCAGGGTATTGAGGGCAGCTTGATTTACGCATTGTCTCGCCCAATTCGAGACGCATTGTTAGCAAATGAAAGTCTGCAGGTATCGCTTGATTTGATGCCGGATTGCACGGCCGCAGATTTGTTGCAGCGACTGGCCAAGCCGCGAACTAAGTTGTCATTGTCGAATGTTTTTAAACGTGCGGGTATAGATGCCATTCGGCTTGGTTTGTTGCGAGAGAAATTAACACCTGAGCGGTTGCATGATCCAGTTGATTCAGTTGCATTGCTTAAGTGTTATCCGTTGACCTTGCTTAAGCCGCGCCCAGTCACTGAAGCGATTAGCAGTGCGGGTGGTCTGAAGTTTGATAGCTTAACGCCAGAGGGTGAAATTAGTGGTTATCCTGGCTGTTTTGCGGTCGGGGAGATGTTGGATTGGGAAGCGCCAACCGGTGGTTATTTGTTAACCGCTGTATTGGCGCAAGCTCGTTTTGTTTCTAAAAGTTTACTGAATCAATTGGGCTTAAAGCCGACAAGCTACTAGGATTCGTTTTCAAGAATTTCAAACTTATAACCTATACCATAGACTGAGTGGATGACTTCATCATCTG
Source organism: Thiomicrospira microaerophila (assembly GCF_023278225.1). Taxonomy (GTDB): domain Bacteria; phylum Pseudomonadota; class Gammaproteobacteria; order Thiomicrospirales; family Thiomicrospiraceae; genus Thiomicrospira; species Thiomicrospira microaerophila_A. The sequence goes on from NZ_CP070959.1 coordinate 200,443, forward strand.
GCCAGGCCTGGTGCAGTTTTTGTCGTAATTTTTTAATATGGCTGTCAACGGTACGATCAGATACTACTCGGCCGTCTTGATAGATCCGACTCATCAGTTGGGTGCGTGAAAAAATTTGTCCTGGGTGTTCAAACAGTACATGGAATAGCGCAAACTCAACCGAAGTTAGGGCGACACTTTTTTGTTGGTATTGAACTTGAGAGCGTGATTCATCGAGTAGCCAGTCGGTTGGCGCTTGCAGTTCATAGTGGCGTCTTAGCACGGCTTTTACTCGTGCCACCACTTCACGAGGGCTGAAAGGTTTGCAAATATAGTCATCTGCTCCAATTTCTAGACCGAGTATTCTATCGAGTTCTTCAACTCTGGCAGAGACCATGATGATCGGTACTTGAGACGTTTTACGGACTTGTTTGCAGATTTCTAAGCCATCCATGCCGGGAAGCATAATATCGAGTAGAACTAGATCAGGTTGGGTTTCTTTGATCGTTTCAACTGCATTGATCCCAGTGTTTAAATGAGAAACTTGGTAGTCACTCATTTTTAAATAATCAGTTAATAGATCTGCAATACGTTTTTCGTCTTCGATAATAAGAATGTTCATCACGTTTCTCCTGCCTACAAGGGCAATTCAATTTGAATAAGAAGCCCGCCCATCGAACTTTTATCGGCACTAATAGTGCCTTGATGTGCTTGGACAATTTGTTCTACTAAGGCTAACCCAATTCCCGCTCCACCAAATCGGCGGTTTCGGGATGCTTCTGCGCGATAAAAACGTTCAAACAAACGCGCCAGCGCTTCATCGCTGACTCCCGGTGCTGAGTCTTCAATCGCAAGTTTAAGTTGTTTATTGGTTTTGAACAAGGACAGTTTAATTTGCCCCGGGGCATCAGTATAAGCGATGCTGTTGTTAACCAAGTTGGTGATCATTTGTTGTAAACGGTCGGCATCACCACAGATTTTAATCGGCTCTTTGGGCAGATTTACGATTAATCTTAATCCCTTTTCTTTCGCAAGGTAATGGAAAGGTTCAAGGGTTTGTTTTAGCAGCAATCCAAATTCCAATGGCACCATTTGATATTGTAGGCCGCCCACATCGCTTAGCGTAATTTGGTAAAGGTCATCAACCAAACGATTTAGGTGCAATACTTCGCTGTGAAGTAAATCTAAGTTGTCGCTGTTCAGGGGGCGGACACCATCGCGAAGTGCTTCAATATCTCCCCGTAAAATCGTTAGAGGGGTGCGCAGTTCGTGTGAAATATCAGCAATCCATTGGTTGCGACTTTGCAGGTTTTTTTCAAGACTTATTGCCAATTGATTAAAGTCTTGCTGTAGCTGGCCTAACTCGTCTCGGCGGTTCACTTCAAGGCGCGTATCAAAGTGCCCGGAAGTAAGTTGGCGCATTCCTTCGGTAATAGATTGAATGGGTTTGATGAAGTAGTGACCAAAAGGCAGAAGCAGCAGACCGGATAGAAGTACGACAATAATGACGCCGACCGTCAACAATGCACGTTGTCTTTCGGCCAGTTGGATATCGATAGCTTCTGTAAGCTCCGCTCTGTGACTATATCCAATATACCCAATCGTTTGATTGTTAATTTCAATTGGAATATAAAGAGTACGTTCTTCGGTAGGGCGACCAAACATGCAGGCCTGGTTAGTATCTACCAGGCTTAAGCGCTGTTCTGCAAGGTCTGGGTGGCGTTGCTTAAATTCGGAAAAAGGGTATTGCAGAAACATATCTACCGGCACAAAGGTTTCTGTAAAGTCAACCCGTGTTGATACCGCTACAATTTTTTTCCAAGTGATCATGTCAATAAAGCTGAGATTGTCTTGACCTTTTTCTTCCAATACAAATTGGATATTGTTCTTGATGCGTTTAAGGTGTTGCTGGTCACGCTGATCGACATATTCGATCAGGCTATTTTTTAGCATATAGTGATTGGTGGTCACCGTTCCCATTACAAGGAGTAGGCCAAAAACTAAAGACAGGGCAATCAGCTTGAATTTAAAGTTGAGCATAATTGATTTCGTCATTAATAAATACAAAATTCTACTCCTGATAGGCAAGTAAATTGAGTAAAAACAGCGAATACCTTAGTTTTAAATAGCAAAAAACCCGCAGTGATGCGGGCTTTTTTGATTGGCTACTTGCGTTTATAGTTTGACACAATCCATGGCATAAATCAGTTTGCCATCCCTCTCTTCTTGAACCAAACCATGAATGTCTGTTTCAAAGCCGGGGAATTTTTCATTAAAGTTTTGCGCAAAACGTAAATAATCCAATATTTTTTTATTAACCCTTTCTCCAGGGATTAACAGCGGAATACCAGGTGGGTAAGGTGTTAGCAGCACCGACGTAATCCGACCTTCAAGGTCGTCCACTTCAACACGTTCAATTTGGTTGTGCACCATTTTTGCATAGGCGTCTGCAGGTTTCATCGCAGGTTCCATATGTGAGGTGTACATTTCTGTAGTGAGTCGCGCGACGTCATTTTCACGATACATACCATGAATAGAATCACACAAATCTTTTAATCCAATACGCTCATAGCGGGGATATTTAGCAATAAACCCGGGCAAAACCCGCCATAGTGGCATGTTGCGATCATAGTCGTCTTTAAATTGTTGAAGTGCAGTTACCAGCGTATTCCAGCGGCCTTTGGTAATACCAATGGTGAACATAATAAAGAAAGAGTAGAGCCCGGTTTTTTCAACAATAACGCCATGTTCAGACAAGTAACGCGTTACTATGGCAGCAGGAATGCCATTGTCTGAAAAGTTACCATTTACTGCTAGGCCTGGTGTAATGATGGTGGCCTTAATGGGGTCAAGCATATTGAAGTTATTGACAACATTATCAAAACCATGCCAGTCATCATCGGCTCGTAACATCCAATCATCACGCTCCCCAATGCCTTCATCAGCTAATTGATCGGGTCCCCAGACCTTGAACCACCAAGAGTCACCAAATTCCTCATCCACTTTACGCATGGCACGACGGAAGTCGAGGGCTTCGGCAATGGATTCCTCGACCAGTGACGTGCCTCCTGGTGGCTCCATCATTGCTGCGGCAACGTCGCAGCTGGCAATAATGGCATATTGTGGACTGGTTGATACATGCATTAAATAGGCTTCGTTAAAACGCCCACGATCTAAGTGGCGCTTATCTGATTCTTGCACTAAGATTTGGCTGGCTTGACTTAAGCCCGCGAGCAGCTTGTGAGTCGATTGACAGGCATAAACCATAGGGCCTTCTGAGCGATTGGTGTCACGGCCAATCGCATGCATGCCTTTGTAGAATTCGTGGAAGGTGGCATGGGGTAGCCACGCCTCATCGAAATGTAGGTTTTCGATTGATTCGCCAAGGGTTTTCTTAATAGTATCAACGTTGTACAAGATGCCATCATAGGTGCTTTGGGTAATTGTTAGCATTTGAGGTTTGGCATTGACGTCTTTCACCAAAGGGTTGGCTTTGATTTTTTCTCGGATCGTTTCAGGACTAAACTCGGATTTTGGAATCGGCCCAATAATGCCAAAGTGGTTGCGTGTTGGCATTAAGAACACCGGTACCGCACCCGTCATAATGATTGAATGAAGTACTGACTTGTGACAGTTGCGGTCAACCACGACAATGTCATCATCCGCTACGTTAGCGTGCCAAACGATTTTGTTGGAGGTTGAGGTGCCGTTAGTTACAAAGAAAAGATGATCCGCACCAAAAATACGCGCAGCATTTTGTTCAGAAGCGGCGACCGCACCGGTGTGATCTAAAAGCTGTCCCAGTTCATCTACCGCATTACATACATCGGCGCGCAGCATGTTTTCACCAAAAAACTGATGAAACATTTGCCCCACCGGGCTTTTAAGAAAGGCGACACCCCCTGAATGCCCAGGGCAATGCCAAGAGTAGGAACCATCTGCTGCATAGGCCGTGAGCGCACGAAAAAAGGGAGGGGGTAGGCCTTCAAGATATACCCGTGCTTCACGGATGATATGACGCGCGACAAATTCGGGGGTGTCTTCAAACATATGGATAAAGCCATGCAGTTCTTTGAGGACATCATTCGGAATATGGCGTGAAGTGCGGGTTTCTCCATACAAGAAAATCGGAATGTCAGCATTACGATGACGGATTTCGCCTACAAACAGTCTAAGCTTTTCAATCGCACCATCTTTAAGGGTTTCATCAGTAAACTCGTCGTCGTCAATCGAGAGAATAAAGCAGGATGCACGGTTTTGCTGCTGTGCAATCATTGCTGTATCGCCAAAACTGGTTACGCCTAGGGTTTCTAGCCCTTCTTTTTCAATGGCTTCTGCTAGTGCACGAACGCCAAGCCCAGAGGCGTTTTCAGAACGAAAATCTTCATCAATAATGACGACGGGAAAACGAAATTTCATAAGTCAGCGCTTCCTTGTTACCGCGTGAATAAATTACCTTTTGACTTTGCATTATACAAAACAGTTTCTTAAATTAAATGAAAGTTTTGCTAATCAACAAATAAAATAGACCTACTTATCAAATTAATTTATAAATTAAGGAAGCGAGCGTGACAGCGCATTATTATTGGGTAGGGTTTTTGCTAGCGGTTACGGGGACTTTATTGTTTTCAATTAAGTCGATCTTTATTAAATTGGCTTATCAAGCAGGTTCAGATGCGGATAGCGTGATGCTGCTAAGAATGTTAATGGCATTACCGGTTTATGCAGCTATTGCTTGGTGGCTCTGGCATCAACACCCTGCTAAAGCTAGGCAGCAACCTTTAGGGCTTTGGCTTAAACTGATTGCGCTTGGGTTTGTCGGTTATTTTTTATCCTCTTGGCTTGATTTATTGGGTCTAGAACTTATTTCAGCCCAGTTGGAGCGCTTAACCTTGTTCACCTATCCGATTATGGTGGCAATACTGGGTGCTTTATTTTTTAAGCAAGCTTTAACTCGAAAAATTGTAATAGCCTTGATTTTTTCTTATCTGGGAATTTGGTTAATCTACGCTCAAGAGGCCAGTTTTTATGGCGAGGGTGTGGCGTTTGGAACCATGTTAGTGGCTTTGGCTGCCTTGAGTTTTGCATTTTATGTTTTGTTCAGTCGAAAACTCATTGCTGAGGTGGGTAGTCAATGGTTTACGAGTTGGGCGATGATTGCAGCCTGTATCTGGGTCATTATATTTTTTAGTTTTAGGTTGGATTTTAGCCAATTTACATTGAATGCCGATATACTACTTTGGACATTTTTATTAGCGATCTTTAGTACGGTGATTCCAAGCTTTATGATCTCTGAAGCGATTGCACGATTGGGTCCTGCGCAAACTGGAATTGTAGGTAGTCTGGGTCCGCTATTTACGGTGGCTTTGGCTGTTTGGATTTTGGCAGAGCCTTTTACCTACTCACATTTTTTTGGCTTTGTGTTGGTCATGATCGGCGTCGGTATTTTGACAGTTAAACGACCTAAGAAGGAGGCGTTACGTGATTAAATCTATATTCTTTTTTGATGCGATGTTAACCCCAAAAATTATTACAGCGGTCTATTGGTTGCTACTTGGCTTGGTGGTGATATCCGGTGTAGGGGCGATGTTTGCACAGAGTTTTATTATGGGGTTGTTGATTATTGTTTTTGGGGCGATTGGCGTCAGAATATGGTGCGAACTGTTAATTGTTTTGTTTAAAATTAATGACAACCTTAAAAAAATGACTGATAAAGCCCAAGATTGATAAAATATCGGATTTGGCTTTAAAGGAAAAAGGTATGCCTTCATTTGATATTGTTTCAGAAGTGGATAAACATGAGCTCACCAATGCGGTGGATCAGGCCAATAAGGAAGTAACTACTCGGTTTGATTTTAAGGGAACGGATTCATATTTTGAGCTAAAAGAGTTAGAGATCAAAATGAACACGGAGTCTGAATTTCAACTTGATCAAATGTATAACGTATTAACTTCTAAGCTGAGCAAGCGCGGTATTGATTTACGTGCAATAGAACTAAAAGAGCCTGATGTTCAACTTAAAACTGCGAAGCAGAGTGTGATTGTTCATCAAGGTTTAGATGCACCCGTAGCCAAAAAAATTATTAAGTTGTTGAAAGATGCCAAGTTAAAAGTTCAGGCACAGATTCAAGGTGATTCTGTGCGTGTAACCGGAAAAAAACGCGATGACTTGCAAGAAGCCATTGCGTTATTGAAGGCTCAAGAGGATTTTGAGCGTCCTTTGCAGTTTAATAATTTCCGTGATTAGAGACCACTTTAGGTTTCGTTCAAACCAAAGCTAAAATTCAAACATATCCAGCGTGCCAGGAGGAACTAATGAACTGGCATTCTGGACACTTGTTTGCATCCAATTCATAAATAAAGTCACTTCTCGAATGTCCAACTTTTCATCAATGAAAGTGATGGATGATTGAACTTCTGCCGCCTTGTTACCCGGTTGCATAAGGTATTTAGCACAGGTTAAATGGTTGTTAAGACGTGACAAGGTAACAAATAACTCAGGATTATTGATATGTTGCGGTTTAACAGGATAGACCTGACTTACGATGATTCTGCTAAGCTGGTTGGGGCGGATGCGTGGTTCCATAATGTAAGCATGGTTGCCATAAAAAACTTCTAGTTGCTGACTGTTAAGCGGTTTGGTAATAAATCCTTCGTCTTCGAGTGCCTGGGCTAGGGTTGCTATGGCTTGTTCTTGGCTATGAAATTGAATGGCTCCTGTGTTTTTAGTTGGCTTGCTGGCGCAAGCACTAAGTAAAGCTAAGAGAATTAGGCCAGCGAATAGACGCATTTTTTGAGTTCCTATATTATTTGCATTAATTCTAGGTAAAATACCATTTTCATTAACCAATTAACAGGCGAACTGGCCATGAGAGTGCAAAAAACCATGAATCTAAATAAAGACCAAGCGCAAAACATCGCTTCGGTGTTAGCCGAAGCCCTTCCTTATATCCAACGATTTTCCGGCAAAACGATTGTGGTTAAGTATGGTGGTAATGCGATGACTGAAGATCATCTGATGGCAAGTTTTGCACGCGATATTGTGTTGATGAAATTGGTTGGTATGAATCCGGTGGTGGTGCATGGCGGCGGCCCTCAAATTGGTGATTTGCTGAAACGAGTTGGTAAGGAGTCAGAGTTTGTTCAAGGGATGCGGGTTACCGATACCGAAACCATGGATATTGTTGAGATGGTGCTGGGTGGATTGGTTAACAAAGAGATTGTTAACCTGATCCACCAGCATGGCGGTAATTCGGTAGGTTTAACCGGTAAGGATGGCAATTTGATTATGGCCAAGAAATTAAAGGTGACCAAACATACCCCTGATATGGATGCACCTGAAATTATTGACATAGGTCACGTCGGTGAGGTTTCAAGAATCAATACCGGTGTGATTGATATGCTGATTCAAGGTGATTTTATACCGGTCATTGCCCCCGTTGGTGTTGATGAACAGGGGTGTTCTTATAATATCAATGCCGATCTAGTGGCGGGTAAGGTTGCTGAAGCGCTGCAAGCAGAAAAGTTAATGTTATTGACTAATACCGCAGGCTTGTTGAATAAACAGGGTGAATTACTCACCGGGTTGAATGCCAAAATGGTCGATGAGTTGATTGCGGACGGCACCATTTATGGCGGCATGTTACCTAAAATTCAATGTGCATTAGATGCGGTTCAGGGTGGAGTTAAGGCGGCACATATTGTCGATGGCCGTGTTGATCATGCGGTAATGCTTGAAGTCTTTACTGATGAAGGTGTCGGTACACTCATTACTGCCCGATAAGCGGTCTATTTTGTTTGCTAAACCAGGCCTGGTGTAAAACCCTGCCTGGTTTTTTATTTTTATGCGCTGGAGTTTGCTTGTTAGATCAAATTATTTTGTTCGTCATTTCTTTGGTGGCGAATCTTTTGTCAGCCTTGGCAGGGGGTGGTGCGGGGTTGCTACAGTTACCGGCTTTACTTTTTTTAGGTTTGCCGTTTGGTGTTGCGTTAGCGACGCATAAAGTTGCCAGTGTCTTTTTAGGTTTGGGGGCAACGGCACGACATTGGCGAAGTTCAACGCTTGATTGGCGTTTTGCGTTGTTTATTCTTGCCTGCGGTTTACCGGGCGTGGTATTGGGCGCTAGTTGGATTTTACAGGTGGATGAGCGTTTAGCGACGCTGGCGTTAGGGGTGTTAACCTTGAGTTTGGGGGTGTATTCATGGCTAAAACCTGAACTGGGTCAAGTTTCCAAGCATCAAAACCGTGAATGGGTGGGCTATTTTATTGGTGGCGCCATGATTTTATTCATTGGCGTATTAAATGGCTCATTAACCTCCGGCACAGGCTTGTTTGTGACTTTATGGCTGGTGCGTTGGTTTGGTCTAGATTATAAAGCGGCCGTGGCTTATACCTTGGTTTTGGTGGGGATATTCTGGAATGGTACCGGTGCGTTAACGCTAGGTTTACTGGGTGATATACAGTGGAGTTGGTTGCCGGCTCTGATTCTGGGTTCGCTTATTGGCGGCTATTTAGGAGCGCATCTCTCAATTGTTAAGGGCAATCGTTTGGTGAAGCGGGCATTTGAACTGATTACCGTCATGGTAGGCTTGGCATTGATTTACCAGGCCTGGTTTGTGTGATTTTATCCTTGACTGCTGTGGATTAAGTCACGCGGGCGTATGATCTGTTGTAACTGAATATCGCTATTAAGCCCATCCGACCAGTTGCCTAGCCAGTTAAACTCGGCTATGGCACCGGTTGGCATGATCTTTTCACTGCTTAGTTCAAGCCCGTTTTCTCGTTTTTGAAGCGCTAATACCAGCGCCTCAAATCCAGGGTTATGGCCAACCAGCATCAGGCGTTTAACGGTTGGGTCTGTATTTTCGATCATTTCCAACAGGGTTTCGATTTCTGCATGATAGAGTTCAGCTACTAGGTCAAACTGAAGAGCGGGTAGGGCGTTTTCAAGTCGTTTTAGAGTTTGCTGAGTTCGTTTTGCAGAAGAGCATAAAATTTTGTCTGGTAGCCGATCATTTTCAATAATCCAGCGAGCTATCATTTTAGCAGCACGCTTACCCCTTGGGGCAAGCGGTCGGTCGTGGTCGATTAACTGCGGGTTCGACCAGTCTGATTTTGCATGGCGCCAGAGTAAAAGCTGCCGCACTTTTGAGGCGTTTAGGTTCGTCAATTATTTCACGCCATAGCTATCGCGGTAAGCTTGCATTGCTTTAAGTGCATCTGGATTGTCACTGCTTTGACTTAAGTAGTTGATCAGGTCGTTTAGATTAAGAATACTCATGACGGGTAATCCATATTGTTGTTCTACTTCTTGAATCGCCGAGTGAGCCCCTTGACCACGTTCCATCCTATCCAAAGCGACAACTACGCCTGCAGGTGTGGCACCGTGTTGGTGGATTAGGTCAATTGATTCACGAATAGCCGTTCCAGCGGTAATCACGTCGTCAATGATTAAAATTTTCCCCTTTAACGCATGACCGACAATTTGTCCGCCTTCGCCATGATCCTTGATTTCTTTGCGGTTAAAGGCATAGGGTTTATTGATGCCATGATCTCGTGCAAGTGCGACGCTGGTGGTCGCTGCAAGAGGGATTCCCTTGTAGGCTGGGCCAAATAGTACATCAAATTCGACACCTGACTCAGCAATGGCATCAGCATAAGCCTTTGAAAGTTGGTCAAGGTGAGCCCCTGTATTAAATAACCCTGCATTGAAGAAATAGGGGCTGATACGGCCTGATTTAAGTGTGAATTCGCCCCATTTCAAGACGCCGACTTCACGGATAAAGTCGATAAACTGATTACGCTGCATTTGTGTATTGAACCTTGTTAAATTAAAAATCTAATCATAAAGGGGGTGATTAGGTGGTGCAAGTATTTTCGAGTTTATAGTTTAGTCTTTTGGTATTTGTTTATTTATGTGGTTTACGGGCTTAATTTATGCAGAAATAGTGGCTTTCTTACTGAGTGTTTAAATTTTTTCTGCTAGAATACAAAAACGATTGTAATTATGTAAATTTTTGATTGGTATAAGTTTTGCTCGTATTGTCTAGCCCCTGATATATAAGTAGTTTGTAACCTCGTGACGACTTAAATGAATAGTTGCAAGTTAATCAAAGCATTTTGCAAAGCTTTAACATTTTAAAACATCAAAGGAAAGTAGCATGGCCATTGATATGAGGACGGTCGAACCACTCGGCTCAAAAAGTGCGTTACTTGAACAGGCAATGCGGCGAAATAGAGCGGCCCCTAAATCAACTAATGAGAGTTTTTTTAGTGATTTAGATATGTCCGATATGTTGCCTGCTGACTTTGATTGGTTAAAGCAAGACAAAGAAGCGATAGAGAATCTGGTGCGTCAAATGGATGCATCGATTGGTCAGTTAAATGAGCAACTGCGTGATATGGGACGACAAACGCGCGCGATTGACCAATTTACACGCAAATCTAAAACTCAATTTGAGGACGAACAGAAGTTACTTTTTAAACAAATCCAAACCCTAAATGCACTTTTAAAGCGACAACTGGACATTCTGAATGGCGTAGAACGCCAAATCGAACAGGTCGAAATTAAACAAAATAATTTTTTGCCTCATTTGGGTATTGGTTTGATTGCAGGCTTAATGTCTGCCGTTACGATTTTAGTCAGTGCGCCCTTGGTAATGATTGCGATAGATTATTTTCGTGCTTGAATTTTAGTTTTAAATGTTGCTGAGTGTATTAGACCAAATAAACTTAACGCCTTTTGATAAGGATGCGCCGAGTTTTCTTCTAAAGCTAAAAGCTGATCAGAAGCTTGATTATCAAGCGGGTGATTGGTTGACTGTAAAGGGTAAAAATCCCTCTTCGTTGGTTACCCGCTTAATGGGTATGTTGGGTTTGCAGCCCAATCATTTAGTTTCTCTACGACGTCAAGGAGAGGTTACGGTAGAGCAGGCTTTAACCGATTATCTTGAGCTGACATTGCTTGATCCAGCTATCTTAAATAAATTAGTTCGACAATATAACTACCAGGCCTGGTCGTCTCGCGCTGAAATGCAAGCCTATGCTCAGAACCGCGATATTGTTGATTTGTTAATAGCTTTTCCTGATCTCTGTGAGTTAGGTGTTGAGTTCTTAGCCTTGCTAAGCCCGCTTGCGCCTCGTTATTATTCGATTGCCAGTTCGCCCTTAGCTTATCCCGATGAAATTCATCTGTTGTATAAGGCTATTCGTTTTCAGCGAGAGGATAGGCAGCGGGTTGGGGTGACATCGGACTTCATGTCTCAGGTTCGACTGGGTGATTTATTACAAGTTGAAATTAAGCCTAATCCGCATTTTCGAGTTCCGGAATCTTTGAATACTCCGATTGTTATGATGGCGGCAGGCACGGGTCTAGCACCGTTTATTGGCTTTATGCAACAACGAATCATGGAGGGCGCACACTCCAAAAACCTGCTTTATTTTGGTGAAACTCATCGAGCTAGTCGCTTTTTGTGTCAGTCAATGCTTGAGGCTTGGCAGCAACAGGGTGCTCTTGATTTGTTGACGGTCTTTTCACGCGATCAAGTTCATAAGTCTTATGTACAGGATTTACTGTTACAGAATCAAAGCTGGCTTGAGTTATGGCAAGCGGGTGCGACCTTGTATGTTTGCGGGGATAAGACGGGTTTAGCAAAAGGGATAGAGCAGGCAATTAAATTGGTTTGGTGCAAGCAGTATAACTGGGAGATCGAGGCGGCTGACCAGGCCTGGTTAGAGGCAAAGCAGTTAAAACGTATTCAGTTGGATGTTTATTAGTTCTAGTTTTAACAGGTCACAAAATTGCAGTCCTCCTGTTTTTTTCTAATGTCAAAACAAATGCGTTCTCAGCGGGTAGTGGGATCGCCTTTAAAAGCGATCTTGTGAAAACCCTGCCCTGCGTTACTTTAGTTTAAATAAAAAAGGCACATATCTGTGCCTTTTTTGTCTCATAAACTGGGTATTTTAAACTTCAAGGAAGTCTAAAATACCTTCTGCCGCCGTACGAGCTTCGGCAATCGCATGAACTACCAGACTTGAACCTCTTACCATGTCACCGCCCGCAAATACTTTTGGATTGGTGGTTTGGAAAGGGTATAGACTGCTCTCCGACGCAATGACACCCTGCCAATTATTAACCTGAATACCAAAGTCTTGGAACCAAGCCGGTGGATTCGGCTGGAAACCAAACGCGACAATTACCGCGTCACAGTCAATCACTTTTTCGCTACCCGCGACGGTTTCGGCACGACGACGGCCATTCGCATCCGGTTCACCCAGGCGTGTTTCGATGACTTTAATACCCTCAACCTTGCCGTTACCGATAATTTCAACGGGTGCTAGGTTAAACTTAAACTGCACGCCTTCTTCTTTTGCGTTGGCGACTTCGGCGCGTGAGCCGGGCATATTGGCTTCGTCACGACGATAAACACAATAGACTTCATTCGCACCCTGGCGAATGGAGGTGCGTGTGCAGTCCATCGTGGTGTCACCACCGCCCAGCACGACGACACGCTTACCTTGCATACTGACAAATGGCTCGGGTGTTTGTTCATAGCCTAGCTCGTTTTTAACATTGCCGACCAAGAAATCCAGTGCCTTATATACGCCCGGTAAGTCTTCACCCGGGAAGCCACCCATCATCGGCTTATAGGTTCCCATGCCGAGGAAAACCGCATCATACTGATTGATCAGGTCGGCAAACTGAATATCTTTGCCAATTTCAATTCCCAAGCGGAATTCAACGCCCATTTTCTCAAATACACTACGGCGATATTTAATCAGTTCTTTGTCCAGTTTAAATTGTGGGATACCAAAGGTCAGTAAGCCACCAATTTCCGGCTGTTTATCAAAAACGACGGGTTGAACACCGTTACGAATCAAAATATCTGCCGCGGCTAATCCCGCAGGCCCTGCGCCAACAATGGCGACTTTTTTATCGGTTTTGACCACATCGGATAAATCCGGTGTCCAGCCCGATGCGATGGCGGTATCGGTAATATACTTTTCCACCGCCCCAATCGTAACGGCTCCGAAGTTGGTATCATTTAGGGTACAGGCTTGTTCACATAAGCGATCTTGCGGGCAGATGCGGCCACACATTTCCGGTAAGGAGTTGGTTTTGTGCGATAGCTCAACCGCTTCCATGACATTGCCCTCGGCAACCAGCTTCAACCAGTTGGGGATGTAATTGTGGACTGGGCACGCCCACTCGCAATAGGGGTTGCCGCAGTGCAAACAGCGGTCCGCCTGCGCCATCGCGGCTGCAGGGTCAAATCCACTGTAGATTTCTTCAAAGTTTTGTTTGCGATCATTGGCAGCCAATTTATTGGGTAATTGGCGATCCAGTTCTAAAAATTGTCTAACATTTGGCATTTTAGTGTTCCTTTCAGGCCTTAAGCTGCTTGATTTGCAAACAAGCGTAATAGGCTATCGACATCAATCGCCCGCGATTTAACTAACCAGAAATGGCCGACATATTGGCTGAAATGATTCAGCACTTCTTGTCCCCAAGGGCTGTGCGTTTTTTCAACATAGTCTTTCAGCAGCGATTTCAGATAGTGACGGTATTCTTCGGTGTTTTCAGTGTCAACACGAATCGCTTCAACCATTTCGGTATTCAGGCGGTCAGGCAAGGTGCGGTTCATATCAAGTATAAACGCCATACCACCGGACATGCCTGCACCAAAGTTAACCCCAACATCACCCAAGCTGACAACAACACCGCCGGTCATGTATTCACAACCGTGGTCGCCCAGTCCTTCAACGACGGCGGTAGCGCCCGAGTTCCGCACGGCAAAACGTTCACCACCCGTGCCGTGAGCAAATAATTTACCGCCGGTTGCGCCGTATAAACAGGTGTTGCCGACAATCGGTGTGTTTTTAGGATCAAACACATAGCCTTTTGGCGGGGTAACGACGATTTCGCCACCGGCCATGCCTTTACCAACATAGTCATTGGCATCGCCTTCTAGGTGAAGATTTAAGCCATCGACGTTAAACACACCAAACGACTGACCTGCAATGCCGGTGAGTTTTAGCGTAATGGGGGCGGATTTCATGCCGTTATTGCCGTAGCGTTGGGCAATCTCGCCCGCGACTCTTGCACCAATAGAGCGCCCAGTGTTGACAAGATGGAAGTTGAAAATCCCACCGGTTTTATTTTCAATGGCCGGTAAGACTTGTTCGACCATTTGTTCTGCAATTTCGCCCTTGTCCCAAGGGTTGTTGCGTTTAACCTGAACGGTCTGAGGTTTGTCAGCCGGCACGCCACCATCGGAAATAATCGGTGTTAAGTCGAGATTGCGCTGTTTATCGGTGAGCGGGTTGTCGATCACTTTCAACAAATCAACACGGCCAACCAATTCGCCTAATGAGCGAACACCAAGTTTTGCCATCCATTCACGGGTTTCTTCAGCTACAAACTCAAAATAGTTCATCACCATTTCGGGTAAGCCAATAAAATGTTCCTTACGTAAACGCTCGTCTTGGGTTGCTACGCCAACAGCGCAGGTGTTCAAATGGCAGATGCGCAGATATTTACAGCCTAGGGCAATCATCGGGGCGGTGCCAAAACCAAAGGATTCTGCGCCCAAGATGGCCGATTTGATCACGTCAAGACCGGTTTTTAAGCCACCGTCTGCTTGAACCACAACTTGACCACGCAGGTCATTAGCGCGTAAAACCTGATGCGTTTCTGCCAGACCCATTTCAAATGGATTGCCAGCATACTTAACAGAGGTGATAGGGCTGGCACCTGTGCCACCGTCATAACCTGAAATAGTGATCAGGTCAGCATAGGCTTTAGCCACACCTGCGGCGATGGTACCGACGCCCGGTTCGGCCACTAACTTTACTGAAATCAATGCATTGGGGTTGACTTGTTTTAAGTCATAAATCAACTGTGCCAAGTCCTCAATCGAGTAGATGTCATGGTGTGGGGGCGGTGAAATCAAGGTCACACCCGGTACAGAATGACGCAATTTAGCAATGGTTAAATCAACCTTATGGCCGGGTAACTGGCCACCTTCTCCAGGCTTCGCGCCTTGCGCTACCTTGATCTGTAGTACTTCAGCATTACGCAGATAGTGTGCGGTAACGCCAAAACGCCCTGAAGCAATTTGCTTGATTTTCGACATTTTTTCGGTGCCGTAACGTGAAGGATCTTCGGCACCTTCGCCCGAGTTTGAGCGTGCGCCTAAACGGTTCATCGCAATGGCCAAGGCTTCGTGCGCTTCAGGTGATAACGCACCGAGTGAGATTCCCGCGCTATCAAAGCGTTTGTAGATGTCGGTCAGCGGCTCAACTTCATCAATCGAAATCGGCTGGATATCCTCACGGAAGCCAATCATGTCGCGAATAGTCATCGCTGGGCGATTGTTGACTAGGTCAGCAAAGGTGTTATAAAAACGTTTGTCGCCGGTTTGAACGGCCTTGCGAAGGTTTTCAACGACGTCTGGATTGTAGGCATGGTATTCGCCGCCATGGACGTATTTCAATAAACCACCCTGTTCAATCGTTTTACGTGGGTTAAAGGCGGCTTTAGATAAACGTTTTTGATCATCTTCTAGGTGTCTAAAACAACTGCCTTCAATGCGGTTAGCGGTGCCCGGGAAGCAGAGTTTCACGACCTCTGAACTTAAGCCGACCGCTTCAAATAATTGTGAACCACGGTAAGACGGCAGCGTTGAAATTCCCATTTTCGACATGATCTTATAAAGACCTTTATTGATGCCTTTGCGGTAGTTTTTAATATATTTGCTGACCGGCGTGGCAGGGTCGAGTTCGCGGGTGCGTTGCATATCTTGGAGTGTTTCGTAGGCAAGATAGGGATATACCGCTGTAGCGCCGTAGCCAAACAACACCGCAAAATGATGCGGGTCGCGTGCCGTAGCCGTTTCAATGATTAAGTTGGCTTCGGTACGTAAACCTTGGCGAATTAAGTGGTGGTGTACCGCACCGGTTGCCATTGCAGCGGGAATGGTAACTAGGCCTGGTTGAATGTTAAGGTCACTCAGGATTAGCAAGGATTTTCCTGAAGCCGTGGCTTGTGCGGCCTGTTCACAGACGTGCGTAATGGCGGTTTTTAAATCTAACGCACCGGCATCATAGTGCAGGCTGACAACCTGATGTTGATAGTCTGCATCCTTTAACTCAAGCAACTGTGCCATCATTGAAGGGCTTAGGATGGGGGATTGAACCTCTAAGCGACGTGCGTGTTCTGGCCCTTCTTCAAACATATTAAGTTCGCGGCCAAAACAGGTGTTCAGCGACATGACAATGGCTTCACGTAATGGGTCGATTGGTGGGTTGGTGACCTGTGCAAACATTTGACGGAAATAATCAAACACCGAACGTGGTTTATGTGAAAACACCGGTAGTGGGGCATCATCACCCATCGAGCCAACGGCCTCTTGCGACGATTCGGCTAATACACGAATAATCTGATCACGCTCTTCAAAAGTGACTTGATAGTATTTTTGATAGGTGTCAGCCAGTTTGCTGTCCCAGCCGCGGGTGGACTCTTCACGATCAAACTGCTCTTCAAGGCGCATGTAACCTTGATCCATCCATTGACGGTAGGGTTTAGCGTTTTTAAGTGTGTTATCAATCTCTTCTGGCTTGATAAGTGTGCCGTTCTCCAGATCAACAGCGATCACTTGACCGGGTTTTAAACGGCCTTTTTCTACCACGTCTTCAGGCGCGTAGTTGTAAACCCCAATTTCTGAGGCGAAGGTGATATGACGGTCTTTGGTAATCACATAGCGTGTTGGACGTAAACCGTTACGATCAACGCCACAAATTGCATATTTACCGGTGTTAATAACCATGCCCGCCGGACCATCCCAAGGTTCCATGTGCATCGAGTTATATTCTAGGAAGGCTTTCAGGTCGGCATCCATATGGGGTACGTTTTGCCAAGCCGGTGGAATAAGTAAACGCAAGGCCTGGAATACCGACATATCGCCCATCATTAAAACTTCAAGCATATTGTCGAGGCTGTTTGAGTCAGAACCATCCTGTGCGACCAGCGGCTTAAGTTCAGCTAAATCTGGTAAAAGCGGTGTTTCAAATTTTTTCTGGCGAGCCAGCGCCCAGTTACGGTTGCCGCGAATGGTATTAAGCTCGCCGTTGTGAGCTAGGAAGCGGAAGGGTTGCGCCAAACGCCATTGGGGCATGGTATTGGTTGAAAAGCGCTGGTGATAAGAAATCGACGATGACGCAAACGCTGGGTTTCGTAGATCAAGATAAAACTGATCTAGTTCTTTTGGCATCACCAAGCCTTTGTAGGATAACAGTTGGCTGTTGAGTGAGGCGATATAAAAGGTTTTGTCATTGGACTCAATCGCCATTTCGGTTTTTCGGCGTGCGCTAAATAGCTTGCGGTTAAACTCTGCTTCATCCATTCCATTAGGGGCATTGATAAAAACTTGTTCGATGACCGGTTCCATTGAAGCGGCTTGTTCGCCCAGTACATCAGACTTAACGGGTACAGCACGCCAGCCTGCAATTGGTAATCCACGCTGCGATAGCTCATTTTCTAAGGTGGTTTTTGCATGACTAGCGAGGGAGGTATCTTGATTTAGGAAGATCATGCCAGCGGCATAAATAGGAGAGAGGGTTAAGCCTAGTTTCTGTGCTTCAGCCTGTAAAAACCTATCGGGTTTTTTGATTAATAAACCACAACCATCTCCAGTGCAGCAATCGGCTGCAACACCACCACGGTGTGTCATGTTTGATAAAGATTGAATGGCGGTTTGCACAAGCCAGTGACTTGGTTTGTCGTCCATATTGGCGATAAGCCCAAAGCCACAATTCTCTTTCTCAAAGTCTGGAGAGTAAAGGCCTTTTAGGGTGTTGAGTGAATTCATGTCTAACGGTTCCTTATTTTTCTGGGGTTGCGGGTCTCTATAGATAGCCTTAATTAACTCACAATTTTATGCGCCCAGTGCGCTTGTTTTTTAAATTTTATGCCATTTTTAACGTCTAGGAGATGAAAAAAAGGGGTGGTGATACTACAGTTAATCAAATAGCTTGTCAATAGGGGTTGGCTTTTTTCTACCCCAAGAGTCAAAACTAGACTTCGATTTTGCTTGGATTTAAGAATTTAAGTCATTATGTATTATAATTATTAGCAAGCCCCAAAAATATGGGGTTTTTTTATAACTAAATTAAGCATGCTTTTTATTACGAGCCTGCGAGGAAGGTATTGCTATGACTCAAAAGTTAGAAGATAGTTTGGGTTTAATCTATCAAGAAGTATTAAAAAGAAATCCAGGGGAGCCGGAGTTTCATCAGGCAGCTCTTGAAGTGTTTGAAAGCTTGAATCCGGTGATGGCTAAGCACCCGGAAATCGCTAAGAAAAAAATCTTGCAACGCATTTGTGAGCCGGAGCGTCAGATTATTTTCCGTGTGCCTTGGGTTGATGACCGTGGTGAGGTTCAGGTCAATCGTGGTTTTCGTGTTGGATTTAATAGTGCATTGGGGCCTTATAAGGGCGGAATTCGCTTTCATCCTTCGGTGAATTTGAGTGTGATCAAGTTTTTGGGTTTTGAACAGATTTTTAAAAACGCTTTAACCGGTTTGCCGATTGGTGGTGGCAAGGGTGGTAGTGATTTCGATCCAAAAGGCCGCTCGGACAATGAAATTATGCGTTTTTGCCAAAGCTTTATGACTGAGCTTTATCGTCATATCGGCGAGTATACCGATGTGCCAGCGGGCGATATTGGTGTGGGTGCGCGTGAAATTGGTTATATGTTTGGTCAATACAAGCGCATTACAAACCGTTACGAGTCTGGTGTGTTTACCGGTAAAGGTATCGCTTGGGGCGGCTCTTTGGCACGCAAAGAAGCGACAGGTTATGGGACGGTGTTCTTTGCGCAAGAAATGCTGAAAGCGCGTGGCGATAGCCTAGATGGTAAGACAGTGATTGTGTCCGGTTCGGGGAACGTGGCGATCTACGCAATTGAAAAAGCCATGACCTATGGTGCTAAAGTCATTGCTTGCTCAGATTCAAGTGGTTATATCGTTGACGAACAAGGATTGGATTTAGATTTGATCAAGCGCCTTAAAGAGGTTGAATATGCACGCATTGAGAAGTACGCAGAACAAGTGAAGCATGCTAAGTTCTATAAAGAAGGTTCGATTTGGTCAGTGCCCTGTGATGTTGCCTTGCCTTGTGCAACACAGAATGAGTTGAATGCCAAGGATGCAGAAATGCTAGTAAAAAATGGTTGCAAAACGGTTGCAGAGGGGGCAAATATGCCTTGTACACCGGATGCGATTCGTATTTTGCAATCGGCTAAAACGTCTTATGGTCCTGGTAAGGCGGCCAATGCTGGCGGCGTAGCGACCAGTGCGCTTGAAATGCAGCAAAACGCCAGTCGTGATTCCTGGACGCATGATTATACCGAGGCGCGATTAAAAGATATTATGATTAATATTCATAAAACCTGTTTTGAAACAGCCGCGGAATATGGTTGTCCGGGTGACTATGTCATGGGAGCGAATATTGCCGGTTTCTTGCGTGTTAGCAAGGCGATGGATGCGATGGGTGTGATTTAAAACCCTTTATTTATAGTTCAGATTAGAGCCAGGCCTGGTTGATTGTGTTTTGACCAGGCCTGGTTTTTTTATTCCGCTTTTAGCAGGCTAATTCCTGTCATTTCCGGAGGTTGTTCTAATCCCATCATGTCAAACAGTGTCGGAACTACGTCCGGCAAGCTGCCATTTTCACGTAAGCTCGCTGCTTTATGACCAATGTAAATCAAGGGTACGGGGTTGGTGGTGTGAGCCGTAAGCGGGCTGTTGGTGCTTTCATCCCAAAGCTGTTCAACATTGCCGTGGTCAGCGGTGATAATTAGTTCACCATCGGCTTGGTTTAGTGCGCTTACAATTCTACCAACGGCTGTATCAACGGCTTCAACGGCTTTGATGCAAGCGTCCATATTGCCAGAATGCCCGACCATGTCTGGATTGGCTAGGTTGCAAATAAACGTGTCGTAATGACCGGACGCAATCGCTTCAACGAGTTTGTCGGCCACTTCTTCTACGCTCATTTCTGGTTGCAGGTCATAGGTGGCTACCTTGGGTGAAGGGATTAATATTCTGTCCTCTCCTTTATAGGGCGCCTCGATGCCACCATTAAAGAAAAAGGTGACATGTGCGTATTTTTCGGTTTCTGCAATACGAAGTTGATTTAAGTCGTGTTTAGAGACCCATTCACCATAGGTGTTAATGAGCTTGGTTGGACGGAAAGCAACAGGTACGTTGAAGTTTTTATTGTATTCGGTCAAGGTTACAAATTCACTTAATATGGGTGAGCTTTGGCGGTGGAACTCGGCAAAATCGTTTTCGATAAAAGCACGGGTTAGTTGGCGCGCACGATCAGAGCGGTAGTTCATAAAGATAACGGTATCACCGTCTTTGATTTTTACCTTCTTGCCGCTTTTACGTAAGATCGCGGTGGCTTGAACGAACTCGTCTGTTTCACCACGCTCGTAGGCTTCATTTATGGCTTGTTTTGCACTCTTGCAAGTAAAAGCTGCTTGGCCTGCGGTAATAACCTCGTAGGCCTGTTGCACTCGATCCCAACGATTGTCACGATCAAGCGCAAAATAACGTCCGGTGATTGAGGCAATGCGACCGCCACCAATCGTCTTCATGTGCGCTTCAATGTCTTTAATGTAACCTAATGCACTCTGTGGTGCTGTGTCGCGACCATCGGTAAAAACATGTAGATGCGTTTTTGCACCACGTTGAACCGCTAGCGTTAGCGCTGCCTTAATATGTTCAATGTGTGAGTGAACGCCACCATCAGACAAAAGGCCCATAATGTGTACAGCGCGTCCGCGTGATGTAGCTTTATCAATCGCATGAGTAAATACGCTATTATCGAAAAAGTTGCCTTCGTCAATCGCTTTTTGAATTCTAGTGAGTTCTTGGTAAACCACGCGACCAGCACCCAAGTTTAAGTGACCGACTTCTGAGTTTCCCATTTGACCATCGGGAAGCCCAACATTTAGGCCTGATGTGTTGATGAAAGTGTTGGGGTGTTGGGCGATGAGTTGGTCCCATACGGGGGTATGGGCTTGCGCAATCGCATTGTTTTCTGGGTTAGGGTTGTGTCCCCAGCCGTCTAGAATAATGAGTCCTACAGGACGATGTTTGGGGGTCAGGGTTTTGCTCATAATGAATACATCCGCTAAAAAAGTAAAAATTCAATTCATTGTAGCGAGTTTCACTGTTAAAATCACTAGGTTTGATTTATTAATCGCGTTAGGAAGGGTGTATGTTTTTAGAATTTATGAAGCAGGAGTTTTTGCTTTTTATTGCATTGGGCGTTGTAGCCTTGATGTTGTTATATAGCTATGTTGGTGATAGATTTTTAGGTTATCAGCAACTGTCTCCAGAGGAGGCTACGCGTTTTTATAACCAGGGAGCGCTGGTAATTGATGTGCGCTCTGATGCTGAGTATAAAACTGGCTTTATTGGTGAAGCGCGACACATTCCTGTCGGGGATTTAAAGGCCAAAATATCAAGTCTTTCCAGTTTCAAAGATAAGGGTGTGTTGGTTTATTGTCAATCTGGTGCTCGATCGGCTGGAGCCGCGAATACGCTTGTTAAAGAGGGCTTTACTAACGTAGCGAATCTTCGGGGCGGAATTTTGTCATGGAAAATGGCTGGATTACCTGTCAATCAACCCGTATCTCGTAAAGCACGTCGCAAAGGTAAGTGACTATGGCAGAGATTATCGTGTACCTAAACAAAACTTGCCCCTATTGCACCCGTGCTAAAAGTTTGTTGGATAGGCGTGGCTTGGCGTTTCAAGCGATTGATGTTACTGGTTCAGACGCGCTGTGGAGAGAAATGGAGCAGCGTTCTGGGCGTTCTACCATTCCTCAGGTTTTTATTAATAATACCCATGTTGGTGGTTTTGATGAGTTGAATGCGGCTGATAAAAGCGGCAAGCTTGATAAATTATTAAATAGTTAGAGAATAGATATGTCAGAGCAGCAAGAAAAAAAGTTTTTAATTCGTAAAGTTTATACTAAGAATATATCATTTGAAGCACCGAATTCACCGCAAATTTTTACCCAAGAGTTTGAGCCTAAGATGGATGTGAATTTGAATGTTGAGAGTTCAAAGCTTGAAGACACAGCTTATCATGCATTAATTCGTTTAACGGTTACCGTTAACGTTGGCGATAAGGTTGCTTTTTTGTGTGAAGTTGAACAGGCAGGTATTTTTGTGATGACCGGCTTCTCAGAGGCGGAGTTGGGCTATATGTTGGGTAGTCAGTGTCCTAATGTTTTGTTTCCTTTTGCGCGTGAAGCCGTTTCAGACTTGGTAGTGCGTGGGGGTTTCCCTCAATTATTGGTCGATCCTGTTAATTTTGATGCGCTTTATGCCAACCATATGCAGCAGCGTCAGCAGCAGGATGAAAGCTCAAATCAACCCCAGGGCGAAATCGGTTAATATTTATGACGCGTATTGCGGTTTTGGGTGCGGGGGCTTGGGGAACGGCCTTAGCCATTCATCTGGCTAAAGCCGGTCAATCGGTTTGTTTGTGGGCGCACAGTGCGACCCATGCGGAGCAAATTAGTTTGCAAAACCAAAACCAGCGGTATTTGCCGGGCATTGATTTACCACCAGGCCTGGTGGTGACTTCAGATTTGGCGTATGCGCTTGATACAGCTGAAGGTGTATTATTTGTGGTACCTAGCGATGCGTTTGCTACGGTTTTGGCAAAAGTTAAAGACCTATGTCACGCTTCGCCGCCGCATTATTTAGCCTCGGCTACCAAAGGGTTTGAACCACAAAAGCAACGTTTATTGCATCAAGTGGTGATGGATGAATGGGGGGGGGGGACGTCTATGGCAGTGTTGTCGGGGCCTACTTTTGCAGATGAAGTGGCAAAGGGGCTGCCCACAGCGATGGTGAGCGCCTCTCCAGATACAAAGCAAGCTGAGTTTTGGGCTGATGCGTTTCATTATCAAAACTTTCGTGTTTATACCCAGGCCGATATTGCCGGTGTTGAGGTAGGTGGTGCGTATAAAAACATCATGGCGATTGCGACCGGTGTGAGTGATGGTTTAAACTTGGGAGCCAATGCCCGTGCGGCCTTAATTTCTCGCGGCATGGTGGAAATGATGCGTTTTGCCAGTTTGTATCAGGCGCAGCCTGAAACCCTGATGGGCTTGGCGGGTTTAGGTGATTTGGTGTTGACCTGTACGGATGATTTATCGCGCAATCGTCGTTTTGGACTGATGTTAGCGCGTTCAGGTAAGTCAGCGGCAGAGGTGCAAAAAGATATCGGTCAAGTGGTTGAGGGTGTGAAAGCCGTTAAGGTGGTCAAAGCGCTGGCGGATCAGTATCGGTTAGACCTGCCAATCATGGAGCAGGTTTATTGTTTGGTAACCCAGCAGATAACGCCCAAACAAGCGGTGCAGCAACTGCTTTCACGCTCCTCAAAGTCTGAGCAAGCGATTTAAAATGACCTTAGTTTAACCAGGCCTGGTTAAACTAAGGGGTTTTTAGAAAGTTAGTTAAGCGGTTTGAAGTCAAGTTGTCGCCAGGCCTCATAAGCCATCACCGAAACGGCATTCGCTAGATTCATGCTACGTGCATCGGCCACCATTGGGATGCGCAAGCGTTGGTCTTCTGGGAGGCTATTTCTAACTGCTTCAGGCAGCCCACGGCTTTCTGGGCCAAATAGAAAAGCATCACCCATTTCGTAGCTAGGCTCGTGGTAATGGCGTTTTGCTTTAGTCGTTAGTGCAAAAACCCGGTTGGGTTGAATGCGCTCAATGCAGGCTTGTAGGTTTTCGTGTTGGTAAACATTCGCTAGTTCGTGGTAGTCAAGCCCTGCGCGGCGAACGCGTTTTTCGCTCAGGTCAAAAGCAAAAGGCTGAATCAGATGAAGCTGTGCCCCCATGTTGGCGCTCAGTCGAATTAAGGCGCCCGTGTTTTGTGGGATTTCGGGTTCGTATAAAATAATATGTAACATAGGTTTAAGGTGTCGTTGTGATTGATCTATCCGTTAATATTTGCGGTATTACCTGCAATTCACCGATTGCCATGGCATCCGGTAATGCGGGCTATGGTTTGGAGTATGCCGCTGTGTCTGGTTTTAGTAATCAAGATGTCGGTGCTGTCTTTCTAAAGGGCACGACGCTTGAACCTAAATTGGGTAATAAGCCTGATCGTGTTTGGGAGAGTCCAAATGGACTGCTCAATTCAATCGGTTTACAAAATCCAGGTGTGGATTATGTGGTAAACCAACTGCTTCCGCAACTGGATTATGATCAAACACGTTTTTTTGCGAACGTATCCGGTTCATCGTTGGAAGAGTATGCTGAAGTTTGTCGCCGTTTTGATCAAACCGCCTTGGCGGGTTTGGAAATCAATATTTCCTGTCCGAATGTTAAAAAGGGTGGCGCCACGTTTGGGAATGATCCAGATATGGCGGCTAAGGTCGTTGAGGCCTGTCGCGCCAGTACCTCTAAGCCACTTATCGTTAAGCTTTCGCCGAATCAAACCGATATTGCACTGGGTGCGCAGCGAGTTATTGATGCGGGTGCGGATGCCTTGTCGGCAATTAATACTCTGATGGGAATGTCGATTAATATTGATAGCTGGCGACCTGATTTGGGTAATAATCAAGGTGGCTTATCGGGACCAGCGATTAAGCCGGTGGCTTTGCTAAAGGTTCATCAGGTGTATCAAGTGGCTAAAAAATACGATATTCCTATTATCGGTTTAGGCGGGATTACCTGCGCTGAGGATGTGATTGAGTTCTTGCTTGCGGGTGCATCGATGGTGGCCGTCGGCACTGCGCTGGCAAAAGACCCTTTACTGATCAAAAAGATGAATAAACAAATTTCGCGTTACCTAGAGAAACGTGGCCTGCAATCAGTGGCTCAACTTACCGGTAAGCTAGAATTAAATACAGATACCGTGTTGTGCGGTTAGGTTTGGAAAAATAAAGATGTTAAGTATTGAAGAGCAATTAGCCATTATTAAGCGTGGCGCTGAGGAAATTTTAGTTGAAGCCGAGTTGATCGAGAAGTTAAAGCAAAACCGTCCTTTAATTATTAAGGCAGGGTTTGACCCTACAGCTCCCGATTTGCATATAGGGCATACTGTATTAATAAATAAGTTAAAACAGTTTCAAGATCTGGGGCATGAGGTGCAATTTCTGATCGGTGACTTTACGGCGATGATTGGTGACCCAACCGGTAAGAGTGCAACCCGCCCGCCTTTGTCAGCGGAAAAAATCGCTGAAAACGCTAAGACCTATCAAGATCAAGTTTTTAAAATCTTGGACCCGGCAAAAACGAAGGTTGTATTCAATTCCGCTTGGTTTAATGCTTTAACCGCAGCAGAGATGATTAAACTGGCTGCCACCTCAACTGTGGCGCGCATGCTGGAGCGAAACGATTTTGATGAGCGCTACCGCTCCGGTACACCTATTGCTATCCATGAGTTTTTGTACCCGTTGGTTCAGGGTTATGATTCAGTGATGATGGAGGCGGATATCGAATTGGGCGGCACAGATCAAAAATTTAACCTCTTAATGGGCCGACAACTTCAGCAGTATTTTGGCAAAAAGCCACAAGTTACACTAACCATGCCGATTCTGGAAGGGCTGGATGGTGTACAGAAAATGTCAAAGTCACTGAATAACTATATCGGTATTCAGGATGAACCGAATGATATGTTCGGCAAGGTGATGTCAGTATCTGATGAGTTAATGTGGCGTTATTTTGAGTTATTGAGCTTTGAAAGTCTGGAGACGATTGCCGGCTATAAAGACGCAGTAAGTCAAGGTGAGAATCCACGTAACATTAAAGTTAAGTTAGCGCTTGAATTGGTAGCCCGCTTTCACTCTGTGCAGGCTGCCAATAGTGCGCTAGAAGATTTTGAAACCCGTTTTTCAAAAAATGCTATTCCGGATGAGATGCCATTATTTAATTTTCAAGGTGAAATGGCTTTAGCCAATCTTTTAAAAGAGGCAGGCCTGGTAGCCACCACTTCAGAGGCGCATCGTATGATTAAGCAAGGTGCCGTGAAGTTAAATGGTGAGAAACTGCAGGATGGCCGTGCTCTATACAGTGATCTGGATGAAGCGGTATTCCAGGTTGGAAAAAGAAAGTTTGCAAAAGTCACACTTGTTTAAACCTGTTGTGTGGACAAGTGTGTGGGTAACCTGTCGCTAAGCTGGGTATAAAGACAGTTTATTAAAAAGTTTGGTTTTTTTATGAAATACCGCTTGCGCTGAGAAGGATAGTCTGTAGAATACGCCTCACTTCGCAAGCAATGCTTGAAGAAGGCGAAACAAAGCGGAATGGGAAGAAAATAAATTGAAGAAATTGTTTGACACCTGTTTCGAAGCTCGTTAAAATAGCGGGCTTACTTGATGCGAATGGTATTAAGTTCACGAATAAAGTAGTTCTTTAAAAAACAGGTAATTCAGAGATAATTTATGTGGAAGTGCTTAGGTGTGCGGAAGCAAAAATTAACTCGAAACGACAAATGTAAGTATAGGTAGAAGCAATTCTTCCATGTTAACTTTGTCAATTCCGAGTGTTTAAAAATGTTCAAGATTAAACTGAAGAGTTTGATCCTGGCTCAGAATGAACGCTGGCGGCAGGCCTAACACATGCAAGTCGAACGGTAACAGAAGAGCTTGCTCTTGCTGACGAGTGGCGGACGGGTGAGTAATGCATAGGAATCTGCCCTCTAGTTGGGGATACCGTAGGGAAACTTACGTTAATACCGAATAGTCTCTAAGGAGTAAAGGTGGCCTCTACTTGTAAGCTATCGCTAGAGGATGAGCCTATGTTAGATTAGCTAGTTGGTGAGGTAATGGCTCACCAAGGCGACGATCTATAGCTGGTTTGAGAGGATGATCAGCCACACTGGGACTGAGACACGGCCCAGACTCCTACGGGAGGCAGCAGTGGGGAATATTGGACAATGGGCGCAAGCCTGATCCAGCCATGCCGCGTGTGTGAAGAAGGCCCGAGGGTTGTAAAGCACTTTTAGCGAGGAGGAAAGGATGTAGATTAATACCCTGCATCTGTGACGTTACTCGCAGAAAAAGCACCGGCTAACTCTGTGCCAGCAGCCGCGGTAATACAGAGGGTGCAAGCGTTATTCGGAATTACTGGGCGTAAAGCGCGCGTAGGCGGATTGTTAAGTCAGTTGTGAAAGCCCTGGGCTCAACCTAGGAACGGCGATTGAAACTGGCAATCTAGAGTTTAGTAGAGGGAAGGGGAATTTCTGGAGTAGCAGTGAAATGCGTAGATATCAGAAGGAACATCAGTGGCGAAGGCGCCTTCCTGGACTAAAACTGACGCTGAGGTGCGAAAGCGTGGGGAGCAAACGGGATTAGATACCCCGGTAGTCCACGCCCTAAACGATGTCAACTAGCTGTTGGTCTTATTAAAAAGATTAGTAGCGCAGCTAACGCGATAAGTTGACCGCCTGGGGAGTACGGTCGCAAGATTAAAACTCAAAGGAATTGACGGGGGCCCGCACAAGCGGTGGAGCATGTGGTTTAATTCGATGCAACGCGAAGAACCTTACCATCCCTTGACATCCACAGAACTTTCCAGAGATGGATTGGTGCCTTCGGGAGCTGTGAGACAGGTGCTGCATGGCTGTCGTCAGCTCGTGTCGTGAGATGTTGGGTTAAGTCCCGCAACGAGCGCAACCCCTATCATTAGTTGCTACCATTTAGTTGAGAACTCTAATGAGACTGCCGGTGATAAACCGGAGGAAGGCGGGGACGACGTCAAGTCATCATGGCCCTTATGGGATGGGCTACACACGTGCTACAATGGTCGGTACAAACAGTTGCGAAGCCGCGAGGTGGTGCTAATCTGAAAAAACCGATCGTAGTCCGGATTGGAGTCTGCAACTCGACTCCATGAAGTCGGAATCGCTAGTAATCGCAAATCAGAATGTTGCGGTGAATACGTTCCCGGGCCTTGTACACACCGCCCGTCACACCATGGGAGTGGGTTGCACCAGAAGTAGCTAGTCTAACCTTCGGGAGGACGGTTACCACGGTGTGATTCATGACTGGGGTGAAGTCGTAACAAGGTAGCCCTATCGGAAGGTGGGGCTGGATCACCTCCTTTAAGAAAAAGCCAAAGCCACCTTAGCGCTTTCACATAAATTGTCTCTGAATTACCCAATAGCCTGGGGCTATAGCTCAGCTGGGAGAGCGCCTGCCTTGCACGCAGGAGGTCTGCGGTTCGATCCCGCATAGCTCCACCAATTTTACAGGTCGGTGCAGTGCACAAGGCAGGCCTAACAAATTGGGTCTGTAGCTCAGTTGGTTAGAGCGCACCCCTGATAAGGGTGAGGTCGGTGGTTCGAATCCACCCAGACCCACCAATAACAACCGCTCATGTGGTTTTCGTTAAATACTGGTCAAGCGCGTTTTGTGCAAGCTAGTGATTAACCAAGAAGATATGAGTGGTTCTTATTGCCAAAAAAAGAAGGGAATGATAGTATTCCGCTTCTCGGTAGTAACCGAAGTTCTTTAAAAATTAGGAAGTAATCTCTGCAAAGAGAATGAATAAAATTGATGAGATTTTATTCATAACAATTCAATCGAATCTCCAAATCGATTGAAGTAATAGGTAATACATGTATCTTGATGAAAATCTCAAGCGAACATGTCAGCGAAGAATCTTAGTTGCGTTGTACCTCAAAAAAGCGTTTTGATTGAATTGAGGAAAATCCAAAATTCAACACAAAAGGTCAAAACCAACGCGTTAAACGTTTTACGTTTAATAAGTTATTTTTGAGTTGTATAGTTAAGTGATTAAGCGTACACGGTGGATGCCTAGGCGGTAGAAGGCGATGAAAGACGTGATAGCCTGCGAAAAGCTTCGGTGAGGTGGCAAATAACCTTTGACCCGGAGATGTCTGAATGGGAAAACCCATCCTTTCGAGGATATCCCTTAATGGGAGGCTAACCCGGGGAACTGAAACATCTAAGTACCCGGAGGAAAAGAAATCAACCGAGATTCCCTAAGTAGCGGCGAGCGAACGGGGACCAGCCCTTAAGCAAGGACTAAGTTAGCAGAACGCTCTGGAAAGTGCGACGATACAAGGTGATAGTCCTGTATGCGAAAGCTTTATTCTTGTGAAAACGAGTAGGACGGGACACGTGAAATCCTGTCTGAATATGGGGGGACCACCCTCCAAGGCTAAATACTCTCTACCGACCGATAGTGAACCAGTACCGTGAGGGAAAGGCGAAAAGAACCCCAGAAGGGGAGTGAAATAGAACCTGAAACCGTGTACGTACAAGCAGTGGGAGCACCTTCGTGGTGTGACTGCGTACCTTTTGTATAATGGGTCAGCGACTTACTGTGTGTTGCGAGGTTAACCGAATAGGGGAGCCGTAGGGAAACCGAGTCTTAAATGGGCGACAGTAGCATGCAGTAGACCCGAAACCGGGCGATCTATCCATGGCCAGGATGAAGGTTGAGTAACATCAACTGGAGGTCCGAACCCACTAATGTTGAAAAATTAGGGGATGAGCTGTGGATCGGAGTGAAAGGCTAATCAAGCTCGGAGATAGCTGGTTCTCCCCGAAAACTATTTAGGTAGTGCCTCATGTCTCACTGTTGGGGGTAGAGCACTGTTATGGTCTAGCGGGCCGTCAAGGCTTAGCAGCCCATTGCAAACTCCGAATACCAACAAGTGCAATCATGGGAGACAGACAGCGGGTGCTAACGTCCGTTGTCAAGAGGGAAACAACCCAGACCGCCAATTAAGGTCCCTAAACTATGCTCAGTGGGAAAGGATGTGGGAAGGCTTAGACAGTCAGGAGGTTGGCTTAGAAGCAGCCACCCTTTAAAGAAAGCGTAATAGCTCACTGATCGAGTCGGCCTGCGCCGAAGATTTAACGGGGCTAAGCATAGTACCGAAATTGCGGATGCCGAAAGGCATGGTAGGGGAGCGTCGTGTAAGTCTGAGAAGGTGTGCTGGAAGGCATGCTGGAGATATCACGAGTGCGTATGCTGACATAAGTAGCGAAAAAGGGAGTGAAAAGCTCCCTCGCCGAAAGCCCAAGGTTTCCTACGCAACGCTAATCGACGTAGGGTTAGTCGGCCCCTAAGGTGAGGCTGAAAAGCGTAATCGATGGGAAGCAGGTTAATATTCCTGCACTTTTTATGACTGCGATGGAGGGACGGAGAAGGCTAGGCCAGCAAGGCGATGGTTGTCCTTGTTTAAGGTGGTAGGCAGAAGACTTAGGCAAATCCGGGTCTTTAATGCCGAGAACTGATGACGAGTCCTCTTTTGGACGAAGTGGTTGATGCCATGCTTCCAGGAAAAGCTTCTAAGCTTCAGGTCATAAAAAACCGTACCCCAAACCGACACAGGTGGGCAGGATGAGAATTCCAAGGCGCTTGAGAGAACTCGGGTGAAGGAACTAGGCAAAATAACACCGTAACTTCGGGAGAAGGTGTGCCCCTAATGGTGAAGGACTTGCTCCGTAAGCTGTTGGGGGTTGCAGAGACCAGGTGGCTGCGACTGTTTATTAAAAACACAGCACTGTGCAAAATCGAAAGATGACGTATACGGTGTGACGCCTGCCCGGTGCCGGAAGGTTAATTGATGGGGTTAGCGCAAGCGAAGCTCTTGATCGAAGCCCCGGTAAACGGCGGCCGTAACTATAACGGTCCTAAGGTAGCGAAATTCCTTGTCGGGTAAGTTCCGACCTGCACGAATGGCGTAACGATGGCCACACTGTCTCCACCCGAGACTCAGCGAAATTGAAATCGCGGTCAAGATGCCGTGTACCCGCGGCTAGACGGAAAGACCCCGTGAACCTTTACTATAGCTTTGCACTGGACTTTGATACTATCTGTGTAGGATAGGTGGGAGGCTATGAAGCGAGGACGCCAGTTCTTGTGGAGCCATCCTTGAAATACCACCCTGATAGTATTGAGGTTCTAACCTCGGCCAGTGAATCCTGGTCAGGGACAGTGTATGGTGGGTAGTTTGACTGGGGCGGTCTCCTCCTAAAGAGTAACGGAGGAGCGCGAAGGTACCCTCAGCACGGTCGGACATCGTGCAATGAGCGCAAGAGTAAAAGGGTGCTTGACTGCGAGACTGACACGTCGAGCAGGTGCGAAAGCAGGTTCTAGTGATCCGGTGGTTCTGTGTGGAAGGGCCATCGCTCAACGGATAAAAGGTACTCCGGGGATAACAGGCTGATACCGCCCAAGAGTTCATATCGACGGCGGTGTTTGGCACCTCGATGTCGGCTCATCACATCCTGGGGCTGAAGTCGGTCCCAAGGGTATGGCTGTTCGCCATTTAAAGTGGTACGCGAGCTGGGTTTAGAACGTCGTGAGACAGTTCGGTCCCTATCTGCCGTGGGCGTTGGAGAATTGAGGGGGGCTGCTCCTAGTACGAGAGGACCGGAGTGGACGAACCGCTGGTGTTCCAGTTGTCATGCCAATGGCACTGCTGGGTAGCTACGTTCGGAAAAGATAACCGCTGAAAGCATCTAAGCGGGAAACTTGCCCCAAGATGAGTTCTCCCTAGACTATAAGTCTTCTAAAGAGCCGTTCAAGACCAGGACGTTGATAGGCAAGGTGTGGAAGCGCAGTAATGTGTGAAGCTAACTTGTACTAATTACTCGTGAGGCTTAACTATACAACTCAAAAGTGACTTAACTGATATGAGCGCTTGAGATGAGATTGAAAGCCAAGGCTGCTCAATCCAAGTGATCAGGTATATGTGTCCTATTACAAACAATGAAGGTGTTTGAAGGCTTAAGCCCTAAACAAAAAACAAACACAGCGAAACAGAGATTACTTCTTAGCAAAGAATTTAAGTAAATGCGCTGCATTTACAAAACCGAATTGCTTGGCGACCATAGCGGAATGGAACCACCTGATCCCTTCTCGAACTCAGAAGTGAAACGTTCCAGCGCCGATGGTAGTGTGGGGTCTCCCCATGCGAGAGTAGGTCATCGCCAAGCACCCTATTCCTAAACCCCTCCTCGAGGGGTTTTTATTCTCAGGCAAAGTGTAAGACCTTGAGATTAAAATCTGCAAAAGCAGATTGACAATTTTTTCGAAGCTCGTTAAAATAGCGGGCTTACTTGATGCGAATGGTATTAAGTTCACGAATAAAGTAGTTCTTTAAAAAACAGGTAATTCAGAGATAATTTATGTGGAAGTGCTTAGGTGTGCGGAAGCAAAAATTAACTCGAAACGACAAATGTAAGTATAGGTAGAAGCAATTCTTCCATGTTAACTTTGTCAATTCCGAGTGTTTAAAAATGTTCAAGATTAAACTGAAGAGTTTGATCCTGGCTCAGAATGAACGCTGGCGGCAGGCCTAACACATGCAAGTCGAACGGTAACAGAAGAGCTTGCTCTTGCTGACGAGTGGCGGACGGGTGAGTAATGCATAGGAATCTGCCCTCTAGTTGGGGATACCGTAGGGAAACTTACGTTAATACCGAATAGTCTCTAAGGAGTAAAGGTGGCCTCTACTTGTAAGCTATCGCTAGAGGATGAGCCTATGTTAGATTAGCTAGTTGGTGAGGTAATGGCTCACCAAGGCGACGATCTATAGCTGGTTTGAGAGGATGATCAGCCACACTGGGACTGAGACACGGCCCAGACTCCTACGGGAGGCAGCAGTGGGGAATATTGGACAATGGGCGCAAGCCTGATCCAGCCATGCCGCGTGTGTGAAGAAGGCCCGAGGGTTGTAAAGCACTTTTAGCGAGGAGGAAAGGATGTAGATTAATACCCTGCATCTGTGACGTTACTCGCAGAAAAAGCACCGGCTAACTCTGTGCCAGCAGCCGCGGTAATACAGAGGGTGCAAGCGTTATTCGGAATTACTGGGCGTAAAGCGCGCGTAGGCGGATTGTTAAGTCAGTTGTGAAAGCCCTGGGCTCAACCTAGGAACGGCGATTGAAACTGGCAATCTAGAGTTTAGTAGAGGGAAGGGGAATTTCTGGAGTAGCAGTGAAATGCGTAGATATCAGAAGGAACATCAGTGGCGAAGGCGCCTTCCTGGACTAAAACTGACGCTGAGGTGCGAAAGCGTGGGGAGCAAACGGGATTAGATACCCCGGTAGTCCACGCCCTAAACGATGTCAACTAGCTGTTGGTCTTATTAAAAAGATTAGTAGCGCAGCTAACGCGATAAGTTGACCGCCTGGGGAGTACGGTCGCAAGATTAAAACTCAAAGGAATTGACGGGGGCCCGCACAAGCGGTGGAGCATGTGGTTTAATTCGATGCAACGCGAAGAACCTTACCATCCCTTGACATCCACAGAACTTTCCAGAGATGGATTGGTGCCTTCGGGAGCTGTGAGACAGGTGCTGCATGGCTGTCGTCAGCTCGTGTCGTGAGATGTTGGGTTAAGTCCCGCAACGAGCGCAACCCCTATCATTAGTTGCTACCATTTAGTTGAGAACTCTAATGAGACTGCCGGTGATAAACCGGAGGAAGGCGGGGACGACGTCAAGTCATCATGGCCCTTATGGGATGGGCTACACACGTGCTACAATGGTCGGTACAAACAGTTGCGAAGCCGCGAGGTGGTGCTAATCTGAAAAAACCGATCGTAGTCCGGATTGGAGTCTGCAACTCGACTCCATGAAGTCGGAATCGCTAGTAATCGCAAATCAGAATGTTGCGGTGAATACGTTCCCGGGCCTTGTACACACCGCCCGTCACACCATGGGAGTGGGTTGCACCAGAAGTAGCTAGTCTAACCTTCGGGAGGACGGTTACCACGGTGTGATTCATGACTGGGGTGAAGTCGTAACAAGGTAGCCCTATCGGAAGGTGGGGCTGGATCACCTCCTTTAAGAAAAAGCCAAAGCCACCTTAGCGCTTTCACATAAATTGTCTCTGAATTACCCAATAGCCTGGGGCTATAGCTCAGCTGGGAGAGCGCCTGCCTTGCACGCAGGAGGTCTGCGGTTCGATCCCGCATAGCTCCACCAATTTTACAGGTCGGTGCAGTGCACAAGGCAGGCCTAACAAATTGGGTCTGTAGCTCAGTTGGTTAGAGCGCACCCCTGATAAGGGTGAGGTCGGTGGTTCGAATCCACCCAGACCCACCAATAACAACCGCTCATGTGGTTTTCGTTAAATACTGGTCAAGCGCGTTTTGTGCAAGCTAGTGATTAACCAAGAAGATATGAGTGGTTCTTATTGCCAAAAAAAGAAGGGAATGATAGTATTCCGCTTCTCGGTAGTAACCGAAGTTCTTTAAAAATTAGGAAGTAATCTCTGCAAAGAGAATGAATAAAATTGATGAGATTTTATTCATAACAATTCAATCGAATCTCCAAATCGATTGAAGTAATAGGTAATACATGTATCTTGATGAAAATCTCAAGCGAACATGTCAGCGAAGAATCTTAGTTGCGTTGTACCTCAAAAAAGCGTTTTGATTGAATTGAGGAAAATCCAAAATTCAACACAAAAGGTCAAAACCAACGCGTTAAACGTTTTACGTTTAATAAGTTATTTTTGAGTTGTATAGTTAAGTGATTAAGCGTACACGGTGGATGCCTAGGCGGTAGAAGGCGATGAAAGACGTGATAGCCTGCGAAAAGCTTCGGTGAGGTGGCAAATAACCTTTGACCCGGAGATGTCTGAATGGGAAAACCCATCCTTTCGAGGATATCCCTTAATGGGAGGCTAACCCGGGGAACTGAAACATCTAAGTACCCGGAGGAAAAGAAATCAACCGAGATTCCCTAAGTAGCGGCGAGCGAACGGGGACCAGCCCTTAAGCAAGGACTAAGTTAGCAGAACGCTCTGGAAAGTGCGACGATACAAGGTGATAGTCCTGTATGCGAAAGCTTTATTCTTGTGAAAACGAGTAGGACGGGACACGTGAAATCCTGTCTGAATATGGGGGGACCACCCTCCAAGGCTAAATACTCTCTACCGACCGATAGTGAACCAGTACCGTGAGGGAAAGGCGAAAAGAACCCCAGAAGGGGAGTGAAATAGAACCTGAAACCGTGTACGTACAAGCAGTGGGAGCACCTTCGTGGTGTGACTGCGTACCTTTTGTATAATGGGTCAGCGACTTACTGTGTGTTGCGAGGTTAACCGAATAGGGGAGCCGTAGGGAAACCGAGTCTTAAATGGGCGACAGTAGCA
Organism: Thiomicrospira microaerophila; assembly: GCF_023278225.1. Classification (GTDB taxonomy): domain Bacteria; phylum Pseudomonadota; class Gammaproteobacteria; order Thiomicrospirales; family Thiomicrospiraceae; genus Thiomicrospira; species Thiomicrospira microaerophila_A. Next base: position 235,608 of record NZ_CP070959.1, read on the forward strand.
TGCAGTAGACCCGAAACCGGGCGATCTATCCATGGCCAGGATGAAGGTTGAGTAACATCAACTGGAGGTCCGAACCCACTAATGTTGAAAAATTAGGGGATGAGCTGTGGATCGGAGTGAAAGGCTAATCAAGCTCGGAGATAGCTGGTTCTCCCCGAAAACTATTTAGGTAGTGCCTCATGTCTCACTGTTGGGGGTAGAGCACTGTTATGGTCTAGCGGGCCGTCAAGGCTTAGCAGCCCATTGCAAACTCCGAATACCAACAAGTGCAATCATGGGAGACAGACAGCGGGTGCTAACGTCCGTTGTCAAGAGGGAAACAACCCAGACCGCCAATTAAGGTCCCTAAACTATGCTCAGTGGGAAAGGATGTGGGAAGGCTTAGACAGTCAGGAGGTTGGCTTAGAAGCAGCCACCCTTTAAAGAAAGCGTAATAGCTCACTGATCGAGTCGGCCTGCGCCGAAGATTTAACGGGGCTAAGCATAGTACCGAAATTGCGGATGCCGAAAGGCATGGTAGGGGAGCGTCGTGTAAGTCTGAGAAGGTGTGCTGGAAGGCATGCTGGAGATATCACGAGTGCGTATGCTGACATAAGTAGCGAAAAAGGGAGTGAAAAGCTCCCTCGCCGAAAGCCCAAGGTTTCCTACGCAACGCTAATCGACGTAGGGTTAGTCGGCCCCTAAGGTGAGGCTGAAAAGCGTAATCGATGGGAAGCAGGTTAATATTCCTGCACTTTTTATGACTGCGATGGAGGGACGGAGAAGGCTAGGCCAGCAAGGCGATGGTTGTCCTTGTTTAAGGTGGTAGGCAGAAGACTTAGGCAAATCCGGGTCTTTAATGCCGAGAACTGATGACGAGTCCTCTTTTGGACGAAGTGGTTGATGCCATGCTTCCAGGAAAAGCTTCTAAGCTTCAGGTCATAAAAAACCGTACCCCAAACCGACACAGGTGGGCAGGATGAGAATTCCAAGGCGCTTGAGAGAACTCGGGTGAAGGAACTAGGCAAAATAACACCGTAACTTCGGGAGAAGGTGTGCCCCTAATGGTGAAGGACTTGCTCCGTAAGCTGTTGGGGGTTGCAGAGACCAGGTGGCTGCGACTGTTTATTAAAAACACAGCACTGTGCAAAATCGAAAGATGACGTATACGGTGTGACGCCTGCCCGGTGCCGGAAGGTTAATTGATGGGGTTAGCGCAAGCGAAGCTCTTGATCGAAGCCCCGGTAAACGGCGGCCGTAACTATAACGGTCCTAAGGTAGCGAAATTCCTTGTCGGGTAAGTTCCGACCTGCACGAATGGCGTAACGATGGCCACACTGTCTCCACCCGAGACTCAGCGAAATTGAAATCGCGGTCAAGATGCCGTGTACCCGCGGCTAGACGGAAAGACCCCGTGAACCTTTACTATAGCTTTGCACTGGACTTTGATACTATCTGTGTAGGATAGGTGGGAGGCTATGAAGCGAGGACGCCAGTTCTTGTGGAGCCATCCTTGAAATACCACCCTGATAGTATTGAGGTTCTAACCTCGGCCAGTGAATCCTGGTCAGGGACAGTGTATGGTGGGTAGTTTGACTGGGGCGGTCTCCTCCTAAAGAGTAACGGAGGAGCGCGAAGGTACCCTCAGCACGGTCGGACATCGTGCAATGAGCGCAAGAGTAAAAGGGTGCTTGACTGCGAGACTGACACGTCGAGCAGGTGCGAAAGCAGGTTCTAGTGATCCGGTGGTTCTGTGTGGAAGGGCCATCGCTCAACGGATAAAAGGTACTCCGGGGATAACAGGCTGATACCGCCCAAGAGTTCATATCGACGGCGGTGTTTGGCACCTCGATGTCGGCTCATCACATCCTGGGGCTGAAGTCGGTCCCAAGGGTATGGCTGTTCGCCATTTAAAGTGGTACGCGAGCTGGGTTTAGAACGTCGTGAGACAGTTCGGTCCCTATCTGCCGTGGGCGTTGGAGAATTGAGGGGGGCTGCTCCTAGTACGAGAGGACCGGAGTGGACGAACCGCTGGTGTTCCAGTTGTCATGCCAATGGCACTGCTGGGTAGCTACGTTCGGAAAAGATAACCGCTGAAAGCATCTAAGCGGGAAACTTGCCCCAAGATGAGTTCTCCCTAGACTATAAGTCTTCTAAAGAGCCGTTCAAGACCAGGACGTTGATAGGCAAGGTGTGGAAGCGCAGTAATGTGTGAAGCTAACTTGTACTAATTACTCGTGAGGCTTAACTATACAACTCAAAAGTGACTTAACTGATATGAGCGCTTGAGATGAGATTGAAAGCCAAGGCTGCTCAATCCAAGTGATCAGGTATATGTGTCCTATTACAAACAATGAAGGTGTTTGAAGGCTTAAGCCCTAAACAAAAAACAAACACAGCGAAACAGAGATTACTTCTTAGCAAAGAATTTAAGTAAATGCGCTGCATTTACAAAACCGAATTGCTTGGCGACCATAGCGGAATGGAACCACCTGATCCCTTCTCGAACTCAGAAGTGAAACGTTCCAGCGCCGATGGTAGTGTGGGGTCTCCCCATGCGAGAGTAGGTCATCGCCAAGCACCCTATTCCTAAACCCCTCCTCGAGGGGTTTTTATTCTCAGGCAAAGTGTAAGACCTTGAGATTAAAATCTGCAAAAGCAGATTGACAATTTTTTCGAAGCTCGTTAAAATAGCGGGCTTACTTGATGCGAATGGTATTAAGTTCACGAATAAAGTAGTTCTTTAAAAAACAGGTAATTCAGAGATAATTTATGTGGAAGTGCTTAGGTGTGCGGAAGCAAAAATTAACTCGAAACGACAAATGTAAGTATAGGTAGAAGCAATTCTTCCATGTTAACTTTGTCAATTCCGAGTGTTTAAAAATGTTCAAGATTAAACTGAAGAGTTTGATCCTGGCTCAGAATGAACGCTGGCGGCAGGCCTAACACATGCAAGTCGAACGGTAACAGAAGAGCTTGCTCTTGCTGACGAGTGGCGGACGGGTGAGTAATGCATAGGAATCTGCCCTCTAGTTGGGGATACCGTAGGGAAACTTACGTTAATACCGAATAGTCTCTAAGGAGTAAAGGTGGCCTCTACTTGTAAGCTATCGCTAGAGGATGAGCCTATGTTAGATTAGCTAGTTGGTGAGGTAATGGCTCACCAAGGCGACGATCTATAGCTGGTTTGAGAGGATGATCAGCCACACTGGGACTGAGACACGGCCCAGACTCCTACGGGAGGCAGCAGTGGGGAATATTGGACAATGGGCGCAAGCCTGATCCAGCCATGCCGCGTGTGTGAAGAAGGCCCGAGGGTTGTAAAGCACTTTTAGCGAGGAGGAAAGGATGTAGATTAATACCCTGCATCTGTGACGTTACTCGCAGAAAAAGCACCGGCTAACTCTGTGCCAGCAGCCGCGGTAATACAGAGGGTGCAAGCGTTATTCGGAATTACTGGGCGTAAAGCGCGCGTAGGCGGATTGTTAAGTCAGTTGTGAAAGCCCTGGGCTCAACCTAGGAACGGCGATTGAAACTGGCAATCTAGAGTTTAGTAGAGGGAAGGGGAATTTCTGGAGTAGCAGTGAAATGCGTAGATATCAGAAGGAACATCAGTGGCGAAGGCGCCTTCCTGGACTAAAACTGACGCTGAGGTGCGAAAGCGTGGGGAGCAAACGGGATTAGATACCCCGGTAGTCCACGCCCTAAACGATGTCAACTAGCTGTTGGTCTTATTAAAAAGATTAGTAGCGCAGCTAACGCGATAAGTTGACCGCCTGGGGAGTACGGTCGCAAGATTAAAACTCAAAGGAATTGACGGGGGCCCGCACAAGCGGTGGAGCATGTGGTTTAATTCGATGCAACGCGAAGAACCTTACCATCCCTTGACATCCACAGAACTTTCCAGAGATGGATTGGTGCCTTCGGGAGCTGTGAGACAGGTGCTGCATGGCTGTCGTCAGCTCGTGTCGTGAGATGTTGGGTTAAGTCCCGCAACGAGCGCAACCCCTATCATTAGTTGCTACCATTTAGTTGAGAACTCTAATGAGACTGCCGGTGATAAACCGGAGGAAGGCGGGGACGACGTCAAGTCATCATGGCCCTTATGGGATGGGCTACACACGTGCTACAATGGTCGGTACAAACAGTTGCGAAGCCGCGAGGTGGTGCTAATCTGAAAAAACCGATCGTAGTCCGGATTGGAGTCTGCAACTCGACTCCATGAAGTCGGAATCGCTAGTAATCGCAAATCAGAATGTTGCGGTGAATACGTTCCCGGGCCTTGTACACACCGCCCGTCACACCATGGGAGTGGGTTGCACCAGAAGTAGCTAGTCTAACCTTCGGGAGGACGGTTACCACGGTGTGATTCATGACTGGGGTGAAGTCGTAACAAGGTAGCCCTATCGGAAGGTGGGGCTGGATCACCTCCTTTAAGAAAAAGCCAAAGCCACCTTAGCGCTTTCACATAAATTGTCTCTGAATTACCCAATAGCCTGGGGCTATAGCTCAGCTGGGAGAGCGCCTGCCTTGCACGCAGGAGGTCTGCGGTTCGATCCCGCATAGCTCCACCAATTTTACAGGTCGGTGCAGTGCACAAGGCAGGCCTAACAAATTGGGTCTGTAGCTCAGTTGGTTAGAGCGCACCCCTGATAAGGGTGAGGTCGGTGGTTCGAATCCACCCAGACCCACCAATAACAACCGCTCATGTGGTTTTCGTTAAATACTGGTCAAGCGCGTTTTGTGCAAGCTAGTGATTAACCAAGAAGATATGAGTGGTTCTTATTGCCAAAAAAAGAAGGGAATGATAGTATTCCGCTTCTCGGTAGTAACCGAAGTTCTTTAAAAATTAGGAAGTAATCTCTGCAAAGAGAATGAATAAAATTGATGAGATTTTATTCATAACAATTCAATCGAATCTCCAAATCGATTGAAGTAATAGGTAATACATGTATCTTGATGAAAATCTCAAGCGAACATGTCAGCGAAGAATCTTAGTTGCGTTGTACCTCAAAAAAGCGTTTTGATTGAATTGAGGAAAATCCAAAATTCAACACAAAAGGTCAAAACCAACGCGTTAAACGTTTTACGTTTAATAAGTTATTTTTGAGTTGTATAGTTAAGTGATTAAGCGTACACGGTGGATGCCTAGGCGGTAGAAGGCGATGAAAGACGTGATAGCCTGCGAAAAGCTTCGGTGAGGTGGCAAATAACCTTTGACCCGGAGATGTCTGAATGGGAAAACCCATCCTTTCGAGGATATCCCTTAATGGGAGGCTAACCCGGGGAACTGAAACATCTAAGTACCCGGAGGAAAAGAAATCAACCGAGATTCCCTAAGTAGCGGCGAGCGAACGGGGACCAGCCCTTAAGCAAGGACTAAGTTAGCAGAACGCTCTGGAAAGTGCGACGATACAAGGTGATAGTCCTGTATGCGAAAGCTTTATTCTTGTGAAAACGAGTAGGACGGGACACGTGAAATCCTGTCTGAATATGGGGGGACCACCCTCCAAGGCTAAATACTCTCTACCGACCGATAGTGAACCAGTACCGTGAGGGAAAGGCGAAAAGAACCCCAGAAGGGGAGTGAAATAGAACCTGAAACCGTGTACGTACAAGCAGTGGGAGCACCTTCGTGGTGTGACTGCGTACCTTTTGTATAATGGGTCAGCGACTTACTGTGTGTTGCGAGGTTAACCGAATAGGGGAGCCGTAGGGAAACCGAGTCTTAAATGGGCGACAGTAGCATGCAGTAGACCCGAAACCGGGCGATCTATCCATGGCCAGGATGAAGGTTGAGTAACATCAACTGGAGGTCCGAACCCACTAATGTTGAAAAATTAGGGGATGAGCTGTGGATCGGAGTGAAAGGCTAATCAAGCTCGGAGATAGCTGGTTCTCCCCGAAAACTATTTAGGTAGTGCCTCATGTCTCACTGTTGGGGGTAGAGCACTGTTATGGTCTAGCGGGCCGTCAAGGCTTAGCAGCCCATTGCAAACTCCGAATACCAACAAGTGCAATCATGGGAGACAGACAGCGGGTGCTAACGTCCGTTGTCAAGAGGGAAACAACCCAGACCGCCAATTAAGGTCCCTAAACTATGCTCAGTGGGAAAGGATGTGGGAAGGCTTAGACAGTCAGGAGGTTGGCTTAGAAGCAGCCACCCTTTAAAGAAAGCGTAATAGCTCACTGATCGAGTCGGCCTGCGCCGAAGATTTAACGGGGCTAAGCATAGTACCGAAATTGCGGATGCCGAAAGGCATGGTAGGGGAGCGTCGTGTAAGTCTGAGAAGGTGTGCTGGAAGGCATGCTGGAGATATCACGAGTGCGTATGCTGACATAAGTAGCGAAAAAGGGAGTGAAAAGCTCCCTCGCCGAAAGCCCAAGGTTTCCTACGCAACGCTAATCGACGTAGGGTTAGTCGGCCCCTAAGGTGAGGCTGAAAAGCGTAATCGATGGGAAGCAGGTTAATATTCCTGCACTTTTTATGACTGCGATGGAGGGACGGAGAAGGCTAGGCCAGCAAGGCGATGGTTGTCCTTGTTTAAGGTGGTAGGCAGAAGACTTAGGCAAATCCGGGTCTTTAATGCCGAGAACTGATGACGAGTCCTCTTTTGGACGAAGTGGTTGATGCCATGCTTCCAGGAAAAGCTTCTAAGCTTCAGGTCATAAAAAACCGTACCCCAAACCGACACAGGTGGGCAGGATGAGAATTCCAAGGCGCTTGAGAGAACTCGGGTGAAGGAACTAGGCAAAATAACACCGTAACTTCGGGAGAAGGTGTGCCCCTAATGGTGAAGGACTTGCTCCGTAAGCTGTTGGGGGTTGCAGAGACCAGGTGGCTGCGACTGTTTATTAAAAACACAGCACTGTGCAAAATCGAAAGATGACGTATACGGTGTGACGCCTGCCCGGTGCCGGAAGGTTAATTGATGGGGTTAGCGCAAGCGAAGCTCTTGATCGAAGCCCCGGTAAACGGCGGCCGTAACTATAACGGTCCTAAGGTAGCGAAATTCCTTGTCGGGTAAGTTCCGACCTGCACGAATGGCGTAACGATGGCCACACTGTCTCCACCCGAGACTCAGCGAAATTGAAATCGCGGTCAAGATGCCGTGTACCCGCGGCTAGACGGAAAGACCCCGTGAACCTTTACTATAGCTTTGCACTGGACTTTGATACTATCTGTGTAGGATAGGTGGGAGGCTATGAAGCGAGGACGCCAGTTCTTGTGGAGCCATCCTTGAAATACCACCCTGATAGTATTGAGGTTCTAACCTCGGCCAGTGAATCCTGGTCAGGGACAGTGTATGGTGGGTAGTTTGACTGGGGCGGTCTCCTCCTAAAGAGTAACGGAGGAGCGCGAAGGTACCCTCAGCACGGTCGGACATCGTGCAATGAGCGCAAGAGTAAAAGGGTGCTTGACTGCGAGACTGACACGTCGAGCAGGTGCGAAAGCAGGTTCTAGTGATCCGGTGGTTCTGTGTGGAAGGGCCATCGCTCAACGGATAAAAGGTACTCCGGGGATAACAGGCTGATACCGCCCAAGAGTTCATATCGACGGCGGTGTTTGGCACCTCGATGTCGGCTCATCACATCCTGGGGCTGAAGTCGGTCCCAAGGGTATGGCTGTTCGCCATTTAAAGTGGTACGCGAGCTGGGTTTAGAACGTCGTGAGACAGTTCGGTCCCTATCTGCCGTGGGCGTTGGAGAATTGAGGGGGGCTGCTCCTAGTACGAGAGGACCGGAGTGGACGAACCGCTGGTGTTCCAGTTGTCATGCCAATGGCACTGCTGGGTAGCTACGTTCGGAAAAGATAACCGCTGAAAGCATCTAAGCGGGAAACTTGCCCCAAGATGAGTTCTCCCTAGACTATAAGTCTTCTAAAGAGCCGTTCAAGACCAGGACGTTGATAGGCAAGGTGTGGAAGCGCAGTAATGTGTGAAGCTAACTTGTACTAATTACTCGTGAGGCTTAACTATACAACTCAAAAGTGACTTAACTGATATGAGCGCTTGAGATGAGATTGAAAGCCAAGGCTGCTCAATCCAAGTGATCAGGTATATGTGTCCTATTACAAACAATGAAGGTGTTTGAAGGCTTAAGCCCTAAACAAAAAACAAACACAGCGAAACAGAGATTACTTCTTAGCAAAGAATTTAAGTAAATGCGCTGCATTTACAAAACCGAATTGCTTGGCGACCATAGCGGAATGGAACCACCTGATCCCTTCTCGAACTCAGAAGTGAAACGTTCCAGCGCCGATGGTAGTGTGGGGTCTCCCCATGCGAGAGTAGGTCATCGCCAAGCACCCTATTCCTAAACCCCTCCTCGAGGGGTTTTTATTCTCAGGCAAAGTGTAAGACCTTGAGATTAAAATCTGCAAAAGCAGATTGACAATTTTTTCGAAGCTCGTTAAAATAGCGGGCTTACTTGATGCGAATGGTATTAAGTTCACGAATAAAGTAGTTCTTTAAAAAACAGGTAATTCAGAGATAATTTATGTGGAAGTGCTTAGGTGTGCGGAAGCAAAAATTAACTCGAAACGACAAATGTAAGTATAGGTAGAAGCAATTCTTCCATGTTAACTTTGTCAATTCCGAGTGTTTAAAAATGTTCAAGATTAAACTGAAGAGTTTGATCCTGGCTCAGAATGAACGCTGGCGGCAGGCCTAACACATGCAAGTCGAACGGTAACAGAAGAGCTTGCTCTTGCTGACGAGTGGCGGACGGGTGAGTAATGCATAGGAATCTGCCCTCTAGTTGGGGATACCGTAGGGAAACTTACGTTAATACCGAATAGTCTCTAAGGAGTAAAGGTGGCCTCTACTTGTAAGCTATCGCTAGAGGATGAGCCTATGTTAGATTAGCTAGTTGGTGAGGTAATGGCTCACCAAGGCGACGATCTATAGCTGGTTTGAGAGGATGATCAGCCACACTGGGACTGAGACACGGCCCAGACTCCTACGGGAGGCAGCAGTGGGGAATATTGGACAATGGGCGCAAGCCTGATCCAGCCATGCCGCGTGTGTGAAGAAGGCCCGAGGGTTGTAAAGCACTTTTAGCGAGGAGGAAAGGATGTAGATTAATACCCTGCATCTGTGACGTTACTCGCAGAAAAAGCACCGGCTAACTCTGTGCCAGCAGCCGCGGTAATACAGAGGGTGCAAGCGTTATTCGGAATTACTGGGCGTAAAGCGCGCGTAGGCGGATTGTTAAGTCAGTTGTGAAAGCCCTGGGCTCAACCTAGGAACGGCGATTGAAACTGGCAATCTAGAGTTTAGTAGAGGGAAGGGGAATTTCTGGAGTAGCAGTGAAATGCGTAGATATCAGAAGGAACATCAGTGGCGAAGGCGCCTTCCTGGACTAAAACTGACGCTGAGGTGCGAAAGCGTGGGGAGCAAACGGGATTAGATACCCCGGTAGTCCACGCCCTAAACGATGTCAACTAGCTGTTGGTCTTATTAAAAAGATTAGTAGCGCAGCTAACGCGATAAGTTGACCGCCTGGGGAGTACGGTCGCAAGATTAAAACTCAAAGGAATTGACGGGGGCCCGCACAAGCGGTGGAGCATGTGGTTTAATTCGATGCAACGCGAAGAACCTTACCATCCCTTGACATCCACAGAACTTTCCAGAGATGGATTGGTGCCTTCGGGAGCTGTGAGACAGGTGCTGCATGGCTGTCGTCAGCTCGTGTCGTGAGATGTTGGGTTAAGTCCCGCAACGAGCGCAACCCCTATCATTAGTTGCTACCATTTAGTTGAGAACTCTAATGAGACTGCCGGTGATAAACCGGAGGAAGGCGGGGACGACGTCAAGTCATCATGGCCCTTATGGGATGGGCTACACACGTGCTACAATGGTCGGTACAAACAGTTGCGAAGCCGCGAGGTGGTGCTAATCTGAAAAAACCGATCGTAGTCCGGATTGGAGTCTGCAACTCGACTCCATGAAGTCGGAATCGCTAGTAATCGCAAATCAGAATGTTGCGGTGAATACGTTCCCGGGCCTTGTACACACCGCCCGTCACACCATGGGAGTGGGTTGCACCAGAAGTAGCTAGTCTAACCTTCGGGAGGACGGTTACCACGGTGTGATTCATGACTGGGGTGAAGTCGTAACAAGGTAGCCCTATCGGAAGGTGGGGCTGGATCACCTCCTTTAAGAAAAAGCCAAAGCCACCTTAGCGCTTTCACATAAATTGTCTCTGAATTACCCAATAGCCTGGGGCTATAGCTCAGCTGGGAGAGCGCCTGCCTTGCACGCAGGAGGTCTGCGGTTCGATCCCGCATAGCTCCACCAATTTTACAGGTCGGTGCAGTGCACAAGGCAGGCCTAACAAATTGGGTCTGTAGCTCAGTTGGTTAGAGCGCACCCCTGATAAGGGTGAGGTCGGTGGTTCGAATCCACCCAGACCCACCAATAACAACCGCTCATGTGGTTTTCGTTAAATACTGGTCAAGCGCGTTTTGTGCAAGCTAGTGATTAACCAAGAAGATATGAGTGGTTCTTATTGCCAAAAAAAGAAGGGAATGATAGTATTCCGCTTCTCGGTAGTAACCGAAGTTCTTTAAAAATTAGGAAGTAATCTCTGCAAAGAGAATGAATAAAATTGATGAGATTTTATTCATAACAATTCAATCGAATCTCCAAATCGATTGAAGTAATAGGTAATACATGTATCTTGATGAAAATCTCAAGCGAACATGTCAGCGAAGAATCTTAGTTGCGTTGTACCTCAAAAAAGCGTTTTGATTGAATTGAGGAAAATCCAAAATTCAACACAAAAGGTCAAAACCAACGCGTTAAACGTTTTACGTTTAATAAGTTATTTTTGAGTTGTATAGTTAAGTGATTAAGCGTACACGGTGGATGCCTAGGCGGTAGAAGGCGATGAAAGACGTGATAGCCTGCGAAAAGCTTCGGTGAGGTGGCAAATAACCTTTGACCCGGAGATGTCTGAATGGGAAAACCCATCCTTTCGAGGATATCCCTTAATGGGAGGCTAACCCGGGGAACTGAAACATCTAAGTACCCGGAGGAAAAGAAATCAACCGAGATTCCCTAAGTAGCGGCGAGCGAACGGGGACCAGCCCTTAAGCAAGGACTAAGTTAGCAGAACGCTCTGGAAAGTGCGACGATACAAGGTGATAGTCCTGTATGCGAAAGCTTTATTCTTGTGAAAACGAGTAGGACGGGACACGTGAAATCCTGTCTGAATATGGGGGGACCACCCTCCAAGGCTAAATACTCTCTACCGACCGATAGTGAACCAGTACCGTGAGGGAAAGGCGAAAAGAACCCCAGAAGGGGAGTGAAATAGAACCTGAAACCGTGTACGTACAAGCAGTGGGAGCACCTTCGTGGTGTGACTGCGTACCTTTTGTATAATGGGTCAGCGACTTACTGTGTGTTGCGAGGTTAACCGAATAGGGGAGCCGTAGGGAAACCGAGTCTTAAATGGGCGACAGTAGCATGCAGTAGACCCGAAACCGGGCGATCTATCCATGGCCAGGATGAAGGTTGAGTAACATCAACTGGAGGTCCGAACCCACTAATGTTGAAAAATTAGGGGATGAGCTGTGGATCGGAGTGAAAGGCTAATCAAGCTCGGAGATAGCTGGTTCTCCCCGAAAACTATTTAGGTAGTGCCTCATGTCTCACTGTTGGGGGTAGAGCACTGTTATGGTCTAGCGGGCCGTCAAGGCTTAGCAGCCCATTGCAAACTCCGAATACCAACAAGTGCAATCATGGGAGACAGACAGCGGGTGCTAACGTCCGTTGTCAAGAGGGAAACAACCCAGACCGCCAATTAAGGTCCCTAAACTATGCTCAGTGGGAAAGGATGTGGGAAGGCTTAGACAGTCAGGAGGTTGGCTTAGAAGCAGCCACCCTTTAAAGAAAGCGTAATAGCTCACTGATCGAGTCGGCCTGCGCCGAAGATTTAACGGGGCTAAGCATAGTACCGAAATTGCGGATGCCGAAAGGCATGGTAGGGGAGCGTCGTGTAAGTCTGAGAAGGTGTGCTGGAAGGCATGCTGGAGATATCACGAGTGCGTATGCTGACATAAGTAGCGAAAAAGGGAGTGAAAAGCTCCCTCGCCGAAAGCCCAAGGTTTCCTACGCAACGCTAATCGACGTAGGGTTAGTCGGCCCCTAAGGTGAGGCTGAAAAGCGTAATCGATGGGAAGCAGGTTAATATTCCTGCACTTTTTATGACTGCGATGGAGGGACGGAGAAGGCTAGGCCAGCAAGGCGATGGTTGTCCTTGTTTAAGGTGGTAGGCAGAAGACTTAGGCAAATCCGGGTCTTTAATGCCGAGAACTGATGACGAGTCCTCTTTTGGACGAAGTGGTTGATGCCATGCTTCCAGGAAAAGCTTCTAAGCTTCAGGTCATAAAAAACCGTACCCCAAACCGACACAGGTGGGCAGGATGAGAATTCCAAGGCGCTTGAGAGAACTCGGGTGAAGGAACTAGGCAAAATAACACCGTAACTTCGGGAGAAGGTGTGCCCCTAATGGTGAAGGACTTGCTCCGTAAGCTGTTGGGGGTTGCAGAGACCAGGTGGCTGCGACTGTTTATTAAAAACACAGCACTGTGCAAAATCGAAAGATGACGTATACGGTGTGACGCCTGCCCGGTGCCGGAAGGTTAATTGATGGGGTTAGCGCAAGCGAAGCTCTTGATCGAAGCCCCGGTAAACGGCGGCCGTAACTATAACGGTCCTAAGGTAGCGAAATTCCTTGTCGGGTAAGTTCCGACCTGCACGAATGGCGTAACGATGGCCACACTGTCTCCACCCGAGACTCAGCGAAATTGAAATCGCGGTCAAGATGCCGTGTACCCGCGGCTAGACGGAAAGACCCCGTGAACCTTTACTATAGCTTTGCACTGGACTTTGATACTATCTGTGTAGGATAGGTGGGAGGCTATGAAGCGAGGACGCCAGTTCTTGTGGAGCCATCCTTGAAATACCACCCTGATAGTATTGAGGTTCTAACCTCGGCCAGTGAATCCTGGTCAGGGACAGTGTATGGTGGGTAGTTTGACTGGGGCGGTCTCCTCCTAAAGAGTAACGGAGGAGCGCGAAGGTACCCTCAGCACGGTCGGACATCGTGCAATGAGCGCAAGAGTAAAAGGGTGCTTGACTGCGAGACTGACACGTCGAGCAGGTGCGAAAGCAGGTTCTAGTGATCCGGTGGTTCTGTGTGGAAGGGCCATCGCTCAACGGATAAAAGGTACTCCGGGGATAACAGGCTGATACCGCCCAAGAGTTCATATCGACGGCGGTGTTTGGCACCTCGATGTCGGCTCATCACATCCTGGGGCTGAAGTCGGTCCCAAGGGTATGGCTGTTCGCCATTTAAAGTGGTACGCGAGCTGGGTTTAGAACGTCGTGAGACAGTTCGGTCCCTATCTGCCGTGGGCGTTGGAGAATTGAGGGGGGCTGCTCCTAGTACGAGAGGACCGGAGTGGACGAACCGCTGGTGTTCCAGTTGTCATGCCAATGGCACTGCTGGGTAGCTACGTTCGGAAAAGATAACCGCTGAAAGCATCTAAGCGGGAAACTTGCCCCAAGATGAGTTCTCCCTAGACTATAAGTCTTCTAAAGAGCCGTTCAAGACCAGGACGTTGATAGGCAAGGTGTGGAAGCGCAGTAATGTGTGAAGCTAACTTGTACTAATTACTCGTGAGGCTTAACTATACAACTCAAAAGTGACTTAACTGATATGAGCGCTTGAGATGAGATTGAAAGCCAAGGCTGCTCAATCCAAGTGATCAGGTATATGTGTCCTATTACAAACAATGAAGGTGTTTGAAGGCTTAAGCCCTAAACAAAAAACAAACACAGCGAAACAGAGATTACTTCTTAGCAAAGAATTTAAGTAAATGCGCTGCATTTACAAAACCGAATTGCTTGGCGACCATAGCGGAATGGAACCACCTGATCCCTTCTCGAACTCAGAAGTGAAACGTTCCAGCGCCGATGGTAGTGTGGGGTCTCCCCATGCGAGAGTAGGTCATCGCCAAGCACCCTATTCCTAAACCCCTCCTCGAGGGGTTTTTTTTTGCCTGTTAATTGCTGGTATTAATTTCGTTTTAACGTCATAGTTCATTAAATAATTTGTCTCGGTGATGAGTTATCATATCTATTTTTTAATAATAACGACTTGGGAATAACATGGATTTATTGATAGATGTTGGCAATACTAAGATTAAATGGGCTTATGCAATTGATTATCAACTTAAAGTCCGTGGATCATCAGTATTTAAAGCATCTGATTTTAGCGAGATTGGAGAGCTTCTAAAATTAAAAGAATTTCTACCTAAGCGTGTTTTTTTTTCTAGCGTTCTCTCTAATAATATATCTGATAATCTAAAGCATATTATTTTGCAATCACATTCTTGTGTCGTTTATCAAATACGTACCGTTAATCACTTTTTAGATATATCAGTTTGTTATGATCAGGTTTCTACGTTTGGTGTCGATAGATGGTTATCACTAATTGGTGCATATGATAAGTATCGGAAAGCGGTTATGGTTGCGGACCTTGGATCGGCTATAACTATTGATTTAATTAATAGTAGTGGTGTTCATCAAGGGGGGCTAATTACCGCTGGCGTGGGAAAAGCGCTAGGTTCACTGTCAAGTTGTAGCTTGTTACCTGATATTAATTGTGCTAGTTTTTTCAAACAACAAAAAGTTGAGCATTTATCCTGTAACACCAGTGAAGCTATGATTAACGGTGTTTGCTTATCTGTAAGCAGCTTGTTAAATTACCAAGCTGAGTTACAGTTGACTGAACATCAACAAGACCTAAAGTTGGTTCTAACGGGAGGTGATTCAGAATTAATACTGCCTCTTTTGAACCATGATTGGGAACTATCTTCTAGTTTATTATTTGATGGTTTGTTAGTGTTAAGTAAGCATGAAAATTTATTAGAATATTTTATATAATTTTGGTGAAGTGTTATTGACACATTTATTAAATAGCCTATAATACCGCACACAAGCCGACATAGCACAATTGGTAGTGCAACTGATTTGTAATCAGTAGGTTGGGGGTTCGAGTCCCTCTGTCGGCACCATCTCTGTCTCTTCCTTCATTTCATACTTTATCTTAATCATAAATTTACCATAACCGTTTCGACTGATATAATAATCAAGTTATTTAATACTTGGGAAATATAATGGAACAACAGTCTAGTTACACAAAAGAAGAACTTCTTGCATGCGGGCGCGGTGAGTTATTTGGTCCGGGCAATGCACAACTACCTAAACCACCTATGCTTATGTTTGATCATATTACACATATCTCTGAAGAGGGTGGTGAATATGGTAAAGGTCTAATTAAAGCAGAACTAGACGTCACTCCTGATTTATGGTTTTTTGAGTGTCACTTCAATGATGATCCTGTGATGCCTGGTTGCCTTGGTTTAGATGCAATGTGGCAACTTATTGGATTTTATTTAGGTTGGACTGGAGGGCCTGGACGCGGTAGGGCACTAGGCTCTGGTGAGGTCAAGTTCTACGGTCAAGTTTTACCTAAAGCTAAGAAAGTTGAGTATGTGATCAATATGAAACGTGTCATTAAAAGAAAACTCTATATGGGAATTGGTGATGCGCATCTTTATGTTGATGGACGAGAAATATACAGCGCCACTGACTTAAAAGTGGGATTATTCACAAATACGGATGCGTTTTAATTATGAAGCGAGTAGTTATCACTGGTTTAGGGATTGTATCAAGTCTTGGCAACAATAAAGATCAGGTCATGAGCTCATTGCGTATGGGCAAATCTGGGATTGTGTTTGCCCCTGAATATCAAGAAAATGGTTTAAGATCTCAAGTCCACGGTGCAGTCAAAGGTCTTGATTTCGCTGAATTGATACCGCGTAAGCAACTACGTTTTATGGGTGATGCAGCTGCTTATAGTTATATTGCTATGGAACAAGCTGTTGCTGATTCAGGTTTAACGCCTGAAATGGTCTCCAATGAGCGTACAGGCATTATTGCAGGTTCAGGTGGTGGATCTAACTCAAACTCTACCCAAGCCGTTGAAATTACACGCGAGAAGGGTGTTAAACGTGTTGGGCCTTATATGGTAACGCGTACTATGGGTAGTACCGTTTCAGCCTGTTTAGCTACTCCATTTCAAATTAAAGGCCTTAATTATTCGATAAGTTCTGCATGTTCTACCAGTGCCCACTGTGTAGGCGCTGCAATGGAGCAAATTCAACTAGGCAAGCAGGATATTGTTTTTGCTGGTGGTGGTGAGGAATTGCACTGGACCATGTCTGTATTGTTTGATGCGATGGGGGCTTTATCGTCTAAGTACAATGATACTCCAGAAAAAGCCTCGCGTACTTATGACGCACATCGTGATGGGTTTGTTATTGCTGGTGGTGGCGGTATGGTCGTTGTAGAAGAATTAGAGCATGCTCTTGCTCGCGGCGCTAAAATTTACGCTGAAATTGTTGGTTATGGTGCAAACTCTGATGGTTACGATATGGTTGCGCCTTCTGGTGAGGGTGCTATTCGATGCATGCGTCAAGCTTTGAGCACTGTTAACGGCAAAATTGACTATATAAATCCGCATGGAACCAGTACCCCTGTTGGTGATACTAAAGAAATGGCAGCCGTTAAAGAAGTTTTTGGAAGTTCAATCCCTCGAATCAGTTCTACTAAAGCCATGTCTGGCCATTCTTTGGGCGCGGCGGGTGTTCATGAGTTAATTTACAGTTTGATTATGATGGAAAATGATTTTATAGCACCTTCTATCAACATTGAAACATTAGATTCGGATTGTGAGGGGATGCCGATTGTGACTCAAACTATTGAAAATGCAGGTTTGAACCGCATTATGAGTAATAGCTTTGGCTTTGGAGGCACGAATGCTTCACTTGTTGTTGAGCGTTATAAGGGCTAGTCTTGCTCTTCAGTGATACAAATCAAAAAAGCACTCATGCGTAGGCTGAGTGCTTTTTTTTATCTAGCGTTAGATTACTTAGGAATTAAAGATGAATAAAATTCAAGTTGGAATCGTTGGTGGCACTGGTTATACGGGCGTTGAGTTATTACGTCTACTAGCAAATCATCCTCATGCAGAAGTTAAAGTCATTACATCCAGATCTGAAGCAGGGATGTCTGTCGCAGACATGTTTCCCAGTCTGCGTGGTCGATTTGACCTTTGTTTTTCCGAGCCTAATATGGAAGCGTTAAAAGCGTGTGATCTTGTGTTTTTTGCAACACCACATGGCGTCGCGATGAGTTTAACGCCTGATTTAATTGAAGCCGGTGTGCGAGTTATCGATTTGGCTGCGGATTTTCGTTTAAATGATCTTAAAGTATGGCAAGACTGGTATGGTATGGAGCATAGCTGTCCAGAGGTAATGAAGGACGTGGTTTATGGGCTACCAGAACTTTACCGTGAACAAATAAAGTCCGCTAAAGTCATCGCTAATCCTGGCTGTTATCCCACCGCAATTCAACTGGGTTTTCAGCCTTTACTAAAAGCTGGGATAGTCGACTTAAAACACCTAGTTGCTGATGGTAAATCAGGCATTAGTGGTGCGGGTCGTGCAGCAAAAGTTGGATCATTAAGCGCAGAAACCAGTGAAAGCTTTAAGGCTTACGGAATCAATGGACATCGTCATTTGCCGGAAATTGCTGAGGGCCTAACTAGTATGGCTTCAGGTTCTAAGGTTGGACTAACATTTGTTCCTCATCTTGTACCAATGATTAGAGGGATTGAAGCAACGCTCTATGCTAAGTTAACTGAAGATTGGTCGGTAGAGCAATTGCAAGCTTTGTTCGAGAAACAATACCAAGATGAGCTTTTTGTTGATGTAATGCCTGCAGGAAGTATGCCAGATACAAGAATGGTAAAAGGCTCTAACATGTGCAGAATGGCTGTTTATCGCCCTGCCGGTGGTGATGTCGTTGTAGTAACTTCTGTCATTGACAACCTAGTAAAAGGGGCTTCAGGTCAGGCCATCCAGAACATGAATATCATGTTTAATTTTGCGGAAAACTGCGGTCTGGAGCAGCTGGCTTTAATGCCATAGGCTATGTTTGTCTTTTAGCAATGTTTTTAGCATCAGGGTTTTAGTTTATAATGCAATAAAAATAATAAGCTACACAGTGAGTTGTGTAGCAAATAAATTGGGCTGCAAAAATAGGAGGCTATTATGTCTGAGTTGTCTACACCGGTAACCTTTACCGAGGCGGCGGCCTCAAAGGTCAGTGGTTTAATCGCTGATGAAGGTAATACCGAATTAAAACTGCGCGTCTACATCAGCGGCGGTGGTTGCTCTGGTTTTCAGTATGGATTTACATTCGACGAGTCTCGAGCAGAAGATGATACCGCTGTTGAAAAAGATGGCGTCACCCTGCTTATTGATCCAATGAGTTTTCAATATCTGGTAGGTGCAAAAATTGACTACCTTGAAGACTTACAAGGCGCTCGCTTTGTCATAGAGAATCCAAATGCAACAACCACTTGTGGTTGTGGGTCATCGTTTAGTGTTTAATCAGAGTTAAGGAACAAAATAATGCAATATATTCCAGGATTGGCGGGTGTACCGGCCACCGAATCGAAAATTTCATATATCGATGGTCAAAAAGGCGTGCTCACTTATCGTGGATATAACATTATGGAGTTAGCTGAGAAATCTTCATTTGAAGAGACAACGCTGCTTTTGTTGTTCGGAGAGTTGCCTACCGCATCCGAGTTGTCTGACTTTGATCAACAGCTGCGAGATCATCGCCGTGTAAAATATAATATTCGTGAAATAATGAAAAACCTCCCGGAAACAACCCACCCTATGCATATGCTTCAAGTGGTGGTGGCTAGTCTGGCAAGTTTTTATCCCAGTACCGAGTACATGAAAGGCGGAACCGAAAATCAAGGTTATATTAACGATGTAACGGTAAAGATTATCGCACACATGGCAACGCTAGTCGCGAGTTGGGAACATATGCGCAATGGCTATGACCCGATTGAGCCGCGTAAGGATTTAAATTACGCTGAAAACTTCTTATATATGGTGACGGGTGAAGATCCAGATCCAGATTGGGCGCGTTTGCTTGATGCCTGTTTAATTCTGCACGCAGAGCACACGATTAATGCCTCCACCTTTACAACGATGGTGACAGGATCAACGTTAGCTAACCCCTGCTCAGTTATCTCATCAGCGATTGCCTCCTTATCCGGGCCATTGCATGGCGGTGCTAATCAGATGGTGATTGAGATGTTAGAGAAAATAGGACGCCCTGAAAATGCACGAGCTTATATCGAAGAACGCCTAGCCAACAAAAAAGTTATTTGGGGCATGGGACATCGCGAATATAAAACTAAAGACCCGCGTGCTACTATTTTGCAACAATTATCGGAAAAGCTGCTCGCAAAAAAATCTAAAAGCGGTGAACTGAGTGTGATGTTTGAAACAGCACTAGAAGTTGAACGAGTATGTGAAGAGCACCTTGGTCACAAAGGGGTTTATCCAAATGTTGATTTCTATTCCGGCATTCTCTATAAAGAAATGGGGTTTGATCCAAAAATGTTCACATCCATTTTTGCGGTTGCACGCTCAGCAGGCTGGATGGCGCATTGGCGCGAGCAATTACAGAATAATAAGATTTTCCGTCCGACACAGGTCTACTTAGGCGCTGGCAGCTCGTGCTACTTACCTTTGGATCAAAGAGGTCAAGGTATTGGTGGTATTTTAAACGCAAGCCAAGAGCGTTGATTCTATACAAATTCTTTTGCTGTGTGATTCACCATAAAACGCTTGAAAGCACAGCAAAACTTCTTTATAATTGCCGATCTAATTAATCCTTCCCCCTCTTATTGCCCGTTAAACAGTAAGGATGTGGTGCTAGCATTTTGTTAGTAGCGCGATTTAGGATTATTAACTTTATTAGGATTTTGAAATGGGAACATTTGTAGCAAAGCCAGCAGAAGTGAAACGCGACTGGTATGTTGTTGATGCAGAGGGTAAAACGCTAGGTCGTTTAGCTGCTGAAGTCGCATTACGTTTACGCGGTAAGCATAAACCAGAATATACACCACACGTTGATTGTGGTGATTACATTGTTATCGTTAATGCCGAAAAAATTGGTGTGACAGGTAACAAGCGTAAGAACAAAATGTATCATCGTTACACAGGATATGTAGGTAACTTAAAGTCAATGTCATTTGAAAAAATGATTGAGTCTAAACCTGAGCGTGTACTTGAGCTTGCAATTAAAGGTATGTTACCGCGTGGCCCATTAGGACGTGATATGTATCGTAAGTTGAAAGTTTATGCAGGTACAGAGCACCCGCATACTGCACAACAACCACAAACACTAGCGCTGTAAGGGGAAGATTACTATGGCAACAGAACAATATTACGGAACAGGTCGTCGTAAAAGCTCAGTAGCTCGTGTATTCCTACGCGCTGGTACTGGAAAAATGATGGTCAATGGTCGTGAAATCAAACAGTATTTTGCTCGTGAAACAGACTTGATGGTTATTAACCAACCTATCGAAGCAACACAAAGCGAAGGTAAATTTGATGCTTACATCACTGTTCTAGGTGGTGGTACAACCGGTCAAGCTGGTGCAATCCGTCATGGTATTGCGCGTGCATTAGTTGCTTATGAAGAAGGCAATCGTTCTGCTCTACGTTCACGTGATTTATTAACACGTGATGCGCGTAAAGTTGAACGTAAGAAAGTCGGTCTACGTAAAGCACGTCGCCGTCCTCAGTTCTCAAAGCGTTAATTTTTTATCGCTTTATAGAAAACCCGCCAAAGTGCGGGTTTTTTTTATCTAGTTTTCAAATAATGCTATTTATTTCTCTATTAATTTACTGACCTTATTTTCAATAGTAATTTGAGTTGCTAAAATGCAACTACGAATCGTCGATAGGGCAAAACATGAAAAAGTTTACTTTAAGAAATGAATTATTGTTGCAGTTGGTAGAGTCTGCACAAGATGGTATTGTTGTGGCAGAAAAAGAAGGTGAGGATACCATCCTTGTTTACGTTAATCCTGCATTTGAAATACTAACTGGTTATAGTTCAGAAGATATCCTCTATCAAGATTGTCGTTTTCTTCAAGGTGAAGATACAGACCAATCGGCTGTGAAAATTATCAGAGAGGCGATTGAGGGCCAACAACCGGTTAGAACCATCTTAAAAAACTATCGTAAAGATGGCTCGGTGTTTTGGAATGAATTGAGTGTTACCCCCTTCTATGATGATCTTGATAAGATAACCTATTATATCGGTATACAAAAAGACGTAACCGCGCAGGTTAGTCTTGCGATGGAATTAGAGGCAGCACGTTCAGAAATCAAGCGCTTGAGCGAATTAAAGAATTAAACGAGCCACTAGATTTGGCTCGCATATGCCTAGCACAGTAGGTGCTTTATAGTGGCTTAACCCAATTAGGCCAGGCACGTAGTTCACAGTTAATACTGGGTGGTTTACTTTCTTCAATCGTTTCGCTTCCGAACACCCAGGTTTTAATGCTAGCAAAATTCTGGATATAAGCCGCCCATTCATCACTGGACAAACTCGTCCTGTCCACTAGGATGAAACCGTATAAATCCAATTGCTCGTGCAGTTCTTGAACACTCTCCAAAGACATCATCTTGTCAAAATGTAAGGGTTGATAACCCTGTTCAAAACAAAACAGTGCAATAAACTTAGTTAGCCAGGCAGCGCTATCAGGCGCGCGTTGAATAAAAATTGTGCGTGTAGTAAAGCGTGCTGACTGTTGAAATTGATGAAGCCTAACCTGAAGACGTTGTGTTAAAGCTGTATGCCACAGGTTTAATGCGATTGCATCATTTGGCTCTGCTAAAAGCCGGTTATCTATTTTAGCCAGTAAAGGTAAAAGCGGTTTTAAAGAATAGTCGGCAAACAATCGATCGAGCGTTCGTTCAATTAAATTAAGGTCAAAACTGCGAGCAGCATTGACCGCAGTTTTGATAGAGTCTGAAGAGGATGTCTCAGGTTTATTTTGAGTTGCAATAACGGGGCCTTCTGACAGCACGGTTTTAACCCGGCTGATTGGAATGCCTTCATCCATCAGTTTTAGTGTTTGGTTAAGGTAGTCAATATGCTCTTGAGTGTAAAGACGATGACCGGATTCAGTTCGAACCGGTTCAATCAGCTCATAGCGGCGCTCCCACGCACGTAAAGTGATGGGTTTGATTCCGGTTAGGCGTGACACCTCTCGGATCGGAAATAGGGCGTTGGGATCTAACTTTTTCATAGTTTTGCCATAATACTCTAAAAAGTAAAATTTTCAACTGTAACGCTTAAGTATAGTTTTTGTTCGCTTCTACACGTTGCAGGTGTTCTGCTCGACTTTGTTGTAAATCGAGTTGTGGTTTCGGGTAATGCTTACCCAGCTTAAAGCCGTATTGCTCAAGGCTTGCTTGGTGTAACCAAGGGGCATGGCAATAGCGAGCGGGTAGGTTTTTAAGTTCTGGAACCCAGCGTTTAATATATTCAGCATGGATATCAAATTTCTCACTTTGCACTACAGGGTTGAATAATCTGTAGTAGGGGGCTGCATCAACGCCGCAGCCAGCAACCCATTGCCAACCCATGGCATTGTTTGCAGGATCAGCATCAATCAGTGTATGAGCAAACCAGGCCTGGCCATCACGCCAAGAATGATTGGCGTTTTTGGTTAACCATGAGGCCACCAGCATGCGTACTCGATTGTGCATCCAGCCTGTATGCCAGAGTTCGCGCATGCCGGCATCGATAATCGGAAAGCCGGTTTTACCCATTTGCCATGAAACTAATAAATCGGGTCGATCATCCCAAGGAAAATGCGCAAACTTCGCCTGAAAGGGTTCCGTTTCAAGTTGGGGATGAAAATGTAATAAATAACGCCCAAATTCACGCCAGGCCAGTTGGCGAATAAAAATATCCAGTGCATGAATTTTGTAATCAGGGTTGGACTTGGCGGCTTGCAAAGCATATAGCATTTGGCGCATCGAAATTTCACCAAACTGTAAATGCGTGGATAATTGGCTTGTAGCCGATTGTGATGGAAAATCGCGGTTATCCGGGTAATCATTGCAATCATGGTGAAGAAATGACTCAAATCTTAACCAAGCAGCTTTTTCACCCACCGCTAAAGTATCTTCCGCTGTTGACCAGTGAGCTAACATTTTTATTGCCCAGGGTTGTTGACTTACTTTAATCAAATCAGCCGGCAAAGCGCTGGGCTGTTCGAGTTTGCAAGCCGATAAGTCTTGAGGTGCGTTTAAGGGCAAAGCAACCTGATTAAGCAGTGTAAGGAGTTTTTTATAAAAAGGTGTAAAAACAGAATAGGTGCCGCCTTTCTGCGAAAGCACCTGGTCAGCGGGCAACCAGGCCTGGTCGAAAGGTTGTAAACCCACTTTATGCTTTTTGCACAGCTGCAATGCAAGGTCCTGTTGTTGCTTAAAAGGTTGGCCGACTTCGTAATGGTAGCTGACTTGTTCTATCGTGTATTTTTGTATTATTTGCTCAAAACAAGCTTCAAAGTCACCCTCAAGCATTAATAAGTCGCCACCTTTAGCGGCAATCGACTGCTGAAGTTGGCTTAAACTGTGCGCCAGCCAAGCCGTGTTTGCATCACCAATAGTGAGCTTAGGATCATGAATATAAGCAATAACCACTTTATGTTGGCGTTGTAATGCCTTAAAAAGTGGCGCATGATCCGCAAGCCTGAGATCACGTTGTAACCAAATTAAATGCGTCATATGTTTTCCAATAATGCGTTTTTGAGCGCTTCAGACAAGGGCTGCTCCCTAAGCCAAATACCAAAATAAACTGCTTTAAACCCAGGCGTATTCAGCGTGGTTAAGGTTTGATCATTCAGAACCAAACTTGTACCCTGTTCAGGTTGGTGTAACAAGACATAACAGTCACCTTTATCAACCGCTTGATAAGCCGCATGTAATTGATCAACCGCTTGCTGCAAGGCCGGACTCAGTGTTTGCTTGGCTAACACATGGTTCGCTCCGGTAACAAAGTTATCCACCGTTAAACTTCTTGCATAGCAAAGTTTAAGCTTTAAAGGCGTTTCATCCGCCATAAGGGTTTCGCGAGTGGTCTCCTTAGGAGCCAGTAACGTCGCATCATATAGCTTAAATAACCCCCAGCGTGCGGTTCCTTCACCCAAAGGCTGCCATTGGGTTTGCGCCCAGCTAGTTAAGGGTGTGATCAAGATGAATGCCAATATCCAAGGTTTCATTGTCTGGCCTCGCCCGCGCGATGATCTTGTTTGCTAAAGGCTAAGGTCACCTCACCAACCCGTAAGCCCCACTTTTTAACCTCGGCACGATTGAGCATGACGCCATCGGTTTGTAAAAACATCCAATCATCAAACTGAACATGAATTGAACTACTGCCATAGGGTAGGTCTAAGGTATAGCGCCAGTTAAAAACCGAGCCGGCTGTTTGACCATAGGCAATACCAATTACATCGCCCGCGCTGCCTTGGTATTGATTAGCTGCAATACGATCTATCACCCAAATACGTTGTTCGGTTTCGCCATCGTCATAAACAAATTGCTCGTCCAAAGTTAGGGTGTCACCGTCAATCGTGCCGGTAATATCGACATAAAATCGTCGTTTGACTTCACCTGTACGGGTTTGGAACAGACCCCAGGCATAGGTTTTGCCTTCAAAATAGGCAAATAAATCCAGTTTGGGTTCGGTGTCCTTGTAGTGTTCAACCTTCATATTGCTGCATCCTGTAAGAAGTAAAAACCCAAACCCCAACATAAAAACATAAGACCTCAACCACCAGGCCTGGTGGGTTTTTGTGTTCAACCTAAACACGTTTTTTCTCCAGCGTGAGTTGAACGACATCGGTTCGCTGGGTTTCAAAACCAACGCGACAATAATCTAAATAGTAATGCCAGATACGTTGAAAGCGCGCGTCATAGCCCAAAATCTCTAATTCATCACAATGGGCATCAAAGTTCTCACGCCACTGCCACAGGGTATGGGCATAATCCTGACCAAAGTTCAGTTGATTAGTCACCTCAAAACCATACTCGGCAGCAAGCCTATGCAGTTGAGATTTTGACGGCAATAAACCACCAGGAAAAATATAGGTTTGAATGAAATCAACCCCCTCTTGATAGTCCTCAGCATAGCCTTCATCAATCGTGATAATTTGTAATACTGCTTTACCATCAGATTTCAGAAGCTTTTGAAGCTGTGAAAAATAGCTATGCCAATACTCTTTACCCACCGCCTCAAACATTTCAATACTGACAATATGATCAAACTGACCGTCAATATGGCGATAATCGGTTAGACTCAAATTAGTACGCTCGGCTAAACCGGCTTTTTTTAAACGATGCTTGGCAAACTCCAGTTGTTCACGCGACAGGGTGACACCAGAAACCTGTGCGCCTAGTTGAGCAGCCTGTTCGGCAAAACCGCCCCAGCCGCAACCAATTTCCAGAATATGTTCACCGGGTTGAACATCCAATTCATGCAAAATACGCTGATATTTAGCCGTTTGACCGGAAGCGAGATCGGTGGGGTTTTCTGCATAAAGCGCACTCGAATAACTCATGGTTTCATCCAGCCATAGCTGATAAAAATCATTGCCCAAATCATAGTGAGCTGAAATATTAGTGCGGCTATTTTCGACCGAATTATGGTTGGCTCGATGTTGCGCTAAAAAACGACGATAAAACCAGTTTTTACCTTTTAAAGTCTGGCTTAAAGCCTGTTCATTCGCAGCACCTAAGCGCAGCAAAGTGTGTAGGCAGGGCGAGGCGATTAAACCGTCGGCATAAGCCTTAGCAAATCCCAACTCCCCTTGGGTTAACAATAACCAACTAAAGCGCAGTGGATTTAAGATCATTAACTCAGCATGAATGCCGGCATGCTTGCCGTTAAAACGTCTTTGGTGCTCGCCCAATTGAACGGTTAACGAGCCAAATTGGATCTGATCGAAAGGCAGCCAGTTTAAAGCATATTGACCATAAAAGGGCACCTTGCTCGGTTCGGCAGTAGGGATCTGATCAATATGATCCAGTGTTTTGATTTGTGATTTGGTTAGCATAGCTTCATCTCCGAATGACTATAATTGACGGATTCAAGGTGTTTAGGGGTGCGATGAAACCGGCCGCCCTTCAGCCAAATTTTCAAAGCCCACCAATGAATAAGGCTGATCACTTTTAGCGCGCGCCAAGGCGCAAACCCTAAAAGCTTGATTAGAGAACCTGTGTTAAGCGGTTGCTGACGTCCTGTTTGGCTCGCATAAAAAAACGCTTCGCCATTACGGGTTTCTTTGATGTAGGTAAATACCTGCTCACCAGGGCGTTTAAGCCGAAAATGATAACGCGCGACCATATCGATAAACGGCGAAACGTGAAACACCTTATCGGCCTCGGCCTTAATCGAGCCATTTGACAGACCAACATCAGGTTTAAGCACATAATGATGCCATTGACCAAAGGTATTACTTACCTCGGCAATCAACGCGATCAATCTATCTTCGGCATCATAGGCATACCAAACTGCCAGCGGATTAAAGCTGTAGCCTAAAATCCGTGGATAACAAATTAACTCCACGCGCTCAGGACGCGCAATATCATAGTCGGCTAAAAACCGATCTACCCAGGCGCGCCAAGGCGTGCCATCACGCGGGCCATGGTCTTTGAATCGCAGGCTGACCCAGTTAAATTGATTAAGACTTAAAAGAGGGGTCTGCTTGGCTTCTTGTTCTATCTGGTCGATATCGACCTTGATGCTCACCGTTTGATAGCTAAACTTATAAGCTACCGGCTGCTCGCGTTGATGCATCACCTGGCCGAAATATAAACAAGATGCCATTTAACGCTCCCAAGGCAGCGCAACCTGCCATTTTCGCGCGATATTGACGGCACTGGTTAAACCGTCTTCATGAAAACCGTAACCGGTATAAGCCCCGGCAAACCAACAGTTTTGCTTGCCTTGCAGCTTGTGTAATTGGGTTTGCGCCTGAATCGCTGCACGATCGAAAACCGGATGCATATAGTCGATTTTTTGAATGACCTTGTCTGCAGCCGGTTCGGTAATCGGGTTGAGGGTGACAAATACATCGGTCGAGAGGTTTAAGGGTTGTAACTGGTTCATCCAATAGCTCACCGCCACCGCACGTTCAGCATCAACTCCTTCGCCACTCAGGTAATTCCATGATGCCCAAGCGGACTTGCGTTTTGGCATTTGATTAATATCCGTATGCAACCAGGCCTGGTTGAATTGATAACGAAAGTTCTTTAATAACTCAAAGCCATAAGGTTTAAGCAATTCATAGCTTTCATCTCCATGACAGGCAAACACCACCTGATCAAAATGATGGCGCTGGCCGTCCGCGCTAATTAACTCAATCCCTTCACTTTCAACCGGTGGCAAAAACACATCCGTGACGCTGGAATAATGAATCTTAAAAGTGCCCTTGTCTAGGATTCGGTCAATATAGGTTTGAGAGCCGTTGACGATCGTTTGCCATTGTGGGCGTTCATTGACGTTCAATAAGCCATGGTTTTCAAAAAACTGCAAAAAGCTGTTAACCGGAAAACCTAGCATGGTTTCAGTAGGGCAAGACCAGATGGCAGCGGCCATCGGCAACAAATAATCTCGCTGCATCGCCTCACCAAACCCATTGATTTCGAGATATTCGCCCAGCGACAAATCCGGAGACAGTCCCTGTTGCAAATCGGCTTTCCCCATCTTGTTAAAACGCAAAATATCAAAAATCATCCGCCAATGTTTAGGCGAAAGCAAATTGCGTCTTTGCGCAAACAAGGTGTTCAGGTTGTTACCGGCATACTCCAGTTTGCCCTTATCAATCGAAACCGCAAAGCTCATATCAGTTGGATGGGTCGCCACCTCAAGATGAGCTAACAAGGCTTTCAGATAAGGATAATTTGGCTCGTTATAAACAATAAAACCGGTATCCACTGCCGACTTTTCACCCTTGACTTCAACCTCAATCGTATTGGTGTGGCCACCCAATTTAGGATTTTTTTCAAACAACGTAACCTGATGCTGTTGGCTTAAAAACCAAGCGCTGGCGAGTCCGCTGATGCCACTGCCGATAACTGCGACGTTATATTTTTTTGATGGGTCCAACATTTAGTGATCCTTGTGCAGGTTTTTGTTATATTATATTTATACATAAATTGTACGATTAAGCAAGGGGTCAGCCATGAAAAACTTATACAAAACAGCTACGCCAATGAAAATATGGTTAGTCGGTGCGTCACAAGGCATAGGTTTAGAGCTAATAAAAATATGGCTAGAGCAAGGTCATAGCGTCATTGCCAGCGCGCGAGCGGCAGAAACTTCGCCTGAATTGGCAGACTTGTCCAAGCGTTATGCAGGGTTGAAATGTTTAAACCTTGACGTAACCGATCCACAAGACACAGCGGTTAAAGCTGACCAGGCCTGGTCGATGTTTAAAGGGATTGACCTGTGGTTTTATAATGTCGGCGCTTACCAACCGATGAAAATCGAACAATGGCAATGGCAAGATTTTGTCAAGATGAACCAAGCTAACTATCTGGGTGCGGTTGCGCTGATGCTCGCGCTCCAGCCCCATTTTGCCAAGCAAGGGCGCGGCCGATGGATCTGGAATATCAGTCTAGCCAGTTACTTCGGTCTGCCTTATGGCGGCGGCTACTCCGCACCCAAAGCAGCGTTGCTAAATCTCGCCGAATCCCTCCAGCCTGAATTGGCGCAGCAATCCATTGCGCTACAAGTCATTAATCATGGCTTTGTTAAAACCCGCTTGACCGCAAAAAATGATTTTGAAATGCCAGGCCTGGTCGAACCACCACAGGCTGCGCGGCTGATTGATAAGGGGTTGCAAAGCAAGAGCTTTGAGATTCGTTTTCCGTTTGGCTTGCGGTTTTTCCTGAGTATGCTCAAACTAATGCCTTATTCTTGGGCGTTAAGCCTAACCCGAAAAATGCTAAAACCTAACTAAGAGAACCCTATGAATCCAAATGACACAGACATTAACCAAGTATTAAACGCTTACAAAACCCTGTTTGAAGAATTAGACCCTGTTCATTTTCAGGGAGCGTTTGCCAAAATCTACGATCGCAACATCTACTTTAAAGACCCCTTTAACGAAGTCCGAGGTCTGGCCGACGTCAACCAAATTTTTAAGCACATGTTTGCCAACCTGCACGAGCCGCAGTTTAGAATTCATGCAATGGCCGGGCAAGACAAAACCGGCTTCCTGGAATGGCGATTTTACTTTAAACGCAAACCCAACGCGCCCACGCTGCAAATCAATGGCATGAGTAAAATCTTGATTAACGATCAATCAAAAGTGATCGTGCATATCGATTATTGGGATTCCGGCGAATATGTTTATCGCAAAGTGCCGGTGTTGGGGGCGTTGAACAACTGGATCGCCGGCAAACTCAAGGCAAACTAGATGGCATCGATTCAGCGCTGGACACAACCCTTGCTTTATGGCTTACCGGCTTGGCCCTTGGCGATGCTCGGTATCCCGCTTTATATCTACCTGCCTAACTACTATCACCAAATGGGCGTTGAGCTTGCGCTAGTGGGGTTGATGCTATTGCTCGCGCGCGTCACGGATGTGATCAGCGATCCGTTAATCGGGCTAGGGCGTGACCGACTTTCCATCAACGCACGCAAGGGCATGATCGCGCTTGGTTGGCTGCTATTGCTGGTCAGCCTGTGGCAACTCTTGTTACCTGCCGACCCCAGTGCGTTGCATCTGCTGATTTGGGCATTGCTGGTTTACCTTGCTTGGAGCCTGATTATGATTCCCTATCAAGCGATGACCGCAGAAGTCACCCGCCAAGCACACCGCAAAACCACCTTTACCGCCTTTCGAGAAGCCCTTGCGATACTCGGCGTGGTAACGGTACTGCTTTTGCCGGTCATTGTGGATCAAGCCCCAGATAGTCGCACCTTTTTTAACCTGCTTTTTCCACTGATTGCGCTCAGTCTTAGCCTGTTTTTAGGGCTTATGCTCTGGCGTTTAAGGCTTCCCGTAAGGGCGAAACCGGTTGCGAAAAACGCCCTATATCACAAGCAGGCCTGGTTGCTTGTTTGGCGCGACCCCGCCTCTAGGCAACTGCTGCCTGCTTACTTCCTAAACAGCCTCGCCAACGCCTTACCCGCCAGCTTGTTTATCCTGTTTGTTGAGCATTACCTGCAACTCTCGACCCAAACCGGACTCTTGTTGTTAGCGTTTTTTATCGCCGGGATAATCGCCTTGCCCGGCTGGACATGGCTTGCTCAAAGGATAGGGAAATATCGCGCATGGCAAGGCTCGATGCTGCTAGCTTGTTTAAGTTTTGTTTGGGTATTCAGCTTACAAACCGGCGACTTCACCGCGTTTTTAGTCATCAGCTTTCTTTCCGGTCTCAGCCTAGGGGCGGATGTCGCCTTGCCATCTTCCATTCAAGCCGATATCGCACAACGCCTAAGCCAGCAGCAAGGCTCGGTTAATGGCCTGCTATTTGGAATCTGGGGAATGCTCACCAAGTTTGCGCTCGCACTCGCGGTCGGAATCGCCTTCCCGATTCTAGGCTGGCTAGGGTGGGAACAACAAAGCCCTCAAAGCCTTGAAGCCCTTGTTTGGCTCTATGCAGGCCTGCCGGTACTCATCAAGCTCAGTGTTTTATATATGCTTAAAAATACCAAATAAACGGTTTTAAAAGCGATTTAACTAAGCTATATTGTCTAGCAAATGCTAAGAGGGCGCTGGGCAATGCTAAAGCACACTAGGTTGGAACGGCTTGCAGAAATACTATCGCAAATGAAACAAAGCTACGGGCTAGACGAGTTAGCTGAAATGTTCGGCTGTAGCCTGCGAACGCTGCGCCGAGATATACATGCCCTAGAAACCGAACACCACGCCCATTGGATCATCTCAAACAACCGCGTATATTGGTCACAAGCCGCGCACCCCACGCTCTATTTGGCAGGATACTGGCTCAATACTAACGAACTTCAATCTCTGCTGATATTGAACAACAGCCTCAATCAACTGCAAGCAGGCCTGCTTGCGGAACAACTTGAACCCTTTCGCCATCACATAGAACAACGACTGGGAAAAACAAAACACCAAACCAGTCTTAGCGAAAAAATAAAAATTATTCAAATGGCGAGCGGCCCATTAAACCAAAATATATTCACTCAAATCGCCCAAGCCCTTGCCAGCCAAAAACGGCTTAACATAACATTCTGGAGCCGGCAGACTAATGAAATCAACGACCGAGAGATTTCACCGCAACAACTGATTCGTTATCGCGACCACTGGTTTCTCGATGCATTTTGTCACCACCGCCAAGCGATTCGCAGCTTTTCACTAAACGGTATTAAGCAGGCCTGCTTATCGGATCAAGCTGCGCTAACGCTCAATCCCCAAGCCCTATCAACGCATTTTGAAACCAGCTACGGCATTTTCGCCGGACAAGCTGATCAACAGGCCGTGTTCAACTTTAGCGCCTACCAAGCACGCTGGACACAATTTGAAACCTGGCACCCCAACCAGCAGGCCTGCTGGTTAAACGACGGACGCTACCAACTCACCATTCCCTACAAACACGACACCGAACTCATCCAAGACATCCTAAAACACGGCCCCGAAGTTGAAGTCGTTGAACCACCGGAACTCCGTCAAAAAGTAAAACAACGGCTAGAAGCAACACTCAAACACTATTCCAGTGACAGGATTTGTCAACGAGGGGTGGTAGAGTAGTGATGGTTGAAGAATTAAGAAGACTAAAAATAGCTGATGGAAGGTACGATGGAATATTTTGCACACTCAGGTAAAGAGCACGATAAATCCGACTGGCAAACATTGCAAGATCACTTACAAGTGGTGGCTGAGATTGCCAAGCATAATGCGCGTTATTTCGGCGCGGATGAGCTGGCTTATTTAGCAGGCCTACTACATGACCTGGGGAAATACACTTCAGCTTTTCAGGCTCGTTTAGAGGGTTCGCCAAATAAGGTAGATCATGCTACGGCTGGAGCAAAAGTGGCGGCTGAAATATTGCCCGAACCTTTCTACAAGCTTATTTCATATGCGATTGCAGGTCACCATGCAGGTTTAGCCAATGGTATTAACCAGGGCGATGGACGAAGGACGTTAGAGGCGCGCTTAAAACAAACTTTTGGTAAAGAGTTATGTCAGCCAGATAATCAGGCTTGGCGTAAAGAATTGACCTTGCCTGAAGTAAGTCAACTTTTGCCAAAAATTCAGCCTCACTCCGATCAGGCGAATCATGGTTTTCAGTTTGCATTTGTGATACGTATGATCTTTTCGTGCTTGGTCGATGCCGACTTTATTGATACTGATAAGTTTTATAAACAATTAGAGGCAAAGCCTTGGTTGCGCGGTGACTATCCCGCATTAAGTGACTTGAAACGCGTTTTTGATGAGTTTCTTGCCGCAAAAACAAGTACTAGCCAACTAACCAAGGTCAATCAATTGCGCCAAAGTATTTTGTCTGCTGCACGTGAACGAGCGCAGTTACCACCTGGCCTGTTTACGTTGACCGTTCCAACGGGTGGCGGCAAAACCTTTAGCTCTATGGCGTTTGCGTTGGATCATGCTTTGCAACATGGTATGCGCCGAATCATTTATGTAATCCCGTTTACCAGCATTATTGAACAGAACGCCAGGGTGTTTCGCGAGGCGTTTGGTGAGTTGGGTGAATCCTCCGTGCTTGAGCATCACAGTAACTTTGATGATCGACACATTAAAAACGAGAATACGCAAGATAAACTCAAGCTGGCAATGGAAAACTGGGATATGCCGATTGTGGTGACCACTGCAGTGCAGTTTTTTGAGTCACTATTTGCCGATCGGCCTTCGCGTTGCCGCAAGTTACATAATATTTCTGGCAGTGTGATTATTTTGGATGAAGCGCAAACCCTGCCGCTTAAATTTCTAAAACCTGTGATGGCGGCGATTGATGAGTTGGCTCGAAATTATGGGTGTTCCGTCGTTTTGTGTACGGCAACACAACCTGCTTTATGCGAGCCGGACTTTAATAAAGGTTTTGAAAATGTGCGCGAGATTGCGCCGAATCCTGCACAACTTTTTGAAGAATTAAGCCTTGTCAGCGTCAGCCACTTAGGCGAATTGGATGATGAAAAACTGTTAGAACGGATTCAAGCAAATGAACAAATTCTGACCATTGTAAATAACCGTCGTCATGCACAGTCACTATTTAAGTCCCTTAAAGAAAAAAAGGTTGAAGGTGTTTTTCATCTTACAACCCTTATGTGTGCCGCTCATCGTGTCCAAACTCTAAATCTCATCCGAGAAAGGCTCAAAAACAACCAGGCCTGCCGAGTTGTTTCAACCTCATTAATCGAGGCGGGTGTTGATGTTGACTTTCCATGCGTTATGCGTGCCGAAGCCGGACTGGATTCAATTGCCCAAGCCGCTGGGCGCTGTAACCGTGAGCGCTTAAAAACCAAAGAAGAAAGCCATGTTTGGGTGTTTAAGTCGCCCGATTGGAAAATACCACCAGAATTAGAAGGTTTGTCGGCAGGTATGCGTTCGGTGTTTCGGCGCGGTTATGACAATTTACTGGGGCAGGAAGCGATTAAAGAATATTTTTCAGAAGTCTATTGGCGCAAGGGCGATGAGTTAGATCAAAAGCAACTAATGAAGATGCATCAGGATCACGCGCCAAAGATGACGTTTCCTTTTCAAACCATTGCGAAAGAGTTTCGGATGATCGAAAGTTTTATGCAGCCTATTTTTGTGCCGTTTGACGAGGATGCAGAATCTTTATTGGTACAGCTTAATACAACAGATGAAGTCAGTAAGCTATTGCGAAAACTCCAACCGTATATTGTGCAAATTCCCCAAAAAGGGTTTGAAGCATTACAGATGGCTGGAGCGATTCAGACGGTTGCACCGCATCGGTTTGAAGATCAGTTTTGGCAATTGATTAACCAAGATATTTACGATAATGAGTTTGGCATCAGTTGGAATAATCCGACCTTTATCAAAGCAGAGTCTTCAATTATTTAATAATAGTTAAAAGAAGTTATTTGTTGACAGGTCATAAGGAATGAAATAATATCTTTTCGGAGCGCTTCGAGGAGATATGGAATGAACAGTCGATGGATGATTCATCTTGAGAAAGGTGATGATGACAAAATGATTTTTAAATTCGGTGGACAGTTTTACCTTCCTGTAAGAGCATTCGGGTGGGTGGCTGGCATTGTGTTAATTATTTTGACTGGACGTTATCTTTTCTAAGTTGCTTGGTCTCGTTTTTTGAACGTGTGGATTGAAACTTTTAACTATTTTTAAAGAGGTATTTTATGTCGCGCCCAATTAGGGCGCGTGGATTAGGCGACGAATTTAAATAGCCAAGAAGGAGAATCCTATGGCTTACGGAATTAAACTGCATGTTTGGGGCGAATATGCATGCTTTACACGCCCGGAAATGAAGGTGGAGCGGGTGTCGTATGATGTGATAACGCCTTCTGCCGCACGCGGCATTTTAGAAGCAATTCACTGGAAACCTGCCATTCGTTGGGTCGTAGATCGAATCCATGTTTTAAAGCCGGTGCGTTTTGAATCGATTCGACGCAATGAGTTGGGAAATTGCAAAATATCATCTTCCAAAGTTAGCGGTGCAATGAAGCGTAAGACTACGCAAGATTTATTTTTTTTGATTGATGAGGGTGATAATCGCCAGCAACGTGCAACAACATTACTGCGCGATGTGGGGTACGTTATAGAAGCTCACTTTGAGCTGACTGATAAAGCGGGTGCTGAAGATTCAGTAGGCAAGCATTTGGATATTTTTAACCGCCGAGCGCGCAAGGGACAATATTTTCATCAGCCGTGCTTAGGTAATCGTGAATTCCCGGCTTATTTTGAACTGATCGAAATGGATAATGATTTTCCCTCTTCCGATTTGGCTGATGAATCTAAGGATTTGGGTTGGATGTTACATGACATCGACTTTGCTAATGACGCCGAACCGAAGTTTTTTAGAGCTGAGTTAAAGCAGGGTGTGATTGAAGTCCCTCCTTTTAATGCAAGGGAGGTGCTGCAATGATTTTAACAGCCTTAACTGAATATTATGATCGCTTAGTGAATGCTAAAGAAGGTGCGAAAGTCCCCTCGTTTGGATTTAGTGAAGAAAAAATCAGTTACATTCTTGTACTTTCAAGGGAAGGTGATTTGGTTGATATTGTGCCTAACTTAACGGCAGACAAAAAACCTCAGCCTAAATTTATGGCGGTGCCTAGGCCAGAAAAAAGAACGTCGGGCATAAAGCCAAATTTTTTGTGGGATAAAACAGCCTATGTATTAGGCATGGCAATGCCAAAAGACAAAAAAAGTGATGCCTTATTCGAGCTTTCTCTAGCCACTTTTGAAGCATTCAAGGATTATCACCTTCGTGTTTTAAATGATGCGGTTGATCCAGCTTTAAAAGCGCTGTCTTTGTTTTTGCAAAATTGGAATCCAGTAAAGTCTAACTTTACAATCCTAAAGCCGGAGGTGTTGGATGCCAATGTTGTTTTTCAATTGGATGGTGAGCGGCAGTATATCCATGAATCACAAGAGGCAAAGACACTTTGGTCGTCACAGTTAAAGTCCGATGACGCTCAAGAAACCATGTGCTTGATTACAGGCAAGCAACGCCCCATTTCTAGGCTACATCCTTCTATCAAAGGCGTTTCCGGTGGTCAAAGTTCAGGTGTGTCGATTGTTTCATTCAACAAGGAATCATTTGAATCGTACGGGAAAGAGCAGGGCGTTAATGCACCTGTATCTGAACAAGCCGCTTTTGCTTACACCACTGCATTAAATTACTTGTTGCGTCGAGAAAACAACCAAAGCATTTCCTTAGGCGATACTACACTCGTTTTCTGGGCGCTGGCGGATGATTCCAAGAATGCTCAGCAAGCCGAATCCCTATTTATGAATTTCTTTAATCCGCCCTACGTGTCAGATGAGTCGGAAACGGTGCAGGTGAAGGCTGAAATCGAAAAACTGGCAAAAGGACGACCCTTGTCTGAAATTGCACCCGATCTTGACCCAAAAACCCAGTTTTTTATTTTGGGATTAGCGCCGAATGCCGCGCGTCTTTCGATTCGCTTTTGGTTGCAGACTGAGTTTGGTCATATTCAACAAAGGTTGGCCGAGCATTTTCAAGATTTAGCGCTAGATCCATTGCCGTGGAAAATGCCACCATCAATCTGGCGTCTGTTAATGCAACTTGCACCGCATCGAGAAGGCCAAAAGCCAAAAATGGAAGATGTGCCAAGTCATTTAGCTGGCGAACTGATGCGCGCTATTTTGACAGGGCAACGCTATCCCAGAGCCATTCTTACACAGGTGTTAGCGCGTTTTCGCGCCGATGGCGATATTAGCGGCTTACGCATCGCGTTGGTGAAAGCCGTTTTACAAAGAGAGTTTAGAAAACAATTAACCAAAGAGGAGATACCTATGAGTTTGGACGAATCCAATACTAATCCTGCGTATTTGCTAGGCAGGCTGTTTGCTGTTCTAGAAAATATTCAGCGCATTGCACTAGGTGACAAGGTAAATGCCACGATTGCAGACAAATATTATGCCTCGGCTTCAACTGTGCCTTATTCGGTATATCCACGGCTGTTGGCAGGCAGTAAGCATCATCTGTCTAAAGTTCGTAAAGAAAAACCGGGCCTGACATTTAATTTGGAAAAAGAAATGGGGCAAATTATGGGGTTATTACCCAGTGAATTTCCGCGTCATTTTTCGATTGAAAACCAAGGCCGGTTTTCAATTGGTTATTACCAGCAAAAGTATAAATCCAATAAAGATAAATCTATTGACGTTATTTCTGAAATTGAAGGAGATGAATAATGACTATCCAAAATCGCTATGAATTTGTTTACTTTTTTGACGTAACTAACGGTAACCCAAATGGTGATCCAGATGCAGGCAATATGCCGCGCCTTGATCCAGAGTCGAGTAAAGGATTAGTGACGGATGTCAGCTTAAAACGCAAAATCCGTAACTTCATTCAATTAAGTGAAGAAAATGCGCCGGGTTATGACATCTATGTGCAAGAAAAGAGTGTTTTGAACCTCCAGAATAAGAAAGCTTATGATGCACTGGACATTAAACCTGAAGCGAAGAAGTTGCCAAAAGATCAGCAAAAAGCCAAAGAGGTTACCGATTGGATGTGCGCTAACTTTTTTGACGTTAGAGCCTTTGGTGCGGTAATGACAACCGAAGTCAATTCAGGTCAAGTACGCGGGCCGTTACAGTTGGCCTTTGCAAAATCGATTGATCCGATTATTCCATTAGAAGTTTCGATTACTCGTATGGCAGTAACCAATGAAAAAGACTTGGAAAAAGAACGCACTATGGGGCGTAAGCATATCGTGCCTTATGGCTTGTATCGAGTGCATGGTTTTGTTTCTGCCAAGCTAGCCGAAAAAACAGGCTTTTCGGATGCTGACCTAGAAAAAGTTTGGAAGTCATTGGAAATGATGTTTGAGCATGACCATTCAGCCGCTCGTGGCGAAATGTCGGCACGTAAATTGATTGTATTTAAACATGATAATGCGTTGGGCAGCGCACCAGCGCATAAACTATTTGAACGTGTCACGGTTGAGCGTGTTAATGGTGAGGATGGGACACCTGCCAGTGAGTTTAAAGATTATGCTATCCATCTAAATACAGAAGGCTTGGCGCAAATGGGTGTTGAAGTCATCGAGGTCTTCTAACCATGTCCGATACCCGCTTGATTCCTTTGTCGGCATTACAGCATTATGCTTTTTGTCGGCGTCAGTGTGCGCTCATTCATAATGAGCAGGCCTGGTCGGAAAATTGGCTGACCGCGCAAGGCCAGCAATTGCATCAGCGGGTGGATCATGGTTTACCCGAATCCCGCAAAGGGATTCGTTACGAACGTGGGGTAGAGGTTTCTGCCCCAACGCTCGGTTTAACCGGAAAGCTGGATTTGGTGGAGGTGGAAATCGCCACTGGAGTCTGTTTTCCTGTTGAATACAAGCGTGGCAAACCCAAACAAGATCATATCGATTTAATTCAGCTTTGCGCCCAAGCGCTTTGCCTAGAAGAAATGCTCAATATTAACGTGTCACACGGCGCGATTTGGTATTGGCAAACTCGTCATCGTCATCAAGTCGAAATCACGCCTGAACTGCGGCAAGAAACGCTAAGTATTATTGACGCAACCCGCAGCTTGCTCAATTCCGGCCAAACCCCCAAAGCCAAGTATGAGAAAAAGTGCCAGGCCTGTTCTTTGTATGATTTGTGTAATCCTAAGCTGACGTTTCGCGATACCAGTCGAGCCTATGTAAAGACGATTTATCAGGAGAATGCCGATGAAGAAACTGCAAAATAGCCTTTACATCACCCGCCAAGGGGCTTACCTGCACAAAGAGCGCGAAACCTTAGTGATTGAGGTTGAGAAGGAAAAGGCGATGCAAGTGCCGATTCATGCAATCCAAGCGATTTATTGTTTTGGAAATGTGATGGTCTCGCCGTTTTTAATGGGATTTTGCGGCGAAAATGGCG
Organism: Thiomicrospira microaerophila; assembly: GCF_023278225.1. Lineage (GTDB taxonomy): Bacteria > Pseudomonadota > Gammaproteobacteria > Thiomicrospirales > Thiomicrospiraceae > Thiomicrospira > Thiomicrospira microaerophila_A. The sequence continues at coordinate 274,164 of NZ_CP070959.1, forward strand.
TGCACTTAGCGTTTTTTACCGAATACGGACGCTTTTTAGGGCGCTTGCAAGGTAAGCAAACCGGCAATGTTTTATTGCGACAAACACAGTATAAAACTGCCGAGCTTAAACCCGAATCGATCTCGCGCAATATCATTGCCGCGAAAATCACCAATTCACGATCCGTGTTGTATCGGCATTTGCGTAATCACGGCGAAAATGCCGATGTTAATCAAGCGATTGTGCAAATGTCTTCCTCGTTAAGACGGCTGCAAAAAAGAGACAATCTAGACAGTATTCGCGGTATAGAAGGTGAGGCTGCCGCTTTTTATTTTGGTGTATTCGATCAACTCATTTTGCCTTCGGTTGGTAAAGGCTTTGAATTTAACACGCGAAGTCGCCGACCACCGTTAGATCGTGTAAATGCCTTGTTATCCTTTTTATACAGCGTGGTCGGCAATGATATTACTGCCGCGCTACAGGGGGTAGGGCTTGATCCGCAAATGGGCTTTTTGCATCAAACCAGGCCTGGTCGTGACAGCTTAGCGCAAGATGTATTGGAAGAGTTTCGTGCTTGGCTAGTTGATAGATTGGTGCTGAGTCTGATTAATCGCAAACAAATTAAAGCCAACGATTTTGAAATTGAAGTCAGCGGGGCAGTCAAATTAAAAGACGATGCGCGTAAAACCGTGTTGGTTGCTTTGCAAAACCGCAAACAAGAAACGGTTAAACATCCGTTTTTAAACGAAGATGTACCGATTGGCTTATTGCCCCATGTTCAAGCCTTGTTGTTGGCGAGACATTTACGTGGCGATTTAGCTGAATATCCGCCTTTTGTGCCGCGATAGGAGGTGCGCGATGATGGTTTTAATCACTTACGATATTTCGTTTGACGACCCGGGCGGACAACGCCGTTTGCGCCACATTGCTAAAGCTTGCTTGGATTATGGTGTGCGCGTGCAATACTCGGTTTTTGAATGTGAACTGGACCCGGCGCAATGGGTAGTTTTAAAAGCAAAATTACTCGAAATTTATAATGAAGATAGTGACAGTTTACGTTTTTACATGCTGGGTGCTAAATGGCGAAGTAAAGTTGAACATCATGGTGCTAAAAAAGCACTGGATATTTTTCAGGATACATTGATTTTATAAAGTTATCCTATATGATAACAAGGATGGGCTATGTCTAAAGAGTGGACAATAAAATTTTATACGGGTGTAGAAAACGATATTCGTGAAATGCCTGTTGGTATTCGAAGTAGGATGGTGAAGTTACTTGAAGTGATTCAGATAAAAGGTCCTGATTTAGGTGAGCCAATGACGAAACCGATGGGTAAAGGGTTATTTGAAATCCGAGCAAAAGGGACGGAAGGGATTGGCCGAAGCCTATTTTGTTATCAAAAAGGAAGGATGATTGTAGTCTTATATGCTTTTGTTAAAAAAACACAGAAGACGCCCAAAACTATTTTGGAGATTGCAAGGCAACGTCAAAAGGAGATTGAAACATGCAAATGATGACATTAGATAAACTTAAAAATGAATTAATGCAGGATCCTGATTTTAAAAAGGAATATGATGCGCTTGAAGAAGAATTCAAGTTGATTGAAGTCTTGGTTGATATGCGTCAAAAAGCAGGTCTAACGCAAGAAGAAATTGCGCAAAAAATTGGCACTAAAAAAAGTAATATTAGTAGGCTAGAGTCTGGCACTGGTAACCCTGGCTGGAAAACGCTACAAAAATATGCTCACGCCTGCGGTTTTAAAATTCAATTGCAATATTCTTAATGTAGCCTGACTACTTTGTTAACGCTAACCCCTAGTGCTCTTTAAAAACTTGGAACTTTAGCGAGGATAAAAAATAGTACATTTATCAAGTTTTGGCATAAATATATGTGTGATTTGTTAAAATGCACAGGCTTATTTTTTAGGTTAGCGAATTCCCGCCTACAAACTATCGATTTGTCTAGACTAAATAGATAAGCAGTCGCGCCCCATGCGGGCGCGTGGATTGAAACTATATGTCTGAGTTTCTGCTATACCCCCATTTGTAGTCGCGCCCCATGCGGGCGCGTGGATTGAAACTACTTGCAATCCATAAAATACATAATCTTTGATCGTCGCGCCCCATGCGGGCGCGTGGATTGAAACATCATAAAAAGCATCTTCAGATAAACCCTTTACAGTCGCGCCCCATGCGGGCGCGTGGATTGAAACAGATTATATGTAATCCCCCCAACCCCTTACGCTTGTCGCGCCCCATGCGGGCGCGTGGATTGAAACATTTGATTTAGTTTTCCGCTGGTCATGTATACCACGTCGCGCCCCATGCGGGCGCGTGGATTGAAACACGCTTTAACGGATTTAACACAAGATGCATTTAATGTCGCGCCCCATGCGGGCGCGTGGATTGAAACACCATCGGTGAAAGCAAGATCAACACCGCAACACGGTCGCGCCCCATGCGGGCGCGTGGATTGAAACAGATTGGCGCCATGCTTGGCTTAGATGACGCGCAAGTCGCGCCCCATGCGGGCGCGTGGATTGAAACGACTTGTACCGTTTTTGGTTTCAGGCAGGTAGGTGGTCGCGCCCCATGCGGGCGCGTGGATTGAAACACAAACTCATTTATCAACAAGCCAATTCGATACGGCGTCGCGCCCCATGCGGGCGCGTGGATTGAAACTGTAAATCAATTTGTTTTAAGTCATCTTGCTAAAGTCGCGCCCCATGCGGGCGCGTGGATTGAAACATTTAAGATCATTAGTTAATCATCATAAAATTTAGTCGCGCCCCATGCGGGCGCGTGGATTGAAACTTGATTGCCTTGTTTGATCTTGGTTTGAAACAGGTGTCGCGCCCCATGCGGGCGCGTGGATTGAAACCAAGATTTTACGCCGGCTGGTGTTGATGTTCATTGTCGCGCCCCATGCGGGCGCGTGGATTGAAACCCCTTATGCTGATGTAACCCATGACGGCAAAAGGGGTCGCGCCCCATGCGGGCGCGTGGATTGAAACAATATCTCTATGCTTTAGGGCGTTTATTTGTTGCGGGTCGCGCCCCATGCGGGCGCGTGGATTGAAACCCCACATAAATTCTGCCACGCTGTAGCCGTAAAACGTCGCGCCCCATGCGGGCGCGTGGATTGAAACAATCATCACTAAATATAGATCAGGTTGGGATGCTGTCGCGCCCCATGCGGGCGCGTGGATTGAAACCAGCCACTGCGCCTAGCCCGGACTATGGCGCGTTGTCGCGCCCCATGCGGGCGCGTGGATTGAAACAGATATCCAGCAACATGTTTATACAACTGACGCACGTCGCGCCCCATGCGGGCGCGTGGATTGAAACACGCATCACCCATTCGGCTTTGATGGTCATCCAGCGTCGCGCCCCATGCGGGCGCGTGGATTGAAACAGGCGTAACCCTCAGTTGTATGCGGCTTGTGGCAGGTCGCGCCCCATGCGGGCGCGTGGATTGAAACAGATTACGCGCGAACGCCCCGGCGTTGGACGAGGTCGCGCCCCATGCGGGCGCGTGGATTGAAACAGCAGTTATTACAACCCCTGTAATGGCTAACTATGGTCGCGCCCCATGCGGGCGCGTGGATTGAAACGCTTGGGTCTGCGTTGATGCCAGGCTGGGTATTGTGTCGCGCCCCATGCGGGCGCGTGGATTAAAACGTGCCATGCCAGGTGTTGAAGATGATTTACAGAAAGTCGCGCCCCATGCGGGCGCGTGGATTGAAACTCAAATGTTTACGCTATGAGCAAGCTAGTCGTGTTGTTCTTTTTATGCCTTTCTCTTTCCCTTCTTTAAAAGAAGTATGCATTACAGTTCCTTGAAATAATAAGTGATTATGGATGCAAAAAGCTGATTCATCGACTGTTGTTAGCCCTTCGATAGTTGTTCTTAGTTTACTAACTTTATACTCTTTGTCACATTCAGGGCAGTAAACAATACCATCAATTCTGTTTTTTAAAGCAAAACTGATGAAGCTATTTACATTTAAGCGTGTAGATGCCTCATCAGGAAGATCCAATGTTGCCCCTTTAATTTCCAACGCATTTGTAAGCCATTCTTTGAATGCGTTTTGATACTCTCTGTGGAAGCCGCCTGGGGATAACCAGTTGGTAAAGTCCTGGGTTTTAAATGTAAACGTGCCTAAAGTTATTTTTTGGGTTTTAACGTATGACACGGGTTCCATATCAATTTTTAACTCTTTTTGGGTGTAGTGTTTAAATCTTATGTATTCAGGTTTATTTGATGACATGGTGCTTTTCCAGTAACTTTGAAGTTTGGTGATATACTCAATAGAACATATTATCGAAAATCAAGTAAATATGTTCTATGTTTAAACCTTTAAGCCGGTGTTTGTGGAGCTGGATAAAGGTTTATAATTATTTTCAGTGGATTATAAGGGGAGTGATATGAGTGATGAATTGGAGAATGCGGTGGAAAAGCCGTTGAGCGAGGCGTTGGCGTTGCAGGAGGGTTCGCAAGATTTATTTGCGCGTTTAACGGCGTTGCGAGCGGGTGTTGAGGGGGTGGCGCAGCAGCGTGCTCGGCAGGTGTTGCAGGATTTGTTACTGCGGGTGAAAAGGGGTTACGCCACTTTGGATTCAATTGATTATTTACTAACCCATGATCCAGAGCAGGCGGCGAAGTTGGCTGAGGATTTTGCGGATTTATCACCGGAGGGCATGGCCGCGCAACGTGAGCGCCTTGCGCAGTTAGAGCAGAATGCACAGGCGCAGTTGGCGAGGTTACCGGCTTCGGGTGATCAAACGAGCGATTAGCGCTGCTTTTTGAGCAGCAGTAGCAAGAACAAGCCAAGCGCGCTGACGACAATCGCCGGGCCTGAGGGCAAGTCGGCATAGTAGGACAGTCCGAGGCCGATGATGACGCTGAGGCTGGCGAGTAAAAACGTGTAGCCCAGCATTTGTTCCGGTGTATGAGCAAGTCGTCGGGCACTCGCAGCGGGCAGAATTAGTAGTGAGGTAATCAACAGTACCCCAACCACTTTCATCGCGACGGCAATCACTAAGGCGAGCAAAAGCGTCATCTGTAGTTGCATTTGTTTGACGTTTACGCCTTCAACCTGGGCAAGTTCCGTGTTGAGTGTTAGGTTGAGCAGGTCATGCCAGTGTTGGTAAAAAAATCCGGTAACAAGCAAACCGATCACAGCCATCCAAATTAAATCAGTGGCATGGAGGCTGAGAATATCACCAAATAAATACCCCAGAATATCCAGCTGAATATTGCCTTGAAGACTGAGCACGACCAGGCCTGTTGCCAACGCGCCGTGGGCTAAAATGCCGAGCAGGGTATCCGAGGCGAGTTGGGCATTGCGTCGTAAACTATGCAATCCCAGCACGATTAAAAATGAGGTCAGAATAATCGCCAGCGTGAGGTTGATTTGTAGCACTAGCCCCAGCCCTATGCCGAGCAGCGCCGAATGGGCAAGGGTTTCGCCAAAATAGGCTTGGCGCTGCCAAACCACAAACACGCCCAGTGGCGCGGCGAGCCAAGCGGCGAGTAAGCCGCCGGCGAGTGCCAGCAGCATAAAATGATCAATCATGCTTGGCGTCTCCATGCTGGCAATGGTCGTGGTGATGTTGATAGAGCGCATGTTCGGGCAGGGTTTGGCCGAATTGCGCAATAAAACTTGGATGGTCGCGCAGGCTTTGCACCGTGCCGGAGCAGCAGACGTGTTGATTTAGACAAATGACTTGATCAGTGTGTTTCATCACCAGATGCAGGTCATGGCTAATCATCAGCACGGCGCATTGGCGTTTTTGTTGTTGGTGGTGAATAAGATGGTAGATTTGGCTTTGGCTTTGCAGATCAATGCCTTGTACCGGTTCATCAAGCACCAGCAGGTCGGGGTTGCGAATCAATGCGCGCGCCAACAATACCTTTTGCATTTCGCCGCCGGATAATCCCTGAATCGCTTGCGACAGTAACGGTTCGATAGCCAGTTCTTCTGCCATCGCTTCAAGCCCTGTGCTATGATAATCGGCCTTTTTAATTCCCAGCTGCAAAAAGCGCTTTACCGTTAGCGGTAGCGTCGGATCAATCTGAATTTTTTGTGGCATAAAACCAAGCACTAGGTTGTGGTGATGTTTGACCCGACCTTGAGTGGGCTGGAGAATTTTAAGCAGAATTTTGATAAGCGTGGATTTGCCGGCACCATTTGGACCGATTAGGGTGGTGATTTGATTGCGAAATACCTGTAAGCTAATGTTTTGCAGTACAGGTTTGTTATCGAATTGATGGCTGATGTTTTCAGCATGGATTAAAAGATTTTCATTCATGCAAGTATTTTACAGGATTTGAATTATGCTTAAACCTATGCAACGATTTATTTTTGTTGGCTTATTATTGAGCCTAACCAGCCTAGCTTCACAGGCGCGTGAGTTGCATCTTGTGGTGTCGATTCCGCCTTTGGCCGCGATGGTGATGCCCTTGTTGGGTGAGCAGGATCGTTTAACGGTCTTGTTAGATCAGGGCGCGACCCCGCATGGTTTTCAGTTAAAACCTAGCCATCTTCGTCAGTTAAATCAAGCGGATTTAGTGGTCAGCGTTGGCACCGGGGTGGATGCTTGGTTGCAACGCGCTTTACGTAATATTGATGCGTCTGTTTTGGTCGCGATGCAGCAACAAGGCCTGGTGGTCTTGCCAAAGCGTGAGGGTGGGGTTTGGGAAAAGCATGAGCATGCTCACGGGCATCAACAACCTCATCCTCATGCGGTAACAGACAAAAAACGTATGGATGGTCATCTATGGTTAAGCTTAGAAAATGCGCGTTTGATTATGGATGCTGTGGCGCAGCAGTTGATTGCGCTTGACCCTGCGCGCGCGGGCGAGGTGATTACTCGTCAAGAGCAAGCATGGGCAAGCCTGCAAGCGCGTCAAACCGTTTGGCAAGCACAGCTTGCGCCTTTGAAAAACCAGCCGTTTATCGTGATGCATGATGCCTATCAATATTTTGAACGTGATTTTGGCCTGCAAGCCGCCGGCACGATTCATGTCAATCCGGAAGTCCCGCCTTCCGTTCGTCGAATGCAAGCCTTGCGTCAAACCATGGCCGAGCGAGGGGTGAAGTGTGTGTTTAAAGAGCCGCAGTTTCCGGCGAGCCGAATAGAGGCAGTGGTTCGCGGCACGGATGTTAAGGTGGGTTCACTCGATCCATTAGGTTTTGATGGCGTGATTCGCCCTTATGAAGCTTTTTATGATCGCCTCGTTCAAGACTTTATCGCGTGTTTTGACTAGGGGTAAAGGTGAATAAGGTCTGTTTAATCGGTTGGCCGGGATCAGGTAAAACCCGGTTTCATACCATGGTTAGCCAGCAGGCTCAGGCCTTGGGATTGAGTCTGCGTGAAGCACCGGGTTTGGTTTGGGATAGGGGGGCAACCGAGCAGGCCTGGTTGGTTGTGGATGCCCGCCACAGGATTGAGGATGAGCGCGAGCGCGCGGCCTTGTTCAATGCAGGGGATGCGTTGGTATTGATGTTTTGGCAGGAGGTGGAATTGGCTAACCAGGCCTGGTGGCTAAAGCAGCTAAAAAGCTATGCCGACAACAAACCCTATGCGTTAGTGATGCAGGCAGGTTTAACCGATAACGAACTGCTCAAGTTGATGAGCGCGGCGCCGAGCGCCATCCGACCCGATTGGCCGATGCTAGCGCGTGTTGAATTGACTGTTCCAAGGCTTGTGCTAGAACATTTCACATTTGTGCTGGATGCGATGCAGCGCGATCCTGAGATTCAACTTTGGCGCGCGGTAGGGGTGCTGGATACCTTAGAGTATGCGAATAGGGTAGCGATCGAGGCCGGGCGCAGCGGGTTTTATCAGTATGATGCCGGTGACATGCCTGCTGGGTGTTTGCGTTTAGAGGCGCGTGCATTAAAACCGGCGGTATTAGAAGAGTGGTTGTCGGCCTGTTATGCCCCTGGCGGCTAGACATTATATGAATAACCGACTAAAATACTCTGAAATTAATTCGGCTGCCTCGTGCGGCGTTTTTTATTGACATAAATAGACAAAAGACTTGAGATGACACAAACCACTCAGTACCAAGAAATCAACGACCTATTAAGCAAAAACAAACACTATAAAGAAGGTTTTTTTACCAAGACATTGGTGCAAACCTTTGATAGAGGTTTGAATGAAGATGTCGTGCGCGCGATTTCTGCCAAGAAAAACGAACCGCAATGGATGCTAGACTTCCGCTTAAAAGCCTTTAAACATTGGCAAACGATGGTTGAACCCCATTGGGCAAAAGCCGAATATACGCCGATTGACTATCAGGATTACAGCTATTATTCTGCACCGGAATGCAGCAGCTGTAACCAGGCCTGCGATAAAGCCTTGGATGGTAAAGACCATTCTGCGCCGATGATCGATCCTGAAGTGGCGAAAGCCTTCGCCAGCTTGGGGGTGCCGATTGATGATAGCAACTCGGCCAATATTGCGGTGGATGCGATTTTTGATTCGGTATCGGTTTCGACCACCAAGCGCGATGACCTCGCCAAACTTGGGATCATTTTCTGCTCGTTTTCTGAAGCAGTTCAGGAATATCCGGAGTTGGTTCAGCAGTATATTGGATCGGTCGTGCCTTATCACGACAACTTTTTTGCCGCGCTCAATTCCGCGGTCGCCTCTGACGGTACCTTTGTGTATGTGCCGCCTGGCGTGCGTTGTCCGATTGATTTATCGACCTACTTCCGTATTAACGAAGCCAAAACCGGCCAGTTTGAACGCACTATTTTGATTGCCGATAAAGGCAGTTACGTCAGTTATCTTGAAGGCTGTTCTGCGCCGGTGCGCGATTCTTATCAATTGCATGCCGCAGTGGTTGAGGTGATCGTACATGAAGACGCCGAAGTTAAGTATTCCACTGTGCAAAACTGGTACCCGGGCGATGACGATTGCCAAGGCGGGATTTTAAATTTTGTAACCAAGCGCGGGATTTGTGAGGGCAAAAACGCCAAGCTATCTTGGACTCAGGCAGAAACCGGTTCAGCGATTACGTGGAAGTACCCTAGCTGCATATTGAAAGGTGATAACTCGATTGGTGAGTTCTATTCGGTAGCATTGACGAATCGTCGTCAACAAGCCGATACCGGCACTAAAATGATTCATATCGGCAAAAACACCCGTAGTACGATTATTTCTAAAGGCTTATCCGCCGGTAAAAGCGATAACACCTATCGTGGCTTGGTGAAGATTTTGCCGTCTGCCGAGGGTGCGCGTAACTTTACGCAATGTGATTCGATGTTGATTGGTGACCAATGTGGTGCGCATACGTTTCCCTACATTGAAGTTGAAAACCCAACGGCACAGATTGAGCATGAAGCGACCACCTCGCGGATTGGTGAAGACCAGTTGTTCTATTGTCAGCAACGCGGCATTAGCGAACAGGATGCGATTTCGATGATTGTAAACGGCTTCTGTAAAGAGGTGTTTAAAGAATTGCCGCTAGAGTTCGCACAAGAAGCCGAAGAGTTGCTGGCGATCAGCCTTGAAGGTTCCGTTGGCTAAGCTAGCCATTCAAACTATTTTTAACGCAAAAGCGAAGACAAAAACTATGTTACTAGATATTCAAAATCTACAAGCCCAGGTCGAAGATAAACAGATTCTTAAAGGGATTAATCTTCAAGTAAATCCCGGTGAAGTGCATGCCATTATGGGGCCGAACGGTTCAGGCAAAAGCACCCTGTCAAGTGTATTGGCCGGGCGTGAAGACTATGAAGTCACCGCGGGGACCGTCGCCTACCAAGGCGAAGACCTGTTAGAAATTGATGCTGAAGAACGCGCGCAAAAAGGTATTTTCTTAGCCTTTCAATATCCGGTAGAAATTCCGGGAGTGTCGAATAAATTGTTTATGCAAACCGCCGTGAATGCCGTGCGTGAAGCACGCGGTCAAGCGCCGCTAGATATGTTTGATTTTGATCAATTAGCGATGGAAAAAATGAAAGCCTTGCACATGTCACCGCTGATGTTGGAGCGTTCAGTGAATGTCGGCTTTTCCGGTGGTGAAAAGAAACGTAATGACATTTTCCAAATGGCAATGCTTGAGCCTAAGCTGTGTATTTTGGATGAAACCGATTCGGGCTTGGATATTGATGCGTTGCGCATTGTTGCCGATGGTGTTAACAGTTTACGTTCGCCGGAGCGCAGTTTTATTGTGGTCACCCATTACCAGCGTTTGTTGGATTATATTAAGCCTGATTTTGTCCATGTGCTTTATAACGGCCAGATTATTAAATCAGGTGGCTTTGAATTGGCGCAAGAACTAGAGGAGAAGGGGTATGACCACCTTATCCAAGCCCATGAAGAAGTTTAGTCCGGTCGCGCAAAGCGCGATGGATTTTTACATCGCGCTGTCTGAATCACTGAGCCTACAGGCGGGTCAGCCTGATTTGGCCGCCTTTCGTCGTGATGCGTCAGCCCGTTTTGCCGAACAGGGTTTTCCCAGTCGTCGTGATGAAGATTGGAAATATACCCCGGTAACCGGGTTTTTGCAGACGCATTATCAGGTATCGGGCGGTGCAAAAATTGACGCTTCGCAAATCAAAAAGCTTTTGCCCCCGTTTGATGTCACCCATTTGGTGTTTATTGACGGTTATTTTAGCGAAACCTATTCCGATGATATTAGCGAACTCCCACGTGGTTTAAATATTGAACCGGTAAAGGATGTGCTGGATTTTTCGCAGGGACATTGTGCTTTAATGAGCCATGAAGACAAGATACAAGCAGAACCTTTTGGTTGTTTGAATTCGATGTTATTTGATGATGGGGTACTCATTAGCCTTGAACCACATTGTCAGGTCGAACGCCCTATTTTATGTAGCTTTTTACAAACCCAAGATCGCCATGCCAATACGGTAAGAAACAAGGTCGTGCTGGCACATGGTGCGCAGCTAACGCTGATACAGCAGCATGTTACTACCCAATCAGACTTGAATGCGTTAGATAACGTGGTGTCTGAAATTGAAATTGCAGAACATGCCAACTTGCAGCAGATTATTCTGCAAGACCTTGCTACTCAAGGCGCTTATTTTGGTTTGCAGATGATTGATCAAGCTGAAAAGTCGGTGTTTAATTCGGTTTATGTCGGCCTAGGTGCCGCCTTGTCGCGTCATCAGAATGTATTGATGATGGATGGTGAACATATTGAATCCAATCAATCCAGTGCCTGTTTAGCCACCGGCAAACAAGTGATGGATACCCGCACCCATACCGAGCACCAGGCCTGGTGGGGAGTCAGCCGTCAATTACACAAATTGGTGTTAGATGATCAGGCTGTTGGCGTGTTTAATGGCATGATTAAGGTGCATCAAGGCGCGCAAAAAACTGATGGACAGATGGATAACAAGAACTTGTTGTTATCAAAAACCGCCCAAGTGGATAGCAAGCCGCAGCTTGAAATCTATGCCGATGATGTCAAGTGTTCACATGGTTCAGCGTCAGGTCAAATTAGCGATGAACAGATCTTTTACCTGCGCGCTCGAGGTATTAACCAAGCCGATGCACGACGTTTAGTGACCCAAGCTTTCCTGCTTGAGCCGCTTGAAACCGTCGCGTCAGCTAAGGCGCAGGCCTGGTTATCGAATCAGTTGACACAAAAGCTCAATGGCAATACCCAAGCTTAAACAAGCGCTTTATTCCCATGCAGCGCATGGGAATACCTCATTCATTATGAAGTAACAGGTGGTCTCGATGTTTGATCATGCCGCGCTTAGAGCGCAATTTCCGATTCTCAAGCTAACAGAAAACGGTCATCCTTTAACCTATCTTGACAATGCCTCGACCAGTCAAAAACCCCTCTCGGTGATTCAAGCGGTTGAAGATTATTATTCAACACAAAACGCCAATGTGCATCGTGGTGTCTATGGGTTGAGCGAGCGCGGTACAGACGCTTTTGAAACGGTGCGTAAAAAAGTGCAGGCCTTTGTTAACGCAAAGTCCTATAAAGAAATCATCTTTGTGCGTGGTGCGACCGAAGGCGTCAATCTAGTTGCGCAAAGTTGGGGGCGTCATTTTCTAAAGGCTGGTGATCAAGTTATCGTATCGGAAATGGAGCATCACTCCAACCTGGTGCCCTGGCAAATGCTACGCGAACAAATCGGTATTGAGGTGATTAAGTGGCCGATCAATGAGCGCGGTGAACTCAGTTTGGAGGATCTAGCAGGCCTGCTTAACGAACGCACCAAACTGGTCGCGGTAACGCAAATGTCGAATGCCTTGGGCACGATTAACCCGATTAAACAGATTGTCGAGATGGCGCATCAGGCTGGGGCGAAAGTTTTGGTTGATGGCGCACAATCAACTTCGCACATCAAGGTTGATGTGCAAGCGCTGGATGTCGATTTTCTGGTGTTTTCCGGTCACAAACTCTATGCACCAACTGGTATCGGCTGTTTATATGCTAAACAAGCTTTGCTGGAGGCGATGCCGCCTTACATGGGCGGTGGCGACATGATTTATAAGGTGAGTTTTGAACAAACTGAATACAATGAGCTACCCTATAAGTTTGAAGCCGGTACGCCGAACATTGCCGGTGTGATAGGCTTAGGTGCGGCGTTGGACTTTATCAACCAACTCGGTTTTGAACGTATCGCCCAGATTGAAGAAGAACTATTGCATTACGCCACTGAGCGTTTGAGCCAGATTGAAGGTTTGCGGATTATTGGCACGGCGGCAACTAAAGGCGCGGTGGTGTCGTTTGTGATTGAGGGAGCGCATCCGCATGACTTGGCGACGCTGCTTGATCAAGATGGCGTCGCGGTGCGCGCCAGCCATCATTGCGCGATGCCGGTGATGCTGAAATTCAATGTGCCGGCCACGGTGCGCGCATCGTTTGGTGTTTACAATAATAGAGATGACATTGATCGCCTAGTTGCGTCTATTCATGAAGCCTTGGATATGTTACGCTAAATTTTTGAATTTCTGGGAACCTGTTATGTCATCACAACCCTTAGCGTGGATACGCTTAGAGCTCTTACCGCTTGCCGATCAAACCAGCCTGTCTTCTAAAGTTGTGTGGTGGAACCCGGATCAGCGCATTATTGAAGGCGAGGGGGCGCAAGAACTCATGGATCTTGTGGAATCGGCCAAGCAAAAGGGCGTCTTGCAAACCGGTAACGGAAGCCTTGTTGAAATTACCGACCCTTTGCATCAACCTACAGAATTGGCAGCGGTCCTAGCGCAATGCTATTGGGTGATACCGCAGCCGGTTTCCTCTTCCGGTGAAAACCCGCCTTTAGAGCCAGAGAAGTCTAAGCTAAACTAATTTTTATACTATTTTTAATTTCACTAGAGATAAGTGGTTTCTTGGTCATGTTACTTAAGGTAAACTTAAAGCATGATTAAAATTGTGGAATTGTGAATGAATATATTGCTGGTTGAAGACCAGGCTATTATTAGTGAGTCTTTGGTTAGAGTGCTTGAATCCAGGCATTTTCAAGTCATGGCCTATCAATCTGCTGAAGCATTAATGGCATCTGATACTGAAGTTTTGGATTGTCAGCTGGCAATTGTTGATATTAGTTTGCCTGGAATGGATGGCATTACCCTATCTAAACGTCTGCGCGCGATGAACCCTAGCCTGGGTATTATTATTCTTACTATGCACAAGGATTTAAATCATAAGCTTCAAAGCTATGAAGCGGGTGCAGACCTGTTTTTAACCAAACCCGTGCCTGCTGTCGAACTCTTGGCGGCTATTCAGTCCTTAGTTAAACGTTTGAAACTGACTGAGATTCACGAACCTCTAATGCTTAGATTTGATCCGATTAAACAGAAACTAACCTTAGGAGAAAATTTTAGTGAAGCGCTGAGTTTTAAAGAAACCAAAATTTTACAAGCCTTGCTGCAAGCAAAGCAGCAACAGTTGGAGCATTGGGAGTTATTGGAATTAAATAATTTGGATTTGAGTAATAAAGGACGTAAGCAACTGGAAGTCATCATGTCACGCTTACGCCAAAAGTTAGTTCGAATCAGTGGGCTGTATGATAGTTTGCTGGCCGTACGCGGAATGGGTTATAGGTTAACGCTAGAAATAGAACTGCAGTTGAGTTAGCGCTGGTATTTATTTGTATAAAATTTTTTCTTAATCAGCTTTTTATCGTAGGTCTTTTATCTAAAAAGTGAAGGCTTTTGCAAGCTTTGCTCTTTTCGCGCTGATACAATAAGCCGAAAGTGATTCTAGTGTTCTAAAAACGCTAGGGCGCAGGCTAGGCTTGGCAACAAAAGGATAACTCATGGCAAATCGTATTCACATTCCTAAGCACTATGTTTTGTATAGTACCACTGACTTGCGCGGCACGATTGTGACGGCTTCAGATGACTTTGTAAAAGTCAGCGGCTATCAAAAACAAGAAATGATTGGTCAGCCGCATAATATGATTCGTCATCCGAGTGTCCCTAAGCAGGTTTTTGCTGATATGTGGGCCACCTTAAAACAGGGACGAACCTGGTCTGCTACGGTGGTCAATCGTGCTAGAAATGGTGATGAATATTGGGTCAATGCTAATGCCTCGCCGATAGTTGAAGACGGTCAAATTACCGGTTATGTTTCAGTACGTGTGCCTGCAACGGAAGAGGATATTGCTGCCGCGCAACAGGCCTATCGTTTAATTGACGAAGGCAAGCTTGTTTTCAAAAATAGTCTAGCGCGTAAGCCATGGGATATTAAGTTCGACTGGTTCCGAGATAGAAAACTTTTCCAAAAAATCATGTTCCCGATTATAGCCTTGTTTATCGTGGGTGGCGTCGTGACGGCTGAACGCATGAATCATATGAAAAATGAAAGCCTTTATGCCGCCGGGCAAAACTCGGCTTCAGATATGATTACGATGGCGATGAACTCACGTGCGTTTTATATGGAAGAAATCGTACCTAAGGTTCGAGCCGCCGGAATGCAGTTAAGTCATGAATATGCTACCCATCCGACCCATCTTCCGTTAGCGGCTAACGTGATGCTGGCACTGGGTGAAATGTCAAAACAGTCCGGCGATGGTAATGAGGTGGGTGAAGTTAAATTGTTCAGTGCGCATCCATTTAAGTTCAGAGGGCCTGCAAATTTGGATGCGTTTGAAAAAGCAGCACTTGAGGCATTGACTCAAAATCCGGATGTCCCTTATATCGAGCTTGAACAGTATCAAGGTAAACCCTATTTCAGAATGGCGGTACCCGATTTTATGACCGCGCAAGCCTGTTTGAATTGCCATAACCATGATCCAAACAGTACC
The DNA here is from genome assembly GCF_023278225.1 of Thiomicrospira microaerophila. Lineage (GTDB taxonomy): Bacteria > Pseudomonadota > Gammaproteobacteria > Thiomicrospirales > Thiomicrospiraceae > Thiomicrospira > Thiomicrospira microaerophila_A. Next base: position 289,400 of record NZ_CP070959.1, read on the forward strand.
AAGCAGGATTGGAAAATAGGCGATGTACGCGGTGCGATTTCGGCGCGTATTCCGATGCAAGACCTTGAAAAAGCGATTGCTAAGCCGGTATTACAGTTAGAAATCACGCTGATGATTATTGCATTGATTATTCTTGCAGTCACCTATTGGCTGATTAGTCTGTTAAGAATTCGTTTACGCAAGCTTCGTGAAGCAGTCGATTATGTTGAACAAACCGGTGATCTGACGCAGCGTGTTCAGGATAAGTCGAATGATGCGATTGGGATGACAATTAACAAGTTTAATTCATTACAAAACTATGTCCTGAATGCGATCACCCAAGTCGGAGCAGGCGCTAGAGCGATCAGTGAAGGCGATTTTAGCCAGAGCGCAACTGGTGCTAAAGGGAGTTTTGTGCCCTTGCAGGATGCGATTAACTCGGCTGCAAGCAGCTTAGATGGCACGATGAATGAACTCACGAAGGTAATGAACGGCCTTGAACAGGGGCAGTTTGACATTAAAATGGATCCCAAGGTGCCTCAAGCCTTCCGAGACCAGGTTGAGCGGGCGTTATCCAGTATTGACCATGTTATGACCGACATTATTTCAGTAATGAAAAAGATGGAAGAAGGCGATTTCCATTACCGTGTCAAAGCCGAAGCGCAGGGTGAGTTGGCAGAGTTAAAACAAGCGATTAATACCTCGATGGATGCGATGTCTGAGGCGATTAGTAAAATTTCAGAAGTGGTTGCGGCTCAAGCTGCCGGCGATCTAACGGCTCAGCTGCCGTCAGGACGATTTAGAGGGGAGTTGCATAATCTTAAAAATGCGATTAACTATTCTTTAGAGAAGATAAAAGACGTTGTTGCGGTGGTTTCCGATGCTGCCAATAGTGTGAATGCGGCTTCCCAAGAGGTCTCTCAAGGCTCGTTAAATCTTAGCGATCGAGTACAAGAGCAGGCGGCCTCACTCGAGGAAACCTCCGCAACGATGGAGCAGATGAATGCAACGATTCAACAAAATACTGAAAACACCGACCATGCTTCAAAACTAGCCGTTCAGGTACAGACCAAGGCTCAACAAGGGCGTGAGGTGATGGAAAAAACCATCCAAGCGATGCAAGGCATTAAAGCGTCCAGCCATAAGATTTCAGAAATAGTTACCTTGATTGATGGGATTGCGTTTCAAACTAACTTGCTCGCACTGAATGCCGCGGTCGAAGCGGCACGAGCTGGTGAGCATGGTCGAGGCTTTGCGGTGGTGGCTGGCGAGGTGCGTGGCTTGGCACAAAAATCCGCAGAAGCCGCCAAAGATATTAAAAAGTTGATCACGGAAAGCGTCAGTCGAATTGAAGAAGGTACGCAGTTAGCCGATGATTCCGGTGAAGCATTAAAAGAAGTGGCGCATTCGATTGATGAAGTAGCAGGCCTGGTGGTGCAGATTGCAAATGCGACCCGAGAACAAGCGGCGGGGATGCATCAGGTACATGATGCCATTACCAAAATTGATGGTGTAACTCAGCAAAACGCGGCGTTGGTTGAAGAAACGGCAGCGGCAGCAGAGAGCTTGAGTGATCAATCCTCGATTTTACGGCGTGAGATGAGTTTTTTTACCACAGGTAGTCAGTTAGCTCAGCCCAAAGCGATTGCAGCAAAGCCAGTAAATAAACCTAAGTCTGTTGGCAATAGCGCTCAATCGGGATCGTTCAACAAACAGCAGCCTTCTGGCGATGATTGGGCTGAGTTTTAATGCTTAAACGATTGAGTTACTAGGTTTTGAGTTTTCTGAAGTTTTTGCAGCGCTCTTTGCGTTTGCGTATCTTATTGATGACGATGTTTTTTTCATCGTTGTTGGCTGCGGTGTTATTGGCGTTAATGGCGAAACTCTACACTGAGCAACATCAGCGTCAGGTTATTGCAGAAACTCTGACCGCCAATGCGGTGTTAAGCCAAATGGTTGACACCACCTTGTCGCAGCGCAAAACAGCATTGACCCAGTTTTCTAGCCTGATGCACGATGGTGAGCAGTTGTTGCCGGTTGATCAGTTACAAGCAATCCTCGATCAGCGGATTGTATTGCATCATATGTATAATGGCGGTTTGCTAATACTTGATGCTGAGGCGATGGGTTTAGTGGACTCGCCGAATTTGCCTGGTCGAGTCGGAACGGACTACAGTGATCGCCCTCATGTGGTTTGGGTTTCGCAGCAACGTGAACCCTATATTTCCCCTCCTTTTTTAGGTCGCCGCTTACAAGCGCCAATATTCATCGTGAATACGCCGATTCTTTCTGATACTAACCAGCTCCTTGGTTACATGATCGGCATTATGCTGCTTGAGCAAGATGAGCTGATGGTTCAAGTGTTTGAAAAGTTCAAGCGTGAGCAGGAAAGAGCGTTTCTAATCGACCTTGAACAGCGTGTATTTGTCAGCTCAACGGATCCCCAGTTTGTTTTTCAACCTATCGAGCAGTGGTTGGATGAGTCCTTAATTCAGGCGTTGGAAAATCAACAAACGAGTGGCTATGTTTTGAGCATGAACGGTGAACCTCAATTTTTCAGCGCCTACCCGTTAGCCCAAACCCCGTGGGTTCAGGTATCGGTGATTGATCCGTCCAGCATGTTGGCACCCACTCGAAAAATGCTATCTGATATGTTGATGTTAGGTTTGCTGTTATTTTTGATTGGTTTACCTTTGTTTTATGTTTTAATGACACGCCAGTTAAAACCCCTATGTGAAGCAGCGAAAAGTTTAAGAAACGCACCGCATCAACCGGTGCCCTATCAATCAAACTCGAAGCAGCAAGATGAGGTTGGTCAGTTAATTCAAGCCTTTAATGATTCGCTTTATCTTCAACAAACTCAGCGCAAAAAATTAGAACAGGCTCGTCATGATGCCGAACTGGCGGATGCAACCAAGTCTCGGTTTTTGGCAGTGATGAGTCATGAGATTCGTACCCCATTAGCCGGAATATTGGGTTTGGCTGACATTGGGATTCAAAACCCTAACTCAACCGAAAAAATGCATGATTGTTTAAAAAAGATTCATTTGTCGGGTGAAAACCTGCGCGAACTGCTGAACGACATCTTAGATCTTTCTAAAATTGATGCCGGTCAGTTACAGATTCAATCCAAACCCTTTGATTTAAAACAGCTGTTGCATGATATTGAACGCCAATATGCCCCTCTGGCTCAGCAAAAAGGTTTGCGTTGGTCAATGGTTTTAGACAGCCAGCTTCAACCGGCCTACTGTGGTGATCGGCAAAGATTGTTACAGGTGTTAAATAATTTGATTAGTAATGCGCTAAAGTTTACCGAACAAGGTGGGGTGAATCTGTTTGTAAGCTGTATTTCAAATGCTGAAAACTCGGCAGAGCCTCATCAGGCTTGGCTCGCTTTCGGTGTTGAGGATTCTGGGATAGGGATTTCAGAGGATCAGCAAACCTTATTGTTTCAGCCTTTCCAGCAGGGCCATGATTCGGTTAGTCAGTTTTACGGCGGCTCAGGTTTGGGGTTATTTATCAGCCAAGATTTGGTGAGGTTAATGGGTTCAGAGGGCATTCATGTTTCCAGTCAAGCTGGGCAAGGCAGTTGTTTTAGTTTTAACCTGCCCTTAGGTGTGTGTTCTGATCAGCAGCTGCAGTCCTTGTTGGCTGAACAGCAAGTCATGATTGATGCTGGCCAGCGCTTGCTAAATTCAACGGGTTTTCACGGCAGTGTTTTAATCGTCGAAGATATGCCGATTAATCGACAAGTGTTAATGGAGTGGTTAGAGCGTGTTGGGTTTGACTGTTATTTGGCCGAGAATGGTGAAGAAGCCGTAGCGATGGTCAAACAAACTCCGTTTGACTTGGTGTTAATGGATAAGCAGATGCCAAAAATGAATGGCTTTGAGGCGAGCCTTGCAATACGTGAATTTAATCGCGATTTGCCGATTATTGGCATTAGTGCTCATGCCTCCGAGTTTGAGCGTCAAGCCGCATTGCAAGCAGGAATGAATGTATTGCTAAGTAAGCCGGTTGATAGTCAAGTTCTGCGGACTATGATCGCTCGCCTGTTAAATCAAGAGTCGGTGGATTTGAGTCAGTTTGAAATGCAATCCGATGAGCCGGTTTTTCTTATCGAGAACCAGGCCTGGATTAATCAGCAGCAGGGGTTGGCTTGTGTTGATAACCAGCCGCGGCTCTATAATCAAATGCTTTTGCGCTTCAAATCACAGTGGCCGGAAGAAAGTGCAAAGCTGCTCGAACAACTTGACGGATTAGTGAATCTGCGTCAAGACCCGCGGGTTTCCAGTCAAGATTATCGCCAGGCCTGGTTGTCAGCCTGTCGGCAAATACATCGTTTAAGGGGGTTGTGCGCAACCATTGGGGCAGAGCGCCTAGAGGAGTTGTTGATTTGTCTTGACAAGAACCTTGCGCATTATCACCTACCTGATACACTGTTTATCGAGCAGTGGCACCAAACGGTTAAGCATACACTGGCGACTATAACAACCTAGCTTTAGTTAAAGTGCCAAGCGAATGTCCATCGCGTTCAATTAAGTCTTATAAAATATTTTTGGCGTAAAGTTTTTATAAAACGGTATCATGTCGCTATCAGTATAATATTTATTTTGACGGATTTTGTATTCCTGAGGTTGCGCATGTTTTTTCCTAAATTATCACAAATTTCTACTCACTCCGTGGTAACCCTTGCTGATAGCCATTCGATTCAGGATGCGGTCAATCTTATGGATCAAACCTCATTGCGTGATCTGGTGATTACCGGTGAACAGGGTTTGCGGATGATCACGGCGCGAGAACTGATTGCGCTACGCTTAAAAGGAATTGACTTTTCTGTACCGCTCGCCGAAATATCCTTACAAGCAATTAACAGTATTCATCAAGATGCCAGTGTGATTGATGGCCTAAATGCACTTAAAGAAGGCCGATTTGAATATCTTTGTTTATTGGATTCAGCCCAAAACTTAAGCGGCATTGTCAGCTATTCCGATATGGCGCAACACCTCGATCCCCATTATTTATCGGAGTTCAAACGGATTAATGATCTGGTGCATCTCGCTGATTTTTTAAGCCTAGATCAAGAAACTAGTATCAAAGACGTGTTGGTTTTAATGCATGAGCAACAGCATAACTCGGCCTTAATTCGTAATGCTGAAGATCAGCATATCGGGATTGTGACTCAAAAAGACATTACCCATGCGATTGCTGAAAACCACGCAGTTGATAGCCCGATTAAACAGATTATGGTTTCGCCCTTGGTGACGATTGATGGCCAGGTTAGCTTGCAACAGGCGTTAACTTTTAGCCGAGAAAAAAAGCTTAAACGCCTGGTGGTCACTTCTCAAGACAAGGTCGTCGGCTTGTTGCATCAAAAAGACCTGGTGGCCTTGGTGTATGAAAAGTGGCGTAACCTACTAGACGAGCAACAACGTCATTTGCAGGCCGAGCGTGAACTATTTAAAAATGGCCCGGTGTTGTTGTTTATTTGGGAACCTAAGGGCTATTGGCCGGTAAAGTTTGTGTCCGACAATGTTAAAGATATCTTAGGTTATACGCCGGAAGAGCTGATGCAACAGGGGTTTGAGTTTGGTCAGCTTCTGCATCCGGATGACCTTGAAAAAACCGCCACCGAGTTAGAGCAGGCATTAGCCAATAAAGTGGATTATTTAAAACAGGCCTACCGAGTGATCGACAAGCAGGGACAGGTTCACTGGGTTTATGACTACACGCGGCCTAGCTATGATGAAGACGGTAATGTAACAAGTGTTTATGGTTATTTGTTGGATCAAACTGAGTTAATTGAAACCAAAAATCACGCCGAGAAAACCCAGGCCACCCTTGAGTTGGCGCTTGATGCGTCGGAAACCGGTTTATGGGTTTGGGATATGCAAACCAACCATATTAATTGGTCAGATCAGGCGTTTAAACAACTGGGCTATGCTCCGCAAGCTTTTGACGTTACTCTTGAGACATTTCAATCTAAGCTGCATCCTGAGGATGGGGAGAAGATGTTTGTAACCATTCAACAGCAAATGGCCGCGCACAAGGGATTTACTGTAGAGTTTCGTTTCAAAAATGCCGACGGTGTTTGGACCTGGTTACAGGGGCGCGGTAGGGTAACCAAAACCAACCCGCAAGGCGAACCGATTGAAATGATGGGGGTGCATCTTGATATCAACGCATCTAAGCAAGCGGAGAAAACTCTGCGCCTAGAACGCAAGCGATTTGAGAATATTATATGGGGTACCGGCGTTGGCACTTGGGAATGGAATGTGCAAACCGGGCAGACGATTTTTAATGATCGTTGGGCACAGATTGTGGGTTATCAACTAGACACACTGCAACCGACAACCATTGATACCTGGATGGCGTTTGCTCATCCGGATGACCTTGCGGAATCTGAAAAACAATTGATGGCACACTTTAATGGCGATAAGGACCATTATGAAGTGCAAGCCAGAATGCGACATAAAAACGGTGGCTGGGTATGGGTGTTGGATCGGGGTAAGGTCGTTAGCTGGACAGACGATGGTAAGCCTGAATGGATAGCCGGTACACACCAAGATATAACCGAGCAAAAACAAGCCGAATTCGCCCTGAAAGAACAAACTGAGCTTTATCTGAATTTAGTTGAACAGCATCCGTTTTTTATTAATCGTTTTTTACCGGATACGACAACGATTTACGCTAATAAAACCATGGCAGATTTTTTTGGTATAAAGCCACAGCAAATGGTGGGGATGCGTTGGGCGGACAGCCTGCCATCACCGGCTAAAGAGGAGGCATTGGAAGCCTTAACTGTTTGCACGATTGACCACCCTACCGGCGTTAATATTAACCAAGTGATGGATGGTAAGGGGCGGATTCGACACGTCAAATGGACAACGCAAGCGTTTTTTGATGAGCAAGGTCAGGTTAAATATTTCCAATCGGTTGGACAGGATATTACCGAGCAAATTGAACTTGAAGATAAGTTAAAGCAAGCCAAACAACAGGCGGAAGCGGCGAACCAAGCCAAGTCTGAATTTTTAGCCAATATGAGTCATGAAATTCGCACGCCGATGAATGGAATAATCGGCCTGAGTGAGCTGGCGATGAAGCAGGATGATGTTGAGATTCTGCATGAGCAATTGGATAAGATTTACCACTCAGGGCGATTATTGTTGGGTATTATCAATGATATTTTAGACTTCTCAAAAATCGAAGCCGGTAAGCTGGAAATAGACCCGCAGCCGTTTTTTGTCTGTAAATTGGTAGATGGTTTGGCGTCATTGTTTGCAATGAGTCTAGCGCAAAAGCCGATTCAATTTAACCTAGATAGCAAGGCGTTGCAGCATCAAGCCTTTGTTGCGGATGCTTTACGCCTGCGCCAAGTTTTGATTAATCTGATTGGTAACGCAATTAAATTCACCGAACAGGGTGAAGTAAGTTTACGGCTTTTTGAATATATTGATGAACAGCAGCAGGCCTGGTTGGGCTTTGAAGTCAAAGATACAGGTATTGGTATGTCCGAAGAACACCAGAAGCGCTTGTTTCAAGCCTTTAGCCAGGGCGACACCAGTATCACACGTCGGCATGGCGGTACAGGGTTGGGGCTGGTGATTAGCGAACGACTGATTGAATTAATGGGGGGGCGGCCTATTGAGGTCGAATCTTCCTTGGGGCAAGGCAGTTGTTTTCGTTTTGTTTTGCCGGTAGCGCTGGCTAGTTCAGATCAAATTTTGCTGTTAAAACAAAATGCGAGTACAGCTGAAGATCGGGTTCGGTTAATTGGACATGTTTTGCTGGTGGAGGATAATGAAATCAACCAGGAAGTGGCGCTTCAGCAACTCCAGGATTTGGGGCTTCAGGTGACCTTGGCTGAAAACGGTCAGTTGGCGTTGGATTTAATCAAGCACCAGCATTTTGACTTGGTGTTAATGGATATTCAAATGCCGGTGATGGATGGTTACCAGGCGACTCGCGCAGTGCGTGAGTTTGATCAGGATACGCCGATTATAGCATTGACCGCCGCAGCGATGATCGAAGATAAGCGTAAAGCGCTGGCGGTAGGTATGAACAATCATTTAAGTAAACCGATTGATCGAGTCGAGTTAGTGGATTTGTTGGGTCAGTACTTAAAAGCAGATGTCGTGTCTGAAAAGCTTAACCACAAGGCAACCCCCGAAGATAACTCACTGCACTGGCCGTTGATTAATCATCAAAAGGGATTGGCTCAGTTAAATGGTAATCAAGCTCTATATCATAAGCTGTTAGCTAAGTTGCTTGAGCAAATGCAACAGGAGTATGCCGTTTTACCAGAAGCACTATCCACTCTGATGAAGGAACCTCAGACCACGGTTGATTGGTCTGAGTTACAGTCGATCAATCACGCCTTAAAAGGCGTAGCAGGCAATCTTGCGGTAGAGGCCTTGTTTAGGCTGAGCCAGCAGTTCGATATGCTATGTAAGCAGAATCAGCGACCCAGCTCTGGGTTTGTAAAGGAGTTTGTTCAGGTGTTTAGAGCTAGTCAGCAGGCACTAGCCGACTTAACCTCCGGCGCTGAAACGGTCATTAGTTCTAGTGAGGTGGCCGATCAGCCTGATACCAGTGATCTATTAATCACTCAACTTGAAACGCTATTGCAGCGAGTTGAAAATAGTGAGTATATTGATGATGACGAGTTGAAACAGCTCGATCAGTATCAAGCACTAGCTAACAACCAGGCCTGGTTAGAGGTAAGAAGTCATTTGGATAATTTTGAATTTGAATCGGCGTTAGCACCATTAAAAAGTGTGATTCAGGGGTTACCGCCTGGGCTTGCTGTCGATAAGGAGACCAGCGTTTGATGATGCGTTTAAAAAGTCTGATTGGCTTAGGTTTATTGCTAGTGCTCGCATTGGGTGCATTGAGCTATTACTGGCAGTTTAAACAATTAGAGCAGGCGACCTATAAGGAGCTGCAAGCGGTTAACGAGTTAAAAACCAAACAGCTTAATCATTGGCTGAGTGAGCGCCGAGCAGATGCAAAAGTCCTTGCAGAAAACACTATTTTTATTGAGCTGGTTGAGGCAAGTTTTAAGGATGCAGCGGCTCGTACACGATTAAAAAATCGGCTGGGATTGTTTTTAGATGCTAAAGGCTATGGACAGATTAGCTTGCATGAATTCAACGGAGACTTGTTGATCAATGCGGGTGATAAGTTTAAACATCTTCCCACTGTGACACAAAATCAGTTCGAAGGATTACGATTCCAGTATCAGCCTATGTTTACCGATATTTTTATTGATGATCATGGCTATCGACATTTGGGTATGTTGATGCCGATCTGGTCAGAGAGCAATGTCTATCAACCCCTTGCTGTGTTGGTTTTTCATATTGACCCCCGTGATTTCATTGATCCATTAATGCTGACTTGGCCAAGTTTGCTGCCATCTCCACAATCCCTGCTGGTGCGTTTTGATCAGGCGGGCATGTTTGCACAAACACCGGTTCAAGTGAAAGAGGGGTTGCAGTATCGCCACACGCCATTAGAAGGCTATCAGGGACTTAGGAAGCAAAAAGAATTAGGCTTAAAAAGCAGCCAGTTGGGGTGTCAAAATGAAAAGGGTCAAGCGATTTGGATTTATTGCAATAGTTTGGAAACACCGCGTTGGAGTGTGATTTCTCAAGTTGAAAAAGCAGCATTGCTCGCGCCGTTAGTCTGGCAAAGTTTTTTAATGGCGCTGGTGTTTGGCATGATGTTGTTGAGCTTGGGGGTATTGGTTTATCAGCGCGCTAAGGTTCGAGAGCGAGAAGTGCTCGACAGTTTGAAGGTGGCGGCATCGGTGTTTGATAATACCGGTGAAGGGATTATGCTTACCAATGCGGATTGTAAAATCGAAATGGTGAATAATGCCTTTTGCGAACTCTTGGGTTATCAGGCGAGTGAGGTGTTAGGTAAAACCCCAGATATTTTGCGTTCTGGCCGACACGATCAAGATTTCTATCAAAGTATGTGGCATACCATTCAAAAAACCGGGCACTGGCGAGGTGAGATTTGGAATCGCAAAAAAAACGGTGAATTGATTGCTGAATGGTTAAGTATTGCCAGTTTAAATAATCAACAGGGCGAGGTCACCCATTATGTCGGGGTATTTGCCGATATTTCTAAGCTTAAGCATTCGGAACAAAAGCTGGACTATTTATCCCATCATGACCCTTTGACGGGTCTGGCTAATCGTCGGTTGTTAAATGTGCATATACAGCAGGCCTTGTCCCATCATTCTCGGCGGCCGGCTATGGGTGAACATTTAGCGGTGTTGATGTTAGATATTGATCGATTTAAAGCGATTAATGATAGTTATGGTCATGCTTTGGGTGACGAACTATTGGTTGAGGTCTCGAAGGTTCTGCAGCATGGCAGGCGTAAAACCGATACCGTGGCGCGTATTGGGGCGGACGAATTTACCTTGGTGTTGGATGAATTGCAGCATCCGGAAGATGCCGCTCGGATCGCCAGCCAGTTAATTCGAGATTTGGCTTCACCGATTAAACTGAGCAATGGTTCGGAGTTAAGTTTGGGGGTGACAGTGGGGATTACACTCCTCAAAGACCCGGCGATCAGTGGCGAACAGTTAATTCAACAAGCCGATACCGCGCTATATCAAGCCAAGATTGAAGGCCGTGGAGGCTTTTTGTTTTTCGAGCCGCATATGACAAGGCAGGCGCAAGAACGTTTGATTATGGAGTCGCAACTCAAGCAGGCGCTTAAACAAGATCAGTTTGAGGTGTTCTATCAGCCTCAGGTAGATGTGCGTAGTCGTCAGATTATTTCAGCTGAAGCCTTAGTTCGTTGGCATCATCCTGAGTTGGGGATGGTTTCACCGAGTTATTTTATACCCATTTGTGAAGAAATTGGTCTGATTATTGAATTGGGTGAGCTGGTGCTCAATAAAGTATTGGTACAGGGAGCAGAATGGTTAGCACAGGGTGCGCCACGGCGTATGTTGGCTGTGAATGTAGCGGCTTTGCAGTGGCAACAGTCTGATTTTGTCGATAAGGTTGAAAGGGTGCTGAAACAAACTGGTTATCCTGCTGAATTATTAGAGCTTGAGTTAACTGAGTCAGGATTAATGCGTCATGAAGAACAAGCAATTGAGGCGATGCAACGTTTGCGTAAACTCGGGGTGCATATTGCGATGGATGATTTTGGTACCGGGTATTCGTCACTGATTTATTTACGCAACCTGCCGTTGAGCAAACTTAAAATTGACAAGCAGTTTATTGACGAGGTGGTTACAGACTTAAAAAGCCAGCAGTTGGCTAAAATCATTATTAAAATGGCGCACAATTTAGGGTTTAAAGTCATTGCCGAAGGCGTTGAAAATTCGGCTCAGCTTGCTTGGTTGGTGGAGCAGGGTTGCGATAGTTATCAGGGCTTTTTGTGTAGTCCTCCTGTCAGGGCGCAGGACTTTATTAAGCTTAACTCTTGCCAAGGACATTGATGGCGATGAATTTGCGTCATGGGTTTTATGGTTTGCCTGCTTTATTGGTGTTGGTGGCGGTGGTGATTGCAGGCTTGGTTCAATTAGAACATGCTAAGCAAAAGGCCTTGGCGATGGAGCGCTCTCATGTTGAGCAGGCATTAGGTCAGCTTCGAGTCCAGCTTGAGAGTGTGATTCACAGTAGTGCCAGTCGGATTGAGGGTTTGACCGCTTATATTCGCCTATATCCTGATTTGTCGATTGAGCAGTTTGATGCCTTTGCTCGTCAGCTGATTGATGACTATCCGATTATTCAAAATATTGCGGCCGCGCCTGATCTGACAGTGCGTTATATGTATCCCTACGCGGGTAACGAGGCGATTGTCGGCGTGAATTATCAGCAGATACCGGCGCAGGCCGAGGCAGCATTGCGGGCGAAAGAGGCGCGTGCCTTGGTGTTGGCCGGTCCGGTCAATTTATTGCAGGGCGGAGTGGGTTTTATTGCGCGTTTTCCTGTGTTTATTGAACAGCAGGGCGAGGAAGTTTTTTGGGGGTTAGTGTCTTCTGTGATGCCGGTTGATTTGGTATATCAAGCTGCAGGCCTTCAAGCCAGTGAATTACAGTTGTTAATTCGAGGTCTGGATGGAACCGGAGCAGAAGGTGAGGTGTTTTATGGTGATGCGGGTTTGTTAACTCAGCAACCGGTGACGCGAACCGTGAACTTACCTCATGGCCATTGGCAAATTGCGGCGGTTCCAGTGCAGGGCTGGTCTAAGGCAGCACCGAATGCGCTTGGTTTAACCTTGTTTTTTGGGCTGTTAGCCATACTCTTGAGCGCGCCCACCTTGTTTATTAGCTTGTTATTGTTACAGCGTCGCCAGCAGCAGCTGGCTTTAGAGCAGGCTTTAGCCCAAGCAGAGGCCGCGAGCCATGCTAAATCGGCATTTTTGGCGAATATGAGTCATGAAATTCGTACGCCGTTAAACGGTATTTTGGGGCTGAGTGAATTGGCGCAGGATGAAACCGATGCGAACAAGCGTAAGACCTTGCTGCAAAAAACCCATCGGTCAGCAGAAATGCTGTTGGTTATTTTGAATGACATTTTAGATTTATCAAAGATCGAAGCGGGCAAGTTAACTTTAGAACAAAAGCCTTTTAGCGGGCGAGAGCTGGTGCGTCCGCTGGCTGATTTATTTGGCCCGATGGTGCGCAAAAAAGGGCTTAGATTAAAGCTGGATATTCATTTGGATTCATCGCTTGAGTTTTGCTCAGATGAAGCGCGAATTCGGCAGGTTTTGATGAATCTGTTGGGTAATGCGTTAAAGTTTACTGAGCAGGGTGAGGTAGTGTTGAAAATTGAACAAACGCTACTGGATGACCAGCAGGCCTGGTTAAGTTTTTCAGTCAGCGATACCGGCATTGGCTTAAACGCTGAACAGCAAGCAAGGTTGTTTCAACCCTTTAGTCAAGCGGATGAGTCGATTACCCGTAAGTTTGGTGGCACTGGTCTGGGTTTGGTTATTAGCCAGCGTTTGGTTCAGGCTTTAGGCGCTAAAAAGATTGAGCTGGTATCTTCACCGGGGCAAGGTGCAACTTTTTCGTTTCAATTCGCTTGTCGCTGGCAAAAAAAATCAGATGTGCTTGGGGGCCAAGATTTAATCACTGATCAGAATGTGCCGGAAGCTAAGTTTTTTTCTGGCAAAGTTTTATTGGTGGAGGATAATGAAATTAATCAGTTGGTCGCACAAGCTCAATTGGAAAAGCTGGGATTAGAAGTCGTATTGGCTTCAGACGGTCAACAAGCGGTAGAGCTGGCGCAGCAACAAACGTTTGATATGATTTTTATGGATATTCAAATGCCTGTGCTAGATGGTTATCAGGCGACCTTGGCCATCAGGCAATTTGATCAAGAAACGCCGATTGTTGCTTTAACCGCCGCAGCGATGGTTGAGGACAGGCAAAAAGCCTTGGTCGCCGGGATGCAAGAGCACTTGGCAAAGCCTGTAGATAATCGTTTATTGTTTGCGGCTTTGGCGCGTTATTTGCCGGGTAAAGCTATTAAGGACTTGAAGGAAAATTAAATGGTGATGTTATTGCGTCATAGCTTAAAACAACGTGTGATCATTTTTGCGCAGTTAACGCTGTTAGGTTTGTTTGTTTTGATTACCGGTTTGGTAAGCTGGATTGTTTTTCAAGATAGTAAGCAGCGTTTGCTTGAGGAGCAGCAACGCGCCAATCATGCATTAGCCAGTATGATTGAACTGGAGATGAGTGACCGTTTAAAGACTCTGCTAAATTTTGCGCCTCAGCTTGCGGGTGAAAGTGGGCTTTTGCCGGTTGAAAAATTGCAGGCCTTGTTAGACAGTCGTGTTCGATTACATGGTTTTTTTAATAATGGTTTGATTGTGGTGGATCGTCAAGGCATGATCGTGACTGATTCGCCGATTGTTGATGGTCGTGTCGGGTTTGATGTATCAAATCGCCCTTTTATTCAGCAGGTGTTGCAGTATGGTGAAGTGGTGATTACGCCGCCTATCCTGGGTAAAGCTATGGGCAAGCCGATTTTTAATATTGCGGTTCCAATAGCGGATGCCTCTGGTCAGGTGGTGGGTGTGCTATTTGGGGTTACGCTGTTACAGCAGGATAATTTTTTGCTAGAGCTTGGGCAGCGTAATACATATCAGCAATTAGGCGGTTTTTTTGTTATTGACGTAGAAAATGACTTGATTGTTTCAGCCTACGATAGTGGATTAATCTTCACCCCGCTATCAGAACATGCCGAGAAATGTCAATGCCTTGCTGCGGTGATTAATGGCAACTCATCAGGTTTTGCCAGCAACCAAGATGGTTATCGTTTTATGTTTAGTAGTGCGGATATTCCCGGTTTTTCTTGGAAGGTTGTGCATCGAATTGAAACTCAAGAGTTGTTTGCTCCTGTGGCGAATTTGTTATCTCATCTTGTCGCTTTGTTGGCGTTATTGATGTTGGTTACGATGTTTTTAACCAATCGATTTTTATCTCGCTTGTTGAGGCCTTTGGAGGACTATGCCAAGAAGGTTGATGCGATGGTGTCTTCAGAGCCTCCTCTTGGTTTGAAAATTGATATTGCGCGGGATGATGAACTAGGGCGTTTAATCAGCGCATTTAATCGTTTATTGGCAAAACAAGAGCAGACCCTTAGCGATCTTCAAAAAGCTAAAATTGCTGCCGATCATGCCAATCAAGCTAAGTCTGAATTTTTGGCTAATATGAGTCATGAAATTCGTACCCCGTTAAATGCGGTGATTGGTTTAAGCGAGATTATGGTTCACGATGATTTTTTACCAGAAAAAAACCAGCGCAGAGTAGGTCAGATTCATGGTTCGGCCAAGCTATTGCTTGGCATCATTAACGATGTATTGGATTTTTCTAAAATTGAAAGCGGGCGTTTAGAAATCGAGCATAAGCAGTTTATGCTGAATGATGTTTTGGATCAGTTAAGTCTGTTGTTTAGTGATATGACGGTGCGAAAAGGTGTTGAGTTGGCGTTTCATTTGCGTCCGGATGTGCCGACAAGTCTCGTTGGTGACCAATTGCGTTTAACGCAGGTCTTAACCAATTTAATGGGGAATGCGGTTAAGTTTACTGAGCAAGGTGAAATTGAGTTGTGCATCCGCGTACTGCAAAAAACCAATGGTACAGTGACTTTGGTGTTTGCGGTGCGTGATACAGGTATTGGGTTAACTGAGGCGCAAGTTAGGCGTTTATTTGGTGCCTTTATGCAAGCGGACAATTCGATTACGCGTAAGCATGGCGGTACAGGTTTAGGGCTTGTGATTAGCCAGCGTTTGGTGCATTTAATGGGCGGGAGTGATATTCAGGTTGAGTCGAACTTGGGAGAGGGCAGTTTGTTTAGTTTTACCTTGACCTTGCCGATTGCAACAGCGGCTACTGAGGCTAGACTTCACCATTTTGAGTGTGACCCTGCGCCATGCCGAGCGTTGGTCGTTGATGATCAACCGATTAGTCGGGCAATTTTGCGTGAAATCTTAGAGTCTTGGCAGTTTGAAGTGGACGAAGCGGAAAACGCTGAGCAGGCTATTCAAAGGGTGGCTGAACATTTGAATGACGCAAGATTTTATCGTGTGATTCTGATGGATTGGGAAATGCCAGAATTGAATGGTTTGTCCGCTTTGCGCAAGATTAAGCAGCTTTACTTAGAGTCGGGTCATGAGACTGATTTGCCCGGCTTGTTGATGCTGAGTGCGCATGATGAAGCTGAGTTAGCCATGTCGGGTGAGGATCGTTATCCGTTTATTCATAAGCCTTTTGGTCCTTCTCATCTTTTTAATGCGATTAACCAGCTTGAACGTTTGCCGCTTTTAGGTGTTGGCGGTGACGGCCAAAATTTGAGGTTTAAGGGGCAGCGAATTTTGGTGGTTGAAGATAATGATATCAATCGTGAGGTAATGGCTGAGTTACTTGCAGATTTCAATGTGCAGCTGGATTATGCTGTCAATGGTTTGCTTGCGCTTGAAGCGGTGAGGCAGCAGGATTATAAGTTAGTATTAATGGATATTCAGATGCCGGTGATGGATGGCTACCAAGCAACACGCGCCATACGTGAGTTTAATTCGGGTTTACCGATTGTGGCTTTGACAGCTGCTGCGATGGTTGAAGATAGAAAAAAAGCCTTAGCAGCCGGGATGGATGCGCATTTAGCTAAACCTATTGATATTAATCAACTCAAAAATGTGATGAAGCAATATTTGGACTATGAACTGTACAGTAAAACACGAGACCGAGATCAAGCCATGCAGCAAGCGGCAAAAACAATGATGGAACAACCAGGCCTGGTAGAACCTGAGCAGCAAGCAGAAAAAGTGTTGCAAGTCTCTAAACCGAGAATTTTGATTGTTGATGATGAACCTGCGAATGCAAAAGTTTTGGCAAACGGACTGAAAGATGATTATGTGTTGTTATTAGCCAATTCAGGCGTAAAAGCGATTAAGTTGGCCGGGTCTGAGCCCCAGCCAGATTTAGTGCTGCTCGATATTATGATGCCGGATATGGATGGTTACCAGGTTTGTCATCATCTTAAAAATGATCCGAAAACCTCGA
The DNA here is from genome assembly GCF_023278225.1 of Thiomicrospira microaerophila. Lineage (GTDB taxonomy): Bacteria > Pseudomonadota > Gammaproteobacteria > Thiomicrospirales > Thiomicrospiraceae > Thiomicrospira > Thiomicrospira microaerophila_A. The sequence goes on from NZ_CP070959.1 coordinate 305,925, forward strand.
ATATTCCGGTCGTATTTGTGAGTGCTTTGGATCAGCGCCATGATGAAGAAAAGGGGTTAAATATGGGCGCGGTGGACTATATTTCTAAACCCTTCCATTTGCCGATTGTAAAATCACGGATTCGTAATCATTTGGCATTGAAGTTGAAAACCGACTTGTTGGAAGAGATGTCGCATGTTGATGGTTTAACCCATATTGCGAATCGTCGCCAGTTTGATGAAACCCTGTTGAAAGAAAGCCTGCGCTTAGCGCGCAGCGGAAAACCTATGGGTTTGATTATGTTAGATATTGATTTCTTTAAGCCGTTTAATGATCATTATGGACATGGGCAAGGTGATATTTGTTTGCAGAAAGTGGCTCAGGCTTTGCAATCGGTAATTCGTCGTCCGGGTGATTTGTTGGCACGTTATGGTGGTGAGGAGTTTGTGGTGTTATTGCCTGAAACCGGGCAACGAGGCACCCAACGTATTGCTGAGGAGTTGCGCCAGAGCATCGCATCACTTCGGCTTCAACATGCGTATTCTGAAGTGGCCGATCATGTCACGGTCAGTGTCGGTGCGGTATCCGGTTGGGCACAAAACCATGAGCAGGCTGAGCAGATGTTGAAAACGGCGGATGAAGCCTTATATCAAGCTAAACAGCAAGGGCGCAACCGAATCTGTGTGCTTTAGCAGGATATTCTTTTGGTCGATGTAGATATAGTTTTTTCATTAGTGGGATTTTTGCTATCATAAACGCTATTTAGTCTTGAGTTTTGTGGGCGTTAATGAAAGAGCAAGTTAAACAAATTCATTTTGTCGGCATTGGTGGCGTTGGCATGGCCGGTATTGCTGAGGTCTGTTTGAACCTTGGGTTTGATGTGTCGGGTTCAGATGTTAAGGTTAATGCCAATATCCACCGTTTGCAAGCTCAGGGTGCTTCAGTTCAGTTTGATCATCATCCCAGCTTAATGCAAACGGCGGATGTGTTAGTGGTGTCGAGCGCGATTAAATCCGATAACCCAGAAGTGCAGTGGGCGAAGTCGAAGCGTATTCCGGTGATTCCTCGTGCAGAAATGCTGGCTGAATTAATGCGGATGCGCTTTGGTATTGCAATAGCCGGAACGCATGGCAAAACCACGACCACCAGTTTAACTGCGGCCATTTTAACCCAGGGCGGTTTAGACCCGACCTTTGTGATTGGTGGCAAACTCAATCAGGTGGGTACTCATGCTCGTCTAGGTTCGAGTAAATATTTGGTTGCTGAGGCCGACGAGTCTGATGCGTCGTTTTTGCACCTTACGCCCATGATGTCGGTGATCACTAATATTGATATGGATCACATGGAAACCTATCAAGGTGACTTTTCTCGTTTGATTAATACCTATATCGAATTTACGAACCGTTTACCGTTTTATGGTTTAGCAGTGGTTTGTTTGGATGATCCGCATATCAAAGACCTGTTACATGATTTGCCAAGAAAAACCCGTACCTATGGTTTTGATGAGCAGGCGGATGTTCGGGCTGTCGATGTTGAGGCACTGGGTCTGCGCAGTCGTTTTCGTGTTTTGACTAAGGATCTGCCAGCGTTTGAGGTGGTGTTAAATATTCCGGGGCGACATAATGTTCAAAATGCTTTGGCCGCGATTGCAGTCGCATTAGAAGTCGGCGTCAACCAGCAAGCCATTCAGCAGGCGTTAATTGAATTTGCCGGTGTTGGCCGTCGATTTGAGGTCTATGCTAATCGTTTGATCGGTGAAAAGTCGGTGACCTTGGTGGATGATTATGGCCATCATCCTACCGAGTTGCAAGCGACCTTGGCAACTGCACGCAGTGCCTTTAAGGATAAGCGGGTTGTTTTGGTGTTTCAGCCTCATCGCTATAGCCGAACGCGGGATTTATTTGAAGATTTTGTGCATGCTTTAATGGAGGCGGACTTGGTGATTCTAAGCCAGGTTTATCCGGCGGGTGAAACGCCTTTGCCTAATTTTGACTCAAAAGCCTTGGTTCAGGCAATGAGGTTACGTGGCGCACAGAATCTGGTGTTGGTTGATGATTTTGATGAGCTGGATCATTTGGCTGCTGATCTCTTACAGGACGAGGATGTGGTGTTGATGATGGGCGCGGGTGATATTGGTGCTTGGGCAAAAATCTGGCAGGAACGGGGGGCAGAATGAAACAGGATTTTGGTCGCGTTGCGGTACTGATGGGCGGGGTTGCCGCTGAGCGGGAGGTTTCTTTACGAAGTGGACAAGCGGTGCTGAAGGGCTTGCTTGCGGCCGGTGTGGAAGCTCAGGCTTTTGATGTGACCTGTTTGACGCAGTTGGTAGAGATTGCAAGCCGCTTTGATCGTGCTTTTATCGCACTGCATGGGCGTTGGGGTGAGGATGGTCAAGTTCAAGCGATTTTACAGTCGTTGAATATGCCTTTTAGCGGAAGTGGGATGGCCGCCTCGGCCTTGGCGATGGATAAGCTGCGCACCAAGTGGGTGTGGCGTGGAGCCGGGTTGTCAACGCCAGGCTTCGCTTATGCGTCACCAGAGCAGGCGTTAGATTTAAAATCTTTAGATCTAGGTTTTCCTCTGATGGTTAAGCCGAGTCATGAAGGCTCGAGTATCGGAATGCGTAAGGTATATAACTTGGCTGAGTTAGAGGATGCAGTTCAAGAAGCGCGAGCCTTTGATTCTGAGGTTTTGATTGAGCAATTTATTGAGGGGCGCGAGTTTACTGTTGCGCTATTGAATGGTCAGATTTTACCTGCCATTGAACTCAAAACCAGTCATGATTTTTATGATTTTGATGCTAAATATCAGGCGAATGATACCCAGTATATTTGCCCGTGTGACTTGCCAGAGGCTGTTCAGTCACAGATCAATCAGCTAGTGCTGGATGGTTTTAAAACTCTTGGTGCTGAAGGTTGGGGGCGAATGGATGTGATGTTGGATCATAATAACCAGGCCTGGTTGATTGAGTTAAATACCGTGCCGGGCATGACAGAGAAAAGCTTGGTTCCGAAGGCGGCCAAGCAAGCTGGAATCAGTTTTGATCAGTTGGTGTTAGAGATTCTCCGTTCGTCTTTGTCTAGTGTTTAATAGAATGTCTGCACAGATGGTGAAAAAAGTGATGGGACTGCTAGGCATAGCCTTGTTAGTCAGTCTGATTTTTTATGGTTATCTGCAGTCTAAAAACACTTCGCCAAGGGTTTTGTCCTATAGTATTGAAAACTCATTAGACTATGTCAGTTTTGATGAAGTGGATGATATACTCTACCCTTTTCTTGCCCAAGGTTTTTGGAAAGTTGACTTATTGGCCTTGCAGCAAACGCTTGAAAACTTGGCCTGGATTTCGTCTGCTGAAGTTCAACGCTATTGGCCGGCAAATTTAAAAATAAAGATTCGGGAACATCAGCCGATTGCTAGATGGGGTGAGCAAAGTTTAGTGACCGCTGATGGGGTGGTTTTTCAACCGCAAAATCTGGTTGAATTCGATTCGTTGGTTCATCTTGATGGTGACTTGTTACAGGTGCCAGGGGTGCTTAATTTGCTTAACGAGATTCCTCCGTTATTAGCCCCTTTTGGTTGGATGATTGTTGATTTGCGCCAAAACATTGATGGTGTGTTGACCATTCAATTGGATAATGGCTTGATGTTGATTGTTGATCAGGCTAACTGGTCATCAAAAATTCAGCGTTTTGTGCGCGCTTATCCATTAGTTGATGAAAAACGGGTAGAATCCGCATTGGGTTTTGATTTAAGAAATACAAACGGGTTTGCAATTATTCTACCTTCCAAGGGTTAAGGTAATTTTACGCTCAAAAAGAGATGAATATGACGCGGAAAAAAGTAACATCAAATTCAGGTATTGTTGTTGGCTTAGATATAGGTACGTCTAAGATTGCAGCAATTGTCGGTAAAATTAAGGCGAATGGTGATATCGAGGTTTTAGGTATGGGCACCTATCCGTCTCGCGGTCTTAAAAAAGGCGTGGTGGTCAATATTGACTCTACCGTTGAGTCGATTCAGCGCGCGATTGATGAAGCCGAGCGTATGTCTGGTTACCAAGCGCAATCTGTTTATGTTGGTATTGCAGGCAGCCATATTAAAAGCTTTAATTCTAACGGCATGGTCGCGGTTCGCAATCAAGAAGTGACTGAGGAGGATATCCAGCGCGTGATTGATGCGGCGCGTACACAGGCTATTCCGGGTGACCAAAAGGTGCTGCATATTCTGCCTCAAGAATACATGATCGATAATCAAGACGGTATTCGTGAACCTGTTGGTATGTCAGGTGTCCGTTTGGAAGCTAAGGTGCATATTGTAACTGGCTCGGTCAGTGCTGCGCAAAATATTACCAAGTGTGTTCAACGTTGTGGTCTTAAGGTTGAGGATATTATTCTTGAGCAGTTGGCCTCGAGTGAGTCGGTGTTGTCTGAAGACGAAAAGGAATTGGGTGTTTGTTTAGTCGATATTGGTGGCGGTACTACCGATATTGCGGTGTTTTATCAAGGTGCAATTCGTCATACCTCGGTGATTGCGGTAGCGGGCGATCAGGTCACGAATGATATCGCGGTGGCATTACGCACCCCAACCCAAGCTGCAGAAGATATCAAGCGCAAGTATGCCTGTGCGCTGCCGCAACTGATTGCTCAGGATGAAGAAATTGAAGTGCCGAGTGTAGGTGATCGTCCAGCGCGTTGCCTTTCTCGTCGAACCCTGGTTGAGGTGGTAGAACCTCGTTATGAGGAGCTGTTTCAATTGATTCAAGCCGAGTTACGTCGTTCGGGTTTTGAGGAGATGATCGCTGCCGGTGTGGTGTTAACTGGTGGCAGTGCCTTGGTTGAGGGTGCGGTTGAGTTGGCGGAAGAGGTCTTTAATATGCCTGTTCGTTTGGGGATTCCGCATGAAGTCACCGGCCTTAAAGAAGAGGTGATTAGCCCAGCCTATGCAACCACGGTTGGCTTGTTAATGTATGCGCGTGAGCATGGGCACTATTCTGCCGAGTCTCAACCGAGTCAACCCTTGACGAATCAAGTAAATGTGCTAAACCGGATGAAAGACTGGTTTAATAAAAGTTTTTAATGTTTTGAGTAGAAAGTAGAGTGAAACAAAGAACCCTAGCGAACCCGATAAAAGCCAAAGGTGTTGGCTTGCATACCGGTCATCAAGCTTTGATGACCTTGCGGCCTGCTCCGGTGGATACCGGTATTATATTTCGACGTGTGGATTTAGATCCGGTGGTTGAATTTAAAGTGTCAGCAGATATTGTTGGTGAGACGATGTTGTGTACCACTATTCGCAGTGGTGAGGCTAAAATCGCCACGATTGAACATTTGATGTCAGCACTTGCCGGTGTGGGGATGGATAATCTTTATATTGATCTTGATTCTGATGAAGTGCCGATTATGGATGGCAGCGCTTCGCATTTTATTTTTTTGATACAATCCGCCGGTATTCAGTATCAGGAAGCCCGAAAAAAATATTTACGTATTAAAAAACCAGTTCGTGTTGAGAATGAGTTGGGTGGTTGGGCAGAGTTTAAGCCCTATGAGGGTTTTAGGTTAAATTTTTCGATTAAATTTAATCATCCTGCGTTTAAGCAAACGGCTGAAAGTATGACACTGGAGTTTTCTTCAACTTCTTATTTTAAAGAGGTAAGTCGCGCTCGAACTTTTGGATTTATGAGTGATATGGAGATGTTGCGTGAGCGGCATTTGGCATTGGGCGCGAGTTTAGATAACGCCATTGGCCTAGATGATTCCGGCGTAATGAATAAAGAAGGCCTGCGTAATAAGGACGAATTTGTGCGCCATAAAATTTTGGATGCCGTTGGCGATTTATTTATGGCGGGGTATGCCATTTTAGGTGAGTTTACGGCCCACAAATCAGGTCATGCTTTGAATAATCACCTGTTACGAGAATTATTTAAACAGCCGGATGCTTATGAAGTTGTGACGTTAGATCCCGATCAGCCGACACCGATTGACTTTAGTAGCAGTAAAGTTTTAATTTGATTCACCTAGCGCGTTGGCTAAGCTTGGTCAGCGCGTTTGCCAATTTTTCTGGCAAGTTTTTACTCATTTCTCGCATTTGTTGTGCACTTTCATTATCCGGGCGGTTCGCGCTTCTTTTCAGTGTTTTGTTTTCTTTAAAGTCTAATAGTAGCTTAAACGCAACTTGGTTAAGTTTTAAGTGAGGTAGGTTTTTTTGAAAACAGGCTAATAGGTTCTGTTCAAAAAAACGCAGCTTGCTTGCCCAGGCTTGGTTATTTACCAGGCAGATCAAGGTGTGTTGTTCGATACTGACACCAATGAGGTGCGGTGCAAGCTGTTCAGGCAGTTCGGCTTGAGCCAGTTCTTGCAGAGCTTGGTATAACTCAGCCTGCTGAAAAAGTTTAGCCAGGCCTGGTTGTTCTAGGCTATGTTTCATCATTTGAGTAGGTAGAATTTATCTTTACTGTGTTAGAATAAAGCCAATTTTAACCTAGAAATCCGTTGGATATTGACAACCTATGTTTACAAGTATTATAAAAAAAGTGTTTGGCAGCCGTAACGAGCGTTTATTAAAGCAGTATAAAAAGCGCATTGCGCTGATTAATAGTTTTGAACCCACCTTTGAATCCCTGTCTGATGAACAATTAAAAGCCAAAACCGAAGAGTTTAAGCAGGCATTAGTCGCGGGTAAAAAACTCGATGATATTTTGCCTGAAGCCTTTGCGGTAGTGCGTGAAGCGAGTAAGCGGGTATTTGGTATGCGTCACTATGATGTTCAGATGATTGGCGGTATGGCGCTTAATGATGGGCGTATTGCTGAGATGCGTACCGGTGAAGGTAAAACCCTGGTAGCGACATTGGGTGCCTATTTGAATGCACTGGCCGGTCGGGGTGTGCATGTGATTACCGTTAACGATTATCTAGCGAAGCGTGATGCTGAATGGATGAGGCGGCTGTATGAGTTTTTAGGCTTGAGCACAGGGGTCATCGTCAGTGGTCAAAGCCATCAGGAAAAACAACTTGCCTACGCGATGGATATTACCTATGGCACCAATAATGAGTTTGGTTTTGATTATTTACGCGACAATATGGCGATTTATAAAGAAGAGAAAGTCATGCGTGGTCAAGCCTTTGCGATTATCGATGAGGTGGATTCGATTTTAATTGACGAGGCGAGAACGCCGTTAATTATTTCAGGCCCGAATGAAAGCAAAGCCGAAATTTATCAGAAAATTAATCCGATGATTGCGCATTTAGAGCGTGGTGAAGAAGATACAACAGAAAAAACCACTACCGGCGATTACACCGTTGATGAAAAGGCACGTCAGACCTACTTAACGGAAGAGGGTCATGAAAAAATTGAAAACATGCTCACCGAGGCGGGTTTGTTGAATGAAGGTGAAAGCTTGTATGACGCCACCAATATTGGCTTGATGATTCACGTTAATGCCGCGTTGCGTGCCAATGTATTGTTTGAAAAAAACCGTGACTATATCGTTGAAAATGGCGAAGTCGTGATTATCGACGAACATACCGGGCGTAAAATGCAAGGCCGTCGTTGGGGTGAAGGTTTGCACCAAGCGGTTGAAGCGAAAGAAGGCGTCAATATTCAACATGAAAGTCAGACTTTTGCGTCGATTACCTTTCAAAACTACTTCCGTCAATATGGCAAGCTTTCCGGTATGACCGGTACGGCCGACACCGAAGCCGGTGAATTTATTTCGACCTATGGCTTGGAAGTGGTGGTGATTCCGCCGAATAAAACGCCGTTACGTCAAGATTTGACCGATTTGGTGTTTTTGGACTTGCAAAGCAAGTTTAATGCGATCGTTGAAGACGTAAAACAAACCCATGCAACCGGTCAGCCGATTTTGATTGGTACCGCTTCGATTGAAATGTCTGAGTTACTGTCGAATGCGTTTAACCAAGCCAAGGTCAAGCATGAAGTATTAAACGCTAAACAGCATGAGCGTGAAGCCCATATTATTGCCAATGCCGGTATGCCGGGTGCCGTCACGATTGCCACCAATATGGCCGGTCGTGGAACGGATATCGTGTTGGGCGGTAATTTAGAAACTCAAATCGAAGAACTGGGTGAAAACCCGACCCCTGAGCAGGTTGAGAAGGTTAAAACCGACTGGCAAATACGTCATGACAAGGTATTAGAGTTAGGTGGTTTAAAAGTGATTGGTTCAGAGCGTCATGAGTCACGCCGTATCGACAACCAGTTACGAGGGCGTTCCGGTCGTCAGGGTGATCCAGGCGTGACCCGTTTCTATTTGTCGTTAGATGATAACTTGATGCGTCGTTTTGCGTCAGAGAAAGTGAAAAACATGATGCGCCGTTTGGGCATGGAAGAAGGTGAAGCGATTGAGCATCCGATGGTTAGCAAGTCGATTGAACGCGCGCAGAAACAGGTTGAGCGTTTGCATCAGGATGAACGTGCCAACCTGCTGAAATTTGATGATATAGCCAACGAACAGCGTAAGGTGGTCTATCAACAGCGTAATGAGTTAATGGAGAGCGAAGAAGTTCGTGAAACGATTGAGTTAATGCGTGAAGACGTCGTCAATACCGTGATTGATAACTATATTATGCCGGGCAGTTTGGACGAGCAGTGGCGTATTCCAGAGTTGCAAACCGCATTGCATGAAGAGTTTGGCGTAGAGTTGCCGATTGCACAATGGTTAGAAGAAGATAAGTCGCTGTATGAGGAAACGTTACGCGCAAAAATTCTGCAGGCGATTATTGACCATTACAATGACAAGATGAAAGTGGTGGACGAAAAAACCCTAGGCCATTTTGAAAAAGAAGTTCTGCTGCGCAATATTGATAAACTATGGCGTGAGCATTTGGCGGAAATGGATTACCTGCGTCGCGGGATTCATTTGCGCGGCTTTGCGCAAAAAGACCCTTTCCAAGAATATCGTCGTGAATCGGCATTACTTTTCCAAGGCTTCTTAGGCGAAGTCAAACGTGAAACTGTCAAAATGCTGTCATTGGTGCAGTTACATAACCAGCAAGATGTTGCCGCGTTTGAAGAACAGCAGCGACAAGAGGCCAAACAAGAGTTAGAAGCGATTCACCCGGATGCCGATAAAGGCATGGCATCGCAAGCTATACCGGAAGGTTCGGAGGAAGAGAAGGCACAAACCTTCCGCCGTGAGGTACCAAAAGTGGGGCGCAATGATCCTTGCCCGTGTGGTTCGGGTAAAAAATACAAACAGTGTTGCGGTAAATTAAATTAACTAAGCTGGAAATCCTTAGAGGTGCTTTCGCCTTGTGCGCCGAGCGCAGGAGCTCAAGGCGACGCACGCTAGGGTTGTTGAGCTTGGTGAATGGGTAGATTATTTCTTTTTCCTTTATGTACAGAGGTGCATTATGCCAGTGGGACTTTCAAATGAATTGCCGCAGGTTCATCCTGTTGCTGGGGCTTATTTAGGCGCAACGGCAGCTAAAATTAAAAAAAACGGTAAAACCGATTTGGTGGTGATTGAGTTAGCTGAAGGCTCAATCACTGCGGCGACCTTTACCACCAATGCGTGTTGTGCTGCGCCGGTCACCCTGGCAAAAGCCCATTTGGCGAAAACCCAGCCCCGCGCCTTGTTAATTAATAGCGGTAATGCGAATGCGGCTACCGGTGAGCCAGGCCTGCTGAATGCCCGTCAGACCTGTCAATGGTTGGCGGATGAAATCGGTTGTGAATTGGAAGCCGTTCTACCCTTTTCTACCGGTGTGATTGGTGAACCTTTGCCGATGGAGAAAATTCAGCGCGGTTTGCCTGATGCCTTGGCGAATCGTAAGATTGATGGCTGGGCTGAGGCAATGGCTGGCATTATGACGACGGATATTGTGCCGAAAATGGTAAGCAAACGGGTTTCGATTGACGGCCATGATGTCATCATCACCGGTATGGCAAAAGGCTCTGGTATGATTCATCCGAATATGGCCACCATGCTTGGTTTTGTGGTGACCGATGCCAAAATCAGCCAGCCGTTGTTGGATCAATGCTTAAAAGCGGCGGTGAAGAAATCCTTTAACCGTATTACGGTGGATGGTGATACCTCGACCAATGATGCCTGTACCTTAAGCGCAACGCAGCAGGCGGATATGCCAAAGATTACCGAGGCGGATTCAATCGCTTATCAGCAGTTTGCACAAGAAATTGATGCGGTGATGACTGAACTGGCGCATATGATTGTACGTGATGGCGAAGGGGCGACCAAGTTTATCGCCGTTGAGGTTAATGGTGGACGTGAAGAAGCGGAATGTTTAAAAGTGGCGCAAGCCGTTGCTTTATCACCGTTAGTTAAAACCGCGATGTTTGCATCTGACCCTAACTGGGGGCGGATTTTAGCTGCGGTTGGGCGTGCCGGTGTCGAAAATTTGGATATCAATGGTTTACAGATTTTCTTGGGTGGGGTTTGTATTGTGCGTAATGGCGGCCGCGCGGCGGATTACACCGAGCAACAAGGCCAAGCGGTGATGAACAACGAAGAAATTTCAGTGCGTATTGAGCTGAATCGTGGTCAGGCGAGTGAAACAGTATGGACGTGCGATTTTTCGTATGATTACGTCAAGATTAACGCAGAATACCGCTCTTAGGTTCTATGCGTTTTAATCTAAGGCACGGCATGTTAAGGCATGTCCGTGCCTTTTTTGTTTGGAGATGGAGAAGATGATTCAGGTCGCAGTCGGTTGTTTGATAAAAGATAAACAGGTGTTGATTTGTCAGCGTTTGGCACGTCAGTCGTTTGCCGGGCAGTGGGAGTTTCCCGGGGGAAAGCTCGAAGCCGGAGAAACGCCGCAGCAGGCGTTGATTCGGGAGTTCGCCGAGGAAACCGGCTTGCAGACAACGGATTGGCAACCTTTAATCAGCTATCCTTGGGATCATGGCGAGGTGCAAGTGCAGCTGCATGTATTTGTGACGGAGCAGGCCCGCGGTGACTTGCACGCGCATGAGGGACACGCGTTTGAATGGTGTCCGCTTGATGAATTGGATCAACGCGCGATGTTAGTGGCGAATAAAGGTATCGTGCGCGCACTGCAACTTCCAGATCGTTATTTAATTACTGGTGGCTTTCATGACGCACAGGATGCGCTTCAACGGTTAAAAGCGGCGCTTTCAGAAGGGATTAAGCTGGTGCAATTGCGTGCTAAAGGGCTGGATAAATCGGCGTATATTGAACTAGCGCAAGCCATGTTACCGCTTTGTCATGGTCATGGTGCGAAGTTATTGTTGAATGCCAAGCTGGATTGGTTGGCAGATTTACCGCAAGCCGATGGCATTCAACTCGCCTCGACTGAAATCATGGCGCTGACTGAACGTCCGATTGTGCAGGATAAGTTATTGGGCGTATCCACCCATAATGCGGTGGAGCTTGCCAAGGCGCTGGAATTAAAGGCCGATTTTGTTTTGTTGTCGCCGGTTAAACCGACAAGTTCACATCCTGGATTACCAGGCCTGGGTTGGCCGCGATTTGCTGACATGGTGCAGGCCATGCCAATCCCGGTTTTCGCGCTCGGCGGTTTAAATGATCTTGATCGTGCCGAGGCGAAAAAGCAAGGCGCACAAGGTGTTGCCGCGATTTCCGGTTTTTGGCCGCAACCGATTTAACCCTAATCTTTTGGGTGCGATTTTTTTCTTAGGGCTGTTTCCAAAGTAATACTATTAAAGCGATTGTGGAAACGATCGCTAAACCACTGTATAAGAAAGTGCTTCCATGTTATTTTTTCTCCATAAGTACAAAACCAATTAAGGCGATGATAATGCTTGTATAAACACCAATACTCAGAAGAACCAGTTTTGGTGTGTCGTCAAACTCAAGTATTGTCGTTAGCACGACCCCAGAAATACGAGTTTTGAAATGTCGAGCAAATAGTCCGCTAGTTTGTTTTTAAATTGTGAGTTTATGGAATTATTCTATCCTGAATAATTTTAAAAAGCCAAGCCTTGGCTTGAGTGTGTAAATGGGCTAAATCGCGGTTGTTGTTGATAACTGAATCGGCGATTGCGAGGCGCTGTGCGGGGGGGGCTTGTTGTTGGATGATCTGTTGGATTTGTTCTGCGCTGCGTTGGTCACGTTGTTGAACCCGAGTTATTTGCTGTTGCGTGTCACATTCAACCAGTAGCACATGGTCAATTTGGTATTCAGGTTGATTGAGTTGTTGGAGTACCGGCACCGCAATAAAAATAAGGCGATGATGCGGTTTAAGTTGTTCGATTTGTGCACGCACCGCTTGCCTGACCATGGGGTGTAGAACCGCTTCAATCTGTTGTTTTAGTTGCGGTTGGCTAAAAAAAACCGTGGCGAGTTTTTTTCGATCTAGTTCGCCTTGGGCGGTTAGGTAGCCTTTACCGACTAGCGAGATGATTTCAACCAGGCCTGGTTGTCCCTTGCTGACCAGTTGTTTGGCAACCAAATCAGTGTCGATGACAGGATAGCCTTGGTCAGCAAAATAATCACAGACTGCGGATTTACCACAGCCAATGCCTCCGGTGACGCCAATCACTTGGTTGTTTAATTGAGAGGGTCTGCTCTTCACTTGGCTTTACCTTTATATTTGATCCGATGCCAATCTTAGCATGAAACCTTGAGCATGTTAGAATAGCGCTGATTGGATTAATCTTGGGTTTAACATGAGTCGGCCTGGCAAAAAGCTAAACAAGCAACAAAAGCATGCGTTAGGCATGATCCGAATTATTGGTGGTGAGTGGCGGGGGCGCAAGTTGCCGGTCTTGTCACAGGATGGTTTGCGCCCGACGTCTGATCGTATGCGTGAAACCCTGTTCAATTGGTTGCAGTTTGAGATTGCGGGCGCGCGCTGTTTGGATGCGTTTGCCGGCAGCGGTGCGTTGGGGCTTGAAGCCTTATCACGCGGGGCTTCATCGGTTGTCTTTATCGAGAAAAACCCTGGAGTAGCGCAGCAGTTATCGTCGAATTGTGCGCTACTTCAAACTCAGCAGGCGCAGGTGTTTAATATCGACAGCCAGGCCTGGTTAAATCAAAATGAACAGATTTCTTTTGATCTGGTGTTTATTGATCCTCCGTTTCATCAGCGTTTGGTTGAACCTACGCTTCAGACTTTATTAGCAGCCGGAAGGCATTATCCATCTTGGTTGTATATTGAGCAGGAAAAAACACTGGCCTGGCCAGAAGCTTGTTTAAGTCAGTTTGAGTTGTATCGTGAAAAAACGACCTCTCAGGCAAGGCTTGGCTTATGGCGTTTTAAACATGAATTAAAAAGAGAAGCGAGTAAATGAGTATTACGGCCATTTATCCCGGAACCTTTGATCCGATTACCTGCGGTCATTCTGACTTGATTAAACGCGCGGCGCAGTTTTATGACCGCTTGATTATTGCGGTTGCTAATAATCGTAACAAAACGCCGTTGTTTAGCTTGGAAGAACGAATCCATTTGGCACAGATTGCCTGTGAGGGTTATCCAAATGTTGAGGTAATTGGTTTTGATTGTTTATTGGTGGAGTTTGTTAAACAGCAGCAGGGTCAGGTTATTTTAAGGGGCTTGCGGGCAGTATCAGATTTTGAGTATGAATTTCAATTGGCGTCGATGAACCGCAAATTAGCGCCCAATGTTGAAACCATGTTTATGACTCCGGCAGAACAGTTTAGTTATATTTCATCGAGTTTAGTTAGAGAGATTGCCGCTTTACAAGGCGATATTTCCGAATTTGTTCATCCGGAAGTAGCCAGTGCGATTCAAGCGAAGTTTGCTTGAATCGCTGAGAAATTAATGATTACAGCCAGCGCACCTGGCCGGCTTTTTTGATCCCTGACAGAATCAGTGTCGGCAGCGCAGAAAGCGCGATCACCATCAGCAGATGTTCAATGCCTACCGAGGTGGTGCCCAGTACTAATTGTCCATAAGGCCAATAGACCATTGCAATCGATAAGGCTCCCGATCCGGCAACCGCCCATAGCAGTGCAACATTACTAAAAGGGTTGCGGTCATACAGGGTGGTGAAGGTTCTGGCGTCAAAAATATGGAATAGCTGACCAAAAATTAAGGTCATAAACGCTAGGGTTTGTGCATACTCTAGGCTGAAGCCTTGATCAATCGCATATTTAAAAACGCCATAGGTGAGCGCACCAAGTACTAGCCCGCGAATCACAATACGGTGGCTCAAATGGTTGGCAAAAAAGCTTTCATTCGAAGGCCGAGGTTTACGTTTCATGACATCGCTTTCTGCGCCATCAATCCCCAAGGCCAATGCCGGAATACCATCGCTAACCAGGTTAACCCAAAGAATCATCAATGGCGCAAGGGTGAGTAGTACCACCAGATTACCTGCGTCATCAAAAGTTGACGAGATGAGCATAAATGCAAACAGTAGTGCAGATACTTCACTGACGTTGGCCGTTAAGGCTTGGCGAATAAATTTACGAATATTGTCGTAAATGCGTCGGCCTTCGCGGACTGCGGTCACAATGGTCGCAAAGTTGTCGTCTAATAGAATGAGGTCTGCGGATTCTTTGGCAACCCCGGTGCCGCTTAAGCCCATTGCAACGCCAATGTCTGCGGTTCTCAGTGCCGGGGCATCGTTTACACCATCGCCGGTCATCGCAACGACTTCACCATGTGCTTGGAGCGCACGAACGATACGTAATTTGTGTTCAGGGGTCACTCGGGCAAAGATTCTTACATCCTTTACCTGGTCAAACAGTTGGCTGTCATCCATTGCGTTTAATTGTGCACCGGTAATAACCGGTGCGTCAGCCTGCTTGACGATACCCATTTGATAGGCGATGGCTCGCGCCGTTTCGGCATGATCACCGGTGATCATCACTACGCCAATGCCTGCACTATGGCATTCTTTAACTGCGATGGTGGCTTCGGGGCGAGGGGGGTCAATAATGCCATAGATGCCCATTAATGTCAGTTCGGTTTCTAGTGCAATATCCGGATTTTCCAGGTCTGCTTCCGTTAATGGCCGACAGGCAACAGCTAGGGTGCGAAGGGCTTGGTGTGCAAAATCAGCTACGGCTTGCTGTGCTTGAGTTTCGTGTTTGCTGAAAGCATGTTTTTCGTCGTCAAACATGATGTAGTCACAGCGGCTCATCACAACATCCGGTGCGCCTTTGACATATAACCAGGCCTGGTTGTTTTGATCATAAACGATCACGCTCATCATTTTTCGGGATGAGTCGAAAGGGAAACTATGCGCAATATCTTGGTCAGCAAGTAATTTTTCTTTGGTAATGCCCGCCTTGGCTGCGGCAACGACTATTGCTCCTTCGGTAGGGAGGCCATGAATAGTGTAATGGCCGTCCTTTTCAACTAGGCGCGTGTCACTACAGAGCGCTGACATGCTTAACATGTTGGTGAGCTGTTGATCGCGATTTGGATCGATAACCTGCTGGTTATGATCAAAGAACTGGCCTTTAGGTTCATAGCCTAATCCGTCAAGGTAAAATTGCTTTCCGCCCACCCATATTTGTTTAACCTGCATTTTATTTTGGGTAAGCGTGCCGGTTTTATCAGAGCAGATAACCGAGGTGGAGCCCAGGGTTTCAACTGAGGTTAGGTGTTTGGCTAGGGCGTTAGAACGCATCATTTGATAGGCGCCAAGCGTCAGTACGATGGTGACTACGGTCGGAAGGCCTTCCGGAATAGCCGCGACGGCGAGTGAAATACCGGTGCTGCTCATGTCGATAAAGGTCATGCCTTGGAAAAAACCGAGCGCGAGGATGAAGGACACAATAATCAGTGCGGCCCAAATCAAAATATGTGACATATTTTTGATGCGTAATTGCAAAGGTGTCAGGCGTTGTTCGGTGCTGGCCATCAGTTCTGCAATGTGGCCAACTTCGGTTTTCATGCCGGTGCCTGTAACGATGGCTGTACCGTAACCGTGAGTGACTGCGGTACTCATAAAAGCCATATTGATTTGATCTGCGAGAATTAAGTTTTCATCATTCAAAGGGTCAATTTTCTTGCGCACCGGATCGGATTCACCGGTTAATGCCGATTCATCAATTTGTAGTTGAACGCTTTCCACTAGACGCGCATCTGCTGGCGTAATAGTTCCGGTTTCAAGTTTTATTAAATCACCCGGCACCAGTTCAGCGGCGGCAATATTGTGCCACTCGCCTTCACGTTTGACCCAGCATTTTGGGGCGGCCATATCACGCAGTGCGTCCATCGATCGCTGGGCTTTAAATTCCTGAACAAAGCTGATGGTAGCATTGATTAGAATAATCGCCATAATCGCTATAGCGTCAATATAGTGTTCAATATAAAAAGAGAGAACAGAGCCAAAAAATAAAACAATTAACAAGGGGTTTTTGAGCTGTTTTAAGAACAGTAGAATGGGGGATACATTTTTAGCTTGGCTTAACTGATTTGGGCCGATTTCAGCGAGCCTTCGTTCCGCCTCGGCTTGGGTTAATCCATGCTCTGGATCACTACTGAGCTGTTGAGCGACTGCACGAATATCTTGAGTAAATACAGGTTGTTTTGAGTCTGGATTAGTCATGGGTTGCCTCAACGGTTGCGCGTTTCAAGTTTAAAAGGAATTTGGGTGACCTGACCATCTGCCTGATGAGCCAGTAGCGTGATCTGCCAGTACATGACTTCATTAGTGCAAAAGGCGAGCATGGTTTGACCGGTAAAACGTTCGGGGTTTTCGCTATCAGGTTTTAACGTGACTCGGTTATAACCCATATACATATTAATGCCTGAAATATCCAGCTCAAGCTTTTCAGTGCTGATATTGGTGAGCGAAACTTCAATTTGAAGCGGTTTAGCAATTGGAATAGGCTGGGGTGAGATGGTTAAGCTTGCCGTTGCGTCCGCTTGTTGTGATTGGCAGGTTTGTTGGTGTAGATCACAATTTTCAACCATTGGCCAAAGTTCGCCTTCAAGCTGACGATCACAGCCACTGATTAGTTGCGTTAAAAACAAGAGTGTTATTAAGCTGAGCGCGCGCATCGCAAACCCCTATAAATATCAATGAATAAAGCATAAGCCACAATCTAAGTGCCCGCAAGGGTTAAGTGTAAAGAATTTAAACTGATTGATCAGGTAAGGCTTGGCACTGGGGGCAAAAGTAGCTGGCACGCTGAAAATGTACCGCGCGTTCAATCGGTGTTTGGCAGACTAAACAGGGTTGGTTAGCTCGGTCATAAACAAACAGTTTTTGTGCAAAGTAACCCGGTTTGCCAGTAGGTGACATAAAGTCTTTTAATGTGGTTCCCCCTTGCTCAATCGCGGCATTTAGCACTTTTTTAATGATGTTTGTGAGCTGATGCGATGCTTCTAACGACAAGCTTTTTCCTGAGCGAAGGGGGTGAATCCCTGCAAGAAAAAGCGATTCATTAGCATAGATGTTTCCCACGCCAACGACATAGTGGTTGTTCATAATCAAGGCTTTAATCGCTGTGTTCCGATGTGCAATAGCTTGATAAAGATAATCACCATTGAATGCGTCAGATAGAGGTTCGGGCGCAAGTTTAGCAAGCAGAGGATGTTGCAGCGGGTCGTCTTCTGTCCAGAGCCAAGCCCCAAATCGTCTAGGGTCTTGATAACGAAGACACAGATTGTTGCTGAGTTCTAGGTCAATATGGTCGTGTTTTTCTGCCGGGGTGCCAATGGGTAAAAGCCTGAGGTGTCCAGACATGCCGAGGTGGATAATGATATGGCCCAGTGGGGTCTTGATTAAAAGGTATTTGGCGCGCCGTGTTACCGATTCAATCAGCAGGCCTGGTTGCAGTTGGCTGAGTTGAGCCGCCACTGGCCAGCGTAGTTTCGAGTTACGAACTATGCAGGCTTTAATACGTTGCCCGCAAAGGGCGGGTTCAATGCCACGCTTTGTGGTTTCAACTTCTGGCAGTTCGGGCATATGTTTACCTGTTTTTTTGAATAGTGTTAGTTAGCTAGAATCTGTTTTAAAGCGGATTCGGCATCAGGGTATTGAAACACAAAATTTTGATCTTGCAGGCGTTTGGGTAAAACGCAACTGCTGTGGGTTAGCACTTGTGCACCTTCACCAAATATCAGCTTTAACATCAGCTCCGGCATAGGTAAACCATAGGGGCGATTTAAGGTCTTTGCAAGTGCGCGTGCAAAGTCTTTTTGTTTGAGGGGTTGAGGTGCCGTTACATTGAGTGCGCCGGTTTGTTCGGGGTGGGTTAACGCCCATTTAAACGCAGCAATCAAGTCATCTATGTGCACCCAGCTAAAACATTGCTCGCCACTTGCCACTGGCCCACCAAGGCCAAGCTTGAAGGCGGGTAGCATTTTTTGTAATGCGCCGCCATCTTTACCCAATACGACGCCAAAACGAAGAATTAAGGGGGTGGGCGATAATTGTTGGCTGGCATTTTCCCAAGCTTGCCCCAGTTGGCCTAAAAACCCTGGGTCAGTGTCTCGGCAATCTTCATTAAGCGGTTCACCGCAGGGTTTTTGTGGATAAATACCAATGGCTGAAACCGCAATCATTTGTTTTGGGGGTGTTGCAAGTTGCTTTAGGGCTTGGGCTAAAAGTTGAGTGGTATCAATACGGCTGGTATAAAGTTGTTTTTTATAGGATTCATTCCAGCGTTGGCCAATATTGGCACCGCTCATTTGAACAACCACATCCTGACCTTGAAGTAGCGAGGTTAAGTGCTCAAGCGATTTAAATGCCGTTCGGCCTGTTTGGGTAACCTGGTGCCCATCTTGGCGCAGCGCTGTGGCGAGGTGTTTTCCTACAAATCCGGTGCCGCCTAAGAGTAGAATATTCATTTGGTTTTCCTTGTTTATGTTACATTATCGCTCAGATATGCTTACAAATATTATACAAGAATTGGGGGGGGGATGTTAAATAACGCAGTTTTGATTACGGGTGCAGGCCAGCGTATAGGCTATTATCTCGCTGAGCATTTTTTAAATCACACTGACTATCCTGTTATTTTTAGTTATCGCACAGAGCGTCCCGGTGTGCAAACGCTCAAAAAATCAGGCGCGCTTGGCATTCAGGCAGATTTTAATCAGCCTGGTGCCGTAGATGACTTTATTCGGCAGGTAAAAAGCCAAGTAAACAGTTTACGTGCCATTATTCATAATGCATCGGTTTGGTTGGATGATGCTGCTGCGCAGAGTTTTGAGCAGCAGATGCAACTCCATGTAAACTTGCCCTATCAACTCAACAAAGGCTTGGTTGAATTGCTCTATGCCTCTGAGTCAGCAGATATTATTTCTATAAGTGATGCGAAAGTTGCGCGGGGCAGTGCGCATCAGGTGGCTTACCTTGCGTCTAAGGCCGCGTTACAAAGCATGGCTAGGTCGTTTGCCTTGGCCTATGCCCCTAAAATCAAAGTTAACGATATAGCGCCTGCCCTAATTATGTTTAACGAAGGTGATGATCTTAATTATCGCCAGCAGCGACTAAGCGAGAATTTAATGCAAATTGAGCCGGGACCAGACGTAATTTGGCAAACGGTAAAATATATTATGACTAATAATTATTTGACTGGACAGGTTATAAACCTTGATGGCGGCCGAAGTGTTATAAACTAAAGCGTATATTGTCTATACGTAAGTGATATGGTTTTTATGCGTCATTGATCTTGTATTACTTTCTATGTGGTAATTAGTTCTATTGATAGGGTTTTGCTTTAAGAAGTTGATATACTAAGAATATTCAGAAAATTTATTTTGGAGTTTCGTCATGTTTAAAAATGTTCAGTCCTTGAACACTAAAGTCATTGCTATTGCTGTGTCAGTCGGTGTTGTTGTTGCATTAGTTGTTGGTCTAATGATGTATCTGAGCTCAGTTAAACCGGTTAAATCGAATGTTGAGCAGGCGATGTTAGAGGAAATGCAAGTTCATATTAACGCAGCCATTGATCTCAAAGTGCAAAGCGGCATTATGGGCGCTACAGCCATGACCTTGCAGCGTAATGTGATGGAAGCGTTAGTCGTTGAGGATCGTGATGAAGTGTTGGATTTGTTTGCCGGCATTCGAGACGGTTTCCGCTCAAAATCAAATTTCAATAATATTGCAACGATTTTATTAACAGCAGATGGGCGTATGTTAGTGCGCTCATGGGATCTTGATAACTATGGACAAAGCGCTGCGAATAGCCCATTGATACAGCGCGCAATGAATGAAAAGCATGCTTTTGCTGCTTTAGGCGTGGGTGCGAGAGGGGTGGGTGTGATGGCCATTTCACCGGTTATTGACGATGGTGAATTTTTAGGCATGATCTCATTGTTGCAGGGGTTGGCATCAGTGGTTCACGATTTTAAGCAGAATTTAGATATTGATTGGGTAATGCTGACCGATAAACGCTACCTTGATGAGAAGTACCCTGGGATGGGGGTTGTGGATCAGAATACTCCGATTGGTAATAATTATGTGCTGGCAAACAATCGTTGGTTTAATGAAGATTCGGTAAGTCTATTAGCGCGTAGCTATAAAGAAATAGAAGCTGAGCAGCTTGCGGTTTATGTTCGTGATGGTAAGGTTTTTATCGATATTCCAGCTTATGACGAAGAAAATATATTATTAGGCCGTCATCTGTTTATTATGGATGAGCAACGCTATTTGGCACCTATTGAAACCGCGATGAATAATGCTTGGTTGTCTTTAATCAGCGTTTTGATAGGTATTTTCTTATTGACCTTAGCGTTAGTGCTAGCTATCGGGCGGATGGTTATCAAGCCATTGCAACGGGTACAGACCTTAAGCGAACAAATTATCAATACCGGTGATTTTAGTTTGCGTGCCTCGATTACCTCTAGTGACGAAGTGGGTAAAACCTCTGTGGCGATAAATCAACTACTTGAAAATGTCAGTGGTGCTTTAAGTGGCGCTAATCAAACCGTTTCTGCCATTGCTGAAGGTGATTTCAATCAACGAATTACGGGTCATTACGTTGGCGATTTGCAAAAGTTGCAGCAAGGTGTTAATGCGAGTGCAGACAATATCGCAAAGGTCATGACTCAGTTTGGTAGAACCATGGAGGCGATGAAACGTGGAGAGTTTAAGCTTAAACTTGAGTGCGAAGCGAAGGGTGAATACCTTAAAATGATGGAAAATGCGCAAGCCACAATGGATGAAATGAACGCGATCATTGCTGAAATTAATGATGTAATGCGCGGCATGGCACAAGGTGAGTTTAATCATCGTGTAGAAGCAGAAGCAAATGGTGAAATGAAGCTGTTAAAAGACAGTATCAATGAATCAATGGAACAGCTTGACGAGGCAATTAAAGAAATTACTTCTATTGTTGTTGCGCAAAGTGAGGGTGATTTAACACAGCTTATTAATGGTGATTATGACGGAGATTTACAGCGTCTGAAAAATGCAGTCAATAGTTCGTTAACCAAGTTGGCTCAAATCGTGTCTCAAGCTGTACAGGCTGCCGATATTGTTAACAATGCAGCAAAAGAAGTTTCACAGGGTTCATTAGACTTAAGCGAGCGTGTTCAACAGCAGGCTGCAGCATTGGAGCAAACCTCAGCGACGATGGATCAAATGAATTCCGCAGTCCAAAACAATACAGATAATGCCCAAAATGCAGCCAAGGTCGCTAGCAGCGTGCAAGCTGAAGCCCAGCAGGGTGAGTCAGTAATGAAGCAGACGATTGCAGCGATGGGCGCGATTCAAGAATCTAGTCATAAGATCTCAGAAATTGTGACGTTAATTGATGGTATTGCTTTCCAAACAAACTTACTCGCATTGAATGCAGCAGTTGAAGCTGCAAGAGCTGGGGAGCATGGTCGAGGTTTTGCAGTTGTTGCTGGTGAGGTAAGAGCGTTGGCTCAGAAATCGGCAGAAGCCGCGAAAGACATTAAAAAATTGATCAATGAAAGTGTTGACAGAATTGATGAGGGTACTAAGTTAGCCAGTGCATCAGGTGAACGTCTGGTAGCTATTACGCATGCTGTTGAAGAAGTTACTTCAATGATTAATCAGATTGCACAAGCTTCAGCTGAGCAGGCTGAAGGGGTTTCACAGGTTCATTCGGCAATTTCTGACATTGATGGTGCAACCCAGCAGAATGCGGCTTTGGTTGAGCAGACATCGGCCACTTCTGAGTCAATGAGTGAACAGGCTAATGAGTTGAGTCGTAATATGGGTTTTTTCAAAACCAGTGCCACGTCAAGAATTGAAGCGCAGCCCGCTGTAAAGCTGAAAAAGCCTGAGGTGAAACAATTGAAACCCTTATCTCCACGCAAAGAGGTCAAATCTACATCGACTTCTGCTAAACTAAATAATGATGAGTGGCAAGAGTTCTAAAAAAAAGCCATTGAAATTTATAGAAATAGCTTATAATTAATCACATTGATTTTATAAGCTTATCTATTTCAGAATTAAGGAGTTTAAGATGAAATTGACAATTGTTGCTGTTACAACGCTAGGTTTATTGGGTTTAAGTGCGGCTCATGCAAGTTCTAGTGCGATTCCGCATGAGAATAATCCTGGTTACGTATGGGATACGCAAGGTAATGTAGTGCGTGATGGTTTTGGTGGCTGTGTTAGAAGTATTAACTGGTCTATTGAGACGGCAATTCCTCGTTGTGAAGGGATTGTTGAGCCTGAGAAGGTAGTTGAAAAGCCTAAGCCGGTTGTGGCTCCTGTGGTCGCACCTAAGCCTGCGCCAGTTGTTGCTGAACCTGCCGTAGTTATTCCAGAGAAGTCTGTGGTTAATTATAAGTTTGATAATGCTAACTTTGATCAGGCTACTGGGGTTACTGGTAACCTAAATGCGATTGCTGAATTTGCTAAAGCAAATCCGAACGCAACGGTTGTGATTAGTGGTCATACTTGTACAATGGGGCCTCGTGCATACAATGAAGCCTTAGCTAAAAACCGTGCGAATGCAGTGCAAGCGCATCTTGTTTTCCGTGGTGTACCTGCCAAGCAAATTCAAACTGCGGGCTATGCTTATGATAAGCCAGTAGCAAGTAATGATACTGAACAGGGTCGTGCGCAAAACCGCCGTGCTGAAGTTGAAATTAAGCAGTAATCTTTAGCTTTAAACTAAAGTTAGTAAAAGGCGCACTCAATAGTGCGCCTTTTTTATTGCCTAAATTTTATCCAAAACTAGGAGCGAATTAGCTGTTAGCCTGACAGGCTTTTAGCTTTGATTATTTCAACCCTCAAGAAGTGTTCGCGCGCTAGGTTTTCTTGTGTAGAAGTACCATGGTTTCAAAATGCTGGGTGTGCGGGAACATATCAAAAAGTTGACATTTTACTAATCGATAGTTTTGTTGTTCCAGTAGTTTTAAGTCTCTTATTAAGGTGTCGCTTTGGCATGAAATATAGAGTATTTGATCTGCAGCAAGCATGCTCAAGTGTTCACAAACTAGTTTGGCTCCCATTCGGCCTGGATCGAGGATAATGCTATTGTATTTTTTGTTCCACCAGGCCTGGTGCTGGCAGTCTTGAAATAAGTCGGCTTGGAAGAATTCGAGGTTGGGGCAATTATTGTACTGTGCATTGTTTTGCGCGTGTTTAAGTGCAGAGGCTGCGCCTTCTACGCCCACAACCAGGCCTGCTTGTTTAGAGGCAGCGATACTAAAATTGCCGTTACCGCAAAAAAGGTCTAGCAAACAGTCTTTTTTTGATAGTTTGAGCCAACTAAGTGCCTGTTCGACTAGCAGATTATTGACCGCCTCATTCACCTGAATAAATCCGTTTGGATCAAAATGAAGTCTGAGGTTATTAACAGTGTAATAAGGCTGCTGGCTAGCTGGTTGCTCGTAATATCCCTCCATAGTCAGCCAAACACCATTTTCTGCTTTTGCCAATTGAAGTTCTTTGGTTTGTCTTGTAGCAAGAGGGAGAAGATTAAATCGTGCTTTGCTGAAGGCTTGGTTCAGTTCAGGAGTGAGTATTGGGCATTGCTCAATATCGATCACTTGATTGCTTCGCGCCTTTCTGAAGCCGAGCAAGGGCTGTTTTGTTTTGCTGTCTTTGGTTAAAAATAATCTTGCACGGCGACGATAATGGCGATCCTCGTCAGCCAGCATCGGTAAAACTTCAAGTTTTCGGGTATCGAGTTGAGATTCCAACTGGTTAATAAAGTTCTGTTGCTTCCAGTGGAGTTGGCTTGGATAGGCAAGGTGTTGAAGGTCACAGCCACCACATTCGCCATAATACTGGCAAAAAGGTTGAGTCCGGTCTTCTGCATAATGATGCCAGTGTGTTACCTTGGCTAAAGAATACTGTGGCTGATCTTCGATAATTTTAATATCGACCTGTTCGCCGGGCAGGGCGTTTTCGATAAATAGAGTTTTACCGTTTATTTTCGCAACACCTTGGCCATGGTGGGTGAGCCCAGTGACTGATATATCTTTAATCTGCCCTTTAAGTTGAATCCTGGATAGTTTTTTCGTTGCTGGGCGACGTTGTGGTAATTTCATTGGAGCCGTATGCTTAAGAGGCCTCAGTGGATGTGCTGCCAATCACATCACCGACTCGCGCATGAAAATAAACTGGGTCGAAGGACGGTGGCAGTTTTTCGTTAATAACAAAATACATAAAAACCGCATGCAGCGCGCCAAATCGGTAAAAAATATTACCCACATAGCGTTTAAACCAGCCTGGTTCGATGCGATTGAGTTTGAGTTTACTTTTGGCCGCACCAAACAAATAGCCATAGGTGGCACCCACTATTTGTTGGTCAGAATTTAGACGACCAATTCTAACGAAGTCTTTAGATAGGCGAACTGCGTCACGTATTGAACGTGAAATGGAAAGCGCGAGGTCTCGACTAATGTTCTTTCTGCCAGTTTTAACCTGGTGGTTCGTTAACAAGCGATATTTTTCTTCTAAGATAGAATGGGCCTTAGCCAAGTGAAGGGTGATTTCGCCTTTGCGCGACTGATGGTAAAAAACATGGGCGCTTAAGTTGGTGAAAAACTCTCTTTTGAACAGCGCTCGGCTGACTTTATTGGTCACATCTTTAAACGAAAAAAAGGGCATGGTGATCATGGGTATAATAACTAGCATGATAAAAAGGATGCTAAAACTTATGGCTAACGAACGTCTTCTTAGCTGGACACCTTCATGGAGGGTCAGCAGCACGATAAAAATGCTGGCAATAACAACAAAGGTGAGTAAAAACGTATTGAACAGGTGCGAAATTAAAAACTTTCGACCTTCTGAGCTTAAGGTGATGGCTTTTAAAAACCGCCTAGTTTCGTGAAGACGAAACGTAAGTTCATTGTTCAAGGTTAATCCTCCCGTTTATCAAGTGACTATCCTAGCAATTTTTTTATTAAGATGTTGGTACTTTTTAATGATTTAAAATAAGAATGAAAATGACTCTAATGGCGCGCCCGAAGGGATTTGAACCCCTGGCCTCTGCCTCCGGAGGGCAGCGCTCTATCCAGCTGAGCTACGGGCGCTAACAAATCAAGACATGGCATTATAAGCCTTTGCCAAGGTAGAGTGAAGTCTTTTAAGCTATTTTGATAGGTTATTCAGAATAAGTTGTGTAGCGGCTTCAAAATTAAGTTGACCGGTAACTTCAAATACCTCGGTGTGTTTTAGTAGGTTTTGATAGTCTTTGATTATGGGGTCTTGCCCTTTTTGTTGGAAGCTTTGGTCTTGGTGTTGATAAAATACGCCTGGAGATTTCATAATCGCTTTAACCAATTCTTCGCGTTGGGCAAGGTCGACTTTTGTAATCTGGGTCGCGGCATTTTCATTCAATCCCCAGTTGAGCAGGTAAATTTGATGAAGTTTAGTCTGTGGCAAATAATCAACGCCATCATAGAGTTGTTGAACAGGCACGTCGTATTTTTCTTCAAGTGTTCTAAGGCTTGCATCAGGCATGGCAAGGTATGGCTGATGGTCACTAATTAAACTATGGAGTTTGGGGTTGTGAATAATAGTGCCCGGGTTAATGCGTGGCTGTTTGGGTATGCCACGTAGCATCACGCTATTTTTTTGAGCTTTAAATAAAACGCGATCATTACTTATAAAGCCTTGCGCCTGTTCCAATAACCTAAGCATTAGTGTTGATTTGCCACCACCGGATACGCCGGCAATCGCAATGCCGCGCTGATCCTTAAGTTGCAGCGCCGCACAATGGCCTAGCAGCCAGCCTGCATTTTGCCAGTGATTAAGGTTTTGGCTTAGGATAAAGTTGATGACTTGATTTGGATGACGGTTAAGGTCTCCGAAAACAGCGGGCTGTTGCGCATTTTGCCATAAAATGAGCCCGGTCTTTATTTTATGTACGAGGCGTTGTGGCTGGTTTAATTCGTCGCTAAAGTCATGCACGGCTTCTTTACGGCCGGTTTTTCCGGGTTCTCGCGGCCAGTCTTTAAAGGCAAGCTGGTGAAGCGGTTCAAGCTTTGTATTGTCATCTATTTGAATCGCGACCAGCCTTGGGGAATCTGCACTGGGCAGAATCTCATATTGGGCGAGATTACCAAAATAGCTCAAAAGTGTGTCTATTAGAGGCTGATTATTAGATTGAACTAATAATTTCCAGTGATCAAGCCTTATCACCAGGCCTGGTTGTTCCGTGGTTACACAAGTACAGAGGTTTTTTAGAATTGGCAAAAGCATCGGCATCGGTTTATTGGCTCGCTATTTTATTCGTCACGTAATCAACATATTTTTCTGCAATATTAATACCTAGGCCTTCCTTGGCGCCTTTAAAACCACCGAACGCGGAGACTTCGAAGCAAACCGGCCCCTCATCGGTTTCTGCAATATCTACAGTAGTAAAATCCAGCTTAAACAAGGCTTGAGCCTTGTCAGCCAGTTGGATGATTTCATCCGAAGGTGATGCCGCAGCATATTTTCCGCCATTAGCGATAGTCGTGTTCCAACTGGTGTTGCTTGACACCCGAGCATAAGCGCCTTTGTACTCGCCACCTAAAAACATTAGACCCAAGTCTTGACCTGGAAGTATCAGTTTTTTCTGAATGTAATAAAAGCCATGCTGTTGATGGTAAGCCTGTAATTGAGCACGCAATTTTTTAGCCGGTTGTTTGGCTTTGATCAGTTCCATCCCAGTCGCTTTGGTGGAAAATAAGGGTTTGAGTACTGCTTCATCAAATTCATCTATCGCTTGAAGCGCGGCTTCGATATCTTCGGTTATCACTGTCGGAGGCATAGGAATACCCGCCTGAGCTAAGGTGACGGTGCAGGCCATTCTGTCAACTAGCCGAATGATCGATTCTGGGGGCGAGAAGATACGACATCGGCAGGATTCTACAAAGCGTAGAATTTCTAACCGATCTAAGATGGCAGGGCTGTAGGTTTGTGATACTTTTTTTATGATAATGGCATCGAGTTCGCACAGATTGTAGCCTTTATAGAATACTTTTTTTTCAGCTAGGTTGGCGACCACTTTTTCAATATCAATCACCAGGCGAAACCCAGTGCGTTCTTCAATAGCATCCGCTAGGACTTCGGTAGACCATTTGCCTTCAATCCCAACTACACCTATTTTAAAATTAATCACGAAACAGTTCCTTTGGAATACGATAAGTAAGTAAATCTTGTTGACTCTGAGTCAGTTGTACTAGGTTTTCGAGTAGATAGCGCCCACGAAAGTGCATGGATTTAGCATGGCTTTGGTCGAGAACAAAGCGTGTCGATGTTAAAAAAGATCGCGCCAAGCCTAAGCCTAATCTTAGATGAAAGTGGGTGTCTTGAATGGTTTGAGCATAGTCTGCGCCGAAATCGTAAATCCGATCCATGCTCAAGGCAAGTTGCTTGCGGACTTCTGGGTCAAAGTTCATTAATCGGTAATGTGAAACCATTAACACCGACAAATCTTGGACATAATCTAGGTAATCTGAGCGATGCAGATCAATAAAGTTAATGGTTTGACCATGGCTGTCAAAGAGAATGTTGTCGAGGTTAAAGTCACCGTGGATATAGACCGCCATCGGAACGGTTAATTTTGACTCTAGCAATGCGCCCTGTTTTATTAAGGTCTCTAGGCGCTCTTGTTTTAGTTCTCCAATTTTATTCTGACTTACTTCAAACTCAGGGTGTACCTGGTAGATGTCGGGAAGCCGCTTTTTTAGTTGTTGCATAAAGCTGGCACCAACTGGCTGGTCAATTTGAGTATCTTGCCAGATTTTTGGTAACAGGCTGAAGAGCGCATCTAGGGCTTGATTTACTTTAGTGTATTGGTGTTTGATAAGTAGGCTGTCTAGGGTGTCACCCTCTAGGTATTCATAAAGCAGGGCCGCCTTGTCGCCAGAGCGATGATAAGAATAGAGTTTGGGTGCAATGCCGGGGTATTTTTTTTGCCAACGCTGAATACCTAGTTTTTCTTCTTTTAGCTTGGTTTGGTCACCTTGTTTGAAAACCGCAATAATTTTGTCTTCATCGTCATCTTGGTTTTTAACCCCTGAAATCAGGCAACCTGATTTGGTTTCACCTAGTGAATGGATGCTTAAGTCGTCGGTATTGAGTTCAAGCTGGGTCAGGGTGGCTTCTAGAGAGCGATAGCGTTGAATTTCAATCGGCTGCCCAATTTTTTCTGAAATAATGGCTTCACCAATATGTAGCAAGGCTTCGCCCAGCTTGCTGAGATCGTGAATAATGAAACTGGCTTGCAGTAGGTCTTCATTGTGTTGGTTGCGGTTTGCTAGTTTGGCTAGCTTTTCACGCAGTTTGTCGGTGTTCTTATCGAGTTGAACTTTACTGCGACAGAGTTTTAGGGCACTTTGAAGTTGGGGGTCGGCTAATGCGGCCTCAATCGAATCTAGGCCATCAAGCAATAGGCTGAAGCTTTCAAACACGCGTTTGTGTTGAATCCAGTTAAAGTGTTTGAGCTGACGACTGTGGAATACCAAGTCATCTAAGCTATGAGAAAAAGCACGAAGACTATAGCTCATGTGGTTAAGGCTGTAAAAGTTTTCTGCCGGAACCTGTTGCAGACGATTAACTAGTTGTATGTGGTAGTTATCAATATAGTCTCGACGCTTTAAACTACTTGATGCATAGCGCAGCTCACCTGTTTGTAAAAAACGTTCAATCAAACGCAATTGTTTTCGGATTTCTAAAATTAAAAATCCCAGTGCATCAGGTTGCTCATTCGAACTGGTCATGGCTAGTTTTTAGCGCCTTTTTTGTTTTTTGATTTGCCGGCCTTAATTTTTAAGCGGGGTTCTGAATCTGTGTTGCCATTTTGTTCGGCAGTCCAGGCAATCGTAATACGGATCTCTTGATGGTTCTTAGCCTGCTTAGCTTTAATTTTGAGGCGCGCTAACCCTTGGGGGGTTAGGGTGACTTCTTCATCTTCATTGCTGAGTTGAATATGCCCTTTAGCAAAGCCATCTGAAACAACGGCTAAGTAGTTAATAATCGCTTCTTTGTCTTGCAAAGACTCATGCTCGAAGGTATGTATTGTTTTGGCCATGATAATCAATCCAGTTGTAAGGTTGAAACACTTTAGGGTGTGGGTGGTCACTGCTAAATGCGCTCACGCCACCGTCTTGGTGAAAGATTGTAACGCCCCAGCCAAGTGTTTGCATGCCTTCTTTGGCACGACAGTGAATATTGAGTTGGGTATCGCACTCAAAATTAAGTAGTCCATTTTTTACAAGGAGTTGTTGTCCATTCAAATGGTGGCGATGACCATTGACCAAGGCAAAAATATTTTTTGCCTTTAATTGAAGCGCGCCTTTGGCTGTAAATGGCCAGTCATAGGCTCGGTATTTAGTTCGAAACGTATTGCCGAGTGGGCCATAATAAAGCTCAAATAACTGGGTTTGGTTCAACTTTTGTTGAAAGGTCAGGTTGATTTGATCCAACTGTCCTTGGTGAATAAGATTTGCTAAGGAGTCATCGATACCGGCGTGACTAAATAAAAAACTGCCTTCTAGGTGGACTAGCTTGAGCTGTCTGAAAAAGTGATAGAACTCACCACTTGGTTTAATAAACATATCCACCGCCCAGCTCACTGCATGGTTGAGTTGTGTGATATTGTCGAATTTTTTTAACCAAGCTTTTTGCATTTGGGCTTGTTTTAGCTGAAGCTGCATGACCTCTGTTTTGATGAGTTTTTTATCAAGTTGTTTTTTGGCTGCTTTTTTAAAATCTTTGCACCAGGTTTCATTGACGAACTGAGCTTGGTGTTCCGGGTTGTGATGCTTACCTTTTTCATGATAAATTTCTGCCAGCAATGTAATGGCTTTCTTCCCCATCCTAGAGAAAAAATGGCTTTCCAATGGGTTATCTGCTTTGTTTAAAGATAAGAGGCCAGCTAAAAAACGTATGTCATGGTTGCCTGCCAGTAGCAGAGTATCGGGTTTTATTTTGAGAAGTTGATTGATGACCCTGAGCAACTGAAGGGTGCTTGGCCCCTTGTCAAAGCAATCGCCACCAATGATGATCCGAGTGTTTAGGCCTTTAGGGGTTAGCTTCAGTTGGCTCAGATCGCAGTTTTTATCTACCAGGCCTGCTTGAAGCATTGAGCGATGAAAGGCTTGTGCGTCAGCATGGAGATCACAAAAGAAAGCCGTTTCTTGTTTTGGAGCTTGCCACTTGTGATAAGGCAAATGAGGCAGGATAGCTGGCTGCCAGCTGTTTGTTTGGCTTGTTAAACTTTTCATAATCACCGCTCAAGGTTTTTTTGTTGTATGTGAGTGTAATTTTGAAATATGACAGATGGATTAAACTAAGCACAGTGGGTGAAGAATTAGTGAGCCTTACAAGGCATTCGGTTAGAATAGTGGCGTTAAAGTTTAAGGGAATTTTTTATGTGGAGCTATCCAGCGATTGATCCTGTGGCCTTAGCCATTGGGCCTGTGGCGATCCATTGGTATGGATTGATGTATGTGATAGGTTTTGGTGCGGCCTGGTTATTGGGTCTGTACCGTGCTAAGTCTTCAGCGATTTGGGATAAGGACAAGGTTGGTGATCTGCTATTTTACTGTGCATTGGGCGTGGTGTTAGGCGGGCGCATTGGTTATGTTATTTTCTATGACTTTGCTGGGTTAGTGGCTAATCCCTTGTCGTTGCTAATGGTTTGGCAAGGAGGGATGTCCTTTCATGGCGGTTTATTAGGCGTCACTTTTGCGATGTTTCTTTTTGCACGTAAAGTGGGGTTGAGTTTGTTCAGTGTAGCCGATTTTGTTGCACCTCTCGTCACTTTGGGCTTGTTTGCTGGGCGTATAGGTAACTTTATAAATGGCGAGCTATGGGGTAAGGTGACTGAGTCACCTTGGGGTATGTGGGTCTATGATCCAGTGATAGGCGATATGGTTCAAAAGTACCCTACTCAGTTGTTGCAGGCCTTGTTAGAAGGGTTGGTTTTGTTTGTTATTCTTTGGTGGTACTCATCCAAACCCCGCCCCGCAGGGTCGGTGGCCGGATTATTTTTGGCCTTGTACGGTTTGTTCCGTATTATGGCAGAGTTTTTCCGCGCGCCCGATGCGCATATAGGTTATTTGTTCGGTGAGTGGTTGACGATGGGGATGGTGTTGTCTTTGCCGATGTTGTTGATTGGCTTAGGCTTGATTCTTTGGTCCCATAAGCAACCAGTCCTGGTGGCCAAGGAGGTTAAATGAAACAGTATTTAGATCTGCTTAATCATATTATGCAAAATGGTGTGCAAAAAGGTGATCGCACAGGAACCGGTACCTTGTCGGTGTTTGGTTATCAAATGCGTTTTGATTTGCAACAGGGATTTCCGTTAGTGACCACTAAGAAATTGCATATACGCTCGATTATCCATGAGTTGTTGTGGTTTTTATCCGGCGATACCAATATTCAATATCTCAAGGATAACCAAGTGCGCATTTGGGATGAGTGGGCAACGGAGTCAGGCGACTTGGGGCCTTTGTATGGTAAACAATGGGTGGCTTGGCAGGCACCGAATGGTGAAGTGATTAATCAAATTCAACAGGTTATAGATACCTTAAAAACCAATCCTAATAGTCGGCGGATGATTGTAACGGCTTGGAATCCGGCGGATTTGCCAGATGAGTCAGTGAGCCCGCAGCAAAATGTGGAGCAGGGTAAAATGGCCTTGGCAACGTGTCATGCTTTTTTTCAGTTTTATGTGGCCAATCAGCGTTTGTCTTGCCAGCTTTACCAGCGTAGTGCGGATACGTTTTTAGGGGTGCCGTTTAATATCGCCAGTTATGCGTTATTGGTTCATATGATTGCCCAGCAGACAGGTTATGAAGTGGGTGAGTTTGTTTGGACCGGGGGTGATGTGCACCTTTATAATAACACGCTAGAGCAAGCCAAATTACAAGTGACACGTGAACCTTTTGCTTTACCTCAATTGGTGATTAAACGTAAACCTGATTCTATTTTTGATTATCAATTTGATGATTTTGAAATAGTAAACTATCAATCCCATCCACATATTAAAGCTCAGGTGTCGGTATGATGGTTAATAAGCCGAAACTGATGATGATTGTTGCAATGGCTAAAAATAGAATGATTGGTTTAAATAATAAAATGCCTTGGCATTTACCCGATGATTTAAAATATTTTAAAGCGCAGACATTAAATAAACCGGTGATTATGGGTCGTAAAACTTTTGAATCGATTGGTGCGCGCCCATTGCCCAATCGCCCTAATTTAGTAATTAGTCGAAACGCCGAATTTAAAGCGGAAGGGATTGAAGTTTTTAATTCGGTAGAAGAAGCGATTAATTCGGTTGCCGATTCGCCTGAAGTGGTGATAATGGGCGGTGCGCAAATTTATGCGCAATGGATTGATCAGGTTGATCGCTTGTTAATTACCGAAGTCGATGCTGAACCGCAGGGCGATGCCTTTTTCCCGGTGGTTGACCAGCAGGCCTGGTTAGAGGTGTCTCGGATTGCGCATGCAGCTGATGAGCGGCATGCGTTTAGCTTTGATTTTGTCGAATATCAGCGCAAAAGATAACCGCATTAAATTTTAAAATCCTCAAGGGCCTGGCCTTGGTTTAGCAGTTCTTCTACCCATAAAGGTCTGCGTCCGCGTCCAGTCCAAGTTAATTGGTTGTTTTCCGGGTGCTGATATTTAGCCGCTAGTTTTTTTGCGGATGTTTTCCGTTTCGGGTTTGAGGCGATTAATTCTTCAAATGATAAGCCGAGCTTTTCTGCTTTTTCAGTAAACTCTGCAATTAATTGCTCTCTTTGTTGTTTTTGTTTTTCAATAATCTTAATTTCAATCTGTTTTTTTAATTCAATTAACGCTTCGATGTTTAATGCATTGATATCGATGTTGCCCATGACTATTTCCTTTTTAAATTTAGACTATTCAATATTACCATTAAGCAATAAGCTTGTTTAGTACAAATTTAACAGGCTGATTAATATGGAGTACTATTAATTTAATACGCGCTCAATAAGGCGAGTTAATTTTTCAGGATCAAACGGTTTGATTATCCAGCCGGTTGCGCCAAGGCTTTTGCCTTTTTCTTTCATTTCAGCGCTGGCCTCAGTGGTGAGCATTAAAATAGGGGTGTATTTATAATTGTCGATTTTTCGTAATTCAGCCAGAAGTTCAAAACCATTCATATTAGGCATGTTTACATCTGAAATTACCAAGTCAAAGGCCTCTGTCTGCGCTTTAGCTAAGCCAGCAGCGCCATCTTCAGCGGTCTGCAAAGCATAATCTTTGCCTAGCACCATTTCAACAAGTTGTCTGAGTGAGTTGGCGTCGTCTACATAGAGTATTTTTTTCATATTTTGGCTCTTTGATTGGGTTTAAACTGGATACTATTCGGGATTATTTTATGCCAACTAAATGCTAAAGCTTGAAGAAATTCAAATTTTTATGCATTGAGCCTATCAGCTTGGTATCATAAGCCGATTAATTTTTTTGATAAAGGGTGTTAGATGTTATTAGCAATTCGTGAAAAGGTTCAGGGATGGTTAGCTTGGGCGATCGTGATTATCTTGATTGTGCCTTTTGCACTATGGGGAATTGACCAGTATGCAACAGGAGATCGAACCGTTGTTGTTGCCGAAGTGAATGGCGATAAAATCACCGCAACTGAATTTTTGCAGCTATACAATCGTCAGCGCATGCGCTTGCAGCAGCAGTTTGGCGATATGTATGACCAGGTTGTTGAAGATGAGGTTTTGCGTAAGCAGGTGCTCGATGCATTAATTGAGAGCAGAATGATTAAACAGTGGGCAGCCAGTCATGGTTTAGTCATTTCGGACGGTCAATTGGCAGCGGTTATTCAAAATGCTGAAGTGTTTCAAGAAGACGGACGTTTTTCAAAACGAGCTTATGAAGACTTGTTAATGCGAAACGGCTTAACCATTGCCGGTTTTGAGATTGAGCAACGTCAGTTTTTGCTTGAAGAGCAATTTCGTAATTTGACGGCAGGCTCAATGTTCATTACTCCGGGTGAGCTTGAGCATCTTTATCAGTTACAAAATCAACGCCGATATATTGACTATGTTCGATTGGATCAGCGTATTTTTAATGATCAGATTGAAATCACAGAGCAACAAAAACGTGAGTTCTATCAAGCGAACCAAGATCTGTTTGTTGTGCCTGAGACGGTTGTAGTCGATTATGTTACTTTTTCAATGCAAGACTTGGTATCAGACATTGAGGTCAGCGAAACTGAAAAACGTGACTTTTATCAACTGAATATCGGCTTATTCACGCAGCCGGAGTTGCGCCGTGCCAGTCATATCCTAGTCCGTGGTGATGAATCTTCAGCGCTAAAGATACTTGAAGAGGTTCAGGCTAAACTTGCTGATGGCGTTGAGTTTGCGCAATTAGCCCGTGATTATTCGCAAGACCCGGGTTCGGCGATTCATGGTGGTGATCTTGATTTCTTTGAGCAGGGTATGATGGTGCCTGAATTTGACCAGGCGGTGTTTAGTATGGAGCTTAACCAGGTCAGCGATATTATTGCGACTGATTTTGGTTGGCACTTAATCTATCTTACGGCTATTCGTGAACCACAAACTCAGCCATTTGAGCAGGTTGAAGCCGATGTTGTTCAGCAGTTGCGAATTGAAAAGGCAGAGGCAGAGTATTATGGTTTGCTGGAGTCGATCAATACACTGGCTTATGAGCAGCCTGATAGCCTAGAGCCGTTGCTCCGTCTGGTAGGCGGCGAGATTCAAACATCAGCCGCGTTTGGCCGTGAAGGGGGTTCAAGTTGGTTTAGTCAGCGTCGAGTGCTTGAAGCCGTGTTTTCAGATGATGTTTTTGGTGCGCGTTTAAATTCATCTGTGATTGAGTTGGATTCAGGAACTTCTATGGTATTGCGCATCAACGAATATAATCCTGAGTTTTTGGATAGCTATGAATCGGTTGAGCCGCAGATTGCTACTCGCTTAATGCGCGAAGTGGCTATCGCTAAATCCTCGGAATTGGCCGATCAGGTGATGGCTCAAATTGAAGCTGGTGCTGATCCAGCAAGCATTGAGTTAGCGGGCGTTGAATGGCATCCGGTTGGGTGGGTTGAGCGTAACAGCCAGAAGATTTTACCTCAGATTGTAGCGGCAGCATTTAAGGCTAAAAAACCTGATGAGGCTCAAGCAAGCTGGGCACGTACTCAGTCGCCTATGGGAGATTCAATTTTAGTACGTGTCAGTCAGGTTGATGTTTTTGAAGAGGCTGGCCAGCGTGAGGCTCAAATGGATGAGTTAGAGCAAGCTTTGACCGGTATTTATTTAACGGCTGAAATAGATGCACGTTTGGCTGCAATCCGGTCTCAGGCTAAGATTGATATCAAGAGTGCCTTTAACAGGTTGAATTAAGTATTATTCAGTTTAGCTTATAAAGCGCCGCCCTTGTGCGGCGCTTGTGTTTTTAAAGTGGGGCGTTGATGTTTAAGCTTATCTATTTTGTGCCCGTCGAGGCATTAGACTCGACCAAGCAGGCGGTGTTTTCAGCCGGTGCGGGACGGCTCGGAAATTATGAGCAGTGTGCTTGGCAAACCTTGGGTTTGGGTCAGTTTAAGCCTTGTGAAGGGGCTAGTCCTTATTTAGGGCAAGCAGGCCTGCTTGAGGTGGTTGAAGAATATAGGGTGGAAACGCTGGTCAACGAAACTTTGATTGATGCTGTAATTCGAGCTTTAAAATTGGCGCATCCTTATGAAGAGCCGGCTTATGAGGTGGTTCGGTTAGAAGTTTTCTAACCGAACAATAGGCGTAATATTTAATGGCGGTGATGTATCATGCCTTGGCCGCTGCCGTGGCGATGTCCCATGCCCATGATTTTACGCACAGGTGCTTGAATCATTTTTTCTGAGCCATCTTGCATCATGAGTTTAATGTCAACTAGGTCCCCTTCTTTTAACGCACGAGTTGGGCCAATTAACATCACATGAAGTCCGCCTGGTTTAAGCTCTGTTTGTCCCATCGCCGGTACGGTAATCTCCGGGATTTCACGCATCCGCATCACACCGCCATCGTCAATGTGCGTGTGGAGTTCAACAGTTTTTGCCGCATCGGAGTCGGCGCGTACCACCGAAATTGTTTGGTCACCGGTGTTGATTAAGGTCATAAACGCACCAGTGGCCGGAGCAACAGGTGGCATTTCACGCACAAATGGATTTTCTACTTTCAGTTGAGCCGCTTGGTTGGCTTGTACTGCAAAACTCATTAAGCCTACTAAGGCAAGGCTGGTTAAACTGATTATCTTATTCATGATTGAATCCTTTTGTTAGTTAAGATAGCGGTTAATAGCATCTAAAAATTGCTCTGAACCTAGAGCATGGGGCAGTTGTTCTCGTAATATCCCGTTTTGATCGATCACATAGGTAAAGGCTGAGTGATCTACAGCGTAGTTCTCACTACCATCATCGACTCTTTCGTAAACAGCACCATAACGTCTAGCCACTTCGGCAATCACTTCCGGGCTGCTGGTTAAGCCGATAATATTGGAATCAAAATAATCGGCATATTGTTGTAGACGTTGCGGTGTGTCACGCTCAGGATCTACCGAAATAAATAGAATTTCGAGATTGTCTTTCTGTTGTTGAGTTAATTGCCGATAGGCGACTGATAGGTTTCCTAGGTTAGTTGGGCAAATATCTGGGCAGAAGGTATAGCCAAAATAGGCTAAAACTAACTTGCCTTTAAAATCAGAAAGTGAAACTTCGCCTTTTGGTGAGAGTAACGTAAAGTCGCCTCCAGGTGGGGCCTCTAAGCTAATTCTATTGGCATTTTTGTGGCTGTCTGATTTAGGCTCCAGCATATAAATTAATGCATAGCTGCCGGCTAAAAAAATACCAAAAGCGAGGGTGAGCATTAAAAAAGCACGGTTTAATCTATGTTGTGGCATAGTGGTTCTCCAAATTTATCAATCCAGTTATTCTACTAGAACTTGGCTTCAATTCGTGCCCAAATATTTCGACCTGGCTCCATCACTTTAAATACATTGCCTGTTGAGGGGTCGGTGCGGTTGACATGGTTAAAGTAAGCCTTATCGGTTAGGTTATCAATGCCTGCTTGGAGCATAAGCATTTTGTTAAGCTGATAACCACCATAGACATCCAAGGTTTGCCAAGCATCGGTGGTCGGCTCACCATAGTCGCTATCCACCTTGGTTTGTTTGGTAGCGAAGTTAGCGCGGGTGGCGGCATACCAGTTCGTTTGGTCATATTGCAAGCTAACTTGACCATTCAACGGAGCTATATTGTTCAGGTTGCGGTTATCAGTGGTGTTTTTGCCTTGGGTGTAGGCTAGATTACCGCTGACTAACCAGGCCTGGTTAAGGCGATAGTCAATATCGAATTCAGCGCCATAGATTTCGGCATCGATATTGACGTACCCCTGACCTGAATGGATCAGCTTTGTTTGGTTTGCGGCATGATCACGCAAAATATAGTCAGTAACTCGGTCGAAATAGATATTCGCTGACCAGTTTAAGTTTGAACTGGTTTGATCTAGACCCAAATCAAATTGCAGGTGTTTTTCCGGTTTTAAATCCGGGTTACCTGTCCAGTCGGCACGCGCCATAAAACGTTCAGTTTCATCGGCGGTACGCGTGGTCAGACTCAAACCACCAAACCAATTTAAGCCCGCATCAAGTTGTTGTTGATAACGTAGTAGTGCATTCCAATTGGTTTCGGTGATTTTGGTATCACCGGAATAGTTTTGATTGGCTGCCGCATAGCGATCAATTGGCTTTCTGGGTTGAGGGGCCATCATAGTATTGTCCGGTGCTTTATTGGCATCCTTCGCTTCAGCTGTCACATTGTCCACACGTACGCCATAGATTAGGTTTTGATTTGAGGATAGTGAGGTATTGGCTTCAACAAACACACTGTTTTGCTCGGTGGAAGTATTAGGCCACATTAAAAATTGTGATCTATTGTACTGAGGTGTATTTGGTGTTCGATTAAACAGGGTCGCTTGTTTTTCAATGGTTTGTAGCAAAACTCCGAAGTCTATATGGGTGCTATTGAATTCTGAGCTCAGCTTGAGTTTGCCGCCCTGAGTGGTGACGGCTGTTGGTACTTCGCTTCTTGTTGCATTATTGGGTCTTAAACTGAAGTTGTTCATGACATGATCGACCTTAGAGTGGTAAATCTGCAGATCAAGTGCTTGCACAGGACCGTTAAAGTTTTTGCCTTGGTAGCTTAAACGTGTCATGCTGCCATCTGAAACCGGTGCGTCCATGCCTGCTCCTTGAAATAAAGCATCTGACGTATTCGCGATTTCATGCGATAACTTAAGGTGATGATCCTCAGAGGGTGTCCAACCAAGGGTGATATGGCCTTGCGTGGTTTGATAGCTAGAGCGCACTTCATCGCCATTGCCATCCTTGTAATTGTCGGCATCCTTATAAGCACCTTGCAAGCGAATATAGCCTTGCTCACCGCCGGCGGCCATTTCTGCACCCAAATCACGGGTTAAACCATTTGAATTGGTGGTGGCGTGAACTTTGCCGCTATAGGCTTTGCCCGCTTCAAACTCAGGTATGCCGCGTTCAAGCAACACTGTGCCGCCTGTGCCGCCCACACCGTATTGTAAGGATTGCACACCTTTGATAACGGTAATGCTATCGAAGCTGGAAAGCTCTGAATAGGCGGTTGGTGGGTCCATTCGATTGGGGCAGCCGCCTTCAATTTTACCGCCATCAATCAACACATTCACCGCCGATTGGCCCTGACCACGTATCAATATATCTAAGCCATGGCCGCCCAAACGTTGGGCATCGACGCCTGAAAATTGGCGGAGTATAGCACCGCTTTCTGAGTTGCCCGTGGATTCTAATAGGTTTTCGACTGGGTAACTATTTTTAGCGGCTTGATCGGCGACGACTTCAATCGGTAATAATGAGTTGTTGGCAGCCACTCCATTGGAGGCAATCAAGGCGAGAATGGCAATATTAAGTTTAGAACGATGCATCATAACGGACTCCACTAGAATTAATAGAAACAAGCTTAAATTTTAGTGGGATGCTAGCGAAAGAGTATTGAGATAGTATTGAGATGTTTAGCTAAGGTGACCCCGAGGGGCACCTTGTAGAGGTTTAATGAGCAATAAGGCTTCTCAGCATCCAAGCATTTTTTTCGTGAATCTGCATGCGCTGCGTGAGTAGGTCAAGGGTTGGCTCATCACTAGCTTCGCCGGCGATTTTACTGATTTCTCTTGCTGTTTTGGTTACGGCTTCCTGACCGAGGATAAGATTTTTGATCATTTCTTCTGCAGTGGGTGTAGCGGTCTCTTCTTTGATTTGGCTCAGTTGACTAAAGGCTTGGAAAGAACCGGGCGCTTTTTCTCCTAGCGCTCGAATGCGTTCAGCGATCTCGTCAACAGCGGTAAAGAGTTCGGTATATTGCTCTTCGAACATGGTGTGGAGTGTTTGGAACATGGGGCCTGTTACATTCCAGTGGTAATTGTGGGTTTTTAAAAACAAGATGTAAGAGTCAGCCAGTAACTGAGATAGTCCGTTGGCGATGGCTTTACGATTTACTTCACTAATACCAATATTAATATCCATTTTTAAATTCCTTTTTTGTAGCTAAGAAGAAAATTCAATGTCTATACTAATTGATTTTCTATTAGTTTGTGTTGGTTGTTTTTAAATGTGTGATTGATTTTGTTTATCAGTCAAGATAGATGCAGGTCTTTGCGCGAGTCCCTGATTCCTGCAAAAAGGTTTACCAGCCATGAATAATGTTTTTTTGCCATTCGATATTTTGGGCGTCGCCAAGAATACATAGGCTATCGAAGCGCATTGGGTGGTGTTCAAATTGGCGGTTTTTGAGCAGGAAGAACTGAGCGCACCGAACCAGTCTTTTTTGCTTTGTGGGTGTGATAAATTCACTAGGATGACCATAGAGCGTATTTTGCCGGAATTTTACTTCAATAAAAGCTAGGGTCTGTTGGTCCAATGCAATCAGGTCTATCTCTCCCCCTTTGCAATAAAAGTTTTTTGCTAATATTTTCATGCCATGAGCCGCAATAAATTCGGCGGCCTGGTTTTCATAGTCCTTTCCAATATGCTTGCTATTCAACCGAGGTGCCCTGCAGATCTAGAGGAAATTGGAATATTTCATCAAGCAGCTGTTGGCGAACTTGGTCTTTTTGTGGTGTTTTAGTTTGGTGTTGCCAATAAAAGGAGTTGGCGAAACGGTTAACCGGATTTAAGCGACCATTGTTTTCGAACTGAGCCCAAACAAGTTTGGTGTCTACCTGTTGATCGGCAGGAAAATAATGTTTTCCTAAACTGCCTTGAATAAACATATCAGGCTCTAGTTGCTTACTATGGTGAGCGATCAAATAGCTATCCCAGCCTAGGGCTTCAAGGTTATTACGCAATGGCGATTCAAACAGACTTGCTGGGTGAGTCGGAAAACGTATATGTTTTAGGTCGCGCTGAGGAGGTTGATTGTAGAGTTGTTGTGGCGTCAGTTTTGATGTGCCTATCAGGTTAAGGTTAAGTTGGAAAAATTCAAGTTGTGGGCCAAGAACAGATAGACTACGATCATCTCCGATAAGTAGCATGGTATCGAGGTCTTGGCGGGTTCGTGGTTCATATTCGACAGGTTGTTGAATAATTCGGCTTAGGTAATTGCCACGTTCCTGGCTTAGGTTGACGTTTAAGATGCTGGCCATTTCAGTACGTAGGTTATGACTGTTCACTGAATAAACCTGCTGGTTCATCGCAAAGCGGTGTTGTTTCGACCAGGCCTGGTTAAGTTGTTGGGCAAAACTGATGTCCGAGGTTTGGTTGCTATGGAGTAGTGCAATGTGACGTGCACACTGCTGATTTAATTGTTGAATGATTTGTTGTTTTTCGTTAATAGGGTGAAGGCCCAATTGAATAAACGATGATGGGTTGTCTATTCTGTTGAGTGCTATGACGTCGGTTACCGGATACCGGCTTAGGGTTTGAATGTTTTCACGTGTCAGAGGGCCGATAATTTTCTCCGCCCCGGCTTGTTTTGCCTGTAGGTAAAGTGAATGTATGTCTCGCGTTGTTTCAGTGTCATAAAAAATAAGCTGGCTTTGGCTGTTTTGGTGCCAATAACTTTTTAAAATACCAGCACGCACTTGTTTGCCGATGGTTTCTAATCGGCCTGATAAGGGTAACATTACGGCAATAATTTCTGGCGCGGCAAGCGCTAACTCAGCCTCTAGGATTTGATCGGCTAACAAACGGGGTTGAAAGGCCAGGTCTTCGGCAATCAGTTCAATATTTCGTAGTTCTTCCAAACGTGCCAGGCCTGTTAAACGTTGGCTGTCGATAAACCATGCCCAATCGGCAACCGTGTAGCTGTTTGACTGCCTGAGTTTTGTAAGCGTAGCAGGGTTTAGCTGGCTAAGGGTTTGCAGGGTATTTTGTTCTAGCTCGAGTTTTCTTGTATGCTCGCTGGCTGCCCAAAGTTGTTCGGTGAGTTGTAGGTAGTTAACCCAGTCCTGTCTGCGCTCGGCTTGGCTGCGTAAGCGCTCAATGACATCTGTTCGGGTATCTGGCGGAAGTATCGGTGCAGGTTCAATTGTGCCAACTGTTCGCTCTTGCGGTAAATCGGCAGGGGGTAGCTTAGGTGTGCTACAGGATAGTAGCAGTATAGGCAGTATTAGAATAAAAATTTTTTTAAGCATGGTGGTCGGCTTTATAATCTTGTGCATTCGACAGGAGTTAATTATATATGCAAACGATTGAAAAAGGGGTGCTTTACATAGTAGCAACGCCAATTGGTAATTTAGCAGATCTGAGTCAAAGAGCGATGGATGTGTTAGCGCAAGTCGACTGGGTGGCTGCAGAGGATACACGCCATTCAGGCAAGCTATTGCAGCATTTAGCGATTAACAAACGTTTAATTAGCTTGCATGATTATAACGAACTGGCTCGTGCGGAGGTTTTGTTACAGCAACTTAAGAATGGCGAGTCTGGGGCGTTGATTTCGGATGCGGGTACGCCTTTGATTAGCGATCCTGGCTATCATTTGGTTAAGCGTTTGAGAGATGAAGGCGTTGAGGTTCGGCCAATCCCTGGAGCTTCAGCGCTGATTGCGGCTTTAAGTGTGGCGGGGATGCCGACCGATCGCTTCTGCTTTGAAGGGTTTCTCCCAGCAAAGTCACAAAAGCGTTTAGATCAACTGCGTGGCTTGAGTGATGAAACTCGAACCTTGGTTTTTTACGAATCGCCCCACCGTTTAATCGATTGTTTGGATGCTTTGATTCAGGTGTTTGGTGATCAGCGACGCATTTTTATTGC
This sequence comes from Thiomicrospira microaerophila, assembly GCF_023278225.1. Lineage (GTDB taxonomy): Bacteria > Pseudomonadota > Gammaproteobacteria > Thiomicrospirales > Thiomicrospiraceae > Thiomicrospira > Thiomicrospira microaerophila_A. Next base: position 348,480 of record NZ_CP070959.1, read on the forward strand.
ACGTGAAATGACGAAGCAATACGAACAGTTTTATGCTGATAGCTTAGGGGGTGCGCTTGATTATTTTTCGCTTAATGCGGATAGGGTCAGAGGCGAATTTGTGGTGGTCTTGGCCGGTGCTGACTCATCTGAGCAAGCGCTTGATGAGCAGGCTTGGGATAGGCTGATTCATGTTTTGTTAGCTCAGTCCTTGCCGGTCAAGCAGATTGCGCAGATTGTGGCTGAATATTTTTCAGTCAAAAAGAATCAGGTTTACCCTAGGGTTCTAGAGCTTAAGACGGAATAATTTTTTGTATTTTTCTAGACAGCAGGCCTTAAATGCTATATTGTCTTGCGCCAAAGTGGGTCGGGTGATCGCGAAGTATGTTAATACTTGGAGGAAAGTCCGGGCACCATAGAGCAGGATGCCAGTTAACGGCTGGGCGGTGAGAGCCGACGGAAAGTGCAACAGAGAATAGACCGCCGATGACGTTTTCGAACGAACAGGTAAGGCTGAAACGGTGAGGTAAGAGCTCACCGCACATCTGGTAACAGTTTGTGGCTAGGTAAACCCCATCCGGTGCAAGACCAAATAGGAAAACACGTCATTCGTGACAAAGCGTGGCTCGCGCTAGTTTTCGGGTAGGTTGCTTGAGGGGCATAGTGATATGTTACCCAGATGAATGATTGCCGCTTTGTGGCTCCGCTACAGAGAACAGAACCCGGCTTATAGACCCACTTTTTCATTTTCAGCATTTCAAGTTATTTTTTGTCACAATCTCCATTCTACTTTACCTTTTTTTTGTAAGTTATTTATATGCTTGGTTTTTTGTCTAAAATCATGCTTTAGGGTTTTATATTTCATTGCTAACTTATTGTTGTTAAAAGGTATTTCTAAAATAATTTTTAGCATTTTGGCTTTCTAATTGCTTGACACTGGGTGCGGGTGGCAATATAGTGGCGATTAGTGGAATAAAGTGGTGGAAAGTGGAGATTCAGGCGTGCTATTTTTCAGAGGCATCAATGCAGTAAATTTAGACTTAAAAGGACGTTTTGCTATGCCAAAACGTTATCGTGAGTCTATTGCCGATGCTTGTGATAATAATCTGGTTGCGACCATTGACTTGCACAGCCCTTGTTTATTGATTTACACGCAAGATGAGTGGGAAGTGATTGAACGGAAACTAATGGCTTTGCCGAATATGGATCCGAATGCCCGCTTGGTTCAACGTATGTTATTAGGCTATGCCAGTGAAATTGAAATGGATTCACAAGGAAGGTTGCTTTTGCCAAGCTTGCTAAGAGAGCACGCGAAACTTGATAAACAAGCACTGCTGCTTGGGCAGGGTAATAAGTTTGAATTGTGGAGTCAGGATGCCTGGGATCAACAGCGCCCTGAAATGTTAACTCAGGTTCAAACCCTTGAGGTATCCGGTTCCTTGTCGAGTTTGAGTTTGTGATGATTTCATCTCGCGCAACTGACACGGGGCACTATTCAGTTTTATTGAATGAGTCACTTGATGGGTTAAATATTAAACCCGATGGAATTTATATTGATGCGACTTTCGGCCGAGGTGGTCATAGTCGAGCGATACTTGAACGCATGGCTGGGCAAGGTCAGTTAATTGCTATAGATCAAGACCCAGAAGCGATTGAGTACGCTAAAAAACATTTCACCGAATCAAATTTTAAGATTGTTCATGCTAGCTTTGCAGAGCTTGAACAGATTGCAGATGAATTGGGTGTATTAGGTAGGGTTGATGGGCTTTTACTTGATTTGGGTGTGTCATCCCCTCAGTTAGATGAAGCGGAGCGCGGCTTTAGTTTTATGCGTGATGGTCCGCTGGATATGAGGATGAATCCGAGTCAGGGGCTGAGTGCTAAAGACTGGTTGGCCGAGGTGGATGAGAAAACACTAGCTTTAGTTTTAAAGAATTATGGTGAGGAGCGGTTTGCTTTTAAGATTGCTCGCGCAGTCAGTCATGATGCACGATTAGGGCTTATTAATACTACGCGTGATCTAGCTACATTAATTGAGCGGGTTTCGCCTAAAAAAGAAAAGCACAAGCATGCGGCAACACGCAGCTTTCAAGCGATACGTATTCATATTAACCAAGAACTGGAAGTGTTGAAAACTGTATTGGAGGCAAGTGTTAAGGTGCTTAGCTCGGGTGGACGATTGAGTGTTATAAGTTTTCACTCGTTAGAGGACAGAATTGTAAAGCACTTTATGCGAGACCAATCACGTGTAAAAGATTTGTTTCCTGGTTCGCCAGTTTTTATAGCCGGTACAGAGCCAGTGTTGAAGGTGGTGGGTAAGCCTTGTTTTCCCTCTGAGCAGGAGTGTGACGAAAACCCAAGATCTCGCAGTGCGGTGTTACGTATTGCTGAAAGAGTTTAACGAATTTAGATTTTTTATATTAAAGCTTGCTGACGAAAGGGAAGGTGACCATGAGTACCATGAAATTTGATCTGAGAGAGGCGAAGGTTTCGCGCCAACCAGGAATGCCAGTGATCAAGGTTATTGGTTTAGGGGGCGGTGGTAGTAACGCCGTAGATTATATGGTGCGTACCAAAGTTGAGGGTGTTGACTTTTTGTGCGCAAATACCGATGCACAGGCCTTGGCCTATTCAAATGTACCGGTTCGAATTCAAATCGGTGGCAACGGTTTGGGCGCAGGTGCTAATCCTGAACGTGGTCGCGAAGCAGCTGAGCAAGATATTGATCAAATTAAAGAGCACATTCGTGATGCGGACATGTTATTTATCACTGCAGGCATGGGAGGGGGTACAGGTACTGGTGCAGCGCCCGTGGTTGCAAAAATCGCTCGTGAAATGGGTATTCTTACCGTTGGTGTTGTTAGCAAGCCATTTAGTTTTGAGCGTCGTACCAAGGTAGCCGAAGCGGGTATTGAGTCCTTGGCCGAGCAGGTTGATTCGCTGATTACCATCCCTAATGATAAGTTGGTTGAAGTGTTAGGTAAAGATTTCATGTTTGCTAAGGCTTTTGATCATGCAAATGAAATTTTGCATGGTGCGGTGCAAGGTATTTCAGAAATGGTTACCTGTCCTGGATTAATTAACGTTGACTTCGAAGATTTGCGCACGGTGATGTCTGAGCGGGGACTTGGAATGATGGGTGTTGGTACCGCAACGGGTGAAGACCGCGCGCGTAAGGCCACTGAAAAAGCGATTGCCAATCCTTTGCTTGATGACATTGCTGTGGCCGGTGCACGTGGTATTTTGGTTAACATTACTGGTGGTTTGGACTTTAGTATTGGCGAATACAATGTTATTGGGGACGTGGTGAATAGTTTTGCCGATGAGGATGCTAAGGTGATTATTGGTACCTCAATTGATGAAAGTCTTCAAGATGAAATTCGTGTTACGGTCGTCGCTACAGGCCTAGCGGGATCTCATGCGGCTTCAGCTAAAAAACCTGAGATGGTTAAGCCAAACTTGCAAGCCGTTCAAGCTCGTCAAGAAGCCGAGCGTGAGTATCAGCAAGAAGCTGCTCAAAAGCCAGCCGCGATGCAGCCAGCGGAGTCTGAGGTTATTCGTCCTAAAATGGCGGTTAATGCCGGAATCCAGCCTGTCGGTTCAAATAGTAATTATCTTGATATTCCTGCTTTCTTGCGTCGTCAAGCCGACTAAACCTAAAATAGCAGGCTGTTGAAATGGATGATAAAAAGCCCAACCAGAGGAATAGGTTCAATCTGGCTGGGCTTTTTGCGTTTTTATTGTTATGCATCCTTGCAGCCATGATTGGTGTCACGATTCTTTTACAACATCATATTCGTCATTTGGAAACGCAAAATTTTATAGCGAGTCAACAAAAGTTGGAGTTGGATGAGGAGTGGGGGCGTTTAATGTTAGAAAAAAACCATCTTAGTTCTCCGGGCCGGGTTGAGTCTATTGCACGCGAACGTCTGAATATGCAACAACCTAAGCCTGAACAGCTTGTGGTTTTGCCTGTTAAAGAGTAATGGGATGTTGAACTTCTCACGCGAAAAACTGATGTTTGGCCTTATCCTTTTTGGTTTTGGCCTTTTGATCGCTAAGGCTTTTTATGTTCAGGTGGTGCAATCTTCTTTTTTAGAGTCTGAAGCTAATAAACGTCAGATTAGAACGCTAGAAGTTGCGGCTCCACGTGGCCAAATTCTGGATAGACATGGCGAGTTATTGGCACTGAGTACCCCCGTTGCTTCAGTATGGGTTGACCCTAGAACACTAGTTAATCATCCGCAAGCTATTGAAGAGCTTGCAAGGGTTTTAAATCTCTCACAGCAGCAGCTGACACGTCGGATTCAGGCTAATCCAAATCGACGTTTCTTATATATCGAACGGTCTATTCTTCCTGATCTTGCCAAGCAGATAGAGGCATTACGACTGCCCGGTGTTAATATTCAGGCAGAGTTTAAACGCTATTATCCAACGGCAGATATTGCCGCCCATATTTTAGGCTATACCAATATTGATGATATAGGCCAGGACGGGGTAGAGCTGATTTATGAGAATTGGCTAAAGGGTCAGCCTGGACGACAGCAAATTATTAAAGACCTTGAGGGTCGAGTTGTGAAGTTTGTTAATAATCTTGCGGATGCTCAACCTGGTCAGGCTTTACAGTTGAGCATTGATAAAGATATTCAGTTTTTTGTTCACCGCGCATTAAAAGAGGTTATGACTAAACATCAGGCTCGTGGGGCTTCAGCCGTTATTCTTGATGCAAAAACGGGTGAAATTTTGGCTTTGGTAAACCAACCGGGCTATAACCCGAATAATCGTAATCAACTTCAAGGTGAAGCTATTAGAAATAGGGCCATTTCTGAGTTGATTGAGCCAGGCTCAACAATTAAGCCTTTTGTTGTGGCAAAAGCCTTGGATTTGGGTTTGATTCAAGCCGATGAGGTGATTAATACTTCGCCGGGTTATATTCGAGTACAGGGTCACATGATTAGTGATGCGGTGAATTATGGCCGGTTGACTATTGGTGAAGTGATACAAAAGTCGAGCAATGTGGCCACTGCAAATATCGTTCGACGCATGTCGGCTGAGCAGCAATGGCGTTTTTATTCTGATTTAGGTTTTAGCCAAGATTTGGGATTGTTTTTGCCAGGTGAGCAATTAGGCCGTTTACGTCATCATCGAGAGTGGCAGCTAATTGACCAGGTTTCCAGTTCCTTTGGTTATGGCTTTAGTACCAATGTGATGCAGTTAGCCCAAGCCTATCTGGTTTTTGCTAATCAGGGCAACTTGCCTCCCGTATCCTTAATAAAACGTGATGCACCGCCTGAAATGAAATCGGTTTTGTCGGCTCAGGCGGTTGAGCAGACCTTACAAATGATGGAGACGGTCACCCATCAAGGTGGAACAGGAACAGAGGCGCGGATTGAAGGATATCGGGTAGCGGGTAAAACCGGTACGGTATTGAAGGCAGGTGTAGGCGGATATCAAGAGGCAACCTATAGAGCTATGTTTGTCGGTTTGGTGCCTGCATCTCGGCCTGATATGGTCATGGCGATTATGGTGGATGAGCCGAGTCGGGGTGTTTATGGGGGGGGCAGTGTAGCGGCTCCCGTGTTTCAAGAAGTGATGCGTCATGCTTTACGCTTACGAAATGTGGATCCTGATGGTGCCTTGTAAATGAAAACCTTGGCGGAAATTATAAACTTTCTGGGAATTGAGTCTTGTGCGGCAGCGGCAGGCCTGGTTGCCAAAGGCTTGACGTTGGATAGCCGACAAATTCAGCCAGGTTGGATTTTTGTTGCTTTGTCCGGAGACGCTCGACATGGTGGTGAGTTCTGGCAACAAGCTATGTCATTGGGTGCGTTGGGTGTCTTATCCGATAAGCCCCTTAATGATTGTGAGATTCCCGTTTATGTGGTTGCAGATTTAAAGCAGCGCTTAGCTGATTTAGCAGGATGGTTTTATGACTATCCGAGTCATAAGATAAAGTTAATTGGTGTCACCGGAACCAATGGCAAGACCTCCACTACTCAGTACATCGCTCAAATGCTTGAGTTGATGGGGCAGGGTTGTGGTGTATTGGGTACACTGGGAAATGGCAGGGTGAATGCACTGCAAGCCACTGAAAATACCACGATGGATAGTCTGGCATTAAATGGTTGGCTTGCGCAATTTGTTGCCGAAGGTTTAGCTTTTGCAGTATTAGAGGTTTCTTCACATGCGATTGCGCTGGGGCGGATAGCTGGATTGAGATTCGAGTGCGTGGCACTTACACAAGTGACGCGGGATCATTTAGATTTTCATCATGATCTAGCTGATTATCACGCCACTAAAAAGCGTCTTTTTGAAGCTTTTCCTGCTAAGTATAAGATAATAAATCTAGAGGATGCGGTTGGTCAGCAGATTTTTAAAGAGCAACCAGGCCTGGTGATCGGATACAGTCAAAAAAACCAGTCTGCAGCCTTGTTTGTTAGCGATATTTGTTTGACGGAGCAGGGCATAAGTGGTCGATTGCATTCAAACGAAACCGTTATTGATTTTAAAACGTCTTTGTTAGGGCGTTTTAATATTGAAAATCTGCTTTGTGCGAGTTTGTGCCTAGTTTGTTTAGGCTTTAGTTTACACAGGGTGGCACAAGCGACAGCTAGTCTTAAACCGATTATTGGACGAATGGAACGAGTCGATACTGTGAAGTTTGGTGTCAACGTCTTGGTCGATTACGCTCATACCCCTGATGCGCTTGAGCAGGTGTTGCTTAGTGTGCAAGCGCATCAACCTATTGGTAAAGTTTGGTTGGTTTTTGGTTGTGGGGGCAATAGAGATGCGGGTAAGCGCCCTTTAATGGCTCAGGTTGCTTCGAGTTTGGCAGATCAAATTATCCTCACCAATGACAACCCTCGGTTTGAGGAGCCTCAGCAAATTATTGAGGATATTTGTCAAGGAGTAGATTTGGAACAGTCTTCGCAGTGGCAGGTAGAATTAGACCGTAAAAAAGCGATTGAATCTGCATTGATGCAAGCACAGACCGGCGATTGGGTATTGGTGGTTGGAAAAGGGCATGAGAACTATCAAGATATTAAGGGCGTAAAAACGCCATTTAGTGATCAACAGGTAATTAAGGCATGGCAACAAAATTAAGTTGGGATTGTAGGGTTTTAGCCGATTGGGCCAATGGAAAATTGCTAAACTCAGAAACCGGTGCCTTTGAAAAGGTAAAGGGTTTTAGTACTGATAGTCGGACGATCCATAAAGGAGATTGTTACATCGCTATTAAGGGTGTACATTTTGATGGTCACCAATTTGTGCAGCAGGCCGTCGAAGCAGGGGCAGCAGCATTAATTGTAAGTCAAAAAATGGACGTGACGATTCCGCAAATTTTGGTCAAGGATACACGCCTTGCCTTGGGTTATATTGCCGAACAGCATCGATTGGCACAGCAGGCGTTAACCCTCGTTGCCGTGACGGGTAGTAATGGCAAAACCACGGTGAAATCCATGCTGGCACATTGTTTGGCCCAAGTTGCGCCAACTTGGGCAACGCCTGGCAATCTGAACAATGATTTTGGGGTGCCTAGAACGCTGTTGCAAATTCAGTCTGAGCATCGTTATGCTGTGATTGAAATGGGCGCGAATCACCGCGGGGAGATAGGTTATTTAACGCGCTTAGCGCATCCGGATATAGCTGTTATTACCCTGGCGGCAGAAGCTCATCTTGAGGGTTTTGGCAGCTTGCAGGGAATTATTGATACCAAGGGCGAAATTTTTCATGGCTTAACTGCTCAAGGGGTTGGCGTGATTAATATGGATTCACCAGGCTTTGAGCAGTGGCAACAATCCTTGGGTAATAGACAGTGTAAAATCTTTGGCACCACTGATTCGGCGGACGTTTGGGTCAGTGATATTCGGCAGGATTCTGATAGCCTGGTTTTTGTATTGCATTTTCGGGTGGCTGGCAAAGATAGTTCCTTGCCTGTGTGTATGAGTTTATTAGGGCGTCATAACGCGATGAATGCCGCTGCGGTCGCGTCCGTATGCTTAGAGTTAGGCATGACGCCTGAGCAAATTCAATCCGGCTTGCAAAGCTTTCACCCTGTTTCGGGAAGGCTTCAAACACACCAGTTTGGTGATGTTTTATTAATTGATGACAGTTATAACGCAAATCCCAGTTCAGTAAAAGCCGCGATAGATACCCTAGCCGGATTCGCCGGTAAAACGATATTGTGTCTGGGGCAGATGGGCGAGCTAGGCCAGGTAGCAGAGCAGTCGCACAGTGAGGTGGGTCGCTATGCTGCGGAGAAAGGTATTGATTATTTATTTGGATACGGGGATTTGACCAGATTTAGCTTAGCTGCTTATGCCGAGCAGTTATCACTCAGTATCTCAGACCCTCAAGCGCACTCAGTTATGGCTGAACAAATTATGGCGATAGTAAGGGTTGCGAAAGAGCCTGTAAGTATCTTAATAAAGGGTTCTCGTGCTGCTCAGATGGATCAGGTTGTAAAAATATTACTAGAAAGGATGTCGCATGCTGATTTATCTTAGTCAATATTTAAGCCAGTTTCACACTGGTTTTAGTGTATTTAATTACATTACCGTACGTGCGATTATGTCGGTGCTGACCGCGTTAATTATTTCGTTTCTTATTGGTCCAATGGTGATTCGTCGTCTTACCCAGCTTAAAGTCGGGCAGAGTATTCGATTGGATGGCCCTCAAACTCATTTGGTAAAAGCCGGAACCCCAACCATGGGGGGGACGATGATTTTATTTGCAGTGGGTATTTCAATTTTGTTATGGGGCGATTTAAGTAACAAGTACTTGTTATTGGTCAGCTTTACCATGTTTGGCTTTGGCATTATCGGTTTTATTGATGATTATAAAAAAGTGGTTTACAGAGACCCGAACGGGATGCGCTCTCGTACCAAATTTCTATGGCAAAGTATTATTGGCGTTGTTGCAGCCTACGGCTTCTATGCCATCGCCAGTGTGCCAGCTGAAACGCAGCTACTGATTCCTTATATGAAAGATACCTTTATTTATCTGGGTGCTTGGGTGATGGTGGTGACCTATTTAGTGATTGTTGGCACCTCAAACGCGGTGAATCTTACCGATGGTTTGGATGGCCTAGCGATCATGCCAACCGTGATGGTTGCAGCAGCCTTGGGCGTGTTTGCTTATTTATCCGGTCACATGGTATTTGCTGGTTATCTTGATATTCCCTATATACCCGGCGTAGGCGAGTTAACCGTTTTAATGGCAGCCTTAGTGGGGGCGGGGTTGGGCTTTTTGTGGTTTAACACCCATCCGGCACAAGTGTTTATGGGAGATGTGGGTTCGCTAGCATTGGGTGCGGCTTTAGGGGCAACGGCGGTGGCGGTGCGTCAAGAAATTGTCTTGTTTATTATGGGCGGTATTTTTGTGATAGAAACCTTGTCCGTCATTCTTCAGGTAGGTTCTTATAAAATGCGTGGTAAACGGGTTTTTCTAATGGCGCCTCTGCACCATCATTTTGAGCAAAAACAATGGCCGGAAGCGCAGATTATTGTACGTTTTTGGATTATAACGATCATTTTAGTCTTGATCGGTTTAGCCAGTTTGAAACTGAGGTAGAAAAGATTGAATTTAGTGGTAGGCTTAGGCTTAACGGGTCAATCGGTATTGAGTTATCTAACATCAGCCGGTGAACCCATGTTGGCATTTGATACGCGAGAAGATTTTCGTGCACCGCAGTTGGAGCAGAATTATCCAGCCGTCAAGTTTGCCTATGGAACGCTGCCTAATACGTGGAAAAAAAAGATTTCGCGCATTATCCTCAGCCCAGGTGTAGCAAGAACAGAGGCATGGATAGCTTCCTTTGAAGCGTCCGGAGTTGAAGTCATCGGTGATATAGAGTTGTTTGCTCGCGCTGCAAGTAAACCTATTATTGCAATTACCGGATCAAACGGTAAAAGCACCGTCACTACGCTGGTTTCAGAACTCTTGCAACAGGCCGGCTTTCAGGTAGGCATGGGTGGAAACATTGGTCGTCCGGCTTTGGATCTATTGTTAGACCCATTGGACTATGATCTTTATGTGTTAGAACTTTCTAGTTTTCAACTGGAAACCACCTACTCATTACATAGTCTTTCATCGGTGGTTTTAAATATCAGTGAAGACCATATGGATCGTTACCCTAGCTTAGATGCTTATATTCAAGCTAAAACTAAGATTTATAACGACACAGAGCTAGCGGTTTTACCTAAAGGCCATGCTTCTGATTTTTGGGTCACGCGTCAAACTAAAAAAGTCTATTTCGGCCTAGAGCACCCCCAATCGGAGCAAGACTATGGTGTGGTTCTGCAAGATAACCAGGCCTGGTTGTCACGAGGTAGTCGTCCTTTAGTAAAGGTTTCGGATATGTTATTGAATGCGCCCCACTATCAACTTAACGCATTGGCGGCTATAGCCTTGTGTCAAGACTATGACTTGTCTGAAGAAGTTTTCACGGACGTATTATCTCGATTTAGAGGTTTGGCGCATCGTACTCAGTGGGTGGCGACCCATCATGGCGTTAGCTGGATTGATGACTCGAAAGGTACGAATGTAGGTGCAACTTTAACAGCGATACAGAGTTTAGGTTATCAAGCGCAGCAACAGGGCGGGAAACTCATTTTACTTGCAGGCGGCGTGGGTAAGGGCGCAGATTTTTCGCCTTTGGCATCCAGTCTCAATCAGTATGCTAAACAGTTGGTACTATTTGGTCGAGATCAGCATTTAATTGAACAAGCTTTAACTACTGAGTTAGATGGTGAGATTTTAATGTCTTGTACACAAACTTTAGAGCAGGCCGTTGCGGTTGCAAAGCAAAATGCGGTGTCAGGGGATATCGTTTTGTTGTCACCGGCTTGCGCAAGTTTTGACCAATTTGAGAACTATCATGACCGGGGTGAGAAGTTTGCAGCTTGGGTAAAGCAAGCGCTGGAGCTTGATCGAGTATGAAAGCCTTATTTGATTCGCCACAGCAGCGTGAATGGCCTGTCGATTATTGGCTGGTTGGTAGCCTTATGTTATTGGTTTTTCTTGGTTTGGCGATGGTACTGTCCAGTTCGGTTGCGATCAGCGAGCAGCGTTTTGGGATAGCGACGCATTATTTTGTGCGTCAAGCGATTGCGTTAGGTATTGGCTTGTTTTTAGCGATGCTGGTTTTTAAAGTACCGATTGACTTTTGGCAAACACATCGCGGCAAATTATTTATTTTTGGTTTAATTCTTTTGGTAATGGTATTAGTTTTTGGCCGTGAAATAGGTGGCTCTAAGCGCTGGTTGCCATTGGTCATTATGAATTTCCAGCCTGCCGAATTTGTCAAAATTGCAGCGATTATCTTTGTTGCAGGTTATTTGCATCGCCATCTAAGCGCTGTAAAAGAAGACTTTAATGCGATTATGCGTTTGTCCTTGCCTTTTGGATTAATGGCTTTGTTGTTATTGCTGCAACCTGATTATGGTACTACTTTATTAATTGCTGCGGTGGTAACCGGTATGTTGATTATTTCCGGTGCTCCTTGGCGTTATTTTTTGCTCACGGTGGTACCAGTTATAGGGTTGTTAGGGGCTCTGGTGGTTTATTCGCCTTATCGCCTAGCAAGGGTTCTGAGTTTTATGGATCCTTGGCAAGATCCATTCGGTACTGGTTATCAGTTGATCCAAGCGCTTATTGCCAGCGGTTCGGGTGGGTTTTTTGGTCAAGGTCTAGGCGCGAGTGTTCAAAAACTGCTTTATTTGCCTGATGCACATACTGACTTTTTATTTTCTATCTTTGCCGAAGAATTTGGCTTTATCGGGGTGTTCGGTTTAATTCTATTGTTTAGTTTTGTGGTTTGGCGGCTATTTGTGATTGCAGCCTTTGCTAAGCAACGAGGCTATGCGTTTGCAGGTTTAATGGTGTTCGGGATCGCGATGTGGATCGCATTGCAAGCGATGATCAATATGGGCGTAAACTTGGGTTTATTTCCGACCAAAGGCTTAACCTTACCATTTATGAGCTATGGGGGGTCAAGTTTAATGATGTTGTGTGTAGCAATGGCACTGGTATTGCGTGTTGACTATGAGGCACGACTAGAACCTTACCAGGAGAAAAACCATGTCGATGAAGAACCCGAAACCGCGCAAGCTTAAAAAAGTAATGGTGATGGCCGGTGGAACAGGCGGTCATGTCTTTCCTGGAATTGCCTTAGCGCATGCTTTTGCTAAAGAGGGCATAGCGACTCATTGGCTGGGTACCGAACAGGGTTTGGAAGAGCAGTGGGTTCAGCAAGCTGGATTAACTTTTTCTGCTATCAGAATTCAAGGATTACGTGGCAATGGTATCAAAGGCTGGTTATGGGCTCCACTGAAGGTAACCCAGGCCTGGTGGCAGGCGCGTAAAATCATCAAGCAGGTTAATCCTGATATTGTTATTGGCATGGGTGGCTTTGTTTGCGGACCGGGTGGATTAGCGGCTTGGTCGATGGGAATCAAGCTTTACTTGCATGAACAAAACGCTGTGGCAGGCTTAACTAATCGTCTGTTAGCCAGTTTTGCGCAACGTATCTTTTGTGGTTTTCCGCCCAGTAATCTTAAATCACCACGTTTATTGGTCATGGGTAATCCGGTTAGGGCTGAAATTGAAGCCCTTTCGGCCATTGATTCGGATGAGTTAACACGATCTGATTCTCGACAGTTACTCGTAATAGGCGGGAGCCGAGGAGCGCGAGTACTAAATCAAACGCTGCCTCAAGCCTTAGCGCTTATTCCTGAGGCTCAGCGTCCGAAGGTGCTTCATCAAACCGGCCAACAGGACGTGATTCAGACTCAGCAGGCTTATCAGGCGTTAGGCGTTGAAGCTGAAGTGTTTGCCTTTATTAGCGATATGGCTGCGGCCTATCAAAAAACCCATTTGGTGGTATCTCGTGCAGGGGCCTTAACGGTGAGTGAATTAATGGCTGCTGCTAGGCCTGCTATTTTAGTTCCGTTTCCTTATGCGGTGGATGATCATCAAACGGCTAATGCCGCGTTTATGGCTCAAGTCGGTGCGGCAGAGGTTATACAGCAGGATGTTTTGACACCGGAAATGTTAGCGAAAGCGATTATGGAAGGTTTGCATCGTGATAGATTGATTCAGGCTTCGGAGACACTAGAAAAAATTGCGAAATTAGATGCCGCTAATCAGATTGTTGCACATATAATGGAATGGAATTAATTGGTGGTATTGAATTTATTGCATGCGTGTTTGGTCCGCTCACCAGGACTCGAACCTGGAGTTGCCGCTTAGGAGGCAGCCGTTTTATCCCGTTAAACTATGAGCGGTTAAGCAATTAACTAACTCGCGTATTCTAACAAGATTGGTCAGCGAATGAAAAAAATTCTTGTAATTGAAGATCAAAAATCTATGGCCCTGTTACTAAAACAGACAGTAGAAAGTCATTTTGATGTCGAGGTTTTATTGGCTTATGATCTTGAGCAAACCGCGCAACTTCTTTCTGTTCATCATGACATTTCGTTAGCCCTTAGTGATTTAAATCTGCCTGATGCGCCACATGGTGAGTCGATTAAACTGTTACGAGAAGCTCAGATTACCACGATTGTGCTCACTGCCAGTCTTGATGAGAATCTGCGCCAACGCATTATGAAGGAGCGGGTTGCCGATTTTATTGTTAAAGATGGACCTGCCGCGATTAGTTATCTGATTAGAGCTTTGGATTTATTGTTGACCAATGACCAACGTGAAATCTGGTTAGCAAATCTTTCAGACCCCTTGGCACGAAAATTGGTGGGTTTGTTATCTGTTCATCGTTTCAAATTGCGAGTTTTCGATCAGGATGCCGCCTTGATAAAAGAATTGGCTAAGACATTACCCAGTCTCCTGATTGTCGGGGATAAGGCCTGTGAACAGGACTGGTTGCATCATTTATCAGCGGTAAGAAGTCAGTTTGAGTTTTACCAGCTCCCGATTCTTGCGTGTATTGATTCAGTGGATGGCACACCATTGGCCTTAAAATATATGAAGTATGGCGCAACTGATTATATCGTTAAGCCGTTTGGGGCAGACGAGCTCTATGCACGCGTTAACCAAAGCATTGATTTACAGCGAACTTATCTGGAAATACAGCATCTATCGCGCACAGATGGCTTAACCGGGTTGAACAATCGTCGGTTTTTTATCGAACAGGGCGAAAATCATTATCAGGCCTGGTTAACAAACTGTGCTTTTGGTTTGTTGGTCGATATCGATTTATTTAAGAAAATAAATGACCACTATGGTCATCCAAAGGGCGATGATGCTATTCGCTTTACTGCAAATAGACTGAAACAGTTTTTTGGTGATTTTGTGGTTGCTCGATTTGGTGGTGAAGAGTTTATTGTTGCCGGTGAGTGTAGTAATAAACAGCAGGTTTTGGCTCTGGCAGAGACGTTTCGACAATCAATAGAACAGGACTCAGAGGCCTATATGGGCTTTAAAATGACGGTGAGTATTGGTATTACATTTAATGAGCCGAGCTTCGATAGGCTGATTGCTGAAGCAGACCGACAACTTTATATTGCAAAGGGGTCGGGACGTAATCAGGTTTGCTGCAGCTAAGGTGGTAAAGCGGAAAGGTTCAACGCTAAATTGATTTAGTGTTGAATTTTAATGTTACAAATTTGAATATTTTTTAGTAGGGTGTCCTCTAACAGGTAGACCAATAATCTTGTTGTTGGCTCGATGGCCTGATACTTGATATTGTTGGGTATTAAAGAAAGCCATTTCTTGGTTTAAGGCTTTAGCCTGTTCACGCATACTTTCAGATGCTGAAGCGGTTTGCTCAACCAGATGAGCGTTTTGTTGAGTTAGACTGTCAATTTTGACAATGGCGGATTGCACCTGCTGGATACCAAGCGCTTGTTCTGCACTGGCATTGGCAATCTGTTGAATCATCCCGGTCACTTCATCTACGGCATGAGTAATTTGTTTAAGCACATCCCCAGACTCGCTAGCTAGTCGAGTTCCTTGGTCAATGCGCTGCACACTCTCACTAATAAGGTTTTTTATTTCCTTAGCAGCATCGGCTGACTTTTGTGCTAGGGCACGGACTTCACCAGCGACGACCGCAAATCCACGACCATGATCGCCAGCGCGAGCGGCCTCAACCGCCGCATTGAGGGCTAATAAATTGGTTTGGAAAGCAATGCTGTCGATGATGGTTACAATGTCTGCAATTTTATAGCTGGATTCTTGAATATGTTGCATTGCTTCAATTGTTTGTCCCATTACCTTTTCACCTTGCTGGGCTTTGACCTGAACGCCGAGCGCAACTTGGGAAGCTTGTTGAGTGTTATGGTTATTAAGTTGAATATTGGCATTCATTTGCTCAATAGTTGTGGTTGATTCTTCAACCGCACTGACTTGATCTTGAACCCGAAGACTCAAGTTGCGTGAACCCTGAGAAACATCTTGCGCAGCGCTGTCGACAACCTGTGCTGCTGTTACCGAAATATCGATGGTATTTTTTAGCCGGTCTATTGATAGATTAATCGCCTCTTTTAGTTCACCCAATTCACCCTCAAAGTTGTTTTCAATTTGTTGACCTAAATCGCCCTCCGACATTGCAGAGGTTACTCTGATGACATCATTCATCGCAACTTGAATACCATCCATCAGTTGATTGATCGAGGTGCTGAGTTCATGTGCAACGCCTTCAAGTTGATCAACATCAATGCGTTCGCCTAGGTAACCATTCTGAGCTCTCTTTACGGTGGCCGCGACATGGTTAAGTAGTTGTACTTCTTGAGTGCGATCAATCCATTCAACCAGAGTAGCAACCCTTTGATTGGCACGGTTTTTTATTGGCAACATCGCCAGTTCGAGGTGAAAACCACCAATTTCAATTCTAACGCTTGAGGGTTCCTGCATTTTGCTAATCATCGCTCGCTGGTGGCCAGGGTGTTTATGAAAAATGTCGATGTTTTTTCCAATGAGGTTAGCGGCATCAAAGTGAGGCGCTAGTTGCTTAAGTTTTGCTTCGCGTTCAAGCAAAAACTTGTTCATGTTTTCATTGGAATAGGTGATGTTAAATTTATCATCAATCATCATGACGCTGCTTTTCAGCTTATCAAATGCAAATCTCAGTTGGTTGGCTTCATCCAATTGGTGAGCACTTTCATCCGTTTTAGATTTAAAGGCAAGATTGACCGATTGAATCGCATTATGAATCAGTGCAGAAAAGCTTTTAGGGTTCGTGGGTTGTATCCTTAAGTCTTCACCGGCAGCGAGAGCTTGTAAATTTTGAATCGCTGCGCGCTGAGTTTTGTTGAGTGCCATTCCGTAGCCGAACATAAATAAAACCAGCAGGCCTGCAAGGATGATGTTTAATGGTGAGAAGTGGCTATCAAAACCGGTTGTTAATATCGGTAAAAAAGCGAATAATAAGGTTGCTGAACCTAATATTAGCCCAGGGTTAATTAAATTGGAATTTAGGGCTGCTTTAATATCCATCCCTTGATAAATTTTGCCATGCTTTATTTTGGCTTGTCCGCTAGAAATAAGTTGATAGTTTTGGGTCGCTTGTTGTTTTTCTTGAGCTGAAATAGGGTTGCGCACCGACAGAAACCCTGAGATTTTTCCGTCTTTATAAAGTGGCGTTGCTTGCGCTCTAACCCAGTAAAAACCACCATCTTTGTGCCTGTTTTTAATATATTGAGTCCAGGGGATGCCTTGTTGTAAATCAGCCCACATGTCTGCAAAGACGGCTTGTGGAACATCTGGATGACGAACCAAGTTGTGAGGTTGGCCCAATAGTTCTTTGCGACTGAAGCCGCTGGCTGCTTCAAAGGCATCGTTGCAATCAATAATCGTGCCTTTTAAGTCAGTCTTAGATACCAGTGTTAAATTGGGTGAGAGCAGGTGTTCTTGTTCAGTAATGGGATGATTGTTGCGCATCATTCACTCCTTGCGAGTGTTGTATAGGATCAAAATATATAATTTTTTGTAACGTTGTACTAGTATTGTATATTTATGGTCTAAAGTAAAGTTTTTGTACAATTAAAGTATAAATTTTCTGGAATTAGGACTTTGCTTATCGACTGCTTAATGTGCTACCATTGTATTTAATTGATTTAAAAGGGTTTTGAGTTATGGATTTGATGAATGCGACTAAATATATGTCGTCTGCTTGGCTAGCCAAAGCACCATCACTGATGCAGTCTCAACCGAGCCAATCCATTATGATTCCGCAATCCGTGAAGCAATCAGAGGCAATAGATTCTTCGTATAGGGTAAATAAACCTGAAAGGGCGAGTCCGATTGAAGATCGGCCTTTGGAACCGAAGGTTGAAACCAACGATGTTAGCGAAGAACGACAGGCTGCTCAGCAACAATTAGCTTTTGAACAGGTTATTGCTCAATTGCGTGCGCGTGATCAGGAAGTGCGCACTCATGAGCAGGCTCATTTAAGTGCAGCAGGCCCCTATGCTACAGGCGGTATTAACTATGATTATCAAACCGGGCCAGATGGTCAGAAATATGCAGTAGGTGGTTCGGTCGGAATTGATACCTCTCCCGTTTCTGGAGATCCAGAAGCCACGATACAGAAAATGATGGTTGTGCAACGTGCTGCTTTGGCACCGGCACAGCCTTCAGCGCAGGATTTTAAAGTCGCTGCACAAGCATCGCAATTGCAAGCGCAAGCCAGAAGCGAGTTACAAGCAGAGCGTGCTGATGAATTAAAAACGTCTGAGGAGACTAATGATAGAAGTGCGCCAAGTAGTCTTAATGAAAATCAGGCATTGCCAGCTCAGGCGAATTCTATAGATCCCCGTAATCAAACTAATCAGAACACTGATAGCTTAGGGCAGGTTTTAGAGCGCAATAATTTTGATTTAAGAATGCGCCTTCAAATCAACGCAGCCTAGCTAATTCGCTAGGCTGGTGTAATTCAGTTATGCCTCGGTTGGGCAGAAGGTTGATTGCATTGCATGCAGTAGGTTGATAATTTCTTTATCAGCAACTTGGCATAATATCCGACTTCCGTCACGTCGTGATGAAAGGATTCCTTTTTCACGCAAAATATCAATATGTTGTGATACATTGCTTTGTGTTGTGCCTACTTTGGAAACAATATCCATTACTGGCAACTCACCATCACTTAATACACAGAGTATTTTTAACCTTAAGGGATGTCCCATTGCTTTAAGTGCTTTTGATGCCTTAACAATATTATCTTCTTTCATTTCAAATAAATCAGATTCTGACATTTTTGGGTATCCGCCTCATTTTTATTATGTTGTTTGTTGCCTAGATTGTTTTCGTTTTTGTGAAAACATTAATATTTAATCAAATTCTAATAGAAACTAGGTGGATTTGTCAGCTAAACTTGACCTTTATCAAAATAAATTTAATATGTAACCTTAAATTGGTATACAAACTTGGAGATGAATGTGACTAAATTAACCTATATGAAAAAGACCATGTGGGTATTAACTGGTGTGGTCTTGGGCGCGATGCTTGTTGTGGGTACGAGTGTGATGGCTGATCGTCAAACACAAAGCCTGCAATCTTTGCCTATAGAGCAACTGCGAGCGTTTGTTGAGGTTTATGAGCGCATATCCAGCAGTTATGTAGAGCCAATTGAAGACAGCAAAATGCTTGAAAATGCAATTAGTGGCATGCTATCCAATTTGGATCCTCATTCAGCCTATTTGCCTCCTGAAAATTTTGAAAAGGTAGAAGAGCATACCCGTGGTGAGTTTGGCGGGTTGGGTATGGAGGTCGGTACTGAAGATGGGTTTGTAAAAGTCATTGCCCCGATTGATGATACGCCTGCGCAGCGTGCTGGGGTTCAGGCGGGTGATTTGATTATTCGCCTAGATGATAAATCGGTTAAGGGTATGAGTTTAACCGACGCGGTCAAGCTAATGCGTGGTGAACCGGGAAGTACGATTAAGCTGACCATTATGCGTCAAGGGCAGCGCGAACCGATTGAGTTGGAACTAACGCGAGCGGTTATTAAAGTTAAAAGTGTGCGTCAACGCATGTTGGACAAGGATTTAGGTTATGTGCGTATAAGTCAGTTCCAAGTTCGTACAGGTCGAGATTTAGTGGATGCTATTCGCACGCTAGATAAGGAAAATGAGGGGCCGTTGAAAGGGCTTATATTAGACTTGCGCAACAACCCAGGGGGCGTTTTAAATGCTTCGGTTGATGTTAGTAATGTATTTTTAGATGAGGGTCTCATTGTCTATACTGAAGGTCGAATTGACAGTGCTAAGATGCGTTTTGAAGCTAAACGGGGTGATCTGTTACAGGGGCGGCCATTAATTATTCTAGTTAATGAAGGTTCTGCATCGGCTTCTGAGATTGTAGCCGGTGCGCTTCAAGATCATGGTCGTGCATTGGTGGTGGGACGTACAACCTTTGGCAAGGGATCGGTGCAAACTTTGTTACCTTTAAATAATGGTGCAGCGATTAAGTTAACCACCGCACTTTATTACACTCCGTCGGGTCGTTCTATCCAAGCTGAAGGTATTAAGCCTGATATTGTAATAGACCGTGTAAATGTTGAGCGTGTCGCAAACATTGGCTTGGGTTTAAGAACGGAAGCCACTCTGGAGAACCATTTGGGTAATGGTAAAAAAGACGAAGAGCAGGTTGATACTGAAGAAAAGGCAGACCTATTAGCTGAGGATTATGAATTGCATGAAGCACTCAATTTATTGAGAAGCATGGTCTTTATGAGTCGAGGACGTTAATTTATGGCTCGAGTGCTCGTGCCATTAGCGCAAGGCTGTGAAGAGTTAGAGGCTGTCACCATTATTGATTTGTTGGTAAGAGCCAAGGTTGATGTGGTGACGGCCAGCTTGGATGCCAATCGTTTAATTTGCTGCTCACGTGGTGTGGTGATTCAAGCTCAAATAGAGTTAGAGCAGGCTATAACACAAAATTATGATCTAGTGGTTTTACCGGGTGGATTGCCGGGGGCTGATTTTTTAGCTGAGGATTCGCGTGTTCTATCCTTATTGCGACGAACAGTTGAGCAGGGGCATTTAGTCGCAGCCATTTGTGCGGCGCCGAAGGTGCTTAAAAAGGCAGGCTTGCTCGATGGTTTAGATGCAACTAGTTATCCGGGTGTGCTTGATCAGTCGCCAGCAAAAGATATGCGCTATTCTAACCAGGCAGTGGTTGATGCCGGTTCAGTTGTTACATCTCGTGGGCCAGGAACCGCGATGGATTTTGCTTTGCACTTAATTGAGCGTTTGAAGGGGGTAGCGGTGCGTCAACAGGTTGAGTCTGCTCTGGTTCGCTAATCGTTTTTTTAGTTTTTTTGACTGATCTGATTTAATTCGGTTAGCGCATCAAAGCTTAGGTTCTCTGGCTTTTCCGGTTTGGCGAGTAGATAACCTTGGCCTTCGTCACATCCGAGATCGCGTAATATGATTAATTGATTAATCGTTTCGATACCTTCTGCGATTACTTTTAATCCTAAACTATGTCCCATAGTAATAATCGTTTTAACGATTGAGTAGGATTCAGCATTGTATTCTAGGTCTTTAATAAATCCTTGGTCAATTTTAATGCGGTCGACGTTCAGATGCTTAATGTAAGCTAATGAACTATAACCAGTTCCAAAATCATCTATCGCAATTTCTAAGCCTTTTTCCTGCAAGGCCTGCAGGGCTTTATTGTCCTCGCTTAGGTGATCCATTAATAGGCTTTCAGTGATTTCAAGTTCCAGTTGATGGGGTGCAATCTGATAGTGCTGGAGCTGACGTTTGACATCGTCAACAAATCCTTCGCCGTTAAGTTGTGCACTAGAAACATTAATGGCCACACGCGGTATGGCGATGCAAGATTGTTTCCATTGGTTAAGTTGTTCAAGTGTGGCATTTAAAACATAACGGCCAATCGATTGGATGAGCCCAAATCGTTCCGCCAAAGGAATAAATTCAGCTGGAGAAATAAAACGGTTTTCAGATTGCCACCGAATGAGTGTTTCCGCCCCGGATACCTCAAGAGTGTTAAGTTGGTATTGCAGTTGGTAAACCATGTAAAACTCTTGTTTTTCAAGTGCGCGATGTAACTGAATTTCCATGTCATAGAGATAATGGATTTGTTCATTCATGTCATCGGAGAATAAACAATAGCGGTTTTTGCCCTGCTCCTTCGCTTTGTACATGGCATAATCAGCATGGCGCATTAAGTCTTCGCGGCTTTGGCCGTCTCTTGGGTAGTGGGCGATACCAATGCTGCATCCCAGTGTTTTAGAAGGGTTAATGCCTTGGTAGAGCTGATAAACGCCCTGAATCATTGCATTAGCAAGCGTAGCTATCGCGCGTTCGTCAAGGTTTCTGCATAACAGGGCGAACTCATCCCCACCCAGACGAGCAACTAGGTTCTGAGTTTGGTCAGGAATAAGTCTGGCTAATAACGTAGCGACTTGCGCTAGTACATGATCTCCTTCAGCATGGCCTTGGGTGTCATTGATCCATTTGA
Source organism: Thiomicrospira microaerophila (assembly GCF_023278225.1). Classification (GTDB taxonomy): domain Bacteria; phylum Pseudomonadota; class Gammaproteobacteria; order Thiomicrospirales; family Thiomicrospiraceae; genus Thiomicrospira; species Thiomicrospira microaerophila_A. The sequence goes on from NZ_CP070959.1 coordinate 369,903, forward strand.
AGTTATCTAGGTCGACAAAAAATACACTAAAGACATATTGATCTTTAATCCAGGTTTGTAGTGTGTTTTGAAACAAGTGGCGGTTTGCTAAGCCGGTTACATTGTCGTAATTTGCTAGGTCTTCGAGTTCGTTCTGTGTCGCTTTAAAGTGGCTGATATCAGTTAAAAGAAAGCATAAGTGTTGATGATCAAGTCGAGGATCATTGTTTCTAAAAATATCAATTAAAAAATGAATATCTTCATCTTGCTGAAGAAGCACTTCTTGTCGAAAGTGATCTTGTTGACTGAGTTGGTTGAGTATTTTTGATGATTCAAACCCGTAAAATAGTTGTTCAAGTTGATGCCAAATCGATTTGTTTATCGAGGTTGGCTTATCTTTAATTAGGTTTTCAAAAGGCTGGTTAGTTTTAACAATAGTTCCTTGCTGGTTAGTAATCGCAAAGGCTTCGTGAATGTTATGAAGAATGCTGCTGTCGAGAACAAGTTCTTGAGTGCGCTCATTAACCTGTTGTGTCAGTTTTTGTTTAAACTCTTGTTGAATCCTATCGGCTTTTCTGAGTTTTAGAAAAGTGGTTCTTGCAGAAATAAGTAGCAATAATAGAACCAGTCCAAGAACACCGCTCCAGTAGTTTTTTATTTGTGTGATTAGGTGATTAACTTCCTGTTGCTGTCTGTTGATCTGTTGATGATAGTGACTTTTTAATTGTCGAAAAATACTCAGCGCCCCCTCTTGATGGGGCAGGGTGTCAAAAACCAACAGGCTACTAGCCAGTTCGTATTCTTCTTCAAATGCGAGTGTGACCACCTGAGACTGTTTACGGTAGTTTTGTTCGAACTCTGAGAGAAGGTTTTGCAGGTGGTTTTGTGTGATGGGCGAAGTGGCTTGCTGACCAAGTGAGTCAACAATCAAAATCATCGCACTCGCTTCCGCTGACAGTTGCATGTTAAATTGGTCTTTTTCAAAAATATCACGACTATTGACTAATCGGAAAAGTAAAACACTTCGATTGCGGGCGTGTTGATATAGGTTTTCGACCTGGTCCTTAAGTAGGGTCTTTTGCTCTAATTGCGTGATCGCTTGTTGCAGCTTGCGCTCAAGATGAGAGGCAAATAAACTGGCCACAATCATGATTAATATAATAATTAAATAGCTACCTAAAACCAGATAGTGTGATTTTTTTGCGTTTGTTTCCATTGAGTCGCTTTATGGCTAATAGTTTGAAAGGGTATTATCGCTATTTTTAAATGTTTTGTAAGATAAAATGTAATTGGGTTTTAAGCTGTGTTAAAAGGCGAAACAATGGGTATATTGATGGGTTTGAATTTTTGGAAAAAGGTGTTTCTTCGCTTTTGGCATCAGCGAGGAAGCGAGGCGGTGGCTATTTTAGCTTATACAACATTGATTGGTTTAGTTCCGATGCTAGCGGTGATGTTGAGCTTATTTTCTGCTTCTGAATGGTTTGAGCCTTTTCAGCATTTAGTGATGCAATTAGTGGTGGCGCATTTGATGCCTGAATCTCAGCCCGTTATTCAGAGTTATTTAACCTTGTTTGCTGAGCAAGCCAGCCGATTGACTACGCCTGGCCTGGTTGTCATGTTAGTCACGACTTTAATATTGCTGTGGACGATTGATCAGAAAATCAATGCAATGTGGAATGCAGATTATCAGCGACGTTGGTGGGTTAGTTTGCTTAATTATTTAGGTGTGAGTTTGCTAGGTCCTTTGTTATTGGGTTTGAGTCTGGTGGCAAGCAGTTATGTTCTCGCTTGGCCTTTGTTGCTAGGCGATATGACAGTGAGCCGGGGCGTGAACCAGTTGATGAGTAGTTTGCCCTTAATTTTTAGTGTTTTGGGTTTTATGCTGTTGTTTAAATTTGTACCTATGAGCCAGGTAAGCTGGAAGCAGGCCTGGTGGGTTGCTTTAATGGCGTCGATTAAGGTTGAATTGTTAAAAACCGGTTTTGCTTGGTATATTTCTGCCTTTCCAACCTATGATCTTGTTTATGGTGCTTTGGCGGCGGTGCCGGTGTTTTTGCTTTGGTTGTATTTAATGTGGTTTATATTAATTTGGAACGCCTGCGTTTTAGCCGAATGGACTTGTTCAGCAGGCGCTAAAAACTAGACTTTATTTTTCGCAGATTGAATTTCACGCGCAGCGGCTAATAGTGCCAAGCGAGCGACCACTCCGTAGGCATAGAAGCGATTAGGCTCTGCATCAGGATCTTGAGTTTGGTCGGGCAAAACTCCCGACTGTTGAAAAGACATGGGTTCAAAGTGCATTCCGGGGCTGTTCAGATTGTCGGTTGCGGTTTTCCCAGTGTGAATCCGATAGAAACCACCAATCACATGGTTGTGAATCATGTAAACTACCGGCTCAGCGACTGCTTCTTCCACCGTTTCAAAGGTATAAACACCTTCTTGAACTAGCATTTTATCAACACTTAATCCCTCTTTGGCTGACGTCATTTTATTGCGTTGTTTGCGGTTTAAGTTGAGCACGTCTTCTGCATTATAGACCGACATAATGGCCATGCCATAGGTTCCACTATCTGATTTAATAATCACAAAGGGTTTACAGTCAATGTCATGGGTATGGTAATAGTCGGCAGTTTTGGCGAGTACCTGATTGACCGTATTGGCCAAGCGGTCCAAACCGATATGGTTTTTAAAATCGATCTCTCCACATTGCACGGACTCAGGGGTAATTAACCAAGGATCAATCTCAACTAGTTCGGCAAAGCTTTGTGCGACATCTTTGTAATGATTAAAGTGTTGTGTTTTGTAACGTGTTGCCCAACCTAGTTCAAGAGGTGGAAGCAAAGTTTGTTCTATGCCTTCTAGAATTCCAGGCCGACCACCGCTGAGATCGTTATTCAAAAGTACGGCACAAGGGAAGAAATTATCTACGCCGACCCTTTCAGCTTGGCGTTTTAACGGCTTAAGCGTGATTGTTTTGCCTGATGGCAAGGCGATGTCGGTAGCCTGTGTAATATCCGCGTTAAGTGATCCAATGTGGACTTCATAGCCTGCGTTTTCAATAATCTCTTTAAGTGTGCACAGGTTTTCCAAATAGAACATATTGCGTGTATGGTTTTCAGGAATAATTAATACCCCATCGGTAACCGGGCAGGCTTGGGTAATCGCATTTTGAGTTGCTTGAACCGCAAGCGGTCTTAAGTCTGAGTGGAGGTTGTTAAATCCAGCCGGGAAAAGATTTGTGTCAACGGGAGCCAATTTATAGCCAGCATTTCTGAGATCAACCGAAGCATAAAAGGGTGCTGGCGTGTCACGGAATTGTTGGCGAAACCAAGCCTCAATCGCAACGCTGTGGTCGAGCAGGTGAGCTTCAAGTTCGAGTAGAGGGCCTTTTAAAGCCGTTTTTAGGTGTGGAACTTGATAGGAGTGAGGCATGGTTTCCATCTCTTTAAATGATTACTAAATCGATAAATTATAACAAAAACAAAATCAGTAATTTCTGACTTTTTTAGTAGGAAATTGGATTTTTATTGCTAAAGATCGCCCCAGCGCGCTTGCAGTAAACTGAGGATGACCGGGGCGGCGGTTTCGGTGCGCAGAATGCGTGGGCCGAGCCGTATGCCTTGTAAACCCTGTACTTGTGCCTGTTCGACTTCCTGTTCGGTCAAGCCGCCTTCGGGGCCGATGAGTAATGCGAGGCTTTGCGTTAGATTGGGCTTTTCGATTTCATTGAGGGTTTTTGTGCTGTAAGGATCCAGCACCAGGCCTGGTTGGTGTGGGTTTTCGTCAAACCAGTGTTCGAGGGTAATCAGCGGTTTGACTTCCGGCACGACACAGCGGCCGGATTGTTCACAGGCGCTAATCACAAGAGCTTGCCATTGTTGGCGGCGTTTTTCAGCCTTGTCTTCATCGAGTCGGACTTCGCAGCGCTCGGTAAACACCGGTTGAATCGCGCTGACACCCAATTCCACCGCTTTTTGCAAACTATAATCCATGCGTTCGCCGCGCGAAATGCCTTGCACTAACAAGGTGTTGAGCGGGGATTCGCAACCAGGCCTGGTGAGGGTGTCGCCCAACACCACCTGCGCATCACGCCGACCTATCACCTGCAGGCGAGCATCGGCTTGTTGGCCTTGGCCATCAAACACCTGAATTTGATGGCCATTTTTTAGCCGCAATACAGTCAGCGCATAGTGCGCTTGATCCTTGTCTAGCTCAATCACCAGGCCTGGTTGATAGTTCGCTGCTAAATAAAACCGTGGAATACGCATCGCTTGGCTCGATTAGATTGCAGATTTACAGCTGCATGTTGTCGTTGCGCCAGTTGAGATCGCGCACGATATCGAGCGTCGGCTGGGTTTTGTTCATGCTGTAGAAATGCAGGCCGGGCGCGCCGTTATCGAGCAAGCGCTGACAAAGGCGGGTGACATAGTCCTGACCAAAGGCACGCAAGCTGGCCGTGTCTTCATCAAAGCTTTCTAAACGACATTTCAACCAACGCGGCACTTCGGCGCCGCACATGGCGGAAAATCGAATCAACTGCTCGTAATTGGTAATCGGCATAATGCCCGGCACAATCGGCAGGTCGATGCCCGCTTTTTCGCAGCTATCAATAAAATAGAAATAGCTGTCGGCATTAAAGAAATACTGGGTAATCGCGGCATCGGCACCTTGATCGACCTTGTGTTTAAAGTGTTTAATCCCTTGATCGCAATTGCGTGCTTGCGGATGGGTTTCCGGGTAGGCGGCGACTTCCAGCGTGAACTGATCGCCGGTTTCTTGGCGAATAAAGGCAATCAGATCAGCCGCATATTTAAACTCACCCGGGTCCATCATGCCGGAGGGCATGTCACCGCGCAATGCGACAATGCGCTTAATGCCGAGGTCTTGATAGGTTTTTAGTAACGCACGAATACTGTCTTTGGTCGCGCCAATGCAGGTTAAATGCGGCACGGCATCAAAGCGGGTGTTTTGCTGAATGTGGGTGACGGTTTCAAGGGTTTTTTCTTGGGTGGTGCCACCTGCGCCGTAGGTGACGGAGATATACTCAGGGTTGAGCACACTTAACTCATCAATCACTTGGTTAAGCTTGTCACTGCCTTCCGCCGTGCGTGGCGGAAAACATTCTAGGCTAAAGCCTTGTGGGTATTTTTGTTGTGATTTCATGACTTGCGTCCTGTTTTGTATGTTGCACGCCAAGTGCTCTCACCTTATGCCCCGACTCCTTCGGCTTTTTTCTGCGAAAAAAGAGGCGTCGCTGGAGCATAAGGTTACGCACTGCTGGGTTTAATGTCGACTATAAACCGGCGTCAGCGCGAAGGGCGGCGGCTTTATCGGTTTTTTCCCAGGTGAACTCAGGCAGTTCACGACCAAAGTGGCCGTACGCGGCGGTTTTTTGGTAAATCGGGCGATAAAGATCCAGCATCGCAATCAAGCCTTTCGGGCGCAGGTCAAAATGTTGACGTACCAACTGCTCGATTTTTTCGACCGCAATTTTTTCCGTGCCGAAGGTGTCGATGCTAATCGACGTCGGTTCGGCGACACCAATCGCATAAGACACTTGAATTTCGCACTTGTCCGCCAGGCCTGCTGCGACAATATTTTTCGCTACATAACGTCCGGCATAAGCGGCAGAACGATCCACTTTAGACGGGTCTTTGCCGGAGAAGGCGCCGCCACCGTGGCGCGCCATACCGCCATAGGTGTCCACAATGATTTTACGCCCAGTTAAACCGGCATCACCCACCGGGCCGCCAATCACAAAACGCCCGGTCGGGTTAATGTGATACTGGGTTTTAGCGTGCAACCATTCTGCCGGCAATGTCGGCTTGATAATCAGCTCCATCACTGCTTCACGCAACGCGGCATTTTCAATGTCAGGGCTATGTTGCGTCGAGAGCACCACCGCATCAATGGCTACCGGTTGGCCGTTTTCATAACGCAGGGTGACTTGGCTTTTCGCATCCGGGCGCAACCAGGGTAGTTCGCCGGATTTACGCACTTGCGCTTGGCGCTCCATTAAACGGTGGGCATAATAAATAGGTGCAGGCATCAACACATCGGTTTCATTCGAGGCATAACCAAACATGAGGCCTTGGTCACCGGCGCCTTGTTCGTGGTCGTCATACTCATCGACGCCCATGGCGATTTCAGCAGACTGTTTACCAATCGCGGTGAGTACCGCACAGGTGTCGCCGTCAAAACCCAGGTCAGCGCTGTCATAACCAATGTCCTTAACGACTTTGCGTACCAATTCTTCTTGATCAACCCAGGCGCTGGTGGTGATTTCACCACCGATCAACACCATGCCGGTTTTAACAAAGGTTTCGCAGGCGACGCGCGCGCGCGGGTCTTGTTGCATAATCGCATCCAACATGGCGTCAGAAATTTGGTCGGCAATTTTATCAGGATGGCCTTCAGAAACGGATTCAGATGTAAAAACAGTGGTAGTCATGTTTAACCTCGCAATTCAAAAAAACAAAAGTGAGGTACGGAAAGAGGCGGGAAAACTCCTCGCTTTAGCCGTACTTAGTAACGCGCCCGCAAGCTGATTATCAAATCGGCGCAATATGCTATTATGACACATTAGAATAATGAGTCAAATAGCAGCTTTGGTTGATAAAGTGGTAACCAGGCCTGGTGATCTGAGATTTGTGCAAAGTTATGAACGAATAGGTGTTTAAAATCTGTCGTTTTCGTTATTGCAACGTTTGGCAGAAGCTTAACAATGTTTTTTGTGCCTAGAATTGACTTTTTTATCCTTTTTTTGGGTATCCAGCCCCAGAAGAGGTGTTTGGAATAAATATCTTAGAATAGTGTTTAGAGTGAAAAGGAGTTTTTCATTATGGTGAGTTTAACTACCCCGGTTTGTGAATTTGGGCGTGATGCTGTTGATTTCGAATTATTAGGCGTTGATGGTCAATTATGGAATTTGGACAAAGCTAGGGGTGAGAAGGGGCTTTTAGTTGCTTTTATCTGTAATCACTGCCCCTATGTCAAAGCAATTCAAGATCGCTTAGTCCGTGATTGCCTAGCGCTCAAGGGATTAGGGGTTAACACTATTGCGATTATGTCGAACGACCCGAATGAATATCAAGAGGACTCGTTTGAAAATATGAAGCGGGTAGCTGAAAAATGGCGTTTTCCGTTTCCTTATGTAATCGATAACACCCAGCAGGTGGCTAAGGCTTATGGGGCTATTTGTACGCCAGATTTTTTTGGTTTTAATGCGGAGCTAAAGTTGCAGTATCGAGGTCGGCTTGATGCCTCACGAAAACAAGCAGCTGAGCCGGATGTTCGTAGAGATTTGTTTGAGGCGATGAAGCTGGTTGCCGAAACAGGGCAAGGGCCACTTGAGCAGATTCCGAGTATGGGTTGTTCAATTAAATGGCTTTAAAAATGCTTGGTAATTCTAGGCGCTAAATATTTTTGGCGCCTAGAAATTAGCATTAATCTCTAGCGTGTCGAAGCTTATTGGCTGCTTCGACTTCTTTGGTCTGAATAAAATAAACCAATTTTCTGCGATCATCTTCACTCAAGTTATCAAATTTTAATGACACAATATCGCTGTCACCACTGTTGGTGATTTTGACAATATGACAGCGGGCAATGATGGGTGCTTCTTGTTTTAATGGTACAAGTAGTACATCTATGACGTCATTTTGGGTGATTTTTTCATTGATGCTAAAACAAATTCCGCCCGCGCTGAGGTTTACCATGCGTTGAGGAATGCATTGGGTCAGCTTATCTTGATCGATGGTTTGCATAATAAATGAGATTTTATTATTAATCGCTGTTAAAGCATCGGCTAGAATGGTGCTTTTGGTGCCAATTTGGTCAACGAGATCGTTTATTTCTTTATCAAGCTCGACCAGGTTATGCATAAAGTATTTTTCTATGAATCCACTGTCTGCATGCGTCGGAAGAGGGGCGCTTTTAGCTTGCTCAGGACTTAAGATTCGGTAGCTGCAAGGTAGCATAACATCGAGGCGAAAAAAACTGCGTTGCTCTTGTGTCATAGTTTGTCACTTTAATTTAGAATATCTTATTAAAATTAAGGGCTTATGCCGTTCCTAATGTTTTTTTAGTATCTGATGCTTTAGTTTTTCCAGATGCCCCATAAAGATTAATATTGTTTTCATCGGGAGCGAGTTGTCTGAGCAGTTCGTTGTTCAGATGACTAAGACCGGAGATAATCATGCCATTTTTACGATTTAATTGAAAGCATTGATTGCTTAGGTTGATAATTATATTAATTATCTGATGTTGGTCAGAAGTTAAGTTCGATGTAGGAAGCTGTGAATATTCTATTAAGCTAATAGAGAATTGGTCTTGAAGTTTAGCAATTTTTTCATCTAGCTGATCGGCTATAGATTGTTTTTGTAAGAGGATTTCGTTAAGTTGTGGAATCTTGTTATGGTTAAGTAGCAGAGATTCTTGTTCAAGTAGACTTTTGAAGGTTTCCAAGTCAGTCATCAATTGTTCAAGCTGGAGGGAAAGCTCATTACGATTGATGACTGACATAGGGTACGAATCAATAAATTAGTGAATTATGCTCGAGCGAACAATAATTCAGTGGTGATAAGTTTATCCGCTACTCGACTAGCATCTACTTTGTAGCTACCATCGTCAATAGCACGTTTCAGCTCTGCAATTCTGGCTTCATTGGAAGACTGGGCAGAGGCTGCGCGTTTCTCAATTTCACGTATTTGAGCAGACAAGGATGTCAAGGTTACCTTGTCAGACGAAGGTTTGTTGCCATCGTTAATGCTATTATTTGGTGTCGCTTTTTCTGACGATTTTGCAGGCTCATGAGAGCGAGTGCTGGTCAGATTGTTATTTAAATTTTTGATATCCATGATTATAAACCCTCATTCTCAACGCTATTTTATCAGCATCTTTTGCAATTCTATAGACTTTAACGGCTAATATTGGAAAGCTTTAATTATTTTTTTATGTCTTATACGCTAGGTATATTGTCTTAATTTTTATAAGGTTTGTGCTGTCTAGGGTACAGATACTGTGTTGGGAGCAATAACTATGCCGGTGATAACAATATTAGAGTTTTTATTTCTGACCTCTACTTGCTCATGTTGCATCGCGTTGGACAAAGCAATCCCTGTGGTACGGATTTCAAGACCACTAACTTGAGTGATAATTGTAACTTCTTGTTTATCGATTACCCAATAGGGTGGGTCAAGCATGGTGAGGTTGATCACAGTGTTTGGTCGAATAGCGCGCTTAGCACGCGCGTGGACAACATTTTCGACCGACTCTAGCCATCCACGACGTACCTCGTTAATAGGCACTGCACGTAGTTCAACATCGCTTGGATTTATGATGGCTTGCCTTAGAATACCTTGTCTAGCTACCACGGCAGAGATTTTGCCATCAATTTCAGCGGTTACAAACACCCGCCATGCAGGATCCATACACTCTACTAGAACCGTTTGCCTGCCTGCTAACGTCTGGGTTGCTCGCTGGCTGAGTTGAAGCTTGCTTTGACACTGAGCCAGTGAAACGTGTGCAGAAAGCGGTCTGACATTAATTAGCGGATCGATGATTTGTTGGTCTAGGTTTTGCTTTAGGTAAAAATAAACCTGTTGGTGGATATCTTCAAGGGCGTGGTTGTTTGTTCCCCAGGCCTTTGACTGCAGAGTGAAGAAGGCCATTAGCATGCCAAAAAGTAAAACTTTCAAATTCTGTATAATAAAATTAAGTTTCATTAGCCAATTGCATTCTAATCACAAAGTTTGTTAATCGCCCCATTGTAATATAAGGTGACTTTAAGATGTCGAGTTTTCTTGAAAGTGTGGATAAACGCACGTCATTAGCCGGTATGAATCGTATGGAATTGTTGCTTTTCAATATTAAAGGCAAGCAACTATTTGGCATCAATGTTTTTAAGGTGAGAGAGGTGATTAGAACGCCTGATATTTCGCCAGTGCCTAAATCAGATCCTCGAGTTGTGGGGGTGTCTGATATTCGTGGGCACACTATGCCAATTATTGATTTGGCGATGGCGCTTGACTTAGAGCCATTTCCTAAAGAACGCTTGTCAGAAACCTTGACGATTGTCACGGAGTTTAATAGTTCGGTTCAAGGTTTTCTTGTTGAAGATGTTGATCGGATCATTCATCTGCGCTGGGAAGATATTCTTCCACCGCCGGATTCATTGATGCATGTTAACTACTTAACGGGTATTACACGTGCGCAAAATCAAATCGTTGAAATTGTCGATGTGGAGAAGGTACTGACTGAGGTGTCTGGAACGCCGGCTGCCATGTCCGATGATTTTGTTCAAGCCCATGCTGCCAAAGCGGAAGGTTTAAAGTATTTTATATTAGCTGCAGATGATTCAACTGTGGCGCGTTCACAGTTAAAAACCGCTTTTGAACAACTTAAAATTAAGCATGTCATTGTTAATAATGGGCGTAAGGCGTTGGAGTTGTTAAAAAAATGGGCTGATGAGGCGGATGAAGGCTTGGCTGAACCTGTTTCAAAAAGGGTGTTAATGGTGATATCCGATATTGAAATGCCTGAAATGGATGGCTATACCCTCACATCAAGTATTCGAAAAGATGATCGCTTAAAAGACTTGTATGTTATTTTAAATTCTTCTCTGAGCGGTGGTTTTAATGAAAAATTAACCGAAAAAGTGGGGGCGAATAAGTTTTTATCCAAATGGCATGCTGAAGAGTTGGCCAATGAGATTGTTAAGCGTATTGAGAGTGTTCAAAAATAATGAACTGGATTGATCGAGCATTTTATAAACCTCTGCTAGTCATCGCGATAGGTCTGTTAGGGGGCGCCAATGCTTGGGGTATTCAATGCCTTGAAGTTTCAGGAGTGGCTCTGGTACAAAATGACAATCGTGCTTTTGCTCGGCAAATGGCGATTCGAAATGCCCTAGAAGTGGCCAGTATGCAAACAAATCTCGAGGTGAGTACACGTGCCGATATGCAGGATTTTTCCCTGCAAAATCAATCTAGCCGCTTTATAAGCCGTAGCAAGGTCGAACGTTTTAACCTGATGGATGAGTTTCTCAACGAGCAAACAGGTGAATATGAAGTTGTGTTAAATGTCTGTTTGACTGAAGACCCCCAGGCTTGTGGTCATCTTGTGGGAGCGGGCTATCAAAATCGTGTAGTGGTTGCGCCGGTTGTGATCGAAAACAGTTATGAGGGGCGGGACATTGCCAATCTATTGCCAGGCTATCAGATGGAACTGTTCCGTCGTTTGAATATGGCCGGATATCAAAACCTTGAAATGATTGAGTATGCGCAGGGCTTGCAGCCGGGCATGATGGTTAGCCCTAACCTTACGCCTGAAGTTTTGACACCGATTCAGGATCAAACTGGGGGGCAATTTATGTTGCTTAGTGCAATACGATCTTTAGCTCAAGCCAGTGAGGGGCGTGAAACGCTAGATCGAGTCAGGCGTTTTTATGGTTATGACGCACGAAATAATCGACGTTACATCGAAGTTGAATGGTATCTGGTTGATCTAAACAAACAGCGTATCGTTCGACAGCACAAGGAAAGTGTTGAAATGCAAGGTGATCCGCGAGTAGGGCGCGATCGTCCATTTGGTACCCTAGCTTTTTTTAGAACGGCTACAGGTGAAGCGTTTAATCGGATACTCGATCAACAGGTTGAGCGAGTGATCCAGCATTTAGGTTGTGAGCGATTAGAAACACAGATTATTGATGTTAGAAATGGTGAATATGTGATGTTTTTGTCTGATCAATCGGGCATTCAACCTGGCGATCAATTGGCGGTTTACAGTCGAATGGGTAACCCGGTGCGTTTTCAAGGTCGCAACTTGGGTATGGATGAAAATCCGGCAGGTTTTATCGAAATTAGCCGCATTATGCCAAAATTTGCCGTAGGTCGGTTGGTTGCCGGTCAGGCAGAGATTCAAATAGGCGATAGTGTTCGCTCCTGGTAGGGCTTCTAGTTTTTCATTTCTTTTTTGTTTCTTTGGCATCTTGCTTGCTTTATCTGTAATTAAAGCGAGTTAAGAGGTTAAACAGCATGTCAAATTCAATATTCGGTATTCATGAAAGCGCATTGTTAGTTCGCAGAGATCGTGCGGAAGTCTTGGCTAATAATCTTGCTAATGCTGATACGCCTAACTTTAAAGCACGAGATATTGATTTTCGACAAGCTATTCATCAATTTTCATCTCAGTCGGATTCGCGTTTTAAACCTGATATGCATAGAACGAATGCAAGACATCTTGAAGGCTTTGCCGAACCCTCTACCAGCGATTTCTTGAAGTATCGTATGCCAACACAACCCTCTTTGGACGGCAATACTGTTGAGGCGCATATTGAAAAGGCAAAATTTGCCGAGAACGCGATGCAGTACCAGGCGACGCTTGAGTTTATAGATAGTCGCATTAAAAGCATAAGCGGCGCTCTCAAAGGAGAATAATCATGTCACTGTTTAATATTATGGACATTTCCGGCACAGGGATGCATGTTCAAACCATTCGTTTGAATACTGTGGCATCGAATATGGCTAACGTGGATAGTATTAGTTCTAATGCTGATGAAACCTATAGGTCAAAACAACCTGTATTTCAAACTATCTTGGATCAACGAACCGGTGAGCCAAGAAATGGTGTAAGAGTCAAAGAAATTGTAGAAAGCCAAGCACCGTTGAAAATGGAATATAGCCCTAATCACCCGATGGCGAACGAGGAAGGTTATATTTTTCGACCCAATGTTAACGTGGTGGAAGAAATGGCAAACATGATGTCCGCATCGCAAACCTATCAAACGAATGTTGAAGTATTGAATACTTCAAAGCAACTTTTATTACGCACTATCCAGCTTGGAAAAGGCTAGGAGTTAAGTCATGAGTATTTTACCCAGCACACAGACTAAAACCGAGGCGTTGCAGCAACCGGGTAATCCGGCAGCCTTTGCACCGAGCACGGCACTTGGGCAGAAGGATTTTTTACTTCTGTTAACCACTCAGATGATGAACCAAGATCCAACACAGCCAATGGATCCTACTGCTTTTGTTAGTGACTTAACACAGATGAGTCAGCTGGAAGCAACGGCACAGTTAAACCAGTCAGTGATGGCGATGACGGCGGGTTTCCAAAATTTACAAGTGATGCAGGCCTCCAGCATGATTGGCAAAAATGTGGTGGCGAAAGGCGAGGTTTTTTCTCACCAAGCGGGTGAAGCCTCAACCATTCGACTAAACACCAGTGAGCCTTTAAAAGATGCCAAATTAGTGATAACCAATGGGTCAGGCGTGGTTAGAGAGTTGAGTTATCCAAGCTTAGCGCGTGGCGATACCTCTATCAGTTGGGATGGTAAAAATGCTGCAGGTTTAGATATGACATCGGGTGAATACCAACTGGTGGCCTATGGTTATAACGCAGAAGGTGATATTAAATCAGTCAATAGTTATGTCGGCACTTCCGTTAGAAGTGTTTCAGTTGAGCCAGACGGTAGCATGATGCTGACCTTGGCGACCGGAGAGCGCGTCAAAATGGATGCGGTTCGAGAAATAAGTTAATTTTTACAGGGGATTATCATGTCAGCATACGATTTAAATGCATTAAGTGGCATCAACGCCATGTCACAAGGCCTGTCAGTGGTCTCGAACAACCTTGCCAACGCGCAGTCGATGGGCTTTAAGTCGTCGCGTGCAGAATTTGCCGATATGTTTTCGGGTGCGCAAACTACGCCGGGTAATGGGGTAAGGGTCAATTCGATTACCCAAGATTTTTCTCAGGGCACGATCACTGCAACTGGCCGCGAATTAGATATGGCAATTGATGGAGATGGTTTCTTTATCCTTGAAGATAAGTCGGGTAAATATAGTAATCTCTATACGCGTAATGGTTCGTTTAAGCTTGATAAAGAAGGCTTTATCACTGATCAAATGGGGAATAATTTGCTGGGTTTTAACCTTAATGCAGAGCTTTCCAATGAAATGAACGCGGTGTTTGATACGGCTTTAAAGCCGATCAATTTAGCTGATCTAAACCGTACGCCTAAAGCAACAGATGAAATGACTTATAACATCAACTTAAACGGTGAGCAGTTAGCGAATACGGATCCAACGCGAATTAACAACGGTAATGACCTTGATGACGATTCTGTCGGGGCGACGGAAAACTTGCAGAGTTTATTCGGATTGCAGGGCGTTAACGCGTATCAGGGTTTCCCAGATTTTATTTACCCTAAACCTATCCATGATAGCTTAGGAGGAGAGCACACATTAAATAGTAATTTTTACAAGCGTGATGTGGTGCCTGCTGATATTTCTGATATTGATGCAGAGGGTAATGATCCAGCAGTTTCACTTCAGCCTGCGGTGAAGTATACCTCTTGGTTAGTACAGTATGAAATTGTAGATAGGGATGGTAACCGAACGGCTGAAATTGCTAACCAAGCAACCGGTAATGCGATTGACGGTGTAACGTCACAGGTGTACGAGCTAAGATTTAATACTAATGGTGAGCTCATTGGTATTTGGCAGCCTGTGGATTATGCCGCTGGAACTTCTTTGGATGGCGCTACAGCTATTGCTACTGATGCTGACTTTGCTCCACTGATAGCAGGGGTTGCCAACTCTAATGTTGATCCAGCTGTTGCCGCACAAAACCTTGCCTTTGAGAGAGTGAGTGGTACACGGCCATCGTTAAATTTTGTAGTTAATAACCCGCTTACTGGTGCAACGGATCCATTAGGTGGGCCGATTCAAGGAACAACTCCAACTCAATTTAATATTGCGGTTGATTTTGATGACATGACACAGTTTGCGGGTGATTATCTGTTGCGTGGTGTGACGCAAAACGGTTATAAAATTGGTGATCTGGTGGGGTTGACCACTAACCGTGAAGGGGTGATTGAAGCACGTTATTCTAATGGTCGTTCGATTCCGGTTGCTCAACTCGCTTTGGGTAACTTTAATGACTTGAACGCTTTAGAAAAGCTCGGTGGACAAATGTACGCTGAATCGTTTGGTTCGGGGCCGGTGCAAATCTCTAAAGCGGGCTCGGGTGTTGTCGGAGCAATTCAAGCGGGTTCATTGGAGTATTCGAACGTCGATACCGCCGGTGAGCTGGTGAAAATGATTCAGTTACAACGCACCTACCAAGCCAGTGCGCAGGTGATTTCAACCTCTCAGGAATTAACGCGAACTATTTTGAACCTTTAATACTTAAGTTTTTTTGTTTTCTGGTCTTGCCGGCAAATCATTTTGATTGCCGGCTTTTTTGTTTTAGCGGTTTTCTAAGCTGGCAGTTTCAAGTTAAATCAGTCAAAATACACGGTTTAAAACCCTAGAGACAGGAAGTTCCGTTGAAGCGTCAAGACTTTTACTTTGAATTGCCGGATCATTTAATTGCGCAACAACCGGCTAAACAGCGCCGAGCCAGTCGCTTGCTGGTTGTTCAAGATGCGCAGTGCCAAGATAAATCCTTTGCGGATTTAATCGATTTTATTCAACCGAATGACTTATTGGTGTTTAACAATACACGCGTGATTCCTGCACGTTTGTTTGGTAAAAAGGCAACTGGTGGTCAAGTTGAACTTTTAATTGAGCGGATTACTGGTGACAACACGGCGCTTTGTCATATACGTTCATCCAAATCGCCCAAACCGGGTGCCGTGTTAAGGATTGAAAAGGTGTTTGACGTTGAAGTGACCGGGCGGCAAGATGCGTTGTTTGAAGTCAAATTTGATGCGACCAATACACCGCTAGAATGGCTGGAGCAATACGGGCATATGCCATTGCCACCTTACATTGCGCGTGAAGATGCGGATGAAGACAAAGAACGTTACCAAACTGTGTATGGTTCGCGTCCGGGTGCGGTGGCTGCGCCAACAGCGGGGTTGCATTTTGATGAGGCGATGTTGGCGGCGATCAAACACAAGGGCGCGGATATTGGTTTTGTTACCCTGCATGTCGGCGCGGGTACGTTTAAACCGGTGCAGGTGGATAATATCAGCGAGCATAAAATGCATTCAGAATGGCTGGAAGTACAACCAGGCCTGGTTGAACAGGTGGCCAAAGCGCGTGAATTAGGTGGGCGAGTGATTGCAGTCGGAACCACGTCGGTACGTTGTTTGGAATCCGCCTCGGTTGATGGCGAGCTGAAGCCTTTTACCGGTGAAACCGATATTTTTATTAGCCCAGGTTATCAATTTCAGCAGGTGGATGTGTTGTTAACGAATTTCCATTTGCCCGAATCTACCTTGATTATGCTGGTCAGTGCGTTTGCCGGTTATGAGGCTACGATGAGTGCTTACCGCCATGCGGTTGCCGCGCAATACCGATTTTTTAGTTATGGCGATGCCATGTTGGTTTTTAAACAGAATAGAGATGACGATGGAATTTGAATTAGATAAACAGGATGGTCGAGCGCGGCGCGGACGGCTAAAGTTTGCGCGCGGTACAGTTGAAACCCCCGCCTTTATGCCGGTGGGAACCTATGGTTCGGTAAAAGGTATGACGCCTGAAGAAATTACTGAAACTGGTGCACAGATTATTTTGGGCAATACGTTTCATCTAGCGATCAGGCCGGGTACCGAGATTATTAAACTGCACGGTGATTTGCATGATTTTATGCATTGGCAAGGGCCTATTTTGACCGATTCAGGCGGTTTTCAGGTGTTTAGCTTGGGCAAAATGCGCAAGATCACCGAAGAAGGCGTCACCTTCGCTAACCCGGTTAATGGTTCAAAAATATTTATGGGACCGGAAGAGTCGATGCAAATACAGCGCGACTTGGGTTCGGATATTGTGATGATTTTTGACGAATGTACGCCTTATCCAGCGACACATTTAGAGGCCGATGTGTCGATGCGTTTGTCGTTACGCTGGGCGCAGCGTTCTAAAGATGCGCATGGCGACAATCCATCGGCCTTGTTTGGCATAGTGCAGGGTGGGATGTATGAGGATTTAAGAAAAGATTCCGCTGAAAAATTACAACAGATCGGCTTTGATGGCTATGCGATTGGCGGTCTGTCGGTGGGCGAACCTAAAGAAGACATGAAGCGTGTGTTGGATGCGACCGAGCCATTATTGCCGAAAGACAAGCCGCGTTATTTAATGGGTGTTGGCAAGCCGGAAGATATTGTCGAGGCGGTGCGTCGGGGCATTGATATGTTTGACTGCGTGATTCCTACGCGTAATGCACGTAATGGATTTTTGTTTACCCATAGTGGAGTAGTTAAAATTCGTAATGCCGTTAATAAAACCAGCCTTGAGGCGATTGACGCTCAATGCGATTGTTATACTTGTAAAAACTATACCCGCGCCTATTTACACCACTTGGATAAGTGCGGTGAAATTCAAGGGGCAAGACTCAATACGATTCACAATTTACATTATTATCAGATGCTGATGCGTGATTTACGTGCCGCGATTGCAGAAGCACGTTTCGATCAATTTGTAACTGAGTTTTATCGTGCGCGTGGCTTAGAGGTTCCTGATTTGTAAGCGAGTGCTGTCCTTGCGTGAGTGTTTTGGTTCATGTAAAGACTGAATAGCACAGGTGTACTATCGTGCTTGAGGTTAAAAAAGCTGATTTTTATTGCAGCTTGTGCCAAAATACAGCGACAAAATTTTAAACAATCTTGATTATGGAGTATTTTATGGACTTTTTTATTAGTAATGCGATGGCTGATGGCGGCGGTTCTGGTGGTGCAGGTTGGGAAGGACTGATTCCGCTTATTTTGTTGTTTGTTATTTTCTACTTCCTGTTAATTCGTCCTCAGCAGAAAAAAGTTAAAGAACACCGCAAGTTAGTCAGTGAAATTCAAAAGGGCGATGAAATTATTACCTATGGCGGTATTGGCGGTAAGATTCGTGAACTGGATGACGCATTTTGTGATTTGGAAATTGCACCTAATGTAGTGGTCAAGGTTGATCGTCAAAATATTGCACGTTTACTCCCTAAAGGCACCTTAAAAGGTACCGCTAAACCGGAAAACAAAAACGCGAAGAAAGATGATGAGGCTGAGTTTGATAACGAGTCGGTAGAAAATACTGATAAAACCGAAAAGCAAAACTAATGTTTTGATTAGGTGTGAAAAGGGGCGTGTGCCCCTTTTTTCATTCGCTTGATGTTTTTAAACCACTTTCAGAATTACCAAGCCCCATTTAAAGGCAATACACATGTTTGAATCTCAACGATCCTTGGTCTCAAATCGCTTTCCAATGTGGAAGTATCTTGTTCTAATTACCGCTGTTGTTTTAGGGCTTACCTATGCTATGCCTAACCTGTTTGGTGAAGACCCAGCTATTCAAATTTCTCCGGCACAAGTGGGGCAGTTTAACCAACAGACGACCGAACGAATTGAACAAACCCTGTCACAAGCTGGCCTGGTACCTAAAGTGCTAGAGTTTGATGGTCAACAATATTTAATCCGATTTGACGATGTTGAGTCTCAGCTACGTGCCAATGACGTAATTCGTGAAGAGTTTGGTCGTCAAGCGATTGTGGCATTGAACCTTGCTCCGGCGACACCGAATTGGTTACGTGCTCTTGGCGGACAACCGATGTATTTGGGGCTGGATTTGCGCGGGGGGGTGCATTTCTTGATGGATGTCGATATGGATGCCGCGGTTGAAGGGGCTTATCGACGTTTTGACGATGAGATTCGGGTATTGTTGCGTGATGCACGCATACGTTATCAAGCGGTTGATTATGCCAATGAAACCCTGAGTGTAGTGTTCCGTACCCCGGATGCACGTGATCAGGGTTTTAATTTGCTTAATCGCGAATATCGAAATGAACTTGAAGTCCGCTCGGTGGATGTCGAGGGCCAATCCTTGGTCGAGATGCGCTTGTCTTCATCGGTGATTGCCGAAACCAAAAAATTTGCGTTGCAGCAGAACATTACCACCCTACGCAATCGTATTAATGAATTAGGCGTGGCGGAGCCGATTATCCAACAGCAGGGCGAGCGTCGAATTGTCGTACAGTTGCCGGGTGTGCAGGATACCGCGCGTGCTAAAGAGATTTTGGGTGCGACCGCAACCTTAGAGTTTCGTTTAGTGGATGAGCGTGCTGATGTTGATCGTGCCGTGCGTACCGGTGTTGTGCCAAGTAATGCGCAACTTTATCAGTTCCGTGATGGCCGTCCTATATTGCTACAGCGTAGTATTATTGTGTCGGGTGAAAGCGTGATTAATGCCCAGTCAGGGATTGATGCGCAACAGGGTTCACCTCAAGTAAGTGTGACATTGGATAGTGCCGGTGGTCGTCGGATGCTGGCCACCACCCGTGATAATATCGGCAACCGGATGGCGGTGGTGTTTATCGAAAGCCGGATTGAAACCGTCGAGCGCGATGGCGAGCTGGTACGTGAACGGATTGTCACGCGTGATGTAATTAATGCGGCCGTGATTCGTGATCAGTTTGCCAACCGTTTCCAAATAACCGGTATTTCCAGCTCACAAGAAGCGCAAAATTTAGCCTTGTTGCTCCGTGCCGGTGCGTTAGCCGCGCCAATGGAGATCGTTGAAGAACGTACGGTTGGGCCAAGCTTAGGTCAAGACAACATTGACCAAGGCCTGATGTCGGTGATTGTCGGCTTTGTTTTAGTCTTGATTATCATGGCTTGGCGTTATAAAACCTTTGGCATGATTGCCAATATTGCACTAACGTTGAACCTAGTGTTGATTGTGGCGGTGTTGTCGTTGATGCAAGCCACCTTAACGCTACCGGGTATTGCCGGGATTGTATTGACCGTCGGGATGGCGGTTGACGCCAATGTGTTGATATTCGAGCGGATAAAAGAGGAGTTGAAAAACTCTTCGATACAAACGGCGATTCATGCCGGTTATGAAAAGGCCTTTATTACGATTGCGGATGCGAATATCACTACCTTGATTGCCGCGATAGTGTTGTTTAGCTTTGGTACCGGACCGATTAAAGGCTTTGCGATCACCTTGACCATTGGCATTATTACCTCAATGTTTACAGCTATTGTTGGTACACGTGCGCTGGTGAATATGCTATACGGCAATAAGCCTGTTAAAAAATTGTCGATTTAGGAGCTTGAAATGACGGATACAACACAAACCATTGCAAGCCCAAATCAAACTGATTTTGGCAAAATAAACTTTATGAAAATCCGCTATCCGGCGGTGATTTTTTCTTTAATCTTAATGGCCGCCTCGGTGTTTGGCATTTGGTATAAGGGCTTGAACCTGGGTGTCGATTTTACCGGTGGGACAATTATTGAATTGACCTACCCTCAAGGTGCGGATTTAACGCTGATTCGTCAAGATTTAGCGCAAGCAGGTTATGACGAAGCCCAGGTACAGCATTTCGGTTCATCACGCGAAGTGCTGATCCGGATTGCCCCGCGTGAAGGCATGGCCTCCGCTACACTGAGTAACGAGGTGATGGATGCGCTGCAAAAAGCGTCGAGCGATACGATTGAGTTGCGTCGTGTCGAGTTTGTTGGCCCGCAAGTCGGTGAAGAACTGACAACGGACGGTGCTTTAGCGGTATTGTATGCGCTAATCGGCATTTTGATTTATGTCGCTTTGCGGTTTGAGTTCCGCTTTTCACTGGGTGCTATTGCCGCCCTGGTGCATGACATCACGATTACCGTCGGTATTTTCGCTTGGACGCAAATGCAGTTTGATTTAACGGTGTTGGCGGCCTTGCTGGCGATTATTGGTTATTCGCTCAACGACACAATTGTAGTGTTTGACCGCGTGAGGGAAAATTTCCGAACCGTGAGGGATGGCACGCCTGTTGAAGTGTCTAATAAAGCTCTGAATGATATGCTAGGCCGTACCTTAATGACCTCCTTGACCACCTTGTTAGTATTGGTGGCGTTGTTTACGCTGGGTGGTGAAATTATTCATGGTTTTGCTACTGCGTTAATTGTAGGTGTTGTGGTGGGTACCTATTCTTCAATCTATGTTGCCAGTACCACGGCCTTAGCCTTAGGTGTGTCAAAACAAGACTTGATGCCGCCGGTGAAAAAACAAACGGAGAACGGTGAAGAGGAAGATGATGATCTCAAACGCGCTTTCCTTGAAGCTGAAGCCAAACGTAAACAAAAAGATGAAGAGACCAAATAGCGTTTTCATTCGTCATTGATTTTTATTTGTGAAATATTCGGGATGTACCCCCGCTTTGGCGGGGTTGTCGCAAAACCTCAACAAAAAAGTAGAACCCATTCATGTCGCTGATATTAGAAACCACTCGCCGTCGCACCTTTGCGATTATCTCTCACCCTGACGCCGGTAAAACCACGGTAACCGAAAAACTGTTGCTGTACGGTGGAGCCATTCAAATGGCCGGTGCGGTGAAAAGCCGTAAAACCGATCGCGGTGCAACGTCAGATTGGATGAAAATGGAGCAAGAGCGTGGGATTTCGGTGGCGTCGTCAGTGATGCAGTTCCCCTATCAAGACGTGATGAT
The DNA here is from genome assembly GCF_023278225.1 of Thiomicrospira microaerophila. GTDB lineage: Bacteria > Pseudomonadota > Gammaproteobacteria > Thiomicrospirales > Thiomicrospiraceae > Thiomicrospira > Thiomicrospira microaerophila_A. The sequence continues at coordinate 391,302 of NZ_CP070959.1, forward strand.
GAACCTGTTGGATACACCTGGGCATGAAGACTTTTCCGAGGATACCTATCGGGTTTTAACCGCAGTGGATTCGGCACTGATGGTAATTGACGTAGCCAAAGGGGTCGAGGATCGCACAATTAAGCTGATGGAAGTCTGCCGATTACGTGATACGCCGATTTTGACCTTTATCAACAAACTTGACCGTGAAGGCAAAGAACCGATTGAGTTGTTGGATGAAGTCGAAGAGGTGTTAAAAATTCAGTGCGCCCCGATGACCTGGCCGATTGGCATGGGTAAACGTTTTAAGGGTATTTACCATTTATATAACGATACGATTCGGTTATTTGCCCAAGCTGATGGTCAGCGTGCCGGTGAAGGTGAGCTGATTCAAGGCTTGGATAACCCAAGGTTGGATGAACTTATTGGCAGCATGGCGGATGAGTTACGTGATGAAATCGAATTGGTGCGCGGTGCCAGTCACGCATTTGATTTGACGGCCTTTTTGCAAGGCAAGCAAACGCCGGTGTTTTTTGGCTCTGCGGTGAATAACTTTGGCTTGCAAGAGCTGTTGGATGGGTTTGCGATGTATGCGCCACCGCCAAAAGGCCGTGAAACCGAAGACCGTTTTGTTAAGGCAGAAGAAGACAAGATGACCGGGTTTGTATTTAAAATTCAAGCCAACATGGATCCTGCCCACCGTGATCGTGTGGCGTTTATGCGGATTGTGTCGGGCAAATACGAGGCGGGTAAAAAACTCAAACACGTGCGGATTGGTAAGGACGTAAAAATTTCTAAGGCGATTACCTTTTTAGCGAATAAGCGTGAGCAGGCTGAAGAAGCCTATCCGGGCGATATTATCGGCTTACATAATCACGGCACGATTAAGATCGGCGATACCTTTACCGAAGGCGAGATTTTAAAATTTACCGGTATCCCTAATTTTGCACCGGAGTTATTCCGCCGGGCGCGTTTGAAAGATCCGATGAAAATGAAAGCCTTGCAAAAAGGCCTGACACAATTATCTGAGGAAGGTGCAACCCAGCTCTATCGCCCGATTAACAATAACGATTTAATTTTGGGCGCAGTCGGCATACTTCAGTTTGAAGTGGTCGCGCAGCGTTTGGCCGATGAGTACAACGTGGCTTGTCAGTTTGAGCCGGTAAATGTCGCCACCGCGCGATGGGTGATTGGTGACAAGGCCGAGATTGCCAAGTTTTTGGATAAGGTGACTGATAACGTGGCTTATGATGCGGCCGATCAGTTGGTCTATATCGCGCCAACGCGGGTTAATTTACAATTAACCGAAGAACGCTGGCCCAAACTAAAGTTCGTCGCCACCCGCGAGCACTAAACTTTACTGAGTATTTGCTAAAGGGTGAGTTGAACAATTAACTTACCCACTTGTTGCACAATTTAGTGTTTATTGAGATACTAACTACAACAATCTTTTTGATCAGTATCTAATTCTGGGTGGTCAAACATGACAGCTTATCGTGTTTTTTTCGTCATATTGTTCTTTGCATCTTTTCTTTTTATTATTCAAGCTAATGCATCTGTCGGTCAGGTTGTATTAAAACTTGGTACGGTTGAGTTAGAAAGGTCTGGTGTCGTGATGAATCTTGAGATTGGTGATTCAATAGAGGAACAGGATGTTATAACTACCAAACCCGTGTCTAAAATTCAAATAGCTTTTATTGACGAAACAACTGTAACTTTAGGTGGGGCTACTCGCTTTTCCGTGCAAGGTTATATATCAGAGAACTCATCAAGTGATAAGGCAGACTTTGGTGTAACCCGTGGTACATTCAAAATTATAACCGGTAGAGTGAGTCAGATCGCTCCTGACAACTTTAAAGTTAAGACAAGAACCGCAACTATAGGTATTCGAGGCACGATCTTTACTGGAAAAGTTACTCCTGATAGGGAGTATTTTGCTACACAAATTGGTCGAATCATCGTAACTGAAGATTTGACAGGACGGTTTGTAGAAGTTCCAGCCGGCCAGTATACCGAGGTTATACCTGGTAGAACTCCCGATGTACCGAAAGCTACAACACCTGAAATTCATGATTTGTTTAGATTGGAGGGTGATAGTGATGAAGACAATCTTAACCAGGAAGTGGATCAGGATTTTGTTGATTTAGAACTGAGTGAATTTGGATCAGATTATCAAGCGTTGTCTCAAAATAGATTGATTGTTGAGGGTGGTACTGATTTAAGAACGGTTTACTCATCGACTAATGAAGAGGTATATACGGATGAAAAAAGAGAAAATATCCCCAAAATTACAGCAAAACCTTCCAGTCCGTCGGAAGGTTTCAATCATAACCAGGGGGAGTGGGTTTTTGATATTGATCAGTTAGTATGGCAATGGGAGTCCTATTCCCAGCCCGAAGCTCCAATTAGCCCAGCAGAAGGGTTTAATTTTAACCAAGGTGAATGGGTGTTTAACCAAGATGATTTTGTTTGGCAGTGGAGTGCATACAGTCAACCGATTGAGCCCTCAGAGCCAGCAGAAGGATTTAATTTTAACCAAGGTGAATGGGTGTTTAACCAAGATGATTTTGTTTGGCAGTGGAGTGCATACAGTCAACCGATTGAGCCCTCAGAGCCAGCAGAAGGATTTAATTTTAACCAAGGTGAATGGGTGTTTAACCAAGATGATTTTGTTTGGCAGTGGAATGCGTTCACTCAGCCTGAAGCACCTATAGAGCCAGCTGAAGGTTCAAGTTTTAGTCAGGGTGAGTGGGTATTTAATCAAGATCAATTTGTTTGGCAGTGGAGTCTTTACCCTGTCGCCTCACCCCCTCCTGGCTTGAATTTAACAGGAATGGTCGTTCAAAATATTACTCCCACTGGCGCAGGTAACCACTCTGTAGCTAAAGCAGAATCAATAAGTTATACATTTATAAATGGTAATTTAACGGCTTCCAATTCAAATCAGTTGAGTTTTTATAATTCAACAAATTTAAGTACATCAGTGGGTTCACAAAACTGGATTAAAAGTTATAGTGGCTTAGGTGAGCCTCAAACAGTTTATGTTGGTTTTGAGAAATTGACGGGGTATGAACTTAGTTTTATTGATAAAGATGGCAATTCAGAGGGGCCTGATCAAAGTATTCAGTTATTTAGAGATGAGAAAAGAGAGTTTTTTATAATTGCTTTGGATGATGCTAATGCTAACTCTGGTGGTCCGGAGTCTCTGAGCTATCGAGAGGTGATTGGATTAGCGGCCACAAGTCTTCCCTCTTCAGGTGTTGCTACTTATACTGATCCAGTGCCAGTTAACCCAGTGGATAGAAAGCAAATAAAATACAATTTTTCTAATAAGCAATTTTTGGGTTTTAAGATAAATGATAACTATGTTGACATGGTTCTTGGTAAAGAAAATGTGGCTAGCCATTATAACCTTCAAGGAACTGGGGTAAGTTATGATGCAGGTAATAAATCGATTTCTTTTTCTACTGATGTAAATAGCCATACTCTTAAAGGGAATATTTATGGCTCGGTTTATCAAGGGATTGCTTTCGTTACTGATACTACACCCCATCCTAATCCAATTAATCTAAATTCTACCATTCGTCCTGGGTATCGTACGGCTTACCAAGCAAGTAATGTATATCCGGCTACGGTAAATATTCATGGCTATGTTGCAAAAGAGCAATCACCGTCTCCTTCGACCAGCGATTCAGATATGGTTTTCGATATAAATACCGCAACAGGGCAAATTACCCTGGATATGGGGAATAAATATATGACGGGTGGGCCGCTCGATGGCGCATTTATTACGCCTAAGTCTTTTGGAGCTATTCGCGCTGATGCAGAATGGATCGTAGCTCTAGAAGGAGATAATACTTCGTTTGATAGTAATGAACACATAACTTGGGGTTATTGGGGCGATTATGATACTGGATCAACGACCGCAACAGGAGGAGTACCGCAATACTGGGTGGGTGGCTACAACGCAACTCAAGCCACTGCTCACTTGAATGCTCTTATTGGAGCAACCACGGCTACTTCTTATACTTATGTAGGTAGTGTTCTTGGAAGGGTTACAGATACGGGTGTTGCGGATACTATATCGGATGGTGTGGTAAACGCAGTTTTTCAATTTGGATCAAGCGTTGCTAATTTGAATTCGTTGAATATTAGCTTTACTAGTCATACTGTAAATCGTAGTTTTTTGATGTCAACCACACCAACTGTTGACTCTAGTGGGTTTTTCGTGCCAATTCAAGAAGATAGTGGTCCATTGAATGGCTTTGTGAGGGGGCGTTTTTTTGGATCAGATGCAGAAGCGATTGCTGGGGCATTAAAGTTATCAACGACAGACATTGATGTACAAGCTATTTTTCATGGAAAAAGATAATTTTGATTTGGGTTTTTATGTTATAGGGCGGCTTGCAAGTGTATGAAAAGAATAAATATAATCCCTTTTTTTGTATTATTAATAGTATCCACCCTGTTATCAATGGTAAGCCGTTCTGTTCTTGCACAAGAAAGACAAGGTATGGATTTGAATGAGGCATTTGATCAAGCTAAGGCTTACTACAATGCACGACAGTTTGATAAATCGCAGCAGGCATTTGAAAAGCTTTTAAGTAGGCAACTGCAGAGTTTAACCTTAAATTTTTACTTGGGTCAGTCTGCATTGGAGTTAAAGAATTACAATCAAGCTATGGCTGCTTTTGATCGAGTGTTAATCTTAGATCCTAATCATATGCGGACCCGCTTGGAACTTGCCCGACTTTATTTTGAGGTAGGGCAATTTCAACTGGCTGAACAGGAGTTAGATTTAGTGCTTACTTCGAACTTACCTGACAATGTAAGACAAAATGTATTGGCTTTTAAATCTCGTTTGGAGCAGGAACAAAAACGACATCAACATCAATTTACTTATGTTTTTGGTATAAATCATGATACAAATGCAACGAATCAGATTGGTGCTGACTCAGAGTTTGTGATTAATTCCCCTATTGGAGAAATTCCATTAAGTGGTAACAAGGAAGTTTCGGATTGGGGCTTGAGTCAGACGCTTATATATAATCATTTTTATGATATAGGTGAGTTAAGAGGATGGGTTTTCGAAAATCAATTGCTAGGATTTCATCGTTGGAACAGAAGTGTATCGCAGAATAACCTTGTTTATTTATCAGGTTCTATAGCCCCAACCTATTTATCGCAAACTTATAGGTTGGGTTTTCCAGTTGAGCTGGATAGGGTATGGTTAGATTCAGAGGATTATTTTACAAGTTACTCAGCCGGTATCTCATTGCGACAGTCAATTCAGCAAAATCAAGCGATTATTACAAGCTATATCTATAGAATTTTTGATTATGATAAATTGGATGAACGAGACTCACATAGTCATATTCTAAATTTGGGATATCGATATGCAATGATGTCCACCCCTGTGACCTGGGGGGTTACACTTGTTAATGAGATTCGCCGTCAGCGATCTCAGCAGGCAATAGATCCAGTTTCACTGGATGAAATGCAATTACGTTTTGATATTGCACGTCCGGTGGCAGAAAAATGGCGGTTGGGCTTGACAGCCAGTTATCGGCAAATTGATTATTCTTCTTATGATGATATGTTTGCTAGCAAAAGAAGAGATCAGATTACTCGTACCGATTTTAATGTTAGTTACCAACTTAGCAGTAATGCGCTGGTTTCAACTCAATTTGGTTATGTTTCCAATGGCTCTAATCAAGCAATTTATGATTTTGACAAGGTAACGACTAATATTAGTCTAATCATGAGGTTTTAGTTTGCTACGAATTGCCTTACAGATTTTATTGTTCTGTTGGGTATTGGCTATAAGTCTTTATATATCGCTTTTCAAAATGGAATGGATTGTCCCTTTTGAGTTAAAGCTGAAAGATAATATGATGATTTTACAGGGTATTAGGCCTGTTGATTCGACATTTGTGATTGTTGACATTGACGAAAAAAGCTTAAGTGAAATCGGTCAGTGGCCATGGCCTAGAGATCAGGTAGCTCAACTTATAAATCAATTAGCTGATTTAGATGTGGGGATGATTGGTTTAGATGTGGTTTTTGCTGAAGCGGATAATAGTTCTCCGCAACGGATTTTTGACCGACTGGGGTTAAGTACTGAGATTGAATTACCTGATTTTGATATAATGTTGGCGGAAGCTGTTGCGAATACGCCGACTATTTTAGGGTATGTGTTTATTCAAAATCCTGACCCCCTGCCTCCAGGCCTGGCACCAGCTAGTCGTGCCATTATTGTAGAACGCAATAAGCCAGATATATCTTATCTCTTTAAGCCTTATCGTGCGGTTTTAAATATACCTGCAGTGCAAAATGCTGCTTTTTCTAGCGGTTATTTTAATACCCTGCCTGATCAAGATGGGTTGGTACGCTCCATTCCTTTGGTTATGGAATATGATGGCATACTTTATCCATCTCTGTCTCTTGAAATGATGCGCATTGCGCTAGGTGAGAGTCGGCTCACCATTGATTATGAAGCGCACGGCGTTGATGCAATTTATTTAGGCGATATTCGGATCCCAACGGATCCATTCGGAAGAATGGCGGTTAATTTTAGAGGCCCGGCTTTTCAGTATCACTATATTTCTGCATCTGATATTATGTTTCAACGGGTAGATAAGTCTGACTTGATGGGGAAAGTTGTATTGATTGGTACATCAGCAGCTGGTTTGTTAGATCTTAGAGCAACGCCTTTTGATAGTGTTTATCCTGGTGTAGAGGTACATGCTACTGCAATGGATAATATTCTTAACGAGGATTTTCTTGCAAAGCCGATGTGGGTGTTAGGGGTTGATCTAGTTAGTTTAGTTATTTTGGGTATTTTGGTAGCTTTATTATTGCTCATGCTGGGTTCTGTCATGAGTTTTTTGTTAGCTAGCATACTTTTGGCCTTAGTGTGGTTTGGCCATTACTATGCGTTTACTCAGGGTTTACTGCTGAATACATTAATGCCATTAATGTTGATATTTTTGTTGTTTACATTTGGTACTTTGCTAAATTATTTTTTTGAATCAAAACAAAAAGCCCTGATTAAAGCCCGTTTTGCTCAAAAAGTTTCACCAGCAGTGGTGGAGGAGTTAATAAATCATGCGGACGACTTGGTGCTTGAAGGCAAGCAGCTGGAAGTTACCATCTTTTTTAGTGACATTCGTGGTTTTACCAGTTTATCCGAAGCTATGGGCTCCCCTCAATCGCTTATCGAACTTTTAAATCGTTATATGACCCCGATGGTTGATGTCATCACTGCACGTCAAGGCACGGTGGATAAATTTATTGGTGATGCCATTATGGCCTACTGGAATGCGCCAATCCAGATTAAGGATCATGCAGACCAAGCACTGAAAGCATCAATCGAACAAATATTGGCTTTGGACACGCTTAATCAGCAATTAAAAGCTGAAGATTTACCGCAAATTGAAATTGGAATTGGTTTGAATACAGGTTTAGCTGTGGTAGGTGAAATGGGCTCTGTCGGTCGCTCTGATTATACATGCATTGGTGACTCAGTAAATCTTGCTTCACGAGCAGAAGGCTTATGTAAACCTTATGCGGCTCATATTGTGTTAACGGAATTTACCTTAGCTGCTTTGAGCAATTGCGAGCTGTATAAAATTCGATTTTTAGATAAAGTGCGTGTAAAAGGGAAGGCTCAGCCAGTAGCCGTTTATGAATGTTTTGGTTTAGAGAACCAGGCCTGGTATGCGTATCCAGTTGAAGAAAAAATGGCCTATGAGGCGGCGCAAAAACTTTATCATCAGGCTGATTTTCAGCAAGCGTTACAAAGCTTCGAACAATTACAATCCGATTATCCTCAAGCACTCTATGCTATGTATATTCAACGTTGTCAGCATTATCTTCAAAATCCGCCTGACAGTTTCGACGGTGTATTTACACTGACAACTAAATAGGACGATGTTTTGTCAGAGCAATTTATTGATTTCATTGGTTTAAAGATTCCAATTAAAACTCACCCGCGTCGTACACGATTAGCCTTGCGGATTGCCGCTAATGGCGAAGTGGCCTTGCTTGCTCCAACCCAAGCTAGTATCAAAAGTATTTCGGCGTTTGCTAAGGCTCACCAGGCCTGGTTGACGCAAAAGCTGGCGTTGTTTGCGCAACGACCGGCCTTGCCAACCTTCAACTGCTCAGCAGGCGAGCGTTGGCCCTATCTGGGGCAGGAGTTAGTTTTACAGTTTCATCCACAAACCAGTGTTGAGCGTTATGCGGAGTGCTTGTTTTTACCTGAAACAACCGATAAGGCATGGCAAGTATTGGTAGGCTGGTATCAAACACAGGCTAAGCTCTATCTGCCGTCACGTTTTGATTTTTGGATTCAATATACCGGTTTGCAACCAACAAGCTTACAAATAAAAAGCTATAAATCGCGCTGGGGCAGTTGTGATCGTCTTCGGCGGATTCAACTTAACTGGAAGCTGATTGCGATGCCGCAATGGGTGATTGATTATGTGATGGTGCATGAACTCTGCCATTTAGCGCATATGAATCACTCGCCGGCATTTTGGCGTTTGGTTGAACAGCATTATCCCAAAACGTCAGACGCTAAACGTTGGATGAAAACCCATTCCCCAGCAATTATGCGCCAGCTTACGCCTTAAAGGTTAATTTTATGACATTGCATCTCACCGCGAATTCCCGTTTAACCCAAGCATTAAAAACCCAGTTTGCGTTGCAAAACGACGCCAGCGTCAGTTTGACGCCAAGGGTTCAAACCTGGGGGCAGTTTTGGCAGAGCTGGCAGCAGCAGGCCTGGTTGCGGGGGGAACTGCCGCTTAACTTGCCGCGTTTGATTTCAGCGTTTGAAGCGACGCAGTATTGGCAACAGCTTTTGGAACACCATTCGCCAACGGCCTTGTTGAACCTTGCAGATACCGCCAAGCAACTCTACCAGGCCTGGTGCTTATGGCTGGAGTATCAGGATCAAACGCCATTGGAATTTGTCACCCCAGAAGGCCGTTTGTTTGATCTGTGTCGCCAAGATTACCAGGCCTGGTTAAGTCAGCAGGGTTTTATCGACGAACCGCTGTTAATGCAGCAACGGCTGGATTGGTTTTCACAGGGTAAGGGGAGTTGTCCGTCTGATGTGGTGTGGCATGGTTTTGATGAACTCACGCCAAACATGAAACGCTGGCAAAGCCTGGCGGAGCAGCGCGGTGGTCAGCAGCGTTTGGCAGTTGAGGCGACGCAACAACACAAGCCATCGCAGCTGTATCCCGCTGCTGACTCGCGGGATGAATGCCAGCAAGCCGCCTTGTTTGCCACCGAGGTTTTACAGCAGGCGCTTGCCAATCAGCAACCGCTTAACGCGATTCGAATAGGGATAGTGGCGCCCAATCTTGCTGAGATCAAATCGCCGATCGCGTTTTGGCTTGATCAGGCGTTGTATCAAGCGTTTGAAGACCATCCGCTGCTCGCGCAGCATTCGACCGAACGCCTGTATAACATTTCGTTAGGCACGCCTTTAAGTCAGTTGCCCTATATCGCATTTTTACAGCAAACCTTAACCATGGCGGCCAAGCCAAAACAATCACTGGCCTATCAAGATTGGAGTCAATGGCTGACATCGCCGTTTCAGTTGGGCGAGCTGGCTGCACGTCAGGGCTTGGATAATCAATTGCGTAAATTGCAATGGGCACAGATTAGTTGGCTCGAATTGCCCCAGCGTACCGAGCATTTAAGCTGGCCGAAGGCGCTGATAGATTTATTAGCGGGTTTGCAGGCGCATAGTCCCACCACACCCTCTATGACACAGGGGCAGTTTGTTGATTGGGTGTTGCATTGCGTGAGCCTGTTGGATGCCAAACTGGCGGGCTTGAGTTCTGAAATTTATCAACAACGCGAAAAGTGGCAACAGACGCTAGACGGTTTTGCTGCCTTAGCCGCGCTGCCTAAAAAGCAAAGCCTCAGCACATGGCTTAGCCAATGGCAAGCCTATCAGGCACAAACCCTACATCAGGCGCAAAGCACTTGGCTTCAGCCCATTCAAGTCATCGGTATGCTCGAAGCCGGTGGACAACGTTTTGATGCGCTCTGGGTGGTGGGTTTGGATGACGAAGCCTGGCCAAGGCCACCACAGCCGAATGCGTTTTTACCGCTTGCTTGGCAACGCGCGCAGGCCTGTCCGCGTTGTGATGCGCAACGCGAATTGCATTATGCGCAAACCCTGACGCAACGTTTGCAGGCTAGTGCGCGCCAATCTGTGCTAAGTTATGCGCGCCAAAAAGGCGAAGCCATCAGTCTTCCGAGCCCATTGATTGCCAGCCTAATCGAAACCTATCAAGCGCACCTATTCCACGATGCCAGTCACCAGGCATGGTTACAGCGGCCTGAAATGCAATGGGTATTACAAAACCAAGCGCCGCCGATTTCGCTGGGTGAGCGGGTTCCTGGCGGTTCCGGTATTCTAAAAGCCCAAAGCCAATGCCCGCTGATGGCGTTTTTCGATTACCGCCTCGGCGCGAAGTACGGCTTGGATGGCGTCGAAGATGGCCTTGCCAGCACCGACCAAGGCCGGATTTTGCATCGTGTGTTGCAGCTGTTTTGGCAACAAACACGCACGCAAACGGCCTTGCTGGCTATGGATGGCAACGAACTTGAACAGCGTTTAACCGACTTGTTGAACACCGAGTTTAGCCCACTGCAAGCCCACTTCTCTGCCAGTTATCTTCATCAAGAACAGCAGCGCATGCTGGATTTATTGCGGCAATGGATGGCGCTCGAACAGGCGCGTCCGCTTGGATTTGAAGTGGTGGAAACCGAGCAGGAGCAGGTGCTGACCCTCGCGGGGATTGAATTTAAAATCAGTATTGATCGTATTGACCAAACCGAGCAGGGTAGGTTGGTGCTGGATTACAAAACCGGCCAGGCGACGATTAATGATTTACTTTGTGAGCCGATTCGCGCACCGCAGTTGGCGGTGTATCTACAGGCGGTGAGTGCGCCGATTGCCGGGTTGGGCTATGGTTTGTTGAGTTCTGATAAGGGCGTGAATTGGAATCTCTTGTCTGAGCAACCCGGTTTGGTGGCGAAAACCGGAAAAAATTGGCAAAAACTCAGTGAAAAAGGCGACTGGCAAGACGTACCTTGGGTGGATTTTATTGATTTCTTACAACAACAGGTTAATCAGCTGGCGCAGTCCTTACAACAGGGTGATGCTTCGATGCGTTTTGACAAGGAACAGGATTTGGTTTATTCGCCTTCGTTACTGGCCTTGCGGCTGCCGGAGGTCAAGGCACAACGCGCAAATATCACCGATGAAGACGATCTTCAACAGGAGTTGGATTAATGCAAGCGGATCTAAGTCATAACCCGAATTGGCACCCACAGTTGCAACTAGACAGCTTGGCGGACAGTGGCGCAAGGCTTGCGGCGATTAATCCGGCGTTTTCCTATATTGTTCAAGCCCCGGCCGGTTCAGGCAAAACCGCCTTGCTAACCCAACGGTTTTTAGCCTTATTAGCGCGGGTGAATCATCCTGAACAGATTGTGGCGATGACCTTTACCAAAAAAGCCGCGGCTGAAATGCGCGAGCGGGTTTTGCATGCGATTCAACAAGGTCTAAAGCTGCAGTGCGACAGCGATAAAATCTATGATCAAAATACTTGGCGTTTAGCGCGTGAAGTGGTGTTGCGTGATCAGCAGCAGGCCTGGTGCTTGTTAGATAACCCGAACCGTCTGCGGATTCGGACGATGGATTCGATCAACGGTTATCTGGTGCAGCAAATGCCGTTTTTGTCTAAATTGGGCACCCAGCCGAGTTTGCAACAAAACAGCGACGCGCTTTATGTGGAAGCCGCGCGCGCGGTATTGGCATCAGACGCGGTGCAAACCGAAAGTGCGGCCTTATTGCGTTTGGTCAATGGGCGTTATCGGCGTGCTGAAAACCAATTGGTTGGCATGTTGAAAAAGCGCGATCAATGGATGCGGATTTTATTAGGTGGCGCGGAGCGCGAACAGTTGCAACAGGCGCTTGAAGCCTTGGTCGATCAACAGCTCCGGCAGATCACGATGCAGCTGGCGCCCTTGCTGGATTGCGGTACGGATTTGCCGGATTTAGCCGCGTTTGCACTCAGCCATAAACCCGATTCAGCTTTGCATTCGTTGGCACAGGCACACTGGCCGTTAAACGCAGATTTAGCCGATCTGAACGCTTGGCGTGAGTTGGCGGGGTTTGTATTAACGCAAAAGGGTGAGCTGCGCAAAAAAGTCGATGCGCGTGCCGGGTTTCCCGCCAACGACAAACCCAACAAAGAAAAAATGCACGACCTGCTGGCCGAATTAGCGGTGCGTTTGTCACCGCAATCGATTAACGCATTGGCCGAGTTGATGGCCTTGCCAGCGCCGGAATATAGCGATCAACAATGGCAAGATCTCGCTCATCTCATTACGCTGCTTCGTCATGCGGTGGCGCATTTAAAATTGGCGTTTAAAACCGCCGGCCAAACCGATTTTATCGAAGTCGCACAAGCCGCCTCCGAAGCCCTGGGCGATGACGAACAACCGACCGATTTAGCCCTGCAGCTTGATTATCAGATTCAACATCTGCTGATTGATGAATTTCAAGATACCAGCGTAGGCCAATTTGAACTGGTGAAAAAACTGGTGCGCGGTTGGATGCCGGAGGATGGGCGGAGCCTGTTTATTGTGGGTGATCCGATGCAGTCAATTTATCGGTTTCGTGAAGCCGAAGTCGGAAATTTTTTGCAGGTCTGGCAAAATCGTGCCTTGCCGTTTAGGCTTACGCCACTGAATTTAACCGTCAATTTTCGTTCTAGCGCGGCGCTGGTGGATTGGTATAACCGCACCTTTGTCAAGGTTTTTCCAAGGCAGAATGATTTGGTGTTGGGGGCGGTCAGTTATGCCCATGCTCAAGCCAGTCCACAGGCGCAAGCAACGGCGGATCAAAATGAATTGGCGATTTACAGCCATTGGGCGGTGAATCGTTCGGTTTTGGACGAGGCGCAACAGATGGTCGCGCTGATTCAAACGCGCCTAGCCTCGCTAGACGATGAGAGCAAAACGATTGCCGTTCTTGGCCGTTCACGTTCGCATTTGGCGACCTTGGCCTATCAGCTTAAACAGCAGTCGGTGGCGTTTCGGGCGGTTGAACTAGAAGGTTTAGATCAACGTCAAGAAGTTCAAGATTGTTTGGCACTGACGCGTGCGCTCTTGCATGGCGCCGATCGCGGTGCTTGGATTGCATTATTGCGTGCACCGTTTATTGGCTTGAATTTGGCGGATGTATATCAAGTATTCGGTGCGGATAAAACAAAACGCTATGCGCCCGCCACCCAGTTGCTGTCTGACAAGCAGGCCTGGTTAGATTGTTCGGAAGACGGGCAACTGCGACTGGCGCAAGCTTGGCCCGTTTTGCAGCAAGCGATGGATTTAATCGGGGCGCAGCCGTTTTCGCGGATTATTCACCAGGCCTGGTGGCAATTAGGGGGCGCACAAACCCTCGATTCCGAAGTCGAGCTGGATAATGTTCAGGTGTTTTTTGAAGGTTTGGCACAGTGGGATCAGGAGCCCACGCCGCTGGATGCCCAGCAATTGGATCAATGGGTGCAAACCCTGTATGCCGGCGGCGATAGCTCGGTGCAGGCGCAAAGGGTGCAGTTGATGACGATGCACAAATCCAAGGGTTTGCAGTTCGATACCGTGATACTACCAGGCCTAGCTAAAAAGCCACGTCATAACGAGCGTGCCTTGGTCAACTGGTTAGAGTTCGCCAGCGATCAGGGTGAAGGTCTGGTATTGGCGCCACTGGATCGTTCCGGACAAAGCTCGGCGTTAAATGGTTTGATTGCCAAGGTTGAGCAACAAAAACAGCAATTTGAGGACGGGCGGTTGTTTTATGTCGCCGCGACGCGTGCGGAAAGCCAGTTGCATTTATTCGCCAGTCTAACCTTAACGCCGAGCCAAGCGGCCAAGGCGGATAATCAAATTCAACCGCCCAAAAATAGTTTATTGGCGCAGATTTGGTCACAGGTGGCTGGGGAATTTGCGCCATTGATTGACCAAGAAATAGAGCGCCAAGCCGGTGAAACCACAAGCGAAGCTCAGGCTGGTGATTGGGCCGCCTTGATAAAACATCGGCCTTTTCAGCCACTGCAAGCCCAAAACTGGCGGGCAACACCGGCACAGCCTTTACCCGACGTGAAACCAAGTCGGGCTAAAACCGCCGAGCAGCCTTCGACTTCAATTGACGCCACTGAATCGCCAGCAGGCTTAAGCCAAACTGCGGGTGTTAGCGCCAGACGCGTGGGCGATTTGGTACATGCGTTATTGCAGCAGGTGGTCGAACAGGGGCTAGACCAATGGAATAGCGCGCGGGTTGAACAAAGTCAGGCGATCTATCGCTATTGGCTAATGGAGCAGGGCGTGGTCGAGTCAGACGTCGATTCAGCGGTGGTGCGGGTTGTGCAATCAATGCGCAATGCGCTTGAGCATCCGCAAATGCGTTGGGCACTGAACAATCGCCATCAAGATTCAGCCTGTGAGCTGGCTTTAACCTCAAACACGCAGCAAATCGAAAACCATATTGTCGATCGGACTTTTGTCGATCAACAGGGCACGCGCTGGATTATCGATTACAAAACCAGCGCAGAGCGTGATGGCGACCGCCAAAAAACGCTCGATGAGCTCAGCGAGCAGTATCGTCCGCAACTCGAACGCTATGGCGCACTGTTTGCCCAGCTTGAACAACGCCCGCAAAAATGGGTGCTGTATTTCACCGAACTCGATGAATGGGTAGTGTTGTAATAGCCATCTTGGTAGCATTCTTGTGTTAGTGATTAAAGATAGCCAAGTTAGTTTGGTTTTGTTTGACTTAATTCAAATATTTCCTTGTGAAACCAATGCCCTGCGCAATCTCAGCACAAATTTATGAGACATTTGGGTTGATCTAAAATTATTGGAGGTTTTTAACATGATTGAAGTGATTTCAAAGCAGGAATGGCAGGCGCTCACTACCCATGCACAGCAGGAAGTAAGGGATTTCTTTCTGTTCATTAAAGCTAAGTACGTCAATCAACAACAAGTGGATACAGACAGATTTGATACCATGGCTTTGAGTGAGCAGGCGCTTGCTGAAGATTGGTTAAATCCTGATGAGGATCAAGCATGGTCGAAATATAAGTAGGGAGTGTTGTTTTCGTTCGATTCCCGTTTTCTGATCTAAGTGGGGTCAAAAAAAGACCCGCATCAGTCTTGGCTAAACTCCCTAAAAATGACTTGATTCTTTGTCAAATAACAAGCAAATCTTACTCAGACGTTGATGCGATTGAGCTTGTGCCATCGGATTTTACTGAAGGTAAATTAATACAAATCAGTTATATTCGTCCGAGTAAAATTTTCACTGCAAATCATGTTATCGTTGATTCAGTCGTCGCAAAAACACATCACGCTATTCACCAAATAACGATCAACAAGATTGAGCAAATTCTACGCGGAAATGAATCAACAGCGTCTCAATGATACTCGCCGGGTAAGCCGTTTTTAATCATCGTGGCTTGGCCGACTTTTTTACCCGACATTCGCAACAGTTCGTCACCTGAAAATTCATAGCCTAGTTTTAGGGCGATACGTGCGACATCGTCTGCGGTGGAGGCCGCGACAACTTGTTGTTTCAACGCAGGGTCAGCCTGCATTTTCATAATAAACGCTTCCATTTGATCTAAGGCCATTTTTTGACTCCAAGTTAGTGCACCTAGTGCGGGGTTGTGGGAAATATTCGGGTATTAGCTGATTCGATTGCTATAGCCCATTAAAGCAATACGAATTTCTCTTATTGCACCGTCAGGGATCATCAGTTCATTTTTGCCATCACGTTCATAGTTTTTCATTTCTTCGCCCCGATAAGCGCCAAGCGAAATCTCACTAACAATCGAATTTGCGATTTTAGTCAGGGCAACTAACGCACGTACGCGATCATTTTCAATTTTTCCGCATTCGCTAATATGATGCAGATAAATCGCGCTAAGGATATCAATCGGTAGATGCCATTTTTTACCCAGCAGCACCCCTATAGCTGTGTGCGAGGTATTATATTTTAATTGTTCTCGCTTGATATATTCACTCGGGCTAGAGTGGGATAATTGAAAAACCTTGGCATAGTTTTCTGGATCTTTAGTGGCCAGCATCAGGCAACCCGCGTTATGAAACAGGCCCATCATATAGGCTTCATCGCGAGTAATATCGGCAACCCATTCAGACAAGTCGGCCATGCATACCGCCACATCAACAGAGTGGCTCATAATGTCTTTGTAGAGTTCAGAAGAGTTAAACAAATCTTTCATACTGGCAGAAAAAACTAGGTTTTTAATATTGTCCATGCCAAGCATTAGCACTGCCTGGCCAATTGTTTCTGCCGGGTTTCGTAATTTATAAACCGGGGAGTTGGCTAAGCGCAATACTTCACCTGATAAGGTAGTATTTTGTTCAATGATGGCGGCAATACGATGACTACTACAAAAGCGGCTGGCTAGTTCTTGCTCGATTAATATAAGCTCCTCAGGAAGTTCAGGAAGCTTAAGGCCTTTAATCGCTTGCAGGGCTAGACGAAGAGTTTGTTCCATGTTCATTTTAAAGCCATGTTAAATCCATAATCATAACAATGTATTTTATCACTCTATTGAGACTAGGCCCTATAAATGTTAGAGTTCAGACAGTTTGTTTATTCCAAAGGAAAGTTATGTTTAACGTGTATTTGATTCAAGCGCTTGAAAAAATAGGTCTGGATGGCGCCGGGCTGGATTTAGCGGCATTGCTTTTAACCTTATTGAGTGTGTTGATCCTGATCGGCTTCAGTTTTTACTTATCAAGGCAGCTATTGTTGCCCTTGTTAAGTCGTCTAATTGATCATTTGGAAGGTGATACGCTTGATGCGACGCAGGATGAAAGACCTAAGCTAGCGAGCCATATCGCGCATCTTGTGCCTGCTATTTTATTAATTAATTTTGTTGAGTTCTTTTTTTCTAGTTGGCATGCATGGGAACTTTGGGCCAATAAAATAACCTGGCTTTATCTCTATCTATTTATTGGTTTAACCTTTACCAGTTTGATTGACTTGTTAACGGCTATCTATGCACTTAAATTCCAAAATTCGAACTTGCCTTACCGTGTCATTACCCAGCTTGTAAAGTTAATCACTTTTATTGTTATCGGTATCTTGTCTGTCAGTCTGCTGGTGGGTTCATCGCCCGCCTTTTTGTTAAGTGGTTTAGGTGCACTAACTGCAGTGCTGTTATTGGTTTTTCGTGACACGCTATTGGGTTTGGTGGCCAGTGTTCAAGTGGCAGCCAATCGCATGGTCGCGAAGGGTGATTGGATCGAAATGCCAAAATACGGTGCCAACGGCAATGTTATCGAAGTGGCCTTGACGACGGTAAAAGTTCGTAATTGGGATAATACCGTCACCACCTTCCCAACCTATGCATTAATTTCTGATTCATTTATTAACTGGCGGGCGATGCAGGAGTCTGGCGGACGGCGGATTAAACGCGCCATCCAACTTGATATTCATACAATACGTTTTGTAGATGATGAAGAGCTGAAAAAGTTCAAAAACAATCCATTTTTATCGCGTTTTTTTGAAGAACAAACCTATGTTGATTTAAATCAAGCGGATTTAACAAATTCTGCACTTTTTCGTGCTTATATAGAATGGACGCTTCGCCAACACCCGCTTATAAATCAAAATCTAATGGTCATGGCGCGTCAAATGCAGCCCACTGAAGTGGGGTTGCCGATTGAGGTCTATTGCTTTAGTGCCGATAAAAATTGGGTCAACTATGAACGTATTCAATCTGATATTTTTGATCGTTTACTAGCCGTTTTACCCTTGTTTGATCTAATGGCGTTTCAGCGATTGGGCAATAAAGGTCAGGTCGTTGGCTAGGCAACAGTCGCCCTAACATGATGAGTAGCAGAGGTAAAAACATGACGTATCAATATATTAAGTTTTTTGAAGAAATCGGCATAGAGGATATTCCTCTGGTTGGTGGAAAGAATGCCTCTTTAGGTGAAATGTACCAAACACTCGTGCCCAATGGTGTTCCGGTGCCGAATGGTTTTGCGATTACCGCGCAAGCCTATCGTTATGTGTTACAAGAAAATGGTATCTGGGAGGCGCTGAAAACCTTAATCGGTGAGTTGGATCCGCATGATATGGATGACTTGCAAATGCGAGGTCAAAAAGCACGTCAAATGATTTATCAGGCTGAATTGCCGGAGGATTTGAAAAAAGAAATAGTGGCGGCCTACAGTGATTTACGCCAGTTGTGCGGTGAGCATATTAGTCTTGCGGTTAGGAGTTCGGCAACCGCCGAAGACTTGCCTACAGCCAGTTTTGCAGGTCAGCAGGACACCTATTTAAATATTCGTGGTGATGCGGCTTTTTTGGATGCCTGTAAGCGTTGTTTTGCGAGTTTGTTTACCGATCGGGCGATTCATTATCGAATCGATCAAGGCTTTGATCATTTTAGCGTGGCCTTGTCGATAGGCGTTCAGCAAATGGTACGGTCTGATTTATCGGCATCAGGCGTGATGTTCTCGATAGATACTGAAACCGGCTTTCAAGAAGCGGTGTTTATTACTGGTGCGTATGGCCTAGGCGAAAACGTAGTGCAAGGTTCGGTCGATCCTGACGAGTTTTTTGTCCATAAACCGACCTTTAAGCTAGGTGCGCGGGCAGTTTTAAAGCGTCACTTGGGTTCCAAAAAGATCAAGATGGTCTATTCAAGCGGCAATACCAAAGAACCGGTTAAAAACGTGCCGACCGTTAATGCAGAACGTACTCGTTTTTGTATCAGTGATCAGGAAGTGCTTAAGCTTGCGGAATATGCAATCAAGATAGAAGAGCATTATTCTAAGCAAGCGGGCTACCAAAAGCCTATGGACATGGAGTGGGCTAAAGATGGTTTAACCGGCGAGTTATTTATAGTACAAGCCCGTCCGGAAACGGTCGCATCACAAGTAAAGGGCTCTATTTTAAGTAGCTATACACTGACTGCGCTTGATAAAACCTTAATGGCGGCCGGGCGAGCTGTTGGGGCGAAGATTGGGGTCGGGCGCGTTAGGGTTATTGAATCGGTGGATAAATTAAATGAATTTCAGCCTGGTGAGATTTTAGTTAGTGATACCACCACTCCTGATTGGGAACCGGTGATGAAGATTGCTTCTGCAATAGTAACCAACCGTGGAGGGCGGACTTGCCATGCTGCGATCATCTCGCGTGAACTAGGGATACCGGCAGTGGTGGGTTGTGATAATGCTACCGAGAAACTTAAAACAGGAGACAGGGTTACGGTATCCTGTGCCGAGGGGGAAGTTGGCTTTATTTATCAGGGCGAATTGGAGTACCAGATAACAGAAACGGACCTTTCTGATTTACCTATACCTAAAACGCATGTCATGTTGAATTTAGGTAATCCTGATTTAGCCTTTCAACATAGTTTTCTACCTGTTTCGGGTGTCGGATTAGCAAGGATGGAGTTTATTATCAATGAAAGCATTAAAGTGCATCCACAAGCCTTGTTGTATCCTAAAAGGATTGAATCAGAAACGGTACGCAAACAGGTAGCCGACCTAACTAAAGGCTATGAAAATGGTCAAACCTACTTTGTTGAAAAACTGTCCGAAGGCATAGGCACCATCGCGGCCGCTTTTTATCCGCGTCCGGTTGTAGTTCGTATGTCCGATTTTAAGTCTAACGAATATGCCTCCTTGTTGGCAGGCCAGTACTTTGAGCAAAAAGAAGAAAACCCGATGCTGGGTTACCGAGGGGCGGCGCGCTATATTGATGGCGAATATCAACCCAGTTTTGCACTGGAGTGTGCCGCAATTCGCCGTGTGCGAGAAACCATGGGGTTGGATAATGTGATTATTATGATCCCATTTTGTCGCCGATTGACAGAAGCCGAGCAAGTGATTGAGGTTCTTGGGCGCTATGGCTTGAAGCGCGGAGAAAAGGGGCTGCAGATATATATGATGTGCGAAATCCCAAATAATGTGTTGCTGATTGATCAGTTTGCTGACTATTTTGATGGTTTCTCAATTGGTACGAATGATCTAACCCAACTGGTATTAGGTGTCGATCGAGATTCGTCTAAGGTTGCTTCGTCGTATGACGAACGTGATGAGGGCGTTAAGCTAATGATTAAATGGGCGATAGAGGGTGCCAAGCGAACTAACAAGCATATTGGTTTGTGTGGTCAAGCGCCGTCTGATTATCCTGAAATGGCCGAGTTTTTAGTGGATCTGGGTATAGAGTCGATGAGTTTAAATCCAGATTCCGTGCTTAAAACAATTCCACTGATTTTGGAAAAAGAAGCCAAGCATACGGTAAAAGTATAAAACCTAATATAGCTAAGTTGAAAAGCAACGCCGGCTCAGATGAATCTGAACCGGCGTTTTTATAATCCGCTAATCCTCGACTAGAGTTGAGCCATTACAATTCGAGCGGCTTCAATCGTTTGATCTATGTCCGCATTCGAATGGGCTGCGGATACAAAACCCGCCTCGAAAGCAGAAGGTGCTAAATAGACGCCCTCATTTAGCATGCCATGATAGAACTTTCTAAAAAGTTCCATATCGCCGCGTGCGACCTGTGCGAAGCGCGTGATGTTCTTTTCTTCACTGAAGAAAAAGCCAAACATACCGCCCACCTGGTTGGTGGTGAAAGGGATTCTGGCTTCATCGGCTACGGCTTGTAATCCATTCACTAAACGCAGCGTTTTAGCTTCTAAATGTTCAAAAAATTCAGGTGCTTTTAGAAGGTTAAGGGTCATTAAACCGGCTGCCATTGCAATAGGGTTACCGGAAAGTGTGCCGGCTTGATAGACAGGGCCTAAAGGTGCGATATGGCTCATGATTTCTTTTTTACCGCCAAATGCGCCTACCGGCATTCCCCCACCAATAACCTTACCAAAGGTAGTTAAATCCGGGGTGACACCATAACGACCTTGAGCACCCTGCAAGCCAACGCGGAAGCCGCACATGACTTCGTCAAAAATCAGTACCGCACCATATTGATCACACACTTCACGCAAGGCTTCAAGAAAACCAGGTTCAGGTGGAATACAATTCATATTGCCGGCAACCGGTTCAACAATTATGCAGGCAACCTGTTCTCCTATTTCACTAAACACCTTGCGAACCTCATCGGCATCATTATGGGTCAGGGTCAGGGTTTCAGAAGCCAGTGCAGCCGGTACCCCCGGAGAGGAGGGGACGCCAAGCGTTAAGGCGCCTGAACCGGCTTTAACCAAAAGCGAGTCAGAATGACCATGATAACAACCTTCAAATTTTACAATCTTGTCACGACCGGTATAGCCTCGTGCCAGACGTATCGCGGTCATGGTGGCTTCAGTGCCTGAGCTCACCATACGCACCATATCAAAAGAAGGAATCAGTTCGCAGACCAGGTCAGCCATTGTGGTTTCCATAACGGTGGGTGCGCCAAAACTCAGTCCATGCTCGGCTTGACGTTGAACGGCTTGTATCACCTCTGGGTGAGCATGACCAAGAATCGCAGGCCCCCATGAGCCAACATAATCAATATATTTTTTATCATCTTCGTCAGTTAAATAAGCGCCGTGTGCGGATTTGAAAAATATGGGATCTCCGCCTACGCCTTTAAATGCGCGTACCGGTGAGTTGACGCCACCGGGAATATGTTTTTGTGCGGCAATAAATAAATCATGAGAACGAGACATCAGCAATCCTTTAATTAAGAGTTGAACACGCTTTAACCTGTGTGCCGATGCCTTTAGCTTATTGCATAAATCAGACGTTGCGGAGGCATCAAAGGTTTGGCGCTAAATAATGCTATTTAACCCGAATATTTCACGAATTTGTACCGACCTTGCTTGCTTCTTGATTCCACAAGAAATATTTTCTCAGTCGGCCGTAATCATGGATACGACGCTTCTTCGAAAATTTCCTTGTGAAACCAATGCACTGCGCAATCTCAGCACAAACTCATGAAACATTCGGGTTAAAGCAAGCGAAAAGTAACAAGATTATACCTTGAATAGGCGACTGATGTCATGAGCCGCTTGGCGGATATCCGGTTGGGCAAACACCCCCTGAATAACTGCTAGACTATCCGCACCGGCTGAGATTAGGCTAGGCGCATTGGCTTGGGTAATGCCGCCAATCGCCACAATAGGTATTGCTAACATTTTTTTTGCTTGTTTAAGCGTATTGAGATCGGCTTGCGGGGCGTGGGGTTTGGTCTTTGATGGGAAGAAACGCCCAAAAGCGACATAATTTGCATCAGTATCTTGCATCTGCTTTGCTCGTGCTAAATCGTTGTAGCAGGATACACCGATAATGGCGTGCTTGCCAAGCGCGCTGCGCGCTTGAGGCAGCGAAACATCCTGTTTGCCTAGATGAACGCCCTTGGCTTCGCAGGCAAGTGCCAGTTCAACCGAGTCATTAATAATTAACCAGGCCTGGTAATCGTCGCATAGCTTTTTAAGCTGTTTACCGATTTCAACCTGTTGCAAAAATGGGCTGGTTTTATCTCGGTATTGAATAATGCGTGCCCCGCCTTCGAGGGCTTGGCGCACATGATCGATGACAAGCAGGCCTGGTGATAAGCCAGGATCGCTAATGGCATAAAGACCAGAAAGCTTCAATTATTGGCCTGTGTGCTCATGCCAGCCGGCAAGGCCATTGAACAGAACACGAACCTGGTCATACCCTACAAGGCGCAATGCCATGTGGGCTTTGGATGATAAAATACCGGTATCGCAGTAGAGGACAATCATTTGGTCTTCCGGTAGTTTGTCTAATTCGGATAAAACAAAACGCCAGTCAATATTGATCGCACCCGGAATCGCATTGTTGCTAAAGTCGTGGGCTTGACGTGCATCGACCAGGACAACCTCATCCTTTATTTCAGCAAGGTTCGCTGCCATGATCACGCCATCACCAAAAGAGGCCATTTCCATATAATCTTGTAGCGCCATAATCATATCATCACGATCAATCGCCCAAGCCGATCCGATTAAACTAAAGCTGGTTAATAATGCGAGTAAAGTTTTTTTCATGCTGTGCTCCTAAAATTGTGGACTAAGTTGATCAATCCGTTGGCGTAAAAACTCAAAATCACTGTCGCCAATTTTGCGGTAAACAATATTGCCGTTAGGCGCGATTAAGAAGGTGGTTGGGGTAAGGCGAATCTGTCCGAAGGCTTCACTTAAGCTACCATCGGAGTCTTGAATGAAATTAAAAGGGTAGGGGTTGGCGCGTACAAAAGCGTCAACTTGGTTTTTAGGGTCATAGTCCATTGAAATCGCAAGAATTTCAAAGCGGTCACCAAACTCTTCTTTGAGCTTTGCCATGTCGGGCATTTTTGCCACACAGCTAGGGCAGGAGGTTGCCCAAAAATTTACCAATATCGGTTTTTTGGGAAGGTTAAGGTTTACCTGTTCGCCAGATTTCAGTTCAACTTGCATCGAAGGTGCTTTTTCTCCACCGGAAATAGAGAAATAAACCAAAGCGCCAACAAGAATGGCTACCAGGCCTGCAAAGAGTTTTGTGGATAGACTTTTCATCGTACCTCCGAGATTGTGAAAATAAATAATTAGCTTATTTTACAGGAAAAAGATAAATCGAAGTAATGAAGGAAATAGGAATATTTGGGTAAATCAGATGACGAATAAGACAGCCGACTTACCCAAGCAGGGGTGTGAAATCAACTTAAGCTTTTAGCGTTTCAACACCGTTTTTGCCACCGCATAAAAATACATCCGCGTTACGGCAAGCAAACAAGCCATTGGTGACCACACCGACGATTTGATTGATTTCGGTTTCCATCGCAACCGGATCGGTAATCTTAAGGCCGTGAATATCTAAAATCACATTACCATTATCGGTAATAAAACCATCACGCAACACCGGCTCGCCGCCAAAACGTTTAACGATTTCGCGAGCAACATAGCTGCGCGCCATCGGAATGACTTCAATCGGTAATGGGAATTTACCCAGTACGGCTACTTTTTTACTCTCATCCGCTATACACACAAATTTTTTAGCCACGGCCAATACAATCTTCTCACGCGTGAGTGCGCCGCCACCGCCTTTAACTAGGTGCAAACCCGGATCGGCTTCATCAGCGCCATCGATATAGACAGAAATTTCGCTGACGCTGTTGAGGTCTAAAACCGGAATGCCATGAGCACGAAGGCGCTCAGCTGAAGCTTCAGAACTGGCTACGGTGCCTTCAATCGTATGCTTTATTTTCGCCAATTCATCAATGAAAAAATTGGCGGTTGAACCTGTACCCACACCGATAATCGTTTCAGGTACTACATAATCAATAGCGGCTTTAGCAACGAGTTGTTTTAATTCATCTTGTGTCATAACTGTTTCCTATTTTTATCTTTTCATTAAGAATTCAAGTAGCGCTTTTTGCGCATGCAAACGATTTTCTGCTTCGTCCCACACTACGCTTTGTTGGCCATCAATCACTTCTGCGGTAACTTCCTCTCCGCGGTGAGCGGGTAGGCAGTGCATAAACAAGGCATCAGAATTTGCCTGCTCCATTAAAGATTGGCTAACACGATAATGAGATAGTGCTTGTTTGCGAAGACGCTGTTCGTCTTCTTGACCCATGCTAGCCCATACGTCGGTTACAATCAGGTCAGCTTGGTCGGCAGCCTGCATAGGATCACGAATAATTTCGACCCGATCTTTCGCCATTTGAACTAAATCGGCACGAGGCTCAAATCCTTTGGGGCAGGCAATACGTAGCTTAAAATCATAGAGCTGTGCGGCATTAATATAAGACTGACACATATTATTGCCGTCTCCAATCCAAACCACGGTTTTACCTTGAATAGAACCACGATGTTCATAATAGGTTTGCATATCAGCAAGAAGTTGACAAGGGTGAAAGTCATCGGTGAGTGCATTGATCACCGGCACGCTTGAAAATTCGGCCATGGTTTCAACGATACTATGTTCGAAAGTACGCACCATAATGCCATCAACCATGCTTGAAATCACGCGTGCGCTATCTTCAATCGGCTCGCCACGACCCAACTGGGTATCACGCGGCGATAAAAATAAAGCATGTCCGCCAAGTTGAGTCATACCGACTTCAAACGAAATACGGGTACGTGTTGATGCTTTTTCAAAAATCATCGCGAGCGTTTGGTTTTTGAGCGGTTCGTAAATCTCGCCAGCCTTTTGCATGGCTTTTAACTCAATCCCGCGTTTTAAAAGCTGATTAAGTTGCTCACTGCTGAGGCTTTGGAGGGTTAAAAAATGTTGGGTTGTCATGTTAAAAATTTTGTTGTTAGTTTAAATATCAGTTAAAAATTCGTTAATCAGTTCACATACACCCTGAACCAACTGGTCTTGTTGTGCGTGTGACATAACAAAAGGAGGTAACAGGCGTATCGTGTCGCCACGGGTTACATTAATTAACAGGTGTTTGTCGAGTGCGCGTTTAACGAGTTCACCACAAGGACGATCAAGTTGAATACCGATCATATAACCCTTACCGCGAACTTGTTTAACTTGTTCAACGCCGGCTAGCTTTTGTTTGAATTGGTTTAAAAGCACTTCACCTTGTTTTGCTACATAATCAATATAGTTATGGTGTTCTAGTGTTTTGATGACCGCTAACCCGGCAGCACAGGCTAAGGGGTTTCCGCCAAAGGTGGTGCCATGATTTCCTGGAGCAAGAACTTCAGCCGCTTTTCCACGCGCTAAACAAGCACCAATCGGAACCCCGTTGCCTAGAGCCTTAGCTAAGGAAAGCACATCCGGCAAGATGTTTTCATGCTGAAACGCAAACCATTTACCTGTGCGCCCGACACCTGTTTGAATTTCATCAATCATCAACAAAAGATTATGTTGGTCACACAGCGCGCGCAAGGCCTTTAAATAGCCAGCTTTAGGCACATGCACCCCACCTTCACCTTGAACTGGCTCAACCAGTATTGCAACTAAATTAGGATGAGTGGCAATTTTTTGTTCGACCGCATCAAGATCATCAAACGGAACACGAACAAAACCTTCTACCAGCGGGTAAAAACCTTCTTGAACCTTTTTGTTTCCGGTCGCACTAAGTGTCGCCATGGTTCTGCCATGAAAACTGTTATCCATCACCATAATTTCGGGATGGCTGACACCACGATCATTGCCATATTTGCGAGCTATTTTAATCGCGCCTTCATTGGCTTCAGCACCAGAATTGCCAAAAAACACCTTATCCATGCCCGATAGGCGGATAAGCTGGTCAGCAAGCGATTGTTGGTTGACCACATGATATAGATTCGAAGTATGAATCAGTTTTTTGCTTTGTTCGCAAAGCGCGTGCGCGATTTCAGGATGTGCATGCCCTAAGCTGCAAACAGCAATTCCGCTGACAGCATCTAAATAAGCACGGCCTTGTTCATCATAAAGCGTAGCGCCTTCCCCTTCGACAAAGGTGACAGGTAAACGTGCATAGGTGTTCATTAAACTGGCTGACATCTTAACCTCTAAAATACATGGCGAATGGTCGTATATATTGAAAACAAAAAGGGCAACCCAAAACCTGCTTAGGCGTTGCAATTTTCGCAAGACAAAGATTGATTTTAGCGGAATAAAGAATAAATTCAAGTTATTAAGCCCTTCTCGATAGCGAAATACTGCAGTAAAGAGAGAAGTTAACAGGACGTGTTTGAACCAAGCTGAAATAAACCCGAGTCAAAATCTGTTATTCAGCAAGCGCTTAGGATAAAATATTGTCTTTTTAATAGACAAATTGTTTGGGGAGCCTTTGAATGCGAACAATGTCGGATCGTGATGGCCTGATTTGGATGGACGGTCAAATGGTGCCTTGGCGTGAAGCCAACACCCATGTGTTAACTCATACCTTGCATTATGGCATGGGCGTATTCGAAGGTGTGAGAGCCTATGATGCCAAGCAGGGTACCTCCATTTTTCGCTTGGAAGCGCATACAGATCGCTTGTTTAACTCGGCCAAAATTATGAATATGCCGATGCCGTTTGATAAAGAAACGATTAATCAAGCCCAGCGTGCTGCGGTAGCGCAAAATAACTTGAAGTCCGCTTATTTGCGCCCCATGGTCTATTACGGATCAGAAGGTATGGGGTTGCGTGCCGACAACCTAAAGGTTCATGTGATTGTGGCGGCTTGGGAGTGGGGCGCGTACATGGGTGAAGAAAATTTGACCAAGGGCATTAAGGTCGCAACCTCGTCCTATACCCGTCACCATCCGAATATCACCATGACCAAAGCTAAAGCGAATGGCGCTTATATGAATTCGATGTTGGCATTACAAGAAGCAATTTCCCACGGCTGTCATGAAGCCTTGTTGTTAGACCCGCACGGTTTTGTTGCCGAAGGCAGTGGCGAAAACTTCTTTATGATTAAAGATGGCGTGATCTATACGCCGGACTTGTCTGCCGCATTGGATGGTATTACCCGCAAGACGGTGATTCAGTTAGCGAATGAGCTTGGCTATAAAGTGATTGAAAAACGCATTACCCGCGACGAAGTGTATATTGCGGACGAGGCTTTCTTCACCGGTACAGCGGCTGAAGTCACGCCGATACGTGAGTTAGACAATCGCCCGATTGGACAGGGATCGCGTGGGCCAATTACTGAAAAACTACAAAGTTTGTATTTTGATGTCGTGCATGGTCGTTCTGCACCGCATCTGGATTGGCTAACCCCAGTCAAATAAATTATTAAGAGGAGTGACCATGACTGCACAATCCTGTTCACAACGTCGTGTCGAAGTAACCTATGATGATTTGCCGCTTTATTGCCCGATGCCGGGCGAAAGCGCATGGGATGCGCATCCGCGCGTGTTTTTGCCGATTGAGGAAACCGGTGAAGCCAAATGTCCTTATTGCGGCACAGAGTATGTGCTGAAAGATTGGAACCCGCATCGCGGGGGACATCACTAGGTAGATCTTAACGAGCCGGATTCTATGTCCGGCTTGTTTGTTTTTATGTCATTAACCTCTTCTGAATCGTCGCTATTAACAGCTTCTCAATGGGCTGATATTCAAGCCTTGTTGCAAATAAATCCTATCGATTTGCCTTGGACCCAACTTAACCAGGCCTGGTTGCAGGATGTGCGTTTTGCAGATTCGACCCATTCTTTAGTGCGCTTAGATACCAATTGCGGATTCTTTTATCTTAAATGGCCGCGTGTAGCCATAAAACAACAGCCTTTTTGGCAAGGTATTCAAGCTTGGTTTGGTTATCGTTTAGCCGAAAGCTATCCATTCCAATTTGACTGGGTTAAACGCTTAGAACCCTATACGCCTTTTAAACTGGCTGAAATTGTTAGGAGCGTTTCGGTATCCGATTTACACCAACAGGCTTATGTTTTAACACGAGAAATGCACGGTAACAGTCAACCGCCAAAGCAATTTAGCGCCCCGGCTCTCGCCCTAATAGCCAAGCACTTTGCCGGTTTGCAAAGCTTAAGTTCGCCGAACTGGGGGCAGTCCTTTTTAAAATCGCATCAAGCACAAGTTTGGTCAACCCATACCTTTAAGTTTATCGAGAACCTAGATTTGCCGCAGGATTTGGTTAAGGCTGCAGTGGCGCAAGCAGCAGCCTATCCTCCGGTCGAATTTGTGCCGGTAATGCTGGATTTTCGATGGGATCAACTCCAGTGGTTGGCTGATTTGCCATTTGGCATGGTCGATATGGATGCCTGGGTGATGGCACCGGCCAGTTTAAATTTGGCGATGCTGGAGCTTTTGTTTGATGCGAAACAGGCAGCGCATTGGCAGTCGCTTTTTGTACAAGAACTTCAGCAACAGGGTCGGTCGGCAGAAATGCTGTTTACTGAACTTAGCGCTTGGAGAAAGGTGTTTCGATTGATTTTATTTAAATTGAACTGGCTCGGTGCGGATAACCTGCAGGCCTGGTTATCCGCGCCTTGTTATTTTGATAAAGCTTAAGCAGGATCGGCGTTATTTTGTTGACGCCAGCGTAATTGCCAGTTAATCATGCCATACCAAGCCATAAACATATAAGCGACAAACATCATCGCGGTTAGCGGATAACCTGTCTGCCAATAAAGTGCGACCGCAAACGTATTGATAATAATCCAATAAAACCAGCTTTCTAAGACCTTGCGTGCCATTAAGAAGGTGGTCATCATTGAGAACACCATCACACCGGCATCAAGATAAGGCATTTGGCTGGCATCAAATAGCGTGAGCAAACCGCCAAAGCTAAAGGTAAGCAAAACCCCCAGCCCAATCCATAGCGCATGTTTGCCCAGGTTCCAGCGATGAATGGTTAACGGCGTGTGGTTAGCTTCGGCCGGGCGCGGACGCCAGAGCAGCCAACCATAAACCGCCATCCCCATATAAAACAGATTAAGGGCAGATTGCATTGGCAGGTTGCCTTCCCAAAAAATCAGGGTGTAAATCGCAGTGCTGACCATCGCTGCCGGCCAAGCCCAAACGATTTCTTTGGCGGCCATAAACACATAGGCCAGCCCGAGCGCAACCGCAATGGCTTCCCAAATTGAAAAATGCTGCAACTGCAGTTGAAATAATTCAGCGAATCCGGCTTCCATACTTATCCTTTAATTAGTTAGAGCGATCTTGACCGACTAATTTTAATACAAATACCGTATCGGGGTTTTGATTAAATACCTCAGCAATTTCATTGGTCATCAGTTGCATGATTTGATTTAAGTCGCCAAACACCTGCGTGCTTAAGCTATTGCGCTTTATCACCAGGCCTGGTTGGGCTTCCAGTCGGGCAATAAAGGCCAGAATCGGTTCAACAAAATCTTGGTTTAATGGGTACATGCTGATATCGAGTGATACGTTCATTTTCATCGCCTTTTAATTTATGACATGGTGAAAGCCCATATTGAGCGCTTCCATCTTATGCACCGACTCCTTCGGCTTTTTTCTTCGAAAAAAGAGGCGTCGCTGGTGCATAAGATTCCGCTTTTTGGGTCAATTAGTTAAAACCTTACGCGCGCGGTTAAACCAATTTGGCGCGGATCGCCCAGTCCAAGATAACGTTGCTCGCCGTCGCCATCAAAGTGGTCAAACAAATAACCACGGGTGGCATAGCTTTCATCGGTCAAGTTTTTACCCCACAGATAAACTTCCCAGTCAGCCGCTTCATAACCTAGGCGCGCATTAACCAGTGTGTAGGCACTCGATTTTTCATTATGCACGTTATCAAAATAAAACGCATCCATGCCCTGAACTTCTAGGCGGCTAAACCAGCCATTGTCACTGCGATATTGGCCGCCAATCAGGTATTGGTAATTAGGCGCGTGCGCAGCACCGCGTCCGGGTACTTTTTGTTCCTGATTAATTGGGGTTCCCTTAATTTCAGTTTTAAGAAGGCCAAGCTGGGCAAAAAAATTCCACTGGCTATTCACATGCCAGTCGATTTCAGTTTCTAAGCCGTAGTGTTTGGCAGAGTCGAGGTTTTCGGTGAAAAATACCCAAGGTTCCCCATTGGGACCCTCAGTATAGCCATCAAATTGGGGGGTCTTTCTGTCCATGAAAAACAAATTGGTTGTCGTTTTTATATCACCATAGTTTGAACGTAAGCCTATTTCATAGTTATATAGAGTTTCTTTGCCGAATCTTGCAAAGTCAGGGCCATTAAGGCTTGTGTTAAAGCCGCCTGCTTTGTATCCTCGTGATATACCTGCAAACGCTATATGACGCTCGCTGTACTGATGTTGATAATGAATCGAGCCACCCCAGAGGGTTTCAGAGGGTGAGAAATCATCGCCTAAAGAGTTGGAAAAGTCACTTGTTACTCGCTCAATTCTAAGCCCTGTTATTAATGTTTTTTTGTTCGTTAGGTGATGGTCTAGTTGGCCAAATACAGAGAGTTTAGTCATTTTGAAGTCGCTAGTTGTTGTCTCTCCATAGTATTGTGTACGATTGTCCTCTTTGAGTTGCGATGTATAGATTCCTGTTAACCAATCAGTTGAGTTTTGGAATATGGGTTTATTTGATACCCAACGCAACTCTTGTGCAGCGGTTTGACGTTTCTTGTTATTATCATAAAAGGCTGAAGGTACTTCAGTCCAGTCATCATCATAGCTATACACCATATCCGAATCAGCAAAACTGGTGGTAGAGGTAAGGGTGTAGTTTGGGTTGCCCTCGTATCCAATCTTCAACGAAGCGGCGTTGGTTTTTTGAGTGTCTTTGCCGGGTTGATCGGAGCGGGTGGTGAAGCTATTATCGCGTGACCAATGATCATAACCATTATTTAAATTGGCGTGCATCAGCGTTAAATCAAATTGGGTTGATTCACCCGCCCACCAGCGCAACTTAGCGCGTGCCGTCAGTTCATCACGGCCATCGGTATCGCTGCGGTTCAAGGTTTTATTGTCACGGAAACCATCGCTATCGTGTTTAAACAAGCTTAAACGATATTGCGGGCTCTTGTCGTTCGAGCTAAAAGCGCCGCTGGTCGCAATGCCGAGTTCGCTTAGATTATCTGAACCCAGTGTGGCTTCGATTAGGCTTTCATTATAGGGCGTAGGGTCATTGGTTTGGATATTCACCAGGCCTGCTATCGCACTGGCACCATAACGCGTGCTCTGTGGACCGCGCAAAACTTCGACCTGCTTAACATCAAACAGATTGCCGACCATGCCGATGCCGCTAAAATCAATATTGTCTACCGCAAAGCCAACGCTGGCATTCGGTGCGCCGGTATATTCATCACGTTCGCCCATACCGCGAATCTGAATATGGCGTGCGCGTGAAGACTGCCCTGAATAATTGACGTTCGGTGTTTGCAGCAGAACATCATCAAAGTGGGTGGCGCCACGGTCTTGTAATTCGGTTTCCGAGATAACGCTGACGCTGGCGGCCAGGTCTTGTTGTTCGGCTGCGCGTAAATCGGCATTAACAATAATCGGTTGAAGGCTGGAGGCTAGAACCAGGCCTGGTGATAAACTGATAACGGCAAAAGCAAGCGGTTTAAGTTTCATGATAATCCTTTTTAATCCATTTAGGTCTAAATGGGAGTTAAAAGGACAGGGAAGCCACAGAATAATTGACTGAGCGCGCCTGTCCCTACGCCGGTATGATCCGGATCAGGTTCAAAGGGTTTTGCATCAGCAATCTCAGGTCTTTCGACCACCCCTTGGCAAATTTGAAATGGAATTATAGCATTGAAGTGCCTAAAGCGGATAACAGATCCATTTTAGGCGTTATAACATTTTGATAGGTTATGATTTAGTTTTTAAAGGCCGCGAGTTTTCTGTTTAGCGGTTGTAGGTCAAGTGGACTGATATCGACCATGCCGTGTTTGTAAGGAATCGGGCGTTCACCTGCAATGAGTGGCAATAGGTAGTCTAGTGCTTGTTGGGTAATATCCATACCATCTTCGGTGATAAAGCTGTCCGGAACGGCTTTTTCTAGATCGGCAACCGCATCGAGTGCGACCGTTTGGAAGCCAAAACGGAAGGGTTGGTCACTCAGTTTGGTGATGATCGGTAACACGCCATGTTCGCCACGCAGTGCGGCTTTTACTGCCTGTTCACCGGCTTGGTAAGCCATATCCCAATCGGTTTGTGACACCATGTGACTGGCCGAACGCTGCAGGTAGTCGGGGTTGGCACTGTGGGTTTTGATTTTTAGTTCATCAGCGACTAGGTTTCCGAGTTTTTCAGCCACGCCGCCCAGTTGGGTAAAGGTCATGCCATGCGCATGTTCAACACCTTCAACCGAAATAAACTGACCGTCTTCGGTGCGCACCCCTTCGGAAACTGAGCAGGCACAGTAGCCATGTTGGTCAATCAGTTGCTTTACTTTATCCAAAAAGGCTTGGCGGCGAAAAGGGCGTTCTGCGGGCAGAATAATAATCGGCAGATCGGGAATAAACTTTTTTACCAGGCCTGGTGCCAGTGATAGCCAACCTACATTTCGTCCCATGGTTTCCAGCACAAAAAACCGTGTTGAGGTTTGGTGCATGGATTGAATATCTAAGCAGGCTTCAAAGAAACTGGTGGCTAGGTATTTGGCGGTACTGCCAAAGCCGGGGCTGCAGTGTGAAATAGCGAGGTCATTGTCGATGGTTTTGGCGACGCCAATACAGGTGACGGGGTGACCGTGACGGCCACAGTAGTCGGCGACTTTTTTGGCGGTCAGCATCGAACCATTGCCGCCATTGTAGAAAAAATAACCGATTTGGTATTCAGTAAAAACTTCAAGCACACGTTGGTATTGGTCCGGTCGTTGTTGTTCGGTTTCAAGGTCAAAGCGACAGGCTTTAAAGGCGGCACCGGGCAGATATTTTAGGCGTGTCATCTGTTGTTGGCTTAAGCTGTCGAGATCGATAAGCGCCTCTTCAAGTACCCCTTTGATGCCATTTATCGCTGCATATACCTTGCCAAATTGTTCCGGGTGTTGGCGTGCGGTTTCTATCACGCCTGCGGCGCTGGCATTAATGACGGCGGATACGCCACCGGCTTGCGCGTAAAGTACGTTTTTCGGTTGTTTATTCATGGTTATGCTTACCCTGGCTAGATGATGTTGGCTCTATTATAGTGGAGGATAATGAATAAAAGGTTACGTTTCAGACAAAATGAGTTGTTGGTCTATTACACCCAAGCAGGCCTGGTTGTGTAGTAGTTTTTTGAGCGGTTCACCTAGAATTAATTGTCGCCAGCCCTTGTCAAGCGGTGAGGTCTGTTGGCGAATTAATGCCAGTAGATCCGCTTTTTGAAAAAGGTTGCTGGCGATAATACCTTGGTTTTGTGCGACCTGAAGCGCAAAACTGTTTGCGAGTTGTAATAGGATGTCTTCTTGTGGTGTGGGCGGTGGGGCTTTTATCGGTTTTTCCGGCCAGTTTTCCGGCGTTGCAAAGGCTAGATCGAGTTGCTTTATAATGGCTTCACCGTATTGTCTGACGCTGCCTGCATTTAAATCCGCTAGCTTGTATAGGCCTTCTATTGTGCGCGCCGGTCTTTTAGCCAGTTGTAAAATCGCGTCATCACTGATTACCCACTTACGTGGCAAGTTTTGCCCAACAGCCTTTTGTTCACGCCAGGCCGCCAGTTGTTTAACTAGACCGAGTTGTTTGCTGTTCATGCCTTTGGTGCCTTTAACTTTTAACCAGGCCTGGTTGGGGTCGGTAACATAAAGGGCCGGGTTAAGCATATCGGCAAAGTCAGTCGCCAGCGCTTGTTTTTGTTTGTGGGTAAGCTGGCTGTCGAGTTTTTGATAAAGCGGAGCTAGGTAGCGAACGTCATCAAGCGCATAGTTGATTTGTTCATGTGTGAGGGGACGTTGTAGCCAGTTGGTTCGGCTTAGGGCTTTATTTAGCGTGACCTGAAATTCTGCTTCTACCACTCGGGCAAAGCCGGCCATATCGCCATAACCTAAAAACACACAGGCTGTTTGGGTGTCGAACAGGTTTTGTGGCATTTGCTGACCAAGTTGAAACAGGACTTCGATGTCTTGGCGTGCAGAGTGAAAGACTTTGCAGACGTTTGGGTCGGCCAGCAGTTGCCAGAGCGGGGAGAGGTCGGTTACGGCGAGCGGGTCGATCAGTGCCAGTTCGCCGTCTTGAGTGCAAATTTGTACCAGCGCCAAAATCGGGTAATAGGTATCCTGACGAATGAATTCGGTGTCAATCGCCAGCCAGGCCTGGTTGGCTTGCTGTTCGCAAAAGGCGGTTAGCGCCGCCGGGGTGTTTAGGTTGGTATAGTTCATGAGCGCAAGTTTAGCTTTAGCGGTCAGAATGAGCAAGTGGTTTGTTCTTGAGTTTTGGCACATCCTTTGCTTAAAGTCTAGCCGATAAACAAGCTATGCAGGGTCGCTAACACACAAGGTCTGCGAGGTTATGTTGTATAGGTTGTAAAAAAATATAAGTAAATAATTAGGGCCAAGGTTTTTTGGCCCGTTTTACCAGAAAAAAATGAGAGGACGTTTGTTCAATGGATCGAATGCTTTATGTCTCGATGAGCGGCGCGAAAGAGGCGCTTTTATCGCAGGCGAATAATGCGAACAATCTGGCCAACGCAACCACCGATGGGTTTAAGCAGGACTTTAATCAGTTCCGCGCCCAGCATATGGACGGCCCGGGTTGGCATACGCGTAGCTATTCAATGGATGAACGTCCGGCTACCGATTTTAGTGCGGGTCCGATTAAGGTGACAGGTCGTGCGTTGGATGTGGCGACCAAAGAAAATGGCTATATGGCGATTTTAACCCCTGCCGGTGATGAGGCTTATATTCGCTCGGCCAGTATGCAGATTACCGCAGATGGTCAGTTGGTCGATGT
Organism: Thiomicrospira microaerophila; assembly: GCF_023278225.1. GTDB lineage: Bacteria > Pseudomonadota > Gammaproteobacteria > Thiomicrospirales > Thiomicrospiraceae > Thiomicrospira > Thiomicrospira microaerophila_A. Next base: position 426,601 of record NZ_CP070959.1, read on the forward strand.
GCATGGTAATCCGATGTTGAATGCGGCCGGTGCGCCGATTGTTTTGCCGCCTGTTGATCATTTAGAGGTGGGTATTGATGGCACGATCAGTGTTGTACCGGCCGGTGCGCCGGCTAACGAAGTGGTGGTTTTGGATCAGTTACGTTTAGTTGAACCGGATCATCGTCAGCTTGAGAAGGGATTGGATGGGTTTATTCGTCAGGTTCCGGGAAATGCAGAGTTGGGTCAGGCCGATATTCGGGTGATCAATGGTGCGCTTGAGGGGAGTAATGTGAATACGGTTCAAGCCTTAGTGACGATGATTGAGCTGACTCGAAAATATGAGATGCAGGTCAAAATGATGAAGACCAGCAAGGATCATGCAGGCGCATCCGATAAGATCCTTTCGATAAGGTAATGGAGTAGGCAATGAACAGAGCGTTATATGTAGCCAAAACCGGTTTAGAAGCCCAGCAGTTTCGATTAGCAGCGATTTCGAATAACTTGGCGAATGCCAATACTTATGGTTATAAGGCCGGACGCGCTGAGTTTGATGATTTACTTTACCAGAATGTGCGTATGCCCGGCGCGCAGGCGGGGCAAGATCCGGCTAATACGCTTCCTTCCGGTTTGCAGTTGGGTGTCGGGGTCAAGGCCGTTGGGGTGCAGAAAATTCATACTCAGGGTAATCTGATGATTACCGATAATCAGCTTGATTTGGCGATTGATGGAAAGGGGTTTTTTCGTGTACTTGATCCGGAGGGGAATATCATGTACACCCGTGACGGTTCATTTCAGGTGAATCAGAATGGAGACGTGGTGACCTCGTCAGGTTATTTACTTGAGCCGAATATTCAGGTTCCTCCGAATGTGACAGAGATTGCGATTGGTCGAGATGGCACGGTTCTAGCTAAGGAACCCGGTGTTGCCGCGCCAATAAACCTAGGTCAATTAGAAATTGCGATGTTTATTAATCCTGCCGGGCTAGAATCGGTTGGGCAGAATATGTATTACGAAACCATTGCCAGTGGCGCTCCGGTGGTGAATAACCCGAACAACGAGGATGCCGGTGCGGTGATACAGGGTGCGCTTGAAGCGTCTAACGTCAATACGGTTGAAGAGTTGATCGGTATGATTGAGGCACAACGCACCTATGAAATGAATTCGAAAGCGGTATCGGCTGCAGACGGCATGATGCAGTACCTCAATAATAATGTTTAGAGGCTGAATAATGAAGACTAAACAAAGATTTGGCTTGGTGGCTTTGGTAGCAGGCCTGCTGATATTGCAGGGCTGTTCAAGTACACCTGAACGGTTGGAGGCTTTTTCTTATGAGCCGAGTTATCCGATGAATCTGGCGCAACCGCCACAGCCGATGAATGGATCACTTTACCAAAGTGCTTATGCGATGACCTTGTTTGATGATGCGCGCGCACACCGGGTTGGCGATATTATTACGATTGTTTTAATCGAAAAGTTTAATGCGAACAAGAAGGATGAGGCCAGCTTTAACCGCTCTAACCAAGCGGACTTTGGCGTGTCGAATCCATTAAATTTTTTGGGGCGTAGTCCGGCTGATATCAGTTCGGCATTGGGTTCCGGTGGAATAGGCTTTGGTTCGCAAAACAACTTTAGCGGCAATAGTGATATTAAACAAAATTCGTCGATTTCCGGTTCGGTGGCGGTGACGGTAGTCGAAGTGATACCTAACGGAAATTTGGTTGTGCGCGGTGAAAAATGGTTGACCGTTCATGATGGCGAAGAGGTAATTCGCTTTGCGGGGATTGTTCGTCCGCAAGATATTAAACCCGATAATACCATCGAGTCCACTAAGGTGGCAGATGTAAGACTTATTTATCGTGATACAGGGATTGCCGGCGATACGGCACGCCCTGGTCCGGTTACTCGTTTTTTGTCAAAGTTTTGGCCACTTTAGTGGTTTAAAACTTGACCCGGCTTGTTTTTATACTCTCCTTTTTGCAAGTCGGTTTTTTATTCTGTTAAGCGTGTTAACCAGGTCTGGTTAACACGCTTTTTCTTTATGGCTTGGCATGTAACCTGCTTTACGCCCAGTAGTCATTAATTAACCTATTTCCGAAATACAAAGGAACCCGATCATGCAAAAAAGAATGTTATTGGTTGTGATTGCATTGATGACTTGGAGCAGTATTGCACTGGCTAGCTCACGTATCAAGGATTTGGCAAGTGTTGCCGGTGTGCGTGATAACCAATTAGTCGGTTATGGCTTAGTCGTGGGCTTAAATGGCTCGGGAGACAATACGCCCTTTGCGGAACAGAGTTTGATTAGTATGTTAAATAAGTTTGGCATTAATGTGCCGCCAGGGGTGCGAACTAATTCTAAAAACGTAGCCGCAGTGGCGGTGCATGCGACCTTACCGGCCTTTGCAGAGTCCGGGCAGTTGATTGATATCACGGTTTCTTCTTTGGGTAATGCTAAAAGTTTACAGGGCGGCACCTTGTTGATGACTCCGCTAAAAGGGGTGGACAATCAGGTGTATGCGATTGCACAAGGCAACTTGGTTGTTGGGGGGATGGATGCCAGTGGGCGAGATGGTTCACGCATTACCGTTAATGTGCCAAGTGTGGGGCGAGTTCCTAATGGCGCAACGGTCGAGCGTTCGGTAAATACCGGCTTTGATCTAGGCTCTACGATTGTACTCAACCTGCATCGCGCGGATTTTACTACGGCAACCAATGTCACTAACGCGATTAATCAATTATTGGGTGAAGGTTCAGCGCGTGCGTTGGGAGGCGGTTCGATAGAAGTGATGGCACCACGCATTCCTGATCAAAGGGTGTCTTTTTTATCGGTATTGGAAAATATTGAGGTTGAGCAGGGTGAGAGTGCCGCGCGGGTGATTGTTAATTCGCGAACCGGCACGGTGGTGATCGGGCAGACGGTTAGGGTTAGCCCGGCTGCGGTTACACATGGCGGTTTAGTTGTGCGAATTACTGAGCGTGAAGAGGTGGTTCAGCCGGGTGCATTTGCCGGAGGGCAGGCCGCAGTGCAGCAAAATGTTGATATTGATGTTGAGCAGCAGGGCGATGGACGCATGTTTAAGTTTGAGTCCGGAATTACTTTGGATTCGCTGGTAGATGCGGTGAATAAAGTAGGCGCGGCACCGAGTGATTTAGTTGCCATTTTAGAAGCCTTGCAGCAGGCCGGTGCCTTGCGCGCGCAATTAATGGTGATATAAACTATGCTAGACACTAACTTTGTAGTACGCCCCCAAGATCATACTATCTATACAAATCTTCAGGGTTTGAATGATTTAAAGCGCCAAGCACGTGAGGACGAGGCTTCAGTTTTAAGGCCGGTTGCCGAGCAGTTTGAGGCGTTATTTTTAGAGCAGATTTTAAAAAATTCGCGTCAAGTTAAATTCGATGAGGGTTGGTTGGATGGCAACCAAGCCGATACCTATTTTGATATGTATGACAAGCAGTTAGCTCAAGACTTAGCCTCTAAAGGTTCTTTGGGTTTGGCCGATATAATAGTTGAGCAGTTGTCCTCTAAGTATCCAACGATTAAGCCGGAAGACTATGACCAGTGGCGTTTAGAGCAGCAGAAACGATCAACAGATAAACCGCTTGATACCCAACAGGCCTTGTTAAATAGACCCTTGTTGAGTCAGTAATTCGGTTTTAACTGATAACCAAGAGAATATTATTATGGCAGACATGTTAACCATTGGTAGCCAAGCCACCCACGCATTTAAAAAAGCCTTGGAGGTGACCAGCCATAACGTGGCGAATGTCGGCACCGAAGGTTATAGTCGTCAGCGTGCGGTGTTGGCAAGCAATGCGCCTCAAATTGTCGGTGGACATACCTTTTTAGGTGGTGGTTCGCAGGTGACCACGGTTGAGCGCATGTATGCGGATTATATTCAAAAGCAGTTGGTGAATAGTAATGGTTTGGTTAAGGGTTATGAGCAATCGATCGCCTATGCTAGACAAGTAGAGGGCATAGTGGCGAGTAATGACCAGGGTGTTCAGCAGTTTATGCAGCGTTATTTTGATTCGTTGCAAAATCTTGCCGATCTGCCAACCTCACGCGTTAACCGTGAATTTGTACTCGACCAGGCGCGCAGTTTAACCGGGCATGTTAATAATATGACCACGATTCTTAAAGAAACTCAAAATCAAACTAATCTGCAAATTCAAGATCTCACTCGAACAATCAATGATCATCTTAATACGATAAAAAATATTAATACCGAGGTTGCGAAATCAGAAATTAGAGGTACTCAACCTCCGAATGACTTATTAGACAAGCGCGAACAATCGATTATGGAACTCTCTAACCTGATCGGCATCAAAACTTTTAATCAGCCGAACGGCACGATTGATATCTATTCAGCTAATGCCCGTGTTCCCTTGTTAACGGATAACAACTTGACCAGTTTGCGTGCCGGAGTGGGTGAGTATGTCGATGAGAATCGGACTGAACTTTATATTAAAGTAAACGGTCAAGATCAGTTGGTGACCGACTTGCTGGTGGGGCCTGGCGAATTAGGCGGGGTGTTGGATTTCCGTAAAAATGTATTGGATCGCGCTCAAAATGAGTTGGGTGTGACCTTAAATGCGCTGGTCGCTTCTAATAACTGGCAGCAGTATCAGGGTTGGGATGAAAATGGCGAGCCGGGTCGGAATAATGATTTATTTAAGCCACTTGAAGTGAATGCGTTTGCCAACAAAAATAATTCAACTGGCAGTGATGATGGCAGCGGTATTTCAGTCAGCTTTGCGGTGCCCAAGCCTCTGCCTAATCCCGTTAATCCTCCGGATACCCTGGCAAGTTTGGGCGTTACCTATGATGATATGCGTACAGAGTTTGAATTGTCACGCAATGAGCTTGGAAAACTGGTGCCGCGCGAATATGAGTTACGTTGGAATGGCACCGAGTTTGATATTTTTGATCATATTACCAAACAAAAATTAGCGCCAACCGATCTGGCCGGTAATCCATTGGTTTTAGATCCGGTGGGTGGAGATGATGAAGTCTGGCTGGATGGTTTGCGTTTTGATTTAACTAGCTTTAACACGGCTAATTTAAATGTGAATGATCGTTTTGTGATTAAACCACACAAGGCGATTATGGAACAGTTTTCGGTGGCTATGACCAATGGCCAGCAAATTGCAACTCGTGGCCAAGCTCCGGTTGATTCTTTGGGTAATCCTTTGGTGGGAACCAGTTTGGCCGAACCCGGTGCCGAAGGTGATAACGTAAATATAGCGAATATGGCCAGTATTCAGTCGATTAAGTTGATGTATGCTAACCAGTCGGGTCAAGCATCTGAAACTCTGCTTGGCGGTTATTCAAGAATGGCGAGTAGTGTGGGGATGTTTGTCAGTAGTGCTGAGGTTAATTTTGATGCACAAAAAAGCAGCTTTAGCTATATCAATGAACGCCGAGAAATCTTATCCGGTGTGAGTTTGGATGAGGAGGCAGCGAATTTATTGCGCTTCCAGCAGGCATACCAAGCGGCGGCTCAGATCATACAGGCGAGCCAGTCAATGTTTCAAACCCTAATCGGTGTGATGAGAGGATAGTTCTATGCGTGTTTCAACGAATATGATTCACAGTACCAGTTTTGATGCGATTGCAAAGCATCAAAATGATCTATTACGCATTCAGGAACAGTTAAGTACCGGTAAGAAAGTGAATCGACCTAGCGATGATGCCGTTGGAATTACTCAAATTCATAAGCTGACGCAAACGATGAACACGATTGATCAGTATGCCAAAAATGGTATTTATGCTAAATCGCAATTGGTGCTTGAAGAAACAGCGATTACTAATACGGTCGATGCGGTGCAACGTGTACGTGAATTGGCGGTGCAAATGTCTACCGATACCTATAACGAAGATCAGCGCCGACAGACTGCGGCAGAAGTTCAGCAATTGATGTTGCATGTTAAGTCGATTATGAACCAGAAAAATTCAGACGGTGAGTATTTGTTTGCCGGTAACAATGTCAAAACCTTGCCTTTTATGGATGATCCTGACCCTGCTAATGCCGGGTTTATTACTTATATTGGGCATCCCAATGCGGCTGCCGATCAGCGGCCTGAAGCCAATTTTGGTGGCAGATTTGTTAAGATTGGGTTTGATGTGACCAATCAGCTTAAACCGGATGACGAATTTAATATGTCGCGAGTAAGGATTACCGATGCCGGGTCTCGGGTATTTGGATTGGATTTGAACGATCCGACTGCCACGATTACCACCGATGATGGTAATACGGTGGATGCGAATCTTTACAATGTAATGCAGGTGATGTATTTACGTTTAATGGACGGAGAACGTCCGGGTGATGATGTATTGGATAACCTTCAACAAGGCATTACTAACTTATCTGAAAACCTAGCGGTCATTGGTGGGCGGCAGAATCGTATTGAAACCCAGTATGATGCGGGGGAAAGTTTTAAGATGGCTTTGACTGAGCGAAGAATGAATATTGAAGAGTTGGATCTGGTGGAAGGTATTTCTGATTTTACCGTTAAGCAGAATGCATTACAAATGGCGCAGCAGGTGTTTACCCGTGTGCAGCAAATGTCGTTATTTGATTATTTGCGTTAAACAAAGACCGCTGATGTTTCAGTTGGTATTTAACTTGCTAAAGCCTCCACACGGAGGCTTTTTTATTGATGAAATTCGAGCATTTTATTATGGTGTTGCTATTGCCTGCCGGTCTGCTGTTAGTAGCAGGAGGCGCGGCTTTTCAGCACTTTCAGCATTGGGCGCTGGCCGATGTACAGGCGTCTTCGCCGCGCGAATCATCTTTCGAGCTTGTAGAACAGACAGTGTATGCTTCAGATACCCTATCATCACCTGAGGTTTTGTTAACCCCTTTACCGGCTTTGAATGCTTTTTCAAAAGTGTTGGAACAACCCATCAAGGCTGTTTCAGAGGTTGGGATTTCATCCAGCTCTGAGCAGAGTGGTTTTTTATCGTTGGATAAAGCCAAGAACATAACACAACCAGGCCTGGTTGAGGTTTTAACGGAAAATTCGACTGGCGTTGTTGTTGCGAATTTAACTGAAGCTTCGACTGAAAAACCGCCAAGCTTGTTTGCCAGTTTTAAACTTGAAGCAAACCAGTTGGCTTTTTGGTTTCCAAAAACCTTAGCTTCGGAACAAAATATAAAACGGGGTATTGCGCGTATTCTGTTAAGCGGGCAGCCGTTTAATGAATTGGATATATTGACTTTGGCGCCTTTGGAGATGCGTGAGCGCCCATTTTTTTATCGTCGGGTATTTGACGATAAGGGTCGAGCGATACGTTATCCTTTTGATGCATTCAAATATATAGACTATCTTTTGTCGCACGATACCTATACAACCAAAACTGAGCAGGGCATAACCGTCACTATTCCGTTGGTGGCGTCTAATATTGCCGCTCCCGCGCAGTTTTATGAACCCTGGGTCATGCAATTTTCGGCCGATTTTAATGTTTCACCTGCGTTGGTGTTTGCAGTAATGGAAACCGAGAGTCATTTTAATCCGACCGCAGTTAGTCGGTCGAATGCATTGGGTTTAATGCAAATTAAAGCACAATCGGCAGGGCGAGATGTCTATAAATTGGTCGATTTCCGAATGGATGCGCCGTCACCTGATGAGTTATTTGACCCCAAAACCAATATTCGCATCGGCACGGCGTACTTGTCTTTGTTAAAGTATGATTACTTTGGTTTGATTCGTAATGAAGAGGTGCGGGAAATGATCGCGATATCCTCTTACAATGGCGGGCTATCGACAGTTTGGCGTCTGTTTGGTGACACTCCGGAAGCGGCGATCGCTCAAATTAATCAAATGAATCCTCGGTTGGTTTATCGCAAACTGCGTTATGATCATCCTTCAGACGAAACACGACGTTATTTGGATAAAGTTTTACAAGCGAAACAGCGCTATCAGGCGCTTTTAGGTGATGATGCGCGACTGCTGGCCAGTCGGTAATTCATAATCTTTATTAAAGGAGAGGCAAATTGTTTGATAATAAAACAATATTAATTACTGGCGGTACCGGGTCGTTTGGTAAAAAATACACCCAAACGCTGTTGTCACGCTATAAGCCTAAAAAGATCATCATCTTTTCGCGTGATGAACTCAAGCAATTTGAAATGCAGCAGGTGTTTAATGATCCTTGTATGCGTTATTTTATTGGCGATGTGCGGGATAAGTATCGGTTAGAAGAAGCGATGGAAGGGGTGGATTATGTGATTCATGCCGCCGCCTTAAAGCAGGTGCCAGCGGCTGAGTATAATCCGATGGAATGCATTAAAACCAATATCAACGGCGCTGAAAATGTGATTCGTGCCGCGATTAAGAATCGTGTAGCGCGGATTATTGCCTTGTCCACCGACAAGGCGGCGAATCCGATAAACCTTTATGGTGCGACCAAACTCGCCAGCGATAAACTGTTTGTTGCCGCAAATAATATTGCCGGCGGCAAGGATACGCGCTTTTCAGTGGTGCGCTATGGTAACGTGATAGGGTCACGCGGTTCGGTGGTGCCGTTTTTTAAAAAGCTGCTCGCACAAGGCGCAACTGAACTGCCCATTACGCATCCAGATATGACACGCTTTATGATTACCTTGCAGCAAGGTGTGGATTTTGTGCTGAAAAACTTTGAGCGGATGCAGGGGGGCGAAATTTTTGTACCCAAAATTCCGTCGATGAATATGGTTGAGCTGGCCAAGGCTATGGCACCGGAGATTCCACAAAAAATTATCGGTATTCGTCCGGGTGAAAAAATGCATGAAATCATGTGTCCGGCGGATGACAGTCATTTGACCCTTGAGTTTGGCGATCATTTTGTGATTTCCCCGACCATTCAATTTACTCGAAAACGTGATTATAGTTCTAATTTATTGGGCGAAATCGGGCAGTCGGTTGTGCAAGGCTTTGAATATAATTCGGGAACCAACCAGGCCTGGTTAAGTCATGCCGATTTTTTGCAGCTTGCCGATGAGTGTTTAAAAGATCAGGACTTGTAATGATTCCTTATGGCAAACAAGCGATAAGTCAGGCCGATATTGATGCGGTGGTGGCGGTACTGCAGTCTGATTATTTAACCCAAGGTCCGCAGGTGCCGGCATTTGAAACTGCTGTTAAAAACTACTCTGGTGCGCAGTTTGGCATAGCCGTCAATAGTGCAACCTCGGTTTTGCACATCGCTTGTTTGGCGTTGGGTTTGAGCGAGGGCGATTGGCTTTGGACTTCGCCGAATACCTTTGTCGCTTCTGCAAATTGCGCGCGTTACTGCGGTGCCGACGTTGATTTTGTCGATATCGATCCTCATACCTACAACCTATGCGTCGAACAACTCGAACAAAAGCTGATCCAAGCGCAACAACAAAACCGCCTGCCTAAAATCGTGATCCCGGTGCATTTTGCCGGTCAATCTTGCGACATGCGACGCATTCATCAACTCAGCCAGCAATACGGGTTTAAGATCATCGAAGACGCCTCGCACGCGATTGGTGGGCGGTATTTGGACCTGCCCATTGGCGGCTGTCGCTACTCTGATATAACGATTTTTAGTTTTCACCCTGTCAAAATTATCACCACGGCAGAGGGCGGTTTGGCGACCACCAATCAACCTGAGTTGGCTGAGAAGATGCAGTTGCTGCGCAGTCACGGTGTGACGCGTGAAGCGCATTTAATGGATCAAGCATTAGAAGGCCCCTGGTATTATCAGCAAGTTGATTTGGGGTTTAACTATCGGATGACCGAATTGCAAGCTGCGTTGGGTTTAAGTCAGATGAGCCGTTTGGATGAATTTGTGGCCAAGCGGCATCAATTGGCGCAGCGCTATTTTGCTGAACTGGCCAACACCGATTTGGTCTTGCCTTATCAACATCCGGACAGTCATTCTTCGTTGCACCTGTTTCCCATTTTACTGCCGGCGTCGCTAAACCGTGCTGAGGTGTTTAATCGCTTGCGTGAGCAGGGCTTGGGGGTGAATGTGCATTATATTCCGGTGCATACTCAGCCTTATTATCGTCGCCTTGGCTTCAACGCGGGCGACTTTCCGCAAGCCGAAGCCTACTATCAACGCGCTATCAGTATCCCACTGCATCAGGGGTTAACCTATGAAGAACAGGGTTATGTGATTGATTGTATACGTTCGCTAGCGTGTGTGGATTAAGCGATGCAGGTTCAAACACTTTGGCAGTCAGATCATCATTCGGCGTTTACCGATTTAATCTATTTTAACCAGGCCTGGTACTGTGTGTTTCGAGAAGGCTCAACCCATATGTCCTACGATGGGCAGATTATCGTATTGACCTCTAAAGATGCTAAAAACTGGCAGGAACATAGTCGATTAAATTGGCAGGGGGGCGACCTTCGTGACCCAAAACTGAGTGTTTCGCCAGCGAATCAATTGGTGATGACGGCAGGTATTCGTTGGGCGGTCTACTCAACTCAGGCCAGTCAGCTCTACTCGGTTGGTTGGCTGTTGAATGAGCACCACCAGGACTGGTCCTTGCCGGTTCTAGATGAAACCAGTGAGGGTACTTGGCGCTGGGCGACCACCTGGCATAAAGGACTGGCCTTTAGTGTCGGTTATTCGGGGTTAGATAAACAGGGTTGCTTGTATCAATCTGAGGACGGTTTACATTGGCAGGCCTGGGTTAAACCCTTTTTTCCAGATTCGGCGATATTTTCCAACGAAACTTCGCTGGTATCCGATGGCGAAACCCTCTGGTGTTTAACTCGACGTGATGCAACGGGTGGTGCAAAAGCGATCATAGGGCGTGCAGATCACTCATGCCAAAAATGGCACTGGCAAACCTTGCCGATTTCAATCGGTGGCCCTAAGTTGATCAAACTTTCCAATGGCGAATGGGTGATGGCGGTTCGGCGGATTAATTTCAAACGTTGGACAGCTAAAACATGTCTTTATAAACTTAACCCCAAAACGGCCAAAGTTAAACTCTGGCGAACCTTGCCCAGCGGTGGAGATACCAGCTATGCCGGTATGGTTGAACAAGATGGCAGGCTTTACATCAGCTACTACTCATCACATCGCGATAATCAAACCCATATCTATCTGGCCGACATCCCCTTGGTAACAAAAAAACGCAGCACTCACTATTGCTAGTTTTAATGCTTATCGCTCGACGGGATAAATGAGCATCACAGGATGTTGTTAAGATTTCATTGTTGTGGCCGATACATTGTTAAATAACAAATGGAATTGTCATGATGAATTGCACTGACCTAATGAATCAACTTGCTGCGCAATCCCCTCTTTATAAGCCGGGTGTATTTTGGCAAGAAGCCTCAAAAGACATGATTGAACAGCTCAATCTACAGGGTTTAGAAGGGTTTCGCCGGCTTTCAACATCGCTCAATTTTTTTGTGCCCACCTATGGCTATCCAGGCAATGCCTTGTCTGAGCAGACCATGCAATCTTGGCAGGCCTGGTTAACCGAGCAGACATTACCACCAAAACAAAACAGTTATATCACGCAACAAATGTCTGGCTATAACGCGGCATTGGCCGACTATCGCACCCTGGCGGCTTCAGAGTTCGCAAGCCAAGCCAAGCCAAACCTGATGGCGTTTACCGAAAGCCAAGCAGGTGATCCGATCGAACAATTTGAAATCGAAGGAAAATATTATAGTCGTTCCGCGTTAAACTATCTCAGCGGCCTCAGCTTCCTTAAAAAATTCCTCGACTTTAAAGACATAAAAACCGTAATGGAAATCGGTGGTGGCTTTGGTACGCTGGGTGAAATACTTCACAAAACCATGCCAACGGCACGTTACATCGACATCGACATTCCCCCCACACTCTGTTGTTCAAGCTATTATTTACAGCAAGTTATCGGTAAGGATGCTGTAACAACATACGAAGATACGGCACAAAATACAACCATTGAAATAAGCCAACTAAAACAAGCCAGCATTCTACCCTCTTGGCAAATCGAACAACTGCAAGGCAAGATAGATTTATTTGTAAACTTTATCTCGTTTCAGGAAATGGAACCGGATATTGTTCAAAACTATCTCAACCATGTTACGCGCCTACAGGCAGACTGGGTGCTGCTGCGCAATATGCGTGAAGGAAAACAACTGCGCTCCCAACATCGATTTGGCGTTGATAAGCCGATTTTTTCTGAGGATTACGCGCGTATGCTGACTCAGTATGATTTAATTGCCAGCAATGTAATCCCCTTTGGGTTTAAAACGGTGGATGGCTTTCATTCTGAAGTGATGCTGTTCAAGCGAAAAGGCGGTTAAGGATGAATATCGCGATTATCCCAGCGCGAGGCGGCAGCAAGCGCATACCGCGTAAAAACATCAAACCTTTTCATGGCAAACCTATAATTGCGTATCCGATTCAAACCGCACTTGAATCCGGTTTGTTTGATCAGGTGGTTGTGTCAACCGATGATGATGAAATCGCCGAAGTGGCTAAAGCTTTCGGTGCAAGTGTGCCGTTTAAACGACCGTCGGCGTTGGCGCAGGACGACACCGCCACCGCGCCGGTCATTATTCATGTAATTGAATGGTTTGAAGCGCAAGGCCAAGCGGTGAAAGAGGCCACCTGCCTTTATCCTTGCACGCCGTTTGTCGATGCGAATTTATTAAAACAAGCCTATGCGCATTGGCAAGCCACCGATGCTGCCTATTGTTTTGCTGTGTGCGAATACCCGTCAGCGCCGCAACGGGCATTAAAGCAATTAGCCAACGGGCGGCTGGAAAGTATGTATCCGCAATACCGTTTAACGCGTACTCAGGACTTAGAGAAAACCTTTTTTGATGCCGGACAATTTTATTTTACCGATGCAAAGACCTATAAAACCGGGGTGAGTATGCACTCCGATGCCGCCACACCGTTTATTTTGCCGCGTCATCTGGCGCACGACATCGACACGCTTGAGGATTGGCATTTGGCTGAATTGATTTACGGAGTATTATGTGAAAAGTAGACAATTTTTTATATGGTTTAGATCACAGCGGGCGCCTAACTAATGACCTTTATCTTTAGAGTTTTTGCAAATGAACGCAGTGGTTTGGGTCATTTAACTCGCTGTGCATTATTAGCTAAAAAATGTTGTGAATTAGGCTTTGAATCGAAGTTAGTTTGTGATGTGCTTGATCAAAAACATCTTAGCTTTGCCAGTGGCATAAGCATTGAAGGTTTGTATCCAAATATGCCTACCTTTATTGATCAAATGAAGGATGCGGATTTATTTATTGATATTTGTCGTCTCTTTCAACAACATTTAAAGTGGGTAATAGTGGATCACTATATGTTGGATGCGGCTTGGGAAAGTGCTGTTAAAAAAAATTTGAACGTAAAAGTTTTGTCTATTGATGATTTAATGCGAGAGCATGAATGTGATGCATTGGTCGATTATCGGTGGCGTGGAGCGTCAACCAATAATGCATACAAACACAAAATACCAATATATGCAGCCGCTTTTTTAGGTGTCCGATATGCCATCATGCCTCAGATAACAGAGTTCAGCAAAAGCATCAGATCTTCCAAAAAAAATGATGTATTTGTCATTTTAATCAGCATGGGAGGCGGTGGCGATGGTGTTTTCATAAAACAATTACTTGTAGCACTAGCAGAAAATATTCAAGTCCAATCAATGACCATAAATTTTCAAGTAGTCATTGGCCCATTTATGCAAAATAAAACGGCCCTTTTAGAGGAGTTAAGTAATTTAACTAGAGAATCCTCAACAGATCTAATTGTGACACCACTAGTTGGGTTAAATGATTTAACAGAGGTAATTACAAATTGTGATTTGTATCTAGGTGCGGCTGGTTCAGTTATATACCCTTTAAGAGCTGTAAATAAGCCCGCGATAACGTTTGCTGTTGCCGATAACCAAGAAAATGATTTACAGCAGCTTGCAGATATTGGTCAATATTGGCATCTTAACAATTTGTCTCTAGACGATCTACCAACACTTAGTGCTTTTGTTCAAGAGGTGATTACGCAATACGCGCGAGTGCAACAGCTCTTTTCAAAAGCGCACGTTTCAATAGATGATTGCGGTACGGAAAGGGTTGCACGTTATCTTTGCTTTGACGAAAAAGAGTCACTACAGTCAACTATTTCCGAATTACCGTTACACGCTGTAAAAAGTGACTTACATCTTGAGCCGGTTGATGATCAAGACTTAGTTCATTATCTTCTCAGCCGAAATCGGGATGCAAATAGAAAAAATATGTTGGATAATCGTCCTATTCCAGCATTACATCATTTTTCTTGGTGGCTAAAAACACAACGTCAATCCTTTAAGTTAGTCAATCCAACAAATCAAACACTGTTATATATTTGGCACGAGTTAAAAGTTGTTGATTCACAAAGTTTTTTAATAGGTGGATGGTTTGTTGCTGATGAGGGTGTGGGTGTGCAAGAAGCAATGTTTGCGCTTGATTGGCAATTAAGAACCTGTGAAAAGGATTATCCAGATGCAACTTGGATAGCGGTAATCAATCAGCGAAATAAAACAGTCAAGCGGCTGAATGATTATTTTGGCTTTAAAGAAATCACGACATCGAGCCGATACTACTCAATAATTAAACGATTATTTCCATTAGCGGATCAAACTGAATTTTTTTATGTTTGTAAATAAGCCGTTATTGTCTCAAATTCAACGGAGTCAAGCATGAGTGTGATGATCCAGCAAAACCTAGCTAAACCATTACGTTTGGGTGTTATTGGTGGTGGCGTTAACTCAGCGGTTGGCTATGCGCATTATGTTGCAAGTCAGTTGGATAATAAATGGCAAATCGTTTCAGGGCACTTTAGTCGTCACCCTGAAACCAATTTAAAAACCGCTGAGGCTTGGCACATTCCAGAGTTTAAACAATACCCAAGCTGGAAAGATTACGTTATGTCTGAAATGCAGGGGTTGGATGCGATAGTTGTTTTAACGCCCACTCCGCAACATGCTGAAATTGTAAGTTTCTTATTAGAAAATGGCATTGCAGTAATTTGTGAAAAAGCCCTGACGGCATCAGTTGAAGATTCGAACAAAATTAAAGCGTCGCTTGATAAATCAGCAGGTTTTTTGGCGGTTACATTTAATTACAGCGGATATTCAATGGTTCGGGAATTAAAATCACGCATTGTCAACGGTGAACTGGGAAGGGTTTTACAGGTACAAATAGAAATGCAGTCTGATGCGTTTATAAACAAAGCATCAAAAGGAAAGCCACAGGATTGGCGACTCAAAGATGGTCCTATTCCAACCATTCTTCTCGATTTAGCCGTGCATCTACATCATCTTGTGCATTATGTGACAGCCAAAACTCCCATTAAAGTTTTAGCCGAGTTTAACAACTTTTCTCCATATAAAAACATCGTCGATGATGCACACCTATGGATAGAATATTCTGAGGGTATGCGCGCCAGCTACTGGGTGAGTAAATCGGCTTACGGTCATAAAAACGGTTTAAGAATCCGAGTTTATGGTGAGAATGGTTCAGCTGAATGGTTTCAGGAACAACCAGACCAATTAATGGTGGCAAATGAAGCCTCGATTGTTACACTTTACAACCGAGGGAACGCACTTAACCAAGACAAAATTGTCGAGCGCTTTAAACCAGGCCACCCAACCGGTTTTATTGAAGCTTTTGCCAATTTGTATAGCGATATTGCAGATAATTTGGCACGGTATAAGCTTAATCCTAGTCAATTTCAATTTGATGAAAATGTATTTGGTTGGGATCATGCACATGAAGGGTTGAATTTACTTCAAACAGCAACACGTTCAAATACGGAAGGTTGCTGGTGCAGTTTGAAATCTTGATCTCATAGTTTTAATAAACAAGAAGGTTTATATGGCATTGCTCAGAGATATATCGATTGGCACCAAAAAAATTGGCCAAGATCATCCGCCTTTTACTATTGCCGAATTATCTGGCAATCATGCAGGTGATATAAATAAAGCATTAGACCTGATTCGTGCTGCTGCTAAAGCAGGGGCAGATGCGATCAAGCTGCAAGTCTATCGTGCTGATACCATAACCCTTAAATCAGACAAGCCAGATTTCCAAATACCTAAAGGGCAGGGAAATAAATGGGAATCCTACGGCACACTCTACGAATTGTATGAATATGCTTATACCCCTTGGGAGTGGTTGCCTGAGCTGTTTGCTGAAGCGCATCGTTTGGGCGTGAATTTGTTTGGCTCTGTGTTTGACGAAACATCCGTTGATGAACTTGAAAAGTTCAACGTGCCGGCTTATAAAATTGCTTCCCCTGAAGTATTTGATATTGGACTTTTAATTAAAGTTGCGCAAACAGGTAAACCGGTTATTATTTCGACGGGTTTAGCCTCACTCGCAGATTTAGATTTGGCGGTTCGAACGTTAAGAGAGCATGGTACACAAGACATAATTATCTTAAAGTGCACGACCGCTTACCCCACCCCCTTTGATCAGGTTGATTTAAGGACTATTCCAAACTTACAACAAACCTTTAATTGTCATGCCGGCTTGTCTGATCATACCTTGGGGATTAGTGTGCCTATCGCCGCCACGGCTTTAGGCGCTGCTGTGATTGAAAAGCATATAAAACTTGATGAGCATTCAGATTCAGTAGATAGTTTTTTTTCACTTACGGTTGATGAGTTTAAATTAATGGTTGAATCAACAAGGCAAGCTTTCCAAGCTCTTGGCTCAATTAACTACGATCTACCTCCAGAAAGTTATAAAAATCGTAAAGGAACTCGATCGTTGTATGTGTGTGCGGATATTAAAAAAGGTGAAGTATTTACAGAGAAAAATATAAAGTCCGTCAGGCCTGGCTATGGTTTGCATACCAAGTATAAGTCTGAGGTTATTGGAAAAGTAGCGCGAAAAGATTTAACTATCGGCGATAGATTAGAGTGGGGAGTGATTGAGTAATGCAAGCAACTAACTATCATGAAGTTGAAGCACAGCTTATTGAATGGGTTCGCGACATGTCAGGTTTTGAAGGAACAATAGAGGCGCATGATAATTTTATTAAAAGTGGTTGGCTTGATTCTTTTGCCGTGTTGGGACTTATCATGCAAATTGAACAGTACTATAGCTTCAAATTTGAAATGCATGAGTTAGCCAATCCCGAGCTTCAGATTATACAAACGATGGCGAAAACCGTGTTTAATAAAATGTACAAGACGCAAAAATGAACGGATACGGAGAGTTATACCAATACATCGCTAAACACGCGCAAGATAACCCTGAGAAACCAGCTGTTGTTAGCGAAAGCATCACGTACTCCTATCGTCAGCTTATACAACAAGTCGAGCAGTTGGCTGAATCTATATTCAGTGTTTACCCACTTGAGCGTCCCATTCGTTTACTTAGCGTGTGTGAACAACCTGAGCATAATCTGTTATTGGCGCTAAGCATGGCAAAGCTAAATGGCACACTTATTCCGCTTAACTCGCAAACCTCCGCACAAAAAATCAAGCAGGCGTTTGAGTTTGTGAATGCCGATTTTGTCATTATTGATCAAGAAGGTGTCTTATCAGAACTTAAAGAAAAAACTTTAACTTGGACAGCGTTATTCGCAAACAGCAATAAAAAAAATACTATGGAGAAGATGAACCAGGCCTGGTCAAAAAACGAAAGTTTTTTAATCTGCATGTCTTCAGGTTCGACGGGTCAAGCTAAACCGATTGTACTGAGTCAGCGAGCCAAGTTACTAAGAGCAAAACAGTCTATTAAGTTATACAACTTGCAGCCCGATGACGTCGTGCTAAATGCATCGCCATTTTTTCATTCTCTTGGACAGCGACTAACTTTTGTGCCACTCGTTGCCGGGGCCACACTGGTTTATCTAAAACATTTCACGCCATCGTCTTGGATTGAACGGGTTAGGCAGCATAAAGTCACATTTACCATTCCGGTGGCGAGCCATCTTTACGCTTTACAGCCTTGGTTTGAAAAACATTATTTACAACTACAGTCTTTAAAGTGCCTAGTGACTTCATCAGCGCCAATAGATGTTAACTTTAAAAAACGTATGCAGGAAGAAATTGGCTGTGAGTTTCATGAAATCTATGGTGCGAGCGAAGTAGCAAGCGTAACCAATCTAGCACCCAAAGACTTTGCGCAAAAATACACAACGGTAGGTCAACCCATTGAAGGCGTAAGTGTAGCTATCTTGGATGATGCTTATACCAGCCTGCCTATCAAGCAAGTGGGCGAAATCGCGGTTAAAAGTCCATTAAGATTTACAGAGTATTACGCGCAACCTCACTTAACCGAGCAATCCTTTGCAGGTGACTATTTCTTAACCGGAGATCTTGGTTTTATCGATGCAGACGGTTTTTTAACCTATGTATCAAGAAAAAAAGACGTCATTATTTCTGGCGGCATTAATATCTATCCCATTGAAGTAGAAAAAACACTCTTGGCTACCGACCTTATAAAAGAAGTGTGTGTCATAGGGGTAGAAGATAAATTGCTGGGGGAGGTAGTTTTAGCAATTTGCGTTGGGGATGCAAAGGTTGAAATACAACTGAGAAAACAAGCTAATATCGAACTTTTATCCTATCAGCGACCCATTCGTTATTTTTTTGTTGATTCCTTACCTTTAACGGCATCCGGAAAAGTGGACAAAATGAGATTGCGTGAAACTTATAATGCAATGAATGAAGACTGGACAGCTGCAATCAGACAAATGATGTATCGGGAGTTTTAAGTGATTAAATTTCAACAAGCTTTTCCTGAGTCCTTAAGTTTTATTAACGACTTTCTTGATCCGAATAGCAAAAGGCCAAAGTATGTTTTTGGCACAAACCATGAAGCAGAGCAAATTGCTAAACAAGTTGAGTTAAATGGATTTGTGGACGATCTTAAGGCAGAAAAGTTTTTTTTGGACTTACCCGTCATAAAATCTGAAGAGCTTCCTAAAGATGCGCTTGTTGTTATCGTTGCCCTTATGCGCCCCTTAACCATTCAAAAACGGTTGCTGGAGCTAGGAGTAGATCATCTGCACTACATAGCGTTGATGCGCTTCTCCCCTTTAAAACTTGAACAGCCGTGGTTTTGGACTGGGTTTGATGAAGATTTTATCGAGTACAAACCTTTTTATGAGCACTTTGATGCGCAACTTGCTGATAAAGAATCCATAAAAGTATATGAAAGTATTATCAATTTTCGCTTAACAGGCGATTTGAAGTATTTAAAAGGCTTTGAGGATAGACAAGCCAATCAATACTTTGAATCCTTTTTAAGTTTAAAAGACGGCGAAAACTTTGTTGATATTGGTGGTTTTGATGGTAAAACAGCTATAGAGTTTGTGAATCGTTGTCCTAATTACAGCAAAATACATTTATTCGAACCGGAAAAGTCAAATATGACTACAGCAAAAGAGGTGTGTGCTGATGTTAGAAGTCTTTTTTTTCACCCTATTGGTGTTTCAGATAAAGAGCAGGTGCTAGGTATTAAAGTTGGAGGATCGACTTCTAAGATCGTTCCTAAAGGTTTGGGAGACTACGACATCCAGCTAAAGCGTTTAGATGATGTTCTAAAAAATGAAATGGTTAGCTTTATTAAAATGGATATTGAGGGTGCTGAGCAAAGATCACTAAAGGGTTCTGAGCATATAATCAAAGCACAAAAGCCTAAGTTGGCAATATGCGTTTATCATCAGGGTAATGATATCCGTGTTATCTTTGATGAAGTAAAGAAGCTGAACCAGAGTTACAAGGTTTACATCAGACACTATACAGAAGGCGTGGTTGAAACTGTAATGTTTTTCATACCAAGAGAACCGGATTAAACAATGAAAAATTTAAATTTACAAAACCTTATCAAAAATAAGTTTGGTGATAAATACTTTCCAGATGTAAACCATCTTACGTTTGATAAGTTGCCAGCGGAGACACTTTATCAACGTGACTTTGGTGTTCTTTTTGAACAGGATGCTTACTTGTTTATCATAGTGGGCACAGACTCTGGATTGTTTTATAACTTTGTTAAGGATAAAACACAAGACTCAAATAATGAGTTTTTATTTATTGATTACGATGAGGTTATTGGCGCTGCGGATAATCTTAAAAGTGCGGATTGGAATTCTACACCTAAGCTAGTAGATCAAAACTTTAATTTTGAAAAATTAAATGTCGATTTTAAGCATTATATGTTGAGCAGAAAGGTAATGCTTATTAAGTCCTATGCAGTTTTGGATGCTGAAAAAGACGGGATTTATGATCGGTTATGGCACAAGATCGAAACATCTTTTAATCAATTCACTAGAAGTGAATTTAATTCGCAAAGTGCAAAAGTTTTTGAAATTGAGCGTATTTATAATGCGCCAGACAATTTAATACCGGCTAAAGTGCTAGATAAGTCTTTAGAAGGTTGTGATGCGATTGTGTTAGGTGGCGGGCCTACACTTGATGAGTCGATAGAATGGATAAAAAATAATCAGTCTAAACTGATTATTTTTGCGGCAGCGCGTATCGCTAACCGTATGGCGTATGAAGGGATAACCCCTGATTTTTTTGTAAGTGTCGATCCGTTTCCTTGGAGTTTTGATAATGCAAAAGGTGTTCTAGCATTTCATGATCGATCCGTTTTTATTACAAGCTTTCATGCACAACACCGTTTGGTTAGTCAATGGCGTGGGGCGCATTTTTTTGCTGGTGAGCGTTATGCTTGGAAACATGATGGCCGTATTAATAACTTTGATGCGCCTGGTCCAACTGTAACAAATTCTGCTTTGCATATGGCTTTTCTGTTTGGAGCGAAGAGAATATTTCTCTCTGGTGTGGATTTTTGTTTTGCTGGTGGAAAAACCCATGAGTCCTTAAGTGATGAAGCTCAGGCGAATGACCTTTATGCATACCAGACCAAAATGAAACTAGAGGATAATTTAGGTAATCAAACAGAGAGCGAACCGGCTTTTTTTTGGGCCAAACATTCTATGGAGGAGGCTATTCGAACTTATAAACGTGCTAAGGATGTTGAGTTCTTTAGCTTAGGTTCATTGTCTGCAAAAATGGATGGAGTGTCTTATGTACCTGCGCATGAGGTGTCTTTGGGTTTAGCGGATAAATCATCGTTTATGCTGCCTGTATTTGAAAAGTGTCAAGTCACGCCAGAACAACGCTTACAGCATTTGAACGATACTGCAGCTGAATTTAAAAAACAGTTTAACAGGTTTAATAAATTACAAAGGTTAGCAGCGGATGCATTAAAAACCATACCCAAGGTTTATGATAAAAAAACAATGCAGTTAAAGGCAAAACCCGCTGGGCGTGTTTCAAAGCTAAAACATAAGGCAACGCACTTGATTGGGGATGACGGTGATATGCTCTTGAACTATCAAGCTATTTTCTTTGCGGATAGCTTCAAGAAAGTCGTTGACGAGAAAAATATGACTAATGAAGAGGTTGTTGAGCAATTGACTGCCTTTTTTAAAGGGGTTGAATTATCATCAAGACATTTTGCCGAAGCCATAGAAAGCGGGTTAGATCGTGTTAAATCAAGGATCAAAGAAAATGAATGTGCAACGGTTTGTGAATTACTAGAAGTTTGGCGCAAAAACTCAGAAACTGGTCGAGCTTATATCTGGCAAGCTAATAACTTAAATCAAGAACTTGATGAAACACAGCAAGCATGTTTACAGAAAGCGATAGACGAGTATGAATCAGAGTTTTCAAAAAAGGATCATCAGTACAGTCAAATGCTTGCGGATGGTGTATCAAATGTAGCAACACTATATCAACGTGCTGATGAAGCCTATCGAACTCGGAACTTGACCGAATTACGTGGTCTCTATGATCATGCGAGTAGCATGGATGCCAAGGACGAAAGCCAAAAGAATTCATTTGTCACCTTTATCAAAGCCATGATTGAAGAGCTTGATGGTGATATTGAAGATGCCATCGATTTTTATCTTCAAGTTGAAATGCCGTTTTTCCGTCGCATTTCCCTCAATAAAGTCCTCAATATCAAAATCAAGCAACAAAAATATGACGAAGCGCTATTGGTTTTAGAGAATCTCTGCGGTTATTCGCTAGATTTTATGTTGCCTTATGCAGATATGTTAAATATGTTGGGGAATCGAGCAGCGGCTATTGAGGTCTTGGGTATGTTTATCAATCAAAAACCCAAGGCGATTGATGCGCGTATCAAGCTTGCACAATGGCAAATAGAGGCGAGTGAATTTGAACAAGCCAAACAAACTCTAAACAAGGTGCTTGATCTTAACCCGGAAAATAAAGCAGCGGCGCATTTGTTGATGTTAGTGAATGAGTGAGGGGTTGCGGGTATAGATTAGGGTGCTGCATTGTATTAATCTGGATTAATCTAGCTTTTTAAAAAAGCTATCGAAATAAACTGTGCAAACATGGCACACTCAATCCCACAACTGACTTCTAAATTGCAATGAAACCAGCTGTATTTGTGTGAAAATTTCTGAACATCTCACTCTACGTTTATCTGAATAAGAAATAAATTTACTGAAGTCAAGCTTGAAACAGCTTTCGCCAACTATTGAGTTATACCTTTTCGGCAGTCGAACAGCTTCAGTGCTTTAAGCCAGCTTATTTGCCGTTATTTTCTTGTCGTTTTTCATTTTCCCCCTCAAGTTTTTCCCTTTGTGCCGTTAAGTTTATTGAACGCGCTAGGTTTGTTTAAATCCAGACTAGTAAAGCAAAAAAGTTTAAATCAAGTCTAAAGTTTTACAAAACAGGCCGTTATTTAAAGTGAATAAGAAAAAATAAATCGATCTAAATCGATAAATCGTACAAAACACAATCACACAAGGGAGAATTATCATGGCAATGGTAATCAACACAAATATGGCTTCATTAAATGCAGTACGCATTTTAGATGGCACGACTCGCGAACAATCTACCTCAATGGAGCGTTTAACTTCAGGTTTGCGCATTAATAAGGCTGCCGATGATGCGGCTGGTCTGGCGGTTTCAACTGGGATGACGACTCAGATTATTGGAACAGATATGGCGATCCGTAACGCTAACGATGGTATTGGTCTAATGCAGACGCTTGATGGTGCGACTGAAGAAGTTGTGAATATGTTGCAGCGTATGCGTGAGTTGACCATTCAATCAATGAACGGTACTTATAACAATGACAACCGTATGCAGATGGATTCTGAAGTCCGTCAACTGCAAAAAGAAATTCATCGTATTGCTGATACTACCAAGTTTAATGGTATGAATATTATGAATAATTCATCGTTTAGTGCCGCGGCGGTTTCAGCCAGTTTTGCGGGTGTTTCAGCTACTCAGTTATCAGTTGCTGGGGGGTTATCTGCTGCGATGCGATTCCATGTAGGTTGGGAGCATGGCAGTGCAAACCGTATCCCCGTTGCTTTGATGGATTTCACGACTCTAAGTGCAGCAGCTTCTGCATTACGCTTACATGCTGAAGGCATGAGCACGTTTGGTTCTGGCGTTGCTTTGGCCTCAGTTGCATTATCCGTTATTGATACCGGTTTATCTGTTATCAAAAATATTCGCGCTTATTGGGGTGCGATTCAAAACCGGGTTGAGTACACCATTTCTAACCTGCAAAACGTGAATGAGAATATCAGTGCATCGCGCTCAAGAATTTTAGATGCTGATTTTGCGAAAGAAAGTGCGAATTTAGCGAGAACACAAGTATTGCAGCAGGCTGGGATGTCAATGTTGAGTCAGGCGAATCAGCAATCACAGCAGGTGATGTCATTACTGCAATAAAAAATTTGATTTTAAGTCGATAACAGACGTTAAAAAGGAGAGTTACCATGTCTATGGTTATTAACACAAATATGGGGGCAATCAATGCTCAGCGTATTCTTGACGGGACTACACGTGAACAAACCACATCGATGGAACGTTTAACCTCTGGTTTAAGAATCAATAAGGCTGCGGATGATGCAGCTGGCTTGGCAGTAGTGACTGGCATGAAAACCCAATCGATTGGTACCCAAATGGCAATTCGTAACGGTAACGATAGTATTGGTATGATTCAGACGTTGGATGGTGCAACAGAAGAAGTGGTGAATATGTTGCAGCGTATGCGAGAACTGACCATTCAATCGATGAACGGTACCTATAACATGGATAACCGTTCACAAATGCAGTCAGAATTTACGCAGTTGCAAAAAGAGATTCAACGTGTTGCGGATACCACTAAGTTTAACGGTATGAATATAATGAATGCCAGTTCGTTTAGTGGTGCGGTTTCAGCTTCATTTGCCGGTACTAGTGCTGGCGCATTATCAGTTGCTGGGGATCTTTCGACAACGTTTAAAGCGCATGTTGGTTGGGAGGGTGGAAGTGCAAACCGTATTGCGGTGCCTTTGATGAATTTCTCAACATTAAGCGCTATTAATACAGCTATCGGGATCGGTAATTCTGGAATTTCTACATTTGGCTCTGCAATTGCAAAAGCCTCTGTAGCACTTTCAGTTATTGATGCTAACCTCTCAGTCATTAAAAATATGCGTGCTAATTGGGGTGCTTTACAAAATCGCTTGGAATACACAGTTGCGAACTTGCAAAACGTAGATGAAAACATCAATGCCTCACGCTCACGTATTGAGGATGCTGACTTTGCTAAGGAAAGTGCAAACTTAGCGCGTACTCAGGTATTACAGCAGGCGGGTATGACGATGCTAAGTCAGTCCAATCAAAATGCGCAACAAGTTATGTCATTATTGAGATAAGTATTAAATTTTGTTTTAGGTTTCCTTGTGTGTTAGCGGTCTTTATGGCCGCTTTTTTTATTTTTGAAAAAAAATTAAAAATAAACTAAAGCTTTCATTGAAGTGGTCGTTACAAAGTTTGAGAAAAACAAAAACCCTTAAGGGTTGTTATTAAAACGTTGTCCACAACAACAAAAAGGAGAGTCACCATGTCAATGGTCATTAACACAAATATGGGTGCAATGAATGCTCAACGTATCCTAGATGGAACTTCTCGTGAACAGTCTACTTCGATGGAGCGTTTAACGTCAGGTTTAAGAATAAACAAAGCGGCCGATGATGCGGCTGGCTTGGCTGTTGTAACTGGAATGAAAACCCAATCGATCGGAACACAGCAAGCTATTCGTAACGCTAACGATAGTATTGGTATGGTGCAAACATTGGATGGTGCCACTGAGGAAGTGGTCAATATGCTTCAGCGTATGCGCGAACTTAGTGTCCAGTCAATGAACGGTACATACAATGATGATAACCGCAAACAAATGCAATCAGAGTTCGGCCAGTTACAAAAAGAAATTCAACGTGTAGCTGATACCACTAAATTTAACGGTATGAACATTATGAATGCGAGTTCTTTTGGTTCAGCAGCCGTAGCTGCTACTTTTGCAGCTACAAGCGCTGGTGCTTTATCTGTAGCCGCTTCAAATGCATCTGCATTTAAAGCGCATGTTGGTTGGGAAGGTGGCTCAGCGAACAGAATCGGTATTGCCTTGCTAAACTTTTCAACATTAAGTGCGATTGGCGCTGCTGTAACGCTGCACAGTGGTATTTCAACATATGGCTCGGCTGTCACATTGGCTTCGACAGCAATGACTGCTATTGATGGAAGTTTATCCGTTATCAAAAATATGCAGGCAAACTGGGGTGCGATTCAAAATCGTTTAGAATACACTGTAGCAAATTTGCAAAACGTGGATGAAAACATCAATGCTTCACGCTCGCGGATTGAAGATGCGGACTTTGCGCGTGAATCCGCCAACTTGGCACGTACTCAGGTGTTGCAACAGGCCGGTATGTCGATGTTGAGTCAGTCTAATCAGAACTCACAGAACGTCTTGTCATTGTTACGCTAATTTTGATGCAATTATAGGGAGGATAAGTGATGGATATTCATAATGCCCTGACTTCTCCCTCTACTGTGGCGGCGCTGAAAGTTGAACAGCATCAGGCTTCAAAAGAGCTTGCAGTTCAACTGAATCGCCAACCCAGTGAATTGAAGGTTGTATCCTCAAACCCTTTGCCTAGAGAGCTTGGTGCGGGTGATTTTGATCATATTGATCAAATGAATCAGCGTTTAGTTGAAATGGGCGTCGGGGTGACTTTTGCAGTAGATCAGGATACTGGTTCGTCTATTGTAAAAGTTATAGATAAAACCTCCAATGAGGTGATGAAACAATTTCCGAGTGAAGATGCGTTGAGAATGATGCGTAATATTCAAAACTATCTTGATTCGGCAACACAAACACAACTTTCGGATGCAAAAGGTTTGACAGGAAGCCTAATCAATGAAATTATATAGTTATAGAGGTTTTCTTGCTATGTAGAGTTTTATTGGAGGTGAATAATGGATATGGTTTCTGTTTCTAGCCTGGCAAGTACAACAAGTATTCGACCACAACTTAAGTCTTCATTGGAAGAGGGGCTGTCCCCTCATTTTTCTGAGGACTTTTCTCGTTTAGCTTCTAGAGACATAGCGTCTGAAAAAACTAGAGAATTCAGTCCTGTTAATCAATCGCTCCCATCAAGCGAAGTGGATTCATTTAATGATTTTTTGGATCAAGTGAATAAGCTATTGCAACAGCGTGGTGCCAGTTTGTTTTTTGAAATTGATGATGAGATGAAAAGGCCTGTTTTATTTATAAAAGATGCCGAAACTAAGGAAATCATTCGACAGGTTCCTAGTGATTCCTTTTTGGATATGTCGAGAAAAATTACAGACTATCTTGAACGCTCTGCGGCCACTAGTATGGCTAATCAATCGGCTTCCGCTATTGGTTTGTTGACTACGGCAGTGGTTTGATTTAAATGGATTATTAAAAGCGACCTTGTGTCGCTTTTGTTGTTTGTGGGGTTAAGTTTTTACAGGGTGTGCCGATAATTTTTATATAAAATTAAAATAATAGATCAGACCAGGAGAGGAACATGTCAAATGAAATTGGTAGCGCGCTTGTTAACCGCTTAAGTAATAGTGGCATTGATGCTAACAATATGGCAAAAGTGTTGGCTGAGGCTGAAGTAGCGGGGCCGCGTTCGATTATTGATCGGGCAGAAAAACGCATTCTCGAAGAAAAAAGTGGTCTGACGTATTTAAAGGCCAATCTAGAAGCATTTAACTCTTATACCAAAGATTTAGCGGATGCCTCCTTATTTAACAAGTTTTCTGTCAGTTCGTCTAATGATTCGGTACTATCTGCAAGTTTAACTGGGCAAGTGGTGCCAGGAACCTATAACTTCATGGTTCAGGAGTTGGCAAAATCTCACACTATCGTTGCTAATCAAAAATTTGCTAGTCCAAGTTCAGCGATTGATCAGGGTACGTTAAACATAAATATTGCTGGTCAACCCCATAGTATTACGATTGATGCGTCTAATGCGAGCTTGGAAGGGTTGCAACGTTCTATTAATGGCGGTGATTATGGTATTACAGCGTCAATAGTGAATGTCGGTGGACAATATCAAATGATGTTTAGCTCGAAAAATACCGGTGAGGCAAACGAGTTTACTATTTCAGGTTTAAATGGTTTTGATTCACCGGGCGATTTTAATATCACCTCTCAAGCACGAGATGCTGAAATCGAGTTTAACGGTTTACCGATTAAGAGCGCGACCAATACTTTTGACGAAGTGATTTCGGGTTTAAGTTTTCAAGTTAAATCTGAGCAGCCAGGCGTGAATCAGACGATTACTGTCAATCGCGATACAGAAGGTGCG
This sequence comes from Thiomicrospira microaerophila, assembly GCF_023278225.1. GTDB lineage: Bacteria > Pseudomonadota > Gammaproteobacteria > Thiomicrospirales > Thiomicrospiraceae > Thiomicrospira > Thiomicrospira microaerophila_A. Next base: position 454,229 of record NZ_CP070959.1, read on the forward strand.
ATGGAGGCGGTAAAAGACTTTGTATTCGTCTATAACCAGCTAACCGAAATTTTTAAAGATGTTAGTTCTTATGAGAAGTTGTCTAAAGAAGAACGTGAAAAACCTGAAAACGAGTTTACAGGATTATTAGCGGGTAGCAGTTTGGTGCGTGAGTTGCGTTCTCAAATCCGCGAATCCTTATCGGGTGCAATTGACGGGTTAACGGGGGCTTATCAAAGCCTTGCAGATATTGGCATTACTTTGGATATGAAAGGGGTGATGTCACTGGATGAATCACGTTTTTCCACCGCATTAACCGCTGATTCTGAGAGTGTATCGCGTTTATTTGCCAAGGGTGGTTATGCTGCAGATTCTTCAATTAACGTGCTTGGCGGTTCAGATCAAACACGAGCTGGGAGTTATGCGCTTGAAATCACACAGTTGGCAAGGCGTGCAAGTGTAATGGGGGATAGCGTTGTAAATCCAACGAATGTGGTGTTAGACCCAGGGGCAGAGTTCAATATCAAGGTCGATCAAGCAACGGATGTTATTATTAATTTGACAGCTGGAAGTTATACTTTGAGTGAGTTGGCGCAGTTGATGCAAACCGCGATTAATAATAACAGCACGGTTGCGGCTTCCGGTGGGCGCGTGTCTGTCGGTGTGGATGGCGATCGACTCTCGTTTACCTCAGAGCGATTTGGTGGTAATTCCGTGATTGAGTTATCAGGCTTCCTGGGTATGGATAATGCCGGATTAACTGCAGATTTAACTGATGCGGGTCAAAACGTTGACGGCACGTTAACCATGAGTAATGGCTCAACTCTGAATATTGGTGCTTATGCCGATCAGCAGGACGGTCGTAAAGTTAAGGTGTCGAGTTTTGCTTTTGCCGGTTCCGAACCAGCCGAAGTGCGTGGTTTAGAGTTTGAGGTTTTAGGTGGTGCGATAGGTTCGCGAGGAACGATTGACTTTACCCAAGGGTTTGCCAGCCGCTTGTTTGAAACGATCAACAATAATATTACCAAAGATGATGGTCTAGTCTCTCAGCGTTTAGAAAGCCTAGATATGCGCAACGAGCGTTTAGAAGAACGTCGTGAAAAGATTGACGCGCGTTATGAAAAACTTGAAATGAAATATCGCCTTCAGTTTTCGATGTTGCAGTCGATATTATCAGGGATGGATCAAACGCGTAGCTTTTTAGATGCGACCTATAACCGTCCAAGAGAAAGATAATTTTAATCGGAGCATGAGATGTATCCCAATATGAAAAACAAGTTTGCTCAAGCTTACGCTAATAATTATGTTGAAACTGCGGTTTCAGAAGCTACGCCCTATAAGCTCGTAAAGTTGTTGTATGAGGCAGGTTTAAAGAATGTGGCGGTCATTAAGGTTTTCATTCAGCGTAAGGATATGGAGAAGAAATCTGAGTTTGTCAGTAAGTTAATTGGTGTGCTTTATGGCTTGCGCGGTGGATTGGATTTAGAAGCTGGTGGCGATGTTGCGGCTAATCTTTATGCACTTTATGACTACTTAATTAGGTTGACATTTCAGGCATCGGCAAAAAATGATCTTGAAAAGCTTGATGAAGTTGAAGAACTTTTAAAAGATCTTTCAGATGCTTGGAGTCAAATGCCTGCTCAGTTTCAACAATTGTCTCAAACTCAATTGTTGAGTATGCGTCAAAAAGTGAGTGCTGAGTGATGTCATCAGATGTAGATGATAAGTTATTGTTATTGACCGATTCTCAGCAAATGTTGATTGCTGCCCAGCAGGCTAACTGGCCACAGTTGGTTATTTTAGAGAAGCAATTTGAGCAGCGTGTCAAAAGTTATTTTCAACAACCAGGCCTGGTTGTTGAGGAAAACCAAGCCTTAGCAAAACAATTAATTGATCAGCAAGATTGTGTTCAAGCGTTAATTAAACAAGCACAGAAAGAAATCCAGGGTTTAATGAATGTGGAAGAGCATAATGTCAAAGCAATGCATTCCTACCTTGCCGCTGAAAAAAGCAAATAAGGTTTCAATTAATTCGGTTTAGTGGCACAGTTGTTCTATAATTCAGCTATAGAGAACTATTAAGGTTTGTGCGGATGGCAGATACTAGATCGATAAATAATAGACGTTTTTTTCGGTTGGATATACCGCTTCATACACATCTTATGCCTTCAGAACTGTCTCAAATGGCTGAGTTCTACTCTCCGCAAGCGACTTACTTACATACGCACCTTAAGCGCCAGCTTGATATAAAACAGCAAGAGGTGGAGTTTTGGCTGCATAAGGTTGAGTCAGATGTTGAACTGGTAAAGTTACTTTATAAGGATATCTTGTTAAGAACCGGTTTTTTTACTGGAGCAATCCAAAGTCTTGAAAAGGGTGTGTCACCTTTTCGGCTTGAGGAGTATGCCGACTTGTTTGATCAGGTTAAGTCTGAAAATCAGCATTTAGAAGCCTATCATGATTCAGCACCAAAAACCTATGGCTTTTTTAAAGCGATTGAAAGTAAGTTACGTTTCTATCTAGCTGAATTACATTTTTTGACGCGCTCTTCTGATAGAAGCCATATTGTTTTTCGACACCTGCTGTTTGATAAAAAGTTACAAGCCGACCTCAATCTTCAAACCCTTTCCAGTTCTAAGTTTGATGAATTTCCGTTGCCTCGTTTTATCCGAGCAGTCAGTGAATATGTAAACCTAATTCTACTCCCCTTCGTTCGTTGGCAAAGGGATGCGGTATTAAAGCGCTATCCTTCTAAATGGTTAAAAGATGTTGTCAATCTTAGTGAAGGGGGCGCAGCATTGGTTTTAGATAGGGTCTTATCACCAGCAAAGCCCGTTTGTTTTGCTTTTTATCCAGAATGGAGTCAGCAGGTAATAGGTTTAAAGGCTTATCTAGTTGAGCCGCCTGCTTACTGCCAAAATAAGCAAGGTTATATCACAAAGATAAATTTTGATATGCCCACGCGCAACAAGCAGATGACGATCAGTCGATGGCTAAATCAATTTGAGATCAGTAGCATCTATGGAGGAGATAGTATTGCTGGATAAATACTACGCTATTGAATTGGCCTTTTTAAGGGAATTGCCTACTAAATATCAGTCGGCATGTCGTTTGATTTTAACACACGAACCTTTTTCTTCTATCTATTACAGCAAGGGCAACCTTGAGGTATTTAGCAAGTATTTTCAAGCTCATTTGCCCGATACATCGGACGTTGATTTAGTTTATAAACGGCTGGTGTTGATAAAATTGACCTATCTCAATCCATCGTTTTTTGAACTTGATGAACTTAAGTGGATGCTTGTTACGGCGAGTGAAATGCTGGAACGGCCCAATGCATCGATGAATGAGATACAGGAAGAAATGCAATACGATTATCCTGTTTTTAGTCAATGGTTGTCACGATGTTTGCAGTGTATGCAAAGGGGAGGCGCTAAAATAGAGGCCGGCGTAGTTAAGGATACGCCGGACAAAGATATGGCTTGGTGTAAATGAAAGTATTAATTACGCATAAAATTATCGATGCGGTCAAGTGCGTTTTCTAGCAGTGTCATGCTGGTTGCAAATGAAATACGTAGATAACCTTCAGCCCCAAATCCGGAGCCTGGAACAGCTGCGACATCAACCTGCTCTAGAATGGCATTAGCTAAGTCGGCATCTGTCTCAAATCCTTTCATTTTCATGGCCTCAGAGACGTTAATGAACATGTAAAAAGCCCCATCGGCGGGTAAGCATTTAAAACCAGGAATTTGGTTGATACGTTTTACAACGAAGTCGTGACGCTCTTTAAACGCGGTTAACATGGTTTGAATGCATGTTTGAGTGCCATTTAACGCTGCAACCGATGCCGCTTGAGAAATTGAGCAGGGGTTGGATGTGCTTTGAGACTGAACTGTTTTCATGGCTTTAATATAATGGGCTGGCCCACCTGCATAGCCAATTCTCCAACCGGTCATTGAGTAGGCCTTGGATACACCGTTTAAAACTAACGTACGATTTTTTAACTCAGGGCAGACTTCGAGAATATTGGTGAACTGAATCTCGCCTAGTATGATATGTTCATACATATCATCAGATGCTATTAGGATGTTAGGGTGTTGGAGCAGAACATTCGCTAGAGATTTAAGTTCATCAGCCGTGTAGATTGCACCGGTAGGGTTGGACGGGCTGTTAATCACAACCATGCGCGTTTTGTTTGTAATTGCGTTAGATAGCTGTTCGGCTGTGATTTTAAAATTCTGTTCAATCCCCGTTTCGATAATAACGGGTTCACCGCCGGCTAACAATGCCATATCTGGGTAGGATACCCAGTAGGGTGCTGGAATAATGACTTCATCACCCTCGTTAAGCACGGCTTGACATAGGTTGTAGAAACTCTGTTTACCACCACTGGAAACTAAAATTTCATTTAATTCATAATCTAAACCATTGTCGCGTTTAAACTTTGCTTGGATAGCCTGTTTTAATTCGGTGGTGCCATCTACGGCTGTGTAACGCGTTTGTCCTTGCTGGATAGCCTGAATGCCAGCTGTTTTGATGTGTTCAGGGGTGTCAAAATCGGGTTCACCCGCGCCTAGACTGATGATATCTTTTCCGGCACGTTTTAGTTCTCCGGCTTTTGCGGATATAACGAGGGTTAAAGAAGGTTTTACTCGGTTAACGCGATCGGAAAGCAAGGCCATTTCTCTCTCTCAGGTTTGTATAATAAGCCGCTAAATCAGATGCAGCTAAATGGGCTGATAAATAAATTTAAAAATAAGCTCATTATTTTACTGTATTTAAGTGTTTTTTAAATAAAAATTCGCGTTTCAACACAAAAATTTAAGGATCTTTATGCGTAAGACTTTTGAAATGGTTTCTTCATATCAACCCGCTGGTGATCAACCCGCTGCGATAGCAGGCCTGGTTGAAGGATTGCAAGATGGTGAAGCCTTTCAGACTTTATTGGGTGTAACGGGTTCAGGTAAGACCTATACCATCGCGAATGTGATTAAAACTGTGCAGCGTCCAACCATTATTATGGCACACAACAAAACCCTCGCTGCGCAGCTTTATGGCGAGATGAAAGGCTTCTTTCCGAATAACGCGGTGGAATATTTTGTGTCTTACTATGATTATTATCAGCCTGAAGCTTATGTTCCTGCTTCAGATACCTATATTGCTAAGGATGCGTCGGTTAATGAACAAATCGAGCAGCTAAGGTTGTCCGCGACTAAGGCCTTGATGGAGCGCGAAGATGTGATTTTGATCGCCACGGTTTCGGCCATCTATGGCTTGGGGGATCCGGATCAATATTTAAGCATGATGTTGCAATTACGTTTGGGCGATAAAATCAGCCAGCGTGATATTTTAGTGCGTTTAGCCACCATGCAATATAGTCGGAATGACTTTGAGATGTATCGAGGAACCTTTCGGGTGCGTGGCGATGTGATTGATGTTTATCCCGCTGAAGCCGAACAGTATGCGGTGCGTATTGAATTGTTTGATGACGAGGTCGAGGCATTAAGCTGGTTTGACCCGTTGACTGGCGAAATCATCAGCAAGGTTACGCGTATTAGTGTTTATCCTAAGTCGCATTATGTTACGCCACGTGAGCGCGTGATCGAGACCATTGAAAAGGTAAAAGTCGAACTTAAAGCGCGTTTGGATGAGTTGCGCAGTTTAAATAAATTAGTTGAAGCCCAACGGCTTGAAGAACGGACACGTTTGGATATCGAAATGATGATGGAGTTGGGCTATTGTCAAGGGATTGAAAACTACTCACGTTATTTGTCTGGGCGTGGGGAAGGTGAAGCACCGCCGACCTTGATTGATTATTTGCCTAAAAACGCCTTGATGGTGATTGATGAAAGCCATGTCACGATTCCGCAGATTGGCGGCATGTATAAGGGGGATCGTTCGCGCAAAGAAAACCTTGTCAATTATGGATTTCGCTTGCCATCGGCGATGGATAACCGACCGATGAAATTTGACGAGTTTGAAAAACTGATGCCGCAAACCATTTTTGTGTCTGCGACACCGGCGGTTTATGAGAAACAGCATAGTTCGAAAATTGTTGAACAGGTGGTGCGCCCAACAGGCCTGCTTGATCCTTTATTAGAGGTGCGGCCTGCGACTACTCAGGTTGATGATTTATTGGGTGAAATTCGCTTATGTGTTGATAAAGGTCAGCGTGTGCTGGTGACCACGCTGACCAAGCGGATGGCGGAAGATTTAACCGACTATTTGGAAGATCATCAAGTCCGGGTACGTTATTTGCATTCGGATATCGATACGGTGGAGCGTATTGAGATTATTCGTGATTTACGGCAAGGTGAGTTTGATGTATTGGTAGGCATTAACCTGTTGCGTGAAGGTTTGGATATTCCCGAAGTGGCGCTGGTGGCGATTTTGGATGCGGATAAAGAAGGGTTTTTACGTTCTGAGCGGTCTTTGATTCAAACGATTGGCCGGGCAGCGCGAAATACCGAAGGCAGAGCGATTTTGTATGCCGATAAACGTACCAAGTCGATGGAGTTAGCCATTAGTGAATCGGAAAGACGCCGAGAAAAACAAATTGCATTTAACTTACAGCAGGGCATTACGCCAACTGCGCTAAATAAAAAAGTAACGGATATTCTTGAGCATTCGCCCTATGCGAGTAAACCGGGCAGAAAAGGGACAGACTTGAAGGTTGCTGAAAGCAACGGGGGCTACGGTGACTTGGACTTAGCCAAGCTGAAACCCGCTGAGCTGGCTAAAATGATTAAACAGACTGAAAAAGCCATGTATGCAGCGGCTAAGTCTTTGAATTTTGAAGAGGCTGCGCAATTAAGAGATGAGTTAAAACAACTTAAAGCAGGGATGGTCGGTATAGGTAATTTAAGGTAGAATACCACGAATTAAAAGGAAATATGTTCTGTGAAATCAATTAAGTTTTTTATTGTTTTATTAAGTGTGTTGTTCTGGCTAAAGCCTGTTGTTGCTGATCAGGCGGCACTGGATATTCAAGGGTTAATTGATGCGGGCCAGTTTTCTGTTGCTCAGCAACGTTTGGCGACAGATGAAATTTCAGCGTTTCAACAGGGCTATTTGCAGGGCTGGTTGGCTTTAAAACAAAATCAACGACAAAAAGCGCTTGAAATCTGGCAAGAATTGCGAAAAAGCTACCCTAACCATTTAGCTCTGGGTAACAACGTGTCGGTTTTGCTTATGGAGAATAATAAATTTGATGAAGCTCTGACTATTTTAGAGCAAACATTGCATGCTGATCGGGAAGTGTCTAAGGCATTGGATAATCTCAACAAGATATACAGTTTTCAGGCGCAAAAAGCCTATAACAATGTATTTAAGAGAATCGAACCCAGTTTGCCAAAAGGAACGTTTTTAGCGCTTACAGAGTCACGTGCAGATGTAGTGGTTGTGGAGTCAGGCTTTGCTGATCGAGATCAAGTGCTTGAAGCAGTAGAAACTTGGCGCCAGGCTTGGTCAAGTCAAAACGTACGTGCTTATCTTCAGGCTTATCATCCAGATTTTTTGCCACCTCAGGGGCAGTCGATTGCGGCCTGGCGCAATGCTCGAACACGTAGTGTTTCAAATCCAAGGTTTATAGATGTGTTTGTTTCCGACGTTCAGTTGTTCGCAATTGATGAAGACAATGTGCGTATTCAATTTACTCAGCGCTATCGGTCTGATCGTTTTCAAGACGAGGTGGTTAAAGTATTGTTGATGACTAAATCTAAAACAGGTTGGAAGATTATTCAAGAGACCGTGATTCATGAAAATTAAACAGTTGAAGTTGAGTGCTGCGCTAGGGTTGTCCTTGTTTACGGTTATGTCTTCGTCGCTAAGTGCTCAGGATACGACCAAAGCGCCGACCAAACAGGCCGAAATGATGGTGGTTGAGTCATTAAGGTATCTTGATCAGTTGCGTTTAAATGATGCTCTAAATGTCGTTTCGGAATTGACGGAACTCCATCCGGACTACCATTTGGCACAGATGCTAAGGGCTGACTTATTATCAATACGCGCCGGTAACTTTGATTTACTAGCTCGGGTGCAAGAGCTTTATCCGATTACTTCGGGACGGTTACGTAATGAAGCTGAGGTGCGCTGGCAGTATGCCCATACAGATGATGCAGTGGCAGAAATGGTGCTACATTCTAGTGTTTTGAAGGTCGGTCAGCAGCCACATCTAGTTTTGATTAATCTCGCTAAAAGTAGGTTGTATCTTTATGAAAACCGCCTAGGTGAACTGCACTTGTTGGCTAGTTATTACATTTCTATGGGAACTGGGGGCGCGGGTAAACAGCGAGAGGGTGATAGAAAAACGCCTATAGGGGTTTACCATATTACAGATTGGGTTCCGGGTCAGCGGCTGGCCGATCTTTACGGATTTGGTGCGCTGCCATTAGATTATCCTAATATTTGGGATCAGGCACAGGGTCGAACAGGGCATGGTATTTGGTTACACGGTACACCGAGTAATACGTTTAGTCGCCCGCCAATGTCTAGCCAAGGATGTGTGGTGCTAAATAATGATGAAATGTCATCGTTAGTGACGCAGTTTAACGTCGGTTTAGCGACCCCAGTTCTTATTCTAAACGACGATACAGATTTGCAATTTTATGAATCTGAAAAGATTGAGGTTTTAACCGAAGTGAATGCTTGGTTGGTGGATCAAAAAATCGCTTTTGATTGGCAGCAAGTAAGCGTATACCGCTATCCTGATGAACAGGGATTGTATTATGCGACTTTTCCTTCAAAGGAAAAGCCCGACCATTTGGTGCACCAGTATTGGCGTAGAGGTCATGACGGGGGCTGGCAGCTAGTCTTGCAAACACTTCATCCTAAGCGTGTTGAGACACGTTTGTCTTAAAAGTCACGCTCATAGGGCATGAGCTTGCTTTCAATCCAGTCGTTCATGTCCTGCCATATTTGTAACATATCCTGTTCGTTGGGAAGCCGGCCTGCCGATTCTAACTCAATGGTTAATACCGGTATGTCCAAATACTCGCCCGCATAGCGCCCAAGAGAGCCAGGAAAGGTTCCTAGCTGCCGAAGTTCTAAATGTCCCATTTTATCGGGTCGAGCAAAGTCAGGACCATCATAGTCCAATAAGCCATAGGGTGCGTGGATTGAGATAATCGCATCGGGTTGAAAGGCTTTGATGATACTGACTTGCCATTGAGTTTCTGGTTCGCTGGCTGCCTCAGTTCCCGGAAAGCGTCGTGGGTTGCTGCGTGCGTGTTTTACCCAGTACTTATGCGCAGCTTCATTCCAGTCTGGTGTCGGGAAGTTTCGATTAAGGTCGACACCATTTGCATTTTCTCGGGTAGCACGAGGTTGTTTAAATAAACCGTCAGGATTAGCAAGCGGTAAAAATAACCAGTGGTGCTCAAGGTTTTCTGGATAAGCTTGCATGGCTTTCATCCACAAATAACTGATGCTGATTGCAGAGTATTCGTCGCCATGAACGCCGCCAATCGCCAAGACACGAGCTTTAGGCCGTTGATTTTTAGGGGGTAAAAATTCACGATGAAGAAGCGGTCTTGCCTCCACACTATTGTGACCTGAATAGAGAAGGTTAAAACCCAAGCAGCCTTCGTATTCAACGGTTCTGAGTTTATTGGACCACTCTAAACAAAAAGCCTGGTAGTCTAAATCTTGGATTGGGTTGCCTAAGTTGGCATTAACGAAATTAGTATAAAAAATTAGACTGATAAATAAATAGAAAAACTTAAACACGAAACGCTTAACCCTCGGTAAAAAGACTTTTGTTTATGGCGTATTTGCGCGCCTCAGATAAATCTATTTTACCTTGATTCACCAATTGAAGTAAGTTTTGTTCAAGAGTTTGCATGCCTTGTTGATTCGATATTTGGATAGTCGAATACATTTGAGGTACCTTGTCTTCGCGAATCAGGTTTCTAATCGCAGGGGTGCCGAGCATGATTTCATGAGCAGCAATGCGTCCGCCATCAATTTTTTTAATTAATGTTTGAGAAATAACCGCTCGAATTGACTCAGATATCATAGAGCGAACCATTTCTTTTTCAGCTGCTGGAAACACATCAATAATACGATATATAGTTTTTGCCGCAGAGCTAGTGTGGAGGGTTCCAAACACCAAATGACCGGTTTCGGCAGCGGTTAGTGCGAGTTGAATGGTTTCAAGGTCGCGCATCTCGCCAACTAGAATCACATCCGGATCTTCGCGAAGTGCAGAACGTAGTGCATTCTTAAAGCTATGGGTATCGCGGTGAACTTCACGTTGGTTGATGAGGCTTTTTGCTGATTTGTGGACAAATTCAACAGGGTCTTCAATCGTAATAATGTGTGAGCTATGGTGTTTGTTAATGTAGTCGATCATAGCGGCTAGCGTTGTAGATTTACCGGAGCCAGTAGGCCCTGTTACTAGCACGATCCCATTAGGGTGGTTACAAATGTTTTTAAAAATATCTGGGGCACCAAGGTCTTCAAGACTTAAAACCCTACTAGGGATGGTTCTGAAAACAGCTCCCATACCACGGCTATGCTGGAATACGTTGACACGAAAGCGAGCAATATCAGCTATTTCAAAAGAAAAGTCTGCTTCGAGGTGCTGCTCAAATGTAGTAATTTGGTCTCCAGTCATGACGCTATATAGCATTTCCTTGACTGTTTTTGCATCCAGTACAGGTGAGTTGACACGACGAATGTCGCCACTAATACGTATTACCGGTGGCATGCCTGCAGAAATGTGTAGGTCTGATGCGGTTTGCTGAACACTAAATTCAAGAAGCTGGATAATATCCATATCGGCAGTCCATTTGTTTTTATCGGTTAAATTATAAAGTGAATATTGAATTATTGCTAAAAAACATGCCGCTATTTTTCAATGTTATAATTAAGAAATAAAAGTGTATTCAAAAGCTAGTAAATTAATAGAAATAAGGGTTCGAAATGGCTGATAGCAATCAAGTACTGATCGTCGAGGACGATGAGGCATTAAGTAAAATGATTGGGCTGTTGCTCAGGGGGAAGGGCTATGAGGTTTTTGAGGCGATTAACTTGGCGTCAGCAAAACGGGTTTTAAACTCAAAACCGGATTTAAAGTGTGTTATTCAAGATTTGGGTCTGCCGCCTAAACCGGATTCAACAGAAGCTGGTTTAAAAATCATGGAAGAGTTATTGGCCTTAAAACCGACGCTGAAAATTATTGTTTTAACCGGTCAGGATAAAGAGCAGGCCGCTGCTGAAGCAATTCGACGCGGTGCGTTTGACTTCCTGCAAAAGCCCATTGCAATGGATGCGTTAATGAGTTCGCTTGAGCGGGCCTTTCTTTATTTTGATACCGAAAAGGATCTCTCTTTGCAAGGGTGCTTTTCAGTTCAGTTAAATACAGAACTAGATGTTTCTGGTTTAAAAGAGAGTAAGGATGAATTCGAATATAAATTGCTTAAGCGCGTCTTAGATGAGGAGAACTATCATATTTCTAGTACCGCCAAGCGTTTAGGCGTTAAACGGGAAAACTTGTATTACCTTTTCCGCAAGCATGATATTGATCCTGAGTGGGTACATAAGATGAATTTTGACAAAAACAAGGCTGCTGACTAAAAACCAATTTTATGAACCACTGGTTCTAATCCAAGTGATTTATATTGACGCCAGCGTTGGCGACCTTTTTCGATCAGTTCGTCAGACTGGTCGAGTAACTCTATGATGCGTTGATAAGCTTTAAACCCATCATAGAAATCAGGGTGTAGATTAATCAACACATCCTTGCAAGGATGTATGATTTGGTCACCATATAGCTGGATTGGCGCATCAATATTTTGCTCTACTCCGTGGGGAATATAGCTGTGAGGAGGTTCACACCAAAGCTTTTGGTCAAAGCGTTGTGCGTCTTGCAACTGGACAAAACGCACATCAACTTGCCGAGCTTGTTGCTGTGCTTTGTTAAGCAGTTTAACCAAAAACGCTTCACGCTCATTAAAGCTACTTGAGTTAAGCACATAAAACACCAGCTCGTTCATAGTTTAACCACGTGCCTGCTGCAAAATAAATTCCACCAACATTGGCACCGGACGACCTGAAGCGCCTTTGTTGGCGCCGGATTGCCATGCAGTGCCGGCGATATCTAAATGCGCCCATTTAACCTCTTGGGTAAAGCGTGCGAGAAATTGGGCGGCGGTAATGGTGCCGCCTTCACGACCACCAATATTCGCCATGTCGGCAAAGTTAGACTTGAGTTGCTCATCCCATTCTTCGCCTAGCGGCAATTGCCAGCAACGGTCATAGGTTTGACGTCCAGAGGCAAGGAGTTGTTCTATCAAGGTTTGATCATTACCGAGCACACCGGATACATGATTGCCCAATGCGATGATACATGCGCCGGTTAGCGTGGCAATATCTATCACCAGGCCTGGTTGATAGGTTTGTTGCGCATAGGTCAGTGCATCACATAAAATCAAACGGCCTTCGGCATCGGTATTCAGGATTTCAATGGTTTGACCAGAAAGCGAGCGCACTACATCGCCGGGTTTAATTGCGTTGCCAGAAGGCATATTTTCTGTCGCTGGAATAACTCCGACCACGTTAATTGAAGGCTTTAGTTCTGCTAGGGCTTGGAATACACCGATGACGGTAGCTGCACCACCCATGTCATATTTCATCTCGTCCATACTGGCACCGGGTTTCAGCGAAATACCGCCGGTGTCAAAGGTTACCCCTTTGCCAACTAAGGCAATAGGTGCTTGATCAGCGCTGCCCCCTTGGTATTCAATACAAATCATTTTTGGTGGTGTATCTGTGCCTTGCGCTACGGCCATAAAGCTGCCCATGCCCATGTCTATCATTTGCTGGCGTTCAAGTATCGTCACCTTAAACCCCGCTTGTTTGCCAAGCTGAATCGCTGTGTCGGCTAGATAGCTTGGGGTGCAGAAGTTGCTCGGCATATTGGCCAAGTCTTGGGTTAGCGCCATACCTATCGCGGTAGCCTGGCCTTGTTGAATGGCCTGTTGATGGCTGTCGTTATTTTCAGCCATAAAGCAGAGTTGCGCAAGGTGGGGGTTTTTGGGCTTGTGTTCACCACGGCTTTCATGGTTATAGTCATAAAAACTGCGCTGTAGGATAAGGCTGTTTTGGTAAAGGCTCCAGTTTTGTAATTGACCTTTCGGTGTCGCCAAATGCGTGGTATCTAATACGCGCGTTGCGCCTGAGTTTTCAAGTGTTTTAGCCATCGCTTGAATGGCTGAGAGATAGCCTTTTTCAGTCAATTTGCTGAGTTCCCCCATGCCTACAAGTAATAGGCGAGGACAGGCAAGTTGGCTTACCTGATGAAGCATGAGGGTCTGAGCCGGTTTTCCTTTAAAATCATCTTGTTTATCTAAGGCTTCAATCAAACCATTAATTCCAAAGTCAGCCGCGGCACTAATCGTTTGCCCTTCGCTGAATACTGGGATTATTAGCGTATCGAACTGGTTTAGTTGGGGTTTGGTATTCAATTCAAATTGGATTTTTTTCATTGTTTATTTCCTTAGACAGCGATTAACTTATAATGACAAATAATATTTTCATTTTAACCTGAGTGGTTTCATTTTTGCGGATTCTCGATAAATATCTTTACAAAGAACTTACCTATACTTTGTTGGCTGTGTTGGCTGTGTTGTTGTTAGTGAGTTTTGGTACCGAAACAACACGGGTATTGACGATGGCGATTGAAGGGCGCATTCCAGTGAATGTCGTTTTTCAGGTATTAATGCTAAAACTTCCTGCTGCGCTTGAAGTGATTTTGCCGTTAGCAGTGTTGTTGGCGGTGATGTTAGCGATTGGGCGTTTATATCAGGATCAGGAAATGGTCGTTTTTCGAAGTTGTGGTATTGCTGAAAGCTATTTTCAAAAGCAAGTGGCCATTTTTCTGGTGCCATGGGTACTGATTACTGCTTTTATTACGCTGTGGTTAACGCCTTGGGCAGCGCAGATGGAACGACAGGTTATTGAGCAGGCTCAGGTTGAGGCTCCATTGGCAGGCTTGGTAGCAGGACGTTTTAATGTGATACCTAATAATAATGGTGTGCTCTATGCCCGCGAGATTGATTCGAATGGTCTTATGCAGGAAGTTTGGATTAGACTTGGTGAGCAGCGTGGATGGACGGTATTGAGCGCGCCTGAAGGACGTTTTGAATTGATTGAAGGGCGCTTAGCTTTAGTTCTGTTAAAAGGCTACAGTTATGAAGGTCTCAAGCAAACTGATGAGCTTAACGTTAGACAGTTTGATAGCTTGGCTTTATTTTTACCAGACTTTGAGCCGGGTAATGTTCGTTTACGAAAGCGTGAATTAACAACTTCGACACTTTGGCAGAGCAAAGAGCCTGCCCATTACGCATTGTTGCAGTGGCGTGTTGTTCTACCTATCAGCATATTGGTTTTAGGCTTGTTAGCATTGAAAATGAGTAAAACTCAACCTCGACAAGGACGTTTTGCCAAAATTTTTATCGCGATTATTCTATATGTGATCTATATTCAACTTCTGGCGACTACCGAGGATGCCTTGGCAAAGGAAAAATTAAGTTTATGGATAGGAATGTGGTGGATTCCTTTAATATTCAGTTTTTTTGTTTTTACAGACTTGGGTGCTATTAAGCGTCGTTTAATCAGGAAAATAACCTAATGAATCGAATCGAATGGTACCTGGGGAAAGTGATTATTAGCCATACGTTTTTGGTTTTGTTCGTGCTGCTGATTATCTTTGCGTTTACTGAGTTTATGAATCAGATTGCGCGTTTAGATCAGCATTACACATTGGCCTTGGCAAGTCTTTACACATTACTGAAAATGCCAGTGTATGGCTATGAGGTTTTTCCAATAGCCTTGTTGATTGGAACCTTAATGGGATTGGGAGGCTTGGCCAATCATGCTGAGCTAACGATTTTAAGGGTAACCGGATGGTCTATCACTCGCATTTTAGTTGCTGTGATGAAAACAGCACTTGTAGTATGGTTGTTGGTTGCCGCGTTTGGGGAATGGGTTGCTCCTAAAACTGAAGGGTTGGCCAATCAGCTGCGTGCTGAAGCTCTGCAAAGGGGTATTTCATTAGGCGGCAGTTCAGGTTTTTGGATGAAAGAGCCAGATCGTTTGATTCATGTAGATAGTGTTGTGGCTTCAGATAGAATGCAGGGTATTACTATTTATCAAATGCACCAGGGTCGAGTAATCGGTGTTATTGAGGCGCACTATGCAAAATATATAAATAATTATTGGTTGTTGAATGATGTGCGCCAACAAACCTTGGAGTTTAAGGCTTATGATAAAGATAGAGGAGAGTGGCCAACATTGATGCGACAGCAGCAGTATCTCGACGAGAAGCAACAGGTCTTTCCGCTGGATCCTACGATGCTTGAACGTTTGCAACTAGATAGTAAATATTTACGTATCGATGAGTTGCACCAGTATATTCGGTTTTTGAAGTTTAATGGTCTAGAGTCAGCGTCTTTTGAGTTAGCGTTTTGGCGCAAACTGGCGGCACCGCTTGTGGTGATTGGCATGATTGCATTGGTTTTCCCGTTGATCTTTGGCTCGCAGCGTCAGGTAAGTATGGGACAGCGCATTTTCTTGGGTACGGTAATTGGTTTAGGGTTTTATCTATTGAATCAGTTGGTTGGAAATTTAACGGTGGTTTATCATTTATCACCGCTGTTAGGGGCGTTTATGCCTTCCTTAATATTGGTTTTCACAGCGTTTTTTTTGCTTAAGCGCATAAGGTAGCGGTGCGTTAGAATATAAAAAAGCGTCTTGATGACGCTTTTTTATTTTGAACAGGATGGTTTTATCCAATCATAAACCCACGAATGGCAAAGAAAATACCCGCGGCAATAAGACCTGTTGCGGGAACAGTAATCACCCAAGCCGCGACAACTTTTAGCATAATAGAGCGTTTTACCAGTTCTTGGCGATAGACTTTCTTTAGGCTTTTTCGTTCTTTCTTGGTTAAGTGCGGGTCATGTTCTAAGCTGTGGGCTTTTAGTTCTTGTAATAACCGACCTTTTTCGGGTAAGGAGGCCTTTTCAAAACGACGAATAAAGGCTTCAACGATGGCACGATCCTGTCCTTGGTGATGTTCTTCGATCTGGGCAATCATGCGTGTGTAATTCGCTTTGAGGTACTCACGAAGGAAGCCGACACCAAAAATCGCGCCAATCGTGACATGCGTGGTGCTGACAGGTAAGCCGAGTTGCGAGGCCAAAATAACGGTTAAGGCGGCGGCCATTGCGATACTGTAGGCCCGCATTTGATCAATATCAGTAATTTCCGTACCGACGGTTTTAATCAGTTTGGGGCCGTACAGGGCTAAACCTATGGCAATACCCAGTGCACCAACCACCAGAATCCAAAGTGGAATAGCCGCTTTTGTGCCGGTTGCCGCTTCATGGGTGGTCAGGGCTTCATGAATGGCGGCGAGAGGCCCGACAGCGTTGGCGACATCATTTGAACCGTGAGCAAAACTTAATAAGGCGGCGGCAAAAATCAAAGGGATGGTAAACATCTGATTGACGCCATCTTTGTTGTTGGCATTGATTTTTGAATAACGATTAATCATAGGTCGGGTTAAAAAGTAGACCGCAACGGCTACCAAGGTGCCAACAATAACAGCGGTCACAAACGAGACCTTCATAATCTGACTAAGACCTTTCATCATTAGAAAGGTACCAAACGCCCACCCCATCAGTGCCAGCAACCAAGGAACCATAATTCGCGATGCATCCATCATGTCGGATTTGTAGGTTATAGTGCGTTTAATAAGATAGAGCAGGCCTGCTGCTATCGCTCCGCCAAGCAGCGGGGATATCACCCAGCTCGCTGCAATTTGACCGATGGTGCCCCAGTTGACGATCGCCCAACCAGCCGCAGCAATCCCCGCCCCCATTACGCCACCAATAATTGAATGGGTGGTTGATACCGGTGCACCCACTGCCGTGGCGATATTGAGCCATACGGCGGCGGCCAATAAAGCCGCCATCATTAGCCAGATAAAGGTTTCAACTTCCTCTATGTCATTGGGGTCAATGATACCGCCTTTAATCGTGGTAACAACGTTGCCTCCGGCAATAATCGCCCCCGCCGCCTCAAACACAGCAGCAATAATAATCGCGGTCGTCATGGTCATTGCACGTGAACCTACCGCAGGACCCACGTTATTGGCGACATCGTTCGCGCCAATATTCATCGCCATATAACCACCGATCATCGCAGCGACCACGAGGGTAAAGCTGATATGGCCATAGTTTATAAAGGTGTAAAGAATGACCGCAACGATAAACAAAAGCGCAATGCCAAAGCGCAAGAGTTCGTGACTTGATTTTTTTCCAGCGTCTTCTAAGGACTGGATGTTTTTTAGTTCCATAACTTTCAGCTCGTTTTGATTTGTAAACGCAGATGATTCTATCAGGAAAATTTACATTTTTATGACAGTTTTATTACAAGGAGTCAATCTTAGGTTTGAACTTGATTTGGATTAAATCTTGAAACATCGGCTTGTCTAACGCTTGTTGATTGAGTCGGGTTATAATCGAGGCCAAGTTAAACTTCTATGACAAAGGCTCGAATCCCTTATGCTCAGTTATCGTCACGCTTTTCATGCCGGCAATTTTGCCGATGTTTTAAAACATTTGGTTTTGTTGGAATCCTTGTTTTATTTGACGCAAAAAGACAAGCCTGTTTGGTATGCCGATAGCCATGCTGGCGGGGGTGGTTATGCATTGAATTCGCATCAGGCGCAGAAAAACGCTGAGTTTGTGAATGGGATTGGACGCTTGTGGCAGGCGTCTGATGCACCGCAAGCCGTGGGGCGTTATTTGCAGCAGGTGGCGGCATTTAATCAACAAAATCAATCTACTGATTTGAGTTATTACCCTGGCTCGCCTTGGTTGGCGCAGTCGGTGTTGCGTGAACAGGATCGTTTAAGCTTGTTTGAATTGCATGCGCAAGAAAACCTGATTTTGCAGCAGACCTTAGCTTTAGGCGGACGTGATCGACGGCTTAAGGTGTTTGAACAGGACGGGTTTCAGGGGGTGATTGCACAATTGCCGCCCAAGGAACGTCGCGGACTGGTATTAATCGATCCTTCGTATGAAATAAAAACCGATTATGAACGGGTGGTGGAGGTGTTGGTGCAGGCGCATAAACGTTTTGCAACCGGCAGCTATTTGTTATGGTATCCGGTGGTTGAGCGCCAACGGATTCATCAGTTGGAAAAAGCCTTACGCGCATCGGGTATGCGAAATATCAGTTTGTACGAATTGGGTCTGAGTGATGACACCTCGGGGCGTGGCATGACCGCCAGTGGCATGGTGGTGATTAATCCGCCTTGGACACTGCACGCGACGATGCAGCAGGTTTTGCCTTGGTTGGTGGAACAGCTTGCACCTAAAACCGGATTTTATCGCGCGGACATCTTGGTTGAGGAATAAATATGTTGCATAAGTTTTTGCGATTCAGTGTGTATTTTTTCGGATTAACGGTGTGTTGGTGGGCATTAACCGAGGGGGATAACCAGGCCTGGTGGTTTGGGGCGCCTTTGGCATTGATCATTGCTGTGTGGATGCTTGGGGTTTGGCCGAGTGTGCATTTGCGTTTATCGAATATTTTGTTTTTGTTGCCAAGAATTATCCTATTTTTTTTATGGCAATCCATTCAAGGCGGTTGGGATGTAGCAAAACGTGCGATGGCGAGGACAGTGGATATTGAACCGCTGGTGTTGACCTATGAGTTACAGTTGCCTGTGGGCTGGCGGCGTGATATTTGGTTGGCGATGATCGGCTTAATGCCGGGTACCTTGGCAGTGGGTTTAGAAGGCAATAAAGCGAAGGTACATGTGTTAGATAAGCGGTTGGATGTCCAAGCAGGCCTGGTTAGGTTTGAATATTTATTATTGATGTGGCGTTAAATGATGGCAAGTTTTTATCTGGCGGTAGCGTTTATTTTATTGATGACGATGGCGTTTGGCTTGATACGTGTGATGCGTGGACCAATGCGCGTCGATCGGATGCTGGCGGCGCAGTTGTTGGGAACCAGCAGCGTGGGTATATTGCTATTGTTAGCGATGGCGTTTGACCAATCGGCCTTGCGTGATGTTGCGCTGGTGTTTGCGTTGTTGGCCGCGATAAGTGGCTTGGCGTTTGTCCGGGTGCTCTCAAAATGACGATATTATTTAATGCCTTGATCGATAGCATCAATTGGCTTTGGCTGTCTCAAGCGATGAGTGTGGTGCTCATTTTGGTTGGCGCGTTGTTCTTTGTTGCAGGCACGCTTGGCGTGTTGCGATTTGATAGCGCGTTAACTAGGTTACATGCATTGACCAAGGCGGATAACTTGGGACTTGGGTTTATTCTGCTTGGGCTGATACTTCAAGCGGATAGTTGGGCGTTGGTTGTTAAGTATTTAATCATTTGGAGCTTGGTGTTACTCAGTGCGGCCGTGGCCAGTCATTTGATGGGACAGCGTGCTTACCAAAATCAGCAAAAAGGGAGGCAAGATGTTGATATTTGACTCGGTCTTGGGGCTGCTGATTCTGTTTTTGGCTTGGTTAAGCATTTCAAGTCGTGATTTGTTTGAGGCGATTGTGATGTTTATCGCGCTGGGTTTGATGATTGCATTGGCTTGGATGCGCTTACAAGCACCGGATGCGGCTTTAGCGGAGGCGGCGATTGGCGCAGGTTTAGCCGGCGCATTATTGCTCGCCACGCTGTCGCGGTTAGAGTGCCAGACGGATGATCAGCCCCGTTCGATATCGGTGTTGTGGAGCTTGGTTTGGTTGGGGTTGGCGGTGGGTTTGTTATTGGCTTTTAGCCAACTGCCGACAGAGCATCCTGGCATGATGCCTGAGGTGTTGGCGAATATTGACCAGTCGGGAGTGGGGCATCCGGTTACAGCGGTATTGTTAAATTATCGTGCTTGGGATACGGCTTTAGAGTTGGCGGTATTGGCCTGGGCCTGGTTCGCACAGCAGGCGATTAATCGTGGTCAGCATCCGGCTTTTTTAAGTTTACAAGGTCAGGTTTTGAGCAGTGCGGCGAAACTTTTTGCCCCTTTGTTGATTTTGATTGGCGGTTATTTGTTATGGCGCGGTGCGGATGCATCAGGTGGCGCATTTCAGGCAGGCGCGGTATTGGCAGCCGGATTGGTTTTGTATAGCCTGGCAACCCAGTCGGCTTTGCCTTATCAAGGGTGGCAAGGCTTGGCGTTGAAAATTTTATGGCTGGCGGGTTTTTGGTTGTTTGCGTTAGTCGGATTGGTTGGCTTTGTTTTAGGCTTGAGCTTTATGGGGTATCCGCCTGCACATGCAGGGAGTTTGATTTTACTGATTGAACTTTTTGCGACCTTGACGATTGCATTTTTATTAGCCGCGATGTTCAGTGGTGTGACGGATAAAGGCAGGGCTGCATGATCACGAGTTACGATGTTTATCTCTTTAGCGCGGCCGGGCTGATTTTGATTGGATTGTTCGGTTTGGCGCGTCGGGTTCATTTATTGCATAAAATCTTGTCGCTGAATGTGATGGGTGCGGGGGTGTTTATGTTATTGCTGACCCTCGCAACCCGTGCCGACACACCGGATGCAGTGCCCCAGGCCTTGGTGCTGACTGGGATCGTGGTGGCGATTAGTGCCACTGCGCTCGGTTTGGCATTAATGCAGCAATTGGCAAAGCTGTCGGATTCGCAGCGTGCACAATTGGATGAGGATATCTTATGAGCGGTTTATTACCAGGCCTGGTGCTCTGGCCTTTAGCCTGTGCCAGCTTATTGGTGATTTGGCCGAAAGCCACCAAAATGCTTGCGTTATTCGCTGTTTTGGGTACGGCAATGATATCGATTTTAGTATTTAACTTGCCGCATGGCCGTTGGGCGCTGGGGGGCTGGGCCGCGCCGCTAGGCATAGGTTGGCGCTTGGACGATTTGAGTCAGTTGATGATTCTATTGACGGGCGTGGTGGGGTTGTTGATTAGCCTCTACGCTTGGTTTGATGACAGTTTACCGCGCCCATTTTGGTTGCTGTGGCTAGGTGCCTGGGCGGCGATGAATGCGCTTTATTTGGCGGCGGATGTGTTCAATATCTATGTCACGTTGGAGTTGCTTGGTTTAAGTGCGGTGGCATTGGTGGCGATTTCTTTGAAGGTCGGTGCCTTGCAAGCCGCGATGCGTTATCTTTTGGTCAGTCTATTAGGATCGATGCTATTTTTGCTGGGTGTCGCTTTGCTCTATGGTCAGTTTGGCGTGTTGGACATGCTGTTGCTGGCGAATGCCATGACGTCGAATTTCAGTATGATGTTTGCGTTAGTTGTAATGAGTGTCGGCTTGATGGCGAAAACAGCGGTATTTCCTTTGCATAGCTGGCTGCCCTTGGCGCATGGTCGTGCACCGGCGGCGGTGAGTGCGATTCTGTCAGCATTAGTCATTAAAGCCTCGTTTTATTTGTTGATTCGTCTATGGTTAGAGGTGTTTGCACCGATTCCGACCGAGGTTTTAGTCCAAAGTCTTTGGGTTTTGGGTAGTCTGGCGTTGCTATGGGGGGCGTGGCAAGCCTTGGCCAGTGCGAATTTGAAGCCGATGGTTGCTTGGTCAACGGTGGCGCAGGTCGGCTATTTAGTGATCGGGCTTGGATTAGTGGCTCACCCTAATACCCCAGATGGCTGGCTGTGGGGGTTGTTGTGGTTAATGTTGGCGCATGCGCTGGCCAAGTCGGCGATGTTTTTGGCGGCGGGAAACTTGCAGCAGGCTGCAGGACATGATCGTTTAGTTGAGTTAGGCGAGGTTTCGCGCCGTCAACCTAAAACGCTGTTTGCATTTGGTTTGGCAGGGGTGAGTTTGGCAGGTTTACCGGTCAGTGCTGGGTTTTTAGCCAAGTGGTGGCTGTTAGAATTGGGGTTATGGCACCAGGCCTGGTGGTTGGTTTTGGTTTTGGTTTTGGGCAGTTTGCTGACAGTGGGTTATGTTTTTCGTGTGTTGAATATTGCGTTAAATACCGAGTTTAAATCTAATGTTGAACCTGAGGCTTTAATCTTGATTCACCCCGTTCGAGAATGGGTGAGTTTGGGTTTAGCCTTGCTTGGCTTAGTCGCTGGACTGCATGCTAGTTGGTTATGGGGGGCTTAAATGATTGATAACAGCCTTTGGCCCTTAATGATTCTTGCCAGTTCCCTGATTCCAGCCCTGCTTATTTTTTTTATAGCAGAGGATAATAAATTTTTGCGCTCAGCGGTCAATATCGGTGGTGCGCTGATTAAGTTGATGCTGGTGGTTTTACTGGTGCTCGGTATTTATTCAGGCGAGGTTTATCAAATCAGCTGGCAATTGATGCCGGGGCTGGCGTTTAGTTTGCGGATTGATGGGCTGGCGGTGATGTTTTTGTTGTTGTCAGCGTTTTTGTGGTTGTTAACGACGATCTATGCGATCGGTTATCTTGAAAATTCGCCGAATCGGGCGCGGTTTTTCGGTTTTTTTACCCTGTGTGTCAGTGCGACCGCCGGGGTAGCAATGGCGGGTAATCTGTTTACCTTTGTGATTTTTTATGAACTGTTGACGCTGGCCACTTGGCCGTTGGTGGTGCATCGCGGTACAGAAAAAGCGATCGCTGCAGGGCGGGTGTATTTGCGTTACACCTTAATCGGTGGCGGTGCATTGTTGCTGGGCACGGTGTTATTGCATGCGTTTGCCGGTTCGCCGGATTTTATGCCGGGGGGCTATTTAGCAGATTTGAGTTTGCCAAGCTGGGTGTTATGGAGCGTGTTTATTCTGTTGATCGCCGGCTTAGGGGTCAAAGCCGCCCTGGTGCCGTTTCATTCATGGTTACCTCAAGCGATGGTGGCGCCGGCGCCGGTGAGTGCGTTGTTGCATGCGGTGGCGGTGGTGAAGGCCGGGGCGTTTGGGATTGTGCGGGTGATGTTTGAGGTCTATGGTATTGAGTACGCAGATGCGCAGGGCATGGCGTATGTATTGTTGATATTAGCGGCGCTAACGATTGTCTATGGTTCGGTGCGCGCACTTTATCAAACTGATATTAAAAAGCGCTTGGCTTTTTCAACCGTGAGTCAGGTGTCTTACGTGGCGTTGGGCATTGCGCTGGCCGGGCCGATGGGCGCGATTGGCGGCTTGCTGCATATTGCTCATCAAGGTCTGATGAAAATTACCTTGTTTATGACGGCGGGTAATTATGCTGAAACGCTGGGCATTCATAAAATTGACGAATTGAATGGCGTCGGGCGGCGTATGCCTTGGAATAGCTTTGCGTTTACCTTAGCCGCCTTGGGGATGATTGGACTGCCGCCAATGGTTGGGTTTTTAAGCAAATGGTATCTAGGTATTGGAGCTTGGGAAGTCGGCGCTTATTGGGTGATGGCGGTGTTATTTTTATCAAGTCTGCTGAATGCCGGCTATTTTTTACCGCTGATTTACCGCGCTTGGTTTTTACCTACGCCGACGCACTGGCCGAATGAGCGACGCTTGAGTCGGCACTGTGAAACCCATTGGATGTTATTGTTACCGCCTTTGGTGACGGCTTTAACGGTCGTCGTGTTAGGGCTGGTGGCTGGATTTGCACTGACTACTTTGGGTTGGGTTCAATGGTTGGTTGAGCAGGAGTTTGTAGGATGAATAGTCTGTTCGCTGGCTTGTTATGGCTTGTCCCAGTTTGGCCGCTGTTACTTGCCTTAGGTTTAACGCTGCCAGCGATACGAAAATTTGGGATTGCGCTTTTGCCTTGGGCATTGCTACCCGCATTATTGGTATGGGTTTTGGCGGGTAGTGCCCAGCTCGGCTGGATTGCGTTGGATTGGCAGCAGGCTTTGTATGCGCCGGATGTTCTGATGGGCACACGTATTACGCTTGATAGTTTGAGTTTTATTTGGTTGAGTTTGGCATTATTGGTGTGGGGTGTGGCTAGCTTGCATTCCAAATGGGTAAAAGATAACCAGGCTTGGCGGTTTGCCTTGTTTTTTTTGCTCAGTATGAGTGGCAGTTTAGGCTTAAGTTTAGCGGCGGATGCGATTAGTTTTTATTTGATGTTTAGTTTGATGAGTTTGGCCGCTTGGGGACTGGTGGTGCATGATCAAACTGAGTTTGCTAAACGCGCGGGCTTCTGGTATTTGCTGTTAGCCGTATTAGCGGAACTGGTTTTGTTTGCCGGTGTGGTCGCGCGCGCGGCGGAACTCGGTACAACCGATTTAGCGGTCTGGGCAAGTCAGTCTTCTGCTGAATGGGGATTAGGGTTAATTTGGTTGGGGCTGGCAGTTAAAGTCGGGGTGCCCTTATTGCATATCTGGTTGCCGTTGGCGCATCCGGCTGCACCGGTTTCTGCCAGTGCAGTGCTGTCAGGGGTGATGATTAAAGCCGGCATTATCGGTTGGTGGGTCATGTTGCCGAGTTTAGTGATGCAAGACTCGGTGTTTGTTAGCTTTATGCCTTGGTTGGGTGTAACGACGATGTTGTTAGCCGCAGTGTTGGGCTTAATGCAGACCGACCCGAAAGCGGTATTGGCCTATTCCAGTATCAGCCAAATGGGTTGGTTGATTTGGGGGTTAGGTTGGGTCTGGCAGGGCGCGGAACCGGATGCGTTGGTGATTTGGGTCGCTTGGTTTGCGTTGCATCATGCGTTGATTAAAGGTGCGTTATTTTTGGGTGTCGGTTGGATTAAGGTTACGGCCACTGAATCGCGGATTGTACCGTGGATTTGGGTTGGATTGATACTTTTGGGTTTGTTATTAGCCGGAATGCCATGGAGTGCCGGAGCTTGGCTGAAAGCGCAAATGAAGTTGGCGAGTTTAGAAGCCGGTTTAGTGATGCCTTATGCGCTGTTGGTAATGGGTTCTGTGGCAACGGCTTTGTTAATGATTCATTTTTTACGGCGTTTAGCTAAACTCGACTCGGTGTCGCGCGAACAGGCTAAACCGATTAATCGACTGGCGCTGTTGAGTTGGTTTGGCTTAGTGGCTTTGGCGGCAGGCTGGATTTATTGGGTGGCTTCGCCTGTCTGGAACGCTGAAGGTTTATTCGATGCGCTTAAACCGCTAGTGATTGCGATTGTGTTGGCGATGGCATGGCGTATCCGTATTCATAAGCAATTAATTTGTCCAGCAGGGGATTTGGTGGTTTGGTTTGAAGTATTGGGTCGTAAGGTGTCGATTTGGCAGCGGGTGTACCAGGCCTGGTGGCAAAGAATGATGCAAAGAAGTTCGAAAGGGTCTTCAAGGTTTTATGATGCTTATCGTCAACTATTAGCGCGAGCCAGTTCAACAGAGGGTCGACTGTTGAACTGGCCAGTCTTTATGCAATCGCTTGGCCTTGTGGTATTGGTATTTGTGGGGTTGTTAGTCTTTGGTTAAGGCCTTGCTTACAAGCTAAGCAGTTTGCCTGCTCGGCTTAAGCCGACCAGTGCGAAGGTTGCGAAATTAATGGAGGGCATGGCTATTCTTAGGCTTAGAGTTTTTTTAAAATGTCATGGCTTTATTGCGAGATATAACAGAAAAGGTTTAGTCCAGTGTTATATCTAACTCAATGATATGTTCACCGCGTTGGATTTTCAGACTTACAGCTTGGTTGGGTTGGGTGCGGTAGAGTGCGAGAATAAGGTCTGCATAATGCTGAATCGTTTGCTGATTTAACGCACAAATACAATCGTCTTTTTTCAGGCCAGCTTTTATTGCGGCGGCGTCATCGCTAAGGTCTTGGATACAGGCACTTTTACCATTAAAACTTGCGCCGAGTTTGCCGTGCTCGGGTAGTGAGATGGTATCGGTATAGACCCAACGATCAACGAAATTTTCTCGGTAATTTTCAAATGAGCCGCCACTTATTGTAAGTTGTTGGTTTTGAAGCTCTGGCAGCTGGCGTGCTATATCTTTTGGGATGGCTTCAAAGTGACCGATGTGAAAGTTTCCCGCGAATACCAGCAGTTTATGCTCTGGGTGTTGTTGTAAAAATCGCACGGCATTAGCGGCCATGGTTTCATCCCAAATTCGTTGGGCATAGATAAAGTCTTCAAGGTTACGGCTTGGTGGTATCTTGTCGCTAAAAAATCGTGTTAAGCGTTGGTGTTGTTCAACACCGGGCGGGTGTATGCTTGGTATAGCTTGGCGTTGAATAAGACTAAGGCTGTCGCGCCCAAGGGTAGAGACTTGGCGAGTGAGTTCATTGGGTGCGTTAAGGGCTAAAACCGGAATTTGATGGCGTTTGGCATAGTGGATTATCGGCTGTAGTAGCCGATAGTCAAAACGCCAACGTTGGAAATATTCGGTGTGGTGTAATAGGTCAGCTTCTGAAAGCTGTCCAAAGATATAGGCGTCAAGCCAGGGCTGAAAGGCAGCTTGAAACCATTCGACACCTATTGCGACTTTGCGATGCTGTTGATGCAGACTTTGAAGCATCGCCAGTTGCACAAGGTGATCTTCAAAGTTGGGGTGGATTTCACCAACATGAATCACTCGGTAATTCGGCAATTGTTGTTTGAGTTCGTCCAAGCTGATGTCAGCTTTGCCTTCATCCACCTGCACCTGCCAGTTCGAAACAAAGCTCAGAGGGTCTAGCACCGCAGGGTGAGTTAGTTCATCTGCCCAGACGTTAAAACCAAACAATAAAGCAAGCAAGGTTAGCGCAGGGTTTGAGATTTTAGTCTTCATGCTCAATAGGACTGACCCAGGCCTGGTTGCTTTTGATCTCATCAACCTTAACACGTTGACCCACTTCATAGCCAGATTTTGGATTCGCTACAATCCAATGGGTGCCATGATAAAACACCATCCATTGCTGGTTGTGTTGCGATAGCAGACCGATATCACCGGTTTGATAAGTATCGAGTTGATCGGGTTGCGCATTATGGGGGGCGATAACCTTCTTCCGTAACGCGAATAATAAAACCATACCAATCGCAAAGGCAAAGATGAGTTGGTATTCGCCATGTTCAAAATCAACAAAAAAACCGAGCAGGCCAACGGTCACTAGACCGATACCAAACCAAAACAAAATAAACAAGCCAAAAATGATTTCAATTCCAATCAGTACCAGGCCTGCAGCAATTAAAATCCAATCTGGAATCAGTTCTATTAAGCCTATCGAATTCATTTTGTAGCGCCAGTTTGAGTTAATAGGCTTTGTAGCGCACTGAGTGAGCCAATTAATTCTGACGCTTCATAAGGAATAACAATTTTGTTTTGCGAATCGCTGGCCGCAATGCCTTCCCAAGCTTTAATGCGGTCTTTGGCCAGTAAGAACTCTGCCGCGCTTGGATTGGATTGCATCGCGAGTGCAATCATTTCTATCGCTTGTTGCTGACCTTGTGCAAGCTGGATTTGTTCATAACGACGTGCATCAGCGGTTCTCTCAATCGCTTCGGCTTCCTTAAAGGCTTTTTGACGATCGCCTTCGGCCTTGGCAATCGTCGCGTTTTTTAATCCTTCCGCTTCGGTTTCAGTGGCACGGCGCTCACGCTCCGCACGCAACTGCAGCTCCATTGCGTGTTGTACCGCTTCGGGTACAGAAATGTCGGAAATTTCTACCCGTGTCACTTTAGCACCCCAATTCGCTGAAGCGGCATCCAATGCCATTAACAAGGTCGCATTGAGGGTGTCGCGGGATGACAGGGTGTCGTCTAAATCCATTTTGCCGATTTCAGAGCGTAATGTGGTTTGGGCGAGTTGTGCAATCGCGTGCTTCAAATCTAGGATTTCGTAGGTGGCTTTGCGTGCTATGCCAACGCGCATAAAAACTAGACCGTCAATGGTAATGCTGACGTTATCCTTGGTAATTACTTTTTGAACAGGAATATCTATAACTTGTTCTTGGGTATTGAACTTTGCCCTGACGCGATCAACGACTGGGATAATAAAGTTTAAACCGCCACTTAATGTGCGGTGATAGCGCCCAAGACGTTCAACAACTTGTTGTTCGGCTTGCGGTACAATCCGAATGCCTGCAAAGAAATAGACAAATACCACACCTAGCAAAATAAGTGTAAAAATTGTGAAATCCATGGTTTAAAAGCCTCCGCTTTTTTTTAACTTGGTAGAATCAAACTGCTCTTCAAATAATCTACTTAAGTAGATGTGCAGAAATACAATTAGATGTATTTGTTTTAATGTAAAAAATAAAATGTAACATAAAAATGACTTTAGGAGGATGTATGTTGAAAAAGACCTTAAAAGCGGCTTTGTTAAGTGCAGGTTTAGTGACAGTCGCAGCACCAGTTGTTCATGCTGATAGCTTGGTAGTTGAAGTGCCACGTCTTACGCTTGAAGTGAATAACAAAATTGCTATGGAAACGATAAAGGCTTGTGAGGCCAAGGGTATCCCTGTTTCAGTAACGGTGGTAGACCGTAATGGAATTATTATGGTTAAAATGCGCGATTCAATGGCTCCACCTGTGTCATTACCGATTAGTGAGAAAAAGGCTTATACTGCCGTTATGTTTAACGCTAATGGTTCGCAACTTACCCGTCAAGCAGAAGGTGCATTGCCTACTTTGGGTGAGGGCCTAGCGTTTATGGCTGGTTCAGTCACGATATCAGCCGGTGGCCGTTTGTTTGGTGCAGTCGGTGTGAGTGGTGCGCCTGATGGTATGGTCGATGAGGAATGCGCAGCAGCCGGTGTTGAAGCGGTTCAGATGGATTTGGAGATGATGTAGTTAATATTGGTTTGTGAAAAAAACCAGATCTGATTCAGGGTCTGGTTTTTTTATTGGCTTTTAGAAGATTAGACAAACCAAAAGAATAAGGCTATAATCCGCGCACATTACGGAGAGCTGGCTGAGCGGTTGAAGGCGCACGCCTGGAAAGTGTGTATAGGTTAATAGCCTATCGGGGGTTCGAATCCCCCGCTCTCCGCCAATACACTATATTAAGCCCGATTATCCGGGCTTTTTTTATGCCTGAAACAATCTAAAATCAACAACTTAGCATTCTATTTGCTATTAAGACGTATTATCGTGTATTATCAAAGCTTATCGAAAAGCGGGTAACTTAGCGGGTAATATTTTGCGTTACCCGCTTTGAATCCCAGCGTTACCCGCTTTTGACAATGATTGATAAACAGGGGGCTAGCGATGCTTACGGATGCAAAAATTAAACGGTTGCGCTTTCAAGAGGGGCAAAATAATAAACACGCTGACAGTAACGGGCTTTATTTGGAAGTGCGTAAAACAGGGGCTAAATTTTTTCGTTACCGATTCCGCTTCAATAAAAAAGAGCAAACGCTTACCTTTGGCGAATATCCAGCGGTGACATTAGCCAACGCCCGTTTGCTTCGAGATGATGCAAGGGTGCAGGTGTTACAAGGCTTAAACCCGATTGAAGAAAAGCGCCAAGCGGTGCAAGCGATTCAACAGCAACAACTTATTGCCAAAAACCGCAAAACCTTTGAACAGGTTGCCAGCCTTTGGTTAGATCAGATGTATAAAAGCAAGTCTTACGATTATGTTAGAGATATTAGCCAACGGCTTGATAAACACCTGCTACCTAAAATAGGGGCGTTATATGTTGATGAGATCACAACCCGCCAACTTATCCAAGCGCTCAAACAGATTGAACAAACTGGCAGGCTTGAAACTTTGCGCCGTATGCAGCAATACGCCAATAAAATATTTCTGCATGCTATCGGCTTTGGTTATTGCGACAATAACCCCGTTGGCAATATAGCCCGTGATCTATTCGACAAACCGATTAAAAGCAATTACGCCCACACCACCGACCGCAAAACCCTAGCGCAAGTTTTGCGCGCCCTAGAAAGCTATCAAGGCGACATTTCAACGCTTAAAGCCTTAACTATGCAACCCTATGTGTTTTTAAGGTCTAGGGAATTGGCAGGCTTGCGCTGGGATGAAATAGACCTAGACCAAAAGGCAATTGAGATCAGCGCCGAGCGCATGAAAAAGAAACGCCCCCACCTTGTACCGATTACCCCGCAAGTTTTGGAAGTTATCGAATATATGCGCCCGATCAGCGGGGATTGTGATTATGTATTCCCTAGCGGTAGAACCAAACAGCGCCCCCTTAATGAACAGAGCCTAAACGCGGCCATGCACCGGCTAGGCCTTAAAGACCTGCAAACCTTTCACGGCTTTAGGCATACCGCTAGCACCTTGTTAAATGAAATGGGCTTTGCCAGTGACTACATAGAAAAACAGCTTGCGCATGAACAAGGCGGGGTTCGATCTGTTTACAACAAGGCCGAATACTGGCAACCACGTTTTGACATGATGACCCAATGGGGCAACTTTTTAGACAGTCTAAAACGGGGTGAAAATGTCATTCCGTTACACGCTATAAAACAGGGTTAAACGCCCCCTATTTGGCATGGGTAAAAACACGGTTTTTTAGTGTCTGATTTAGCGGTGTTGTGTGCGTGTGAGTTTGCATACCATTGAAAAACCAGTGGGGTTAGTGGGGTTAGTGGGATTTTGCTTTTTATTTCAATAAAATCATTGTGTTGCGTTACCCCACTTTAATGGGGTTAGCGTGTGGGGTTGTGGGGTTAGTGGGGTTGTATACAAGATAAAGCGTAATGATAAGAGCGAAAAACTGCAAGCAACATGCAAACAATGTGCAGATGTTGCGATTTTGCCCCCGTGCAGACCCCGCCATTTTTGACCCCAAAAACGCATAAAATCGGACATCAAAACCAACACGAAACCCGCCCCCAAAAACTCAAAAAACAACCCTGTTTTTCACCCATTCAATCAGGCCTGACAGTTACCCGCTTTGGTGGTGTAGCCGGTGCGGTCACCCCAGCCGATCAGATCAGGCCTGATACGTTAGGGCGGTAAACCGTTTGCCGTTGGTGCGGTTGTTGTGTGTCGAGCGTGTGGCGGTGAATGGATTGGGGGCGTGTTGCTGGCTGGTATGGCTGTTACCCGCTTTGGTGGTGTAGCCGGTGCGATCAACCCAGTTAACCAAATCAGCCAACAACTCAGCCAATCAGATCAGGCCTGATACGTTAGGACGGTAAACCTTTTGCCGTTGATGCGGTTGTTGTGTGTCGAGCGTGTGGCGGTGAATGGATTGGGGCGTGTTGCTGGCTGGTATGGCCGTTACCCGCTTTGGTGGTGTATCCGGTGCGATCAACTCAGCCATCCAACCCAGCCAACCAACCCAGCCAATCAGATCAGCCGATCAGATCAGCCGATCAGATCAGCCGATCAGATCAGGCCTGATACGTTAGGGCGGTAAACGGTTTGCGGTTGATGCGTGTGTCGTATTTGGTGTTCGGGTGTGTCGAGCGTGTGGCGGTGAATGGATTGGGGCGTGTTGCTGGCTGGTATGGCCGTTACCCGCTTTGGTGGTGTATCCGGTGCGATCAACCCAGCCAACCAACCCAGCCAATCAGATCAGCCAATCAGATCAGCCAATCAGATCAGCCAATCAGATCAGCCAATCAGATCAGCCAATCAGATCAGCCAATCAGATCAGCCAATCAGATCAGCCAATCAGATCAGGCCTGATAGAGTTGGGCGGTAAAGCGCTTGCCGTTAATTCGGGTGTGTCGGTGGTTTGGTTTTGTCATGTCGTGCGTGTGGCGGTGAATGGATTGGGGGCGTGTTGCTGGCTGGTATGGTCGTTACCCGCTTTGGTGGTGTAGCCGGTGCGATCACCCCAGCCGAACAGATCAGGCCTGATACGTTAGGGCGGTAAACCGTTTGCCGTTGATGCGGTTGTTGTGTGTCGAGCGTGTGGCGGTGAATGGATTGGGGGCGTGTTGCTGGCTGGTATGGCCGTTACCCGCTTTGGTGGTGTAGCCGGTGCGATCAACCCAGCCGATCAGATCAGGGTCCCTCCGCAACAGTTTCTACTGCGGGTCCACGCAACCGCAAAACTCATCTAGGTAAGCCATTTACTTTATATGCAACAAAGCTAGTGGTGTAGCCGGTGCTATCACCCCAGCCAATCAACTCAGCCGAACAGGTCAGGCCTGATAGAGTTGGGCGGTAGAGCCGTTTGCCGATGTTTTTTTTAAAATACGAAAGCTGAAACGTGTAAAAATTGTGAATTTATTTATTTTTTGCACTTTTATTTTCTTCTTTTTTTGCCCGTTTTATTTTGTCGTATTTTGTCGTATTTCTGCGTTTTTTGTTGTATTTTGTTTTTTCTTGCTAGTTATCCACAAATCAGGCTTTTAGTTACCCGCAAAAGGTGATTTACAGGTTACAAATTTTCAATTAATTCTGTGCTTTAATAGGTCACGACTTACGAAACGCAATCACTTAAGCGCTATTAACGCATAGGATAGAACACTATGAGCAATTACACAGAAAGCACAATGAACAACACAGTTAGACCGATTTTTTCGCCGGAGCCGGAACAGGGTTTGCACGCGTCCACAATTGAGAGCCGCCCCCGCTTACTCAAGGTCAAAGAGGTTGCTAGCTGGACTAAATTAAGCGTGTCGCATATTTACACACTTTCACGCCAAGACCTTTTCCCTAAGCCGAGAAAATTAACCGCTAATTCATCCGTATGGCTTGAGTCTGACATCGTGGAATGGATGAATGACCGCCTTGGTTTAAATGGTTAACAGGGGTTTTTAGCATGAATGAAAATATTATATTGAACTGTACCAGATTATCGGGTAACATCGGAATCCTAACTAAAAACTACAACACGCCAAGCCACGCGTCTAAATTGGCTTTTTTTGTGCCCAAAATCAACCAGGCCTGGTTAGGCTTGCAACGATTTGGCGCAAAATACCGCAACCATATTTCTAAATATGAGCGGGTTAAAGGTCGGATACAAGAGCCGGTAACGGTAAAGAAGACCAAACGTGTTGTAGCGTTTAGTAATACCCGCTCACCTGAATTTAAAACAGGTGGGTTACTGACTAGAAACTACAACGGAGGGCAAACCATGCCTTTAATCACTTCAAACCGCCTAACGGCGTTCACATTCAGCGTCAATCTACCTGACGATTCATTTATTGAAACCGTAAGCGCCATGTATTCCGCTGGGGATTGGTTGGCTTATATCACCACTACACGCGATCAACACGCCCCGATCTGCAACACACAGGGCAAACCCTTGCGCTTTGCTACATTGGATAGCCTAGCCCATTATTTGGCCGATGCCGGGCTATGTGAGTTTGATGTATCCCTATTGGGCTTAAAAGGGGTGGCATAATTATGTATCTCTCAAAGATTATCAATATTCAAACGAATACCAATACCAACGACCTGTTTAACCGTGGGCGCTTTAGCAAATTGGAAGCTAGCGAACAAAAAATCGTTCAAAATATAGCATTCTTTAGCCTTGAGGAAGTGAAACAGCGCCTAGCGAGCCTGCAATCAATTTCAAAAGCCGTAACCGTTGCGCTTAACCATGAAGATGACGGCGTTTATGATGCGGTGCAAGATGGGTTAAACATAGCCTATTTTCTAACCTGCGAAACCCAGACCCTTGAAACCCTGCTAGAACTGCATGAGGAAGCACAGGGCATTAAAACGACACAGGCGCGCCTATGCCAGACCTGACAACCAAACGACCGGCTAAACCGATCTAATCACCCTTTTAACAACTGTTTTAAACAGAATACAGAGCCTACAAAAAGGCTTTGCGGTTCTCTGTATCCTGCGATTCACCAAAAACCGCTAAAAACCAAGCAAACACAAACAGGCCTGATAACGCGATAAGGCCTGACACCTAACCAAATAAAGGCAATACCATGCAACAGCAAAACACCCCCAACCAACCAATAACACCAACCAAAAACTATTATTTAGAATCCGGTTCGGATTGTTTACACCTTAACGAGGTTAAGGCCATTATCAACCGAAGCTTAGCCTATATGGGCAACGAAACCCCAAGCCTTGAAGCGGTTTCCTTATATCCGGGTCACAGCTTTAATCAATCGAATTCACGCCTTGGCTGGATAGGCGCGCCAAATGGCCTAAGCGATGATTATTTTTTACTAATTAAAGAGTATGCGGACAAAATTGATGATATTAGCCGCTATTTAAACACCTGCTTTAAATACGGCTACCTATTGTCCGATAAAAGCCAATCAGCGCAAGGATTAGCCTATTACAACCCGGATTTAACCAACGGTGAATACGTTGCCGTTTACGCCATTCATTCAAATATTCTCAAACATAACTTTTATAGGGATTTTGACTTTGCACCCGGGCGCATTAAAACCCCGCTTACCCGGTGCAACGATACTTTATTTTTAAAGCGCTTAATTCAAGAAAATGCCGAAACACGGTTTACGGATATGAATATAAGAGAAGATCAGCGCAAGCAAACCTATAAGCGCCTTGGTTATCGCTATGGGTTCACGGGAAAAGATCAAAAGTTTCATTACTATTTTTATTTTTTAGACGCGCCATTACAGCAGGCTTTCAGTGAAGCAAAAGGAAGCTACCGGCTTGATAGCGCCATTTATACGCTTGCACACAAAGGGTTGTTATTAATTGAAAACGATTCCCCCTTAACACTTACGCCCTTTGATACTGAAACAGGCAAGCCCGCTGCTTGCCTTGCCGTGTCGAGTGACATTCTTAATTATGGTAATCAGCGGCTTGATTTAATCAGCACAAAGAAGCCAGGCAACCTAGAAACCCTGCAACCTGTTAATAGCATTGAGGGTGACTAATCTATGTCTAACAGCTTCACAGATCACCCGCCTTTAGATATTAGCGGCCTAATGGCATTACTTAACCATGTTCACCCGGACAGCCCGCGCGATGAATGGGTTGAAGTGTTAATGGCGGCTAAATCAGAGTTTGGCGATAACGCCAAAGAGGTCATGCGAGAGTGGAGCGCCACCGCCCCCAGTTTTAAACCGGGGGCGTTTAATGCGACATGGAAAAGCATTAGACCCAGCGGGGGAATAACAATTAAAACATTGGTTAAAAAGGCGATGGATAACGGCTATAAGTTTGCACCTTTGAGCCGAGAAGAAGAAAAGCGCCTAAAGGCCGAGCGCAAAAGGTTGGCGGATTTGCGAGCGAATGCCGATAGGCTTGAAGCAGAAAAACGACAGGCAAACTATAACCAAGCCAAAGAGAAAGCGCAAGCGATTTGGGAAAAATTAACAGTTTGCAGCCCAAACCGAGCCAACTCATTAGCTGGTACACACTTGCACCCCTATTACGCAAAAAAACAAATGATTGAAGAAGCTAAACGCTTTGGCGTTGCCCCGATCAGCGGCAATGCGCTAGTTATTCCGGTTTATAAATTCAATCAACAAGGTAAAAAAGAAATAGTGAGTTTGCAGTTTATTGACCCAGAGGGCGGTAAACGGTTTTTAAAAGGCGGGGAAATGAAAGGCGGGTTTGTGGCGTTGCCTGGGAGTTGGGGCTATGTGTTGGAGTTGGTTATTTGTGAGGGATACGCTACAGGCTTAACCCTAGCAGCGCATTACGCCCCATTATCCAATATTGTATGTGCGTTTAACGCCAACAATTTAAAGCCGGTTGCGGATGCGTGGAAGCGCCAATATCCAAGGGCGCGCATGTTAATAGCGGCGGATAACGACAGAGAAACCGAACAGCGAACAGGTAAAAATATAGGGCTTGAAAAAGCAACAGCGGCCGCGCTTGCGGTGGGCGGGGCGGTGTTTATCCCTGAATTTGCAGAGCATGAACAAGGCACGGACTGGAACGACCGCTACATTTTAGATTTGAGCAAGCAGAATAATGACGAGGTGACAGAATGGCGGTAAAAACAGACATACCCAAAGGCGAACCGTTAAAGGCCACCAAGGGGCTGGAATCGTGTGATATTGATTATGCTAAGGCACAAGCTAGGCCATAAGGAATTAAGCGCCCCCGCCTTGCCCCACGGCTTTCATTTTGATAATGACGGCAATCTAATCTACAAAGACCCGGCAGCCGATGAACCAACACCCATAAGAGTTTGTTCAAAACTTGAAGTTACCGCGATCACTTGCGATGAAAATTATATGAACTATGGCCGGGCGTTGGAGTTTAAAGACCCGTTAGGCAAGCTTAAAAAATGGGTTATGCCAATGAACATGTTGGCAGGCCGTGGCGATGCGTTGCACGGTATTTTATTGGATATGGGGCTAAAAGGCTTAACGAGTAGCAAGGCCAAAACCCTATTGGCTAATTATCTGCATGATTGCCAAGGTTCAAAAGTTGCCACCTGCGTTTTTAAAACGGGTTGGTTTGATGATGCCTATGTGTTGCCGGGTGAAACCATTGGCGACAACCCCGACAAGCCGATCATGTTTCAGACTGAAAACCCGCTATTGGTAAACTTTGAACAAAAGGGCATGCTAGAAGCTTGGCAACGCGATGTTGCCAGCTTTGCGGTGAATAACAGCCGTATTTGCTTTGCGATCAGCACCGCCTTTACAGCGCCCCTGCTTAGTTTGTTTGGTATCGAGGGGGGCGGTTTTCATTTAAGGGGTGAATCATCAAAAGGTAAAACGATTGCATTGTATGCGGCGGGGAGCGTTTGGGGTAGTCATAAGCGTAAACGCATGTGGCGCGCCACGTCAAACGGTTTAGAGTTTACCGCGTTTAGTCACAATGATTCATTGTTATGCCTTGATGAAATGGGGGAAATGAGTCCAAAGGAAATAGGCGCAACGGTTTACATGCTGGCGAATGGTCAGGCCAAACAGCGGGCTAATGATATTCGGTTAAAAGAATGGCGGTTGTTGTTCCTATCAACCGGTGAATTGGATTTAAAATCCGCTATGGCGGCGGCTGGGGATACCACCAAGGCAGGCCAAGAGGTGCGTATGCTGGATATTGAAGCCGTTTGCGGTGAATATGGGGTGTTTGATACCTTGTTACCCGGCTTTGAAAGTAGTAAAGAGCAAGCCGAGGCCTTGCACCATAATACCAGCCTTAATTATGGCGTGGCGGGGGTGGAGTTTATCAAGCGCTTTATTGCACAGCGTGAACGCGCTAGCTTGCTGTTTAGAACCATGCGTGAACACTTTACACAAAGCTTAACGCCCCCGAATGCCAACAGCCAAGTTTCACGCGCTATTAATCGCTTTGCGATTGTCGCGGCGGGGGGTGAAGTAGCCACCGAACTAAATATAACCGGCTGGAAGCCGGGGGAAGCCTATGAGCGGGTAAGGGATTGTTTTTATAACTGGCTTAACAACCTAGAAAGCGCCAACCAGTCACGCGAGGAGGTGCAAGCGATCAGCAATGTAAGGGGCTTTATTGAACGTTATGGCAGCGGGCGTTTTGAAAGCCTTAACCGTGTTGAAGATGACCACGCCCCGAAAACAATAGACCGAGCGGGTTGGGTAGGTACAACCCCAGCGGGTTCAGAGGTGTTTTATTTTTTCGCACCGGAATATTTTAAAAAAGAGGTGTGTAACGGGCTGGATTATCGGCTAGTGTTGAAAACGCTTAAAAACCACGGCTACCTATTAACAGAATCCGGCGGTAAAACCGAGCGATTGCAGTATCGTGGCTTGAACATTGGGGGCGGGCAAAAAATGAACGTGTACGCCGTCAATTCTAAAATATTGGGGCATGGGGGTGAACACTAAACAGAACCGCTAGCCGATCACCCCAGCCAGCTAACATAATGCGCCCTAGTGGCGCTTTTTGTTTAAAGGAGGGCAAGCAATAGGATAGCGGCCACAGTGACAACCAACACGCCCTTTAATGCCCCTGTAAAACATGAAAAAAGAAATGAAAGCATAAACAAGCCTTATCGGATAGGTTAGCGAGATTTAAAGGCCAAAGAGGTATTTAATCGCCACAGTAACCGCAATACCAACCACCAAGCCAATCCCCCATTTTAAAACCCGTAAATCCGCGTTTATTTGCGCCATGTCTTGCTTAATGTGCGTTTGTTCGGTTCTTATGGCCTGCGTATCGGCTTTAATTTCTTCTTTGGCTTTGAATAAATCTGCCTTGGTTGCCAGCTGATTTTCAGCAAATTCATTAAAAACAATCTTGTTTTGTTCGGCCAAGGCCTCGGCTTGCTCCGTGGTGAAGCCTTTGGCTTCAAGGGCTTTGGCATATTGGAGCGTATCAAATGTAAGCAGTGACATAACAAACCCTTATTTCTATGTTTTGTATTGGGGTAAATGATACCCCAGTTAATCTATTGAGCAAACTAAAATCAGCTTTTAAGCCGTTGCGATCTGGTCAAGGATATATTCACCATCCCGGATTTTATAAACGGTGTGGCGGCTTATTTTGTAATCCGCTGATAGTTTAGCCATAGTGACACCCATTTTTATTTTTTCCTGTATTTCTAAAACTTGGTTTTGGGTTAGGGCTGGCTTTCTACCCTTATACACGCCCTTGGCTTTGGCGTTGGCGATGCCCTCCGCTTGGCGCTCCTTGATTAGGGCGCGTTCAAATTGGGCTATAGAACCCAATATATTGAGCATTAACTCATTTACATGGTTTGCTTTGTCTTGCTTAAACTCTAGGTTTTCTTTGATGAACCGAACGGCCACGCCTTTAGCCGTTAGCGTGGCGATCAGGCTGTTTAAGTCCTGTAGGCTTCTTGCCAGGCGATCAATGCTATAAACCAGCAAGGTATCACCCTCACGGACAAATTCAATACAGGCTTTAAGCTGGGGGCGTTGTGTATCCCTTGCACTTGCCTTTTCTTCAAATGTTTTATCAAGGGTGTAACCCTCAAAGGTTTGGCGTTCGGTGTTTTGGTTTTCACTTGAAACGCGAATGTATGCGATGTTTGCCATATTGCCCCCTAGGGTTTGATAAATTTTAACAATGTATATTTAGACTATAGGCATAGTATACATTTAAAAATGTGTTTATCAAGGGTTTGTTTTAGGTATTAATCAACATTTACTAAAAAATGTCTAAAACCTTAAATATACATTAAAGGCCAAACAACCACCCCAGCCGAACAGATCAGGCCTGATACGTTAGGGCAGTAAACCGTTTGCCGTTGATGCGGTTGTTGTGTGTCGAGCGTGTGGCGGTGAATGGATTGGGGCGTGTTGCTGGCTTGGTTGTGTTGGCTGGTATGGCCGTTACCCGCTTTGGTGGTGTAGCCGGTGCGATCACCCCAGCAAACCACCCCAGCCAATCAGATCAGGCCTGATACGTTAGGGCGGTAAAGCGCTTGCCGTTGATGCGGTTGTGTCGTGTCGAGCGTGTGGCGGTGAATGGATTGGGGGCGTGTTGCTGGTTGGTATGGCTGTTACCCGCTTTGGTGGTGTAGCCGGTGCGATCAACCCAGCCAACCACCCCAGCCAATCAGATCAGGTCTGATACGTTAGGGCGGTAAACCGTTTGCCGTTGATGCGGGTGTGTCGTGTCGAGTGTTCGGGCGTGTCGAGTGTATGGCGGCGGTTTGGCCTTTGCCAAAGAATTAACCCCGCGCGCCAAAATGGGAGTTTTTGCGGGTCCCTCCGCAACAGTTTCTACTGCGGGTCAGCACGAGCGCGAAACCACTCTAGTTAAGCTATTGATTTTATAGGCAACAATCCAAGGTGAAGGAAAAATAAGCCCGCCTTTTAACTTCTTTTTGTTGCATTGAACAAAAGGAATTAATGAAAAGAACAAAACGCCAACCCCACTAACCCCACTGCAACCCCA
Source organism: Thiomicrospira microaerophila (assembly GCF_023278225.1). Taxonomy (GTDB): domain Bacteria; phylum Pseudomonadota; class Gammaproteobacteria; order Thiomicrospirales; family Thiomicrospiraceae; genus Thiomicrospira; species Thiomicrospira microaerophila_A. The sequence goes on from NZ_CP070959.1 coordinate 493,711, forward strand.
TTAGACAAAAACAGCGCCAACCCGCATGGATAAAGGCCAACCCCACTAACCCCACTAACCCCATTAAAAAATATATACTGTTACAAAAAAATCAGGATTTATATTTTTTTCACCCCGTGTCAGTGTTGCAAGGTACTTTCTAGCCTGCTTTGGTTGCGGGTACGTAGAGCCGCGCTTTCCCGCTAGCGCTAGATTTTTTTTACTGCTTAACTTTTTGATTTATTGGGGGGGTGTTAAGCGGTCCGATCAGGCAGCCGCCCCCAGCAATACCAGCATTCACCAAGCGAAAAGCCAGCGGGTTGATGGCGCGCGCGGGTATTTCCTTTGGCAAAGCCAAAGCGGGTTATTTTGTGTGTAATATTATGCTTGTGTAGTATAACCAGTTGATTATTAAATGATTGTGTTGTCCGTGCGGTTCTTGTATTAGCAAAAAACCAAAACGACTAACATAGCGGGTAACGTTGTGGGTAATATGTGAGTTTTTCTATATAAGTAGTTGGTTATTAATTGATTTTTAAGTCCCCGCTATCCGCCATCAATTTTTAATGCTCTGATTTCTATTTAGAGTTTCTTTTCTATATCTTGTTTTCATTGGTTAGTTTATCGGCAGTTGCCAGTCTATCGGTATTATTTTATGTTCTGTTAGGTATTGGTTTGTCTTTGAGAAGGGCTGGCTGCCAAAAAAACCCCGATAAGCTGATAGTGGCGAAGGGTGTGGGCTGGTAATAACCAAATGCTTTTGACGATTAATTAATGCTCCTTTTTTTTGCGCGTATCCTCCCCAGAGTATAAAAACTAAGTTTTCTCGTTGATCATTGAGTTTTTTAATAATCTGGTCGGTGAAACTTTCCCAGCCTTGATTTTGGTGTGAATTTGCTTTGTTTGCTTCTACTGTTAGTACTGAGTTGAGCAGTAATACGCCTTGTTGTGCCCAGGGAAGAAGATGACCGCTGTGGCGGTTGTCTATTCCCATGTCGTCTAAAAGTTCTTTGTTGATATTTTGTAAAGATTTTGGAAGCGGGCGAACATCGGGGAGTACAGAAAAACTTAAGCCATGCGCATGACCGGGTGTCGGGTAGGGGTCTTGGCCAAGGATGACGACCTTGACCTGCTCAAATGGGGTGGTATTAAGTGCATTAAACCAAAGATTTGCATTGGGTAGGATAGTTTTTCCTGCTTGTTTCTCTGCAAGCAGGAATGCCTTTAGTTTTTGCATTGGTTCGGCTATAAAGAGTGCTTCAAGTTGTTTTAACCAGCTTGCTTCAAGTTTTACCTCAGACATGTTTTTTACCTATGGGCAAAGGCGTCTGGATAACCAGGCCTGGTTGGGTTGCTTGCTAAAACTTAAGCGGTCATGAAGCCGATTAGGGCGACCTTGCCAGAACTCGATGTAATCGGGTTTTAAGTAATATCCCCCCCAGTGATCGGGGCGTGGAACAGGCTTGTCTTTAAATTGATTCTTGGCCTGCTCCATGCGTTGTTCAAGTTCTTCTCTGCTTGCTACGGTTTGGCTTTGTTGTGAGATGTAGGCGCCAAGCTGGCTATCTTTAGGGCGGCTCTGAAAGTAGCTGTCTGACGCTTCAGAAGTCATTTTATCAATCAGACCCTCTACTCTAACTTGGCGTTCAAGTTGTGGCCAAAAGAAGGTTAGCGCCCCGCTTGGATTAAGTCCAACTTGTACTCCTTTATCGCTGGCATAATGGGTATAAAAAACAAAGCCTTGTTCATTGAACGCTTTTAATAACACAATTCGCGAATGGGGTCTGTTTAATTGATCTACAGTTGAAAGCGTCATGGCGGTAGGTTCATCTACTTTTTTTTCAAAAGCATCATCCATCCACTGTTGGAATAGGATAAGTGGATTATGTTGTAGAAATTCATCACTTAGAGCGCCCATTTCATAACTTTGGCGATGCGCATGGTAGTCACGGTTTGGCATGTTTTTTCCTCATGGATTGTAGGTATTAGTTATCAAATAGTATCATAGTTCAAAAATTGAATCTTTGTGTTGATTGTGGAGTTTGTCTTTACATTGATTCAAGTCTTACCAATAATAGTTGTTAAATTAGCAAATTGTCCGATTAGCCTGGTTGTTGAAGGAGTCAGCGTGAGTCAAACATATAATTCGTCTGAGATTGAAGTTTTAACGGGATTAGATCCGGTAAGAAAACGCCCGGGGATGTATACCGACACTACGCGCCCAAATCATTTAGCGCAAGAGGTAATTGATAACAGTGTTGATGAGGCGATTGCGGGCTATGCTAGTGAAATAACCGTGACGCATTATGTTGATGGTTCTATTAGTGTCGAAGACAATGGACGGGGTATGCCGGTTGATATCCATCCTGAAGAGGGAGTGCCAGGTGTTGAAGTAATTATGACTCGTTTGCATGCTGGCGGTAAGTTTTCCAACAAGGCTTATCAATTCTCAGGCGGTTTGCATGGTGTCGGCATTTCAGTCGTTAATGCTTTGTCTAAAAGGGTCGAGATTCAAATTAAACGTGAAGGACATATTCATAAAATAGCTTTTGCGCAGGGTGGGGTGATTGAACCGCTTGAGGTGGTCGGCAAGGTGGGTAAGAAGAATACCGGCACTTGGTTAAGGTTTTGGCCTGACAGCCGCTTTTTTGATACCCCTAAATACGCACTCTCTCGCCTGAAGCATTTATTACGTGCCAAAGCAGTATTATGTTCGGGTTTAACAATTAATTTCAGTGATGAGGTTTCAGGTGAATCATTAAGCTGGTTTTATGAAGATGGGTTACGGGATTATTTAAACCAAGCGCTAGAGGGGGTGGAATATTTGCCATCGGATGGTTTTGTTGGCAGTCTAACGTCTGAAAATGAATCGGTGGACTGGTCATTGGCCTGGTTGACTGAAGCGGCTGAAGCGCCTAATGAAAGTTATGTTAACTTAATTCCAACTCCACAGGGGGGAACCCATGTCAATGGTTTGCGTCAAGGTGCTACTGATGCAGTACGTGAGTTTTGTGAGTTTCGTAATCTGATCCCGCGTGGTGTCAAACTTTCACCGGATGATGTTTGGCAAAACGTTGCTTTTGTATTGTCTGCTAAAGTGCGTGAACCGCAGTTTGCTGGTCAAACTAAAGAACGCTTATCATCACGAGAATGTGTTCCATTTATTTCAGGTGCGGTAAAAGATAGTTTGAGTTTATGGCTTAACCAGCACACTGAAGTGGCCGAAAAAATTGCTGAGTTAGCCATTAACAATGCACAGGTACGTAATAAAAAATCGCGCCAAGTAGCGCGAAAAAAGATAACGACTGGCCCCGCTTTGCCAGGTAAACTAGCGGATTGTACTGAAACGGATTTAGGGCTAACCGAATTGTTTTTGGTTGAGGGTGATTCAGCTGGCGGCTCTGCAAAACAGGCACGCGATAAACGTTTTCAGGCAATTATGCCGTTAAGAGGCAAGATACTTAACACTTGGGAAGTGGATGCAGGGCAAATTTTAGCGTCTCAAGAAGTGCATGATATCAGTGTTGCAATAGGGGTCGATCCCGCTTCGGATGACCTATCAGGTTTGCGCTATGGAAAGATTTGTATCCTTGCTGATGCTGACTCTGACGGAGCTCATATTGCAACCTTGATTTGTGCTTTGTTTGTCAGACACTTTCCAAAGCTAGTTGAAAATGGTCATGTTTATGTTGCGATGCCCCCGCTTTATCGTATTGATGTGGGTAAACAGGTGTTTTATGCATTAGATGAGGATGAGCGGCGGGGCGTTTTGGATCGAATTCAGGCTGAAAAAATATCGGGTAAAGTTCAGGTTACTCGATTTAAGGGGTTGGGTGAGATGAATCCACTTCAGTTGCGAGAAACCACGATGCTGCCTCAAACGCGGCGATTAGTGCAATTAATGTTGGAAAGCGAAACCAGTTTGCCTATCATGGATATGATGTTGGCAAAAAAGCGAGCTGCTGACCGTAAAGCCTGGTTGGAACAAAAAGGCGATTTAGCCGAGGTGGTCTAGTGAAAAATATTCAGAAATTGTTACTGTTAGCTTTGCTGTTGGGTTTGGTAGGCTGTTCGCACTTATCTAAACCATCTGCGCTTTCAGGGGAAAAGAAAAGCAATTATCAGCAAGTTAAGCTTGAGCCTGCTTTAATGTTCGAGTTGTTGTTAGGCGAAATGCTTGCTGAGCGTGGTGATGCATTCAGTGCCTATAATCTTCTATTTCCTATCGCACAGCGAACGCAGGATGTTCGTTTAGCTGAAAGAAGCTTTCAGTTAGCTATGTCAGCAGGGTTTGCTGAAGGCATCGAACAAAGTGCATTGCTCTGGCGCTCGCTTGATCCCATGCAAGCCTCAGCTTGGCGTGCTGGTTATTTGATGGCTTTACGACATGGTAATCTTGATGCTGCACTTGATCTGTGGCAATCCTACAGAAAAGTCTCAGATGTTGATTTGGAGGATGAACTTAAAAATGCTTCGGCACAAGTTGTTCAAACCGCGGATCAAGAAACAGCGATAGCCTTTTTTAAAGCTTTAATGCAGCTTTATCCGAATGAATGGTCGGCGGGTTTTGGCTTGGCTTACGTCGCAAATCATCATCAACAGCCTTTGTTAGCAGTTGAGACTTTAGAACAGGTTGCTGAGCGGCTTGAAGTGCCGCTTGAAGTTTATTTTGCACTAGCCAATCTTTATGTTGAACAAGATTTAACTTCAAGGGGGCTGGCTTTTTTGGCTGATTTTATTCGTGAAAACCCAGAGCAGTGGATGATGCAGGAGCGTTATGCAAGGCTTGAAGTAAAAGCAGAGGCTTATCAAAGCGCAAAATTACGTTACCAAAAAATTGTTGAATCTAACCCTCGCGCTTTCACTTCTTTGCTGTCCTTGGCGCTGTTACAGCTAGAGTTGAATGAATATCAAGCGGCTGAAAAAGGGTTTAATACCCTATTAAATGTCGATGGTTATCGTGATGTGAGTTATTACTATCTGGGTGTGATTTCACAAAATAATCAGGAGTTTAAACAGGCTCTCCATTACCTAAAGCAGGTTGCGCAACCAAACTACTATCTTGATGCTAATCTATTAATCGCACAAATTTTGGTTAAAATCGAAGGTTTGCAGCAGGGTTTAGATCATTTGCAAGCTCTTAAGCCTTTAACTCGAGAAGAGCAGGTAAGGGTTTTGCGAGCTCAAGGAATTTTTTACAGTCAATTTAGTTTATGGCAGTCGGCATTAGATTACTATCAGCAAGCACTCGCGTTGGCACCGGATGAATTGTCGATTAACTTTTCAATGGCAATGGTTTTGTATGAGTTAAAAAAGTTTGACGAGTATGAGCGCTTAGTGAAGGAGTTAGTGCAACGTTATCCGAATGAACCGGATGTGCTCAATGCCATGGGCTATTTTTATGTTGAAAGGAATATCCGACTTGATGAAGCCGAAGAGTTGTTGGATCGTGCCTTAGCTATTGATCCAAATCGTTATCACATTTTAGACAGCCGAGGTTGGTTAGCCTATCAGCGTGGGGATTATGATCAAGCTGAGCATTATTTGCAAAGAGCTTGGTCTTTGCAAAAAGATGACGAAGTACTTATTCATCTTGTCAAAACAAAATGGGCTCAAGGAAAGCAGGAAAAGGCGAAAACCTTGTGGAATAAATATGCGCCACTGTTTCCAGATAATAATGTCTTACAAAGACTAATCAATGACTTAGTGAATAATTAAGCTTGAACCAAGGTTTTTATTTTAAAAAAAGTTTAAAAATGGCTTGAACTTTTTTTAAAACCTTGGATAATACGCACCTGTCTTAACGACAGAGATTTATTGGGCCGTAGCCAAGCGGTAAGGCAGCGGGTTTTGATCCCGTCATGCGAAGGTTCGAATCCTTCCGGCCCAGCCATCTCATCTTAATTCCCCAAATTCTTTATCCTCGACAGGAGTTGCCATTAATGGCTAAGAAAAATGTCATGATATTTGCGGGAAATGCAAATGTCACTCTTGCAGAGAACATATCCCTGTATCTTGATCAGCCCCTCGGAAAAGCAAACGTTGGCCGTTTTAGTGACGGCGAAATTATGGTAGAGATCACTGAGTCTGTTCGTGGTCGTGACGTGTATGTTTTGCAACCCACCTGTACACCTGAGCCTGCAGTAAATCTGATGGAAATGTTGGTAATGATCGATGCATTAAAGCGTGCTTCAGCTAAGCGTATTACTGCTGTAGTGCCTTACTATGGTTTTGCACGCCAGGATCGTCGACCTCATTCAGCGCGGGTACCGATTACGGCACGTCTAGCGGCTGATATGATTACGGTAGCGGGGGCAGATCGTATGATTACGGTTGATTTGCACTCTGATCAAATTCAGGGCTTTTTCGATATTCCTGTTGATAACATCTATGCCTCACCCGTTCTAGTAGAAGATATGGAAAAGGTGCTTGATATTTCAAACGCGACCGTAGTTTCACCGGACGTTGGTGGGGTTGTGCGTGCCCGTGCTGTGGCTAAAGCACTTAATGCTGAATTAGCTATTATTGACAAACGCCGGCCAAAGGCCAATGTTTCTCAGGTAATGCACGTTATTGGTGATGTAAAAGATCGTGACTGCATTATTGTTGATGACATGGTCGATACCGCAGGTACTTTATGTAAAGCGGCTGCCGCTTTGATTGAAAATGGTGCTAGAAGCGTTACCGCCTATGTTACGCATGCGGTTTTATCTGGTCCTGCGGTTGAGAATATTCGTAAATCAGTATTAAAAGAACTGGTTGTTACTGATACGATCCCTCAGTCAGTTGATGCGATGGAGTGTGATAAGATTCGTCAGGTAACTATGGCGAATATTCTAGGTGAGACGATACGTCGTGTGAATAATGAAGAGTCTGTAACGGCACTCATGCCAGAAGTTTAATAATTCCAGTCCTTGATTAAAGCCGTTTATAGCCAGCATGGGTTGTAAACGGCTTTTTTGTTTGTGTTTTTGTTCCATAACCAGTATAATCCGCGCTTTCTTTTGTCTGGTCGCGGACAAAAGCTTGTTTAATGGGAATGCTTGTTCCCGCAATTTGGAGTAATCACTATGAGTGAAGTTTGGACAGCAGAAGCCCGTGGGGCTGAGGGGAAAGGTGCGAGCCGCCGCCTTCGTCATGCGGGTAAAGTACCGGGAATTATCTACGGTGCGAACAAAGATGCAATTTCAGTAACCTTTGATGCAAACTTTGTAAAAAAAGCCCTAGTTAATATTGATGCTTATAACTCAGTGTTAACTGTAGATGTTAAAGGTGGCGATCAAGAGCGTGTTGTAATCAAAGACATGCAGCGTCATCCGGCACGTGCAGATGTTATGCATTTAGATCTTCAACGTGTTAATGATGATTCGCGTATTACCAAGCATGTGCCCATTAAGTTTGTAGGTGCGGCTAAAGCACCGGGTGTGAAGTTGGGTGGTATGATGACCTTCTTCCAGAAAACTGTTGAATTGCGTTGTGCAGCTAAAGATTTACCTAAAGCAGTAGAAATTGATGTTTCTGCTATGGAAGCAGGTGAAAACTTACGTTTATCTGACTTGAAAATGCCTGAAGGCGTTCAAGTGGTTGCATTGTTGCATGGTAACTCTGATTATGACCAAGCTGTGGTCGGTATCGGTAAAGTAAGACGCTAAGTTTTTAGCGTTTAATACAGGAACCCGCGTTTATGTCTTCTGTTCAGCTTATTGTCGGTCTAGGTAATCCTGGCGAACAATACGAGCAGACCCGACATAACGCGGGTTTTTGGTTTGTGGAGGAAATTGCGCGTCAGTACCAAGCGGTGTTTCGTCCAGAGGCCAAATTTTTTGGTGAGCTTGCTAAAATTCAAGTTGGTCAGTACCAGGCCTGGTTGTTAAAACCGGCAACCTTTATGAATCGGTCGGGTCAATCCATTCAGGCTCTAGCTAAATTTTATCGGCTTGCTCCAGATCAAATTTTGGTTGCGCATGATGAGCTAGATCTGCCTGTCGGGGTTGCTAAACTAAAAACCGGCGGCGGGCATGGTGGGCATAATGGTTTGCGTGATACCATTGCCGCACTGGGCACTCCTAATTTTCATCGTTTACGTTTGGGTATAGATCATCCAGGTGATCGCCATCAAGTAGTTAATTATGTTCTTAAAGCGCCTGCTAAAATCGAACGAGAATCAATAGATGAAGCGATATATCAGTCAGCACGAGTTCTGTCCGAGGTTTTAAATGGGGATTGGGCTAAGGCGATGAATCAGCTTCATACCAAACCTGTCAAATAATAGCGTGTTTAAAAGGAATGAGTTATGGGAATTAAATGTGGCATTGTTGGCTTGCCAAATGTAGGGAAATCTACGCTTTTTAATGCATTGACGAATGCAGGCATTGAGGCTCAAAACTATCCTTTTTGCACTATTGAACCTAATGTTGGCATCGTGCCTGTACCGGACATTCGACAAGATAAATTAGCTGAGATTGTAAAGCCTCAGCGAATTATGCCGGCAACAATGGAGTTTGTTGATATTGCCGGATTGGTAGAAGGCGCGTCAAAAGGCGAAGGCTTGGGTAATAAGTTTTTGGCAAACATCCGTGAAACAGACGCGATTGCTCAGGTTGTGCGTTGTTTCGAAAACGATGATATTGTTCATGTTGCAGGTAAGATTTCTCCGTTGGATGATATTGATGTGATTAATACCGAGCTGGTATTAGCAGATATGGAGTCGATTGATAAAGCGATTCTAAAGGTACAGAAGGTTGCTAAAAGTGGCAATAAAGAGGCGGTTGCGCGTTTAGCTGTGCTGCAAAAAGTGTCGGCTGAAATTGCAGAAGGCAAGTTGGTGCGTAATGTAGACTTATCTCCGGAAGAGAAGGCTGAGCTTTATGATTTACATTTATTAACCATCAAACCGATGATGTATATTGCCAATGTTAATGAAGACGGTTTTGACGATAATCCTTATTTGGAGGCCGTTGAAAAGCTTGCTGAAGAGCAAGGTGCGGTTGTAGTCCCTGTTTGTGCAGCGATTGAATCTGAAATTGCCGAGCTAGATGATGAGGATAAAATGGATTTTCTTCAAGGGATGGGGCTTGAGGAACCAGGTTTAAATCGCGTTATTCGTGCTGGGTATAAATTATTAGGCTTACAAACCTACTTTACCGCCGGTGTACAAGAGGTACGGGCTTGGACGGTTAAAGTCGGTGCTACAGCACCCCAGGCCGCCGGAGTCATACACACTGACTTTGAAAAAGGTTTTATTCGTGCCGAAGTCACTGCTTATGAGGATTATGTGCAATACAAAGGTGAGCAGGGCGCCAAGGAAGTAGGCAAGTTAAGGCTTGAAGGTAAAGAATATATTGTGCAGGATGGCGATGTGATGCACTTTAGATTCAATGTCTAATTTGTTGGGCTCTTGTGAGCCCAGGCCATTAAGCTTGGTTTGGATTTAAGATAGTGTTGGTACTTCTGGTTTAAGTCTGGTTCTAGCTGTTCTGCTTGCCAAGGTATAAAGCCGAGTTTTTGATAAAATAAATGGCGTTTAGGTTCTATAAATCCTACACAATAGCCGCTTGTAAGCTGCGTAATTATAAATTTAACTAAGCCTGTTCCATATCCTTTGCTACGAGCTTCAGGTTCAATATAGAGTCCGCGTAACCAGGCCTGGCTACCAAATCCTTGTATTCTCGCCAGTCCGATGATCTTCTGCTGGTTTTTAACAATAAATGCACGCTCATTTTGATTTGGTAATGAGAGTTTTTGTTGTCTAACAAAGTGTTTAAATGCGTGTTTGTCTGAAGTTTCTAATTCTGTGAACAGTATCATGACCAATCCTAAGCAAAAGAGGGTAAGTTGCGCAACGTGTCAACGGCCATTAAAAACGTGTATTTGTCATTTGATTACCCAGGTTGCTCCTTGTCTAGAGATAGCTATTTTACAACATCCTTCTGAGGTCAGTCAGTCAAAAGGCACGGCCTGGTTGGCGCATCAATGTTTGATTGGCAGCCAGTTATTTATAGGTGAACGGCTTGAGAACTTGCCGGGTTTAGAGAACTGGCTGGCGCAGGGCTCAGTATTTTTGCTCTACCCTGTTGCTCCAAACGACTTTGTTGAGTCGTTTGATGCGCATCGCTTATTGGTCAATTGCGGCGGTACAAATCAAGCTAAACCTAAGGTTCTTGTATTAGATGGTACCTGGCGGAAAACCTACAGAATCCTGCAATCTAATCCAAGTTTACAGGTTTTGCCAAGAGTGTTGCTTACTGCTGAATTAAAAGGGCGGTACCGGATTCGTAAATCTTCAAAGTCAGCTAGTCTTTCGACATTAGAAGCCATTTATGCATTGTTAATGGAGGTTGATCCTGATGGAGATTATCAGGTGTTAATCAATAGTTTTGATGGTTTGATGGATTTATTGGAATCATTTACTCTAAAATAAAAAACCGGCAAGTAAGCCGGTTTTTTATTGATTTAAGCAACGTTAAGGGTTGCTTGGTTTTGAGTCAGTGCTAGACTGCTCCGCTGGAGCCGCTGGAGCCGCTGGAGCCGCTGGAGCCGCTGGAGCCGCTGGAGCCGCTGGAGCCGCTGGAGCCGCTGGAGCCGCTGGAGCCGCTGGAGCCGCTGGAGCCGCTACTGGGCTAGGACTGCTTTCTTTTATTGGTTCTTGATTATTATCTGTGTCACCATTTAGTGTTGCCACGCTTAACGACTCGGCATCACGAGGAGCGCGTCGACGGTTTAGCGAGCTGCGACTATTGTAACGGCTGCGACGTCGTCTTGGTTCACGTTGATCATTGCTATTCGTTGAAGTTGTTTGATCTTTTTCAGTTGAATCAGCCTTAATTGAAGGCTTTTCAATATTTTCTGAAGCTTGTTGAGCTTGCTGAACTGGTTTAACTTCATCTTTTGCTGAACTTGCTTGACGATTTTCAGATCTAGGCTTAGGTGTATCTTTTTTTGCTTCCCTATTGTCATTTCGTTCCGCACGTGAAGAACGTGTTTCGGATTTTTTTGGCTCATGCTTAGCGGGAGTCTGGTCGTTATTTTCTTGGGTGTCATCGTTTGTTCGGCGACGTCCATTGCCTCGACGGCGACTATTGCCTCGACGACTGTTACGTTCGTTGTCTTCCTCACGTTTTTTTGTTTGCGGAGCTTTTGCAGTCGTTTCAGGTTGCTTAAATAACCAATTCCATAATTTTACTAGCAGACCAGGTTCACTTGTGGTGGTAGAGTTTGCAGGCGTAGGCAAAGGAGGGGGTGTGCTAGGCAAGGTATTTTTAAGCGCAGGCTCTTCTTTGTTATGTTGAGCGGATTCGAAGCTAGGTAATTCCTTTTCAATGATGGTTTTTACTTGATAGCTTGTTTCTATTGTATCTGATTCACCGACACGTGAGCGTTCAATAATGTATTGAGGCGTTTCAAGATGTTCATTAGGCACAATTAAAATATGAAGATGATAACGATCTTCAGTTTTGATAATTTGAGCGCGTTTTTCATTAAGAAGGAAGGTTGCAACATCAACGGGTAGTTGAACGGTAATGCGGCGTGTTCCTTCTTTCATGGCCTCTTCTTCAAGTAATCGAAGAAGTGAGAGTGCCAGTGATTCAACCCCACGAATGACACCAACACCTTTACAGCGTGGGCAAACAATTTGACTCGATTCTTCAATTGAAGGACGTAGACGTTGGCGAGACATTTCAAGTAGGCCGAAACGGGATATTTTGCCAATTTGCACGCGCGCGCGATCCGACTTCACCGCATCACGCATTTGATTTTCTACTTCACGTTGGTGGCGAGATGAATGCATGTCAATGAAATCAATGACAACCAATCCCCCTAGATCACGTAAACGCAATTGGCGTGCGATCTCAGTAGCTGCTTCCATGTTGGTATGAAAGGCGGTTTCTTCGATATCCCCACCTTTGGTTGATCGGCTGGAGTTAATATCAATCGCAGTCAATGCTTCGGTAATGTCAATAACAATCACTCCACCCGAAGGGAGGACGACTTCACGCTGATAGGCCGATTCAATTTGTGATTCAATTTGAAAGCGTGTGAAAAGAGGAATTTTGTCTTGGTAGGGTTTAACCTTATTAACCTGTTGTGGCATAACCTGTTGAATGAAGTCACGCGCTCGATAAAAGGTATCCATATCGTCGATAAGTATTTCGCCAATATCCTGACGCAAATAGTCACGAATCGCTAAGGTAACAATGTCCGATTCTTGATGTATTAAAAAGGGCGCAGGTTTTTCTGTCGCAGTTTGTTTAATTGCATCCCAGAGTTGGATCAGGTAGTTAATACCCCATTGTAATTCTTCTTGGCTTTTGTCGACCCCTGCAGTTCTAACAATCAGCCCCATGCTATCAGGGATATCAATGTTTTTCAGGGTATCGCGCAGACTGCTTCGATCATCACCATCTATACGTCGAGAAATGCCACCAGCTTTCGGGTTGTTGGGCATCATAACAACATAGGGCCCAGCAAGTGTAATTTGTGTTGTTAGTGCGGCACCCTTGTTGCCTCTTTCCTCTTTTTGTACTTGAATAATAATCTCTTGGCCTTCTTTTAACACTTGGTTAATCGATAGGTTGTGGTCAGTTTGACCGTTTGGATAGTATTCTTCAGCGACTTCTTTGAATGGTAGAAACCCGTGGCGGTCAGCCCCATAATCAACAAATGCGGCTTCTAGACTAGGTTCAATGCGGGTAACGGTGCCTTTGTAAATATTTGCTTTTTTCTTTTTTTGTTGGGGTGTTTCAATGTCTAGGTCGTAGAGGGTTTGGCCATCGACCAGCGCAACTCTGAGCTCTTCAGCTTGGGTGGCGTTAATGAGCATTCTTTTCATGCTGTTCTCTTTGTAAGCTTGGGGCCAAAATGAAAACAGTAACAAAATAGCGGAAGGATAAGGGGAAAGAGTTAAACCAGACGTCTTGTTAGATAGATCCTAAATGCCATGCGAATTACTCTGAACCTTTATGTACCGGTTGAGAGTTAAATGTTCGCAGTTTTAATGGATAGAACTATTTAACTTTTTTCTCGAGCTTAGCCTTTTGTGCTGCACTAAGCTCTTAGTCTAAAAGGCTTACTCGGATAGGCTAATTGTTGTCAGCTGCTATCTGGCAGGTAAGCCATATTTATAATGGGTCTTCTTTTCTCTGATCATCAACGCTAACGTTGACTCACATTTAATAACGTCTTACATCCTTAGTTTTGGCTGCGCTGTTCAGTGAGTTATGGGTTAGGTTTCGTTTATTTTATTATTGTTTTTAAGTTTTTAGCCAGTTAATAAAATGGGTTTACTTCGCAATTAATGCGGAAAATCTGTTCGCTGGTGTTTGATTAAAATAAAACTTATCCAGCCTGCGCAATATAGCACCGCTTTATCTTAGGTGCAATCATAAACCGTGTGAGATTTGTACATTTTAAAAGTGCTTTCCGATAGAATGCGCGAAAAGACAAGTTAAAGTGAGTGTTTATGTCAAAGGTTAGGTTTTTAGAAGTGACTTCTGAAGAGGTTGGGCAGCGTTTAGATAATTTCTTGCTTAAGCACTTGCGTAAAGTTCCAAAGATGCTGGTTTATAGAATTATTCGTAAGGGAGAAGTGCGTGTAAATAAAGGCCGTGCTCAGCCCAGTCAGCGTTTGGTACTGGGTGATTTGGTCCGTGTGCCACCGGTTGCTATGGCTGAATCCGGCGAAGTTGTCACGCCACCGAAAACCCAGCAAGACAAGATTGAGGGATTAATCCTTTATGAAGACGATGATCTGTTGGTGATTAACAAGCCTTCTGGTATGGCCGTGCATGGAGGTAGTGGTGTCAGTTGGGGGTTGGTTGAATTGGTGCGTAACCTGCGTGAAGATGCTCGTAGGGTTGAGCTGGTGCACCGTTTGGATCGTGATACCTCAGGCGCTATTATCTTGGCAAAGAAAATGTCTGCACTTAGGAGTCTGCATGAGCAGATTCGACAAGATCAAGTGGAAAAACGTTATGTAACACTGTTAGCGGGTCAATGGCCAAAAGCTAAACAAAAAGTTGATCTTCCTTTATTGAAAAATACTCTGCGGTCAGGGGAGCGTATGGTTGAAGTCTCGCCTGACGGTAAGCCTTGTCTGAGTTACTTTTTTCTTCAGCAGCAATTTAAGGATGCGGCTTTAATGGAGGTTAAGTTGGTGACCGGGCGAACTCATCAAATTAGAGTGCATGCGCGGGCACAAGGCTGTCCAGTGATTGGTGACGAGAAGTATGGTTTTGATGAGGTGAATAAGTTATTTAAGGAATGGGGGATGGCGCGTTTAGCCTTGCATGCAAAACGCTTGGTGTTTAAGCAGCCTTCCACACAGCAAACCATTGAGATTGAAGCGCCTTTGTTCGGTGATTTTACTCGAATAATAAAAAGATTGGAGCAAGAGGGTGATTAGTAGGTTTAAAGCAGTTATTTTTGATTGGGATGGTACCTTGATGAACTCCGAGGCGAGGATTGTATCTGCGATACAGTTTGCTGCCAAACAATGCGGTCTTCCAGTATTACCTCATCATCAGTCTAAACAAATTATAGGTTTGAGTTTGGATCGTGCCATCAGTCAACTTTACCCTAATGCTGAACTAGATCAGGTTGCGAAAATGGCGCAAGCTTATACCCAGCATTTTTTATATGAATCAGCGATTGAGATGCAGCCCTATGAAGGTGCAGAAGTGTTACTTGATTCACTTAAGCAGGCCGGTTTTATGTTGGCCGTTGCGACAGGTAAAAGTAGAAAAGGGTTGGATGAGGTATTGGATAAATCCGGTTTTGGCTATTATTTTCACATCACACGTACGCCTGTAGAGTCGGCGTCTAAGCCAGATCCGCTTATGCTGAAACAAATTCTTGAGTACTTTGATTTAAAGGCAGAACAGGCTTTAATGGTAGGGGATACCACCTTTGATATGCAAATGGCGCAAGCGATCGGTATGCCAAGGGTGGCATTAAGCCATGGCGTACACGAGCTCGAGCGCTTGCAGTCTTTTGACCCTTTAGTTAGTTTTGATCATCTTGCCGAGTTGCAAGCTTGGCTATTGGCAAGCTAATACCTATTTGATCCAAAAGCTGAGTAAGCATAATAAGTGGTAGGCCGATCAAAGCGTTTGGGTCTTGAGTTTGAATGCGGTTAAATAAACAAACCCCTAAACCCTCTGACTTGAAACTTCCTGCGCAGTCATAGGGTTGCTCGGCCATTAGATAGTTGTGAATTTGTGTATCACTGAGCTGGCGAAATTCAACCAGAGTGGTATCCATTGCTGATAGATATGTTTGATCCGCAGGGTTGTAGACAGCCAGTCCGGTATAAAAAACAATGGTTTGGCCTGACTGGTTTTTGAGTTGATTAAACGCAGATTGATAATTGCCTGCTTTGCCAATGGCTTGTTCGTTTAGGCTAGCGGTCTGGTCAGATGCAATAACGATGGCGTCGGGTTGTTGCTTAGCGACGGCTTTAGCCTTGTTAAGTGAGAGCCGCATGACCATCTGCTCAATGGTTTCGCTAGGGTATTTCGTTTCATCGACGTTCGGTGCTAAGGATTTGAAGTTTAAACCTAATTTTGTTAAAAGTTGTTGTCGATAGATTGAACTGGAGGCAAGAATAATGGTTGGTATATTTGTTGTCATGGTTTGGGCTCCGGAATCCATAAAAAATTGCGTAAAATTTTGACAGAAATCAATTCAAGAGGTATGATTCGCGGCTATGTTTGAAAAAATTCCAGATTTAATTGATCCTGTTCAGTGTGCTGAACATAATAGGCGCTTTAAAGGGGCTGTCAAGCAGTCTGATCTAAAACGATTGCATAATCAATTAGTCAGGTCAGATGGCTTAATCGAAGTTGATATCGTGTTTAGGCGACATCCTAAGCTAAAGTCACCTATGTTTATACTGAAGGTGTGGACATTGCTTTGTCTTGAGTGTCAGCGTAGCCTTGAGCCATTTATGTATGAAGTGGGTACGGAAACCTCAGGCGTTTTTGTGCAAAGCTTAGCTTTAGCAGAGGACTTGTCTGAAGATGTTGAGGTTTATGAATTACCTGATGGCAAGATTTCAACCTATGAATTGATTGAGGAAGAGGTTTTGCTTGCCATTCCTATGGTGCCTAAACAGGATGAAGAATCGATAGCATGGCGACCAGGTTTGGCTTCTGAAGAGCCTGAAGCCCTTCAGGAAGAAAAGCCTAACCCGTTTGCAATGCTACAACAATTGAGAACTTAATCGGTCGTTATTGACTGAAATTATTTATTTTTGCGTGTTTATTTAGGAGAAATCACATGGCTGTTCAACAGAACAAAAAATCACCCTCAAAGCGTGGAATGCGTCGTTCACATGACGGTTTAACTGCAGCGGCTATCACCGTTGACGTTACAACTGGCGAGCTTCACCGTCGTCACCACGTTACGGCAGACGGTTATTACAAAGGCAAAAAAGTCGTTCAAGACAAGGCATAATTTACCTTGAAAATTACACTGTCTATCGATGCAATGGGCGGTGACCATGGTGTTAAGGTCACTGTTCCAGCAGTGGTTGAAGCACTCAACACCTTTGAAGATATGCATATCATCCTTGTTGGAGATGAAACTCTTCTCCAACAAGCTATCAGCGAAGCCAAGTTTACTTCTGACCGGTTATCCATTCACCATGCTGATCAGGTTGTGGAAATGGATGAGTTACCCTCCAATGCCCTGCGAAACAAAAAGCAATCATCAATGAGATTGGCTTTAAATCTTGTCAAGCAAAATGAAGCTCAGGCTTGTGTCAGTGCGGGTAATACGGGTGCTTTAATGGCCACGGCTAAATTTGTATTAAAAACCCTTCCAGGTATTTATCGTCCTGCTATTTGTACATCTATGCCAACTACTCAAGGCCATGTTTATATGCTTGACTTGGGTGCAAATGTCGGTGCTGATGGTGAAAGCCTTGCTCAGTTCGCCATTATGGGCTCAATATTGGCCAGTTCACTCGATAATAATCCAAATCCAACCGTGGGTTTGTTGAATATCGGTGAGGAGGAAATGAAGGGGCATGATCGAATTAAATTGGCTCAGCAAATTCTTCGCCACACTTCAATTAACTACAAGGGTTATGTTGAAGGTGATGATATTTACCAAGGTAAAGTAGATGTTGTGGCTTGTGACGGCTTTGATGGCAACATTGCACTCAAGGCGTCTGAAGGTGTAGCAAAAATGATTTCGTTTTACCTTAAACAGGCTTTTACGCGAAATCTTTTTACTAAGCTGATAGGTTTGATGGCGATGCCGGTACTAAAATCTTTTAAAGAAAAGGTTGATCCACGTCGTTATAATGGGGCTTCGTTCCTAGGTCTACAAAAAATTGTGATTAAGAGTCACGGTGGTGCAGATAGTTTTGCTTTTTTTCATGCCATCAAACAAGCGCGTCTAGCGGTGATTAATAATGTCCCGGAGCGTATAGAGTCTAAGGTGTCTGAATTGCTTGAATCGCAATACGAGCCCAAGTTGAAAGAAGAACGGGTCTAATGTCTGAAAAAATATATAGTCGAATTATCGGTACAGGGCGCTACCTGCCTGAAAAAATACTCACAAATCAAGATTTAGAATCTATGGTTGAAACCAGTGATCAGTGGATTCGTGAGCGGACGGGTATCGAGCAGCGCCATATTGCTGCTGAAGGTCAAACTACCTGTGATTTGGCTGAGAAAGCAGCAAGAAATGCGATTGAGATGGCGGGTGTTGATGTGCAAACAATCGATATGATTGTTTTTGCAACCACTACTCCTGACAAGGTTTTTCCAAGTACAGCCTGTTTATTGCAGCAAAGATTGGGTATTCGTGGCTGTCCCGCATTTGACATTCAAGCGGTGTGTACTGGTTTTGTGTATGCAGTGAGTGTGGCGGACCAATTTATTAAAACGGGTATGGCAAAGCGTGTCTTGGTTGTCGGCGCGGAAACCTTATCACGGATTACCAACTGGCAAGACCGTAGCACCTGTATTTTGTTTGGCGATGGGGCGGGTGCGGTGATATTTGAAGCTTCATCGGAAACCGGTATCCTTTCTACCCATATTCATGCTGATGGCCAATATGAAGAGTTATTGCATGTGCCCTCTGGGCCTTCAAAGTTGCCGCTTACCGACGACATTGCTGAAAGAACCATGTCTATGAAGGGCAACGAGGTATTTAAAGTTGCGGTGAATACCTTGAGCCGCATTGCGAATGAAACTTTGTCTGCGAATAATATGACCAAAGAACAAGTGGATTGGTTGGTACCTCATCAGGCTAATTTACGCATTATTAGTGCAACTGCAAAGAAGTTAGGTTTAACTGATGATCAGGTTGTGGTGACGGTTAATAAGCATGCGAACACTTCAAGTGCATCTGTTCCAATGGCGCTGGATGAAGCAGTGCGTGACGGTAGAATTCAACGTGGGCAGATAGTGTTGATGGAGGCCTTTGGCGGCGGCTTCACTTGGGGTTCAGCCTTAATCAAATACTAAAGGGGTATTAATGAAAACGGCATTTATTTTTCCTGGGCAAGGTTCTCAATCAGTTGGCATGCTATCTGATCTTGCGCAATCCTATGGTGTTGTAAATGAAGTCTTTTCTGAGGCATCTTCGGTGCTTGACTATGATTTATGGCAAATTGTTCAGCAAGGCCCGGAGTCCCAGCTTAACCAAACCTTTGTTACACAACCTGCGATGCTGGCTGCTGGCATTGCTGTTTTTAGAACACTTCAGCAGGTTCAACCAGATTTAAAGCCTAGCTTTTTAGCGGGTCATTCGTTAGGTGAATATACTGCATTGGTTGCGTCTGGCGTGATGTCACTTTCACAAGGTATCGAATTGGTAGCCGAGCGAGGTCGTTTAATGCAACAGGCCGTTCCTGCAGGCGAAGGTGCGATGGCAGCTGTTCTTGGTCTTGAAGATCAGCAGGTGATTGAGCTCTGTGAATTAGCGGCACAAGATCAAGTGGTGGAGGCGGTAAACTTTAACTCACCCGGTCAAGTCGTCATCGCAGGAAATCAAGCAGCTGTAGGACGTGCAATGCAACTTGCCGAAGAGAAAGGCGCTAAAAAGGTTGTGCCTTTGGCTGTGAGTGTTCCTTCGCATTGTGCTTTGATGAAGCCGGCAGCAGATTTGCTAGCCTCTAAGCTTGCCGGTATGACGTTCTCACAACCACAGGTTGCTGTTCTGCATAATGTGGCGGTGCAGGTTTATGATGATGCCGAGAGTATAAAGGCCGCCTTGGTTGAGCAGCTTTATCGTCCTGTTCAGTGGGTTAAAACCATAGAGTATATGAAAGCTACTGGCGTTGAAAAACTGTTAGAATTAGGGCCGGGTAAGGTTTTGGCAGGGCTAAATCGTAGGATAGATCGTCGGATGGCGATTGACTCTATTTTTGACACGGCGACCTTAAGCAATCTTATTAAAGAGGACTAGTTATGTTAACAGGTAAAATTGCATTAGTAACTGGCGCAAGCAGAGGAATTGGTAAGGCAATTGCGCTTGATTTGATTGCCAATGGTGCGACGGTGATAGGGACAGCAACCTCTGAAACTGGTGTCTTAGCAATTACGGATTACATTGTAGCTGCAGGCGGACAGGGTAAAGGATTGGCTTTGAATGTCACGGAGCCGCAACAAATTGCTGATTTAATGGAGCAATTAACTGCTGAGTTCGGTACGCCAACGATATTGGTCAATAATGCCGGTATCACCCGTGATAACTTGCTGATGCGTATGAAGGATGATGAATGGGATGACATTATCCAAACCAATTTGAATTCAGTATATCGTATGTCAAAAGCCTGTTTACGTGGCATGATGAAGGCTAAGCAAGGACGAATTATTAATATTGCATCTGTAGTTGGTGTGATGGGTAATGCGGGCCAAACTAATTACGCGGCCGCTAAAGCAGGAATTATTGGCTTTGCAAAGTCGCTTGCGCGTGAAGTGGGCTCTCGTGGTATTACCGTCAACACCGTTGCCCCTGGATTTATCGATACTGATATGACGCGTAACCTGCCTGAAGAGCAACGCGCTGCTTTGACGCAGCAAATTCCGCTAGCTCGTTTAGGTCAGCCTGAAGATATTGCTAAAGCAGTTACTTTTTTGGCCTCAGACGGAGGCGCCTACATTACAGGTCAAACGATTAATGTTAATGGTGGTATGGTCATGGTATAAGCTTGCCAGACCTCCTTGATAAATAAAGCTTGAAAAAAAGGTGCACTGGGTGCAAAATAACCCAAAATTTTTAATCACAATAAATAGAGTTGGAGATTGTCCATGAGCAGTATTGAAGATCGCGTTAAGAAAATCGTTGTTGAGCAATTAGGCGTTGAAGAAGCACAGGTTACACCTGATGCGTCTTTTATTGACGATTTAGGTGCCGATTCTCTTGACACCGTAGAATTGGTAATGGCATTGGAAGAAGAGTTTGATTGTGAAATCCCAGACGAAGAAGCTGAAAAAATTTCAACTTTAGCGCAAGCGGTTTCATATATCAATGCAAACTTGGAATAATTCCAACGCATGTATTGCAATAAAGCCGTTTTTACGGCTTTTTTTTTGCCTCGCCTTTTTTAAAATCGTCTAAACTATTGTTTTTTGGTTAGCTTGTAGGAGAATCACCTTGTCTAAGCGTCGTGTTGTCATTACTGGTATGGGTTTATTGACCCCCGTCGGTTTAAATGTTGCCCAAACTTGGCAGAATATCAAAGCAGGCAAAAGTGGTATTGCACCGATCACCAAGTTTGATACTGATAAATTTTCAGTCAAATTTGCAGGAATGATGCCAGAATTTGATGTGACGAATTACATTACACCTAAAGAAGCCAAAAAAATGGATCCATTTATTCATTATGGCATCGCTGTAGGTATCCAAGCGTTCGAAGATTCAGGTTTAGAAGTTACTGAGCAGAATGCAACGCGAATTGGCGTGTCGATTGGATCTGGGATTGGCGGTATCGGTACCATTGAAGCACAACACGGTGTCTATCAATCTTCAGGGCCTCGAAAAGTGTCTCCGTTTTTTGTTCCCAGTGCGATTATTAATATGATTTCGGGGCATGTATCTATTAAGTATGGACTTAAAGGCCCAAACCTTGCGCTTGTGACGGCCTGTGCAACTGGAACCCATAGCATTGGTGATGCAGCAAGATTAATTGAGTATGGTGATGCGGATGTGATGATTGCCGGCGGTGCCGAGTATGCGACGACGGAGCTTGGTTTAGCAGGTTTTGCAGCAGCACGTGCCTTGTCAACACGCAATGATAATCCTCAAGCTGCAAGTCGACCTTGGGACGCGGATCGCGATGGATTTGTTTTGGCTGATGGCGCGGGCGCAGTCGTATTGGAAGAGTATGAACATGCCAAAGCACGCGGAGCTAAAATCTATGGTGAGGTTTTGGGTTTTGGGATGAGTGGTGATGCTTATCATATGACTTTGCCTGCAGAAGGTGGAGCGGGAGCGGCACGTTGCATGACGCTGGCATTGCATAATGCTAAGCTAGATAAAAATCAAATTGGTTATATTAACGCACACGGTACCTCAACCCCTGCAGGTGATGTGTGTGAAAATGCCGCAGTAAAGTCTGTTTTTGGTGACCATGCTTACAAGCTGGCCATGAGTTCAACCAAATCGATGATCGGTCATGCTCTGGGTGCAGCGGGGGCAATTGAGGCTATACTGACCACCTTGGCATTACAGGACCAGGTTTTACCCCCTACAATTAACCTAGATAATCCGGCCGAAGGTTGTGATTTGGACTATGTCGCTCATCAAGCGCGTGATGCACAATTTGATTATGCCTTATCTAATTCGTTTGGCTTTGGCGGCACGAATGCAAGCCTAGTTCTTGGTCGAGTTAAGTAGTTTTTAGTGTCACTATGAAGTCATTTTCTTGTGCAGGGTTAGCGGTTGCTTGCCAGCCCATGCAGCAGGTTGATTTGTCCCTGTTAGCGGAAAAATTTCCTGAACGTTACCCGCACTTATTGCAGAGTGTCGCGCAGGGCCAGCTCGGGCGTTTTGACATCCTCTTTGCTTTCCCTCAATCCAGCTATCAATTAGATAATTTAGCCGATGCAGCTGATTTTATTGCTCAATTTCAAGCTGAAATTGAATCTAACCAGGCCTGCTTAACTGAGCCGTGTCATTTACCCTTCTATGGAGGTTGGTTTGTTTATTTTGGCTATGAATATGCTGGAGTGATTGAACCTTCATTAAAACTCTCGACGAGCCGGTTGCCTTTAGCCGTGTTGCAGCGTTTTCCGGCTGCAATCATTATTGATCATCAACAACAAGCTGTGTTTTTTGTCGCCGAGTCATCCTTTTCCGATTGTGTGGCTAGAATGCAGGAGGATTATGCTAATGCGGTGGGGCAGCAGATTGAAAATAACGCTTTAGTCATCAGGCATATCAATGAAGAAGCGCCTGGGCGTTATATTGATGGAGTCAAGCGGATTAAGGACTATATTCTTGCCGGTGATGTATTTCAAGTTAACCTTTCCCGTTTGTGGCAACTTGAGTTTGACAGGGTTTATGATCCGGCAAGCCTGTCAGCGCAAATTTATCGTCAGTTGCGTCAGCATAACCCCGCACCCTTTGCAGGCCTTATTCAACTAGAAGATGCGAGTATTATCAGCTCTTCTCCTGAACGGTTGGTACGCTATACTTCGCCTTGGGTGGATACTCGTCCGATTGCCGGCACACGTAAACGCAGTGAACAACATGCAGAAGATATGGCACTGATTCAAGAATTAATCGCGCATCCTAAAGAGCGCGCCGAACATATTATGTTGATTGATCTTGAGCGTAATGACTTAGGTCGGATTTGTCAGCCTGGTTCTGTTGAGGTTAATGAGCTGATGGTGGTAGAAAGCTATCAACATGTTCATCATATTGTTTCCAATGTCCGAGGGCGCTTGGTAGAGGGTAAAACACCCTTGGACATTATCCATGCTTTATTCCCTGGCGGTACGATAACCGGTTGTCCTAAAATTCGTTGCATGGAAATTATTGCAGAATTAGAAAGTGGTCCAAGAGAAGCCTATACGGGTTCGGTGGGTTATATAAACCGGGATGGTTCAATGGATACCAATATTTTGATTCGTAGTTTTATTCAGCAGGGTGATCAAGTTAGTTTTCGTGCAGGTGCGGGCATTGTTGCGGATTCAGATCCGAACTTTGAATTAGAGGAAACTCGGCACAAGGCAAAAGGCTTGTTAAATGCATTGGGGCTAAAATAGTTGATTTATGAATAGCGTCGAACACCAGGCCTGGTTGAATGGAGCATTATGCGATTCTAGGTTAATCCATGATCGGGGGCTAATGTATGGTGATGGTTTTTTTACCACGTTGCTTTGTAATCAGCAACAACCGTTGAATTGGTCGGCACATTGGCAGCGATTAGAAACTAGCGCGCAACGACTAGGGTTCCCTAAATTAGATCAGGCCGATATTGAACAACAACTGTCTAAGGTTACTTCCAATCTAAAAGATTTTTCCATTATCAAACTGGTAATTACGCGAGGTGCTGGTCCAGGCTATGCTGCTCCTTTGGGTTTGGGCTATCAGGATTTAACTCGAATCATCAGTGTATCGCCAGTCCCGCTAGCGCTGCAAGCAAGTATCAGGGCATCGCTTAGCGGTCAGCCCAGTTTGGAGGGTTTGCGAATTGTTCCATGTCGGACACCGATTAGCATTAACGAGAGATTAGCGGGAATTAAACATCTTAATCGTTTAGATCAGGTTTTAGCAAGGTCAGAGCTACCAGATCTCGGTGCTGATGAAGGACTGATGCTGGATTCTCAAGGTCAAGTGATTTGCGGCACTCAGAGTAATTTGGTATTGATGCAAGGTCAGGACTTGATCAGTCCTTTTTTAGACCAGTCTGGTGTCTATGGAACCTGCTTGAAAAGTTTGCCAAGCGCACTCGAACAGGCCGGATTGAATTATCGCTGGCATTTCCGCGCTATCAAACTTGTTGATTTATTTCAAGCTGATGCGGTTTTTATGTGTAATGCCGTGCGAGGTATTCAACCTGTAGCAAGCTTGTTAGATAAAAACTACGATCTAAAATACGTGTTGCCGATCTATCAGGCCTGGTGGCGTTTTTTGCTGGCAGCTTATAATGAGCCAATAAAGGCTTAGGCTGGCTTTAAATCCAATTGGATAATTCACTAGTACTCTGCTACAATACGCAGGCTTTAAGTTTTCAATATGGTAGCGCTATTCGTCCCCTCGCGACGCTAAGTTAGGAACCCCGCCAGGTCCGGAAGGAAGCAACGGTACTTTCTGATGCGTGCGCCGAGGTAAGGCGGGTCGCGCTGCCACCTCCTAATTTCTGGTTTAATTTTCCGATCCGTTTTCTATTCTCTGTAATCTAAGTTAAAATCAAACCTTTATTTGAACTGAATAGTTAATCAGGGAAACGTCTGTGAGTTATACCGTTCTGGCCAGAAAGTGGCGTCCGAAAAATTTTAGTGAATTGGTGGGGCAAACCCATGTCATGCAAGCGCTTTCTAATGCACTTGACTCGCAACGTTTACACCATGCCTATTTATTTACCGGAACACGAGGCGTAGGGAAAACCACGATTGCACGCATTTTTTCCAAAGCACTCAATTGTGAGCAGGGCGTGAGTTCAACGCCCTGTGGGGTGTGTTCTGTGTGTCAGTCGATTAATGAAGGACGGTTTGTTGATTTAATTGAGATTGATGCAGCATCAAGAACCAAGGTAGAGGATACGCGCGAAATTCTTGATAATGTACAATATGCGCCTAGCCAAGGCCGTTATAAGGTTTATTTGATTGACGAAGTGCATATGTTGTCCAAAAGCAGCTTTAATGCATTGCTTAAAACCCTTGAAGAGCCGCCCGAACATGTTAAGTTTTTACTCGCCACAACCGATCCTCACAAGTTGCCGATAACTGTTCTGTCTCGTTGTTTGCAATTTAATCTTCTACGTTTAACCAGTGTTCAAATTCAACAGCATTTGGCGATGATTTTGCAACAGGAAGGCATTAAGTTTGAGTCAGCTGCCTTAGCTGTGATTGCAAAAAGTGCCGATGGCTCGGCACGCGATGCGTTAAGCTTGTTAGACCAAGCGATTGCCTATTGCGGCGGAGAGCTGAAATATGAAGCAGTTGAAGCGATGCTTGGTTTGGTAGATCAAGCTATTATGCTTGCTCTGTTAGTTGCTTTGTCGGAAAAGTCAGCAGATCAAATTAAGCAGGTATTAAAGACACTTTCGAGTATGGGAGCTGATTACAGTGCATTATTGAATCAGTTACTTGAAGCCCTGCACCAAATCAGTCAGCAGCAAATATTGGGTGAGATACTTGATGAAACGGCGCTTAACCAAGAGGTGTTAGTCGATTTAGCCCAACGCCTAACACCTGACCAAGTTCAATTATATTATCAAATAGCATTGTTGGCGCGTCAAGATATAACACTGGCACCTGATATTCGTATCGGTTTTGAAATGATGCTATTGCGCATGCTGGCATTTAATCCTATTTCAACACCTGGCATTAACCAGGCTGTGGCTACCGAGCCTGAACCTGAGTCTTCAACGCCAGCCAAACCAATCGCAACTTTGCTGCAACAGGCACAAAATAAGACTGCTCACTCAATGAAATCAGCGGTCAGTGCGGAGCCATCAGAAGGGGGGAGCAGTCAAAATACCCTCAACCAAGTAAAAGTAGATCAGGCAGACACTCAAGAGAATGGGGTTGTGGATTTGAGTTTTTTTCCTGATCTAAAGGCACGGTTAGATGAGGCAAAGCCTGCTCAAGCGAGTGATATTGATGAGCGCTTAATTCCAAGCTCTGAGCTTGAAATTCATGCATTCGAATCCCCAGTCCAGCCTGAACGGCCGCTTGAAATGGCATCGATTCCGGCAGCACCGCCCCAAGCGGTTATGCCTGAGTTGCCAGTAATCCTCGATCAACCCCAACCTATTGAGGTTTGGGCTGAATTAATTGAATCCGTTCATCCTGAGGGCATGGCATTGGAATTAGCCCGACGCTGTATTTTAATGAATTATAATAACCAGGCCTGGTGGTTAAGTGTCGCACCTCAATACCTAACCGCTAAAAGTGAGGTGGCGCAGACACGTTTGCTTGAAGCCGCTCAAGATCAGTTTGGCAGTGAATTTAAGATTCATTATGTTGATTATTCGGGTGATTACTATACCTTGGATGATTTACAAAAAGACCAGCAGGCTCAGCACCAGCAGAATGCGGTGTCGGCGATAAAGCAAGATACTAATACCCAGCTCATTCAAAGTATTTTGGGGATGCAGCTGCTAGAAAAAACAATTCAACCTATTTAATTAAGAAGGAGTTTAACTATGTTTGGTGGAAAAGGCGGTATCGGTAACTTAATGAAGCAAGCGCAAGAAATGCAAAAAAACATGGAGCGGGCGCAGCAAGAAATCGCCGAAATGGAGGTTGAGGGTGAAGCCGGAGGGGGCATGGTTAAGGTTCAAATGACCGGTAAGCATGAACTCGTTCGTGTTACGATTGACGACAGCCTGATGGATGATAAGGAAATGCTTGAAGATTTGTTTGCTGCAGCGGTCAACAGTGCAGTGCGTAAGGTAGAGCATACCACTCAAGAAAAAATGGGCGGCCTTACCCAGGGTATGAACCTGCCTGGTGGCATGAAATTTCCTTTCTAAATCATGTCTTCTCCGTTAATTCAGCAGTTAGTTGACGCATTTCGAATTTTACCTGGCGTGGGGCCGAAGTCGGCACAACGTATGGCTTATGCTATTCTTGAGCGGCAAAGGGCAGGGGGCAAGCAATTAGCCTGGGCTTTGACCGAGGCATTAGATAAAGTGGGTCATTGCAAATCTTGTCGAACGCTAAGTGAGGACCCAGTTTGTCGTATTTGTAGTTCGACTAAACGAGATGCGAGTTTGCTTTGTGTTGTTGAAACACCGGCTGACGTACTGTCCATCGAGCAGGCAGGTATTTATCAAGGTAAGTATTTTGTTTTGATGGGGCATCTTTCGCCGATTGATGGTATTGGCCCAGCGCAACTGGGTTTGGATCTATTAAAAACAAAGCTACAGCAAGCAGAACTGGTCGAGTTAATTCTTGCAACCAACCAAACGGTTGAAGGTGAAGCGACCGCACATTACATTCAGCAGATGGCTCAGCAGGCTGATGTAAAGGTAAGTCGTCTTGCTCAAGGCCTACCTATGGGTGGTGAGCTAGAATATACCGATAGTACGACCTTGTCTTACGCTTTCAAAGGGCGCCGAGAACTCGATAACCCCTGACATTGACTGGAGGAAAGAATGTTAAAACTCCGATGGCTATTATGGCTTTTTTTGATTATACCTTTGAGCGGTTGCTTAGAGAGTAAGCCCTCGAATTTAGCGGTTGAGGTCATGGCTAAACGCTATTGGCAAGATCAGCTACAAATGCAGGCTTTATTTCCCCTGCAAGAGGCTAAGATGTTGAGCGCGCATAAAGAGGGGCCTGATGTGTATATCGCTCAGGTTCGTTACCGAGTTCAAGCGGGTTTAAGTGAAGCAGACTTGTTAACGCGTTTAAAACAAGCCGATGAATCCGGACAAAAAACGCTGTTAGATCAAGCTGCGGTGTTGGATGTGGTAAAAAACCTGCCTGCTAATTTTTATCAGGGCCAGGAAATAGAGTTTATCAAACGTTTGCAATTTCGCGATGGTTCACGTGGTTGGCTGCTAGAGAGAGAAATTCCATTATGATTCGTTTTAAAACCAAGCAACACGCTGATGTGGTCATGCACGATGCGATGGCAGAAAAGTTGATTAAAATAATGGGAGCATCCGGTCTAGTTCCCAGTGCTTTGGATCACGACATGATTGCAGAGGCGATAGATAAACTGAGTCGGCTGGCTAAAAATTCTTCGTCTGATTTGGCGCAGGATCAAGTTAGCTTGTCACAACGGGCGCAGCCGCTTATTGCATTATTGAACACAGCTTTAACTAGCGGCGAACCTGTTATGTGGCAGAAAACTAATGTATTCTAATTCGGATGTTTAACCAATTAATTCCAAGCTTGTTGGTTCCTTAAGCTCACAAGCAATATTTTCAAAATTGACCAAGATCGTGGGTACGGCCGGTTTTTGAAAGTTTACTTGTGAGTCCCGTGCTCAGTCTAATCTTCAGGAAAGTTGATAAAGCCAGTGGATTAATCAAACTATTTTTTTATCAGTAGATAGCTGGCTGCGATCACCAAGCCTGCTTGTAACCAGCCGCTGATTTCAATTCCATGATTTTGGAATTCTAAATAGACGGCCGCAGCCACCAAAGCCAGTGCAATCGCGCGTTGGCGTTGTTGCTTGGCTTGGTTTTCCAAGGCTTTTTCGAGTCGCGCGATTTGACCGGAATGCAATTCTAATTGACCATGCGCGGCTTTATTCAGCACCGAATGCACCAGGCCTGGTAGCTGCGGTGCGTTTTCAATCCAAAACGGCAGGTTACGCTTGGTGTTTTTGATTAAGCTTTTAAAGCCAACCCGCTCTTTCATCCAGTCCTCTAAAAACGGCTTGGCGGTATCCCATAAATCCAGTTCATCATCCAGCTGACGCCCTAAGCCTTCAATGTTTAATAGGGTTTTTTGCAGCAGCACTAATTGCGGTTGAACTTCCATACCAAAGCGACGTGCGGTTTGGAATAAGCGCATTAAAAATAAACCAAATGAAATCTCTTTCAGCGGACGATCCCAAATCGGTTCACAGACCGCGCGAATGGCGGATTCAAGTTCATTGACACGGGTATCACGCGGAACCCATTCGGATTCAATATGCAACTCGGATACCCGTAGGTAATCACGATTAAAAAACGCGAGAAAGTTTTCCGCCAGATAACGTTGATCTTCAGGCGTCAGGGTGCCCATAATGCCAAAATCGATTGCCGCATAGCGGCCATCTGGCAGCACAAAAATATTGCCCGGGTGCATATCAGCATGGAAGAAGTTATGTTTAAACACCTGGGTAAAGAAAATCGTTACGCCCTTGGCTGACAGGTCGGTCAGATCAATGCCTTGTTCAATCAGTTTTTCGGTTTCGGATATGCGTGTACCATAGATACGCTCCATCGTCATCACATGCTCATTGGTATGTGACCAGTAGATTTCCGGTACATACAATAAATCTGAGCCTTCAAAGTTGCGTTTAAGCTGTGCGGCATTGGCGGCTTCACGCATCATGTCCATTTCATCGAGGATGGTTTTTTCAAATTCGCTTACCACTTCGGTGGGATGCAATCGACGGCTTTCTTTAACCGCGATTTCCACCAAACGCGCCAAGCTAAACATAATCGAAACGTCTTGTTCAATAATCGGCTTGATATCCGGTCGCACTACCTTAACGACCACCTCTTCACCGCTATGGAGTTTAGCGGCATGCACTTGCGCCATCGACGCCGAGGCCATCGGGGTGGCTTCAAATTCGGCATAGGCCTCAGCAATTGAGCGCTTGAGTCCTTTTTCGATAATTTGACGTGAGTGCATTTCATCAAACGGTGGGCAATCATCTTGCAGTTTAGTCAGTTCAACCGAAATGTCTTCAGGTAACAGGTCTTTGCGGGTTGAGAGGGCTTGGCCGAGCTTGATAAAAATCGGCCCAAGCGCTTCAAGTGCCAAGCGTAAGCGCAGACCCCGATCACCTTGGTGGGTCGCGCGCCAGTTCCATGGAAAAAGCGCACGATTGAGCCAGATCAATGCGCGGTATTTGCTGTTAGCTAGCACCATTTCATCGAGGCGATAATGGGTAACCACCCGATTGATTTTGATTAAACGGAATAACTGTTTGATTGGGTTCATAAAGGTGTCTTTGAAGGTTATTGGGCTTTGGTCATGCGTTCAATACGCGCATCTATTTCATTAAAGCGATTTTCAAGTTCGTTCACCTGCTGGTTGAAATTTTCGATTTCACTGCGGCTAGGTAACAGGTCGAGTTCATAACGAAAGTACTCGCTGAGCATCTGTTCGCTGTCTTGTTTTATCTGTTGCGTCTGTTGTTTAAACTGACGCACGCGATAGCCGAGTTGAAACGCTAAAGGATCACCAATCAGTTTTGATAAATCTTCTTCCCAGTCATGGCTGCTCGGTTTTGTTTTCATTAGAACTTCCATCCACGATGCAGTGCGACAATGCCTTCATTCATATTCATATAACTGGCTTTATCAAAACCTGCGTCTAGCATCATTTGTTTGAGGGTTTCTTGGTCTGGGTGCATGCGAATCGACTCGGCAAGATATTGGTAACTAGCCTCATCCTTTGC
Source organism: Thiomicrospira microaerophila (assembly GCF_023278225.1). Taxonomy (GTDB): domain Bacteria; phylum Pseudomonadota; class Gammaproteobacteria; order Thiomicrospirales; family Thiomicrospiraceae; genus Thiomicrospira; species Thiomicrospira microaerophila_A. The sequence continues at coordinate 523,948 of NZ_CP070959.1, forward strand.
AATGAATTTCCCCATTTTGGGTAGAATATTGAATGAATAGAAGTCATAGGCTTTGGCTAATAGCGGTTGATGCACTTTAGAAAACTCCAAAATTAGCGCCTGACCTCCCGGTTTAAGCACACGGCAAATTTCCGCAAGCGCTTTGTCCTTATGTGTGACGTTACGCAAACCAAATGCCATGGTCACGACATCAAAATGATTGTCGGGGAAGGCCAGCGCTTCAGCATTCGCGATAGTGTACTCAACCTGAGCGCCAACCCCTTCGTCAATCAGGCGATCGCGTCCAACACGCACCATGCTTTCGTTAATATCGGCTAACACGACTTTGCCGGTTGGGCCGACACGTTTAGCGAAAGCTTTGGTCAAATCTCCGGTTCCACCGGCAAGATCCAACACCTGCATACCAGCCCGTACCCCGGACAGTTCAATGGTTTGGCGTTTCCATAGCCGATGAATACCCAGTGACATGACATCGTTCATCACATCGTATTTTTGTGCGACCGAATCGAATACGCCTTTGACTTTCTTAACTTTTTCTTCAAGCGGCACTTCGCTGAAACCAAAGTCGATCGTTTGTCGGTTTTGTGATGACGGGCTCATTTGCCGGACTCCTTTTGTAATTGGGTTAGGGCAGGGTGCGAATGCCCCGCTCGCATCAGGCGGCGCAAATAATCCACCCAATAATTTTGATAGTGTTCGCCCAAATCATAAAGGCGCTCCCAGGTATAAATCCCACTGTCATGGCCATCATCAAAATGCAGCCGGATGGCATAGTTGCCAACCGGGCTGATGGCGTCGATATTAACCTGCTGTTTGTCGAGTTGCAGCACCTCTTGACCCGGTGCGTGACCTGTGACCTCAGCCGATTGCGAATAGACCCGTAAAAACTCACAGCTGTAGTCAAAGGTTTGACCGTCATCAAAGCTTATTACCAAGGTGCGTGAAGTTTGTTTAAGTTTAATGTCAGTCGGTTGTGGCATGGCTAGGCGACTCATATTGGATGGCGTGGAAGGTTTTCAGGGTTTGTCCATTCAGCCAAATTTCATTTTCACTCAAATCTATTTGGTCAGTCCAGCTTATAGCATAACCCCCAGGTTCAACTTTTACTGTTTCAAAGAGTGCCCTGTTAGTTAGCGGAGAAAATATTGGGTTAGTTAGCCATTTTTTCATATCATAAAGTTTCACGATGCCGTCTTTAAACGTGACTTCAAGCGTTAAATCATGACAAGCTTTGACATCAATAATTCGCATGGTGATTACTCCAAAGGGGGTAACTTTTTGAAATGTTGTGTTTTCCAAATCGTCATTAAATCCGTTTGGTATTGCGTTGCCCATTCAGTAATCAATTTTCGCGCGCGCTGCGGAATATCACCTTCTATCATTTCAAGTGTTTCAATATTGAACATGCCGACATATTCGCCATAAATGGCATGAAAATGTGCTGGAGGATGATCAGCGAAATAAAGTTTGATAATGATTCCATAAAAACGCGCGATTTCTGGCATGCTAGTCTTCCCTACAAAATATACTGCGACAGGTCTTGGTCTTTGGCGAGTGCGCCGAGGCGTTCGTCCACAAAAGCCTGATCGACGACAATCTGTTGACCCGCTTGGTCAGGTGCGTTAAACGACACCTCTTCCAGTAAGCGCTCCATCACGGTATGTAAACGGCGAGCTCCAATGTTTTCGGTGCTTTCGTTGACTTGGTAGGCGATTTCCGCCAGACGCTGAATACCTTCTGGGGTAAAGCTAATGTCCACGCCTTCGGTTTTCATTAGCGCAGTCGATTGAGTGGTGAGCGCGGCTTTGGGTTCGGTCAGGATACGCACAAAATCTTCAACCCGAAGCGATTTAAGTTCAACCCGAATCGGCAAGCGGCCTTGTAATTCAGCAATTAAATCTGAGGGCTTGCTCATGTGAAAGGCACCGGAGGCGATAAATAAAATATGGTCAGTTTTGATCATGCCATATTTAGTCGAAATCGTGCTGCCTTCAATCAGTGGCAGCAAGTCACGTTGCACACCTTCGCGGGATACATCACCACCACTGGCCCCCGAGCGTTTGGCGACCTTGTCAATTTCGTCTAAAAACACGATGCCGTTTTGCTCGACGTTTTCAACAGCTTGCGATTTTAAGTCGTCATCATTAATCAGTTTGTGGGCTTCTTCTTCAACCAGCAACTTAAAGGCTTTTTTAATCGGCAACTTGCGCATTTGTTTTTTGCTGCTGCCGAGTGACTGGAACATATCTTGTAACTGCGATGTCATGTCTTCCATGCCTGGCGGCGCCATGATTTCAACATGTGCAGGGGCGACCTTTAGATCGAGTTCAATTTCTTTGTCGTCCAACTGGCCTTCACGTAGTTTTTTGCGGAATTTTTGGCGGGTCTCAGCCATCGCTTCATGGCTTTCTTCTTCGCGGCCGCGTGCGGGTGGCAGCAGAATGTCAAGGATGCGGTTTTCAGCGGCATCTTCGGCTTTATTCTGGACGTTTTTAATCGCTTGTTCGCGCTGCATTTTGACTGCGTTATCGACTAAATCACGAATAATCGAATCCACATCACGCCCCACATAACCCACTTCGGTGAATTTAGTCGCCTCAACTTTGATAAACGGTGCATTGGCGAGCTTGGCTAAACGGCGCGCAATTTCGGTTTTACCCACACCGGTTGGACCAATCATTAAAATGTTTTTTGGCGTTACTTCCGGGCGTAAATCTGCATTCAATTGCATCCGGCGCCAGCGATTTCGTAATGCCACCGCAACAGCTTTTTTGGCATCGGCTTGACCAATAATGTGCTTATCAAGTTCATGAACTATTTCTTTTGGGGTCATCATCTGTGCGTTAAAACCTTATTGTCTGATGTAAATTCCATCATTATAAAGCAAAAGCTTTTAGCTTGCTGATACCCGCACAAGGTAAAATAAGGACAAATTGCTAAAAACCTTGAAGTCATGTTTATTAAGGAGGCTGAATGACAATCTACCCTGAACTAAATGGTAAACGCGTCTTTATAACCGGTGCGTCGAGCGGTATTGGTGCTGGCATGGCGCAGATATTGGCTAAGCAGGGTTGTAAATTAGTTTTACATTATTGCCGAAATGAGAGCGGTATTGCGCAAACACTTGATCGAGTTAAGGTATTGGGCGCGCAAGCGCAAGTGGTTAGGGGCGATTTTCGTGACTATGCTTCTCTAGGTCAGGTTTTTAACCAGGCCTGGTCACAGTTTTCGGGTTTAGATGGCCTGGTTAATAATGCGGGATTAATTACAAAAACGACGGTACTTGATGATGTTGAAGGAGAAGCCTTTAATCAGACTTTAGCGGTAAACCTACAGGCACCTTATCGATTAAGCAGTTTGTTTGCTCAAGCTTGTATTGCAGCGAAACAACCTGGCGTTGTGATTAATAATTCGAGTATCCATGGTCAGCAGACTTGTGAGTGGTTCAGTGCTTATGCGGCTTCCAAAGCTGGTTTAGATGCGATGATGAAGGTTATGGCGGTAGAGTGGGGGCAATATGGTATTCGAGTCAATAATCTGGCACCGGGTGTCGTACCAGTCGAACGTACAGTTAGTATTTTGAAGCAGCCAAAATTTAAAAACCCCTGGATGAAGGCGATTCCTCTGGGGCGTTATGGTTCAGTTGAAGAAATGGGAGCCGCAACTGCGTTTCTTTTAAGCGATGCAGCTGCTTGGATGACGGGAAGCGTTTTGACCCTTGATGGTGGATTGATAGCGCGCGGTAGTTACCCCTATAGGGATTAGAGAAAATAGTGTCCTTCGAACCAGTCAATGATTTGTGTAGAGGGCTTACCGTAGGGTTGATTTGGTTTAGCTGGAACCTAAGCTGGATGTTTTTTAAGATGATGAAACAATAACTAGCCAATAGGAGTTTGGTTTATCATAATGATACGAAATTAAATAACAGGGCATGATTAGCAGGCCTGCTAGAGTTTAAGAGGTTTTATGGGTTTACGTTTTACTAAAATGCACGGTTTGGGCAATGATTTTATGGTGATAGATGCACTATCCCAAACGGTTGAAATTGAAGCCAATCAAGTGAGAGATTGGGCCAATCGGCATACTGGGGTTGGTTTTGATCAACTTTTATTGGTTGAAAAGTCGCTATCTGAGCAGGCGGATTTTCGTTATCGAATTTTTAATGCTGATGGTTCTGAAGTACAACAGTGTGGAAATGGCGCTCGGTGTTTTGCACGTTTTGTGTTTGACCAGGGCCTGACAGATAAGCGTGAAATTCCGGTAGAAACGGCATCGGGTTTAATTGTACTCTACTTGGAGCCAGATGGTCAGGTTAGGGTCAATATGGGGGCGCCGCGTTTTGCACCGCAAGCACTGCCATTTATAACGCAGCAGCAAGCGCTCAGTTATCAGGTTGAAGTCAATAACCAGGCCTGGTCATTAGGTGCGGTATCAATGGGTAATCCTCACGCAGTGCTTGAGGTAGAGGATATTGACTTGGCACCGGTAGCAACCTTAGGTTCCTCGCTGGAATGTCATCCACGTTTCCCTGAAAGAGTAAATGTCGGCTTTGCTCAAGTCATTGATCGGCAAAGGGTAAAATTGCGCGTGTTTGAACGAGGCGCAGGGGAAACCCAAGCTTGTGGTACTGGTGCTTGTGCCGCGATGGCCGTGTTGCGCTTGTGGGATCGTGTTGATGACTCTGTTACCGTCTCTTTACCCGGGGGAGATCTTGTGATTCGTTGGTCGGGGAGTTTGACCGATCCTCTATGGATGACTGGGCCTGTTGCTAGGGTATTTGAAGGGGTAATGACTAATGAAACCTGAGGATATCCATGCTGAGCATGTTGCCGATTACCTGGCGCGCAACCCCCAGTTTTTTCATGTTTTCCCAAATTTATTGGATAGATTAAGTATTCCTCATCCTTCAAACGGTAAAGCGGTTTCGCTTTTGGAACGTCAAGTTTGGCAGTTAAGAGAGCAACGCGACAAGCTTCAAGACGAGGTTGATTCTTTGGTAGCCATTGCGGGCGATAACGGAATTTTGTTGCAAAAAATTCAGCAATTAAGCCGTTTGTTAATGGTTGCTGAAACCGAGCAGCAAGCAATAGATGTGCTTTACACACAAATGGATGAAGTGTTCAAGGTTGAATATATGACCCTAGTTTCTTGGGAGGTGCCTAATCAGAGTTTAAAAGGTCTGAGCCAGCTAGGTGTGCGCCAGGATTGGGTTAAAACGCTTAAAGAAAGTTTACAGCCAGGTAAGCCCGTGTGCGGGTTAATCGAACAAAAATGGAAGTCAGGGCTATTTCATGGTGCCAGTGATTTACATTCAGTCTGTTGTTTACCGCTTGGTAAAAACCGAGTTTGGGGGGTTCTAGCTCTGGGCAGCACTACCGATCGTTTTCATCCTGAATTGGGAACTTACTTTTTGAAAGTGATGGCAGAGCTGATTACGGCGCGTTTAAATCGGCTTTTTGGTTGATGAGCTAGATGAAACATATTGAACGGTTTTTGTTGACCTTACGCGCTGAAAATAAGTCTGTTCATACGCTGGATAATTATCAGAGAGATTTGATAAGCTTTGTAATGTTTTATTTTCAGCAGATGAATAACCAGGCCTGGTCAATGCAGGATTTAATGGCAGATCCACAAGTGCTTGACTGGCGGGGGGTTGATGTTGGGATGGTTAAGTCCTATGTGATGAGCCAGGTGCAATCGGGATTAGGTGCTCGGTCGTTGGCAAGACACCTTTCTACATTGCGAAGTTTTTTTCAGTTTTTAATTTCTGAGGGGATCGTTTCGGCAAATCCAGCGAAATTAGTCAAAGCGCCGAAGCAGCCACAGCCTTTACCTAAAAGCCTTGATATTGACCAAACGAACCAATTATTGGAGCAACCGGTAGAAACTTGGCAGGCGATTAGAAATCAAGCGATATTTGAGCTACTCTATTCTGCTGGGCTGAGGGTTTCTGAACTGGTTGGGTTAGACTTGTCCCCAGGGTTAGATGGATTAGACAGCGGACAGATACAGGTGCTCGGTAAGGGCAAAAAAATGCGCTTAGCCTTGGTCGGGGCAAAAGCTCAGCAAGCAATGCAAGCCTGGCTAAAAGTGCGATTTCAGAAGGCTAAACCTGAAGAAACGGCGGTATTTGTTAACCAGCGTGGCAGTCGACTTTCCGTGCGTTCGATTCAACAACAGCTTGATCAGCGAGCGATTGAGGCGGGAATTGTTTCCAAGATGTCACCTCATCGATTGCGTCATGCCTGCGCTACGCATGTGTTAGAATCCAGCGGAGATTTGCGGGCGGTGCAGGAGTTATTAGGTCATGCTAATTTATCGACCACCCAAATATATACCAAATTAGATATGCAACACTTGGCACAGGTTTACGACCAAACCCACCCAAGAGCAAGAAAAAACAAATAGTAAGAAAGGAAAAGACAATGGAGCATCGTCCAGATACGATTTACGGTACGACGATTTTGTGTGTAAAGCGCCAAGGAAAAATGGTGATTGGCGGTGACGGTCAGGTGACCTTGGGTCATATTGTGATGAAAGGTAATGCGCGTAAGGTACGTCGCCTTTATGATGGTAAAGTCTTAGCCGGCTTTGCCGGTGCAACCGCGGATGCGTTTACCTTGTTCGAACGTTTTGAAGGCCGGTTGCAAACGCATAACGGTCAGCTGATGCGTGCGGCGGTTGAAATGGCAAAAGATTGGCGTACTGATCGCGCATTAAGAAAACTCGAAGCGATGATGATTGTGGCGGATGAAGACACCATGTTGTTAATTTCCGGCACAGGTGATGTGATTGAGCCGCAAGATGACTTTATTGCCATAGGTTCGGGCGGAAGTTATGCCCATTCGGCTGCACAGGCCTTAATGCGCCACAGTGAGATGCCAGCGGATGAGATCGTTAAAAATGCGCTGACGATTGCAGCGGATTTATGTATCTACACCAACCATAACTTTACGATTGAAACTTTAGAAAAATAGGAGCCTTAGTATGCCGGATAAAATTAATCAAAGTCTGACGTGTGAAAACAAGAGTTCAGGGGTGCGTGGCTTTGAGGCGGTGTTATGGCATAGCCGTTTGGTGGTGTTAACGGCGGTGGTTGCCAGTTTAATTATTGCGTTTGTGATGTTTTATATTACCGCAGTGGAGATTTTTTATCTGCTTGGCGCATTAACGGACTATCACACCCTTGAATATACCGAACGTGCGGCACTGAAATCAAAAGCGATTGGCACCGTGATTGGTGCGGTAGATGGCTTTTTGATCGGTGCGATTATGTTGATTTTTTCATTGGGTTTATATGAGTTGTTTATTTCAAAACTCAGCATTGCCAAAGAAGCCTATGGTGCTAGCCAAATTCTGGTGGTCAATAGCTTGGATGACTTAAAAGACAAGCTAGCCAAGGTCATTGTGTTGGTATTGGTGGTGATGTTTTTTGAAGCGGCGATTTACCTTAAACCGACCCAGCCGATTGAGTTGCTCTATTATGCGGTAGGGATTGCGCTGGTAGGCTTATCCTTGTGGTTAACCCATATGGCGTTTGCTAAAACTAAAAAAGATAAACCCGCAGTAGAAAAAAACGAAAGTTAAGCTTTATTTACGCGCGCTCAACAGCGCGCGTTTTCTTTATATCAAAATTTAAACCAGTCTCAACCCTTGATAAAGCGCTAAATCACGGCGTAAAAAATCCTCCGCACGCTGGGTTAATTCAGCAATATTTTCTTCTTCAGTTTGTAAAATACGCCCCATTTTCATCACGCCTTCCCCCATGGGTTCTAATATCATCCAGACATAATGTGCCAAGGCCATGGCGGATTCACAGCCGTCACGATAACCTTTGATAAACAGCTGTTGGAAACGTGTTGCTTCGATACCGCCGCCCGTCACCGGACTGGCTAAAAACGCAATATCAGCACTACCACGAGCTCGGTCGATAAAGAAGTTATTGAGTGCTTGGGTGCGCGGTAACGCCTGTGCGATGACTGCCTCCGCTTGAGCCGATTGGATTTCACCGCGATGGGTAAAGATAAACAAGGCCTGTACGATTTCTTGCAAGCCGATTTTGTCATGCGTCGCCATCGCCTGTTCAATTTCACCGAGGCTATGGGGTTGGTAGTCTGCGAGATAATCTAAAATCGGATCATAAACATCGGCCGCTAAATCCGCTACACCGAGCGCGCCTTCAAGCACCAATGAAATTGTGCCACGAGGTTTAGTCATCACCACGCGTTCGGCGCGCAACAGCTCAAGCACTTGCAACTGGGTTAAATTCATCGCGCCGTTAACCCAGTAGTCTTTGCGGAATTTTTTATCGACACAAAAATCACGGGTGTTTTCACGCAGGGCGCTATCGGGAATTTCAGCCAGCAATGTCATTTGTTCTTGAGTCAGGTTAATCGCTTCGATTAAATCAAGATAATTCGCCGTGCTGGCGTATTCGAGTTTGGTTTGCGCCATATACTCCGCCATATCGGCAAAATCCATCGGGTGCCAATCGCGATTAAAGTATTCATGCGCCAGATAATGTGGATCTTGGCCAATCAGTTCTTCGGCTTTTGGCCCAACCTGTGAGTTGGCGGTGGCATGCAGTGGATGGGTTTTCATTAGTTTTTTAGCAAACTGCAAGGCCTGGTTGATTTTATAAGAACTGCCCCAGCCTGCCGAACCCATACGCTGCACATGTTGCACCAATAAACGGCGCAACGGCATAATCTGTGCCCAGCCGATTTGGGTGTTATAGCTGACATACACCACGCCGCCCACTTTCAAGTTTTTACGAATAAACGCCATAATCAACTGACGGTTTTCTTCTGAAACCCAGGTCCACACACCATGCAAACAAATAAAATCAAACTTCGGTAGGTCATCGCGGGCCAAGAATTCAGCAAAGGATTCATCGCTAAATTCAGCTTGGGCACCACTGGCTTTGACTAGGGATTGTGCAAATCCGGCCTGACTCGGTAAAAAATCATTGCCATACCATTGAACCGGGCTGGCGGCCGCATGAATCGCCGCACTTAAGCCTTGACCAAAGCCAAGCTCACAGGCGGTCGAACCCTCACCAAAGCTGGGAGGTGTAATCCCAGCGTTGATCATCGCCAAGCGCATTCTTAAGGGGTTAAGTTCTTTGTAATAACCGTAGGTGTAGCCAATATCGGCGACATAACCTGAAGTCCAGTCTGACATGCTGTTTCCTTTTTGTTTTGTTTTATTGGGCCGTTACTTAATCAATAACCCATAAATGGCCAAACCAATACCAATGGCCTTGACCGATCGGCGCGGTGCAGGCATAGCGATCACGAGGCGAGCGCAGGGCTTGTTCGGATTGAATAACAAGCCTTGTGGGCGTTTGCCAATCCATGTTTAATGCTTGTCCTCGGCTATTAAAGCAGTTGAGTTGGCGCACCGGCTTTGATAACTCCAAGGTCAGGGTCGGTGGGTTCTCACCGACAATCGGATCCCAAGGGGTGACAGATTTTAACGGAAGGGGGCGGGTGTTGACTTTGAGTCGAAAGTCTTCGATTTTGGCAAAGTTTACCGCCATCGGAAAACGATTTAAAGCACGACGGTCGCTATTGGCATCGACCGCACCCGACACTTGTGCCACGCTGATATAGCCCATTTCGGCAATTAAATTTGCAGCGGACTCGCTGTATTCGCCATAGGGATAGGCAAACAAACGCGGTACATTTTCTGCACCGAGCTCGGTATTGAGTCGTTGTTGTGCGATATCAATTTCTTGACGCACTCGGGCAAGCATTTCCGCTTCAGTTTCGCCCTCTATTCGGCGCATTTTGCTATGAGTGTGGCTGTGGTTGGCAAATTCAAAGCCAGCGGCCTGCATTTCACGCATTTGTTGCCAAGTCATAAAATTTCCAAAGCCACGATCAATCGGTTCCGAATTAACAAAGGTCGTCATTGACCAGCCCCGTGCTGTCAAGCGGGGATAAGCTTCGGTGTATACGCTGATATAGGCGTCATCAGCGGTTAATACTACCGTTCTTTCTGGAACGAGTTGGTTGGTTTCCCAGTGGTGTATTAACTTGGATAAAGGCCAGACGTTAAACTGATGGTGTTGCAGATAGTCAAGGTGGGCATCGAATTGTTCAAGAGTTACACTGGTACTGGGCGGGGTTTCATCACCAAAATGGTGATACATCAAAATGACGGCTGAAGATGAACCCGCATAGAGTGTTTTTGGGAGTAGTAAGTGGGTGGTAATAGTTAGTAATATCAGATAGTTGAAAGTTTGTGCTAAAGATTTTAATTTCATAGTTGCCAGCTAAATAATTTGCTTTTTGTTTATTGTCGTTTCATCATTATCCAAAATAAGCGTCAAGAGTAAAGGAAAGATAATGGAACGATACCTAAAGATCATATTGGCGATACTGGTGATTATTGGGCTCTGGATTATCATGGAGCGTGATTCTTGTGATTGCGAATTGTCAGACTCGCAATTATCTGCGGCCTGTGAACAGTCACAAACGCTTGAAAAGCGCGGGCTTAAAGCTGAGGCAGCAAAACCACCAACCCCGAAGGTTACCGCTAAAAGATCGAAACCACAGCAAAGCCTGCCTGATTTTGCTTCGATTGATGATGTTAATGAAAAGAAACAAGCGTTTGTAGATTTCATTCTACCGGCTATCCAGTCAGCCAATCAAGATATCTTAATCGAAAGGCGGTTTTTGACCCAGTTAAATCCTCAAAGGATGAATGCTAACCAGAGACGAAAATTTGAAGCCTTAGCCGAAAAGTATCAGTTACCCCGTGAAGTAGGCCAATCTTTTGAAGATTGGCATGCTGAATTATTAAAAAAAGTGGATATAATTCCGCCAGCTTTGGCTTTGGCGCAAGCGGCCAATGAATCGGCTTGGGGCACGTCGCGTTTTGCGGTCGAAGGCATGAATTTTTTTGGGCACTGGTGTTTTTCGATAGGGTGTGGATTAGTCCCGGAACGGCGACCGGAGGGGCAAACCTATGAGGTCCGCGTGTTTGATAGTGTTGAAGCCTCGGTTGCAGCCTATATGTTGAACCTTAATTCGTTTCAAAGTTATGAAACATTGCGTAACCTTAGGCATCAACTTCGACAAACAGGGGCGGGTTTAAATAGTGAGCTGCTGGCTTATGGTTTGATTGCCTATTCAACTAAGCGGGAAGAGTACATTAGGGAATTGCAGGTCATGATAAGGTTCAACCGCTGGCAGCAATATGACAATGAGTTTAAACCTTAAGGTGATGCATGGATAAAATAATATTGGGCTGGCGTGAGTGGGTGGCTTTACCTCAACTGTGTATTTCAGCATTAAAGTGCAAAGTTGATACCGGCGCGCGTACCTCGGCTTTGCATGCTTTTTCTGTTGAGCCGTTTGAAAAAGATAACCAGGCCTGGGTACGATTTGGCATTCATCCCAACCAAGGTGATGAACAAACTGAAATTTGGTGTGAAGCACCGATAAAAGATCAGCGAATTGTCAGTGATTCAGGAGGCAATAAAACCGAACGTTATTTTATTGAAACCGATTTAGTGCTAGGTGATCAACGTTTTACAATTGATCTGTCGTTGACGAATCGAGATACTATGCGTTTTAGAATGCTACTCGGACGCGTTGCGATGGAACAGCGTTTTATGGTTGATGTGAGTCAATCTTATTGTCAAAAATTGCCCAAGGATGGCGTATTTAAATGAAAATCGGAATTTTATCGCGTAATGCAAATCTTTACTCAACTAAGCGCTTAGTCGAGGCCGCGCAACAACGTGGTCACGAAGTTCGAGTCATTGATTCTTTACGTTGTTATATGAATATTACAACCCGAAACCCTGAGATTCACTATAAAGGAGAGGTATTAGAGGGCTTTGATGCGGTGATTCCACGCATCGGTGCATCGGTCACTTTTTATGGTACAGCGGTGTTGCGTCAGTTTGAGATGATGGGCGTTTATCCACTGAATGAATCCGTAGCGATTACGCGTTCACGTGATAAATTGCGCAGTTTACAACTCCTCGCTAAACACGGTATAGGTTTGCCGGTGACTAGTTTTGCCCATTCACCGGATGATATTGACGATTTATTAAATATTGTCGGCGGTGCGCCAGCGGTGATTAAAGTCTTGCAAGGTACACAGGGTTTGGGTGTCGTGCTAGCCGAAACCAAACAAGCTGCCGAAAGCGTCATTCAAGCGTTTATGGGTTTAAAAGAACATATCCTCGTGCAAGAGTTTATCAAAGAAGCGGGTGGTTCTGATATTCGGTGCTTTGTGGTCGGTGGTAAGGTCGTTGCCTCAATGAAGCGCCAAGGGAAGGAGGGTGAGTTCCGTTCTAATCTTCACCGGGGTGGCAGTGCAGCCTTGGTTCGAATCACGCCTGAAGAGCGTTCGACTGCTTTACGCGCTGCAAAAATAATGGGTTTAAATGTTTGCGGAGTAGATATCCTACGCTCTAATCATGGCCCAGTGGTGATGGAGGTGAATTCTTCCCCTGGTCTTGAAGGCATCGAAAACGCTTCAGGCAAAGATATTGCCGGCCAAATTATTGAGTTTATCGAAAAAAATGGCAAGCCGAATAAAACCGCGACACGAGGCAAGGGCTAAATGCCAGATTCAGGCATAAAAAAACGCCGTAAGAATCAGCCTATCGAGCTCGCGGGTCAAAAGGTTTTGCCGGGAGAGCGCAAAACGATTGATCTGGTGGTCGGTAAGCTATATACCCATAGTCCGATTACGATGCCTGTGCAGGTGCTGTGCGGGCATCAAGCTGGACCAGTAATGTTTATCAGTGCGGCGATTCATGGCGATGAACTGAATGGTGTGGAAATTATTCGGCGACTTTTAAAAGTTCCTGCGTTAAAAAGACTCAAAGGCACGTTGATTGCCGTACCGATTGTAAACCTGCATGGTTTTATTAACCAAAGTCGTTACCTGCCTGATCGACGAGATTTAAACCGCAGTTTTCCCGGATCAGAAAAGGGCTCACTGGCCGGGCGTGTTGCACGTTTGTTTTTAGATGAAATTGTGGAGCGTTGCACGCATGGCATAGACTTGCATACTGGCGCGATTCACCGTTCAAATTTGCCTCAAATTCGTGCTGATTTAGATAACGAAGAAACGCTCGCCTTGGCTAAGGCTTTTGGAACTCCGGTCGTTCTTAATTCGAATTTGCGAGATGGCTCTTTGCGCGAAGCGGCGAATAAAAAAGGTATTCCTGTTTTGCTCTATGAGGCAGGAGAGGCATTAAGGTTTGATGAGCTATCGATTCGAGGTGGGGTGCAGGGCATATTACGTGTGATGCGCCGCTTGGAAATGTTGCCGGCTTCACGCAAAAAAAATGAGTTTGATCCGATTGTTGCGCGCTCATCGGCTTGGGTTCGGGCTCCGCAGGATGGTATTTTCCGTGCCAAAGTTAAGCAGGGAGATCGTGTGCAAAAAGATCAAACCCTGTTGGCGGTGGTGTCTGATCCGTTTGGCGAATCAGAAGTCGAAATCTGGGCACCGTTTAGTGGCATTGTGATTGGTCAGTTGCACCTACCTTTGGTAAATGAAGGTGAGGCATTGTTTCATATTGCGCGGTTTAATCGAACTGATATCGCCGCTGATAATATTGAGAACTATCAAGAAACGCTTGAAGCGCTTAATTTCCCCTATCTGTAGTTTTTTGCCCTTTTATGGCTATAAAAAGTATTTATGACCAAACCGTTTTAATTGACCATTAGGTAAAAAAATCGGTATCATAGAACCTATTTAACTTTTAATGGTTATTTATGAAGCAAGCCCTGATGTCCTATCATTTTATGTCCAGATTTTATCTGTTCACTTTTTTGGCTTTGCTTTTGGTCACCAATGGCAGTCAGGCTTCCAGCTTGCAGCAGTTTTTTGAGCGCCAGGGCTTGGTGATGCTAATAATTGATCCAGACACAGGAAATATCCTTGAGGCCAATCAAGCTGCGCTTGATTTTTACGGTTATAGTCGTGAAACATTAACCAGCAAGACAATACAGCAAATCAACACTCTAACACCAGAACAGGTGACACAAGAGCGCGAACTTGCCCAACAACAGGGACGTAATTTTTTTGTTTTTAGCCATCAGTTAGCTAGTGGTGAGATCCGGACGGTCGAAGTTTATTCTCAACCCTATCAATTTGAAGACCGAACTAGATTGCTTTCTGTTATTCACGATATTAGTAGTAACAAAGCTACGGAATCGGCCGCTATTCATTTTGCTCAACGATTAGAAGCCCAGGTTGCCAAAAGAACGGATGAGCTTCAACAAAAGCAGCAGTTTATTACGATGCTATTCGCTTTGGGATTACTGGTCGCGGTTTTGGCATTGTTGATATTACTTTTCTTGGTCAGACAAAAAAATAAGCTTGCGACTGAGCTAACTAAGCAAAAAGAGCAGATAGAGCAATTTTTTACTTTAAATTTGGATTTGCTTTGTATTGCTGATGTGCAAGGGCGTTTTATAAAGGTCAACCAGGCCTGGTCAGAGATTCTAGGTCATCAAATTGAAGAATTACAACAACGCTCATTTTTAGAGTTTGTTCACCCTGAGGATGTTTCATCAACACTTGAGGCGATGAAGAAACTGGCGGAAGGCCAGCCTGCGATTAACTTCACCAATCGCTATCGTTGTAAAGAAGGGGGTTATCGTGTAATAGAATGGCGTTCACAGCCTAAAGGTGAGTTGATTTATGCGTCGGCGCGGGATGTTACAGACTATCAACAAACACAGCAAAATTTAAAAGAAATACAAGATGATTTACAGCGCAGCCAGCGTTTGTTAGAGGACAGTGAAGCCCTGGCCAAAATCGGTGGTTGGGAGTATCAGGTTGAAACCGGCAAGATGTTTTGGACTCAGGGCTTGTATCGGTTGCATGACTTTAAACCGGATCCTAATTTTGACCATATTGGCGAAAGTGTTAAGTGCTATCGAGCGGAAGATCAACCAACTATTTTTAGGTCTTTTCAAGATTGCGTTCAAAAAGCCCAGCCTTATGATCTTGTTTTACCATTTAAAACCTGTTTAGGGGTTGAGAAATGGATCAGGACAAAGACCGCACCTTTGCTTGAATCAGGGTGTGTGGTGAAGGTGGTCGGTATCGTGATGGATATTACCGAAGCCAAACAAACCGAAAGTAAATTGCAGCAATCTCTGGAAGAGTCAGAGCAACACAAGCTTCAAGCCGAAACTGCCAATACCGCTAAGACGCGCTTTCTGGCGACCATGAGCCATGAGATTAGAACACCGATGAATGGTATTCTAGGGATGGCGCAGCTGCTTCAGACCAGTCAGCCCTCCGAATCAAACTATCATAGCTATATTCAAACTATTCTTGACTCGGGTGAAACACTGTTACGGTTACTGAATGATATTTTGGATATATCAAAAGTAGAGGCCGGTAAGTTGTCATTACAACCAGGCCTGGTTGATCCTAATGCGATGATGCAAGAAACTCAGGCTTTGTTTCAAGGTATAGCGAAACAGAAAGGCATTTCACTCTTTGCTCGTTGGTTAGGCTCGAATGATGCATGTTATCAGGGCGATGAGCAACGTATTCGTCAAATGTTGAATAATTTGGTTAACAATGCAATTAAGTTTACCGAACAGGGCGAAATTAAGATTGAAGCCAAACCGCTTGATGAACATGGAACCTTGGAATTTTCGGTCACTGATAGCGGTATCGGCATAGATCCGGCTTTGCAGGATCTATTGTTTAAGCCCTTCAGTCAGTTAGATAACAGTAGCACCCGACAGTATGAAGGTACGGGTCTCGGCCTGTCGATTGTTGAAAAACTAGCAAAATTAATGGGTGGAGAAGTTGGATTAGAAAGCCAATTAGGTCAGGGATCGCGTTTTTGGTTTAGCTTACCTCTGCCGCTTCAACAACATGAAACCTTTCGCAAGCAAAAGGCCGCCCCGTCTTCTTTCAGGGATTTATCTGCAATTACATTCCAGGGATCGGTGTTAATTGTTGAGGATAATGAGATTAATCAATGGGTGGTTGAAAATCAGTTACAGCAGTTAGGGTTAACAACCCTGTTAGCGGAAAATGGGCAGCAAGCCTTAGATTTAGTGCAATCTCAGTCGAAACCAATAGATTTGATTTTGATGGATATACAAATGCCTATCTTAGATGGCTATCAAACCACGGAGCGGATTCGACAGTGGGAGCGGGAGCAATCACTGCCTGCCTTGCCGATTATTGCACTGACTGCCGATGCTTTTGAGGAAAATCGGCAAAAGGGCTTGGCACTTGGCATGAATGCTTATTTAACTAAACCTTTAGATCAAAGCTTGCTTGCAGAAACTTTGGCTGACTATCTACCATTTGTTTCACGGCAAACGCAGAGTTTGCAAGATAAAAAAACTGCAAAAGCAGATCAAACTTCAATAAGTTTGGAGGCTATCTTGCAGCAATTGACAGAGTTGTTAGGTATGTTGGAGCAAGCGCGTTTTGAATCGATTGAACTTTTTGAGCGTTTACTTGAGAAGGCTAAAGCTTTACCGGTTTACTCTGAGTTGCTGAGTATTCAACCATTAGTTGAAGGCTATCATTTCGCCGAGGCGGCCAATAGAGTAAAATTGATACTGGAACAATATGAATAAAGTATGCAAATAATGAATGATCAAGCAAAAATACTCGTGGTTGACGACCATCCTACTAACTTACAGATTTTGCTCAGTGCATTAGGCAAAGATTATCAGGTTTCAATTGTGACCTCGGGTAAGGAGGCTTTGCAACTGGCCGAAAAGCTGCAGCCAGATTTAATTTTGCTTGATATTATGATGCCTGTGATGGATGGCCTAGAGGTATTGGAGCGTATTCGAAAATCTGATTGGGGTCGAGAAATGGCGGTGATTTTAGTGACAGCGGATGATCGGCATGAAACCCACCTTAAAGGTTTGCAACTTGGGGCGGATGACTTTATTACCAAGCCGTTTTCACTGCCGCTTTTACAATTAAGAATTCGTAATCTACTCGCACGGGATCAGGCTCGAAAGCAGCTGGATCAAATGGCCTATTATGATGCACTAACAGGTTTACCTAATCGTAGCTTGCTATATGATCGTTTACATCAAGCAATGGCGCAGGCGGATCGACGTGATCAACGTTTAGCTTTGGTGTTTCTGGATCTAGACGGCTTTAAACCGGTGAATGATAATTTTGGTCACGAGGTCGGGGATCTATTTTTAAAACATCTTGCTTTAAAAATGAAGTCTATTTTAAGGGAGGGGGATACACTGGCTCGTTTAGGAGGTGATGAGTTTATTGCCTTGCTTGTTGATCTACAACAGAGCCAGTCTAACAATGAACTGATGCAGCGTTTGTTAAGCGTAGTATCTGAACCTTACGATTATAAAGGGCATGTATTGCGGGTTACGGCGAGTATCGGGGTGAGTTATTACCCTCAATCAAAGCCCATTGAGGCTAACCAGCTGATTCGGCAGGCAGATCAGGCGATGTATCGAGCCAAACAAAGTGGTAAAAATCAATTTTGTGAATACCAAGAAGATTAGACATGGAACCCGGTGCTAAAGTTTTTTCCGCTCTAATTTGGTTTTGGCTGATTCTTTTTAGCTTGCCTGTTTTCGCCAACACCGAGCCTTCGACTGAGCAGTCAAAAATTAGTTATCAACTGGGTGTCTTTGCCTATAAGGGGGTGGAGCAAACTTTAGCCGAGTTTGAACCGGTGATTCAAGCACTTAACAGAGGTCTGGAAACTGAACAGCTTGAGTTGCAAATTTTATCGCAAGCGGAAATATACCAGGGGCTAGAGAACAGAACGCTTGATTTTGTTATTACCAATCCCACTCACTTTTTAGTTGCTCGTCAACGGTTTGAGGTGACGGGCGCTTTGGCTACGCTGGTCAAAAACCATCAAGGTCTTCCGCTTAAAGCGCTCGCTGGGGTGATTGTTGTGCGCGCTGATAACTCAAAAATTAATCATCTTCACGACTTAAAGGGTCGGAAGATTGCGGCACCAGGGCCGGAGTTTATGGGCGGGTTTCGTGCACAAAGTTATGAGCTTTATCTGGCGGGAGTCAAGCTTGAGAAGAGTCAGATAACCTATTATGGCACTCATGATGAAACCATAACGGCCGTGCTTAATCAGCAAGCCGACGTGGGGTTTGTACGTGATGGCATTATAGAGGGATTAGTTCAACAGGGGGTGATTGATGCAT
This sequence comes from Thiomicrospira microaerophila, assembly GCF_023278225.1. GTDB lineage: Bacteria > Pseudomonadota > Gammaproteobacteria > Thiomicrospirales > Thiomicrospiraceae > Thiomicrospira > Thiomicrospira microaerophila_A. Next base: position 542,124 of record NZ_CP070959.1, read on the forward strand.
ATCAATTAAAGATTATTCACGCCCAATATCGTCCTGATTTTCCACATGTTATTTCAACACGGCTTTATCCTGAATGGCCTGTATTCGCATTGCCGCATGTGTCCGATCGTGCTAAGCGTCATATCACCGCGGCTATGCTTAATCTTGAGTATCTGGATATCAATACCCCCGATGGTGGGATTTATGGTTTCACGGTGCCTTCTGATTATCTCGGTGTTGAAGCTCTGTCTCGTGCATTACGCATTCCTCCGTTTGAAGTGCGTGAGGCGATTACTTGGCAAGATTTAAAAAACCAGTACGGTGCGGTGATAGGTTGGACGCTTGCCTTTGCGTTTGGCTTATTCATTGCGCTCATCAGCTTGCTTGTCAGTGTTAGGCAATCACGCGCTGCGAGCCTTTACAGTCAGCAATTATTGGCCAGCCAAGATGAGTTGGTGTTGGTGAATGACGGCAATGAGTTAATTGACGTGAGTGGTGGCTTTTTACGGTTTTTTAATGGTTATTACGCGAGTCTTAAGGCATTTAAGCAGGATTACCGTTGTATTTGCGACTTGTTTATTGAGCAACCCGGTTACCTTTACAATTATCATGCGATGGAGTGGTTGGATAAAATGTTAGCTGAGCCTAGCCAGCAACACAAGGCCATAGTCGGTTTTCAAGGGGTGCATACCTATTTTAAATGCAGTGCGGTCTATTCAAAACAACTTGGACTGTATTTGATTACGATGGTTGATATCACTGAGTTGGAAATCACCAATCAGCGTTTATCTGAGCAAACTAGGCTAGCAGAACAAGCCAATCGAACTAAGTCTAATTTTTTGGCCAATATGAGTCACGAAATTCGTACCCCGATGAATGGTATTCTTGGTTTAAGTGAGTTAGGGCAGGACGAGCAAGACCCCGCCAAATTACACCAACGATTAAATAAAATCCATCACTCAGGTTCACTGCTACTCGGGATTATTAATGATATTTTGGATCTGTCGAAAATTGAAGCGGGACAATTTAATCTTGACCCACAACCTTTTGCGATGGTGCAACTAGCTGAGGAATTAGTTGACCTTTATCAGGCTCGTGCCAGCGCTAAATCGATTGAATTTAAGCTAGAGTTGGACTCGCAGCTGGCTTTGGGTTATGTTGGAGATGACCTGCGTTTGAGGCAGGTACTAGCTAATTTAATTACAAATGCTATTAAATTTACCGAACAGGGGGCGGTCACGCTTCGTATTGGGCCGGATCTTCAAAGGACAGATAACCACCAGGCCTGGTTAAACTTTGAAGTGCAAGATACTGGCAAAGGCATTAGTTTAGAGCAACAGCGGCGTTTATTTAAACCTTTTAGCCAAGCTGACGATTCAATTACTCGTGAATATGGTGGAACCGGGTTGGGGCTCACGATTAGCGAGAAGTTGGTGCAGTTAATGGGCGGTGAAAAAATTTTGCTCCACTCGGAGTTAGGTCAGGGCAGTCTATTCAGTTTTAGTTTGCCTTTCGAGCACTTGACGCCTTTGCAGCAAGAAGCACTTGAATTGGGTGGACGATCATCAATGGCTGATCAGGTTGCAGGCCAACAGGCTGTTAAGTTTAATGCTAAGGTGTTATTGGTTGAAGATAATGAGATTAACCAAGAAGTCGCGACTGAACACTTAAAGCGTTTAGGTATTGACTATGATATCGCTGCCAATGGGGAAGTCGCTGTCAGTAAAGCGCAAAACAACCGCTATGATCTGATTTTGATGGATATTCAGATGCCTATTATGGATGGCTATCAGGCCACCCAGCGCATTCGCCAATTTAATCCAGATATTCCGATTATTGCGCAGACTGCTGCGGCCATGATTGAGGATAAGGCAAAAGCGTTGGATGCGGGAATGAATGATCATATTTCGAAACCGATTAATCAACAGACCTTAATAGCGAGTTTACAGCACTGGATAGGTGGCAAACAGCAACCGTTGGACATTTTGAATCCTAGCGTATTGCTTCTTGTTCACCCTGATGCACAAACATTAAAAAGAATGGCTCAAGGTTATCAGGGGCAAACCCGAGTTAGAGTCGCTAACTCTATCGACAAGGCTGAGAATTTATTGAGAAACCAGCCAGATATCGAACAGGTACTTGTAGCTAGCTGTTGGGAAGAGCTCGCCTTTGAGTGGCAAAATGCCTATAAAGTCGATATCCAGACTATTTAAATTATTAACATTGATAGGCGAGAAAGCAGGTTATGTTGTTACCTAAGTTGATAGATATTGCTACTAAAAACGTAATTAGTTTGCAAGATAGCTTGTCGATTAACGATGCTGTTCATCTAATGGCTGAACAGCAATTGCGTGATGTGATTGTTACCGGTGAGGCCGGCTTGCGGATATTAACGCCACGCGAGTTGATTCAGTTTCGTTTACAGCAGTTTGATTTTAATCTTCCTTTGAGTCAGGTTGTGTTAAACAAGGTGCCAGTTTTAAACCCTGAAGCGACAATTTTCCAAGCATTAGATGTAATTCGTAATCACCCCGATGAGTATGTGTGCTTATTGGAGCAAGATCAGTTAGTTGGAATTGTCAGTTATACCGATCTCGCAGGCTGTTTGGATCCGGCGCATTTGGCGCAAAATGCGCTGCTAGGTGATGTGTTGTGTAACATCCCGTTTGTTAAAGTGTATCTGCAGGAATCTACTGAGCAGGTTTTTTCTAAGTTGAATCAGGCACAACAAACGGCTGCGGTCGTGTTTGACGGCGACTCGGCGAAAGGCATGATTACTCAAACGGATATTGTTAAGTTATTTGATCAAGATTCTGATCTAAAATTACCGGCGGAACGGGTGATGTCTTCACCTTTAAAAACATTTGATGCAAAGCTTAGTCTCGGGCAAGCCTTGCTTGAAGCCCGCGCTCAAAAGGTTAAGCGTCTAGTGGTTGTAGATCATTACACAGGCGCAACCCTTGGTGTTGTTCATCAAAAGGATTTGGTTGGTCTGGTCTATCAAGTTTGGAATGAGCAGGCAATTATTGATAACCAGCGCGCAAGGCTTACTGAGTTATCCAATAATATTCCCGGAATGATCTATGAGATGGTAAGGGATTCAAATGGCCACTTTAGTTTTGCGTTTGCAAGTGCTGCGATTGTGGATTTGTTTGATCTTACTTTTGAGGACGTTGAAAAGGATGCGTGTGTCATGTTTCAGCGCATTCACCCCGATGATTCAGATTTTTTCATGGCATTAATTAATGATTCAGCGGAAAACCTAACCCCTTGGGCAGAAGAGTTCCGGGTGGTATTACCTAGTGGTTTGGTACGTTGGTTGAATGGTCAGTCAACGCCCAACTTACAACCTGATGGGTCAACTATTTGGCATGGCTTTGTTTATGACATTACCAATCAAAAAAACCAACAATTTGCTTTGGAGCAAGCCAAGCGTGAAGCCGAAGCCGCTAATCAAGCAAAATCAGCGTTTCTCGCTAATATGAGCCATGAAATTCGCACACCGATGAATGGCATCTTGGGGCTGAGTGAATTAGCCCTTCAGCAAACCTCTTTGCAGGTTATGCGCGATTATGTGCTTAAGGTTCATCGCTCAGGGCGTCTTTTATTAGGCATTATTAACGATATTTTAGATTTATCAAAAATTCACGCTAATAAGCTGGTTTTGGATCCCCAGCCCTTTTCATTGCATCAATTGATTGATGATCTTTATGATTTATTTTCTGCCAATGCACAAGCGAAAAATCTGCAGTTGATTATAGATTGTCAAGCGGTTAGCCAGTTGTGTTTAGTTGCCGATGAATTGCGATTGCGTCAAGTTCTGAGCAATTTGTTGAGTAATGCGATTAAATTTACTGAACAAGGCGAGGTGCGGTTAAAAATTGAAAAGTTGACAGAAACGCCTGAGCAGGTAACGCTTGGGTTTTCGATCAAGGATACGGGCATGGGGATGAGTGAAAAGCAGGTTGGCAAGTTGTTTCAAGCTTTTAGCCAAGCGGATTCTAGTATTACTCGCAAGCACGGGGGAAGTGGTTTGGGATTGGTGATTAGTCAATCCTTGGTTCATTTATTAGGCGGCGATAAGATTGCGATTGCAACCAGACCTGGTGAGGGAGCTTGTTTTTCTTTTGATTTAACCTTGCCGCTGTGTATGCACGCCCAGGCGCAAGCTTTGAGACAAGCTGTTCAACTGGTTTCACAGGTAGAGCTCAGCGGTCATGTTTTATTGGTTGAGGATAATGAAATTAATCAACTGGTTGCGAGCGAGCAGCTGAAAAACTATGGTTTAACGGTTTCTTTAGCAGAAAACGGTTTGGTAGCGCTAGAGAAAATGCAGCAGCAGGCGTTTGATTTGGTATTAATGGATATTCAAATGCCGGTGATGGACGGTTATCAGGCTGCACTAGCTATCCGTGAATTTAATCAGACGGTTCCGATTATTGCTTTAACCGCAGCAGCGATGGTAGAAGATAGAAAAAAAGCCTTAAACAGTGGAATGAATGATCATTTAGGTAAACCGATTAATTCGGTTGAATTACATAGGGTTTTAAGCCGTTATTTAGCCTCAGGAAAGCAAGTAAAGCAGTTTGGAAATGTTTCTGTTGCATCGGCTCCTTTATCCTTTAGCATGTTAAATGTTCAAGCTGGTTTAGATCAGTTGATGGGGAATCAGTCACTGTATTGCAAACTGCTTCAGCGTTTATCGAACCAACTTAACAGTGAATTTTCATCTTTGATTCCCTTGTTAAAACAGCTTCATGATCAATTTGATATTGAAAAAATGATACGGCTTCAGAAACTGAATCATAGCTTAAAAGGGGTTGCGGGTAATTTAGGGGTTGAAGGACTGTTTAAGGTAAGCCAGCAGGTGGATTTGCTTTTAAAGGATAATACCTGTCCCAGTCTTGAACTTATCGCAACATTTGAACTGGCCTTGGCGCAATCGCTGGGTGAAATTAATCAATATCTTAATTGTTTTACTGAGTTATTTGAGAAGAGTTCAGGAGAAAATGAACCAGATAGGGCGCAGCTTCTTAAGCTAAAACAGCGCATTGAAGCCAGTGAGTATATTGAGGATAATGAATTGGTTGATTTAATCAGTGGATTACCAGAAGACATGGTTGATCTCGGAAAGTCTCTTTTACTTGATCTAGATAACTTTGATTTTGAACTGGCGGCACAAAAGCTAGATCAGATTATTAACCAGTTTTGAAACCTTTGGGCTCCAAATAATTAAATAGGTGCAGGCGTTGAGCAAATTTAAAAACATAGTTTTTATAGGGTTAATGGGTTGGATACTGTCGGCCGAGTTTGTGTTGGCTCAGAATCCTGTATCAATGCATAATGAATTTAATAAACCTGTCTATCAGGTTGGCATTTTGGCTTTTCGTGACAAGGTTTCCACTCTTGAGCGCTGGCAACCTTTAACCGAGTACTTAAATCGGTTATTCGATGATTTTCAATTTGAGCCAGTGATCTTACATTTAGATGAATTAGAACAGGCAGTTGAAGGTAAGCAGGTTGATTTTGTTTTGACTCAACCTGCTCATTATGTGCTGATGACCTATCGAAGCGGCTTGACCTCCCCACTGGCTTCCATGCTCAACTTGGAGGGGGCATTTGTAACGGATCATTTTGGTGGGGTTATTTTTACCCGATCGAATCGGGATGACATTGTGACGCTAAGGGATCTGAAGGGTAAACGAATTGCTGCAGCTTCGACGACCTCTTTGGGCGCTTATCAAATGCAGGCATATGAGTTGTTGCAGCAAGGGGTTAGACTCCCTCAGGACGCAAGGGTATTGGAAACCGGGCAGCCACAATCGTTAGCAGTAAAAGCGGTGATGAACGGTGAAGCGGATGTGGGCTTTGTTCGTACTGGCGTTTTGGAGGATTTGGTTGCTAAAAATCAGATTGATATGAATCAATTGAAATTACTTAATGCACAAACACTGCCTGATTTTCCTTTTATAACGAGTACTCGCTTATATCCCGAATGGCCGTTTGCTGCGATGCCGCATGTTGATAAGGATATTGCTCGCCAGGTTGCGGCTGGATTATTAGCGATCCCTCGAGAGGGATCGCTTGCACTTTCAATGGGCATCGCAGGTTTCACTATCCCGGGTGATTATCGAACGATTGATTTGTTGATGCGTGAATTACGTCTGGAACCCTTTGATGAGGTTGAGTTTACCTTACAGGACTTTATTGAGTTTTGGTTTTATCAACTGGCTTTTGCGTTAGCACTGTTTTTATTATTGGTGTTTGCAACGCTTTTTTACATGGTTCGTCGTCAAGCCCTGCTAAAAAAGGAGCGAAACCGTTTGACTCAGGCACTTGAGCGATTAAGACTGCTTAATCAAGTGGTTGAACAGAGCCCTGAGTCTATTGTGATTACAGATCGTCAAGGGCGAATCAGTTATATGAATCCGATGTTTGAGACGATGACGGGTTACCAAAAACAGGAGGTTTTGGGCAAAAACCCTCGTGTTTTGCAATCGGGTCGAACCAAGCCATCTGTGTATCAAATATTGTGGCAAACCTTGTCAGAGGGTAAGGTTTGGCGCGGTGAGCTCTCCAATAAACGTAAAAATGGCGAAGTTTATCCTGCGCAAGCGATTATTTCACCCGTTAAAAATGAGCTGGGCGAGGTTACGCATTTTTTAGCGATTCAACGTGACTTATCGCAAAGAAAGCAGCGCGAGCAACGTATTCAGGAGTTGCTATATGTCGATAGCTTAACCGGTTTGGCCAATCGTAATAAGTTACTAGAAACCATGGATAGTTGTATTCAGCGTTATCAGAGCCTAGAGGTCAAGGGGTGTTTGTTGTTATTAAACATGACTCATTTTCGCTTTGTGAACCAATTGCATGGAACCGATGTTGGAGACGAACTATTGCAGACAGTGGGTCAAAGGTTGCAACAGGCTTTTGAGCATCAAGGACGGGTTGCACGTTTGACAGCCGATCAGTTTGCTGTTTTTTGTGAAAATAAAGCTGAATTCAGTCATGTTGATGATTGGTTGAAGATGATGGGGCAAAAAGCCTTAACTTGTTTGGCGTCTAGCTTGCAAGTTAAAGGAGAGAGTTTTAACCTGGATTTTGCCATTGGTGTTGCGCCTTTGATTGAAATCGAAGATTTTACTAGCGGTGAATTAATTCATCAGACGTTAAGTCATGCTGAAATTGCATTAAAGCAGGCGCGTGGTGAAGAGTCTATTCGATTGGTTGTTTATGATAATCAATTGTCCGAGAAGGTGCTTGAGACACATCAGTTACAAAAAGAGTTGGCACAGGCGATTAAGTCTGAACAGCTGCGTTTGTTTGTTCAGCCCCAAGTTTTGCAGAACAAGCAATTGGTGGGCTTGGAGTGTTTAGTACGTTGGCAACATCCGGAAAAAGGTTTGTTACCGCCGGGTAAGTTTATACCCTTGGCGGAACAGAGTGACTTAATCGTGGCGTTGGGTGATTGGGTGTTGACTAAAGCAGCGCATTTGTTAGCTGAAATTCAATTTCATTCACCGGATATTACGCTTGCGGTGAATATAAGCCCAAGGCATTTTCGGCAAATTAATTTTGTAGAACGTGTGAGCGCATTGCTAGCAGATTCAGGCGCTTCGCCTAAAGGTTTGATTATTGAGATTACTGAATCCCTGTTTCTCGATGATTTTGACGAGGTCGTACAAAAAATGCAATCGCTAAAAGCCTTGGGCGTTAAGTTCTCGATTGATGATTTTGGGACGGGCTATTCATCCTTGAGTTATCTCCAGCACTTGCCGGTGGATGAGGTCAAAATTGATCGGGCATTTGTGTTGGCGATGGATCAATATGGTATGGAGCGCAGTTTGGTGTCGTCTATTTATGCAATGGCGCAACAAATGCAGCTGGATGTGGTGGTAGAGGGTGTTGAAACTGAACAGCAATTAGGCCATCTGTCTGCTCTCAAGCATGTGAGTATGCAAGGCTTTTTGTTTGCCAAACCGCAAGACTATTTAACGTGGCAACAGGACTGGATGAAACAAAGCGCGTGTAAATAACTGAACGCTTTCACAGTAAACTGTGAAAGCTGATTGTATTGATTTTAACGCGTGCGCGGTGGTAGCGGTGGTGGAACTACATCAGGCATAGGTTGGTGTAAAGTAGGAGGTAATTGGCTTTCTATGCGTTCATGAATTTCCATCACTACGCCACTTTGGGTCACGACATATTGATCTGGATAAATATGTACGACCTTGTAAACCATCGGTCGAATTTGCATACCCTGCTCATCAAGTGGTTTGCCTAATCCCATGTACATACCACACATGGTTGACCCTGTTTCTATACGTTTTTCTTTTACCAGGTCATAGTCTTTATGGCTCAGTAAATTTAGTGAATCCAAGCGGTCAAAAATGCGCTTTTGGTCAGCTTCGTTGTGTTCAGCGTAAACTGCACAGAGTTCAATAGGTCGAGTTTTGCTAAGATCATCTGGCAGAGGCGTGATTGCCCCTTGAGGTGTTGCAAAGCCCATTGTTGAAGCGCTTAGCCCAAGTGAAAGGGTTATGGCCGTTAATAGCGTTTTTTTCATGTTAAACCTCTTTTTGGATGTGGCCTATGTCCACATTAAATCAGCGTTTTCTTATATCGGAAGAATTGTAACAAAAGCTTTTAAGCCTAATCGCGCATTAATAGAGTAAACTTTGGAATTTACGTCGATAGGTTTTCACCAGTTCCGCTTCGCTCACCGCTAACATATCGAAAAGTTTAATTAAGTTTTTGCGTGCGCCACCCTCTTGGTAATCACGATCCAGCATAAACACTTTCAGAAAAGCTTGCATCGCTTTTTCATATTCACTATGCAGGGCTAAAAAGCAGGCTAAACCATAGAGCGCAGTCACATCGTCAGGATTGTCTTTGAGTTTTGCTTGAATCACGCTGATATCTTCGCCCTCGGCGACCGCTTGTGCAAAACTAATAATCCCCATCACGCTTTTTGCTTCAGGCGCAGTTTGGGCTTCGGTTGGAAGTTGGTTGAAAAGTTTAGTGGCATCTTCAAGTTGGCCGGTTTGTAGGTACATTTGAACTAGATCAAGTTGAACCTTATAGTTGCTTGGATCCAGTTCCGCGGCTTCTCGTAATAGTCCGACCGCTTGGTTAAGTTCGCCTTGGTCAAAGGCTTGTTGTGCTTGCGCACGTAAGCTGTCGGATGGCCGTTCAATATGGGCTTCTAGCAGTTTGCGGAACTCCGCTTCCGGTAGGCCACCGGTAAGTTCGGCCACCGATTGACCATTTTTGAAAAGCCGGAAGGTCGGTACAGAGCGCACCGCAAATTGGTTGGCCAATTCATCGTTCTCGTCAATATTAATTTTTGCGAGTAAAAACAAACCGGCAAATTCATTCGCAAGTTTTTCAAGAATCGGCATCACGGATTTACACGGCCCGCACCAAGGTGCCCAAAAATCAACCAGTACCGGTAGGTGATGAGAGTTGTCAATCACAACTTGTTGAAAGTTGCTGGCATTCACGTCGGCAATTAAAGCTTGGCTCATGGTGTTTTCCTATTCAGTTAAGCGTAAGTTAGCGTAAAGTTTTTAGTTGATAAATCAAATCCAGCGCTTGTTTTGGCGTTAAGTCGTCTGGCGTAATTTTATCAAGTGCTAATACTATGGGGTGGGGATCGGCAGAATTAAAGAGGTCGAACTGCATTTCGGGTTCTTTAACCTGTTGACGGCTTGAAGCGTTGGGTTTTGGTGCGGTGCTTGTGGCGTCAGTTTTAGTTTCTAGGTCATGCAAAATCGCTTTTGCGCGTTGAATCACGCTTTGCGGCACACCGGCTAAACTGGCGACTTGCAGGCCGTAACTTTTTGAAGCCGCACCGGGTTGTACCTGATGCAAAAACACGATTTTATCTTGATGCTCAATTGCATTGAGGTGAATATTGACGGTGTTTTTGTAACGTTCGCTGAGTTCGGTCAATTCAAAATAATGGGTGGCAAATAAGCAAAAGCCTTTGATCTGTTCTGCGAGGTGCTCGGCAATCGCCCAAGCGAGCGAGAGACCATCATAGGTCGAGGTGCCGCGCCCAATTTCATCCATTAGAATCAATGAATGCTGGCTGGCATGATGCAGAATGTGCGCGGTTTCGGTCATTTCAACCATAAAGGTTGAGCGCCCGCTGGTCAGGTCATCGGAGGCACCGATGCGGGTAAAAATCCGGTCAATTGGCCCGATTTCGACCGCTTCAGCCGGCACGAAACTGCCAATGTGCGCCAGAATCGCAATCAGTGCGGTTTGGCGCATAAAGGTGGACTTACCGCCCATGTTCGGGCCGGTGATGATTTGTAATCGGCTGTCGTGATTAAACACGGCATCATTTGGAATAAAGGGGGCATCACTGAGGGCTTCGACCGTTAAATGACGCCCTTGTTTGATCACCAGGCCTGGTTCTGAACGCAGCTGTGGGCGACAAAGTTGATGCTGTTGTGCCTTTTGCGTCAGGTTGACCAGCACATCCAGTTGGGCCAAGGCCTCGGAGCAAGCTTGGAGGGGTTTGATTGATTGATTGAGCTTTTCCAATAGCGTTTGGTAAAGCTGTTTTTCACGCGCCAAGGCTTTATCACCGGCGCTGAGTACCTGGTCTTCAAAGCTTTTAAGTTCAGGGATGATATAGCGTTCGGCACCTTTTAAGGTTTGGCGACGCACATAGTCGAGCGGCACCTGTTCGCTTTGCAGTTTACTGACTTCAAGGTAGTAGCCATGCACCCGGTTGTAGCCGACTTTTAGGCTGGAAATGCCGGTGCGCTCGCGTTCGCGTTGCTCAAGGTCGAGGAGAAATTGACCGGCTTCGTTTTTAAGATTGTTCAGTTGGTCGAGTTCGTTATCGTAACCGGTTTTAAATATCCCTCCATCGCGTAGTAGCATCGGCGGGTTGTCAATAATCGCGCGTTCAAGCTCATCCGCGAGTTCAGGGAAAAGTTGGATCTGTTGCGCCAGTGTAATTAAACCATCCTGTTCAGATTGGCTTAGGGTTTCATGTAAGGTTGGTAGTTGATTAAGTGCGCGTCCAAGCTGTAAAAGATCGCGTGGGCGTGCCGACAGCAGCGCCACGCGGCTTAGAATACGCTCCAAATCGCCAATCGGTTTAAGTTGGCGTTTTAGTGTTGGAAAGTGGTCTTGTTGTAGCAGGTCGTCAATAATATCAAGTCGCTGATTTATCAAGCGCGTATCGCGCAATGGCATTAATAACCAGCGTTTGAGTAAGCGGCTACCCATCGGTGTGGCGCAGTCATCAAGCAGACTGAGTAGGGTGTTATGGTGGCCGCCAGTGAGGTTGGTATCGAGTTCTAAATTGCGACGACTCATCGCATCGACAATCAGCGTGTCGTCGGTGCTATAACTGTGGAAGCACTGCACTTGATTGAGCGGGTTTTGTAACATGGTTTGCGCATAATACAACAGCGCACCGCAAGCGCTAATTAGGGTGGGCTTGTCTTGGCAGCCAAAGGCAGTCAGGTCTTGGGTTTTGAGTTGTTCGGTCATTCTGCTGCGCCCCGTATCGGCATCAAAATGCCAAACCGGCAGTCTAACCAGGCCTGGTTGGTTTTTTAGGGTTTCGCTTAGGGGTTCATGGTCGGCGACAATTAGTTCAGCCGGTTGCAGACGTTTAATTTCATCCAGCAGGTTTTGTAGGGTTTCAAATTGACAGCCTTCAAAACGCCCGCCGGCAACATCTAAATAGGCCAGGGCATAGCTGTTTTCATTTTGGTAGCAGGCCGCTAATAGGTTTTCTTGGTTGGCCTCTAGCAGGGCTTCATCGGTGAGGGTGCCGGGGGTGAGTACCCGCACGACTTTACGTTCCACAGGGCCTTTGCCAGTCGCATCGCCCACCTGTTCACAAATGGCGACCGATTCGCCCATCTTGACTAATTTTGCAAGGTAACCTTCGGCACTGTGATGCGGAATGCCGGCCATTGGAATCGGTTTTCCTGCGGATTGTCCGCGGGCGGTGAGGGTTATATCCAGCAGCTTGGCGGCTTTGACCGCGTCATCATAAAACAGTTCGTAAAAATCTCCCATCCGGTAAAACACTAAACGATCCGGGTGGTCGGCTTTGATTTTTAAATACTGTTGCATCATTGGGGTGTGCTGGCTTAGCGTTTGATTCATAGGATTTGATAACAATTTGCTTGTTGTGATGTATTGTGTTGTATTTGATAGGCTTTTTAAGCCTAATGGCATAACTCGGCTTTAGGTAGTCATGAGTTATGACTACCTGCTAAATTTAACTGCGTTTTAAGTTATATTCGTAAGTTAGGAATTGTTTTAGAATATCTGGTTGGACAGGTTTAGATATCACAGTGATATCTTTTGGAAGCTTGTCACGATCTATATTTTGAGGTTTTTCACCTGTCATGATCATAATGGTCGCTTCTTTGGTTGATTCAAAGTTGCGTAAAGCATGTACCATGCTATATCCATCCATTTGCGGCATAATAAGATCAGCAAAAATAAAATCTGGAATATTACGACCGGCTTGCATTAAACCCTCAAACCCATCGCTTGCTGTGTAAACTTTAACCGGAAAGTCTAGAGTTTGAACAATACTCTTAATTAGGTCTTGAGATACCTTGTCATCATCGACCACCAGAATTTTGAGGCGATCATCGTCTTCATTGGCCCGCTCTTTTCCGTTTTGCATAATATATTCGTCAACGGAGGATCTCAATAAGCGGCGGTGTCCGCCTGGTGTCCGCCAAATTTGTAAAATGCCTTCGTCAGCTAAGCGTTTAATGACGGTTTTAGAAACCCCTATAAGTTTGCAGGCTTCTGTCGTGGTGACATATTTGCTATTTGATTGGGCCATATCTTAGGTCTCTATATGCAATTTAATGAATTAAAGTTTAAATTATAGCGCTTTTTTTATAAAGATGTTTAAGTAAGTGCCTTTTATGTATTTTCTGTAGCCTTCATCTACTTGACAAGGGTAGTATAATACTTCTATTTAAATGTTTTGTGGCCTAACGAGGAGCCTAGTCATGTCAGATATTCCATTAACCAAGCGTTCAGTGATGACCCTGTTTTCAGATCCGCGTAGCCCTAATTCACATCGGGTACGTTTGGTGGCAAAAGAGAAAGATATTCCAATGGATGTGATAGAAGTGGATCCAGGGGTGATGCCTGAAGATTTACTGGAACTCAACCCTTATGGCACTTTGCCAACGCTGGTTGACCGTGAATTGATTTTGCATGATACTCAGGTCATTATTGAGTATTTGGATGAGCGTTATCCTCATCCGCCATTAATGTCGGTTGATCCGATTTCAAAAGCCCGTTCGCGCCAGCAATTACGCCAGATTGAAGTCGAATGGTATCCGTTGGTCGAAACCATTGTGAGAAATGAGGATGCTGATGCGGTTAAGCGAGCCCGTCGTGATTTGACTGAACGCTTAATTCAGATGATTCCGGTTTTTGCTCATAAAGACTTTTTTATGAGTGATGATTACACTTTGGTTGATGCGAGTTTAGCCGTGCTCTTATGGCGTTTGCCTTCATTGGGTATTGAGCTTCCTAAGTCGGCAAAGGCAATTATTGATTATTCTAACCGTTTGCTTGAGCGCGAAATGTTTAACGAGAGCTTGTCGGATGATGAGCTGGATATGAATGATGCCTAGAGTTAATTATGATTTCTAACAGACCTTATTTAGTTCGTGCGATCTATCAGTGGATCGTTGACAATGATTGGACACCGCACTTTCAAGTGGATGCTAATCATCCGTTTGCGGATGTGCCTCAGGAGTTTGTTAATGAGGGCGTGATTGTTTTGAATGCGTCACCTACTGCGGTGCAAGCTTTGGATATGGCGAATGATCAAATTTGTTTTCGTGCGCGCTTCCAGGGGGTAGAGCGTAAAATTAGCTTTCCACCTCAGGCGGTTTTAGCCGTATTTGCGCGTGAAAACGGCCAAGGAATGCCGTTTCCTCCAGAGCCTTATCCGACCGAGGATGCAGCTCCGCTGTCGGATGATAAGCCTAAAAAACGCGCTACGCTTAAGGTAGTTAAGTAGCGGTTGATTTTTTAAATGGTTGAATGATCTCAAGTCCATCAAAGGCGGTTTCGACCGCCTTTTTATTGTCCTCTAAAAATAGCAATTTTAAGTTAGGGCCTGCATCCATTGTGAAATAAACCTCAATGCCTTGGTGTCTTAACTGCCAAACTTGCTGCATGGCTATTATAGATTCCGCCTGCCAATATAAAATTGGAGGCCAGGTAGCCAGCATGGTTGCATGCATCGATAGGGCGTTATGTTCAGTAAGTTGGCCAAGTTGACTAAAATCACGCTGTTGAATGGCTTGGTGTATTTGTTGAACTTGACGTTCTGCTTGATTTGGCCAGGCCTGGTATAGGTCACAATGTTTAACGGTTTGTTGCATTCCGGCGGTTGAGCCAATAGGTTTTTGTTCAATATTGACTTTAACTAGGCCAATACAAAGCGCAGGCCAGGTTTGATCAATGTGTTCAGCATAGCTGTCCATGCCATTTTCTGCAGTACCCTTGTGCCAAATTGAGAAGCCGTTATAAATTGATCGGCTTGCACTTCCACTGCCGATTCGAGCAAGAATCGACAAATGCTGATCGCTTAGTTGCCAATCAAATAGATCATTTAACGCCAGCACCAGTGCTGCATAGCCAGAAGCGGAGGAAGCTAAGCCAGCGGCGGTAGGTACGGTGTTATGGGTTCGTATGTTAAAGACGAGTCCAGCTGGGCAGAAGGGGGTAAGGTAATCAGCAAGTCTTTGGCTGAAAGGGTTGTGTGTATCTAGTTGCTGGTGGTTTAACCAGGTCTGGTGCTCAGTGCCCGCTACTAAAGATAATTCCGTTTGGGTGCCTAGGCCGGGTAAACTGACGGATAAACTGGAGTTTGTTGGCAGATTCAGTTCTACCTGACGTTTTCCCCAGTATTTACTAAGCGCAATATTTACGTCGGCACAACCCTTGCCGATTTTTTTGTTAGGCTGAAGGTGGGGAATGATCTGTTTAATAATGGCCTGTCGGCTTAACATGATGGTTTCTCCATTTGAGTGCATAGTGCACCGATAGGGCTTATTTTGGTCTTTAGTAGCGGAGCTTGCTCAAAATTATCCAGTTGACCAAAACCTATAATACAGTCTCCAAGCCCTGAACCGGATATTTTTGCGGCTGGGAGTTGTTGGTTAACGGCTTCGCATAGCTGGTCTAATCGTGGATCGCTGACACCTAGTTCAACCATGTATTGTTGATACTGGGCAACCTGTTGGTAAAACTGGGGCCAGTTTTGTTCACTAAGTGCTTGGTAGCTTTTGCGGGTTATGGCTCCCATGTCTTGGTAAAGTTGTTGTAATCCGTTGGGGCGATCTTTCCATTGTTCGGCCACCCAGTTCAGCACTTCAGCCGTCGGGGTTTTATAGCCGCTATAAACAAGGCTTAACGTCTGCTCAACTGGCAGTGATTTTAGGGTTTGGTTTATTGGATCAAAATAAACGCAGCCGCCCATAAGGCTGGCCGCTAAATCCGCACCAGAGCCTCTGCCTTGAATCTTAAGGATAATACTGTGGCCGAGCTTAAATCTTTGCCAAGGGGTTAGGGTTTGGTTGGTAATGTTTTCTAACCCTATTAAGGTCGCGGCCAGAACTGCAGCGGAACTGCCTAGCCCCCAATCAGCAGGGAATTCACTGTGAACCTTTAGCGTCCAGCCGTGTTGGAGTTGTGTTGAAAATAATCGGATGGTTTCAATAATAAAGCGCAAGTTTGGGTGCGGGTTTAAAGGGTTGATTGGACTGAGGTAATGAGCCAAGGCAGATTGAATTTCAATCTGTTGATCTGAACGTGGCAACCATTCAATCTCAATTCTTGGAGTGAGAGCCGCTACCAATGCCGGTTGACCGTAAACCACACTGTGTTCACCCATCAGCATGGTATTGGCAGGTGCACTACTTTTAAATGAGGTTAGGTCATTGATTGACATCGGATTGCTTGTTTAACCAGTTTGATTTTTTTAAAGGCATAGCCTGATGCTTGGCATAAACTTTGGAGCTTGGTTTCAGCATCTTTACATAAGCCAGGATTGGCAATAGCCATTAACACACCTGCTTTATCGCCAGTTACTGCGCCTGCACCACACAATTTGACAACCAGACCTGGTTGCGTTAATTGCTGGATAAACTTTTGGACTTTGTTAGGCACGACACCTAGCTGGGTTAGAAGATGTTGATTAACTTCCAGTTGGTGAAAAAATAAATCGGTGTTTTGCGATAACCAGGCCTGCTGGAGTTGATCGGTACACTGTCCGAAAGCTTGCCAAAGTTTGGTGTCTTGGCCGAAATGTTTTTTTACCAAATCAACGCATTGCCCTGTGCTGCTGTCAGGTTGGCCCGTGTCGATTATCCAAGCATGCTTTAGATTAACGTCGAGGGATTGTAAAG
Organism: Thiomicrospira microaerophila; assembly: GCF_023278225.1. Lineage (GTDB taxonomy): Bacteria > Pseudomonadota > Gammaproteobacteria > Thiomicrospirales > Thiomicrospiraceae > Thiomicrospira > Thiomicrospira microaerophila_A. The sequence continues at coordinate 558,539 of NZ_CP070959.1, forward strand.
GCTCATTGAGTTGATAACGTATCAGCCCCCCTGTGGCCAGGGTGGTTGGGTCGATTCCGCTGGACCGACCATGCTGATAGTTTTCAACTTTTTGGGCTAGTCCGAGGAGTTGATCTTTTTCGGCTTTAGGATGGGATTGATAAAGGGCTGAGAGTAGGCTGACAATAATGGCCGCGGAACTACCAAGCCCGCGCCCGCGCCAGGATTCTGAACACAGCTTTATCTGCCATTCTCCAGGTTTTAACCCGTGTTTTTGATTAAAAAAAGCGCAGCAGAGCAAGGGGATATCGAGCGCAGAATCACATACTTGATTGATGCTTTTCTGTCCAGCCAGATAATCTTGGTAGCTTTGTTCCAATTGCATTGCTCTAAGCCAGGCCTGCTCAAAGTGATAGGTTTTATCTAGTGCATAGTCAGGCAATTGGATGCGAATGCTTGGGTTGTTTGAGGAATGGCTGGTTATTTCGCAGTAGGTTTGCAGGTCAATCGCCATACTGAGTGCAGGTTGCCCATAGACGACAGCATGTTCACCGCTCACTATTAGTTTCGATGGCACTCTACAATGCAGTGCCATGTTTTAATCCTGGGTTTTACGATAGCAGCGTTTGTGGTCTTGAATGCCAACAAGTCTGAATGGGCCTTGATGATAGACTGGGAAATCAATGTTTTGTTGGTTAGGTTCTGTTTGGTGGTAAAAGGTTAGGTATTGTTGATAGGTTAGAGGTTTGCGCTCAGCGATCTGTTTTTGGTGACTGGTTGTCATAAGCTGTACTTGGTAGCCCGGCTGTATAATACCGCTGAAAAACTCGGCAACACAGCCCGAACCATAGCTAAAGAAACCGATTCTTTGGTGATCCAGTTTTTCACTGTGATCAAGTAATGAGCAAAAACCAATAAATAACGAAGCGCTGTAGCTATTACCTATTACGCGGTTATAAATTTGACTTGGACGAATTTGTTCAAGGGTCAAAGATTCAGGTTGTTGCGTTTGTGTGAGTTTAACAAGCTGTTTATGAGCCTTTTCTGCCATTTTCGTAAAGGGGATGTGGTAGCAAAATTGATCGATATTTGCAAACTCATGCCCAGTTTCTTCTGAAAAGTGTGTCCAAGCATGTTTTAGGCTGTTAAGGTAAACTTTGGTTGAATATTTACCATCAACCAGCGCGGTTTCTCGGTGGTTCGGGCGCCAAAAGTCCATTACATCTTCGGTATAGTAGCCAGAGCCTGGTTCAATTTCGAGAATTCGCGGGTTTTGTCGGATCAACATCGCCACCGCTCCACAACCTTGGGTGGCTTCGCCAGAGGTGTCTAGGTCATAGCGGGCAATATCCGCAGCGATAACAAGTACTTGTTCTTTCGGATTCGCTTTGACCATGGTTACGGCCATTTGTAGCGCAGCGGCACCGGCATAGCAGGCATGTTTGAGTTCGATTACACGGCAGCGATGAGGTAGGTTTAGTAGGCTGTGAACAAATGCTCCGGCTGACTTTGATTGATCAACCCCAGATTCCGTTGCAAACAATACGGCTGTAATTTTCTGACGATCAATTTGTTGCAAAATAGGTTCTGCGGCCTTGGCCGAAAGTGTGACGATATCTTCATCCGGCGGGGCAATAGACATTTTTTCTTGACCAATCCCAACTAGATACTTGTTAACATCTTGTTTTTTTTCTGTTGCAAACAAATCCAACCCCAGGTAAAAATCTGAGGTAGCAAAGTGAATAAGGTCAATGCCGACTTTCATGAATAGACTTGTCTTCCGCTTGGTGCGCGTAAAATCAGCGCATCGTTTAAAAAAAGCGACTCTATATTGGCTGCCCCAACAAGGAATTGAGCCAATTGAAATTCTTGTTTCAGGTGTTGAATTTTATCTATAACCGCTGAGCTTGAAAGCATGGCCGGACGCAATAGCGGTGCAGCAATGCCACAAACATAGCCGCCCATTATAACTGATTTAACCATATCAATGCCATTACGAATTCCACCGGAGGCAAAAAAACGTGCCTGATCTTGATAGGGACGGGCCGCGTTCAAGGCTTGACAGGTTGTTAAGCCCCAGTCTTGAAAAACCAGGCCAAGATCAGACTCAGCCCTGTGTGCTTCAATTCGGCTCCAGGAAGTGCCTCCGCGTCCAGCGAGGTCGAAATATCGAATGCCTGCCGATAAGCCCAGTTCGATATCTGCCGAGGATAAACCACAGCCAACCTCTTTTAGAATAATGGGAATATCCAGTTTTTGTGATAGTTGGTGAATTTTATCCGCTAATCCGGCAAAATTACGATCTCCCTCGGGTTGAATAAGTTCCTGTAATGGGTTGAGGTGTAAAATTAAGGCATCGGCTTGCAAACAATCAATTGCAATTCTGGCCTGTTCAAAACCATAGCCGGTGTTTAACTGAACGGCACCGATATTGGCGAGTAGTGGAATGGATGGCGCATATTGACGTAAATCGAAGCTGCGGCGAGCAGATGTGTCTTCAATCATGGCGCGCTGTGACCCTACCGCTAAGGCTACCTGGCAGTGTTCAGCGGCTTCGGCAAGGTGGCGATTTATTTGCCCCAAGTTTTCTGCAGCCCCACCGGTCATAGACGAAATCAGTAGCGGGAAGTCGAGTGTTTTACTAAACAAGGATAATTTGGAGTTAACCGAAGCAAAATCAAGCTCGGGAAGAGCGCGGTGGGTTAATTGGATAAGGTCAAAATCACGTTGATTGCGCTCGATTAATGGGTCGGATAGCAGGAAGTCAATATGGTCCTGCTTACGTTGTGTTATTGAATGGTTTTTAGTCACGGTGTGAGCGTTCTAGTTTTAAGTGTGCAGACATAAGCTCACCCGGGTTTGTTTGCGCGGCCAAAAGGGATAACTCTCCACAAAGTGCAGTAGCGCCGGCAATACACGCTAAACGGCGCGCATTGTCGCCAGGTTTGGCTTGCGGGTCGTTGCAGCCAAGTTGTTCAAGGTTTTGTTGCACAAAGTCCAACCCTTTGCCATTGCCGACTGTTCCAACAATTAAATTTGGCAGGGTGGTTGAGAAATAAAGGTGACCTTCTGGCGTGACTTCCGCATGATTAATCGCTTGCGAGCCTTCTACTATATTGGCCGCATCTTGGCCTGTAGCCAGATAGAAACCAAGCAGCATATTGGCAACGTGGGCATTGGCTGTGCGCAGTCCCCCTGAAACAATAGAGCCTATTAGATCTTTTTTGATGTGCAGATCAACCAAGGCCTGTGGTGTGGTTTTAAGAAAGCGTTGACAGAGCTTGGCCGAAATTATTGTTTCGCAAACTACGTTTTTACCGCGTCCTAAGATGCCATTGACAGCAGAGACTTTTTTATCTGTGCAGAAGTTGCCCGATATGGAAACATAGCTGAGTGTAGGAAATTGTTGCAGTATCCATGGAAACAGGGTGTCTGCTGCCTGGGTCACCATGTTGTGTCCAGATGCGTCTCCGGTGGTAAATTCAAAGCGAAGATAGATGAGGTTGCCAATAATTTGGAAATGAGTGTCTATCAGCTTGGCAAATCGACTGGTTTGATTGACGATTGATTGCATGTCTGGCTGCTGGGCTTTTAGTGCACGCATGCAACGTAATGCTTCACCGGCATGATCAGCCTGTAAGAGTATTGAGCGTGTCATCCGTTCATCTATCAGGGTCACGCGAATCCCGCCAGCGTGAGCTGTGGTTCGTGCTCCGCGCGCAACTGAGGGCCATAAAGGAGTCTCGTAGGTGGCCATTGGAACCATGAGATTGTCAGTAATCAAATCCCCTGTGAGTTTGAAGGGTCCTACCGACTGCATCGGTATTTGCGCATAGTTTATTGTGTGATTTTTCATAATAGCCATTATAAACGAGATTATTTAAATGTTTAAAACATTCAGTCAGTAGTGTTTTTGAATTTTATTGTTGAATGTGGCTTTCGTAAAGCTGTTTGAATGTCAAGTGAAGTGATAGAATTCTTAGTATTGATTATTTTAACCTTAACTATGGTGCCTAGCCGATGTTGTTCAGCCAGATTAAAGAAAAAATTTCTAGTTCGCTTTTTAGTTCAATGATTGTTAGATCTCTATTGGTGACTTTGCTAGTTATGGCAGGGATAAGTGTCGCTTTTTATTACACTACGGTTGAACCGGAAACTAGCAAGGCATTTGATCAGGCTGCAGAACTAGCGCTCAAAGAATTAGCTTTAAGGTTGGAGTCGAAGGAAGAGTCGGTTGTGAGTATGGGGGCATCAATTGCTCGAGATGAACGCATAAAAGAAGGTTTGTTTTTTGATGATCGGGATTTGATGCTGTCTGGCTTAAGTGAGATGCGTGAAGATTATGCACGAGTATCGCAGTTTAGGTGTGTAACAGCGCAGGTAATTGATATGAATCGCATCATTATGGCACGTTCATGGGATGCCGGGTTTTGGGGCGAGGTGGCTCCTCATCCATTGGGCGCTAAGGTGATGCGGGAAGGGCGAGCAGCAGCTGCTTTTGGGGTAGGTAATGCTGGGGTGGGTATTGTTGGCTTCTCTCCGGTCTATCATTTAGGTGAGATGGTGGGGTTGGTGTCTTTGACTCAGGGTGTGGGTTCTGTTGTTCGAGCACTAAAAGAGCAAGGTGTTGAATGGGTAATGGTCATTGATCAGCAGGCAGTTGCCAACAGGACTCAAGGGCGGCTGCCCCGTGCCTATCAAGGCAACATGGAATTTCCATCCGGGTATTTGTTGGCACACAAGGAATGGTTTGACTTAGATACCGCTGATTTTATTAAATCACACTGGCACCTGGTGAACGGGCAGACCGCTCCTGTTTTGGTAGATGGTAAAATTATGGTTGTTGATTCAGTGATTGACAATAATGGGGTTGAGATTGGAAAGAATGTTTTATTGTTGGATGCACAACCTGTGCTGGCTGAAGTTGCCGCTATCAAGCAGTCCTTGATTAGCATTAATGTCGGGATTTTGTTGATTCTTTTGTTGCTTACCTTTGTTTTGTTGTGGGATTTGAGGCAGAGGGTTATCAAGCCGTTGCGGGGAATGACAGGCATGATGGTGGGCTTGATGGAGAGCGGGCGTTTTGATCAGCAGACAGCATGTCAGCGTCAGGATGAATTTGGTCAGATGCAGCGCAGTTTTAATAATTTATTGTCTTGTTGGGCAGAGGCGCTGAGTGAGGCGAATAAGGCAATTTCATCAACAGCTAATGGTGACTTTGAACGCAAGATGCAGGGTGAGTATCAGGGTGATCTTGCAAAGTTACAACAGGGGTTAAATGCGGCTATTGAGGATTTGAAAATAACGCATGTTCAACTAACTGAGGCGAGTAAGGCTAAGTCGATGTTTTTAGCCAACATGAGTCATGAAATTCGCACGCCAATGAATGCCATTATCGGAATGGCTTATCTTGCCCTTAAAACCGATCTTGATGAGCGTCAGTACGATTATGTTAATAAAATACATATTGCGGGTCAGTCACTTCTCGGAATCATTAATGATATTTTGGATTTTTCAAAAGTTGAGGCTGGAAAGTTGCAGCTTGAAATGGTTGATTTTAGTCTGCAGGATGTTTTGACTAATTCTCTTGTCATGGTAAGGCAGAAGGCCGGAGAGAAGGGGGTTGAGTTGTTGCTTGATATTAAGGATGCTGACTTGATTAAGCGCTATAGTCACTTTAAGGGTGATCCGCTTCGTCTAAGCCAGGTGGTAACTAATTTGCTGTCAAACGCAGTTAAGTTTACTGAGCAGGGGTATGTTAGGTTGGCCGTTGAGGTAACGGAGATTGGTCATGGTGCACCTGCGTGCGTGGTTTTGACCTTTAGTGTCGAAGATACTGGAATTGGGATGAGTGCTGAGCAGATAAAAAACCTGTTTCAGGAGTTTAACCAAGCTGATAATTCAACAACGCGTCGTTTTGGTGGTACGGGGCTGGGTTTGACAATTTCCCAAAAATTAGTTGAGTTAATGGGAGGGCGTATTCAGGTTGAGAGTCAGGCTGGGCGTGGATCTCGCTTTAGTTTTGACGTGAAGCTTGAGGTGGCTAAACCTTTTGATGAGAGTGATTTGTCCAAGAAGTCTCTGCCATCTAACTTACGTGCTTTGGTTGTTGATAACCAAATTGTCGCAAGGCAGGTCATGGTGGAGATGTTAGGTCATTATGGTGTTGCTGTTGAGGCTGTTGATTCCGGTGCGAAGGCTTTGGAGGTACTTAAGAAACGCGCGGAAGAGTTTGATTATTGTTTTGTTGACTGGGTTATGCCTGAGATGGATGGTGAAAGCTTGCTGCGCGAAATTGATCGCTGGATCGTCGCAAAGCCTGAGTTGATTGTTGTATCTGCGTTTGATTCGGATCAGCTTTTTCAACGCGCAGTAAGGCTGGGAGCAAAGCGTGTGATGATGAAGCCCTTAATGCCGAGGGATATAGAAGAAGTTTTATTAAAGCAGTCGCCTCGTAAAGCGAAGCCTTCTGAAAATGGTGAGCAATTAGGGCTTGAAGGAATGTCGATATTGCTTGTTGAGGATAACTTGGTAAATCAGTTGTTGGCAAGAAAGCTTCTTGAAGCTAAAGGAGTGAGTGTTAAGCTAGCTGAAAACGGTCAAAAGGCTTTGGATATATTGAATGACCTGGGTGCGGATGCCTTTCATTTGGTGTTAATGGACTTACAAATGCCAGTAATGGATGGTTATACAGCTACTGAGGAAATAAAAGCCCAAGCTCGATATGATGGCTTGCCGATTGTTGCAATGACTGCGCATGCTATGATTGAAGAGCAGCAGCGTTGTCAAAGGTTGGGTATGGTAGGTCATATAACAAAACCAATTAACCCAGATACCTTATATCAGACGCTTTCTAAATTTTACAATAAAGATTAATGTTGCTAATTGATGCTATGCTATAATTTCCAGCTTGTTTTTAACATTTAACTTGTTTGTGAGATCGTTATGCCAGTCATTACTTTGCCAGATGGTTCTAAAAGGAATTACAACAACCCTGTATCGGTGATGCAGGTTGCCCAGGATATTGGTGCCGGATTGGCCAAGGCGACGATTGCAGGGCGCGTCAATGGTCGGTTGATTGATGCATCAGACCTTGTTTTTGATGATGCTATGCTGCAAATTGTTACGCTTAAAGATGATGATGGTTTGCACATTATGCGTCATTCTTGTGCACATCTTTTGGGGCATGCATTAAAGCAACTTCATCCAGAAGCCAAGATGGCGATTGGGCCAGTGGTTGAAAACGGATTTTATTATGATGTTGAGACGCCAGTTTCCCTTACGCCTGATGATTTGGTCGCATTAGAAGCAAGAATGAAGCAGTTGGCTAAAACCAGTTATCCTGTCAAAAAAGTAATGACGCCAAGGGCTGATGTTGTTGACATTTTTAGTGCTCGCAAAGAAGACTACAAGCTTGAGTTGGTTGCTGATTTGCCTGAAGAATCAGAGTTCGGTTTGTACCACCATGAAGAGTATGTTGACATGTGTCGCGGTCCGCATGTGCCGAATATGTCGCATATCAAAGCCTTTAAGTTGACTCATTTAGCGGGTGCTTATTGGCGTGGCGACTCAGATAATAAAATGTTACAGCGCATCTATGGTGTGGCTTTCCGCTCAAAACAAGAGCTGGATGAGTATTTAACGATGATGGAAGAGGCTGAAAAGCGGGATCATCGTAAGCTGGGTAAATTGCTAGATTTATTTCATATCGAAGATATTGCTCCAGGTATGGCGTTTTGGCATCCAAAAGGCACTACGCTCTACCGTGTAGTCGAAGATTATATGCGCGAACAACTACGGCATCACGATTATGAAGAAATTCGCACGCCATTTATTATGGATCGGGTTTTGTGGGAGAAGTCTGGGCACTGGGATAAATTTAAAGACAATATGTTTACCACCCATACTGAACATCGTGACTATGCAGTTAAGCCTATGAATTGTCCAGGGCATATTATGGTTTATAATCGTCAACTTCATAGTTATCGTGACTTACCTGTTCGTGTGGCTGAATTTGGTACCGTGCATCGAAACGAAGCATCGGGTACGTTACATGGTCTAATGCGTGTGCGTTCTTTTACGCAGGATGATGCACATATCTTTTGTACCCCTGATCAGGTTAAAGTTGAAGTTCAGGGATGTATCGATCTGGTTTATCAAACTTATGCAGACTTTGGCTTCGATAATATCGAAGTCAAGTTCTCAACTCGACCTGAAAAGCGAGTGGGGTCAGATGAGGTATGGGATCAGGCGGAGCAAGCATTAGAAGAGACATTAAAGGATGCTGGCTTAAGCTATGAATTGCAACCGGGCGAAGGTGCTTTTTATGGCCCTAAAATTGAATTTAGTTTGAAGGATTGTATCGGGCGGGTTTGGCAGTGTGGCACAATTCAACTTGATTTTTCTATGACCAATGCAGATCGTTTAGATGCAGTTTATGTTGGTAACGACAATGAAAAGCATCACCCTGTTATGATTCATCGAGCGATATTGGGCTCGTTGGAGCGTTTTGTAGGTATTTTGATTGAACATTATGAGGGTAAGTTCCCTACTTGGTTGGCACCAGTTCAACTTGTTTTGGCCCCCATATCTCAAAACCATGCCGATTATGTGGTTCAATTTGCAGAAAAACTGAAAAAACAGGGGTTTAGAGTCGAAACAGACTTGAGAAATGAAAAGGTTGGGTTTAAAATTCGTGAACATACATTGCAGCGTGTTCCCTATATCTTGGTTGCAGGTGACCAAGAGGTGAACGATGGCACAATGAATGTTCGAGCACGTGGTGGTGATAACCTTGGAAGCTATAGTTTTGAAGCATTAATTGATTTATTGATGCGTGATATAGCTTGCTTAGGTAGGGATCAAACACCGCAGCAGTAAAAAATTAGTTGGAGGATAAAACTATCGCTGTAAGAAGAGGTCGACCGAGACCACAACAACCAGAAGCACCAAAAGACAACATCAATGAGGCAATTAACGCAAAAGAAGTACGATTAATTGATCAGGATGGTGAGCAGGTAGGCGTTGTGCCTACTAAACAAGCATTAGCACAGGCTGTAGAAGCAGGCCTGGATCTTGTTGAGATTGCAGCGAAAGCAGATCCTCCCGTTTGCAGAATAATGGACTATGGTAAGTTTGTTTATCAGCAACAGAAAAAACAGCACGAAGCCAAGAAAAATCAGAAGCAAGTACAAGTAAAAGAAGTTAAGTTTCGCCCAGGAACTGAGGAAGGAGATTATCAGGTAAAGCTTCGCAACCTGATGCGTTTTCTTGAACAGGGTGATCGTGTCAAAGTTACCATTTGGTTTCGTGGACGTGAGATCACTCATAAGGAACTGGGAATGAAGATGTTGGATCGCATCAAGGTAGATGTTCAAGAGGTAGCCACCGTTGAACAAGAACCTAAGATGGAAGGTCGTCAAATGCAAATGATGATCGCGCCAACAAAAAAAGGCAAATAGAGAAATCTATAGCCACTACAACAATCGGCTTCAGATAATGTTAGTTATCTGTTGACTGGTGCAGCTCCCTCAGTGCTGTTCGTTGTTCCGACTGGCTGCTTTGATAATATCTAAGTAGTCGTTTGTTTAAGAGGCAGATGAAAAGATGGTGAATCTTATTCATCCAAATGCGGAGTTTGACATGCCAAAAATTAAATCACACAGTGGCGCGGCTAAGCGCTTCAAAAAAACTGGTTCAGGCCGTTTCAAGTGTAAACAATCTCACTTGCGTCATATCCTGACTAAAAAATCAACTAAGCGTAAGCGCCAGTTGCGTGCGCCTAACATGATCCATGACCATGATGTGGCTATGGTTCGTCGTATGTTACCGTACTTATAGTCAAGGAGTTTTGAGACATGGCAAGAGTTAAAAGAGGCGTTACAGCCCGTGCTGCGCACAAAAAAGTAATGAAGGCTGCGAAGGGTTATTATGGTGCCCGTCGCAAGCAGTTTACGACAGCTAATCAAGCAGTTATCAAAGCGGGTCAATATGCATATCGTGACCGTCGTCAAAGAAAGCGTCAATTCCGTCGTTTATGGATTGCACGTATTAATGCGGCAGCTCGTATTAATGGTATGACCTACAGCCGTTTTATTAATGGTTTGAGCAAGGCGGGTGTTGCAGTAGATCGTAAAGTACTATCTGATATTGCGATCCATGATGCACCAGCATTTGCTGCAATTGCAGAGAAAGCAAAAGCGGCATTAGTGTAAGTCAAGTTTATATCTTGATAATTAAGGGGCGTAAGCCCCTTTTTTGTCAAATGATATTGCTAATTTGTTTTCAATCTGTTGGTGCGTAATTAAAACAATTTAGCAATACTATTTATCTAGCTAGGAAAAAACCATGCAACCAATCTTGCAAGATCTGCTTGATCAAGTTAAACAAAAAGTCGCTTCTGTAAGGGAGTTGTCAAGTCTTGAGCAATTACGTGTCGAGTTTTTGGGTAAAAAAGCGCAAGTCACACAGTTAATGAAAACTCTAGGGGGCTTGTCGGCTGAAGAGCGACCCTTAGCTGGTCAGCTTATTAATGATACTAAGCATGCTATTCAACAACTCTTAACTGAAAAAAAGTCGCATCTTGAAGCCGCAGCACTGGCAGAAAAACTTTCACAAGAGTCGGTGGATGTGACCCTGCCTGGTCGTGGCGCTGACTTGGGCGGTTTGCACCCTGTAACACGAACTTTAAGACGCATTGAAACCTTGTTTGCGCGGTCTGGTTTTGAAGTCGCTACCGGCCCCGAAATCGAAGATGATTGGCATAATTTTGGTGCTTTAAACATTCCTGAAACTCATCCAGCAAGGGCAATGCATGATACCTTTTATGTTGATGCTTCAAGGGTGCTGAGAACCCATACTTCAGGTGTCCAGATTCGTATCATGGAAAATCATCAACCTCCTATTCGTATTATTGCACCTGGTAGGGTTTATCGTTGTGACTCGGATCAAACACATACCCCTATGTTCCATCAGGTTGAAGGTTTAATTGTTGAGAAGAATGCTAATTTCGCACAATTAATGAGCCTTCTTACGGACTTCTTGAGACATTTCTTTGAAGATGAAAGTCTTAAAACAAGATTTAGACCGTCTTATTTCCCTTTTACTGAACCTTCTGCCGAAGTAGATATTGCTACAGATTTGTTTGGTGAGGGACGTTGGGTTGAGGTCTTAGGGTGTGGAATGGTGCATCCGAATGTGTTGACCAATGTGGGGATCGATCCCGAAGTTTATACCGGATTAGCATTTGGGCTGGGTGTTGAGCGTTTAGCTATGCTGCGCTATGGCGTTAAAGACTTACGGCTGTTCTTCGAAAATGATTTACGGTTTTTACGTCAGTTTAAATAACCAGGCCTGGTAAAGGTCGAATCCGAAAATAAAAGAATGAGTGAGTCGAATGAAATTAAGCGAACAATGGTTAAGAGAATGGGTGAACCCAGATTGGGATACACAAACGCTGGCTGAAGCACTAAGCTTAGCCGGTTTGGAAGTGGATGATTTGTCACCGATAGCCCCTAAATTTAGTGGTGTTTTCATTGCTGAAGTCATCCAAGTAGAGAAACATCCTGATGCTGAAAAGTTAAATATTACAAAAGTTGATATTGGCTCAGGTGAATTGTTGCAGATTGTTTGTGGTGCACCCAATGTTAAACCAGGTATCAAGGTTCCTTGTGCTGTGGTGGGTGCAATCTTACCTGGTGATTTTAAAATTAAAAAGGCTAAATTGCGTGGCGTTGCATCGATGGGCATGCTGTGCTCAGGTGAAGAGTTAGGCTTGGAGCAGGATTATGATGGTTTAAAGCTGTTACCGTTGGATGCACCTGTCGGTGTTGATATTCGTGACTACCTACAATTGAATGATGTCATGATTGATGTTGATCTAACACCGAATCGTGCTGATTGTTTAAGTGTTGAGGGTCTAGCACGAGAGGTTGCCCTGATCAGTGGTTTATCATTTAGCACACCTTACCCGCAGCAGGAAGTTTCAGTGCATGGGGAGTGTTCTCAGACAATTGAGGTACATGATAGTCAAGCATGTCCAAAGTATTTGGGATGTATTGTTGAGGGTTATAGGGCTTCTGCTCAAACACCGGATTGGATGGTTCGGCGTTTAGAGCGCTCTGGTGTAAGGCCGATCAGTTTAACGGTAGATATTACCAACTATGTTATGTTGGAGTTGGGTCAACCGATGCATGCTTTTGATGCGGATAAGCTTTCCGGAACATTGCAGGTGCGTTATGCCCAAGCGGGTGAACAGTTAGTCACCCTTGATGACAAAAAATTGAATTTAAATCAGCAGACTTTAGTGATTGCTGATGATTCTGGTGCGATTGCGTTAGCGGGTATTATGGGTGGCTTAGCGACATCGGTAACGGACAGTACGCAGCGCTTGTTTTTTGAATGTGCACATTTTTCTCCATTGGCTATTGTTGGCAAGGCACGTCAATATGGTTTGCACACTGATTCCTCTCACCGCTTTGAGCGTGGTGTTGACCCCAAGTTACCCGAGCGTGCACTGAATCGCGCTATGCAGTTATTAACTGATATTGCTGGTGGACAGGTTTCAAAATGGGTGGTCTGTGTTGACCAAGATGCGATTGCAGAACCTGCTGAACTGGTTTTACGCCGAGCACGTTTACATAAATTGTTAGGTGCGCAAATTGAAGATAATTTTGTCACCGATTTGCTGCTACGCTTAGGTTGTGAAGTCAGAGAAAATGAACAGGGTTGGTTGGTGACAGCACCTAGCTATCGATTTGATATGCAAATTGAAGTCGATCTTATTGAAGAAGTGGCGAGGGTTTATGGCTACAACAACCTCCCGGATAGTCAGGTTGGTATGCCTTTGAATCTAAAACCTCTTCCAGAGTCAGAGCAGGACACACATTTATTGCGTCAAGCTATGTTGCAGCGTGGCTATCATGAAGTAATAACCTATAGCTTTGTTGAAGAGCAGGCTTTGCAAAAACTTTCACCTGAGATTCCTTACGTATTATTGCAAAACCCAATTTCTGAAGATATGCGTGCAATGCGAACATCATTGTTTCCTGGATTACTGCAAAGCCTAAGCTATAACCAAAAACGTCAGCAATCGCGAGTTCGTATTTTTGAAACAGGCTTGATGTTTAGCTTAGAGGAGAATGAAATTCAGCAAACTGCGGTGATAGGTGGTTTGATTGCTGGGGAAGTACATCCACTGGGTTGGGCCAATGATAATCGAAAAGTTGATTTTTTTGATTTAAAAGGTGATGTCGAAAATCTTTTAGCGATGAGTCATCTACATGGTCGAGTTCACTTTTCTGCTACACAGTCACCTGAGTTTCACCCTGGTCAGTGTGCCGCTATTATGTATGGAGATCGTCGAATTGGTATTATGGGTCAACTGCATCCACAGTGGCAGAAGCCGTTTGGTGTTAATGGCGCGGTCTTTATGTTTCAGATATTTTTAGATAGTTTATTGACTCTTCAGGTTCCAAAGGTAACAGGTGTTTCTAAGTTTCCTGAAGTACAACGTGATTTAGCATTTGTAATTAAACGTGACGTTGCTGTGCAGACGCTGGTTGAACATGTTAAGCAAGTTGAATCAACTTTATTAAAAGAGATTCAGGTTTTTGATGTTTACCAGGGGCAGGGCGTCGCTAATTCGGATAAAAGTGTTGCATTAAGTTTGAAAATTCAACATCAAGATCGTACCCTTCAGGATGAAGAGGTAGAGCAGTTAACCCAAAAGATTATTGAGCATGTCAAATCAACGCTAGCGGCCGAGCTGAGATAAGTTAAACAAAGGAAAATAATGGCAACGTTAACAAAAGCAGAAATTTCTGAAACCCTTGCGGATGTTTATGGTTTCAATAAGCGAGAAGCAAAAGAGCTGGTTGAAGACTTTTTTCAAGAAATTATTGATGTTTTGGTGGGTGGGGAGTGTGTTAAGATTTCAGGGTTTGGAAACTTTGAACTTAGGGATAAGAGTTCGCGACCTGGTCGTAACCCAAGAACAGGTGAAGAAGTACCTATCATGGCGCGACGTGTAGTTACTTTTAAACCAGGGCAAAAACTCAGAATTAAAATTGATAGCAATGAGTAATTAACATGTCACAGTCTTTGCAGTTGGAAATTGATCTCCCTGATAAAAAATACTTTACCATTGGTGAAGTCAGTGAGATTTGCCAACTGAAGTCCCATGTTTTACGCTATTGGGAGCAGGTTTTCCCGCAACTAAATCCAAATAAGCGCCGAGGTCGGCGCTATTATCAAAAGCAAGATGTAGTGCTGCTAATGGAGATAAAAATTCTGTTACACGAACAGGGTTATACCATTCCCGGTGCGAAGGCAAGGCTTGCACAGTCTAAATTTGTTCCTCTCGAGTCGTCAAAATCCAATACGAATACTCCTGAGACAAGCAATAATCTTATGTATGAGCTTAAAAGTGATTTACAAACATTTAAGCACCATATTGAACAGTCCTACTGACTTATAGCGTCATCATTTGGGGTGGAGTAGTGGAGACAATAATGCTAATCGAATATCGCTGGTTGTTTCAGTTGTTGCTTTCATTGTTGACTGTTCTGGGCTTCATATTCTTGTTGAAGCTGGGCTCTTCGTTTATTAGACAGTGGGCCGCAGATCACAAGAAGCATCAAAACAGAGTTGAGCAAATTATTTGGTTGTTGAAAATAATGCTCGCAGTCTTTTTGACCCTGGTTATCTCAATGATTTGGGGGGTCGATTATCGAGGGCTTTGGGTAGTGACGACCTCGGTGTTGGCTGTCCTTGGTGTGGCACTTTTTGCGCAGTGGTCTATATTGAGTAATTTAACCTCTGGCGTGATTGTGTTTTTTAACTTTCCAGCAAGGGTCGGGGATAAGATTGAAATTATTGATGGGGTCAATTCGGTTAAAGGTGAATTAATTGAAATAGGCTTGTTTCAGATTCATTTGCGCGATCAAGATGGTAATACACTAGTGTTTCCAAACAATTTACTTTTACAAAAACCGGTAAAAAAAATAAGATCGTTTAAAACGGCCAAACAAGTTATTGAGACGAAATCTTGGAGAAATAGATCCCATCGGCATGAGAACTAGCCATGCAGTTCGACGAACTGATTGATCACTCGAAATGAAAAAGGATTAAGGTCACATAGTGATAGACCAATTAGAAATTGTTCTTGAACTGGGGTTGAGTGAACCACGATAGCGGTCAGCTTAAGATGGGTTAGCTCGTTATAGAAGTATAAATTTAGATTGATTTCAGCTAGGCTTTTGGGCGTCAGGTGTTCAGTGCTAATTAAGCCTAATCCTGTAGTTGAAATATTGACAATTCGGACCGTGGTTTCGGTTTCATTAACCCTCATGGTTGCCGGTTTGTCCAGATTAGCTCTTTTTGCAGCGCGTTTTTCGGCGCCAGTGCGGGGTTTCTCTGTTAAGATATTCATGTGTTCACTCATTAAAGCTAGGAGCAAGTATGCTGCATAGGTTAAGATTGGAAAATATTAAATGCGGTGGCTGCGCAAATACTATTGTATCAAAGTTATCTCAATTAGATGGCGTAAGCCAAGTTACGGTTGATTATCAGCAAGGTTGGGTGAGTTTTGATGCGGATGAAGAGCAACTTACAGCTATTAAAGCTCTTTTGTTGGCTTTGGGTTATCCCGAGCAGGGCAGTGTTGAGGGTTTGAGTTCAGTCGGTGCCAAAGCAAAATCATTTGTTAGCTGCGCCATGGGTAAAATGTCAAAAGATTAATATACCGTTCATCATCAAGGGTTAATGTGTCTCAGAATTTAATAAACTATGAGGGTATTGAGCAACAGAGTGTTGCTCAGTTTACTGAAAAAGCCTATCTTGATTATGCGATGTACGTGATTTTAGATAGAGCCTTGCCACACTTGGGTGATGGACTGAAGCCTGTTCAGCGTCGCATTATTTACGCGATGTCCGAGTTGGGCTTAAAGGCGACATCAAAATATAAAAAATCTGCTCGTACAGTGGGGGATGTGTTAGGAAAATTTCATCCACACGGGGATAGTGCTTGTTATGAAGCTATGGTGTTGATGGCGCAGAGTTTCTCTTTCCGTTATCCAATTGTTGACGGTCAAGGCAACTGGGGTTCAATCGATGATCCTAAATCCTTTGCTGCGATGCGCTACACAGAATCTAGATTATCAAAGTTTGCTCAAGCGTTGCTTGAAGAAGTCGATCAAGGAACTGTTGACTGGGTGCCAAACTTCGATGGCACGCTTTCAGAACCTCAGGTATTGCCTGCTAGATTGCCTCATATTTTGTTAAACGGCACATCGGGTATTGCTGTAGGCATGGCAACAGATATTCCCCCGCATAACTTAGTTGAGATTGTTGATGCATGCGTGGCTTTGATTGAAAACCCCAAAATTTCAGAAGAGGCGCTATTTGATTTAGTGCCTGGTCCTGATTATCCTAATCAAGCGTTGATCATTACGCCGCGCGATGAGATAAAGCAAACCTACAGAACGGGGCAGGGATCAATCCGTCAACGTGCAGCCTATGACGTTGAGGAGGGTGTTAATATTGTGGTGACTGCTTTGCCTTACCAGGTTTCAGGGGCAAAAGTGTTGGAGCAAATTGCGCAACAAATGAGGGCTAAGAAACTGCCTATGGTGGTTGATTTGCGCGATGAATCGGATCATGAGAATCCGACGAGATTGGTGATTGAGGTCCGATCTAAGCGGGTGGACATAGGGTTAACAATGCTTCATCTTTTTGCGACTACTGATTTAGAACGCAGTTATCGCGTGAACTTGAATGTGATTGGTTTAAATGGGCGCCCTCAGGTTAAGTCCTTGTTCGATATGCTTAATGAATGGTTAATCTACCGAGTTGAAACCGTAAGACGTCGATTGCAATACCGTTTAGATAAGGTGTTAGATCGTTTGCATATTCTTGATGGCCTGTTAATTGCTTTTCTAAATATTGATGAAGTGATAGCGATTATTCGTCAAGAAGACAAGCCCAAGCCAGTATTAATGGCGCATTTTAATTTAACGGAAATTCAAGCAGAAGCGATACTTGAGTTAAAATTGCGGCATTTGGCCAAGCTTGAAGAAGTTAAAATTAGAGCAGAACAGTCTGAATTGGATGCTGAGCGCAGTAAATTGGAGTTAATTTTATCGAGCGAAGCGAGGTTAAAAACCCAGGTCAAGAAGGAGTTAATCGCAGATGCTAAAATTTATGGCGATGACCGACGCTCGCCATTGGTTGAAGCGTCTGCAGCTAAAGTCATGAGTGAACAAGATTTGTTGCCGTCTGAGCCTGTAACCTTGGTGCTTTCACTAAATGGGTGGGTTAGAGCAGCAAAAGGTCATGATGTTGATGGTCAGCAGCTTGCCTATAAGTCTGGGGATGGATTTTCGGTTCAGATAAAAGGGCATTCTCGTCAAATGGCGGTGTTTTTTGATACCACGGGCCGAGCTTATAGTTTAGCTGGCCATAGTTTACCCTCAGCTAGAAGTCATGGAGAGCCCCTCTCAGGTCGCGTTACATTGCCAACGGGGGCAATGATTTGTCAAGTCATAATGGGTGAACTGACAGATAAGGTGCTTCTGGCTTCAAGTTCCGGCTATGGTTTTGTGACGGGTTATACTAATTTAATTTCAAAAACTAAATCGGGTAAAGCGCTGCTGACGTTGGAAGAAAATGCACAAGTACTAGCTCCTTGTAAGTTAATTGAGGATGGATGGGTGGTTGTGGCTACTTCAGAACCTCGATTATTAGTTTTTCCATCTTCCTCGTTACCTAAGTTAAACAAGGGTAAGGGGAATAAGTTAATCCAGTTACCAAAAGGGGAGTCGGTCAATGCAGTTTTTAGTTGTAAGCCAGGCTCTAAACTTGAGCTTGTAGCGGGTAGTTATATAAAAACATTCGGTGCTTCATCGCTAGAAGAAGCCTTATCTGATCGTGCAAAACGCGGATTACCGCTCCCAAGGACTTTGAGGGAATTAAGTCAGATTCGTTTAGCAGAGTAGATTGTGAGCATGACAGTTAAGCTCACTGACAAAACAAAGTGAAATGGAGCCAATGAGCACACTAGCCAAACCTTTCGGAATTATTATTGTTTTTTTAAGCTTCCTTGGCGGTTTCTTGCTAATGGGCGGCAACTTATCAGCGATATGGCACCCTGCTGAGTTGGTGGTGATTTTGGGCATTGCGTTAGGCGCATTTATGCTTTCTGCTCCGATGCATGTTTGGTTTGCAACCTTGGCAAGTGTTGGTCGTGTTTTTGGGGGTGAACCTGTAAATAAAAAGTTGTATGCTGAAGCTTTAGGTTTACTAGATGAGTTGGTGAGAACAGGGCGGGCAAGTGGTATTTTAGCATTGGAAAAACATATTTTCGTCCCTGATTCTAGCCCGATTTTCCGAAATTATCCTAGGGTTCTAAAACACCGAGTTTTGAAAAAGTTTGTTATAGATAATTTTAGCTATTTATTGCTTAATCCACCGCAGAGCCAGAGTTTTGAGTCTCATTTAATTGAACAGATAGATGCAATCTATAATTCAAGAATGGAGGTTCCTAAGGCCACCGGAAAGATTGCAGACTGGATGCCGGGCTTTGGTATTATCGCTGCGATTATGGGGGTTATTATGACCATGACGTTATTAGGTGGTGAAATGGATGTTGCCTTAATTGGCCAATCTGTGGGGGCGGCATTGGTTGGAACTTTAATGGGTATATTTTTGGCATTTGCATTTGTTGCTCCTTTTACGCACTTTCTTGAGGTGATGAACCGTCAGGAGCGTGCTCTACTTGAAATGATTGCTGCATATCTTGACGCTTATGCCAATGGTGTATCACCAAGCTTAGCGGTTGAAATTGCCCGCCAACGTATTCCGCCAGAATATGAAT
The DNA here is from genome assembly GCF_023278225.1 of Thiomicrospira microaerophila. Taxonomy (GTDB): domain Bacteria; phylum Pseudomonadota; class Gammaproteobacteria; order Thiomicrospirales; family Thiomicrospiraceae; genus Thiomicrospira; species Thiomicrospira microaerophila_A. The sequence continues at coordinate 577,389 of NZ_CP070959.1, forward strand.
TGCCGCGAAACTAATAATATGGAAGGATTTTTTTAATGGCTCGTCGCAGAGGTTCCGGGCATGATGAAGGCGGTGCGCATGGTGGATCTTGGAAGATAGCTTTAGCTGATTTGATGACCGTCTTAATGGTCTTCTTTCTGGTGATGTGGTTAATTTCAGTGGTGGATCCTGCGGATAGAGATACCTTTGTTGAGTCGCTGATGGGTGAAAAAACTTCGATGCTTGATCAGCAGACTGCCAGTATATTAGGTTCTGAGCTAAACCCCTTAGATTTGAAGCCTCCAGTATCAACTGAGGAAATTCAGCAGGCAATGGCGCGTGTTGATCCTAAAGATATTGATATTGAGGATACACCCAACTATACAAAGATTACATTGCGTTCCGACAGTTTTTTTGAGAGTGGTCGTGCGACAATTAATGACCGAACTCGGCTTCAGTTAGAATTGCTCGGAGAAACGTTAGCTGGCCGTGGTCAAGCAATTAGAATTACTGGATTTACCGATAGTGTCCCGATTAACACCTTGCAGTTTCCATCAAACTGGGAGTTGTCAGCATCACGTGCGGCCACCGTAGGCAGAACCTTTATCTATATGGGGGTGGACAAGGATCTGGTTACTATTGAAGGGCGAGCAGATAATGAAGCTGTTGCCCCAAATGATAATGCCTATGGTCGCTCATTAAACCGGCGCGTTATTATTATGGTTGACAAAACAGGCAGGCCAGCAGGAGTATCTAACTTTTAACTAGGTTTTTGACCTATTACTTGGCTAACCCATCCTTTACCTGTGTGTCCGCTTCCTTCAAAAATCTCACGCTCTATTTGTTGTGAATGGATCCAGTTTAAGCCAAACATTTCTTTTTGGATTTCTTCCAGATCTATAAGTAGGTTAATATCTTTTGGTCCTCCGGTTTCATTTGTTAGCTGTTTTTTTGCATAGACTTCTGAAATGTAAAAACCTCCCGGCTTCAGGGCTTTAATAATGCGTTTTGCAACTGTTTTTCGTAGTTCAGGTGGCAGGTGGCAGAATATTGCGATAATCGCATCCCATTTTTCTTCTCCCATGTCGTAGTCGGCTAGGTCGGCTAACTCAGTATAGAGTTCTACCTTTTTTATTTCAGCTAGAATGCTGGCTTTTTCTAGGCCGATCTCAGATGCGTCTACGGCTGTAACTTTATGGCCTTGGCTTGCTAAATAACAAGCATTGCGCCCTTCTCCTTCTGCTAGGCTTAATAAGTTTGCCTGTTCAGGCAGAACTAAACTGGCAACTCTTAAAAAATCATTAGGCTCAGTGCCATACAAAAAATCATCCCTATCGTACTTTTCATTCCACATTTATATTTTTGTCCTTTTAGTTCTATAACCAGGCCTGGTTGTAATGGTGAGGGTTTTAGTCAATGCCCATAATTTTGTGTGTTTGTAAGCTTAATTTCCAGGTGGGGTTTGCTAGGCAGTAGCTAATGGCGTTTTTAAGGTTTTGTTGTTGTGTCGAACCATCCATGGGTTGTAAATAATAATGTTCAAAACCATTTATACGAATTGTATCCGGCATTAATCCAACTTGAGGATAGACTAGCTTAAGTTCATTGCCCTCTGTGAGAAGCCAGGGAGCGCCGGCCTTCGGGCTTACACAAATCCAGTCTATTTTTTTTGGTGGAGTTTTCGTACCATTTGTTTCAACGGCAATATAAAAACCGTGTTGATGAAGACTGTCGACTAGTGCTTGATCAACTTGCAAAAGTGGCTCGCCACCGGTTAATACAACGAAAGGGGGTTGAGCGGTCGTTGTAGGCCAGAATTGCATAAGGTGTTGACTGAGCGATTCTGCGTTATCAAAGCGTCCGCCGTTTTGTCCATCGGTGCCAATAAAATCGGTGTCGCAAAACGAGCAGATGGCTTGATGCCTATCTTGCTCGCGTCCGGTCCATAGATTGCATTGACTGAAGCGGCAAAAAATGGCCGGTCTTCCAGTGTGATAGCCTTCGCCCTGAAGGGAATAAAATACTTCTTTTATTTGATAGCTCATAAATTTTGGTTTTTGTGGTTTTTAGATTTGATGTAAGCGATCTTGGTATTTTACTAGGTTATGAAAGGGGTGAAATGATATAATTTTAAGTTATTTATAAAAAAGCGCTATATCAAATAGCCTAACAATAAAATGACTAAATAACTGAATTGAGTAATAGGATGATTATGGCAGGAAAAACACTTTACGATAAGTTGTGGGATGATCATGTTGTGCGTCAGGAAGAGGACGGTACAGCATTGATTTATATCGACCGTCAGCTTTTGCACGAGGTGACTTCACCTCAAGCTTTTGAGGGTTTAAGACTAGCTGAGCGAAAGCCTTGGCGTGTTGATGCCAACCTGGCTACCCCTGACCATAATGTACCTACTACAAGCCTGGAGGGTGGGGTTGAGAGTATTCAAGACCCGATTTCTCGTATTCAAGTTCAGACACTCGATAGCAATACTCGTGAATTTGGCATTATCGAGTACGGCATGGGTGATCCAAGACAGGGCATAGTTCATGTCGTCGGCCCGGAGTCGGGGGCGACACTTCCTGGTATGACGGTGGTGTGTGGTGATTCCCATACATCGACTCACGGAGCGCTCGGCGCGCTGGCTCATGGTATTGGAACCTCTGAAGTTGAGCATGTGCTGGCTACCCAGTGTTTGATTCAAAAGAAAATGAAGAATATGCTGGTCAGTGTGAATGGTGAACTGCAGCCTGGCGTGGGGCCTAAAGACGTGGTTCTCGCTATTATTGGTGAAATAGGTACTGCAGGTGGAACGGGTTATGCGATTGAGTTTGGTGGACAGGTTATGCGGGATATGTCCGTTGAAGGTCGAATGACGGTCTGTAATATGGCGATTGAGGCGGGTGCAAGAGCAGGCCTGGTGGCTGTGGATCAGAAAACAATTGATTATGTTAAAGGTCGTCCCTTTGCACCTAGCGAGATCCATTGGGATGCCGCTGTTGCCAATTGGTCTAACTTAAAATCAGATGAAGACGCCGTTTTTGATAAGGTAGTCAATCTTGATGGCTCGAAAATTCAACCTCAAGTAACCTGGGGTACCTCACCAGAAATGGTGGTGGATGTTAACGGTCGTGTGCCCGATCCTAATCATGAGGCAGATCCGGTAAAGTCATCAGGAATTCAGCGCGCTTTAGACTATATGGGCCTGAAGGCAAATATGCCAATCAAGGATATTCATATTGATTATGTCTTTATTGGATCTTGTACTAATTCGCGTATTGAAGATTTACGTGCCGCTGCACAGGTGCTTAAGGGAAGAAAAGTAGCCGCCAATGTTGAACAGGCATTGGCTGTGCCGGGTTCAGGCTTGGTTAAACAGCAAGCGGAAGCGGAAGGATTGGATAAGATATTCATAGAAGCGGGTTTCGAGTGGCGTAATCCAGGTTGTTCTATGTGTCTGGCAATGAATGCAGACCGTCTTCCTGCCAAAAAACATTGTGCTTCTACCTCCAACCGAAATTTCGAGGGGCGTCAGGGAGCCGGGGGGCGTACTCATTTGGTAAGCCCGCAAATGGCAGCAGCTGCAGCGGTTGCAGGGCATTTTGTTGACGTACGTGAGTTGATGGGGGATTTAGTATGAGCTTAACGCAGTTTAATCGATTAAATGCGATTGTGGCCCCATTGGATCGTGCTAATGTTGATACAGATGCCATTATTCCTAAGCAGTTTTTAAAATCGATCAAGCGAACCGGTTTTGGTCCTAATTTGTTCGATGAATGGCGTTATATGGATGTTGGTGAGCCTGGGCAGTCCTGTGAGAATAGACCTTTGAATCAGGAATTTGTTCTAAACCAAGCTCGTTATCAAGGGGCCAAAATACTCCTGGCACGTGAAAACTTCGGTTGTGGTTCTAGTCGTGAACACGCCCCTTGGGCACTAAAGGATTATGGCTTTGATGTAGTCATTGCCCCCAGTTTTGCAGATATCTTTTTTAACAACTGTTTCAAAAATGGTATCTTACCTATTGTATTGCCTGAGGCTGTTGTTGATAACTTATTCCAGCAAGTGGCCTCTCAGGAAGGTTACCGATTAGATGTTGATTTGGAACGTCAGGTATTAACAACCCCTGATAAGGTTGAAATCGCTTTTGAAGTCGATTCATTTAGGCGTCACTGCTTGCTAAATGGCTTAGATGATATAGGTTTGACTCTGGTGCATCAGCAAGATATCAAGAATTATGAAATGAGGCGCCGTCAACAAGCGCCTTGGTTATTTGCGAATAAATAAGTTAGGAATTAGGATTATGACAAAAAAAGTATTATTGTTACCTGGTGATGGTATTGGCCCAGAGATTGTTGCGGAGGCGGTTAAGGTCTTAGAAGTTCTTAAAACGCATCATGGTTTGGATATTGATATGTCCGAAGGTTTGGTTGGTGGAGCAGGCTACGATGCAGCAGGCCATCCTTTGCCAGAGGCTACAGTGAAGGCTGCTCAAGATGCTGATGCAATTTTGTTAGGTGCAGTAGGCGGTTATAAGTGGGAGTCATTAGATATTTCTGTGCGTCCTGAAAAAGGCTTGCTGGGTTTACGTTCGGGCTTGAGTCTTTTTGCCAATCTGCGTCCTGCTTTTTTGTATCCACAATTAGCTAATGCTTCCACGCTAAAGCCAGAGATCGTTTCAGGGTTGGATATTTTGATTGTTCGTGAATTAACGGGTGGCATTTATTTTGGACAACCACGCGGTATCCGTACATTAGAAAACGGTGAGCGCCAAGGCTACAACACATATGTATATTCTGAATCTGAAATCAAGCGCATTGGTCATGTGGCTTTCCAAGCGGCGATGAAACGAAATAAAAAAGTGTGTTCTGTTGACAAGGCAAATGTATTGGAAGTTACAGAGCTTTGGCGTGAAATTATGACAGACTTGTCTAAAGACTACCCTGAAGTCGAATTAACTCACATGTATGTTGACAATGCAGCCATGCAATTGGTTAGAAATCCTAAGCAATTTGATGTGATTGTCACTGGCAATATGTTTGGTGATATTTTATCTGATGAAGCTTCAATGTTAACCGGTTCTATTGGGATGCTACCGTCAGCCTCTTTGGATGCCAATAACAAGGGTATGTACGAGCCTAGTCATGGTTCGGCCCCAGATATTGCGGGTAAAAATTTGGCAAACCCCTTAGCAACCATCTTATCTGCAGCTATGATGTTGCGTTATAGTCTTGGTCGCGAAGATTTGGCGGTTAATGTCGAGCAAGCGGTAAGTCAAGTTTTGGATCAAGGTCTTCGTACCGGAGATATTTATTCTGAAGGCATGAAAAAAGTATCGACGTCAGAAATGGGGCAGGCTGTTGTTGATGCTTTGACCTTAGCATAAGAATAAAATATGGCTTCTAGGCAGCACTTTACAATTACCATTACTGATGTTCATGGCTCACGCCATTATTCATTCGGGAACATCTTTAAAAAATATTTTGGAGTGCTGCTGTTTGGTTTTGTTGCTTTTATTGTTCTTGCATCGTTAAGTATTTGGTGGTTGAGTAAAGAAGTTGTTGAGACTGAACAGGGCAGGCAAGCGGCAGAGACTTCTTTTTTAAGAACGCTTGAAAGCCGTCAGCATGAATATGCAGAATTGATGGCTGCATTTACACAGCTTTCGGTTGAGCTGGAGTTAAAGGTTCAGCAGATCACTTTTCTAGACCAAACCCTTCAAGGCTTAGAAGATCTTATGGGTGTCGAGCGTGTTCCGGATCATGCGATAGAGGACAGAGTAAAGCTAATTCAGTTAACAACACTAGAAAAGCAAATAATGTTAGAAAGAATTCCTAGTGGTCGTCCAGTGGGTGACTTTCAAGGCGTGTCTAGTGGGTTTGGTTGGCGAACACACCCTGTGAGAGGAACGCGGGAGTTTCATAATGGTATCGACTACCGAGGCCGGCAAGGTGATCCAGTTATTGCGACTGCAGATGGTGTGGTCGAGTATGCTGGTTATCATCAAGCAAGTGGATATGGAAATCTCATAATCATAAGTCATGACTTTGGTTTTAAAACCTTTTATGGACATTTGCATAATCTTAATGTTAAAACGGGTGATTTTGTTAAACAGGGTGATTTGATTGGCGGTATTGGTAATACCGGTGTTTCTACTGGACCTCACCTGCACTACGAAGTTAATTTTGTTCAACGCAAACTTAATCCAGCACCATTTGTTGAATGGTCGGTTGAGGAATACGAAGCTATTTTTGATAGAGTGGAGGGGGTTCCATGGGGTTCTTTAAGTCAGGCAATCAGAAATCAAGTCGAGAAGGTGGAAAAACAATTATCGCTCAAAGCTGTACCTTAAATGGTGAGTTGCATCTTGAAACATCTTTGCATGTTGATGGCAAGATAGAGGGACACATAGAATCTTTGAATGATATATCTATAGGAAAAATGGGCCATGTTATTGGTTTTATTTCTGCCAAAACAGTTTATCTGAGTGGGCGTCTTGAAGGTAAGGTTCACTGTAGCGCTCTAGAAATATTAGAAGGAGGCTGTTTTATGGGGGATTTGATAACAGGTGCGCTAACGATTGAGCAGGGGGGGCGTTTTATAGGCCAATCAATGGATCAAGGCAACACACCGGTGCTCGAACATGAAACTAAGCTTGAACAGCTTGAATTGAAAACAGATAAAAGATAGGTTTTAAATGATGAAAAAATATGATATTGCGGTGGTGGGTGCTACTGGTGCAGTGGGTGAGACGATTATGAAGGTGTTGGAGGAGCGTAATTTTCCAGTTGGAAAAATTTATCCTTTAGCCAGTAGCCGTTCAGCAGGTAAAAAAATTGAGTTTAATGGGGAGTGGGTTGCGGTCCAGGATCTGGAAACTTTCGACTTTTCTCAGGTACAAATTGGTCTGTTTTCGCCAGGTGCCAGCGTGTCAGCCATTTATGCCCCTAAGGCGGCGGCGGCTGGATGTATTGTAATCGATAATACTTCTCAGTTCCGTTATGATGAGGATATTCCCTTGGTTGTTCCAGAAGTCAATCCTGATGCGATTGCTGGCTATAAGAATCGGGGTATTATCGCTAATCCAAATTGTTCAACCATTCAGATGCTCGTTGCGCTCAAACCTATTTATGATGCAGTAGGTATTAGCCGGATTAATGTCGCTACCTATCAAGCTGTGTCTGGGACGGGTAAGGAAGCGATTGAGGAATTAGCCAAACAAACAGCAAATATTCTGAATTTGAAGCCTGTCGAATGTGAGGTTTATCCAAAGCAAATTGCGTTTAACTGTATTCCACAAATTGATGTGTTTATGGAAAACGGTTACACCAAAGAAGAAATGAAAATGGTTTGGGAAACTAAGAAAATTTTGGGTGACAATGAAATAAGGGTGAATCCAACGGCAGTAAGGGTTCCTGTGTTTTTTGGCCACAGTGAAGCTGTTCACATAGAAACCAAACAAAAAATTACAGCGCAACAAGCACGTGATTTGTTTGCTAAACAAGCAGGCCTGGTATTATTAGATGAACAAAAAGATGGCGGTTATCCTACGGCAGTCAGTGATGCGGCTGATACCGACCCCGTTTATGTTGGACGTATCCGTGAAGATATCTCTATTGAAAATGGATTAAATCTATGGGTTGTTGCTGACAATGTCCGTAAAGGTGCTGCGACCAATACCGTGCAAATTGCGGAAGTATTGATAGCAAAGTATCTTTAAGTAATGCTTAAACTGGCACTCGGGGTTGAGTATCTTGGTCAGGCCTATTGTGGCTGGCAGAAGCAGCATCACTGTTCTTCTGTGCAACAGCAGGTTGAATGGGCATTAAGTTATATTGCTGATCAGCCTGTTGAGGTGTTTTGTGCAGGGCGAACTGATACCGGTGTAAATGCGGTGGGTCAGGTGATCCATTTTGAAACTTCAGCCGAGCGACCTCTCAGAGCTTGGCTGGAGGGGACTAATACAAGATTACCTGACGATATTCGTATTAGCTGGGTTAAGTCAGTAGATAAGTCGTTTCATGCTCGGTTTAGTGCCGAAGCACGCCAGTATCGTTATGTCATTTTTAATAGACCAACGCGCAGTGCAATTTTAACTGGACGTGTGACGTGGGAGCGCGAAGCTTTGGATGCGCAAATAATGAACATCGCTGCTCAGTATTTATTGGGCGAACAGGATTTTTCATCATTTCGTGCTTCGGAATGTCAAGCAGCGCATCCACGCCGAGAGGTACAGAAAGTCGAGGTTGTTCGTCGTGGCGATTTTGTTTTTATTGATATCAAGGCAAATGCATTTTTACATCATATGGTCAGAAACATAGCGGGTACGCTAATGCAGATTGGACGTGGGCAAATGGAAGCATCTTGGGTAAATGAATTACTGACACTTAAGGATAGAACCAAAGCTACCGCGACTGCACCGGCTTCAGGGCTTTATTTTGTCAATGCGTTTTACCCGGCTATTTTTGATTTACCTATTATCCAACCCAATGAGGTGCTTTGGCAGTGATAAAAAAAACCCGTGTTAAAATTTGTGGAGTGACGCGTGTTGCTGATATACAGGCCGCTGCAAATGGAGGTGCTGATGCGGTCGGCTTAGTTTTTTATCCTCCGAGTCCGCGTTCAGTTACACCTGCTCAAGCTCTAGAACTGGTTAAGGCTTTGCCTGCGTTTATTACTTCAACGGCACTGTTCGTTGATCCAGAACCTGAATGGGTAGAGCAAGTCATCAATGAAGTTAAAGTTGATCTGTTACAGTTTCATGGTTCTGAAACGCCAGAGTTTTGTCGTCAGTTTTCAAGACCCTATATTAAAGCTGTAGCTATGCAACCCACGACGGATTTAATGCTACTGGCAAGGGATTTTAGTGATGCAAAAGGCTTGCTGCTTGATACCTATAAGCCGGGTGTGCCAGGTGGTACTGGTGAGGTATTTAACTGGCAGTGGGTGCCTAGAGATTTTTCGATGCCCTTAATCTTGGCTGGAGGGTTAACGCCCTCTAATGTTGCATTAGCCATTGAGCAAACTCAAGTTTGGGCGGTCGATGTGAGTGGCGGTGTAGAAGCCAGCAAAGGTATTAAGTCTGCTGATAAAATTCAGCAATTTATTCATCAAGCGCAAACCCAGTTTGTTGCGCATGCATAATTACGAGAGTGTTCTAATGACGATTGATTTTGCAAAGTTTCCAGACGATAAGGGGCATTTTGGTCCCTATGGTGGGGTGTTTGCCCCCGAGACCTTGATGGCACCCTTGGAGGAGTTAAAACAGCAGTATCATGCACTAAAAGCAGATCCAGAGTTTCTGAATGCGCTCACTCAAGATTATCAAGACTATGTGGGTCGTCCTTCCCCTCTTTATTATGCGCAGCGTTGGAGTGAAAAATTAGGTGGTGCTAAAATTTACCTTAAGCGTGAAGATTTGAATCATACAGGTGCTCACAAGATTAATAACACTATTGGTCAGGCCTTATTGGCGAAGCATTTAGGTAAAACTAGAATCATCGCTGAAACAGGAGCGGGTCAACATGGTGTGGCAAGTGCTACCGTTGCAGCACGTTTAGGATTGAAATGTGTTGTCTACATGGGTGCAGATGATGTGGTACGTCAAGCCCCTAATGTCGCTCGTATGAAAATGTTGGGTGCTGAGGTGGTGGCGGTTGAGTCTGGCACACGAACACTTAAAGATGCTCTAAATGAAGCCATGCGCGACTGGGTTACTAATGTCGATGATACTTTTTACATTATAGGCACTGTGGCAGGCCCTCACCCTTATCCGATGATGGTTCGTGATTTCCAATCTATTATTGGTTGTGAGGCTAGGCAGCAGCATATAGAAAAAGAGGGGCGTTTACCGGATGCCGTTGTTGCATGTGTTGGAGGTGGTTCGAATGCTATGGGACTGTTCCATGCATTTTTACCAGATGAATCGGTGCGTATTATTGGTGTTGAGGCCGGAGGCCATGGTCTTGAAACCGGTGAGCATGCTGCTCCTTTGTGTAAAGGCAAGCCGGGAGTATTGCATGGTAATCGAACTTACTTGATGCAAGACGAAAATGGTCAGATTTTGGGTACCCATTCTATTTCAGCCGGTTTGGACTATCCAGGTGTGGGTCCCGAACTGGCTTGGCTAAAAGACATTGGGCGTGCTGAATTTGTGGCGATTAATGACGATGAGGCTATGCAGGGCTGGCGTGATTTAACTCGGCTGGAAGGAATTATTCCTGCTTTAGAAACCAGTCATGCTTTGGCCTATGTGAGTAAGCTAGCACCAACAATGACTAAAGAGCAAACTATCATTGTTAACCTTTCTGGTCGTGGTGATAAGGATATGAATACCATTGCAAAAATTGAAGGATTTGAATTTTAATTATGAACCATGTTAATCGTATCTCACATCGTCTATCTTCCTTGAAACAACACGGGAAAACCGCGCTTATTCCTTACATTACTGCTGGGGATCCTTATCCAGACCTTACAGTTGAAATAATGCACCTATTGGTTGATGAAGGCGCAGATTTGATCGAGTTAGGCGTACCTTTTTCTGATCCAATGGCTGATGGTCCAGTTATTCAGAAGGCGGTGGAGCGTGCCCTGGCTCACCAAGTAAGCTTGAAACAAGTGCTGTCAATGGTTTCAAGGTTTAGAGAGCAAGACAAGCTTACGCCTGTTATTTTGATGGGTTATTTAAATCCGGTAGAAGCCATGGGGTTTGAAAATTTCGCGCGCTATGCTCAAGAGGCTGGTGTAGATGGCGTTTTAACTGTTGATATGCCGCCGGAAGAATCTGAGGGTTATGCAGAAGCTTTAGAGTTGCATGAATTAGAACGAATTTTCTTGGTTTCACCCACGACGCCAGAATCTCGTCTTACTGCTGTTAATCATTTGGGTAGTGGTTTCGTTTATTATGTGTCGTTAAAAGGCGTCACTGGCAAGGGAACGCTAGATGCTTCAGATGTCGCTAGTCACGTTACTCAACTTAGAGCTAAGGTGAATTTACCCGTTGGGATAGGATTTGGAATTCGTGATGCGGATTCAGCTTATACTATGGCGAAATTAGGCGACGCAGTGATTATTGGTTCTGCTTTGGTAAGCCAGGTTGAAAAACACTTCGGTGATCCCAGTGCCACTAAGCAGGCTCTAGTTGAACAGATGCGGATTTTTAAGCAAGCTATTGCGCGCGCAGATCAAGGAGACAAGTGATGAGTTGGTTTGAAAAAATATTGCCAAGCATTAAACAGGTAACCGAGCGTAAAAAAAACGTGCCGGAAGGCTTGTGGATTAAATGCCCAAAATGTGAAAGTGTATTATATCGTTCTGAAGTGAATCGTAATCAGGATGTCTGTCCTAAATGTGATCATCACATGCGCCTAAGTGCCCGCCGCCGTTTAAGTTCTTTTTTTGATGAAGGTAGTGGCGTGGAAGTGGCAGCCAGTGTGTCACCGGTTGATGCTCTTAAGTTTAAAGACCAAAAGAAGTACAAGGATCGCTTGGTTATTGCGCAAAAAACAACGGGCGAAAAAGACGCTTTGATTGTTCAGGTCGGTAAGATTGATGGTTTGGAGGTGGTTGCTGCCGCATTTGAATTCCAGTTTATGGGTGGTTCAATGGGTTCAGTAGTCGGTGAGAAGTTCGTACGTGCAGTGAATGAGGCGATTGAGCGCCGTTGTCCATTGATTTGTTTTTCGGCCAGTGGTGGTGCGCGTATGCAAGAGGCCATGTTTTCTTTGATGCAAATGGCTAAGACCAGTGCTGCGCTTGGACGTTTGCGTGCTCAAGGTTTGCCCTATATTTCGGTTTTAACCGATCCTACCATGGGTGGGGTATCGGCAAGTTTTGCGATGTTGGGTGATTTAAATGTTGCCGAGCCTAAAGCTTTGATTGGTTTTGCTGGGCCGCGCGTGATTGAGCAGACTGTTCGTGAAAAATTGCCTGAAGGCTTCCAACGAAGTGAGTTTCTTTTGGAGCATGGTGCGATTGATAAAATCATTCATCGTCACCAAATGGCAAAAGAATTAGCTTCTGTTTGCAGAATTCTGCTAAAGCAATAATCAAGATGTCTGACCTCGAAGCCTTAAATGTTTGGCTTGAAAAACTGGTGAACTTGCATAGCAAAGAGATTGATTTAGGTCTTGACCGTGTGCGCCAGGTTGGGAAGGATTTAGCTGTACTTTGCCCGGCCCCTTTCGTTATTACTGTTGCGGGGACGAATGGTAAGGGTTCATCCGTGGCCATGTTACAAGCGATACTTATTGCTTCAGGTTATCGTGTGGGTGCTTATACCTCGCCTCATATTTTACGTTTCAATGAGCGCATTAAGGTTAATGGTGTTGAGGTTACAGATCAGCAAATTATTCAAGCATTTGAAATGATAGAGCAGGCCAGAAAGCAAACGACGCTTACTTATTTTGAGTTTGCAACCTTGGCGAGTTTAGTTATTTTTAGTCAAGCAAAGCTTGATGTTGTGATACTTGAGGTAGGCTTGGGTGGGCGTCTCGATGCGGTAAATATTGTTGATGCTAATGCTGCATTATTGACCTCAATTGATATTGATCATGTAGATTGGTTGGGGTCGGATAGAGACAAGATTGGTTTTGAAAAAGCAGGGGTTATGCGCACTGGAGCTCTCGCTGTGTGTTCTGACCCAGCGCCACCAGATTCAGTTATTAAATATGCTCGAGAAATTAGTGCTGATTTAAAGTTATTAGGCCGTGATTTTAGCTACACTCGCTATGAAGATAAAGTGACATTTAGTTCGGATGATGTTTGTTTTGAATTTAATAAACCTCGTTTAAAAGGCGATTTTCAATCTCAGAATGCCGTAGGTGTTGTTGCGTTGCTAATGGCGCAAAGCAGGCTGGATGTTTCATTGGCCTCGATTAACAAGGGGTTAACAAGTGTTGTTAACCCCGGAAGATTGGAAACTCTGCAGGTCGATAACCAGGCCTGGTTATTTGACGTTGCCCATAACCCTCAATCAGTTGCCGTGCTTGCTGATTATTTATCAAATCAATCTCAGCGGTTTGATAAGGTTATTTTTGCTGGCTTGGCTGACAAAGATTTATTGCCGATGGTTAGGGTAATGGTACCTTACGCTTTAGAATGGATAGCCGTTGACTTGAATGTGGGTCGAGCTTTATCAGTTGAAAAGCTTGTCGAAACTCTAACACAAGCAGGGGTAGGTTTCGATTTCATTCAGTCTGCTGCCAGCATGCAAGAAGCGGTTAACTCAGTCAAGGCATCAACAGCGCAGAAAGTTTTAGTTTATGGTTCTTTTATCACGGTTTCCCAAGCAATGGAGTTACTGGGTGGATGAGTTAACCAAATATCGAATAACCGGGGCAGTAATTTGGTTGGGTTTACTGATTATTTTTGTTCCAGGCTGGTATGCTTCGCCGGTCGACTTCTCTGCGGGGAAGGATGTTTTTTCAGTGAAGGGTTTGACGGCGGATGAAAAAACAATTCAGAGTCAAGCTATACAGGCCTTGAATCCAACGCAGGACAAAAAACCAGCTCAGTCTCCAGTCAAGAGTGAATCGAATAATGTTAAAGTAGCGCCATCTGCCTCTGTCACAGAGGAACGGCAGATAAGCACTTCTGGGCAGTGGTTGGTTAGAGTTGCGTCTTATGGCAATATTCAGTCAGCGCATCGAGTAGTTAATCAGCTTGAAAATAGATATAAAGTTACAATAGGTGATTTTTCTAATGAAGAGCGTCGGCTTTATTCGGTAAGAGTTGGGCCTTTTGATAATCTAGCCGAAGCGCAAAGAGCTAAGGCAGAGCTTGATAGAGAGTTTTCAGTTGACGCGCTAATCGTAAAGATTCGGTAAAAGCGTCAGCAAAGGTCATTGTTTTCTGTATTCATCCTCAATCCAAATTCTTGGGTTGAGAAATTTTAAAGTTATTTAAGCGAGTGTAAATCATGTGTGGCATAGTCGGTATCGTTTCAGCGAGTGGCGAACCTGTTAATCAGGAACTTTATGATGCATTGACGATTTTACAGCATCGAGGTCAAGATGCTGCTGGAATTGTAACCTATGAACAAGGGCGTTTTTATCAACGCAAGGACAATGGCTTGGTCAAGGATGTATTCCGTACTCGTCACATGCGTGATTTGCACGGTTCTATTGGTATAGGACATGTTCGTTATCCGACAGCGGGCTCTTCTTCGAGCTCGGAAGCACAGCCTTTTTATGTTAATTCACCCTATGGTATTGTCATGGGGCATAACGGCAACTTAACCAATGCTGAACAATTGAGTAAAGAGATCTATCAACAAGATCAACGTCATCTAAATACCAATTCTGATTCAGAGGTCTTGCTGAATGTTTTTGCTCACGAAATGATGCAAAAACAGAAGTTATTTGTTGATCAAGAAGATATTTTTAGTGCTATTGGTCGTGTACACCAGCGTGTTCGTGGGGGTTATGCAGCCATAGGGTTAGTATCCGGTGTTGGTTTATTTGCCTTTCGTGATCCTTTTGCACTTCGCCCGGTCATTGTTGGTAAGCGTAAAACGGCAAAGGGTGTTGATTATATGGTCGCCTCAGAGAGTGTTGCCTTGGATGGCTTAGGTTTTGAACGTTATCGTGACCTTGCTCCAGGTGAGGCAGTCGTTGTTAAGCAGAATGGTGAAATTTATTTCAAACAATGTCATGATGCGCCGCGTTACAGTCCTTGCATTTTTGAATTCGTTTATTTTGCTCGTCCAGATTCGATGATCGATGATATTTCTGTTTATAAAGCCCGTTTGAGAATGGGTGAGAAAATGGCTGAGAAAATTCAGCGTGAATGGGCCGATCATGATATTGATGTGGTTATTCCTATCCCTGATACCAGCAGAACATCAGCGCTTCAATTGGCTGCTATGTTAAATAGACCCTACCGTGAGGGGTTCATTAAGAATCGTTATATTGGCCGTACATTTATAATGCCTGGACAACAACAGCGCAAAAAGTCAGTTAGACAAAAGTTGAACGCAATAGATCTGGAGTTTGAAGGCAAAAATGTTTTGCTAGTTGATGACTCGATTGTCAGGGGTACGACATCGGGTGAAATTGTCCAAATGGCACGTGATGCTGGCGCAAATAAAGTTTATTTTGCATCCGCCGCACCACCCGTGCGCTACCCATATGTCTATGGTATTGATATGCCAGCTGCGACTGAGTTGGTAGCTAACAATAGAAGTGTTGAAGAGGTGGCGGAATATATAGGTGCTGATAAATTAATCTATCAAGATTTAGAGGATTTAATTGACGCTGTTGGCGCAGGAACTGAGCACATTAGCCGTTTTGATACCTCATGTTTTAGTGGTGAATATGTAACGGGAGACATTACTCAAGAATATCTGGAGGCAATTGCCAACTTGCGTAATGACCAGAACAAGGCCAAACAGAAAACCTCTGCTCCAGAGGTAGTTGGTCTGCACAATAATTCGGACTAGGAGAACAATTTGGATCAGTTTTCTTTAGAAACCTTAGCTATTCGCGCTGGCTATGAAAGAACTCATGAGCAAGAAAATAGTGAAGCACTATTTCCAACCTCCAGTTATGTTTATGAGTCTGCACAGCAAGCTGCAGATCGTTTTAGCGGTGAAGTACCTGGGAATGTTTATTCTAGGTTTACTAACCCAACTGTTCGGACCTTTGAAAACAAACTGGCACTTCTAGAGGGCGGTGAGGCTTGTGTCGCCACCGCTTCCGGGATGGCTGCTATATTAGCTTGTTTCATGGGAACCTTGTCCGCTGGAGATCATTTGGTGTCTTCAGCCAGTATTTTTGGAACCACTAAGGTGCTTTTTAATAAGTATCTTAAGAAGTTTGGTATTGATGTGACATTTGTGCCGCAAACAGACTACCAGGCCTGGTCTAATGCTATTCAGCCTAATACTAAGGCTTTGTTTTTAGAAACCCCTTCTAATCCGCTAACCGAAGTTGCAGATATAATGCGCTTAAGCAAAATTGCGAAGGCGCAAGGCGCACTGTTGGTTGTTGATAATTGTTTTTGCACACCAATCTTACAACAACCTTTAAAACTGGGCGCAGACATTGTCATTCATTCAGCGACAAAGTTTCTTGATGGTCAAGGACGATGTTTGGGGGGTGCAATTGTTGGCTCGCAGGCATTGGTGGGCGAGGAAGTTCGTGGTGTGATAAGAACCGCTGGGCCGACAATGAGCCCATTTAACGCTTGGGTTTTTATTAAGGGCTTAGAAACACTCGCTCTGAGGATGGAAGCTCATAGCCAGCGTGCACAAACCTTGGCGGAATGGTTAAGTGAACACCCAGCTGTAGATCGTGTTTTCTATCCCGGTCTGACTTCTCATCCTCAATATGAATTGGCTCAGCGCCAGCAAAGTGCACCAGGTGCATTATTGAGCTTTAGGGTAAAAGGTGGGAGAGAGCAGGCCTGGTCGGTGATTGATGCAACGAATATGCTATCCATCACGGCTAATTTAGGTGACGTAAAGACTAGCATAACCCACCCTGCCTCAACGACACACTCTCGAGTAGATGCTGTTGATCGTGAAAAAGCGGGAATAACCGAAAACCTAGTCAGGATTTCGGTCGGTTTAGAGTCTATCGCAGATATTAAGCGGGATTTAGAGAAGGGGTTAAATCATCTCGTTTCAAATAATTAATTTTTCGGTAACTCAAGTTGCGGATCCTTGGCGCGTGCACGATAGATGACAAATATTTTTCCTATTGTCTGTACCAAATGTGCTCGAGTCGCTTTAGTAATATAGTCGATGACTAGTTTACGATCTTCACGCTCTCCTGCAGCAATTTTAACTTTTAGAATTTCATGGTGGTTAAGTGTTTTTTCTAGCTCAGCCATCAGGTTATCTGTTACGCCTTGTGATCCTATGATAATCATAGGGTTAAGGCCGTGCGCGATGCCTCGAAGAAATTTTGTTTGATTATTGGTAAGGCTTGTACTGGTTTTCATATTTAATTGCTCAGCGTTTGCTTGGATTTGTAAAATCCTTATTTTAATAGAAAACACGACTTTCAGATGAACTAATCCTCAGGTAAATTAGATTTATGGCAAGAACTAAATCAAGTTCGCGTTGGCTACAGGAGCATTTTGATGATCCGTATGTCCTAAAAGCGCAAAAAGAAGGTTGGCGATCTCGCGCCATCTATAAGTTACAAGAGCTAGATGAAAAAGATAAATTGTTTTATCCCGGTATGGTTGTGGTTGATCTTGGAGCCGCTCCAGGAGGTTGGTCACAATGGGCTTCACAGCAAGTAGGTCTTCAAGGACAGGTTTTCGCTTTGGATATCCTGCCGGTTGAGCCCTATGCAGGGGTGCGCTTCATCCAAGGTGATTTTCGAGAGGATGAAGTGTATCAGCAACTAATCGATTCGCTAGCAGGCCGCGAAGTCGATTTGGTGATGTCAGATATGGCTCCAAATATAAGTGGTAACAAAGCAGTCGATATTCCAAGAGCGATGCATCTGGTAGAACTAAGTATTGAATTGGCTGATCAAGTGTTAAAACCGGGAGGAAATATTTTGATGAAAGTGTTTCAAGGCGAAGGTTATGAAGCACTGCTGAGTGAATTAAAATCAAAGTATGCTAAGGTGGTTAGCCGTAAACCAAAAGCTTCACGCCCCCGGAGCAAAGAGATTTATTTGCTAGGTGTTGGCAAAAAATAGCATCCGCAGTTTTTTGCGCCTTTTAAAAGAGCGTGTTATTATCTATCCAATATTATTCTGTGAACTTTTAAATTAATTCGAGTTACAAGGGCTTTAGGGAACGTAATGAAAAACGATATGCTAAAAAATATGTTGATATGGGCAGCAGTTGCACTTGTGCTGATGTCATTATTTAATCATTTTGGTTCGTCAAACTATCAAACGACGAGTCGATTAGATTATTCAAAATTTATAGATCAAGTCCGTGAAGGTCAAATAAGTAGGGTTAATATTGAAGGTGCTACCATTAGAGGTGTTTATGGAAATGGTGAAGCCTTTACTACCTATAACCCCGGTGACCCAGGTTTAATGGGTGATTTATTGCAAAATCGTGTAACAGTAAGTTCGCAGCCACCTGAAAAACAAAGTTTGTTGATGCAGATTTTTATTTCGTGGTTCCCAATGTTGCTGTTGATTGCGATTTGGATATTCTTCATGCGTTCAATGGGCGGTGGTCTTGGTGGCAAAGGTGGTCCGATGTCGTTTGGTAAGAGCAAGGCACGAATGCTATCTGAAGATCAGGTTAAGGTTAATTTTGATGACGTTGCCGGGGCGGATGAAGCAAAAGAAGAAGTGTCCGAATTAGTTGACTTTCTCCGTGATCCAGAAAAGTATCAGAATTTAGGGGGGAAGATTCCTCGTGGAGTCTTGATGGTAGGTCCTCCTGGTACAGGTAAAACCTTACTCGCTAAAGCGATTGCCGGTGAAGCAAAAGTACCTTTCTTTACCATTTCAGGTTCAGACTTTGTCGAAATGTTTGTAGGTGTGGGTGCTTCACGCGTTAGGGATATGTTTGAGCAGGCAAAGGCACATGCTCCTTGTATCATCTTTATTGATGAAATTGATGCTGTAGGGCGAAGCCGTGGCGTTGGAATGGGGGGCGGTAACGATGAGCGCGAACAAACTCTAAACCAGATGTTGGTTGAGATGGATGGTTTTGAGGGTAACGAGGGAATTATTGTTATAGCGGCAACTAATCGTCCGGATGTTTTAGATCCTGCATTGTTAAGACCTGGACGTTTTGATCGTCAAGTAACGGTTGGATTGCCGGATGTGCGTGGTCGTGAACAGATTTTAAAAGTACACATGCGTAAGGTACCTGTTGCTGAAGATGTTAAGCCTGCACTAATTGCTCGAGGTACACCTGGTTTTTCAGGCGCAGATTTAGCTAATCTTGTCAACGAAGCCGCCTTGTTTGCAGCTCGTTTGGGTGAACGTTTAGTAACACAAAACCATTTTGAGCGCGCCAAAGATAAGATTCTGATGGGGGTTGAGCGTAAGAGTATGGTGATGAGTGAGGCTGAAAAACGTTTAACGGCTTATCATGAAGCAGGTCATGCAATTGTTGGGTACTTAGTTCCTGAGCATGATCCTGTATATAAAGTGAGTATTATTCCTCGTGGTCGTGCTCTAGGGGTTACGATGTATCTTCCTGTAGAAGATTCTTGGAGTTACAGTAAGCGTAAGCTAGAAAGTCAGCTTTCAAGTTTATACGGTGGTCGTATAGCTGAAGAAATGATTTTTGGTGCAGATGCGGTAACCACGGGTGCAAGCAATGATATTGAGCGAGCAACAAAACTGGCACGTAGCATGGTGATGAAATGGGGGCTTTCCGACAAACTTGGCCCTTTGTTGTATGAAGAGGAAGAGCAGAGCTTTTTAGGCAGTAGTTCGAAAACTTCTTCAGTATCTGATGAAACTGCTAAGCTAATCGATAGCGAGGTAAGACGCTTAATTGATAATAATTACAAGCGCTCGACTGATATTCTGACAACCCATAGGGATAAGCTGGAGATTATGGCGGAAGCATTGATGCAATATGAAACTATTGATGCTGAGCAGATAAAAAACATTATGGAAGGCCGCGAGCCTGGCGCACCAAAAGACTGGACTGAGCCAGGTTCTAAAGTAGAAGAGCCAAAGGATGACGTTTCAAAACCTGATGATCTAGTTGAAAATGATTTAAGTGGTGAAGCTGATATAACGAATACTTCAGAGCCAAGGTTGCAATAATTTGAGTATATTTTGCCCTGCCTGTTCATGTTAATGGGTGGGGTTTTTTATTGGATAAAGAAATGCAATACCTACTTGAACAGTCTCGTCCTTTAGTGATGGGAATATTAAATGTAACCCCAGATTCATTTTCTGATGGGGGTTGCTATCTAAATGAGGACTCGGTTAGAGATCGTATTCAAACGATGATCAATGATGGTGCTGATATCATAGATATTGGTGGTGAGTCAACCAGGCCTGGTGCAGAATCCGTACCCTTGCAAGTGGAGTTGGACCGAGTGATGCCAGTGGTTGAGTTAACTCGATCCTTGACAGGCCTGCCGATTTCAGTCGATACCTACAAACCTGAAGTGATGCGACATGCACTTTTGCATGGAGTTGAAATAATTAATGATATTAATGCACTTCAGGCTCCTGGTGCCTTGGAGCTGGTGGCTAGTTCTAATGCCTATGTTTGTTTAATGCATAAACAAGGTCAGCCCAAAAACATGCAGTTGTCTCCCACTTATAGTAATACAGTTAAAGAGGTTTTAGATTTCTTATTAAGTAGGGTAGCAATTTGCGAAAAAATGGGCATTAATAGGCACAGAATTATCCTTGATCCAGGTTTTGGCTTTGGCAAAACATTACAACATAACATAGATTTATTTCATGCCTTGCCATCACTCAGTTCGTTAGGTTTTCCTTTGCTTATAGGTGTTTCCAGAAAATCGATGTTGGGTGATGTGCTTGGTAATCTTAGTGTTGAAAAAAGGCTTGTGCCTAGTGTTGTTAGCGCAGTTTTAGCAGTTCAGCAGGGTGTTAAGATTCTTCGGGTTCATGACGTCAAAGAGACCAAGCAAGCTTTAAAATTGCTTGATACGTTAGTGGTTAAATAGATAGGGTGACGTCTATGTCGCAAAAAAAATACTTCGGGACAGATGGTATTCGCAATCGTGTTGGTAAGGGTTTAATGAGTCCCGATATGATGCTTAAATTGGGTTGGGCTGTTGGGCGTGTGCTTAAAGCTCAAGGCGGTTCAAAAGTTATGATAGGTAAGGATACCCGTATATCTGGCTATATGTTTGAATCAGCCTTAGAAGCCGGGCTAATTTATGCTGGTGTTGACGTGATGCTGTTGGGTCCTATGCCAACGCCAGCTGTTGCCTATTTAACTCAAACCTTCCATGCAGATCTGGGGATTGTTATTAGTGCTTCTCATAATCCACATTATGATAATGGTGTTAAGTTCTTTGATGGTCACGGTGCTAAAATTTCTGATGAAATGGAGTTGGCTATCGAAGTTGCTTTTGAGGATGAAATGCGTATAGAGGGCGGCCTAGATCAGCTTGCAACACTTGGTCGTGCAACTCGCATCAATGATGCGCCGGGTCGTTATATAGAATTTTGTAAAAGCACCTATCGTGGACAAGATAAGCTAGATGGTATTCACGTTGTTGTTGATTGTGCACATGGGGCAACCTATCATGTTGCTCCATTGGTTTTTAAAGAGCTAGGCGCTAGAGTAACTGTTATAGGTGATCATCCTGATGGATTGAATATAAATCAGGGATGTGGGGCAACAGAACTTGCTGCTTTGCAATCAAAAGTGGTCGAGCTTGGCGCTGATGTAGGTTTTGCATTAGACGGTGATGGTGATCGGCTAATGGTTGTTGATTCGACAGGACAGGTTTTGGATGGTGATGATTTATTGTTGCTGTTGGCAACAAGCTCTTCTTATCAAAATCAACAAGGCGTCGTAGGAACATTAATGACCAATAAAGCCGTTGAAAATAAATTGATCGAGAAGGGGTTTGAATTTATTCGTGCAAATGTAGGTGATCGCTATGTTATGCAGGAGTTAAAACAAAGGGGTTGGTTATTAGGTGCAGAAGCATCGGGACATATTTTATGTCTAGATAGGTCAACAACGGGTGATGGGATTGTTGCTGCACTCCAAGTTTTAGAAGTCATGGTTAAAAATAAAATTAATTTAAATGAATTTAGAGCGCAAACAGACAAATTTACAATGAAATTAATAAACGTTGCAATAAATAAACCGTTTGATATTAATGCCTCGCCTGCACTATTGCTGATTATTCGTGAGTTAGAAACCAAATATAATCAGGATATTAGGATACTTATACGTCCATCAGGTACAGAGCCCTTAGTGAGAGTGATGGTTGAAAGTAGTTGCGATGAAATAGCTAGTAAATCAGCAGAATTACTAGCAGAAAGTGTTGAAAAATCCTTTTCATAGGTTTGTCAATATTGTTTTTTTGTTCTAAAGTCGCTAATATTAGCGCAGTTTTGACTCGGAGATTGGATTAGTGAGAAAACCATTTGTTGCAGGTAACTGGAAAATGCACGGCTCAAAGGCTATGATTGGATCTTTGATATCAGCTTTAAGGGCAGGTGCTGAGCAGATTAAAGGAGTGGATGTCGCAGTTTGTCCTCCTAGTTTATATATTCAATTCGCTGGTGATATGCTTTTAGAGAGTCAAATAAAAGTCGGTGCACAGAATGTTGCCAGTGTAGCTGGACAAGGGGCGCTTACAGGTGAAGTGTCGGTTGACATGGTTCAAGACTTGGGTTGTCAATATGTAATTGTTGGGCACTCTGAGCGTCGTAGTATCTTTGACGAAACGGATGAAGTGGTTGCTGCTAAGGTTGGTGTTGTTCTTGAGGCGGGTTTGACTCCTATTTTATGTGTTGGGGAAACGCTTGAGCAAAGAGAGGCGGGCGTAACTCAGGATGTTGTTGCAGGTCAAATAGGTGTTGTTTTACAAAAGCTGGGCGTTTCCGCATTTAACAACATTGTTATCGCCTATGAACCTGTATGGGCAATAGGTACCGGTAAGGTTGCAACGCCTGAACAGGCTCAGTCTGTACACGCATTTATTAGAAGTTTAATTGCAAATGAAGATTCAAAGATTGCAAGTAACTTAATTATTCAATATGGTGGAAGTGTTAAGCCTGAAAATGCAGCTATTTTATTCAGTCAGCCGGATATTGACGGTGGTCTGATTGGTGGTGCTTCATTGGATGCTGGTGATTTTTTAGCGATATGTAAAGCTGCAGGTGAAGCATGTTCGGAATAATTTTAGCAATACATATTGTTATTGCATTTGTGTTGATAGTATTAGTTTTAATACAACATGGTAAGGGTGCAGATGCCGGTGCGAGTTTTGGCGGTTCGTCTCAATCATTTTTTGGCAGTCGAGGTACGGCAACCTTCTTGTCTCGTACAACGGCTGTTTTAGCGACTCTGTTTTTTATAACGAGTCTAAGTCTAGCCTATATTGCAAGTAAAGACGCAAAGGGCTATCAAAGTGTTGTAATCGAACAGCAGATGCCTTCAAAAGAGGAAAATGTTCGCACTGATATTCCGGTTGTACCAAATTAAAATTACATAGCCGATGTGGTGAAATTGGTAGACACGCTATCTTGAGGGGGTAGTGGCGAAAGCTGTGCCGGTTCGAGTCCGGCCATCGGCACCATTTTTTAGACCTGGCTTATGCCAGGTTTTTAATCCTAGAAAAGGTGGAAACCTATGCTAGAAAATTATTTACCTATCCTTGTATTTGTTGTTCTTGGTATTTTGTTTGGAGTCGGTCCATTGCTAATGAGCTTTGTACTTGCACCAAATAAGCCAGATGCTGAGAAAAACTCACCTTATGAATGTGGCTTCGAGGCATTTGAAGATTCTCGAATGAAGTTCGATGTTCGTTTCTATCTTGTTGCGATTCTTTTTATCATTTTTGATTTAGAAATTGCATTCTTGTTTCCTTGGGCTATTGTGTTAGATGATATTGGTCTGTTTGGCCTCTTGTCGATGGCTGTGTTCTTGTCTTTACTGGTTGTTGGCTTTATTTATGAGTGGAGAAAGGGGGCGCTGGAATGGGAATAGAAGGCGTTTTAAAAGAAGGTGTTGTTACAACTTCAGCAGATAAATTAATAAACTGGGCTAGAACAGGTTCTCTTTGGCCGATGACATTTGGTTTGGCTTGTTGTGCCGTTGAAATGATGCATGCTGGTGCTTCTCGCTATGACTTAGATCGATTTGGGATTATTTTTCGCCCTAGTCCTCGTCAGTCAGATGTGATGATAGTTGCAGGAACATTGGTCAATAAAATGGCACCTGCGTTACGGAAGGTCTATGATCAGATGGCTGAGCCTCGCTGGGTTATTTCAATGGGCTCTTGTGCCAATGGCGGTGGCTACTATCATTATTCTTATTCGGTAGTTCGTGGTTGTGATCGGATTGTACCAGTAGATGTTTACGTTCCTGGTTGTCCACCTACTGCAGAAGCACTGCTCTACGGTATTATTCAGTTACAAAATAAAATTCGACGTACAAATACTATTGCAAGATAGTTTTGCTTACAGGTCCTGGTAACGATTATGAAACAATCTGTATTAGATTTACAAAATAAAGTTAATAACAAATTTGGAGCGCTAATTTGTGCTTCTAAAGTTGAATTTGATGAATTAACTATTGAAGTTTCTCCCACAGAATCAAAAGACATTTTAAATCAACTAAAAAATGATTTAGGTTTTGAGATATTAATCGATTTGTGTGGGGTTGATTATTTGAGTTATGGGAAGGCAAACTGGGAAAGTATGCAAGCCTGTAACACGGGTTTTAGTCGTGGTGTATTCGATTTTGAACAATCCGAAGAAGATGATGCTTTGCTCCAACCTCGAAGATTTGCAGTAAGTTATCATTTGTTATCAGTGTCTAATAACAACCGTCTTCGTGTAAAAGTGTATCCAGAAAATACGCAACAACCCATTGTTGACTCCGTAGTTGATATTTGGAGTTGTGCGAATTGGTTTGAACGAGAGGCTTTTGATTTATATGGGATATTGTTCTCAGGACACCCTGATTTGCGTAGGATTTTGACTGATTACGGTTTTGTAGGTCATCCACTGAGAAAAGATTTTCCGCTTACTGGTCATGTTGAAATGCGTTATGACGCCGAAAAAGGGCGAGTGGTTTATGAACCTGTAACGATTGAAAACAGAGTGAATGTGCCGCGTGTCATTCGTCATTAAAATGTGAGAAGGAAAGAATAGCTATGCCTGAAATTCGCAACTATACTCTTAATTTTGGACCTCAGCATCCTTCCGCTCATGGTGTACTGCGTTTAGTGCTAGAGCTTGATGGTGAAACTGTGGTACGTTCTGACCCACATATTGGTTTGTTACATCGGGGTACTGAAAAATTAGCTGAATATAAACCCTACAACCAATCAATTGGCTATATGGATCGTCTCGACTATGTTTCAATGATGGCTAATGAACATGGATATGTTTTGGCATTGGAGAAGATGCTTGGGGTTGAAGTGCCAGAGCGAGCCCAGTACATTCGTGTTATGTTTGATGAAATTACTCGAATTCTCAACCATCTGATGTGGTTAGGTGCTCATGCCCTAGATATCGGGGCAATGACTGTTTTTCTTTATGCATTCCGTGAACGTGAAGATTTAATGGACTGTTATGAAGCAGTTTCAGGTGCGCGTATGCACGCGACCTATTATCGCCCTGGAGGTGTATATCGTGACCTACCGGATACTATGGCGAAGTATGAAGAGTCAAAGTGGCATCAAGGCCGTGAACTTGATCGCCTGAATGAGACACGTGAAGGTTCTCTGCTTGATTTTATTGAAGCCTTTACCCAGCGCTTTCCTGGTTATGTCGATGAGTATGAAACTCTGTTAACCGATAATCGTATTTGGAAACAAAGGACTGTCGATATCGGAATCGTATCGCCTGAGCGCGCTCTACAATTGGGCTTTACTGGCCCTATGTTACGTGGTTCTGGTATAGCATGGGATTTAAGAAAAAAACAACCTTACGAAGTATATGACCGTTTGGACTTTGATATTCCTATCGGTAAAACCGGTGATAGTTATGATCGTTATTTAGTTCGCGTAGCAGAGATGCGTGAATCAAATAAAATCATTAAGCAGTGTGTAGAGTGGTTGAAAAACAACCCTGGTCCAGTGATGGCCGAGGATCACAAGGTTACGCCTCCTTCTCGTGAGGATGTAAAGACGAATATGGAAGCTTTGATTCACCATTTTAAATTATTTACTGAAGGATTTATTTTGCCGAAAGGTGAGGTTTATAGTGCAGTGGAACATCCTAAGGGTGAGTTTGGTATCTATATGGTTTCAGATGGTGCAAATAAACCCTACCGCCTGAAAGTTCGTGCTCCTGGTTTCCCGCATTTGGCGGCATTAGATGAAATGGCTAAGGGACACATGATTGCAGATGTGGTAACCATTATTGGTACTCAAGACATAGTGTTTGGGGAGATAGATCGATGAACACTGTAGATACAGTTAATATTATCCAGGGTGATGTTAAAAAGCGTATAGATCGTTGGTTGGCGCGTTATCCAGAAGATCAGAAACAATCTGCGGTAATTCCTTCGCTACGAATTGTTCAAGAAGTTAATGGTGGTCATCTGACAAAAGAATTAATGGATCAGGTTGCTAGTTATCTAGAAATGACACCCATATCAGTATATGAAGTTGCAACGTTTTACTCGAACTTCGAGCATCAGCCGGTAGGTCGTCATAAAATTTGTTTGTGCACTAATATTTCTTGTATGTTGCGTGGTAGTGATGAATTATTGGAATATCTTAAAAATAAGTTAGAGGTTGATGTTGGTCAGGTGACACCTGATGGAAAATTTTCAATCAAAAAGGTTGAATGCCTAGGGGCATGTGTTAATGCACCAATGATGCAGATAGACAAAACATTTTATGAAAACCTCACTGAGCAGCGCTTAGATGAAATCCTAGATGGCTTGGAGTAATCTGATGGTTGAATTAAATTTATGTTGTTACCGTAATAATCATTTAGAAAACTCTTGGGATATCGAGACTTATATTTCACAGGGTGGTTACCAGGTATGGAAGCAAGTTTTAGCCGGAGAGTTAAGTCCACAAGAAATTATCGATGAAGTTAAAGTATCCAATTTAAGAGGTCGTGGTGGTGCTGGTTTTCCTACAGGTTTGAAATGGAGCTTTATGAACCGACATTCACCTGGTCAAAAATATATTGTATGTAATTCCGACGAGAGTGAGCCAGGTACCTGTAAAGACCGAGATATCATGCGTTATAACCCACATCAACTTATTGAGGGTATGGCTATCGCTGGTTACGTAATTGGTGCAAGCGTTGGCTACAACTACATCCGAGGAGAGTTCTGGGAGCCTTATGATCGTTTTACTCGTGCCATTATGCAAGCTCGTGATGCTGGGATGTTGGGTAAAAATATCATGGGTTCGGGTTGGGATTTTGATCTAAATACACATCAGGGTGCGGGTGCTTATATTTGCGGTGAAGAAACTGCACTACTTGAGTCAATAGAAGGCAAAAAAGGTCAACCAAGATTTAAACCTCCTTTCCCTGCAAGCTATGGCTTATATGGTAAACCGACTACGATCAATAACACTGAAACCTTGGCATCTATTCCAATGATACTTGCCAAAGGTGGAGACTGGTTTTCTAAATTAGGTGTTCCTGGTGCGGGGGGCACTAAGCTTTTTTCTATGTCGGGGCATCTTGAAAAGCCAGCAAATTACGAAATTCCTATGGGTACGCCATTTAAAGATCTACTTGATCTTGCCGGTGGGGTATGGAAGGGTCGACAGTTAAAAGCCGTCATTCCCGGTGGATCTTCAACTGCGGTGTTGCCTGCGGATAAAGCTTTAGCGATGAATATGGACTATGACTCAATTGCTAAAGCCGGCTCTTTTTTAGGTGCCGGATCCGTTATCGTGATGGATGATCAGACGGATATGGTTAAATCCTTAGAACGCCTAACTTGGTTCTATTATGATGAATCTTGCGGTCAATGTACTCCTTGTCGTGAAGGGACTGGATGGATGTATCGTGTTGTTAAGCGTATACGTCAAGGGAAGGGCCGACCAGAAGATATTGAAACACTCAAAGATGTGTCCGGCAAAATTACAGGACGCGTTATTTGTGGGTTAGGAGATGCTGCGGCGATCCCGGTAGCAAGCTTCTTGCAACATTTTGAACATGAATTCCGTCATTATATTGATCACGGATGCAGTATTTTCGACCGCGCTTGATGATAAGCGATGAATATTAGGTTAATTAATTATGGTTAAAGTCGAGATTAATGGTCAGGTTGTAGAAGCGCGTGAAGGTGATATGCTTATTGATGTTGCCGATAGTGCTGCTATTTCTATACCTCGTTTTTGTTATCACAAGAAACTTTCAATTGCAGCCAATTGTCGTATGTGTTTAGTTGATGTTGAAGGGGCATGGAAAGCCGTTCCTGCTTGTGCGACTCCAGTAACAGATGGCATGAAGGTCAATACTAAGTCGCCAAAGGCAATTGCTGCTCAGAAAGCAGTGATGGAGTTCTTACTGATTAACCACCCTTTAGATTGTCCAATATGTGATCAGGGCGGAGAGTGCGAATTACAAGATGTTGCGATGGATTATGGTGATGATGTTTCTCGCTACTCAGAAGCAAAACGCATCGTCGGTGATCGTAACGTAGGATCTTTGATTCAAACTGACATGACACGCTGCATTCATTGCACTCGCTGTGTTAGGTTTGGCCAAGAAATTGCAGGCCTGAAAGAGCTCGGCGCAACAGGTCGTAGTGAGTGGATGGAGATTGGTACCTACATTGAAAAGTCAATTGACTCGGAACTTTCTGGAAACATGATTGATCTGTGCCCAGTTGGAGCACTTACCAACAAACCATTCCGTTATAAAGCACGCTCGTGGGAATTAAGTGCCCATCCTACCATTGCACCTCATGATAGTATTGGATCGAATCTGTTTGTTCACACCCGTAATGGTGAGGTTATGCGTGTGGTTCCTCGTGAAAACGAAGCGGTGAATGAAACTTGGATTTCTGATCGTGACCGTTTCTCTTGTGATGCATTAAACGCTGAAGATAGATTGAAACAGCCAAGTGTTAAGCTTGAGGGTAATTGGCAATCTATGGACTGGACCTTAGCTCTGGAAAAAACCATTGAAAAGCTAAAGCCCTATCTCGATAACCCAGATGATATCGCTATTTTGTTATCCCCAAACTCTACATTGGAAGAGATTTATCTTCTACGGAAGTTAGCCTCAGCTCTAAATATAACGAATATTGAACACCGTTTATATCAAAAAGATTTTTCAGCAGACGCATTTGGCATAAATCAAAAATTAGATATGTGCCTGTCTGAGGTTGAGGATTTAAATACAGTTTTAATTGTTGGGGCACACCTTCGAAAGGACATTCCATTGCTTAATCATCGCATCCGCAAGGCACAGTTGTCAGGATGTGAGGTTAATATTATTAATCCTGAAGGATTAGACTATAACGTTTGCATATCACACAAAGTGGATACTGAACATTTAGCAGCTGAATTAGCGGGTGTTTTAAAGGCTGCTTATGAGATAGCTAAAAAAGACGAGCAGGCCTGGTTAAATTCAGTTGAAACTAATGATCAGCATCGTGTAATTGCAAGATCTTTGATTGAAGGTGATAAATCGAGCATTATGCTTGGCTTAATTGCTCAAGCCGATGATAACTATGCGTTATTGCAGCAATTAGGGGTTCAGTTAGCGAAAGTGACTGGATCGTCTTTTAGTGATTTGCCAGGCTTTTCAAATACAGTCGGTGCTAATTTACTTTTAGACAGAAAGTCATCAGATTTAACAAGTTGGTTGTCTGAGGGTAGAAAAGTTTTTATAAATATTGGCATAGAACCTGAAGCTGATTGCTTGTTATCTAATCAGGCACTTGATGCAATGTATAAAGCTGAATTAGTGATTAACTTTACCGCGTTTGATTCCGCGCTGCAGCGCAACTACGCTGATGTAATGCTACCTATGGCCTTGTTTGCAGAAAACGCGGGTACCCTAGTAAACATTCACCAAGAGTGGCAGAGTTTTAAGTTGTTAGCTAACGCCAAAGGAGAGGCTAAGCCACTTTGGAAAGTTTTGCGTGTATTAGGTAATATGCTAGATTTAGAAGGTTTTGATTATGTTAATACCCCTGAAATTTTGGCAGAAATAAAATCACTGAATCTTCAGGTATCTAGAAATGATTTCGGTTCCGATGAAGTTGATTTGACTAAGCTAGTTAAATCGGTACCTAAATTAATTGGCTGCTATTCAATTGATCCGCTCGTTAGACGTTCAATTTCACTGCAGGCTACGCCTGATGCACGAATTAGCAATCAATCTAATTAAAGGAAAATAGTTATGTTTAATGCTTTACAGGGCTGGCTAAGCATTTTCTTATGGGATTGGTTGGCTATTTTGATTACCTTGGTGCTGCAAGTTGTTATTGTTGTCTTACCTATAATGATTGCAGTAGCTTTTTTAACCTTAGCTGAACGTAAAGTAATTGGCTTTATGCAGGTACGTATGGGTCCTAATCGTGTAGGGCCATATGGCATATTACAGCCTTTTGCAGATGCTCTAAAGCTGATTATGAAGGAATTTATTCGTCCTCAACAATCCAATTTATTTTTGTTTGTTGTTGCGCCGGTATTAGCCCTTGCACCCGTAGTGGCAGCTTGGGCTGTTATACCTTTTGATGAAGGAGCGGTTGTTTCTGATATTAATGTTGGGGTTATGTATGTATTAGCCGTTTCATCCATTGTTGTTTATGGCGTAATCATAGCGGGTTGGGCTTCGAATTCAAAATACGCTTTCTTGGGAGCGTTGAGAGCATCAGCACAAAAGGTTTCGTATGAAATTGCAATGGGGTTTGCTCTTGTTACTGTTCTTATGGTGGCAGGGAGTATGAACCTAACGGAAATTGTACATGGACAGCAGGGTGGTTTTTGGAATTGGTATTGGATCCCGTTGTTGCCAATGTTAGCAGTTTATTTCATATCAGGTTTAGCAGAAACTAACCGTACTCCGTTTGACGTGGTAGAGGGTGAAGCTGAAATTGTTGCTGGATTCCACGTTGAATATTCTTCAATGGGCTTTGGTGTATTTATGTTGGCGGAATATGCAATGATGGTTCTTATTTCATTCATGACTGCTATCATGTTTCTTGGTGGATGGTATTCACCGTTCGAAAACATTCCTTTACTTGACCCACTAACCGCTTGGATTCCAGGGTTTATTTGGCTATTTTTGAAAGTTGCTTTTCTTTTATTCTTATTCCTTTGGTTTAGAGCAACTTTCCCACGTTATCGCTATGACCAATTAATGCGCCTAGGTTGGAAAGTGCTAATTCCTTTAACCATTGTTTGGGTATTTGTTGTCGGTGTAATGCACTACTTTAGCATTGGTCCTTGGTTTAATTGATAGAGGTGAGACATGATTGGATTTATTAAACATCAAGTTAAGACTTTTGGTCTTACCGAACTATTTAAAGGTTTAGCCGTTACTGGAAAATACTTTTTCAAAAAGAAAATTACGGTTAGGTATCCTGAAGAAAAAACCCCGTTGTCTCCACGTTTTCGTGGTCATCATGCCCTAAGGCGCTATGCAAACGGAGAGGAACGCTGTATTGCTTGTAAGTTATGTGAGGCAGTATGTCCTGCGAATGCGATTACCATTGAGGCTGAAGAGCGAGATGATGGTTCACGCCGAACAACACGTTATGATATTGATATGTTCAAGTGTATTTACTGTGGTTTTTGTGAAGAGGCATGCCCAGTAGATGCGGTAGTTGAGACGCGTATTTTTGAGTATGAGTTTCATCAGCGCGGTGAAAATATCATCACCAAGGATAAATTATTGGCCTTTGGCGATAAACATGAAGCACAGATCGCAGCAGATCGAGCTGCAGATGCTAAATATCGCTAACCCTATTTAGGAACCTGGTTTTATGACTTTTGAACAACTTGTTTTTTATATACTGGCCGCCATTGCAGTGATATCGTCACTGATGATGATTTCAGTTAATAACCCTGTAAAGGCAGCACTTTGGTTGGTGCTAGCCTTTATCGCGACAGCTGGCGTATGGATAACGGCGCAAGCTGAATTTTTGGGTATAGTACTGATCTTGGTTTATGCTGGTGCGGTAATGGTACTTTTTCTTTTCGTCGTTATGATGCTTGATATTAACCTAGTCAAGTTGAAAGAGGGGTTTATTCGATATTTGCCAATCGGTGTGCTAGCAGCTCTAGGTATATTTGCGTTGATGTATATGGTGCTTGGGCCGAGTAACTTTGGTTTGGACGTTACAGGTGAACCTGTAAGGTTTGATGCAGACTACAGCAATACTGCCGTGTTAGGTATGCAGCTCTATACAGTTCATGCTTATGCTTTTATTCTTGCTGCGGTCTTACTATTAGTCGGTATTATTGCTGCTATAGCGTTAACAATACGTCGACGTGCCCCGCATGAAGTTAAATATCAGAATATTGATAAGCAGGTTAAAACTCAGGCATGTGATCGTTTTGAAATGGTTAAGATGCAGCCAGTTAAAGAAAAGCCCGTAGAGAACAAAAAAGAGGAGGATGAGTAATGGTTGCACTGTCGGATTATTTAATTTTTAGTGCGATACTCTTCACTCTGAGTATGGCGGGTATTTTCTTAAATCGTAAGAATGTGATTATTTTACTGATGTCTATAGAGTTAATGTTATTGGCTGTAAATACAAATCTAGTAGCTTTTTCATACTTCTTGAATGATATTTCTGGTCAGATTTTTGTTTTCTTTATCTTGACCGTTGCTGCGGCTGAGGCAGCGATTGGCTTGGCCAT
The DNA here is from genome assembly GCF_023278225.1 of Thiomicrospira microaerophila. Lineage (GTDB taxonomy): Bacteria > Pseudomonadota > Gammaproteobacteria > Thiomicrospirales > Thiomicrospiraceae > Thiomicrospira > Thiomicrospira microaerophila_A. Next base: position 609,784 of record NZ_CP070959.1, read on the forward strand.
TATTGTTCTCGTATTCCGAAATCGTAAGAGCATCAATGTTGATGATCTTGGTTCATTGAAGGGGTAGGGTATTATGAGCAATTTACATTTAATTCTTACCATTATTATGTTAGCTCCACTTTTTGGCGCTGCGGCTGCGGGTTTATTTGGACGACAAATCGGTCGTAAAGGCGCGCATAGTGTTACGATTGGTAGCGTTGCATTGTCTACCATTTTATCTGTTTATGTATTTTATCAATACATCTTCAATGGTGCGGATACCTACAATGCAGCTCTATATACTTGGATGGTAAGTGATGGTATTCGCTTTGAAATTGGGTTTTTGATAGACAGTTTAACGGCTACGATGATGCTCGTAGTTACCTTTGTGTCGCTTATGGTGCATATTTATACCATTGGTTATATGGATCATGATGAAGACTATGATCACGACAATCCTTACTATCAACGTTTCTTTAGCTATCTTTCATTATTTACCTTCTCAATGTTGTCATTGGTTATGGCTAACAACTTCTTACAGTTGTTCTTCGGATGGGAAGCGGTAGGTTTAGTATCTTACTTACTGATTGGTTTCTATATGAAACGTGAGTCAGCTGTGACGGCAAATTTAAAAGCATTCCTTGTTAACCGAGTCGGTGATTTTGGCTTTATCTTAGGTATTGCTATGGTGTTTGTGTATTTCGGTACGATGGACTACCAGGAATTCTTTGATAAGTTATCTGAGCACGAGCACACCATGATTTCATTTATTCCAGGTGTAGAGTGGTCGGTGATCACAGTGATGGTTATCCTTCTTTTCATTGGTGCGATGGGTAAATCAGCTCAGATGCCGCTTCATGTTTGGTTACCTGAGTCAATGGAAGGTCCAACACCGATTTCTGCATTAATCCATGCTGCGACAATGGTTACAGCAGGCATTTTCATGGTTGCACGTTTATCTCCTGCTTACGAAATGTCTGAAGCTGCATTACAATTTATTCTCGTTGTGGGTGCCTTGACTGCGTTCATGATGGGCTTGTTGGGCATTATTCAAAATGATATTAAACGTGTTGTCGCTTATTCAACTTTATCGCAGTTAGGTTACATGACTGCTGCCTTGGGTGCATCTGCCTATGCAGCTAGTATGTTCCATGTGTTAACACATGCATTCTTTAAAGCGCTTTTGTTCTTAGCAGCAGGTTCCGTTATTATAGCTATGCACCATATCCAGGATATACGCCAAATGGGTGGCCTTAAAAAGCATATGCCAATAACCTATTGGGCGCTGTTATTGGGATCACTTGCTTTAATTGGCTTCCCAGGCTTCGCCGGATTCTTCTCTAAGGATTCAATATTACTTGCAGTCGGTGAAAGTGATATAGCTGGATCAAGCTTTGCCTATACATTACTGTTGATGGGTGTTTTTGTTACGGCATTCTATAGCTTCCGTATGTTCTTCTTGGTCTTTCATGGAGAAGAAAGCGAGTATGTTAAGTCACATAAAATACATGAGTCACCAAAGGTTGTTACGATTCCGCTAATTTTGTTAGCGATTCCGTCTGTGTTTTTAGGCCTGTTTATGATCCAACCTATTCTTTCAGGTAGTTATTTCTCTGATGCAATCCATGTGTTACCTGAGCAGGATGTATTAGCAGCTGTCTATGACAAGTATTACGATGGTATAGTTGGTTTTATTTTGCATGGCTTTATGTCTGTGCCGGTATGGCTTGCTTTTGCGGGTGTCGCTTTGGCTTGGTTCTTTTATATGAAGCGTCCTGATATTCCAGCGTGGATTAGCAGTAAATGCACAAGAGGTAACTATGTCCTACAAAATGCCTATGGATTTGATCGCCTAAATGACATTGTTTTTGTAAATGGTTCGATTCGCCTAGGTCATTTCTTGTGGAAGTCGGTTGATATGCGTGTAATAGATACAGGTATTGTTAACGGCACAGTTAATAAGGTTGCATCTTTAGCCAAAATGATGCGTGAATCTCAAACTGGGTATATGTATCACTATGCCTTCGTGATGATTTTTGGACTCTTGGGCTTACTCATCTGGGCGCTTTGGTAATTAAGAGCATAATAAGAAAAGGAAAACGATTACATGTCTTTAGGCTATCCAATACTTAGTACATTGATTTGGTTACCGATCATCGTTGGTTTTATTGTGCTGTTTGCTGGGCGCAATAATCCTGCGTTTGCCAAGTGGTTTTCACTCGGTGGTGCGATTTTAACATTCGTACTGTCGCTACCACTTTATTTTGCATTCGATACGACTACTTCAGCGATGCAGTTTGTCGAGCGTTTAAGCTGGATTCCTCAATACAACATAGAATATTTCTTAGGTGTTGATGGTCTTTCTATGCCACTTATTTTGTTAACTACCTTTACTCAGATACTAGTCATTGCTTCTGCCTGGTCTGTGATAAAAGTGCGAGTAGAACAATATATGGGCGCGTTTATGATAATGCAGGGTTTGATGATTGGCGTGTTTGCTGCGCTTGATTCAATCTTGTTTTATGTATTTTGGGAAGCTCTGTTGATCCCAATGTTTATTGTTATTGGTGTTTGGGGTGGACCCAAACGTGTTTACGCAACCATTAAGTTTTTCCTTTATACCTTTCTGGGTTCGGTATTTATGTTGGTTGCGTTTTTGTACATGTATTTTCAAAGTGGAAGCTTCTCGATCCTCGACTTCCATAGTATGCCGATTGGTATGACCGCTCAGATTTTGATCTTCCTTGCGTTTTTGATCGCTTTTGCGGTAAAAATTCCTATGTTTCCTGTACATACTTGGTTACCTGATGCGCACGTTGAAGCACCAACGGCAGGTTCGGTTGTTCTGGCTGCGATTATGTTAAAAATGGGTGGCTATGGTTTTGTTCGTTTTAGTTTACCTATTACACCTGATGCAGCGATGACGCTTGATTTGTTAGTGATTGTATTGTCGTTAATTGCTATCGTATATATAGGTTTTATTGCGTTAATTCAATCGGACATGAAAAAGCTGGTAGCTTATTCTTCTATTGCACACATGGGATTTGTAACTTTAGGTATGTTCGTCGTCTATGCGATCGTACGTGAAACGGGTTCTGTAGAGGGTGCAGCACTTGGTATGGAAGGTGCGATGGTTCAAATGATTTCGCATGGTTTTATTTCTGGTGCGATGTTCTTAGCAATCGGAGTGCTATATGACCGAATGCATACTCGAGAGATTGGCGCTTATGGTGGTGTCGTAAATACCATGCCTTGGTTCGGTTTTTTTGCTGTGTTGTTTGCAATGGCAAATGCAGGTTTGCCAGGTACATCAGGTTTTGTTGGCGAGTTTATGGTTATTTTAAGTGCGTTTAAAGCCAATGTTTGGTGGGGTATTTTAGCTGCAACCACATTGATTGTTGGAGCCGCCTATACTTTATGGATGATTAAACGTGTATTCTTCGGGCAGGTTGCAAATGACAATGTTGCTAAGTTGCAAGATCTCAATCGTCGTGAGTTCATCATTATGTCGATACTAGCATTTGTTATTGTATTGTTGGGTGTGTGGCCAAACCCGTTATTAGAAGTAATGCATGCATCAGTGGATAATCTATTGATTCAAGCTACAACATCAAAACTATACTAAAGATAAGGTGAGTTAAAACTATGAATTTTGTTATTCCTGATTTTGCCCCGGCTATTCCTGAAATAGTGTTGTTAGCTTTGGCCTCATTTATCTTGATTGCAGATACGTTTTGGTCTGAGCGGTATAAACATGCTACCTATTACGCTACTCAATTGAGCTTGGTGATTGTAGGATTATTAATCCTGTTTAGCTTTACATCAGAAACAACAGTCACTTTCCATGAAAGCTTTGCACGTGATGCCTTTGCTGATGTGCTAAAAATATTTATTGTAATTGTTTCTATTGGCGTATTTTTGTTTTCTAAAGAATATTTAACCAATAATGATTTTTATAAGGGAGAATTTTTTACACTCGGTTTATTCGCTATTTTGGGTATGTTTGTTATGGTTTCGGCCTATAACTTTATCACTTTGTTCGTTGGCCTGGAGATAATGTCACTTGCAATGTATGCGATGATTGCCATGCAGCGCGACTCTTCAAGAGCAACCGAAGCTGCGATGAAATATTTTGTACTAGGTGCACTAGCCACTGGTTTGTTGCTCTACGGTCTTTCAATGATCTATGGTGCTACAGGCAGCTTAACTATTCCAGAAGTTAAAGCAGTCATCGAAGCAGGCAAGGCTAATTCAACAGTGTTGGCTTTTGGTGTTGTATTTATTGTTATTGGTCTTGGCTTCAAACTGGGCGCAGTTCCGTTTCACATGTGGGTGCCTGATGTATATCAAGGTTCACCAACACCTGTAACTTTATTTATTGCTTCAGCTCCAAAAATTGCTGCTTTTGCAATTGTTTATCGTCTTTTAGTTGATGGAATGCCAGGCCTAGTTGTTGACTGGCAACAGTTGTTAATTATTATGTCGATTTTATCAATGGTGGTCGGTACAGTTATTGCATTAGCACAGACTGATTTCAAGCGTCTTTTAGCCTATTCTGGTATAGCACATATTGGTTTTTTATTGCTTGGATTTATTGCTGCAACACCGGAAGGCTACTCTGCAGCGATGTTTTATGTATTGGTATATGCCATCACCAGTGTTGCGGCTTTCGGCATGATTTTAGCCTTGAGTCGTAAAGGTTTAGAATTTGACCAAATAAAGGATTTTGCAGGTTTAAACCAGCGTAATCCTTGGTTAGCCGCTATGATGTTAATCATAATGTTTTCGATGGCGGGTGTTCCTCCGTTTATTGGCTTCTATGCGAAGTTGGTAGTTCTTGAGGAAGTGATTGCAGCAGGTTTTGTTTGGTTAGCCATTATTGGTGTTGTTACTGCAATAGCAGGTGCATTCTATTATTTGCGCGTTATTAAGGTTATGTATTTTGATGCGCCTGAAGACGCAAATGATATTGCTCCTACAACCCGTGAAATGTCTGTAGCTGTTTCTGTCTATTCGTTATCATTATTAGTGCTAGGGTTGATGCCAGCATGGTTAATGGCGGTAGCTTACAATAGTTTATTAATTTAGACTAAACTTCTTTTAGTTGTTATAGAAGGCGCTTATATAGCGCCTTTTTAATCAGGTGTAGAATATGACTTTAGATCAAGCTGTTTGGGTATTATTGTTTACAGCCATTGTTTTGGCTAACATTCCTTGGTTTTTTGCGAATAGGATTTTTATTTTTATTCCGCTAAATAATACAAAATCATTTGTAGTGAACGTACTGGAGTGGTTTGTTTATTTTTTAATCATGGGTGGTTTAGCTTTTTTATTAGAAAAAACGGCAATGGGTAATATTGCGCCTCAAGAATGGGAATTTTATGTGGTCAATCTGTTCTTGTTTATGATCTTTGCTTTTCCTGGTTTTATCTATCGTTACAACCTGAAAATGTATCTAGAGAGACGCGAAAAATTAAAACTTAAAAATAATCCTTAAATAGCTTGCGTCATACCTTTTTTTGAGTATAATACGCACATCAGATTAACGCGGGGTGGAGCAGTCTGGTAGCTCGTCGGGCTCATAACCCGAAGGTCGTAGGTTCAAATCCTGCCCCCGCTACCAATAAAAAGCCTTAAATATCCTACATTTAAAGCTGATTCAAGAAGCCACTGTAATAAGTGGCTTTTTTGTTTGTGCCATTTGTGTAGCGCGGCGTTTGGTTTGTGATAAAAAAACGGCCTTTAATTGCCGTTTAAATCGGTTTTAAATTAAAAGTTATCCACAGGCTTTTTTTAAACTGCGCTGCCATCTTGATGCTTTAGTATCTCTTTTGCAAATCGCACGTCTGCTAAGTATGACTCATAGCAGTGATTGGCCTGCCAGAAAAAAGCGCGGTTGATTGCTCGATTAGCCAAGCCCCAGCCTTTGCGGTGACGATTGATGTAGCATCGCGTAGAAACCGTTTGGTCGTGATGACCAAACAGTATCCAGAGGTCCACGGTTTGCGACATCCATGCCGCAACGCGCGTCACCCATGACTTGATTGCGCAAATCACCATGTTATAGTCTCCAGTGCCTCCAATGATTCAGCCGCTTCCACTTGTTTTTCCAAGGCCTGTTCTTGCCTTGTATCACGGCAAGCTGTTGTACCTTCGCTTGGATTCTCGGAAATAGCGTTGTTCGGTTTTCGCTGCGTGCCATCGCAAGGGTGTCAACATAGGGTGTAGGTAAAGCCTGGTCAGTGAGGTATTTAACGAGTTGTCGAGACATGCTTTATATCGCGAAAGGTTTGGCTCAAATATACCCAAGCTGATTTCTAGTTAACTCCAGTTTGAAGAACGAAAATGCTAAACTTTAAACGAAGATGGCTAGTAGTAAAGTTGTAATAATTAACTTAGATTAGAAGGTTTATAGCTATTGAATGACACAAAAAGTCTTACAATGTTCTTAAGTTAATAATTTCAGTGACATATATTTTAATGTATGTCTTATCAATGTTTCATAAAGTATCTTAAGAGATATCTTCATTGAACGTTTGCTCAGTTAGAACCTTGGGTTAAAATGTGGTGTAAAGATGGATGTAAGTTTAAATTAGCGCTGCTGATGATTCACGAGTTCAATCTGTCGGCAAAAGATGTCGCAGAGAAATGTCAGATCCCTTTGAATGACTTACTGGCAAAACTAAACAAAAGAGAGCCGAATGCCTGAACGTATTTTGAAAAAAGTGTTAACCGTGCCGGTGTATGATGTGGCAGAAGAAACACCTTTTGAGCTAGCCCCCTTGTTATCAGCAAGGATGCAAAATAAGGTGTGGTTTAAGCGCGAAGACTTACAGCCGGTGTTTTCGTTTAAGTTGCGTGGTGCCTATGCCAAGATGGTGACGCTGACTGAGGCGCAGCGCCAAGCCGGCGTGATTGCCGCGTCAGCCGGTAACCATGCGCAAGGCGTGGCGTTAGCCGCCAGTAAAATGGGGATTAAAGCGACGATTGTGATGCCAAAAACCACCCCACCGATTAAGGTTAATGCGGTGCGCCGTTTGGGTGGGGAAGTGGTGCTCTACGGTGAGGCATTTGATGAAGCCTCGGTCTATGCGCAGCAACTCATGCGAGAGCATAAATATAGTTTTATTCATCCGTATGATGATGACGATGTGATAGCCGGTCAAGGTACGATTGCATTGGAAATTCTGCGCCAACACCCTAAACCCTTGGATATCGTGTTTGTTTGTGTCGGTGGCGGCGGTTTGATTGCCGGCATTGGCGCGGTGCTGAAACAGGTTTGGCCCAAAACGCGAATTATCGGCGTTGAACCAGAAGAGGCCGCCTGCCTAACAGAGGCATTAAAAGCCGGTGAACGGATCAAGTTGGCACAAGTTGGTTTGTTTGCTGATGGTGCAGCGGTTGCCCAGGTAGGCGAAAAGCCGTTTGAAATTGCGCAAACCTGTGTTGATGAGATGGTGACTGTTTCAACCGATGAGATTTGCGCGGCGATCAAGGATGTATTTGAAGACACGCGCGCGATTGCTGAACCTGCAGGCGCGTTAGCGGTCGCGGGCTTGAAAAAATTTGTGGCTGAACGCGGTGTCGCGGGACTGGAAATGGCGGCGATTATCAGTGGCGCGAATATGAATTTTGATCGGTTGCATCATATTGCTGAACGTACCGAAATCGGTGAAAAACGTGAAGCGATTTTTGCGGTTAAGATTAAAGAGCAGCCGGGTAGTTTTAAACAGTTTTGTGAAGACCTTGGTGCGAGTAGAGCAATTACCGAGTTTAATTATCGTTATGCCGACGCCCGTGAAGCGATTGTTTTTGTCGGTGTAAAAACCGAAGGCGGCCGTGCCGAGCAAATCCGTTTGTTGGATGATTTGCGTGAAAAGGGGTATCAGGTTGAAGATATGTCTGATAATGAAATGGCGAAGTTGCACCTGCGTCATATGGTAGGCGGTCGAGCGGAAGATATTCAGGATGAAAAGGTGTATCGCTTTGAATTTCCTGAGCGCCCAGGTGCCCTGTTGAATTTTTTAAGCCGGATGAGTGAGGAATGGAATATTAGCTTATTCCATTATCGCAATCACTCCGATGCCTATGGTCGCGTTTTGGTCGGTGTTCAGGTGCCAAGCAATCAACAAGCCGACTTTGAGGCTTATTTGGATTGCCTAAAATACCCCTATATTTCAGAGCAAGACAACCCAGCTTATCACTTATTTTTGAGCACAAACTAAAGATAATTAAGCTGTTTCTTGTTGAAGGTTTTGTTTAAGGGTGTCTTCAATCCATTGATTTAAGCTTTTGTGTTCAGATTGAGCGTGCATCACAATTTTCTCATGTAATTGTGAAGGAATGCGCACATTAAAGCGACCTGAATAGTGCTTTTTAGGCTCTATACCTTTTTCTGAACACATGGCATAAAATACATCCAGTGAAACTTTGCCCTCTTTTTTAAGCCCAGCAATGTCCTCTGCATAGAAATCAGCGCTGCCATTAAGGCCAATAAACTCGCCACGAAATAGCTCAATATCCGGGTCGAATTCAATGAATGCTTTTACGCCATCAATTTCAAGTAAGTTTTTCATGGTTTTATTCCTTTGCTATCAAGCCATTTTCGCACACTTGCAACCGCGCCTTTGTCAGTATTAGGTGAAGGATGTGGACGATGAAAAACGCGTACTTCGTTAAATAAGAACACCCCGATGCGTGATCCCTCACGTTCTTCTACGTCTGCGCCTAGAGCGATAAGCAGAGCCTCAATATCTTTCCATTTGATGTTCGCGCTAATAGCCCGAATATTTCACAAATTTGCACCGACCTTGCTTGTTCCTTGATTCCACAAGAAATATTTTCTCAGTCGGCCGTAATCATGGATACGACGCTTCTTCGAAAATTTCCTTGTGAAACCGATGCACTGCGCAATCTCAGCACAAATTCATGAAACATTCGGGCTGGGTCGCTGGTATATGAGTTCTAAAGTTTTAACGTGCGTTTTTTTCATGGTTTTAATGGTACCGCTTTTTGGTGCCAGTTGTCAAAGTGTATAAAAATTTAGCTGTCGGTTTGAAGTTGTTGGAGCAGTTGTTTTGGGGTTTGGCGCAGCGGGTGGCGTTGGGTGAGCCAGCCGATGGCGAGTAATAACATCACACTGGCGCTAATCGAAACTAGCCAGAGTGTTGGGTTCAATTGCGGGCTGACGCCAAGCCAGAAATAGCCGATTAATAAACTCGCGATTTGTCCCAAACTGGCGGCAAAGACTCCGGCTAACAAACCAATTAACACAAATTCGGTTAAGCCAATTTTAACAATATCCCCCTGTTGCGCACCGAGCGTTCTGAGTAGCAACCAACTGCGAAGTCGCCCCAGTTGCGAGGCGCGGGTGGCGGTAAAAATAACAATTAAACTCGACACCAGTGTAAACAGATACAAAATACTCACTGCCATCGAAGCCTGTTGCATAATCAGTTGAATTTGTGCAATCATTTCACGCGCATCCACCCAAAGCACACCGGCAAGTTGTTGGTTTAACTGGCGCCGCAACTGGCTAGTATCTTCCGGCGACAAGCTTGAGCGGAAATTGGTGATATAGGTCACCGGTAACTGGCGTTCGGCTTGCGGTTCGAGTACAAAGAAAAAGTTGAGTCGGAAGCTTTGCCAGTCAACCTCACGAAAACCTGTGATTTGATAGTCAAACTTTTGACCAATTAAATCAAACGTTAAAATATCACCGAGTTGTAAGCCGAACAGTGTGGCAATCTCCGCCTCTACGGATACCGAGGGTATCGCCGCTTGGCGCAAGTTTGGGTCAAGTTTTGCGGTGATCAGGTTATAACTAGGCGGGGCATCGAGCAACGCAATATTAGCCTCACGTTCCAGCAAGCGCCGCGCACGGTTTTCGGTTTGATCTTGCGGGCGAATTGCGTGTTGATTCACCTCAACCAAGCGTCCGCGCACCATCGGGATTAAATCGGCTTCAAGCTGATAATCTGTCATTAAGCGCTCAAAGTCGGGTTGTTGATCAGGTTGAATATTCATTACAAAGGTATTGGGTGCCTCTTGCGGCAAAGATGCTTGCCAGCTTTGCAGCAGGTCTTGGCGCACAAAAGTCATTAAGACCAGAATAAAAATAACCAAGCCGAGTGAAATCAGCTGCAGCGTCACCAGGCCTGGCGAGCGTGCCAGTCCCGCCAGCGCAAGTCGAAGCCAACCTTGGGTTCTAGGTTGCAACTGTTGCAGCCCGATGAGTAATAGACGCGCTAATCCGTAGAGTACGGCTGCGCTGATAAACAAGGCAGGGATGGCCCAAACTAACAGTCGGTTACTCAGCAATAAGCCCATTAACGTGATGAGCAATAACAGGCTGACACCGACTAATACTAAGAAATTGGTTTTGTTTTCGGCTTGACGTAACACCCGTAATGGTGACACTTGGGTCGCTTGCCGAAAGGCGGGCCAAGCAAAGGTCCAAAGGGCGAGGGTGCCACTGAATAACCCCAGTGCAATCGCGGAGCCATAGCCCGGAATGACCAGCGGCACAAAATATTCAGCTAACAGCGGTCGGGCTAAATAAAACAGTCCTTGCCCCACCAGCACGCCCAATACACTGCCTAATAACGCTAAATAGGTCAGTTGCAGCGCAAACAGGCCGCTAAGCTGTCGGTTTGAGGCACCGGAGGCGCGCATCAGTGCCATCGAAGCCGTCCAGCGTTGAAGGTAAAAACGGCTGGCAATTAAAATCGCCAGGCCTGCAATGAGCACGGTAGCTAAGGCCGAGAGGTCTAAAAACAGCCAAGCGGTATCCATCGCACGCTCTAAATCATCGGTGGGTGCGCGTGCGCTTTGAATTTGCCAATGTGCCGTGTTTTGCTGTTCAAGGGTTTGTTGAAAGGCGGCGATACTGCGAAGGTCACCGGCCAGACCGAGTTCATAATTAACGCGACTGCCCGGACCAATCAGCCCAAGCTGTTGCACTTGATCCAATGACATGATGACTTGGGGCGCAAACTGACTAAAGGTCGCTTGAAACACATCTTGCCCACTCAGCCAATCGGCGACTGTAAATTCACCATTGCCCAAGGCTAGGCGCTGACCCGCCTGTAGGTTTAGCAAGCCCATTAATTGGGGGTCAGCTAATACCTGTGAAGTGTCGAGTTGGTTGAAATCCAGGCCTTGTTCCGTAAGGAGTTGACCGCGCAGCGGATAATTTGGCTCAATACCTTTGAGCAACACCATTTGAAAGCTGTCTTCTTGCTCGTTGCTATGCATCGCCATGGTGGTAAAGCTGATTTGATAACTGGTTTGCAGGCCTTGTTGTTCGGCTTGTTGACGCCAACTCGCCTCTATTGGTCGGGTAGAGCGGAGTACCAGGTCGGCGGATAAGCTTTCTGCCGCTTTGGTCAGCATACTTTTGTGAACGGTTTGTGCCAATTGCTCAACTAGCGTGACGCTGGCACTGGCGATCACTACCGCTAACCAAAGCCAGAGCCAATCACCGCGTTTAAACCCGCGCCAAAACCAACGCGCGGAGACGGAGACGTTGCTGACTAACGCCTTCATTGCAAGCCATCCTGCAGCAAGCCTTGCGCAAGTGTTACTTGACGTTGGCAGCGTTGGGCGAACTGGCGGTCGTGGGTAACCAGAATCAAAGTGGTCTGCTGTTGCAAATCGAAGAGTAACTGCTGCACCTGCGCTGCGGTGGTTTCATCCAGGTTGCCGGTGGGTTCATCGGCAAACAAGATCTTTGGCTCGGTGACAATCGCGCGCGCAATCGCGACACGTTGTTGTTCACCACCGGACAGGGCTTGGGGGGTATGATGAAGTCGATGACTGAGCCCCACCTTTTCAAGTGCGGCGGTGGCTTTTTCACGCGCCTGCGTCATGCCAAATAATTCTAGCGGCATCATCACGTTTTCTAATGCATTCATGCCCGGCATGAGCTGAAAGTTCTGAAACACAAAGCCCACCTGTTTTGCGCGTAACCGCGCGCGTTGATCTTCAGACATCGGTGAGAGGTTTTGCCCTAGCAAGTGGACTTCGCCTTCGGTGGGCGAATCCAAACCGGCCATCAGCGCAAGCAGGGTGGATTTGCCTGAACCCGAGCGTCCCACAATCGCTAAGCTTTCATACGCCTCGACATTTAGCTGGCAGCCTTTTAAGATAGCCAATTGATCATCACCTGAGGACACACGATAATGAACATTTTTCAATTGCAGTACCGCGTTGGACGTTGGGATCGAAGTTGGGTTCATAAGGGTTTCGCTTTTATTTTTTCATTCGTTATCATGGGTTTGCTGTTAAATCATTCGGTTTCAGTCTATTCTGCTCAGTCTGACTCGGCACGACTTTTGGTGATGGGCGACAGTTTAAGTGCCGCTTACGGTATGCCGACCGAACAAGGCTGGGTTGCATTATTACAACAAAAACTCGATGCACAAACTAAGGAAATCGGACGGCCGATTCAGCTGGTCAACGGCAGTTTAAGTGGTGAAACCACCTCCGGTGGCCTGCAGCGCTTGCCCGCGCTGCTTAAACAGCATCAACCGCGCTATGTTATCATCGAACTGGGCGCCAATGATGCCTTACGCGGTCAAAACCTTCAAGTCACCCAGCGTAACCTAGCACGGATGATTGAACACAGCCAGCAAGTCGGCGCCAAGGTGTTATTACTCGGCATTCGTTTGCCCACCAACTATGGCCCAGCCTATGATGCGGCCCTCGGACGGGTGTATACGCGTCTTGCAGAGCAGTATAACGTGCCACTCGATCCGTTTTTTCTTGAAGATATCGCGCTCGAACCGGATATGATGCAAGACGATGGCTTACATCCCAACGCCCAAGCCCAACCGATTATTATGCAACGGATTTGGCGCTTAATCGAAACCTGGGTTAAATAGTGTAAACAATAACCAGGCCTGGTTATCCTTTTCAATACTTAATTGAAAAGGATAGGGTGCCGATATTGTGTGCTTGCGTTTGTGTTGTGTATTCTTTTGTTTGCAGCATTTGATTAAGAGTCAGGCTAAAGCGTGACCAGTCAAATACTACCCCTACTTGAAACTGACCTATCCAAGGGTTAGGTTGAATTTGGCTTTGGCGGGTTAACGCGCTATTGCCTTTCAAAAAATAGTTATGTTCCACATAGCGTACTTCGATGCCACTAAACCCATACCAGTTAAAGTGTTTTGACCGAGATAGGGCTAAAAGGTTGGTGATCGGCAGTCCAAATTGAAATTTGGGTAAACCGTACTCATCCATTAGATTTGGGCCGAATCTCAGGTTGATGCCCGTGCCTGCATACCGATAGATAGAGCCGAGCGCACCGCTCACATAGGGGGTCAAATCAAATAGGCTGTGATGGTTGCGCTGGACTTTAAATACCCGCCAACTGCGTTGATAGGCTAAATTAAAACCTACCGCATTATCCAATTGATTGTTCCAGCCCTTGGGGTCTTCTGCGCCAATCAGTTGGTGTATCCCTTTTTGTGATGCTTCAGCTTGTGAGTCAGGCCCAACAATTCCAAGCGTTAGGGAGAAAATATCAAACTTATTGTCATTGATGCTACTCAGGTCGGTGGTGACATATAACCAGCCTGCATACAATCGATCATCAGGCAAGAACTCAGACTGACTCATGTCTTCAGGCGTAAACATGCTTTGTCCAATGGTATAAGCATGACGTGTTGGCTGATGACTCGGAAACCAAGGCAGCCATTGCCCCAATGTTTGCAGCCATATAGGGGCTTGGTTAGCGCTATTGTGGGTCATGGTGAGCCTAATACCATTGGTATAGAGGCGGTCTGTGCTCAATAAGGCGAGGGAATCATTGTCGTTAGTGAGTACAAAACGGTAGCGGTTATCCGTTTGTTGGATTGTGTCGAAGGCAGCGACTTGGCTAAAACAAACCAACAACACTAAAGCCATGGCTAAGTCCCGAGCAGACTTAGCGTGGATCATGTGGCGGCCTGAGCATGGCCTCCGAGTGCTTTATAGAGCGCAATGCGCGCCAACCTAAGGTCGCGCTGGGTGCGAACCATCGCAATTTCAGCATCAAATAATGCGCGTTGTGCATCGAGCACTTCTAAATAACTCGAATAGCCGGCATCAAAACGTTTTTGGGCTAAGTCCAGCGTTTTGCGCAGGGCATCAAGTTGACGCTGTTGTGCCGCCAGTTGCGCATCGGCACGGTTTAGTTGGCTGATGGCATTCAGGGTTTCAGCAAAGGCTTGGCGCAGAGTTTGTTGATAATCTAACAGGATAATTTGTTGTTCGGCCTCCGTGATTTGAACTTGTGCGCGTAACGCACCGCCATTAAAAATCGGAGCCGTTAAACCGGCATTTACACGCCATTGCAGCGCATCTGAATCAAATAAACTGTTTAAATCCACACTGTTGATCCCGAACAGGGCGTTGAGTTGAACGCTAGGAAATAGGGCGGCGCGGGCCTGACCGATATCGGCGTTGGCGGCTTGCAGGCGTTGTTCCGCAGCGATAACATCCGGTCGTTGTAACAACCGCTGACTGTCCCAATCAAGCTGCAGGGGCGGCAGGGTTAAATCAATAAACCGTGTGTTCGATTCGGGATGTGATTGTGCCATCGCAAGTTGTTGGGTCGGTTTATGGCCTAACAATACACTCAGGGCGTTACGCTGTTGGTCTTGCTCAGCCTGTAAACGAATCAGTTCAACCTCCACGCGACTCAATTCCACTTCGGCCTGTTGCACCGCCAAGGGGGTAAGACGCCCCAGCTCAAATTGACGCTGGCGCAGTTGTAAATTTTCTTGGCGCGACACCACGGTATTTTGTGCAATCAGTACCATTTCATCCAAAGCCTGCAAGCTAAAATAGTGCTGCGCCACCGCACTGGTTAAGCTTAATTGTGCGGCTTGACGATCCGAAGCCAGCGCTTGATAGCGTGCAACCAGGCCTTGTTGTTGGGCGCGAACTCGGCCCCATAAATCGACTTCATAACTCACTAAACCATCTAGGTTAAAACTATTGAAGGTGGTACCCTGGTTAGTCGGAAAAGCATTATCACTGGTTTGTTGGCGACCCAGGCCTGCTTGTCCTATCACATTGGGCAGCCTGTCTGCTTGACCGCGCGTGAGCACCGCTTGCGCCTGCACTAAACGCTGATCCAATACCGCTAAATCGTGGTTGTTCGCGAGCGCTTGTTCCAGCCATTTCGTTAGCTGTTGATCGGCAAAACTTTGCCACCAGGCCTGGTCATTTAACGGATTATCCAGCTTTAAATTTTCGGCGAAGGTTAAGTGCTGTGGCAAATCGTTTTGAGGCGCTTGATAGTTCGGAATTTGCGAGCAGCCAGTTGCTAAAGCAGCTAAGGCAATGGCCGCCGTTAAGCTTGTCATGCGGCTAGTCGTGCGACAAGTCACGCAAGAGGTTTTGCTAAAAAACAGGCTCATTAGACGGCTCCTTTAGGCGTAGCTTGGCGTTTGCGATCAAACCATTCAGAAAAGCTCGCCATCCAGTGGAAAAACATCGGAATAAACAAGGGCGCTAAGAAGGTGGCGAGAATCATGCCACCCACCACGCCGGTGCCGACCGCATTACGTGCCGCCGCTCCCGCGCCTTCACTAATCATCAACGGAATCGCGGCCATGGTAAAGGCGAGTGAGGTCATCACAATCGGGCGGAAGCGCATCCGCGCGGCTTCAATCGCCGCCAGTCTAAGTTCCATACCCTGTGCGCGTTTTTGCATCGCAAACTCCACAATTAAAATCGCATTTTTGGCCGACAAACCAATTAGCGTCAGCAAACCAAGCTGAAAATAAATGTCATTGTCCAGTCCGCGCCATTGGGTCGCCAAAGCTGCCCCCAACACCGCAAACGGCACCGCCATCACCACCGCTAACGGCAAGGTCCAGCGACCATATTGTGCCGCCAAAATCAAAAACACAATCAGTAGGCCAAATAAAAACGCTTGCGTGCCACTCCCCGCTGCCGCTTCGGCTTGATAGGCTTCGCCCACCCAGCCAAGCGTAAAGCCATCCGGCGCAATCTCATCGACCACCTGTTGCAACGCCATCATCGCATCGGCAGAGGTAAAGCCCGGTTGTGGTTCAGCCATAATTTTAGCCGCTGGAAACAGGTTAAAACGATCAACCACATCCGCGCCGGTAATACGCTCAAAGCGAATTAAGTTATCCAGCGGAATCATCTCGCCACGACTAGAACGCACAAACACATCCTTCAGGTTGTCGGCGCTTTCGCGATAGTCACCTTCAGACTGTAAATTAACCCGGAAGGTGCGGCCAAATAGGTTAAAGTCATTCACATACAGGCTACCAAAGGTCGCTTGCATCGCTGCAAAGGCTTCGTTAATCGGCACCTGTAAGGTTTGGGCTTTTTCTCGATCCAATATCGCTTGATATTGCGGGGTTTTAGTCGAGAAAGTGGTGCGCACCCGTTGCAGTTCCGGGCGCTGATTCGCAGCCGCCACAATCTGATCCATCACCTCGCCAAGCTGTTGATAATCCGCACCAATGCGGTTTTGCAAATACCCTTCGACCCCGCCGGTCATGCTCATGCCCATAATCGTCGGCATCGCCAGCGGCAGGCTAAAGGCTTGATCATTTTGCATAAACTGGCCAAACAACTGACCAACCACCCCATCAATATGCATATCAGGGCTTGTGCGCTCGTCCCAATGTTTCAGGGTCGCAAACCCAGCGGCTGAATCGGTGCGGTTAGTGAAAGTTTGCAAATCAAAACCGGCAAAATGAATAAAGTTTTCCATCGCCGGATGTGCCAACACCTGTTCGGTGACCTGATCACGCACCTCAATCGTGCGAGAAAGGGATGCGGCAGGCGGCAAATAACTGACCACAAACATACTGCCCTTGTCTTCCTGCGGCACCAAGCTCGATGGTAGAGCCTGCAATTGTTGCACGGCTAAATACCCCAAGCCGACAAACAACAGTAAACTTAGCAAGCTATAGCGCATCACCTTCGCCACGCCGTCACTAAAGCGATCACTCAGCCACTCAAACAAACGGTTAAACCAACCAAACCATCGACTGGGTTTATCATCATGGTCTTTAAGCATACTGGCACAAAGCGCCGGCGTGAGCGTCAGCGCCACCAGGCCTGATATCGCCACCGACACCACAATCGTAATCGCAAACTGTTTATACATTTCGCCGGTAAAACCACCAACAAAACCAACCGGAATAAACACCGCCGATAATACCAATACAATCGCAATCAGCGGGCTGGTCAGCTCGCGCATTGCTTTAATCGTTGCATCTTTGGCATTCAGCTTATCTTGACGCATAATCCGTTCGACGTTTTCCACCACAATAATCGCATCATCCACCACAATGCCGGTGGCGAGAATCATCCCAAATAGCGTCAGCTGGTTAATCGAAAAACCGAGCAGTTCAAACCCAATAAAGGTGCCAATCACCGACACCGGAATCGCCAAGAGCGGAATAAAGGTGGCGCGCCAGTTTTGTAAAAACAAAAACACAATAAACGACACCAGAATCAGGGCTTCAATAAAGGTATAAAACACCTGCTGAATCGACACCTTCACAAAGGTGGTGGTGTCGTAAGGAATCGCGTAATTCACGCCCTGCGGAAAACGCTCGGCCAACTCGGCCATCTTGTCATCCACCAATTTCGACACCTCCAATGCATTCGCATCGGCTTGCAAGAAAATCCCAATCGGCACGGTCGGTTTGCCGTTAAAGGTCGCTTCAAAGTTATAGAGTTCAGCTCCCAGCTCCACGCGGGCGACATCCTTAATCCGCAGCATCCCGCCATCGTCATTGGCGCGCAACACGATATTCTCAAACTGGTCGGGTTGATTTAAGCGCCCCTCGGTAATAATCGTGTAGGTAAACGCCTGTTCATTAAATAGCGGCTCTTGACCAATTTGTCCGGCGGCAAACTGCGAATTTTGCTCTCGAATCGCCCGCGCCACATCGCCCGGTGCAATGCCATATTGCGCCATCCGATTTGGGTCTAGCCAAATGCGCATCGAGTAGTCTTTGGCCCCAAATTGGCGCACTTCACCAATACCCGGAATCCGTTTCAGCTCGTCCACCACATTAATCAAGCCATAGTTGGCCATAAAAATCGTATCGCGGCTGGCATCTTCAGAATACATCGCAATCACTTTTAACAAGCTTGGTGAGCGTTTATTGACTTGTAACCCGACGCGTTGGACTTCTTCTGGCAAGCGGTTAATCGCTGACTGCACTTTGTTATTCACATCCATCAAGGCTTCGTTAATATTACTGCCGACCTCAAAGGTGAGGCTCACCGTGACCGTACCGGACGAGGAGGCGACTGAGTTCATGTACAGCATATTTTCAATGCCATTAAGCTGTTGCTCTAGCGGTGCGGCCACCGTTTCAGCAATGGTTTCGGCACTGGCTCCGGGATAACTGGTGGACACGGTAATTTGTGGCGGCACAATTTCGGGGTATTCGGAAATCGGTAAATCGCGCAAGCTCATTAAGCCCACCAAAACAATAATCACCGACATTACAATCGCAAACACCGGGCGTTCGATAAAAAATTTAGAAAACATCGACAAGGCTCCTAGGCGAATTATTCAGCGCTGTGTGTGCTGTGACTAGCTTGCACGGCTTGAACCGGCGTATTGGGGCGCAATTTAATCAGGTTGTTTAAAATCAATTGATCGCCCACCGCTAAACCGCTGTCCACCAACCAGGTTTGTCCCACCGCGCGTTGCAAACCTACCGGCACCATTTGCGCTGTGCCATCTTTGATCACATAGACAAACGCCTGCGAGCCAATTTGCAGCGCCGCCGATTGCGGAATTTGAATCACATCGACCGCCTCAATGCCGCCGAGCTGAATACGCACAAACGCACCCGGCAGCAGTGCGGCATTTGGGTTAGCAAAACGCGCTCTTAAACTGACACTGCCGGTGTGTGGATTAATTTGATGATCGGCAAAATCAATCCCCCCCCTTAGCTGATTACCCAAATGGGTTACCTGCGCGCTCAGTTGTTCGCCTTGGCTAAAGCGCAAAATACCCTGTTGCAACTGTTGCTGACGCTCAATAAACTCGCGCTCGCCAATCGTAAAATGCACCTCAATCGGATCCAGCTGGGTGAGGGTGGTTAAAAGGCTGCGGTTATAATCACGACCGACTAAATCGCCAATCGTTTGTTGTTTTTGGCCGGTGATGCCATTAATCGGTGCGCGTACTTGAGTGTAATCCAAGTAAATTTGAGCTTCTTTTAATGCTGCCTCTGCGCCAACCAGGCCTGCTTGTGCAAGTTCATAAGCCGATAGCGCTTGGTCACGTTCTTGTGCACTCACGGCTTTTTCTTTAAATAAACCTTCAACACGAAGTTTTTCGCGTTCTGCTTGGCGTAATTGCGCCTGTGCTGTCAATACTTGCGCTTGCGCTTTATCAACAGCTACCTGATAGGTGCGAGCGTCAATGCTATACAAAAGATCGTCCGCCTTTACATTTTGACCGTCGGTGACGTGTTGTTTTAACAGCTCACCATTCACACGCGCATGAATTTCTACTTGATTTGCACTTTGTACCCGTGCAGGGTATTCATAGTTTAAGGCAACATGAGTCGTTTCAATTACTTGAATCTTAACAGGCATAGCGGGTGGAGTTTCGGCGATCACATAGGGTGTGAATATCATAAAGCTCAATCCCAAAAACCAGGCGGTAAAGGTGGGTTGGGTGGTACGTCTTGTCATAATAGAAAAACTCTGTTGGGTTAATTAAAAATATACTTTGTGTAGTGTAGCATTCATTACACTTATTGCAAGTCAACGAATGTGCAACAATTCGTTATAATGATAGGCTGAAATAAAAAGACGAGATTATGGAAACAGATTATTTGCCTAATACTAAGCGTGGTTCTGAGCGCCATGAAAAAATACTTGACGCGGCCAAGCAGGTTTTTATCGAACAAGGTTATGCCCGCGCGAGTATTAATGAAATTGTGCGACGCTCCGGTGGCTCCTTGGGTACGATCTACAAGTTTTTTGGCAACAAGCTGGGATTGTTCGAAGCCTTCTTTCAAAAAATCACCTATGAAGCCTTCTACGATTTTGAAGAAAAAGGTTTATGGACCGAGGACATTGAAACCTCACTACTCAACTTTGGTCGCCAACTGCAGCAGATGATGTTTGAAAAAGAAGCCTTGGCTATTTATCGTTTAGTGCTCAGCGAGCAGGGTGCGGATCACGCTGAAATTCAACGCATTTTTATGCAATATGGCCCGCATCGGTTGAATAAGATTTTAAGTCGGTTTTTAGCGCAACAAACCCAAGCCGGATTGCTACAGCTTGACGATTGTGAAATCGCAGCTTATCAGTTTGTTGAAATGATTAAAGGTCCATTGCATTTTAGAGCCTTATTTGGTGAGTCGATAACCCCAGAAAAATGTGAAGCGGTGCTAAAACATGCGGTCAAGTTATTTTTAAATGGCGCAAAAGTAAGTTGATGCACCTTGGTTGTCGCGTTGATAGAGTTAGCCAAGTAAAGATTTATCAAAGAATCATTAAGTCTGCTTGACAAGAGGCTAACGCCTCTCTATAATCCGCAACACATTTCAAAGCATGCCAGTGTGGTGAAATTGGTAGACACGCCGGATTCAAAATCCGGTGCCCTTAAAAGCGTGCCGGTTCGAGTCCGGCCACTGGTACCAAACAAGTTCGTATAACTTCAAAATATACGACCGTAGCTCAGTTGGTTAGAGCACCACCTTGACATGGTGGGGGTCGGTGGTTCGAATCCACTCGGTCGTACCAAATAATCCTTACAATTCAGCGACTTACAACCCCAGATAACAACAATCCTGTCTTTGTTTTCATTAATTTTAAAAATAACTGACCAAAAACTGACCGCTAAGCGCAAATCTATATTTGTTTTTGATCTTTCCTATACCACTCTTCTTCAGCCGCTACGAGTTCAATTAAGTCCGGCATACTGATTTTGGTTTCATCTTCATACTTGATCGGCTTGTTGTGACCTGACATTTTATTGAGTTCGGCAATAGCTGAAATAGCCGCTGATGGATTACTGACCTTGATCGCGCCATGGTCATCTTGTGATGAGCTGGCGCAGTCTTGTGCGATTTGCCACAGCAGTTTCATTTTTTCCTCAATGCTCACTTCAAACTTCTTCATGGCGAGTTCATCTGCTATGGCTTGAAGTTCGTCTATCCGTGCGGAAACCTTGGGGTGATTGACACACTCATGCGCTTGGCGGTGAATGGTTTCGGGCTTCATGTTCTGCGCATTATAGGCCTGCTTGTAGGCTTCAGTGGCGTTGCCGCCTAGTTCAACATAGGCTTGGGCAAAGTGCTGTTGTTTACCGGTTAATTTCATTCATCGCCCCCATATTGAATAGACTGCCATTGCTCATAAAGTTGCGCATCGGCAATGATGGATATAATCGCATCCGTGGCGTACTTGGTTAGGCCGTTGGTTGCGCCTCGATTCTTCGGGTGGTTCTCACCGAGTTGCGCGGTAAGGGTTTGGCTGAGCCATTTACCGACTTCCGCCTTTGCGGTCATCTGACCACTCAGTTTAAGGCTGGCAAGCTGGAATAGAGTAGGGTGGAGCGTAACGGTCGTGCGCCGTTCACCGATATGGATGTGAAGTGTAATGTTGTTCATAGAAACCCCTTTGCTTGTGGATGTTATTATATCCAATAAGCAAGGGGTATGGTCAATAATTGGATATTATAGCATCCAGTGTTTTTGAAGGTTATTTCTCACAGGTGATAAAAGCTGTAAACTCGCGCGCGCGTTCGGCAACTTGACTGCTTGATAATTTTTGCCCTGAACTGGTTACTTGATAGTCCACGCTGTTGGCATCAAGGTAGCCCATAAGTTGCGTTGATTTAATCGCAAAGTTGACGTTCTGCGGTAAGTCACCTACTAACTCATTGACGAAAGCCACATTCAGCTTCATGCTAACAATGCCAATCACATTAGCCTGCTCGTTGAGCAATGGACCGCCACTGTTGCCGGATTGAACAGCGGCATTAATCTGATAATAACGGAAATCGTTTTGAAGACCATTCAATCCGCTGATAATGCCGTTGGTCATCTGTAAGTCTTGCCCCAACAAGCCTCGCAAAGGATAACCCATCGCATAGGCCGTTTGTCCAAGCGTGATGCGACCAGCCGCAAGATTAGCAGGCCTGGTTGTTGTAAGTGATGACTTTAAAATCGCCATATCATTCGTGTTGTCTGCGGCTTGAAGTGTGGCACTGGTTTGTTGATTGCCTAATTCAACGCTAATGGACTTACAGCCCTCGACCACATGCGCATTGGTAACAATCTGCCCACCTTTACTGATGACAAATCCCGAACCGGTGGTAATCGATGGCGCAGCCGGTTGCGGTGCTTTAGGTTCTGGCGCAACTTCACCGTTTAAGAAGGTACGCGCCAAGGCTTGAGCCTGCTGAATTTGCTGCGGTGTCATTTTAGGCGCAATAACTTGATCACGGACTCTTCTTGCGTCTTGATGGCCACTTGCTGAAGCAATATTCATCCATTTGTGCGCTTGAATAAAATCTTGAAGAACGCCTAGGCCATTGGCATAAGCCGCACCCAAGTTAAACTGTGCGTTGGAATAACCTTGTTTTGCTGCTTGCTCGTACCAGTACAGCGCTAATTTGTAGTCCTGAACACCTCTATCATCGTAATAAAACTGAGCCAAATTGAATTGCGCTTTGGCATAACCTTGTTTTGCTGCTTGTTCGTACCAGTAGGTAGCTTGCTTGTAATCTTGCGCTATCCCCTGTCCGTTGTCATAAAGTGAAGCCAAGTTATTTTGAGCACCGGCATCTCCTTGTTTTGCGGCTTGTTCGTACCAGCGGAAAGCTTGCTTAAAGTCTTGCGCTACGCCTTGACCGTTGTAATAAAGCAAAGCTAACTTGAATTGCGCGTTGACATGACCTTTTTTCGCAGCTTGCTCATACCAGTAGATGGCCTTCTGATAGTCCTGATCTACACCATTGCCGCTCTCATAAAGCAAAGCCAAGCTATTTTTGGATTCGATATGGCCTTGTTGGGCAGCTTTCTCAAACCAATAAGCCGCTTTCTCGTAGTCTTGAGTAGCGCCTAGGCCGACTTCATAGCACATTAGGGCTAAAGAAAATTGAGAACGACTATCTCCCGACAATGCGCTATCTTTATACGCTCGACAAGATTGTTCATAATTTCCAGCCATAAACTCCTTCTGGCCCTCATCAAAATCCGCATAAACAGGCACTGCCAAAAACAACGCTAACGCAGCGGCACAGATTTGTTGTTTTAACTTCATCTCGATTCTTCTCCCTTTTTGCGTTGCGCGGCCATGTAATCAAGGTACGCATGAGCTTCTGATTTAAGCGGTTCAGTAAGCGCGTCTGGGTCATAGCTGTCAGCGCGCAGCATAATATGACCACCGTCATCAGCAATGCGTCTTTTTAATGTTAGTGCTTTATTGCGCTGATCTAACCAAGCCTGTAGTTCTGGTGATGGTTTCATCTTGTCCTCGCTATGTGTTTAGGCTGTTAAGTTCAATCTTAACCGTGAAGAATTATACTTTAGTGATTATAGGTAGTATTGACTAGGGTGCGCAATCATTACTTTATTTCACCGGCTTGAGCCTTGATGTACTGTAATCTTTGGCTTGAGGATTACGATAACCCTTGCCACGCCCCTTAGCGAAATAACTCATACGTTCGATAATCTTGTCATCTGTAGATTTGTCGAAACCAAGTTTAAAAGGTTTTTTAATGGTCGGGATGTAATGCTATCCAGCCCAGTTTTCTACCCAGAGGGCTTTAGCAATTCTGATTACATTGAAAGAGTGCTTAACCTTATTGCCATCCAAAAATAGCATTATGTGGTAGTGCTGTTTTTTTGATTTCTCAACTTCACGCGCCCAGTAGTAACCGACTTCTTTAAGGTTATAAACGCCCTTTAACTTGCGGATCAGAATTTTCATTAAGTGCGACATCCGCGCATTGTTGTCAAAATAAACATGAATGTGAAGGTCAACTCGAATGGCTAACACTCTGCGCCATTTCTCACGACAAATAAAATATTGCGCAATAGCTGGTTTAAGCATAGCGGTGTAAATGCCGGTTGGTTTGCTATTGACTGGATAATGCTGCCCATTAATTTCAATGGTATTTTGGTGGCTGATATGTTTTCGATTTATCCCCGATTTGCTTCTCTTTGCTGGCGGTCTTTTTTGCGTTTTCGCGCCCGCAAATTGCTTAGTGTTCATTTCGTTATTAGCTGGATCAGGCATCTCCTTAGATAATAGAAATATCCGCGCTAATCTTCCACTCTCGAAAGGTTCTTCAACCAGGCCTGGTGAGGGTTCAAGGGTTATTGAGTTGGATAAAACCGCTGAACTAAAACCGCTAGGCTTAGGGTCTTGTATTATGTTAAATTGACGCTGTAAATATAAACGGGTTTGTTTAATCCAGTAGTCATCTTGCGCTTCATAAAGAAGGCAGGCATTGACGAATGCTGAACATTGGGCAAAAGGGGTGATAGTCATAACTTAACCTCATCAATCGATTTAAAAAAGCCCGCATTTCGCGGGCTGGTTGGTTTGATTGATTAAGGGTTAGGTTTTGCCGTTGGCTTTGTATTCAATCCACTTGAGCAAGTCCTTGCGCCGGTAGCCTGTCCAGCGATTACCAAGCGTGATGCGTCTTGGGAATGTAGGATCGGTTTCACTGATATGGTCAAGGTGTGACCGCGAACAGTTGAGTAGTTGCTGTACTTGCTTGGGTCGAAGTATTTCCGGCTCAATTGGCTGATAAACCTTTAATGCCGCCGTTACCGCATCAAAAACAAGATTCGTTAAATTGATTTCGGGCATTGTTGACGAAGTGCTGACAGTCATACCGCACCCCCTTGGTTAGCCGTGTTGCCATAAACTTCATTGGCTGCCTTGGCAACCAGTTCAGCAAACCGACCTTTGCCATCAAGTGCTTGAAGTAATAACTGAATCCCATCACTATTTGTAGCAAGCCTTTCAGCAAGCCTTAGAACGCTTTTACCCTCACGAATAACACCACGCAATTGAACTTCATCTTTCATTTGCTGACGTTGTTCTTCTCGGTCATTGTAGAAGCGATCAATCTCGTGCGTTTCCATCCAGTATTCACAAACACCTTGCTCGTTGTATTCACTGGCAATGGGGATGAAGTACTTGTTTTGAATGGTTGAAACAATTGAATGGAGGCTTGCGTTTTGACAACCCACATCTTCCGGTAAATTTAGGCGTGAAAAGCGTTGGCCATTAAGAAAGTGTGAAAGTGCTGCGTTAGCAGATTGATGTTTTGTTTTACGATAATTAATTGTCGCCATAAGATATCTCCATAATTGGCAAGTTAATGAACATCGTTCTATGCTTTGTCCTTGCCGCGGATTATCCAAATGGCTTTCACAGTAAATTTCACACTGTGAAGCTGTGAAAAATTAGTCTAATTTTTTTGATTTAGAACACCAGTTTTCGAAAGTACCGCCCGTTCTAGGCCGATCACTCCAAATTAAAACAACATTATCCCTAACGGTTTTTTTAACATCTGCTTCTACGTAATGAGCAACTGCCTGTCCATTAGCATCCGTAAATTCAAGAAGCTCGAACAATGGATCCGAGTTAGCTTTTTCACTTTCCATTCTAAGCCAGCTGTAAATTTCGTCAGGTTTAGCACTATTTCCAAGCCCAAGCTTTTTTCTGGCTAATTGAATAAGTTTTAAAGCTTCGGCAGGTGGTCTCGGTGATTTTTTTGTAATCCCTCTTCTCAATTCAAGTTGCTGATCATTCAACTCTGCGGGTTTTTGATTATTGCTGGCATCTGCTTGGTAAAGTTCTGCGAAGAATGAGGTTATGGACTCATTCGCTCTAGTGCTCGTATTCATAGCATCAAGTTGCTCTTGGGTGCGAATATAGAAACCATCCGGAAGATCAAAAACAAAATCATCAGCATTAACGGAGGTTAAACAAAAGCACTGGTCATGGTTGTCATAACCCACACCATCAATTATTACGTTGTTGGATTTGTAAATATACAAGATACGTTTTGCGGTATCGTCATCAGGGTCATTGTTCAGTTTTGACTGCCAATAGCCCGCCATTTCATCTGATACAGTAACCTTGAACAGATAGCCTTCGTCTATTTTTTGATGAATAACCTCAGGAGTTACATCCGATAATCCTTGGATTTTGCGTTCATCGGACAACCTTCTTACGTGTTCATTAAATGAAATAACTTTACTTCTTGGCATGTTGCCTCCTCGCGTGAATTTGGACTAAGCACTCTTTGCCTGCGGCTGTAAGCGGAACTCTAAGCCTAGCGCATTGATGACCTTATAGACGGTTTCAAATCGTGGATGCTTACCCTCACCGAATGACTTATACAGGCTTTCGCGGCCAAGTCCGGTGCGCTGACTAATTTCCGTCATGCCTTTGGAACGGCTTAACAATTGTTAGTCCAAATCCAACTGTTCTGGCGCAACGCCTAGGGCTTTAGCATAGGCCTTGATTGTTTGAAAACTTGGTGAGGTTTTACCACTCTCGATCCGAGAAACATTGGATTGCGGTATGCCCATTTTTTCTGCGACTTCTTGTTGTGTCATTTTCTTAAAAACCCGCCATGCTTGGAAAATAGTCATGTCGTCATCAATCATTTTGCTGACAACTTCATGCGGAACGGTTTGCTCGTTGTAACGCTCTTTGGTGAGGGTTACAAAATCTTCGTAAGGTATAACAGCAAAAGCGGGGTATCCGCCTTGTTCAATAATTTGAACATTAGTAAGTGCGCTCATCTCGTTTTCTCACTTCTTCAATGGATATTATTTCTATTGTGGCTTCATGGTTGAATAGCACACGGTAGTTGCCTACTCTAAGGCGGTATTGATGTTGATGGTCTTTTAAGGCCTTCACATTACGGGCTTGGCTTAAGTCGGTCAATTCTTCTGTTACCGCATTTTTAATTCTTTGCTGGATGGGTTTAACCCCAATTTTCAGCAACTGTTTAATAGCCTTGGTTTGCCATCTAATTTCATTCATTTGTACACCAATTATATCAATATATCTTTTTTATACCACTTAATTTATCGAATTGTCATAACTTCGAAGCCATATATTTCTAAATCACCGGTGTAAGTTTGAATCCAATCCAGCACTTCTTCTTTGGAAGAGAAATAAGGCGACACAGGTTTATTTAAGAGTCTACTTCCATCTGGTAGGATTTCATCAGTACCAGCGTAAAAGTGTCTTGGGTATTCTTCAAGCTCTGTCTTTTCTAAAATCATTTTGTAACTCCTTTTTTTTCATAGGAACTGGTGACCACATCAAAGGCTTGTAGCGCACCTTTGGCGCGGTCGGGGATAAGATGACCATAATGTTTCTCAATCATCTCGATTGATTTGTGACCCGCCATACGTGCTACTTGTAGCAAGTTCTCGGTTTGTAGCAAAGTGCTGATCCAGTGGTGACGCAGTGAATAAAAATCTAAATCATCCGGCAGGCCTGCTAAGTTGCGAATCTTTTCCCAATGGGTAATATGCGCTTTCTTGTCTAAAGGCTTGTCAGTAACATCAGAAGGAAATACCAAGCCTGTTAATGGCGGTTTATTTTGTTGCCGATACCATGCGCTCATCAGTTCAATAATTGAATCTGGCAGGTCTAAGGTGACGTTAATCGCGTTATGATGATGGCTCGTCTTACTGGGTGTGAAGCTTAAGCGTCTAAAGTTCAGATTTAGGTTTTGCCAAGTCAATGACCTGATGTCGCCGGTGCGCATACCGGTATAGTAGGCTAGATAGGTGAATGGAATCGACCAGTGAGCAAAACGTTTATCAGCTAGTGGTTCAAGATAAGTACGCCCTCGCTGAATTGAATGCGCTCGCTGGCGTTTTAGTTCAGCATTGTAGGCTTCGATGCCGTTAAATAACTGGGTGAGTTCTGCCGCGGTCAGTAGGCGGCGTTTATTTTGGCTGTTAAGTTGTTTATCCACTTCTTCATAGTGAGGGCGTTCTAGTGGTGATTTCGTTGGCAACGGATTGGCTTCAAGTACACCATCCTCGATCGCTTTGTAGAGCAAGGTCTTGAGCGCACCATAGGCGCGTTGAATGGTTGAAAAGGCAACCTCTTGTTCACGCTGAAGCTGCCAGTTCTTTATATCAGCCGTTTTAATACTTGCCATGTCACGGTCAAGCAGGTGCGCAAAGTTCTTGCGGATCATATTAAGGGTTTCGTGCCCAGATCGCTTGCGGGCTTGGTGTTTGCTGTAAAGGCCGTCAAGATAATTGCCAAGGGTGCGCTGAGCAGAAACAATTTGCGCGGCAACATGCGCTTGACGCTGTTCTTTTACTTTATCCAGTGGATCGGTTTCGTTTTTTAATTCTAACGCAGCTTGCGCAGCCTGATTCGGCTTCAGCTCGGCAACCTTGCCAATTACGATTCTTCTTCGCTTGCGATTGGGGGCGGTGTAGCGCAAACGATAGGATGCGCCCTTGGGGTTCTTCACCAATTCAAACCCGCTTATCTTGTCGCAAGATAATGTATCGTTAAGGCTGGCTGTCTTTAAAAACTGCTCGACCTTGTTTTGTGTTATCGAAGTGATACTTCTTGCTGCCATAATGATGCCTTTCAAAAAAACTGACCAAAAACTGACCACTATGATAACCAAAACCAAGTAAAACGCAAGAAAACAAAAGAATAGGAATCTTGAATAATCGTTGATTTATAAGGATTTTAGGGGTTATCTTCTTGAAAGGCTTAACTCTGAATAATACCTTGACATGGTGGGGGTCGGTGGTTCTAATCCACTCGGTCGTACCAATTTTATAAATCATATATTTCATTAAAGATTTTTTGACAAAAGTTGGAATTCTAAGATCAGCGAATTGGTGTTCTTGTAAACGGTTTCATATGGTAGATCTTTGCTTTACCCTGTTCCTAGTTTTTAAAGGTCGGTAGTGATGTTTTAATCGATTTCTCCATATTCGTCTGTATTGGCTTTAAGGTTTTTACGTGTCACTCTCAATAACAGCTGCTCAGAGGTGTAACCTTACCAATTCCGATCTGTATTTCTTTTAGGCTATCCGTTAGGCCATCAATCGGCTGGCCGGCATCCGCTTCTATGTCTTTTGCCATGGCCTCAAGGTCAAGGTGTTCCGGTGTCATGGCTTAATTTTCTATCTCTATCAGTAAATCCGCACTAACGGCTAACGCTTGGGACAATCTCAAAAGTGTATCAGCACTAGGAATTTGTTTCTCTGCCTCAAAGTTGGCTATTTGTGCTTGGGTGCACTTTGCTTTATGTGCTAGTTCAGACTGAGACAATCCAAAGTGAGTGCGCCATGCTTTTAATAAGCTATATCCTTGCCCAAGGTTCATCTTGACAACGTTGTCATGGGGTAGCGTGTGACATTTACCATCATCCGACTTTCTTAGGCGCTCATAGTCGGCCATTGTCAATACGGCAAACATTGGACTGCTGGCATGTTCAATAACTTGGATATTATGAATTAGGTGCGTTCATCTCTTTTTCTAACCCCTTGGGCGGTGCGTGTATTCGTGATTTGTTAATAGGATTAAGTCTATTAATTGCCATTGCAAGATCGATATCAATTTCGGGATTATCTTGCTGTTCAAATACAGCATAGACCAACTAGTGTAAGTGGTATGAGTTGGGAGTGTTTTTGGGGTTTAATGGTTTAATCTGGGTGCCAGAGGCCGCCCAGTAGAGTGTCTTTATGCGCGCCGGTAATCGCTTTTAGAGGGGTGGGGAGGTGGTTGATTCGATTGTAGGCTAACCATGCCATCATCATGGCTTCGATGGCATTAGGATCTATACCGATGGTTTCAGTGGTTTGAATCGCAAGCTTGGGTAATCTAGTTTTTAGGCGTTGGATTAGGGTGGTGTTGTAAGCGCCGCCTCCACATATGTAGCAGGGAGTCGGTGTAGGTAGTTCAGGTATCTGTTCAATGGCCTTGGCGAGGGTTTCTACCGTAAGTTGGTTAAGTGTTGAGAGTTGCTCCAACGCAGATAAAGAGGTGGGCGCTCTTGTCAACCAGGCCTGGTTAAAGTATTCACGCCCCGTGCTTTTGGGGGCTGCTTGTTTAAAAAAGGGGTCTTGGAGTAATTGATTTAGCCAAGCGGTGTTGGGTTTAACCTGCGCTGCCTGTTGTCCGTTTTGGTCGTAGGGTTGGTTGAAATGCTTCTGGCAGAGCTCATCCATCAGGCCATTGCCTGGCCCGGTGTCAAAACCGATTGGAGCTTGCTCCGGTTTGAGAAGGCTGATATTGGCGATGCCACCGATGTTGATAACAAGGGTGGGTTGTTGAGGTTGAATAAGGGCGTGATGGAACGCAGGGGCAAGAGGTGCCCCTTGGCCTCCAACTGCCATATTGTCGATTCTAAAATCACCTGCGGTTTTTATGCCGGTTCGTTTTGCAATGATGGCTGGGTGTCCGATTTGCAGACTGATACCGTATTCAGGGGCATGATAAATCGTTTGTCCATGGCTGCCGATGGCTAGGATATCGTCAGGGGTAAGTCGATGTTTTTTTATTATGCTTTGCGCGGCATCGGCAAAGGTGTGGCTAAGTTGAGCATGTAATTTTGCAAGGGCTTTGAGGGTTATCTGAGGTTGTTGATTGAGTTGGTAGAGTGCGGTTTGTTGTGGGTTAGGGTAGTCGATAAAGTCAATAAGTTGAATCGTTTTTGATTCAATTTGAACCAGCGCGACATCGATAGCGTCAGCACTGGTACCGGACATAAGCCCTATGTAGAGATTTTTTTTTGGCGGATTACTCAAATTTAAATGCCAATTTGGTTGCATCTGGGTTGATGCGTTCAAGTTGCGCTTGCATTACAGCCGCATATTCAAGAAAATTTTGCTTGTATTGTTTTGGAATGGGTTCGGCATTCGGGAATTTGACGGTTAGCGGGTCATGATGAACACCATCTATGCGGAACTCATAGTGTAAGTGTGGACCTGTTGCGAGACCAGTCATGCCAACATAGCCGATCACTTCACCTTGCTTAACCTGTTGACCTTGGCGGAATTTACCGAAGCGTGACATGTGACCATAAACAGTTTCATAGCGTCCGGCATGTTGAATGATGATGTAGTTGCCATAGCCATTGCCCCAGCCTCTGAATTTGATCGTGCCGTCACCAGCCGCATAGATGGGAGTGCCGGTCGGTGCCGCATAGTCTACGCCCTTGTGATCACGAATTTCTTGCAGTACAGGATGGTAACGGTTTTTTTGGAAGCGTGAACTAATCCGAGTGTAGTTGATTGGATTGCGCATAAAGGCTTTGCGCAGGTTTTCACCTTGATCGTCAAAATAACCAATCAGCTCACCGTCTTTTTCAAAGCGTATGGCTTTAACTTGGCGCTGGCGAGTGCCAACGATGAGTTCTGCGGCGAGAATTTTGCCATCACCAATGTATTCATTGTCTAGGTATTGGCGTTCATAGATTATATTCAGTTGGTTTCCTGCGCGTAATTCGCGGCTGTAGTCAACTTCCCAAGCAAAAATATCGGCAAGGTTCATAATCGAGTTTGAGCTTAAGCCTGCTGCACGCCCTGCAAGGTAGAGTGAGTTATCAATGTTTGCCGAGGCTTGAGTGATGCGTGTTTCAACTGGGCGCTGATAGCTAGAAATGACCATCTGATCATTTTCTATTGTTAAGTGATGACTCAGTGTTCGCGTTTTTTGTAGGTCGATTTTATGGAGCTGGTTGTTTTCATCCGTCCAGATAACGAGTGTGTCACCCACATTAAGGCGTGTGAAAAAATGCGCATTTTCTAGGCGACTGATTTGGTAGCTGACTTGGGGGGCTTTGTCTATTCCATTTAATGCATGGCTTAAACTTTGGTTGCGTCCAATCGTAAATTCTCGACTTTGTAAGTTAAGCGGCTGTTTAAGCTTTTCTGAAGGCACGCTGCTAGATTGAATCGGCGAAGGTAATTCAAGGGATTGCTTTTCTAGCGAGTGATTTGGGTTGGCATACAGGTGGGGGGATAGAATAATTAAACTTGCCAATACTATAAGAGAGAGGGATTTATTTAGCGCGTTGAGCACAAACTGATTTTTAGTGTAGTTGTTTAATGTCATTGATACCCGCTCCGTTTATTCAACTTTGATCATGGTCATAACTATAATCCAATTTCTAAATAATTTAAACTAATTCTTTAGTTAGACATGGCTAAATTTATTGTTTACACTGCCTCATCTAACCTGTATTTGAATTAACCAGGCCTGGCTGTCGTAGTGCGCGTCAATAAATTGATGCTTATTGATGCGACACCAGCTTTGAATATCTTTTTCTGCAGCCGGATCAGTACAGTACACTTCAATCTTGTCGCCACTGGCGACTTGACGGGTTAGGTTTTGCAGTTTAATCACCGGCATCGGGCATTTTAAACCTCTGGCATCGAGTTGGTGCGTATTCATTGGCGTTCCTTTGGGGTATAATCCGACACAATCTAATTTTAATAAATTACTGAACATTTTAGGGGTTTTTTGTGTCCATGTCTGATCAAAAACATGCCAAGGTGCATAGCTTTCAAGGCTTAATTCAATTACTACAAAGCTATTGGGCAGAGCAGGGCTGCGTGGTTATGCAGCCTTACGACAATGAAATGGGAGCCGGAACCTTCCATCCTGCTACCTTTTTACGTTCAATAGGCCCAGAGCCTTGGCGAGCTGCTTATGTGCAGCCAAGTCGTCGTCCTACTGATGGTCGCTATGGTGAAAACCCTAATCGATTGCAGCACTATTATCAATTCCAAGTGATGTTAAAACCTTCGCCAGAAAATATTCAAGAGCTTTATCTAGATTCGTTAAAAATGTTGGGCATTGACCCGCTTGAGCATGACATTCGTTTTGTTGAGGATAACTGGGAATCACCAACACTCGGTGCATGGGGTTTAGGTTGGGAGGTCTGGCTCAATGGCATGGAAGTGACACAGTTTACCTATTTTCAGCAGGTAGGGGGCTTAGAATGTCGTCCAGTAACCGGTGAAATCACCTATGGCTTAGAGCGAATTGCGATGTATTTGCAAGGTGTAAACAGCGTGTATGACTTGGTTTGGGTGGATGGACCCGGTGGTGTGGTGACCTATGGTGATGTGTTCCATCAGAACGAAGTGGAAATGTCCACCTATAACTTCGAATATGCTAATACCGAGTTTTTGTTTCAACAGTTTGATGAGTGTGAACGGATGTTTGCCACCTTAATCGATGCAAAACTTCCATTGCCTGCTTACGAACAGGTTTTACGTGCTTCGCATAGCTTTAACCTTTTAGATGCGCGCCATGCGATTAGTGTGACCGAGCGCGCCAGATTTATAGGCCGTGTTCGTACTATGGCGCGTGCCGTAGCTGAAGCCTATTACGCAGGTCGAGAAGCGCTTGGCTTCCCTTTGGTTAAAGTAGATCAGGAGACACAGGCATGAGTTTAAACGCAGCAGATTTTCTTGTTGAAATTGGTACAGAAGAATTACCTCCAAAAGCCTTAAAGCAATTAGTTCAAGCCTTAGCTGACGGTATAGAAGCAGGCCTGCTTCAAGCCGAACTTGGGTTTGGTGAAATAAAAACCTATGCCGCACCGCGTCGTTTAGCGGTTTGGGTGAAACAGGTTCAAACACTCCAAGCGGATAAGGTGGTTGAGCGCAGGGGACCGGCTAAAAAGGCAGCTTTTGATGCTGAAGATAAGCCAAGCAAGGCTTTGCAAGGCTTTGCGCGATCATGTGGTGTCAACGTCGCTGATTTGATTGAAGTCGAAACTGATAAGGGCACTTGGATGGCCTATGAACAGGCTGTATCAGGTCAAGCTGCAGAGGCACTTTTGCCGAGTTTAGTTGAGGCGGCTTTGGCTAAATTGCCGATTCCTAAGCCAATGCGCTGGGGCGCGTCAGATGTGGCGTTTGTGCGTCCGGTTCATTGGGTTTTAATGTTGTTGGGTGAAATGGTGATTCCTGCTAACATCTTAGGCAAACCCGCTTCTAATCTCACGCGCGGACATCGTTTTCATGCGCCGCAGGAGCTGTCGATTAGTCAGCCGTCTGAATATGCAGAGGTTCTAAAGACTCAAGGATTTGTGATTGCAGATTTCGTCGAACGTCGAGAGGTGATTCGTCAACAGGTGTTGGCTTTAGCCGCGAAAGAAAATGCGACTGCGGTGCTTGACGAAGATCTACTCGATGAGGTTACGGCTTTAAACGAGTGGCCACAAGCCGTTATCGGATCGTTTGATCAGGACTTTTTGACAGTGCCGCCAGAGTGTTTGATTTCCGCGATGAAGGGACACCAAAAGTTTTTCCATTTGGTTGATCAGGATGAAAAACTGTTAGCGAAGTTTATTACGGTCAGCAATATTGCCAGTAGTCATCCGGCATCAGTGGTTTCAGGTAACGAGCGGGTAATTCGTCCTCGTTTATCGGATGCGAAATTTTTCTGGAACCAAGACCGTAAGGGCAGTTTAGATGATTTCTTGCCTCAGCTTAAAACGGTGGTTTTCCAGCAAAAACTCGGCACTCTATTAGATAAAACCGAGCGATTAGAAACCCTTGCGGTAAAGATTGCTAAACCCTTAGGCGTTAGGGCTGAGTTGGCGGAACGCGCCGCGCGTTTGTCTAAATGTGACTTAATGACCTTGATGGTCGGTGAGTTTCCGGAGCTTCAAGGGGTCATGGGACGCTATTACGCCCTGGCACAAAATGAACACCTTTTGGTCGCAGATGCGTTAGATGAGCAGTACAAACCCCGTTTTGCTAGGGATAGCTTGCCTAGCAATGAGTTAGCTCAGTCGCTTGCGATCGCAGATAAGTTGGATACCATTACCGGCATTTATGGTATAGGTGAAGTGCCAACCGGTGATAAAGATCCCTTTGCCCTGCGTCGGGCGGCGTTAGGTTTAATTCGTATTATGATCGAAAGAGAGCTGGATCTTGATCTACAGTTGTTGATCGAAGCCAGTTTAAAACTCCATTCTCAGGTGCTGTTTTCCGATGAGTTGGTTGCCTCGATTTATGATTTTATCATTGGACGCTTAAAGGCTTATTACGCAGATCAAGGTGTCAGCGCTGAAGCATTTGAAGCGGTAAGAGTTTGTCGCCCGGCGCATCCAATCGATTTCTCTAAGCGGATTGAGGCGGTAAAGGTCTTTGCCAGTTTGCCTGCCGCAGACAGTTTAAGTGCGGCAAATAAGCGAATTCATAATATCTTACGTAAAGTTGAGGGCGAGGTTGGTGAAGAAGTCAACCCTGCATTGTTTGAGGGGGCGGCTGAAGCGGATCTTTGGCAGGCACTTGATGATTTACGTGAACAGGTGAGCAGTCAGATTGCCGCACGTGACTATACATCAGCCTTGACGAGTTTGGCGCAGATTCGTGAACCGGTCGATGCGTTTTTTGACCAGGTGATGGTGATGGCGGAGGTGCCTGAAGTCAGGCAAAACCGTTTGGCTTTGTTGAATCAAATTCGTCAATTATTTATGGCGGTTGCTGATATTTCACGCTTATCGGCTTAGTTTCTGATGACACATAAAATTGTTGTGCTTGATCGAGACGGGGTTATTAACCAGGATTCTGATGCATTTATTAAATCAGCGGATGAATGGCAGCCGATAGCGGGGAGTTTAGAAGCGATTGCACGTTTAAATGAAGCCGGTTGGTTGGTGGCCGTCGCGACAAATCAGTCAGGCATCAAACGCGGATACTATGACCGTGCAAACCTGAGTCAGATGCATCAAAAAATGCAATCTTTATTGGCAAGTGTTGGCGGGCGTGTTGATTGGTTAAATTATTCGCCTTATCTGGCGGATTGTGGATCGGTATGCCGTAAACCCTTAGATGGTATGTTGCGAGCGATTGAGCTGCGTTATGGTCAAGGTTTAAAAGGCATGCCGATGGTAGGTGATAGCTTAACGGATATTCAAGCTGCGCAACAAGCAGGCCTGGTTCCTTATTTGGTTAAAACCGGTAAGGGAGAGCGAACCCTCGCCAGTCAGGCAACTTGCTTATCGGGGGTGCCGGTGTATGAAAACCTAGCGGCTTGGGTTGAGGAGTGGTTGGCTTGAATAGGGGTCTGCTTTATTTTCGTTCGATTAGTTTTGAATTAGGCCGTGTCGTATTAACCTTGGTTTTTTCGATACTGGGTCAAGTTTTTTGGCTAGCACCTTACAAAGTCCGTTATGCTTTTTTATCTCAATGGACGCGCTTAACCCTGGCTTGGTTGAGAATTACCTGTGGGCTGCGTTATGAGGTAGAGGGTGCCGAGCATATTGATCGATCGAAGCCAAGCGTGGTGATGGCGCATCATGAATCTGCTTGGGAAACCATGGCGATGCAGTTGATTTTTCCACGTCAAACCTATGTGTTAAAAAAAGAATTGATGCGGATTCCTTTTTTTGGTTGGACTCTGGCGATGTTAGGCCCTATTGCGATTGATCGAGCTGCAGGCAGGCAAGCGATGCGTCAGTTACTAGAACAGGGCAGCCAGCGAATGATTGAGCGAGGTGATTGGATTGTCATTTATCCAGAAGGCACCCGTGTACCGACCGGAACGGTAGGTAAAATCAATAAAGGGGCAGCAAGTTTGGCACTTAAGTTGCAAGCGCCTATTTATTTGGTGACACACAATGCGGGTGCATTTTGGCCTAAAAATAGCTTGTTAAGAAAACCCGGAGTGATTAAGGTGAAAGTTAGCCCTGCGTTAAGTCCTGAGCAGATGGATGTCGAGCAGATTAATCAGGCCGTATTGGATTGGTATCAAACTAAGCCTTAGCTTTTACAAAAATAGGTTTTAAACAATAAATTGGGGGGCAACGAGTGATCTTATGAGTAAATCCGCCACTATTTTAGGCCTATTGTTTGGTCTTATTATCCTGTTGCTCAGTACGGTTGACCCTCAAACCGGCAAGTTTATTGACGCATTTCTTAATTGGCAAGGTTTACTGGTTGTTCTAGGTGGTACCTTTGCCGCCGTATTAATTAATTATCCGCTGTCGCAATTGAGTTGTGTTTGGCATGGCTTTAGTAAGGTTTTGTGGTCTGAGCCGAGTGACGTGTCTCAGACGATAGAGCGAATTGAAGACCTAAGCCATCAAAAACTTAAAAGTGGTATTTTAGTTTTAGAAAAACAAATAGATCAGATTGATGACCCCTTTCTAAGATTTTCGATCTCTCAAATGTTGATTTACAGCGATGATGGTTTGTTAATGGCTAGTTTAAGAAATAGTCAAAACCAAATTAATTTGCGTCACCAGCAGTGTCAAGAGTTGTTTCATAATATGGCATCCTATGCACCGGCCTTCGGTATGATGGGAACGGTAATGGGCTTGATTATTATGATGACTGCCCATGCGAGTGGCAGCAGTGCGCTGGTCGATTCTGAGGATATGTTAGCGGGCTTAATGAGCGGGATGGGGCTGGCTTTGGTCACAACCTTCTATGGGGTATTGTTTGCTAACTTGTTGTTTGTGCCGATTGCGGGCAAACTTAAGGTCTTGTCTGAAGCCGAGTTGCTGAAGAATGAAGTCATTATTAAAGGGGTTCAG
Source organism: Thiomicrospira microaerophila (assembly GCF_023278225.1). Classification (GTDB taxonomy): domain Bacteria; phylum Pseudomonadota; class Gammaproteobacteria; order Thiomicrospirales; family Thiomicrospiraceae; genus Thiomicrospira; species Thiomicrospira microaerophila_A. The sequence goes on from NZ_CP070959.1 coordinate 647,321, forward strand.
AATCTCAAACATACTCATTCACCGATTTTAGTGCGCGAAAGCCTGTTGACCTTTGTGAACGAACGAACAAAGGAAAAGTTGGCGCACGGGTATTGACCAGCATGAGTCTTCAGGAAACAGCTAACTCCAATCTAGATCAGTTTCGTCAAACGGCTTTGCAGCGTTATCGTGTTTGGTTGTTAACCTTTGTATCCTTGTTTACCTCGTTATTGGCGTTTTTTGTTCTGATTATCACGCTTACAGAAGTCGAGGGGGTCGCGCCCAAGCGAAGTTTTCAGAAGGTAGTGAGTGGTTTATATACTCAGTTAGCAGTGATTCATCAACAAAAAGGCATGGATTGGCTAAGAATTGAGAATACCTTTGCTAAGGGGGTTCGAATTTCGTTTGATCCCGAGCTTTTTGCCCAAGCCCCTTTGTTTGCCTCAGCTCGAGTTGACATTAACCCGCGTTATTATCCTTATTTAAACGAAATCATTGAAACTTTTGAGGAAGTGGATTTGTTGAATTTTGACCAACGTTATCAACGTTGGTTAACCGGTTTACGTGCGGCCGGATATGATATTGAGTTAACCATTCGGATTGAAGGCCATACCGATGCGCGCCCCTTGGCTCCTACCGCAAGATTTCGAGATAATGTTCAGCTCAGTAGTTTTCGCGCTTATGAGGTGATGCAGTATTTACAACAAGCGCTTGATTGGCCTGAATCGATGTTTTCGATTGCTGGTTATGGCAGTTTTCATCCGGTGAGCGCCAATCCGAATGACCCGGAGAATCGACGAATAGAGATTTATTTGGTGCCTCGCTTGGTCTTGCTACCGGAGCAGGCGCGATGACCGTTTCCGAGTCTCGTGCGCGTTCTTCTTGGCTAATGTCGTTTGCCGATGTGGTGACCTTGCTGATTACGTTTTTTATTATGATGTTGGCACTTTACAAGGCGGAAGTGTCTCAGTTGCAGAAATGGACTCAGCAACAAATGGAACAGTCCTATAACGAAATGCTCGATCTTATGTTGGTTCGGGATTACCGTTACGTTTCATTACGTCATGATGAACGGGGTATTCACCTGATTATTAACCATCCTGGTGCTTTTGAGCGAGGAGGCTTTCAGGTGAGTGAGGGGTTGGCCGAAGAACTGAGTCTTATGGCAGAGAAATTGCCTCAATTGACCTTGTTTCAAGTGATTAACCATGCAGATTCGGCTAGGGTATTTGACTATGCGCGTGACACAGGCTTTGAATGGCGTATTGATGTGACGATTGAAGGTCATACCGATAATGATCCGATTGATCCGAGTTCATTTTTGCGTAATAACTGGTTTTTAAGTACGATGCGCGCTCAAAACGTGATGCAACTTATGCATGAGGTTTCAGGTTTGCCGAATGAACTGTTTTCGGTAGCGGGTTATGGCGAGCATCGTGCCATTGCGCCGAATGATTCAGAGCTTAACAAGGCTTTGAATCGCCGTGTTGAAATATTGATTGGTGCCAGCTTTATTCAGTCAGATCTTGAGTTAGTTGGGATGTCGGAATAAAAGTTAGTTATAATCCCAACGCAAAGTTTATTTAAATAAGGAGTAATTTTGATGGCTAGAATTGAAGTGCGTTCAGATATGACCGAACAAGAGCGTATTGAAAAGCGTGTGCCCCATTGGCCGGTTTGGGAAAAAGGCGTATCGGTGTTTCCTTGGTTTTATGAGTTTGAAGAAAACTGCTATATTGTTGAAGGTGAAGCGATTGTAATGGGCGGAGGCATGGAGCCCATTACTATTAAAGCCGGTGATTTTGTGACCTTTGAAGAAGGCTTAACTTGTCGCTGGGAAATTACCCAACCCTTGAAAAAACATTACCAATTAGGCTAGTCCTAGCGGGTTACGAAGAGCAGCTTAAACGCTGTCCTTTTTCAGTTGGTTTGGGCACCTTTGTCCAAACCGAATCGTCATCTTCAAAAGGCGTGCTAAGCCATTTTCTCCACTGATCAATCACTTGATCATCTCCTTTTTCCGCCAACTCGATAATATGCTGTGCAATGTAGTTGCGTAATACTCTTGCCGGATTGTGATTTCGTATCAGTTGACTTCGTTCGTTTGTGTTGAGGGTTTCTAGTTCAAGGCGTTGTTGGTAGTTTTTTAACCAGGCCTGGTAGTCTTGGCTTTGCGGCCAACATTCATGAGGGGTGTCCAGTTGTGCAAGTGAACGCATAAAGACATGAAAATCGACGCGGTGTTTGTCTAAACAAATCAGTAGATCAGCGATCAGATGTTTGTCTTTGGGGTGTGGGTTTTGTAATCCTAACTTTAAACGCATCAGATAAAGATAGTGGCTGTTAAAGCTTTCAATATACTCATCGAGCAGGGCGTTACGCTGGTTTTCATTGGGTATCAGAGACTGGAATGCCTGCGCCAATACTTGACAATTCCAAAGCCCGACATTCGGCTGTTCGTTATAAGCATAGCGCCCACCAGTATCACTGTAGTTACAGATATAACCAATTTTGAAATCATCCATAAATGCATAGGGACCAAAATCAAAAGTCTCGCCAAGAATCGACATGTTGTCGGTATTCATCACACCGTGGTTAAAGCCAAGGCTTTGCCAGTGTGCGATCAGTCTGGCGGTGCGTTGCATGACTTCTTTGAGCAGCGCCGCGTAGGGGTCGGCTTGATTGAGTAATTCAGGGTAGTGGTGGGTGATTACAAAATCGGCTAGTGTTTTAAGTTGGTCAACACCTTGATCTGCCGCCCATTCAAAATGGCCAAAACGAATATGGCTCCCAGTGACGCGCAATAGCATCGCTCGCATTTCCGGGCCTTCTCGCCATACTGTTTCAGGGCCGCTGACGATGGCGAGCGCACGGGTGGTGGGAACAGCTAGCGCGTGCAAAGCTTCAGAGGCTAGGTATTCTCGTATTACAGAGCGTAATACCGCACGACCATCACCACGGCGAGAGTAGGGGGTGCGGCCTGCCCCTTTTAAATGCCAATCAAAGGCTTGACCATTTGGCGTAAGCCATTGTCCAAGCAATAGTCCACGGCCATCGCCCAGGTCTGGATTGTAATAACCAAACTGATGACCCGTATATTTTTGTGCCAGTGGCTGTAGTGTGGCGGGCAGCTCACCCCGGCATAGCTGATAAATATCAGTCTCAGCTAAGTGGATATGATGTTGCGTCATTAAATCCTGATTTAACGCGTAAAGCCGCGCATTCGCCAAGGGTTCAGGCCAAACTTGGGTGTAAAAGTCTTCGGGCAGTTCGCGGTAGTTTTGAATTAAAGGCATAAATAATAACCAAGTGTTTTAGTGGGTTATAGCTTAGCGGTTTTTGGATCAGGTTGCAAAGGGTTAGAGCAGAAGTGTTGAAAATAGAAGCATCGCAAGCAAAAGCATTACCAGTGCGCTGATTCTGTTGAGCCAAATTTGCCCTCTGCCTTGCTGGCTAAACAATAAATATTGCATTTTGGCGGCTGTAAAGGCATAAGCAAGTAATACAGCCCCTAGAATAAGGCTGATTAAACTGATTAAGAGCAGAGCATCAACCAGAGTCAGTTCGGTTAAGTCTATAAAAGCCGGCAGAAACGCAAGATAAAATAACACTGGATTGGTTAGGCTGACAGCAATACCGGTAAAGAAATCTCTTCGATCTTCGCGTGGTGAAGCACAGGCTTTAAGTGGGGGGCGATGCCAGTTTTTCCAAGCTAACCAGGCTAGAAATGCAGCACCAAGAATTTTAATGATGACCAGGCCTGCTTCTGAGCCGTGTGCGATTAGACTTAATCCGCTTAAGGTAACGATCAGTACAATTAAATCCATGAAAACGATACCGGCTGTAATCCAAAATCCGGCACGAAACCCACTTTGTAAGCTCCGTGTGATGGTGGTAATCACGCCTGGACCCGGTGTAGCTGAAACCAGAATGAGTGCTAGGCTTAAGCCAAACAGGGTCGATAAACTCAGGCTCATGGATTGTTGAGAAGTTGTTGGATAACTTGAATATGATGAGGTTGATCCCACTCGGTTCCACCGAATAGGGCATAGCGTATTTTGCCTTGCTGATCGATTAAGTAGGTTGTTGGATAAGCGATTATGCGCCAGTTTTGAATAGCCAGACCTTGTGGGTCGAGCAGGATTGGAAAATTGACTGGGTTTTGCGTTAGAAACTCAGCAAAGTCCTCGGGGTGCTCAGCCAGGTTCACCGCAAGAATTTCAAAAGGTTGGTCCGATAATAACGATTTGAGTCGTGTCATCGAGGGCATTTCGTGTAAACAAGGCGGGCACCAGCTTGCCCAGAAGTTCAGCAGCACCACCTTACCTTGATAATCGTTTAGACGATGGTTAACGCCGTTCAGGTCAACCAAATCAAAGTTGGCTTGTTGTGAGCCTTGGTATTTTTGTAGCTGATCGCTAATTGAGTCAGCGATTAGTGAGATTGGCGTTTCTTGAGCTAATGCACCGCTTGCACGCGCTTGGTGCATCTTGCTTGTGAGTTGTTGCATGGCTTGTAGAAGTTGATGGCTGAGTTGCTGTTGAGTAGCCAGTTCAATGTCTAGCGCATCAGGACGAAAGTAGAAGCGATCACGAACCTGGGGCATTAGTTGTAAAAATACCGGACTGCCTGAATGGGCAAGCTGTTGCTGAAGTTCGATTAGCTGCCAGCGCCAAGGTGATAGTTCAGCTTGTATGACCCAAGTGGGTAGGTTTAAGGTTTTTGTATGAGGCCAGTAAACCGGCAGTTCGCCTGGGGAGGGGGTAGCAAGGTAGAGGTTAGGATTCAGCAGGATCAACGCCAGCTGGCTTTTGGGTGTTTTTTGATAGTTCTGCAGGCCGCGAACTGCCAGTTGAGCAGCTTTGTTCGGTGCGATAATAAACAAGGGCAAGTCATCTTGGTGTGCTTGTTCGATCAGTTCGGCAACCAGTTGGGTAGGGATTTCATCAAGGGCACGGGCAGTCGGTGATAAGAAAAGCGGTTCAAATAGATCCACTTGCCAACTTTCTAAACCTGCAGAGGTTAACTGATTAGCGAGTTGGGTCTCAGCGGAAAGTACGCCATATTCTGAGACCAACCAGAGTACGCGAGCCACTGGAGCGATTGATGGGCTGCTGATTTGAACCGATAGGGTTGTTTCTGATAATGTCAGCGTTTTAGCCTGAATACCAGAGCTAAGCGCCAAACTAAGCATGAATGCAAGGCACCAGGCCTGGTAGCGTTGCACTTTATCTCGCCAAACCATGTATTATCTAGTCCGCAATAAATTTTAAAATATTGCCATTAATACAATAACGTTTATAGGTTGGCGCAGGGCCGTCATCGAACACATGGCCTAGATGAATACCGGAACTGGCTGAACGCACTTCTACTCTGACCATACCGTGGGAGTAGTCTTCATGGTAAGTAAGTGCTCCTTCCAATGGATTGAAAAAGCTAGGCCAACCTGAACCACTGTCATACTTGGTATCTGTTCTAAAAAGGGCTGCTCCGGTAATTGGGTCAACAAAAACACCTGGGCGCTTTTCGTCTAGGTGTGAACCTGTAAAGGCACGTTCTGTTCCATGTTCGAAGGCAATACGCTGTTGCTCTGGTGTCAGCAGTTGATAGCCAAGCCATTGCCAAAAGGCTTGGCTATCGCCATTGTAACCTGTGTAGCGAGCGACTTCTTTGCCTTTTTTAAATAGCACGGTGGTTGGGGTTGCAAACAAGGCTCTAGCTAAATCCCAGCCCTTTGGCGGTTGTGCTGAGCGACTTTTCGCAACAGGAATATCGGCCTGCCAGTGATCAAGAATCTCACGCTGAAACTGCTGACAAAAACCACAGTGTTCAGATTCGAAGACAATCAGTTGTTGTGAGAAATCTAAGTCTTCTGGGTTTAGACTGGGTTGAGTTAGCAGGCCTGCTTGTTGGCTCGGGTATTTCACACCAGTTCCGCCTAGTCCGCAGTAGCCATTAGGATTTTTGATAAGATAGTCTTGATGATAGTCTTCTGCTGCGGAATAATGCGTCAAGGGGGCGATTTCAGTGGTAATTTGACCCAATCCAGCTTGGTTTAAAGCAGTTTGGTAAGCATTGCGGGTTGCATATGCCAATTCAGCCTGAATCGGATCGGTGTAATAGATGGCACTGCGGTAGTTGCTGCCAATGTCATTACCTTGGCGATCTCCTTGTGTAGGATTATGGTTTTGCCAAAATGCAATTAGAATTTTTTCTAATTCAATTTGTGTCGGGTCAAAGCTGACCTTCACCACTTCGACATGATTGCGCAGGTTGCTTTTGCCTGCACGCAATAAACGTTCATGGGCAAGAATAGCTTCGTAGCTGGCAGTGATTTCACCGTTGGCGTAGCCACTTTCAACTTCAATCACGCCCGGCAGTTCACTCATGCGCTTTTCGGCACCCCAAAAACAACCCATACCTAAAACAATTGAAGCGGTTGCGTTTGAATTTGTCATACTTTTCTCCTGCGCGCAGGCGCTTAAAAATAGACCACTAATCAGTGCGAGCAGAGTCACACGCCAGGTTTTCATGGATCGAGTTACAACGAGAAGCCACCAAAATCATCCTTGCTGACTTTGGTATCGACTTGGCCAACTAAATAAGAACTGATTTCAGATTCTTGTGGGGCGACCTGCACGTTATCACTGACTAGCCAATTGTTCATCCAAGGCAAGGGATTGCTTTTTGATGCAAAAATGGGTTCATAGTTCAGCGCCTTTAATCGAACATTAGTGATGTATTCAACATAATCTTGCAAGATTTTAGTATTCAAGCCAATCATCGAGCCATCTTTGAATAAATAGGCCGCCCATTGTTTTTCCTGCTCAGCTGCATCGCGGAATATTTTAATGATTTCTTGTTCTTGTTCTTTGGCAATCACGGCGAGTTCAGGGTCGTCCTCACCTGAGCGCATCAAGTTTAATAGATGTTGAGTACCGGACAAGTGCAAAGCCTCATCGCGCGCAATCAGTTTAATAATTTTTGCATTGCCTTCCATTAAAGAACGTTCAGCGAACGAAAAGCTACAGGCAAATGACACATAGAAGCGAATTGCTTCAAGCACATTGACCGATACCAGTGTTAAATAGAGCGCCGTTTTGATTTCTTTACGGAATACCGGGTCTTTTTCTAGGTCAAGCGATTGAGCATACATGGTATTGGTTAAAAAGATGAGTTTGTCATAGTGTTCGGTCACGGAAATGGCACGTTTGACGATTTCTTCATTCGTTACGATATCGTTAAAGACGATACTGGGATCGGTCACGATATTACGAATAATGTGGGTATAGGATCGACTGTGAATGGTTTCAGAAAACGACCAGGTTTCTATCCAAGTTTCAAGTTCCGGAATCGATACCAGTGGAAGTAATGCCACGTTAGGCGAGCGACCTTGAACTGAGTCCAATAGTGTTTGGTATTTTAAATTGCTAATAAAAATATGTTTTTCATTTTCAGGTAGTGCTGCGTATTCGCCTCGGTCACTGGATAGGTCAATTTCTTCCGGACGCCAAAAGAAGCTCAATTGTTTTTCAATGAGTTTTTCAAAAATAGGATATTTTTGTTGGTCATAACGTGCGACATTAACATTTTGGCCGAAAAACATAGGCTCTTTCATGGCATCGTTTTGGTTACGACAGAAGGTAGAGTAGGTCATTTTTTCTTGGCAACTCATAATGGACTTCCTAGTTATGAATGATAATAATTATCTTGTGATTATACGATGTCTAGACAAAAAGAGCACCTTGTTCGGTGCCCTTAATTGTGGATAAATAATCAGTTATAAAATCGGTTTACAACTTACAGGCACCGCCGGCACAGCCATCATCGTCATGGGCATCATCCGCACCGTCACGCGTATTGTGATAATACAGCGTTTTCACACCTAATTTGTAAGCATATAAGATGTCTTGTAGCACCTGTTTAATCGGTACGCGATCCGCTTCGAATTTCGCTGGGTCATAGTTGGTGTTGGCTGAAATGGCTTGGTCAACAAACTTTTGCATAATACCGACTAGTTGCAAATAACCTTTGTTGTCGGGGATACGCCAAAGCAATTCGTATTGATCTTTAATGTCTTTGAAGCCTGGAACTACCTGCTTTAAGATCCCGTCCTTCGAAGCTTTTACCGAGATAAAACCCCGTGGTGGTTCGATACCATTGGTTGAGTTGGTTATTTGCGAAGAGGTTTCGCATGGCATTAATGCAGTTAGGGTTGAGTTGCGTAAGCCGTCTTGTTTGATGCGGGTGCGCAGTGCTTCCCAGTCGTAATGCAACGGTTCGTTACAGACCTCGTCCAGATCTTTTTTGTAAGTGTCAATCGGTAAGATACCTTGAGCATAGACGGTGTCGTTAAACATTTCACATGCGCCCAATTCTTTGGCCAATTTGTTTGATGCATTGAGTAGATAGTATTGAATCGCTTCAAACGTTTTATGCACTAAACCATTCGCTGAACCATCTGAATAGCGGACATGATGTTTGGCTAGGTAGTAAGCAAGGTTGGTAACACCGACACCCAAAGTACGTCGTCCGTGGCTGGAAATTTGTGCCGCTTTGATGGGGTAGTCTTGGTAGTCAAGCAGGCTGTCGAGCGCTCTAACAATAAGATCTGATAAGTCTTCCAGCTCATCAAGCTGTTCAATTGCACCCAAGTTAAACGCCGATAGGGTACAAAGTGCAATTTCACCATTAGGGTCATCAACCGAGTTCAAGGGTTTGGTTGGAAGTGCAATTTCTAAACATAGGTTTGACTGATGAATGGGTGCTTTTTTTGGGTCAAATGGGCTATGTGTGTTGCAATGATCGACATTCTGAACATAGATTCGACCGGTCTGAGCCCGCTCTTGAGCCAGTTGAGTAAATAAGTCCAAAGCTTTGATTTGCTTTTTTCTAATATTGGTATCGGCTTCATAAATTTTATAAAGGCGTTCAAACTCAGCTTGGTCATCAAAAAAGGCGTCATACAGGCCAGGTACATCGGACGGGCTAAACAGGGTAATGACACCGCCTTCAATCATACGTTGGTACATAAGTTTATTAATTTGAACGCCATAGTCTAAGTGGCGAGCACGGTTTTCTTCGACACCACGATTGTTTTTTAGTACCAGTAGCGACTCTACTTCTAGGTGCCAAATAGGGTAAAACAGGGTGGCGGCTCCACCACGTACACCGCCTTGCGAGCAGGATTTAACCGCTGTTTGAAAGTGTTTGATAAAAGGAATCATACCTGTGTGGTAGGCCTCACCACCACGAATAGTGCTGCCAATCGCTCGGATGCGCCCAATATTGACCCCAATTCCTGCACGCTGAGACACATACTTAACAATAGATGAGGATGTGGCATTAATCGAGTCTAATGAGTCTCCGCATTCAATCAATACGCATGAACTGAACTGGCGTGTCGGCGTGCGTACTCCTGACATAATGGGGGTGGGCAGCGAAAGTTTAAACAATGATGCCGCATCATAAAAACGTTTGATCACGCTCATACGCTGTTTGGCTGGATAGTGACCAAATAGGCACATAGGTATCAGCATATAGATAAACTGCGGGCTCTCATAAATTTCGCGGGTTACACGATTTTGTACCAGGTATTTGCCTTCCAGTTGTTTAACGGCTGCATAGCTAAATTCCATGTCCCGTTCATGGCAAATATAGCTATCTAGTTCATCTATTTCTGTTTTTGTGTACTGCTCTAGCAATTGAGCATCGTAACGACCTGAGCGTACCATTTTATTTAGGTGTTCAAACAGTGCAGGCGGAGTAAATCGACCAAAGGCTTTTTTGCGTAAATGAAAAATGGCCAGTCTTGCTGCAAGGTGTTGGTAGTCTGGTGCGTATTCTGAAATTAGATCAGCAGCGGATTTGATGATGGTTTCATGGATATCAGAGGTTTTCATACCATCATAAAATTGTATATGAGAGCGTAACTCAACTTCAGAGACAGATACGTTTTCAAGACCTTCTGCAGCCCAAGTAATAACACGATGGATTTTTTCGAGGTCAATCGGTTCTTGACGACCATCACGTTTGGTGACGTTTAGGCTGGATTTGGGGGCTGAATTTTGGTTACTCATGGCCAATGCGCTCTCTGTTCAATTTTGTTGTGGATGATGCTGTGAATAAAAACTAAATATCTATTAGCTCGAAACCTATTTTTTACCAGTTTTTCATGTGTTTAGTGGCGTTAGGTAATACGGACTTTAGATTTAATGCCTAACTCTGTCGTTGTGGGTAATTTTAAAAACACAATATATAGTGGTTATGTTTTAATTGGTTAACAAAATATAGTAAATTTTAGCTGAAAGTGCAACAACAAATTTTAATGGGTTATGCACAAATAAAAACTTCTGCAGAAGCAAAAAATAACCTAAGGCCTTGTGTTATGCTTGTTTGGTTGTGGATAACTTTGTGGGAAGTTCTGATTTAACGCAAAATTTATTTTAACTAAAGTTGATGTTCACCACGAACACAGTTGCGTTTAGTTTTGGCTAGATAAAGAGCTTGGTCAGCGCGTTTGAATAAATCATCTGCAGACTCTCCCATTTGGTACATGGCAATCCCCATGGAAACGGTCATTTTTAGAGGTTTGTCGTGATCTCTGATTTTCAAAGATTTTTTTTCAATTGTAGATCGAAGTTTTTCAGCATAACGCATTGCGTTATCATAGTTGATATCGGTTAATAGAATCACAAACTCCTCGCCTCCAAAACGCGAAATCTGATCGTGCCCCTTGGTTTCTGAGCGCAGAAGCTTGGCAATATAACGTAGCGCGCTGTCGCCAACAAGATGACCATAATCATCATTTACCTGTTTGAAATGGTCTAAGTCAATTAATAGCATGCTAAAGGTTTGCCCTTTGTCTTTAGCGGAAGCAATTTGTTTTTGCATGAGCTCATTAAAACCACGCCGGTTGGCAATGCCGGTCAGTGAATCGGTTTTGGCCAGTTGTGTCGCATCATCAAGTTCTTGTTTTAGTTTTCTGATGACCGCTGCAGAGTTATTTAATTTGTTCTGTAGTTGTGCTGTTGATTCATTTAGCGATTGAATGCAGGGTATGATTTCTTGTTCTACACATTGCGTTATTTCTTGTTGGTCTTTTGCGCTTTTAAGTGCCGTGAGATTGTGTTCAAGTTTTTTTTGTTGGTTGGAGGTGGTTTGTGCCCAAACGTTGATGTTTGTTAGTGCATCGGATAGGAGCGATGCGACTTCGGAGGTAGGCAGGTGTTGGTTGAGGATACGTTTAATCAGTTCACGGTAAACCGGGCGAACAGTCTGATCATTATATTGCTTGGATTCAATCAGTAAGCTTAGGTTTTCCGCCAATTCATGGTCAAGTTGGCTGGCCTTTTCATAAAGTAACGTAAAATGAACTGGGGTAGCGGCTACCTTGAGCTCGCGGATTTCCTTGAAAACCTGTTCAGCTATAATGGCTGCTTGCGGAACGGAATCGTTATAACGACAGGAAGAGTTCGACATCATAAACCTTTGGACATAATGGGTTAGGGCATAGCTGCGAAAGTATGAACATATTCTTATACATTATTGCAGTTTATATCTATTTTGTCACGATCATAAACAACTTAAAGGAGGTTGAGGTATGGCTGGAGTTGAAAAAAAATTACCGGGTGATCCTTATTCTAAACTTATTAGGGCTAGGTTTTGGATTGTAGGAGGGGAGGGAGATGGTTATCTTGGTATTGGAAGAATCAAGCTTTTAGAGAATATACAGCGTTATGGCTCCATTAATCGAGCGGCTAAGGAGATGAATATGTCTTATAAAAAAGCTTGGAAGCTGGTCGAGGACATGAATCAATTAGCTTGCCAGCCTTTAGTGTTGAGTGAAAAAGGTGGGCGCCAAGGTGGTGGAACTCAAGTTACCGAGTTGGGTGAAGCCTATATTAGGTATTTTCGTGATCTAGAGGATCGCTTGTCTAAATTTCTTGTTGAAGAGTCGGTGAAATTGAAGGATTTATTGGTTCATTGATGTTCTATTTTGGTGCGTTATGGGTTTTAATATTGTTTTATCCATCTGTTGTTTTAGTTAATTACTTGAAATTGTTGTAATAAATAATTTTTGGCATTATCTGGGCTTTATTGTTTGCGAATTTAACATTCTTTTCAATCCATAAAAGGAAAACGCAAATGAAAAAAGCATTTAAACTAAAAACTTTGGCTCTTTCTATGGCTATGGCTGGTTCATCAATGGCGGTTTTAGCACCTACTGCTGTTCAGGCAGAGTTAACAGGCAATATTGGTATGATGTCTCAATACTACTTTCGCGGTATTGAACAATCTGAGGGTGTTTCTCCTGAGTTTGGCGTTGATTATGAGCATGATTCAGGTTTGTTTTTAGGTTTGTGGTCGGCCAAGGTAGCTGATCAGGACATCGAATATGATATCTATGGCGGTTATGAGGTAGATTTGGACGGCTTCGTACTTGGTGCAGGCTTTACCTTGTACCGTTATTTGGAAGGAAATTTTGATTCGCCTTATGACGAATTGAATTTTTGGGCAGGTTATGGTCCATTTACCTTGATGGTTGATACCGGTATTAATCGCAAAGATTCTTCGCTTGGGATCGATAAGGACATTAGCTATAACGTTGTAAGCCTTGAAGCGGAATATGCTGGTTTTTACGGTGTTGTAGGTAAGGGTATGGATTTTGCAGGCAAGGATGTGGATCATACTTGGGTTCAGTTAGGTTATAGTACTGAAATTTATACCGATACGAGTATTGATTTCTCAATTTTACGCTCTAGCAAAGAGGTGACGGGCAGTGGAGAAGCTGAGACAACGCTTCTACTTGGTATCAATAAATCATTTAGTTTTATGTAAGTGATTTTTGAATCCGGTTTTACCGATTCATTTTGGCAAGAATAATCTGTCTTCTTGTTAGCTTCCCTAGTTAGTATCCTCGTGGGCTCGGCATCCGTCGAGTCTTTTTCAGGCTCTTTTAGAGCCTGCTTTTTTATTTCAAGCCTAGTGGTTATTTTTCGGTTTATTGCATACTTGTTTTGTGGTGGGTGATTTTTTACTGAGAGGTATTGGTTTTTTAGTTGTGTGGAGCAAGCTTGAACGGCTTGCTCTATTTTGGGGGATTTTTATTCTTCTACTGCTGCGCTATTCATGCTTTTCACACCACCTGACTTTTGGTGATGGTCACTAATTTTTTCTTTGTGCTTGATGATTTGGCGATCTAGTTTGTCAATTAATCCATCAATAGAGGCATACATGTCGGAAGTTTCGTTTTGTGCGAATAGATCTTGACCTGATACATGAACGGTGGCTTCGGCTTTCTGGCCTTGTTTTTCAACGGTTAAAATAACATGAACGTTGGTAACGTGATCAAAATGGCGCTCTAGTTTAGAAAATTTTTCATTAACATAATCCCGCAATGCATCTGTTAAATCCATGTGGTGGCCAGTGATGTTAATTTGCATTCCTAACTCCTTGTTTTTTATTTATGGAATGGTGTTATTTGGGGGTGAATTGTTCAGCCCCGGGTACTTAGGTTTTAAGACTTGGTATCAGTATAGCATATTCATTGTCGACTTCATGGTGTTTGCCAGCGGAGTGTTGCTTTTTAAGCGCGGAAATTTTCACCGAGATAAACGCGTCGAACATCTGGGTGGTTGAGGACGGTTTCGGGTTTTCCCTGAGCGAGAATAGTGCCTGCATGAAGAATATAGGCTTGATCGCAGACGCCCAGTGTTTCTCGTACATTGTGATCGGTGATAAGTACGCCTATTTGCTTGGCTTTAAGATGTTCGATAATTTGTTGGATTTCTTTTACTGAGATGGGATCCACGCCTGCAAAGGGTTCGTCCAGTAGGATGAATTTGGGTTCCATAGCAAGTGCTCGGGCAATTTCAACGCGACGACGTTCGCCGCCTGATAAGGCTTGACCTAGTTGGTTGACAATATGGTGAATTTGTAAGTCTGATAGAAGCTCATCCAGCTTTTTGAGTCTTTGGTGTTGTGTAAGTTCAGGACGCATTTCAAGGATCGCAAGAATGTTATCTCGCACTGTAAGTTTGCGAAAAACGGATGCTTCTTGAGGAAGGTAGCCTATGCCTAACCTGGCCCTTTGGTCAATGGTGAGTTCGCTAATGTCTTGGTCGTCAAGCATGATTTTACCCGCATCGTGTTTTACCAGGCCGGTCATCATATAGAATGTAGTGGTTTTACCAGCCCCATTAGGTCCTAAGAGCCCAACAACTTGTCCGCTGTAAACATCTAAATCAACTGAGGTTACAACCTTATATTTTTTGTAGCTTTTTGCTAGGTTGCGTGCGTAAAAATGAGCCATTAATCAGCCTGCTTCTGGGGTTCAAAAGTCATAATGACACGGCCAGTGTATGCTTCGTTGCTGCCTGCCTGTAAAGTAAGTTCATTCATGTCATAGATTAGGCTGGGGCCTTGAATTGTGTGGCTATCTTGCTGTGTTAGGTAGGCATTACCAATAAGGTGAATTTCGCGTTCTTGTGCAAAGTAGATAATCGTATTAGCCTGGCCATGTATTTGAAGTTGTTGTTCAGCGTCAAAATGATGAAATTTTGCCGGGGCTCCGGTCGCAGTTAAGTTTAGTAGGGTTCGATTGGGGTGGGAAATCTTAACTTGCTCACCTAGGATTTTTGTTTCCCCTTGGGAAACAATGACGTTACCTGAGTAGTGAGTGATACCTTTAGTATCTTGGATATCAAGTTTATCTGCTTCAATTTGGATGGGCATTGTTTGTGACCAGGCCTGGTTATGAACCCCGAAGCTTATACAGATAACTAGAATGATTTTAAGTTTAGTAAGCCGGATTAATGTCATATTGCGTTTTTACCTGTGAATGAATTTGGGTTTGCTGTGAAAGCAGGTCAATTTCGAGTCCAATGCCTTGAGTTCGTTGCTGGCTGGATTGAATTATAACTTGATATGGGCTGGTTAGGCGTTCGGTGTTTGGGTGGTAATAAAGTTCTTCTGTTTCTAGGCGGCTTGTGTATTCGTCTCGGTTTTGTTCTGTGTAGTGACTAACTAATACATCATGCTTAAATTGATAGAGCGACTGTTGCTGAATTTGCGCTTCTTGGCTGCTAATTATATAGGTGTCTTTGGGGCTGGTGCGAATAACCTGAGGCTGCGCTATAAAAACGTTACCCGCATGTTGGTATAGACTTTTGGCTTCGAAGTATAGCAGGGTTTGATTTGAGTTGAGGCTCCAGGATTTTATTTGCTCGCCATGCCAGTCATTTTGACTGAGTTGGGCGGCCAGGTTTGTATCCTGTTCGACCTGTTGGTATTGAGTAAAAATCAACGCTATTAGGCCAAGTGTGGTAGTTATCAGGACACCGGATTTGAATTTCATTGGCTTTATCTTAGGTAGAAGTCCATATGGGCTTGCCAGTGGCCTTGAGTTTTCATGATGAGCTCACAGAACTCTCGAACGGCACCTTGTCCGCCTTTAAATTTACTGACAAGATCAACCCTAGAAATAACTTCGGGGTCTGCATCGCTAGGACAGCCCGAGAGGCCAACTCTGCGTAAAATAGGCAGGTCAAGAATATCATCACCCATGTAGGCTACCTCATCCAGCCCTATGCCTAGTTGTGCAATCAGTTGTTCAAAAGTAGGGAGTTTATCCGGTACCCCTTGGTATAGGTGTTTTACTTTCAAGTCTTGCATGCGTTTTTTTACTAGTTCCGAGGTGCGGCCGGTTATGATACCAATCTCGATTCCGCTTTTTTGAATCAATACCATGGCATGACCATCTCGCGTGTAGAAGGCTTTGTACTCTTGACCATCGTCACCATAAATAAGACGATTGTCAGTAAGAACGCCATCGACATCAAGGAGGAGTAGCTTAATTTTTTGGGCTTTGGTTCGTAGTTTATCCATGGTGCTCACCTTCGGTCGATTGTTTTAGGAAACAGTGTTGAAGTATAACAAAGTTAAGTACCCAAAAAACAGGGTGAGTAAGAAAACACCTTCTGCACGATAGATGGTCGCGTTGCCTTTTCTTGGCAAGGCAACCAAAAGCATCGCCACAGTAAATCCAAGAAGGATTGGCAGGTCGCGTTTTAGTAGATCATTGTCTATTAGAGAAGGTGCAAGGATGGCAGGAACGGCTAATACAGCCAATAAATTAAATAAGTTAGAGCCAAGTATGTTGCCAATCATCATATCTACTTCACCTTTAAGTGCTGCACTAATAGATGCGGCGAGTTCAGGTAAGCTGGTGCCAATCGCGATAATTGTTAGGCCGATTATTAGATCGGGAACTTCAAAGAATTCAGCGATTTCAACCGCTCCCCACACCATCATGCGTGCACTAATAACAAGTAAAACCAGTCCACCTATTAGGTACACAAAGCTTCGAGTCTTGCTTAGTTTGGGAAGTTCTTCGAGCTCTTGGTTTATTTCAGTAGCTAAAGGATCATTGGGGGCAATATTTTTATTACGGCGAATAATCCAAGTCAAGGTCATAGCAAGAATGGCGAGTAGAATTATGCCATCTAAGACACCAAGTTTATAGTCCATCATCAATACTACAGTGAGCGCTGTGATAATCAGCAGGATGGGCATTTCTCGTCTAAGGAAATTGGATTTAACGGCAATCGAGGTGATCAAAGCGGTTACACCAAGTACTAGGCCGATGTTTGTTATGTTGGAGCCGACTGCGTTGCCGACGGCTAAGCCTGGATTTCCTTCGAGAGAGGCTATAATCGCGACCACGATTTCGGGGCTGGATGTACCAAAGCCAATAATAATGGCGCCAATGATAATGGGTGAGACGTTGTAACGAACAGCGGTGCTGGCCGCACCATCAATAAAAAAGTCAGAACTCCAAACTAGCAAGGCTAATCCAACGATAAGCATAATCGTGGGCAGAATTAATACGGTCGACATAATTGCGGGCTCGCTATAGACTATAGAAAATTTAAAAAAACGTATTATACTAAAATTAGTTCTGGTGATAAAAAATATTTATGAGGAGTAATAATGTTTGCTAATTTATCAGTGGGTGTAGATAACTGGCAACGGCCAGAATTAATTGAAAACTATTACCCGGAAGGTCTGCCTGAAGATTGGCGCTTTGACTTTTATTTTAATGATTTTCGAACTGTTTTGGTTGCTCAGGGTGAATGGATGCGTTGGTCTGATGCTGAAATTGAAGAGTTACAGACTTGTCGACGTGATGATTCGAGTATTTTTCTTAAAATCGAAGCTTGGGATTTAAATTGTGTTGCAGTGATTACTAGGTTGAAGTTAGCGCTGCAATTCACGCTTGCTGGATTTCTGGTGTTTGATGATAAGATGGATCAAGAGGCTATTAATCAGTTACCAGGCCTGGTCACGCGAGTTAGTCGGCAATTTAGTCTTCCTGGTTGGCAGTGGTGTTGCCAAAAATGGATTGTTAGTGGTGCGCCTTGCGGTTGGCTTGAAAGTTTGCCGCAGGATATGAAGCTACAACGGGCTTGTTTGCAAGATTTTGTTATGAGCTTGCCGGATAAAAATACCGGTCGTGGCTTTTTTGTTGGCGGTGAATCTATTAAGATGGTACAAATTCAGAACCTAAAAACCCTGTCAGAGTTGATGGGGTATTAGCTAGGTTTATTAACTTTATTGTGAAGGTTGTTATTTTGCCCGATTTAATCCAAATAGAAAAACTGTCTTTTAGCCGCGGTGGACGTAAGATATTTGATGATTTAAGCCTTAGCATTCCAAAAGGTAAGGTAACTGCGATTATGGGGCCGAGTGGGACGGGTAAAACCACCCTGTTAAAATTGATTGCGGGTCAACTTAAGCCCGAATCTGGTCGCATTCTTGTCGATGGACGGGATGTGAACAAGCTAAAGCGTACTGAACTTTATCGGTTGCGACAGCGAATGGGCATGTTGTTTCAATCTGGGGCCTTACTTACCGATTTAACAGTTTTTGATAATGTGGCCTTTCCGTTAAGAGAGCATTTTAAACTATCGGATTCACTGATTGAGAAGATGGTTTTAATGAAGTTGGAGTCGGTTGGATTAAGGGGTGCAGTCAATTTGAAACCAGCTGAACTTTCCGGAGGAATGGCGAGGCGCGTGGCGTTAGCTCGTGCATTGATTCTGGATCCTGAGATGCTTTTTTATGATGAGCCGTTTGTGGGTCAAGACCCTATTACGATGGGTGTTTTGGTAGCTTTGATTAAAAAAATGAACCAAAGTTTAGCCTTAACAAGTGTTGTAGTTTCTCATGATGTAGAGGAAGTGCTTTCGATTGCAGACTATGCTTGTGTCTTGTCTGAAGGCCGAATTATTGAGCAGGGGACCCCCGCTGATTTAAAGCAATCAAGCTCCCCCTATGTTCAACAGTTTTTGCTTGGGTTGGCCGACGGGCCGGTACCTTTGCATTATCCAGTTGAAAGCTGGGCTCAGAAATTGAATAAATCTAGCGGGGCTGAATCATGATATGGCTAGCTAAACTTGGGGCCGCTACTTTGGGGCGTTTGCAGAGCCTAGGTCAGCTAGGTTTATTTGTGGTGTCGGTGTTTCCGGCGCTCGGCTATGCCCTTGTGCATTTTCGACTCTTGATCAAGCAGATCTATTTTGTAGGTGTTTTGTCACTGCCTATTATTTTAACAGCGGGTTTGTTTGTTGGAATGGTGCTGGGTCTTCAAGGGCACTATATTCTTTCAACCTTTAATTCAGAAGAAATTGTTGGCAGTATGACTGCCTTGTCATTAATTCGAGAACTGGGTCCCGTGGTCGCTGCTTTACTTTTTGCAGGGCGTGCAGGCTCTGCTTTGACTGCTGAGGTTGGTTTAATGAAATCTACCGAGCAGTTGTCAGCGCTGGAAATGATGGCGATTGATCCAATGAAGTATGTGGTTGCACCAAGAATTCTTGCTTGCATGATTGCTCTGCCTATGTTGGCTTTGATCTTTATTGCGGTCGGTATTTTTGGTGGTTATCTTGTTACGGTCGGTTGGTTAGGGGTTGATGAGGGTGCGTTTTGGGCGCAGATGCAATTGCACGTTGATTGGCGAGATGATGTGATTAACGGCCTGATAAAAGCCGTGGTGTTTGGGGTTTTAATCGCCGTGATTTCTTTGTTTCAAGGGTATGAGGCGATGCCAACCTCTGAGGGCGTGAGTAACGCGACAACTCGTACGGTTGTTCAGTCTTCGCTGTGGGTACTGGGTTTGGATTTTGTATTAACCTCTATGATGTTTACATAAGGATAAAAGATGAATCGTCAAGTGAAGTTTGAAGTTTGGGTCGGTGTTTTGGTGTTGGTCACCCTTTTGTCAACAGCCTTTATTGCGTTAAAAGTCAGTAACTTTAGTGCTGTTCAAGATCGTGCCAGTTATCAAGTCGATGCCTTGTTCTCCAATATTGGTGGTTTAACAGTGCGTGCGCCTGTTAAGATTAGTGGTGTTGTTGTTGGACGTGTTTCAGCGATTGGCATTGACCCAGTTACTTACCGTGCTCGGGTGGTAATGGATATCTATAAAGAATTTGATGATTTGCCTACTGACACTTCGGCGATGATCTTAACTTCAGGCTTGCTGGGCAGTCAGTATATCGGCTTGGAGGTGGGTGCTGACGATGAATTATTAGAGGAAGGTTCGCGTATTTACTTTACTCAGTCGGCATTGGTGTTGGAGAATTTAATCGGTCGTTTATTAGTAAGTTTAACGGAAGGAGGCAGTAAATGAAAAAGCAGCTAACGTTGGGTTTTGTCCCCCTGTTGTTGATGTTGTTAACTCTAGGTCAGGTGTCGGCTCAGGTCAATCAACAAGATCCTCAGCAAATGATTATAGATTTGTCGCGCGTTATTTTGCCTGAGTTAAAGGAGCGAGCTGTTGAGTTGGCCAACCAACCTGCTGAACTGCAAAAGTTTACTGAAACCTATGCACTGCCCTATATTGATACGCCTAGAATGGCGCGTTTTATTGTTGGGAGGCCCTGGCGTTCAGCGACCGAGGGTCAGCAGCAGGCATTTATTGATGAGTTTACCAAAAGTATGCTGCGTTCTTATTCGACCAGTTTACTTAAATTTGACATTGATAAAATAGATGTTGCCGCGCCCATTCCTGATGGAAGCGATCGTGTGTTAATTCCCACCCGTATTCTGCAAGGTTCTGGGCGATCTGCCGAAGTGGTTTATCGCGTTTTTAAAGACAAGGATTCTGGTAACTGGATGATCTATGATGTGATTGTTGAAGGTATTAGCGTATTAGTCAGCTTTAGAGAGGCCTACAGCTCTGATATCGAGCGTCATGGTTTAGAGCAGGTGATTGCTAGCCTAAAAGAACGAAACAAGGATTTTAACTAGGTGAATACGGATTTTGAAATAAAGGCTGAGCGATTAATAATCCGTTCGGATCTCGTTCTTTCTCGTGTTGCAGAGCTTCAAAAACGTATCGGTCAGCTTGATCTTTCTGCCGTTAGTCAGCTCGATCTTTCTGCGGTTAAAGCCTTGGACTCAGCGGGCATTGCTTTATTGTTAACACTGCAGCAGGAGCTTAAGGGTTCTTTGTCCATTATCTCGCCTCCTGCTCACCTTGTAACCTTGCTAGGACTTTACAATCTAGAAAGTCAATTTAAATTAGATGAGCAACCTGAATGACCGCAATGTTAGAATCTGCTGTAATTTTTGACAATCTATCCAAGTCTTTCGGTCGTTTACAAGCCTTGAATAAGATTAGTTTCGAGGTCAAACAAGGCTCTTTTTTTGGGCTATTGGGGCCGAATGGTGCGGGTAAGTCCACATTGATTAATGCCATGTCAAGTTTGGTATTGCCTGACGCAGGTTCTATTCGTGTGATGGGTTTTGATGTTCAGCGTGATTACCGTCAGGCGCGTCGAGCGCTGGGTTTGGTGCCGCAGGAGCTTATTTCAGATCCTTTTTTTTCAATACGTGACTTGTTACGTTTGCAATCTGAGTATTTTGGTTTAAGAGGGCGTTCCCAATGGGCTTGGGTGGATGAGTTGTTGGAGCGTTTAGCTCTGACAGAAAAGGCCACCGCGCAAACTGCGCAGTTATCTGGCGGCATGAAACGCCGAGTTTTAATTGCGATGGCTTTTGTTCATAAGCCTGAGGTATTGGTTTTGGATGAGCCTACTGCTGGTGTAGATGTGGACTTACGTCGAACGCTTTGGGCCTTTGCTCGTGAGCTGCATGCAGCAGGCCACACCATTATTTTAACTACGCATTACCTTGAAGAAGCCGAAGCACTGTGTGATCAGGTTGCGATTATGCAGAAGGGTGAGGTTAAAGCATTAGAGAAAACACAATCTCTGTTGGCGCGTCACCCTTACCGATATTTGCGTGTCACGCTCCCTGAGCAGGGTGGTTTCGATCCAGGTGGATTGTCAAGTGAATTGCTGTTGCGTTTGGCAGAGCGAGAAGCGAATGCGTTGTTGTTTAAAATTGAAAAAAGTTTGCCGATGGAGCAGATGTTGGCATGGTTACAGCAGAACGGCCTAAATATTCAGGGTTTGACCAGTCGAGATGCTTCGCTTGAAGAAGTGTTTTTAGATCTCACAGGAGCCCAGTTATGAACTTTTATGGTTGTTGGGCTTTCTTTAAAAAAGAGGTTAAGCGTTTTTATTCTGTGTCGGTTCAAACGGTTTTTGCGCCTATTGTTTCGACCTTATTATTTTTGTTAATTTTTGGTCAAGTATTGGACACTCGGCTTGATGCTTTTAGCGGGCTAAGCTACAGCCAGTTCTTAATACCAGGCCTGGTAATGATGGCAATCTTGCAAAATGCCTTTTCCAATTCCTCGTCTAGTATTATTCAGTCAAAAATGTATGGCAATTTAACCTTTGTTTTGGTGAGTCCGATTTCTCCTTTAGAACTTTATATAGCGTTTATAGGTGCGGCTATTGTGAGAGGGCTTGCAGTCGGCTTGGGGGTGTTGTTGGTCGGTTGGCTAGGCTTTGAATTGCAGTGGTATTCGGTATTTTGGGTTTTACTGTTTGCGGTATTGAGTGCTGCCTTGCTGGGCGGAGTTGGCTTAATTGCAGGTATTGTGTCTGATAAATATGACCATCTGGCCGCGTTTCAGAACTTTATTATTATCCCGTTAACCTTTTTAAGTGGTGTATTTTATTCAATTCAATCTTTACCTCCGTTCTGGCAAACCTTGTCTATGTTTAATCCTTTTTTCTATATGGTCGATGGGTTTCGTTACGGGTTTTATGCTCAGTCGGATGTATCGGTTTACTTGAGTTTATTGATAACGGCCAGTTTTTTGGTTCTAGTAACGCTGATAAATCTGATTTTATTGGTGAAAGGCGTTAAAATACGCCATTAAAAATTTTTTGGTATTGATCTATGTCTCCTGAAAAAATTCAACAAATGATTCATCAAGCACTTCCAGGCAGCCAAGTAAGAATGTCTGGGGCAGATTGCAATTTTGCTGTCGAAGTGACCTCTGAGCAGTTTATTGGTTTGCCTCCGCTTAAGCGCCACCGCTTAGTAAATGATATTTTTAAGGCCGAGTTTGAATCGGGTGAGTTACATGCGCTATCGATTAAAACGCATTTGCCAGAGTCAAATTAATGGATAAACTTGTCATTCGTGGCCCTTCAGTCATATCAGGTCAAATTCCAATTTCGGGTTCTAAAAATGCAGCCTTGCCGATTTTAATGGGCTGTTTGTTAGCTGAAACGCCGGTAACCCTGTCTAATGTTCCGCATCTTCGTGATGTTACGACTAGTCTACAACTATTGGCTACTATGGGTTGTGATGTGTTAATGGATGAGCGATTGAATATTACATTAGATTGCTCGGCTATTCATAGCAAAGAGGCCCCTTATGACTTGGTGAAAACCATGCGTGCATCAATACTAGTAATGGGTCCGTTATTATCACGTTTTGGTGAGGCGAAAGTTGCGCTGCCCGGCGGTTGTGCAATAGGTTCGCGGCCGGTCGATATTCATATCGAAGGTATGCGTGAAATGGGGGCTATTATCGATATAGATGAGGGCTTCATCATTGCTAAAGCTCCGCAGGGTTTGCGTGGCGCAGAGATTACTATGCCTATTGTTACCGTAACAGGTACTGAAAACTTGATTATGGCTGCGGTGTTAGCAAAGGGTAGAACTATTTTGCGTAAAGCCGCCTGTGAACCCGAAGTCGTCGATCTAGCTGATTTTTTAAATGCAATGGGTGCTAGGATTCGTGGTGCCGGAACCTCGGTTATTGAAATTGATGGTGTGTCGGCTCTGAAAGGTGTTGATTATCGCGTGATTCCAGATCGAATCGAAGCTGGAACCTATTTGGCCGCTGCGGCAGTGACACAAGGCTGTGTTACTGTGACAGATGTTGACCCCACGCATCTTGAAGCGGTACTAGAAAAATTCAAGCAAGCTGGGGCTCTCGTGACTAGCACAGAAAATACGATTACGCTGGATATGCGGGGGCGAAGTTTAAGTGCAGTCGATATTGAAACGCAACCTTATCCGTTATTTCCAACAGACATGCAGGCTCAGTTTTTGGTGATGAATGCGATTGCAGAGGGTACGGGCAGAGTTAAAGAAACCATTTTTGAAAACCGGTATATGCATGTGGCTGAGTTAGAGAAAATGGGGGCTAGGATTACTTTAGACGGAAATGAAGCCCTTACTATTGGACAGAATCAGTTGCATGGTGCAGAGGTGGTTGCAACCGATTTACGTGCCTCTGCTTGTCTAATTATCGCTGCGTTAGTTGCGCAGGGCACAACAGTCGTTAATCGAATCTACCATATCGATCGTGGTTACGAAAGAATAGAAGAAAAATTTCATCGACTTGGCGTTGATATTCAGCGTTTAAGTTCTTAAGGTAAAAAGCTATGACAAACTTATCGAATCAAACTTTAACCATTGCTCTTTCTAAGGGTAGAATTTTTAAAGATACCTTGCCTTTGCTTAAAGCAGCCGGTATTGAGCCGTTGGACGATCCAGATACCAGCCGTAAGTTAATTTTGGAAACAACTCAGCCTAATGTTCGTTTGTTGGTGGTTCGCACTACTGATGCACCAACCTATGTTGCTTATGGTGCTGCTGATATTGGTGTAGCCGGTAAAGATGTATTAATGGAAGCACCTTCTGATAATCTTTATGAATTATTGGATTTGCAAATTGCTAAGTGTCGTTTAATGGTCGCAGGCCCTGTTGAAGAAAAACCACATGGCCATCGTTTGAAAATTGCGACAAAATATGTCAATTCAGCTCGTGCTTATTACGCTCAGCAGGGTCAGCAGGTAGACTTAATCAAGTTGTATGGCTCAATGGAGTTGGCTCCGCTAATCGGCCTGGCCGATCGTATTGTTGATTTAGTCGATACGGGTAACACGTTAAAAGCGAACCATTTAAAACCGCTTGAGCATATTGCGGATATCAGCTCGCGTCTTATTGTTAATCAGCACGCATACAAAACTAAGTTTGCTCAGATTCAGCAAATCGTTGAACAATTTAAAACGGTTATAGGGAAGTAGTTATGTCAGAGTCTATTAATATTCGTCGTCTTAATGCCAATGATGAAGGCTTCAAAAAAGAACTGGATGCCTTGCTTGCTTGGGAAGGGGTTTCAGATGATCGTGTTAATGATGTGGTCAAAGAAGTTTTGAATCGGGTTCGTACCGAGGGTGATCAGGCATTACTTGATTACACTGCAAAGTTTGATCGTTTGACCCTTAAAAGTCCCTCAGACCTAGAGATTAGTCAAGATCGTTTGCAGGCTGCACTGAAGAATATTCCTGAAGATCAACGAGAAGCTTTAGAATTGGCCGTTGCCAGGGTGCGTAGTTATCACGAACGTCAGAAGCAAGATTCTTGGACCTATACCGAGGCTGATGGTACTCTTTTGGGTCAGCAGGTAAGCTGTTTAGATCGTGTTGGGCTTTATGTGCCCGGTGGAAAGGCAGCCTATCCTTCGTCTGTGATTATGAATGCTGTGCCAGCAAAGGTAGCTGGCGTGCCTGAGTTAATTATGGTTGTGCCTACTCCGGATGGTGACGTCAATGAAATGGTCTTAGCGGCCGCAGCGCTTTGTGACGTTGATCGCGTATTTTGTGTTGGCGGTGCTCAAGCTGTCGCAGCTCTGGCTTATGGCACAGAAAGCATTCCTGCCGTTGATAAGATCGTTGGACCTGGGAATATCTATGTAGCCACGGCTAAACGTATGGTTTTTGGTACGGTGGGTATTGATATGATTGCCGGGCCTTCAGAGATTCTAGTCGTCTGTGACGGTAAGACTGATCCTGATTGGATTGCGGTTGACCTGTTTTCACAAGCAGAGCATGATGAAGATGCCCAGTCCATTCTTGTTACTCCGGATGCAGCGTTTGCCAGTCAAGTCCTTGAAAGTATGAATCGCTTGTTGCCTACCATGCCGCGTGCACAGATTATTCGGACTGCGCTTGAAGCGCGTGGAGCGATTATTGTAGTGGACGATATGGAGCAAGCTGTTGAGATGATCAACTTTATTGCGCCTGAACATTTAGAACTGTCAGTGGATGACCCTCAATCCATGTTGCCGTCCATCCGCCATGCCGGTGCGATCTTTATGGGACGTTATACCGCTGAAGCCCTTGGTGATTATTGTGCTGGACCAAATCATGTGTTGCCTACCTCACGAACCGCGCGTTTTTCATCTCCTCTAGGGGTGTATGATTTCCAAAAACGTTCCAGCTTGATTATGTGTTCGGCTGAGGGAGCTAATATGTTGGGTCAGGTTGCGGGTATCTTAGCTGATGGTGAGGGTTTGCAAGCTCATGCGGCCTCAGCACGTTACCGTGTCAAACCTTAAGAGGTGGATATGACAATAACGCCAAGGGTAGATCAGTGGGTTAAGCAATTAGTTCGGCCTGAAATACGTCAAATTCAAGCTTATCATGTGCAGGCTGCACAAAACATGATTAAGCTGGATGCGATGGAAAACCCCTATCCTTGGCCGCCGGCTATGCAGCAGGCCTGGTTAGAGCGCTTGGCAGGTTTGACTTATAATCGCTATCCAGACCCTAATGTTAGCTTAATTCGTGAGCCGCTAACTCAGTTGTTAAAATTGCCAGATCATCAGCAGTTGGTTTTTGGGAATGGTTCAGACGAGTTGATTCAGATTTTGATGATGGCGTTATCTGGCCAAAACCGTGGAGTCATGTCAGTCGCGCCGACCTTTGTGATGTATGACATGATTGCACGATTTGTTGGGATGCCGTATCACTCGGTGCAGTTAAATCATGACTTTACGCTTGATTTAAATGTATTTATTGAGGCAATGAATCAACACCAGCCGGCTATTGTGTTTATTGCTTATCCAAATAATCCAACAGGTAATGCCTTTACTCGTCAGCAAGTTGAACAAATTCTAGAGCAAGCACCAGGCCTGGTGGTCGTAGATGAAGCTTACAATGCGTTTGCAGAAGATAGTTTTATCGCTGATATTGACCGTTTCCCTAATTTGGTTGTGATGCGCACCTTCTCAAAAGTTGGTTTAGCAGGCTTTAGACTTGGTTATATGGTTGGGCATCAAAGTTGGATGAAAGAGTTTGATAAGATTCGCTTGCCTTATAATATCAACTCGGCAAGTCAGCATGGCGTAGCCTTTGCCCTTGATCATTATGCGGTTCTAGAGGCGCAAGCTGTATCGATTAAGCAGCAACGCTCTATGATGCTTGATTCATTGCAAGCCATAGGTAGAACTACGGTATATCCTACACAAGCCAATTTTATAACGTTACGTTTAGAACCCGCGCTCAGTGCGGATGCTGTTTTTAAGGCATTGAAGCAGGATGGTATTTTGATCAAAAATTTGTCACCCTCAGCAGGCCTGCTTGATAACTGCCTAAGGGTTACAGTGGGTTCAGAGCAAGAAAACCAAGCCTTTTTAGCTTCATTTCGTAAGCATTTAACAAGTATGCAGAAATAAACGCTATGAATCGCGATGAATTAGTTAATTATCTAAATAACTTACTTGTTATAGATGACTTTAAGGATTACGCGCCTAATGGCTTGCAAATTGAAGGCACGACAAGCATTAACAAGATCGTTCTAGGGGTAACGGCATCTCAGGCCTTAATCGACCATGCTATCGCAGAGCAGGCTGATATGCTGATTGTACATCATGGTTTTTTCTGGAAAAATGAGCCATCGGTGATTACAGGTATGAAATATCAACGGATAAAAAAACTTATTACTCACGGAATTAATTTGGTTGGTTATCATTTACCTTTAGATGCTCACCCGTTGTTTGGAAATAACGCTCAACTAGGAAAGCTTTGGGATTTAGAGGATATTACCCCTCAACCGGGTTTAGTTCGTTTAGGTCGGTTGGCTGAATCTGTCGATGTTGAGGAATTTATTAGACTTGTAGCCACAACACTCAATCGTGAGCCTCTACATTTACCCGGTGGGCCTAAAAAGGTTAAAACGGTAAGTTGGTGTAGTGGTGGGGCACAGGGCTATATCCAACAGGCCATTGATTGGCAAGCCGATGTGTTTATTAGCGGTGAGGTTTCAGAACAAACAACCCATATTGCTGCCGAATCAGGAATTCATTATTTATCAGCAGGTCATCATGCAACCGAAACTTGGGGGGTTAAGGCCTTAGCAAGTCATTTGGAAAATGAATTTAATGTGCAAGTCAAATATATTGATCAGTTCAATCCTGTATAGAATTTATGGCTTTAGCCTGAAAATTCATAGAATTAATTAATAAAAACACATCGCTTATAAGTTTTATTTATTTCGCAATAAAGATTTATGTATTCACCTTAACCTATCTGTTCTGTAGAATAGATTTTTCTTTTGAGCCATGAGGAAGTCATGACTATGTCTGAAGTAAAAAAAATAGAAACGGTTGATCTAAAGCGCCGTCAAATCCTTGCAGGAGCAACAGGCGTGGTCGGTGCCGTCGGTGCTGCCTTTGTTGCTGTTCCTTTTGTTGGGTCTTGGCAGCCAAGTGAAAAAGCCAAAGCAGCCGGAGCGCCCGTCGATGTGGATATCGCTGCATTACAACCTGGGCAGATGGTAACAGTAAATTGGCGAGGAAAGCCAGTATGGGTGGTTCGTCGAACACCAGATATGTTGGAAAGACTTGCCGAATTAGATTCTGTGGTTCGTGATCCGATGTCAGAAAGTTCGGACCAACCTGATTATGCCAAAAATGCAACCCGCGCTATCAAGCCTGAATATCTTGTTGTGGTAGGTATATGTACACACCTAGGTTGTTCTCCGCTTTATCGTCCAGCGGTGAATTCACCTGACATGGCTGCCAATTGGAGAGGGGGCTTCTTTTGTCCTTGTCATGGTTCAAGTTTTGATTTAGCAGGACGTGTGTTTCGAGCGGTTCCCGCCCCAACCAATCTGGAAATCCCGCCTCATACTTACATAACTGAAACTAGAATTCGAGTGGGTGAAGATTCGGTTGAAGGAGGGCAAGTCTAATGTCTGAATTAAATAAAAAAACCAGTGAACCGGGTGGTTTACTCAAGTGGATAGATGATCGTTATCCACTTATCGAAACATGGAATGCGCATGTCGCTGAATACTATGCACCTAAGAATTTTAATTTCTGGTACTTTTTTGGTTCTTTTGCGCTATTAACACTCGTGATTATGATTGTTTCTGGTATTTGGTTGGCTATGAGTTACAAACCTTCAGCGGATGAAGCTTTCAACTCACTAGAATACATAATGCGCGATGTTCAATGGGGTTGGTTAATTAGATATATTCACACTACAGGGGCTTCAGCCTTCTTCATTGTGGTTTACCTTCACATGATGAGAGCACTGCTCTACGGGTCATACAAGCAGCCTCGTGAATTAGTTTGGTTGATTGGTATGCTGATCTTTGTAGTCTTGATGGCTGAAGCTTTCATGGGGTATATGCTTCCATGGGGTCAAATGTCTTATTGGGGTGCACAGGTTATTATTTCATTGTTCAGTACTATTCCCTTTATTGGTCCTGACCTTGCTCTATGGATCCGTGGAGATTACATCATCTCTGATGCTACCTTAAACCGTTTCTTTGCACTGCATGTTATTGCATTGCCTTTAGTGTTGGTTGTTTTAGTGTTTATGCATATTGTTGCTTTACACAAGGTAGGCTCGAACAATCCGGATGGCACGGACATTAAAAAGCATAAAAGTCCAGAAGGGATTCCTTTGGATGGTGTTCCTTTCCATCCTTACTATACGGTTAAGGACTCCTTCGGCGCAGTGGCATTCTTGTTGTTCTTTGCCATCATTGTGTTTTACTTCCCGGATGGAGGAGGGCACTTTATTGAACCACCAAACTTTGAACCTGCTGATCCGCTAAAAACACCGGATCATATTGCACCTGTTTGGTATTTCACCCCATTCTATGCGATCTTGCGAGCGGTGCCTGATCCATTCTTGGGTGTGGCCGCGATGGGGCTGTCGATTGCGGTGTTGTTTGCGATGCCTTGGTTAGATCGTTGTAAAGTTCGTTCGATTCGTTACCGCGGAACATCTTACAAACTATTGTTAACGATGCTGGTAATTAGTTTTATTGTTCTGGGTGTTTTGGGTGCATTGCCATCAACCCCGCTCTATACCAAGCTGGCACAAATATTTACGATTCTATATTTTGCTTTCTTCTTTGTTCTGCCGTTTACATCGGCTAATGAAAAGACGAAGCCAGTACCAGAGAGGACTACATAATGATGAACACATTCTTACGTAGATTAAGCTTTTTGCTAGCTATTCTGGTAATGCCTTACGGAATCGTCAGTGCGGCACCAGCTTACAATATTAAACTTGAAAAAGTGAATAACAATTTGCGCGATCTTGACTCCTTGCAGCGTGGCGCATCTTTGTTTACAAACTACTGTATGGCGTGTCATTCTGTTCAATATATGCGCTATAACCGTATTGCGCGTGATTTGGGATGGACAGATGAGCAGGCAGTAGAGGTTATGTCTTTTAATCAAGCTAAGCCAGTAGATTATGTTCTTACCAGAATGGATCCAGGTGTTTCTGAGCAACTTTTTGGCATAGAAGCGCCCGATCTTTCTTTGCTTACACGTGTTAAGGGTAACGATTACATCTATACCTTTATTCGTGGGTACTATGAAGAAGAGGAAGGCAAGTGGAACAACAAGGTGCTGACCGGTACCTCTATGCCGAACGTGCTTGAAGGATTAAAACGTCATGCGACGGAAGAGGAATTTGATCAGGCAACAACGGACCTTGTTAATTTCCTTGACTATGTTGGTGAGCCTTCGAAAGTCGAGCGTTGGGACTTGGGTTGGAAAGTAATTCTATTCTTACTTTTATTGTTGACTCTAACTTACCTACTTAAGCGTGAATATTGGAAAGATATTAAACATTAATCCATATTGATTTTTTAAGCCCGCAATGCGGGCTTTTTTTGTTTTGGAGTGCGTGTGGCAAAAATAAAATCTGTATTTGTTTGTACTGAATGTGGTGGAGAGCATACTAAATGGCAAGGCCAGTGCGCTGATTGCGGTGAGTGGAACACTCTTAAAGAGCTTAAACTTAGTGCTGCTTCAAAGTCTTCATCGCGAACAGCAACAAGTTATAGTGGTACGCGTTCGAATAAAGTTTTATCTGTTCAGGATATTGAACTTTCTGAAGTGCCACGTTTTACCACCGGTATGAATGAATTAGATCGGGTTTTAGGTGGTGGGATTGTTCCAGGCTCTGTAGTTCTAATTGGCGGTGACCCGGGTGTGGGTAAATCATCAATCTTATTGCAAGTCATGTGTGGTTTAAGTCAAACTATGCCTGTGTTATATGTCACGGGTGAGGAATCACTTCAGCAAGTAGTCCTGCGAGCACAACGTATGCAACTGCCTCAAGATAAACTTAGGCTGTTGGCTGAAACCGATGTTGAGCATATTATGAGTTTCGCGCAACAAGAATCACCAAAGGTTATGGTGGTTGACTCGATTCAAACTATGCAGTTGGCTGAACTAGGTACTGCTGCTGGTGGAGTAACGCAAGTGCGGGAATCTGCAGCCTTTTTAACTCGATTTGCTAAACAACACAACATAGCTGTTTTCCTCGTTGGGCACGTCACTAAGTCCGGAGAAGTTGCTGGCCCACGCGTTTTGGAACATATCGTTGATAGTGTTTTATTTTTAGAGGGTCAATCGGATAGTCGTTACCGTACCTTGCGAGCGATGAAAAACCGGTTTGGAGCCGTAAATGAGTTGGGGGTATTTGCAATGACTGAACTAGGTTTAAAGCAAATTAAAAACCCCTCTGCTATTTTTTTATCTCGCGGATCAGAAGCAGCAGCTGGTTCAGTGGTTATGGTGTTGTGGGAGGGCTCTCGTCCATTGCTTGTTGAGCTGCAAGCTTTAGTTGATGAGTCGCCCTATGGCAGTCCGCGTCGTGTATGCGTTGGTTTAGACTCAAATAGAATTGCTATGTTACTGGCTGTAATGCATCGACATGGGGGTGTTCAAGCTGCTGATCAAGATGTTTATGTTAATGTAGTGGGCGGCATAAAGGTTACGGAAACCAGTGCTGATTTAGCAGTGCTGATTGCTATTTTATCAAGCCTAAGAAATAAACCCTTGGAGCAAGACTGGTTTGTTTTTGGAGAAGTGGGTTTGTCGGGCGAGATACGTCCTGTCCCAAGTGGTCAAGAACGCATTTTTGAGGCTGCAAAGCATGGGTTTAAACGCGCTTTGGTTCCTTCTGCAAATGTTCCTAAAGGTGGAGTTCCGGGCTTGGAAATAGTGGGTGTACAAAACCTTGCTCAGGCATTAGCTGAATTGAACTAATAAAATCGCTTTATGTTGAGACTTATCATAGAATAGAACAAATAAAACTATTGAGATAATTAGATGAACATTTCTCCAGCAGTTATTCAGTTATATTCAGAGTCAGATCTAGCCGTTGTTTTCATTCAAGGATTGGATGAATCTTGGCAAATTGTTTGGCAAAATACTACGGCCAATATGCTTTGGGGCGAGTATGATTTAAACAAGGATTTAGTATTAAAAGCGCAGCTTCTTTCAGCCGCTCATACGCACTCTGCAAAAACTTTCAGACATTTTCCTTTAGAAGGCCTTCAAGATTTTCGGTTTATGCTCCATCATTTTGAGGATGGTTTTATTCTTCAGTTTATTCATGATGCTGAGGAGTGTCGCACTGGAGGGCAATTAAAATATGAAGAATCCGTTTGTCAAACAGCCGTTGAAACGGCTGGTTTAGCTTTATTTGACTGGGATTTGTCTTCAGGTCAGATTCATTATTCAGATTTAATATACAAAATCTGTGATATTTCGGCTAATGAGTTGTCGTCAAATCAGGCCGGTTTGTTTGAGCGTATACACCCAGACGATCGCGCTGCATTTGAAGAGCAGATTGATGTTCATCTCGAAGCACAGTGGCCATTATGTGTTGAATTTCGCTTCCGCTCATCAAATGGAGATTATGTTTGGTTGAAGATGACGGGTTCTGCCACCAATAGTTCTACTAAAAATCTGCCTCAGAGATTAGTGGGCGCTTTTCGTGATATTTCTGATCAAAAGCGTACCGAGCAAACGGTATATCAGCGTGAGTCTCTGATCGAACAAATCTTTGATGCTTTACCGGTTAGTATTTACGTTAAAGATGGGCATGGTTGTTTTCGGTTTTTTAGCAAGCAAGCTGAGGTTTTAACAGGGGTCAATCGCATTAAAGCGATTGGAAGAACGGACTTTGAGGTGTTTTCTGCTGAAGCAGCAAGGGTTAATGCACAGCTGGACGCTCGTGCTAGAGAGGCAGGTGCATTGCTAGTGTCCGAAGAAAAAAGACAAGTTAATGACCAGTTGCGGTGTTTAATGTCTGGACGCGGCCCCGTTGTTATTCAAAATCTAGATCAAACGCAATCTATTTGGTTGTTAGGTTTTGAACTGGATATCACAGAGCGTTACCTTATGGAGGAAGCTTTACGTTCGGCTAAAGATGATGCAGAAGCTGCAACCAAGGCAAAGTCAGAGTTTTTATCTGTAATGAGTCATGAAATTAGAACCCCATTAAACGCAGTTATAGGTACGTCCTCTCTATTGCTTGATTCTGATTTGAGTGAAGAGCAAAAAAATCAAATGCAAATGATTAAACGCTCTGGTGAGCATTTGTTATATCTAATTAATGATATTTTGGATTTTAATAAATTAGATTCTGGGCAAATGGAATTAGAGCAGCGTGCCTTTAGTCTGCAAGAGCAGGTGGATACGGTGTTTTCCATTCTGGCGCCAGAAGCGAAAATGAAAGGCATAGCGTTTAATCAAGAAATGGCGGATGATGTTGTTAATTTCATGTGGGGTGATGAGGCTCGGGTTCGCCAAGTTTTATTGAACTTAATGGGGAATTCGATTAAGTTTACCGATAGGGGTTCTGTAACCTTAAAAGTTCAGACGAGTTTAACTAGGTCAGGGTTTAGCCGATTTGAAATTATTGATACCGGCATAGGCATTGATAAAAAAAATATTGGCAAGTTGTTTAGTGAGTTTATGCAGGCAGATACCTCGACTACCCGAAAATATGGCGGAACAGGTTTAGGTTTAGCGATCTGCAAAAAACTGGTTGAAGCAATGAAGGGCTTTATCGGTGTCGATAGCATTTTAGGTGAGGGTAGTTGTTTTTGGTTTGAAATTCCAACACCCAAAGCTAACCCTGATGAGATTGAAGCGGAGAATCTTGAACAAAATTTTGATGAACAACAGGCTTTAAAAATACTGGTGGCAGAGGATAACTTGTCGAATCAAATGCTGATTCGTGCTGTTTTAACTAAACTGGGTCATCAAATTGTGCTGGTGAATAATGGTAAAGAAGCGATTGAGCAGCTCAAGCACGTTGATTTTGATTTGGTGTTGATGGATATGCAAATGCCGGAATTAGATGGACTTGAGGCTACAAAAGTTATAAGACAACAGCTAACTACAGTCGCTGCCAACATTCCTATTATTGCTTTAACAGCGAATGCGTTAAGTGGCGATAAAGAGCGAGTTCTCGAAGCCGGAATGAATGATTACTTAACCAAGCCAATTGATATTCATGCCCTTAAGCGGGCATTATGGAAATGGAGTAGAGCTTAGATCTCAAGGCTTTATTCAATGTTATGACGGTCAATCCAGTTTTTCCAACTCGTTAAAAGTTGGACGTTACTGGCTGCCACAGCTGGTCGTTTTGTTATTTTCTTAACCAGAACAGCTTGGCCATCCAAGCTAATACTGGCTCCGCCCGCTTCATTAAGAATTAACCAGCCAGCTGCATAATCCCAAAGGCTTTGGTTGCCGTGCAGATAAAGCTGGCCTCTACCTGCAGCAATCCAACACCAATCCAGTGCAACCGAGCCAAAGCTTCGCTGAGAAGCATAGGGCGCTTGAATGGCTAAAGCCGTAGCGAGTGGATCATCTAGACGTTTGAAGTCGATAATTCCCACACATTGATTGAGAGGGCGAAGCAGTTGTTCAGTTTTAATCGATTGATTGTTAAGTTCTGCGCCCAAGCCAAGTCGAGCAGAAAAAAGTTCGTCTCGTGCAGGGTCGTAAACTAGACCTAGAACGAGTTCGCCTTTAACCATCAAGGCCAAAGAGACACTAAAAAAGGCAATGCCATTGGCAAAATTAGTGGTACCATCAATTGGATCTAAAATCCAACATCCCTGCTCTGAATCAAGGGCGGCCTGCTGAACCAGTTTGTCTGACTCTTCGCCCACAAAAGCAAAGTCTGGCCAGTTTGTGCTAAGGAAACTTTGCATCGCGGCTTGCATCGCGGTGTCTGCCTCGGTTAGCAAGCTGCCATCTTGCTTAAGTTCATAATCGATTTTGTTAAATCGGCTGTTTATTTCTTGTTGAGCAATTTGAACTAGCCCGGTTTTTAGCGCTAACCAGGCCTGGTTATTCATAAATGGATGAGTCATAACTTAGGTCTTTTTTGGATGAATAATAGAAATTTTGATGGTTTCGATCGCATTCTGGGAAACTTCTAAAACTTCGAGCGTATAGTTGCCAACCTTAATGCAAGTACCAACGGGCGGTAAAGTTTCAAGGTGCTCTTGAATCAATCCGTTGAGGGTTTTAGGGCCATCCGTTGGGAGGTCAAGAAGGTACTCCTTGTTCAAATCACGGATAAACTCGGCCGCATCAATAGTCATTGATCCATCTGCATGGATCGCAATGGTATCAACATCTTTAGCGCGTGCATCAGTGGATAGCTTACCGACAATCTCTTCTAGTAGATCTTCAACGGTAAGCAAACCTTGCAGGTCACCGTATTCATCAACAATTAATGCCATTCTGCGTTTGTTTTTGTTAAAGTTGCCCAGTTGTTTACTTAAGGGCGTTGTTTCCGGAACATAATAGGCTGGGCGGGTCAGTTTAATGATATCTTTAAGAGCAATATCTTGGCGCATTAAAACAGGCAAGGCTCTTCGCAGATTCAATATCCCCACAAAATCATCATCAAGATTGCCACGGAATAAGGGTACACGGGTATAGGGTGAATGCTGCAGGGTTTTCAAAAAATCTTCAAAAGGCTGATCAACATCGACAGCGTAAATTTCCTGTTTAGGAATCATCACGTCTTCAACCGTTACGCTTTCAAGTCTAAGGATGCTGGTTAGCATGTCTCTATACTGCTTAGGAAGCTGGCCCGTCGCTTCATCTATCAAGGTTTGCAACTCTTCTTGGCTTAGAGAGTGATCTTGTTTGGTTTTGGCAACATCCACTTTAAACAGTTTTAAAAAGCTATTGGCTACAATATTGACAAACCAAACAACAGAAGAAAATAGCTTGAGCAAAGGATCCAGTATATAGACGGCCCGAAAAGCAATTTTTTCTGGATAAAGCGCGGCTACCGTTTTTGGTGCTACTTCGGCAAAAATTAAGATAATCAATGTTAGCAGGCCTGCTGCAATCGCAATGCCAGCCTCGCCGATTAAGCGCATGGCAATGATGGTAGCAACAGAAGAGGCAAAGATATTGACAAAGTTATTGCCCAGCAAAATAACACCCAGAAGACGATCAGGTTTTTCAAGCAGGCGTAATGCTTTGATGGCTGCTTTATTTCCTGCATTGGCTTTGTGTTTTAGTCGGTAACGATTTAAGGCCATCATACTGGTTTCAGAGCTAGAAAAGAAACCAGACAATAACACCATTAGAAGCAGGGTTAGGAAGAGGAACAAAAGCGGTATGTCGTTCAAAATAGATCCATTCAATAATCAATGAAAAATGATTATAGCAAATATTGGCTAAAAAACACTCATTGCTAGTAAAACCCCTTGGGTACCAAGATAACTGATAGCGAGAAAGCTATATGCCCAGATGGTGTAGCGTGCTGCTTTTTGTCCGCGCCAACCCAGTTGAAAGTGGCCTGCTAAAAACAGCCCATAGGTAATCCAAGCAAGAATAGAAAAGAAGGTTTTGTGCGCCAGTTTTTGATCAAAAAAGTTTTCAATAAAATAAGCACCACTTAGAATCGCAACTGAAAGAATAATAAATCCAAGAATAACCAGTTGAATAAGCGTTTTTTCCATAACCTGCAGTGGTGGAAGGCTACGTATGAGGTTGGTCAGCTTTCGTTTTTGAAAACGTTTTTCTTGAATAGAGAATAAAATAGCCTGAGCGGTGGCTAAACCTAATACGCTATAAGCAAAAATTGAAATAACAACATGAAAACCAAGAGTGTATTCAATGCTATGAAGTTGGCCAACGAACATAGGCAGCAGCGTGACTGATGCAGCCAATGGAAAAATAAAAATGCCAAGGCTCTCGGTAGGCTTGTTTAAACTAATAATAAGCAGAACAAATACACCAATCCAGCCTATCAACGATAAGCCATTGCCAAAACTAAAAACCATGCCTTCAGGATTAAATAGGGTTAATGTGAGGGCGATGGTATGAAGAACCAAGCCGAATGCTGCGCTTGCTAAAACGGGCACTCTCTGATTAACAGTGTTTTTTTCAGTATTACGAATAGCCTGCGATAAGTAATAGGTGCTCATTAAGTAGAGTAAGCTGGCCATCAATGCACTAAGGCTACTAATCATTCAAATTCCTTGGGATGTGAGTAGAGGTGTTATCCGCTATAATAACGAAATTAATTTCAAAGTGTATAGAAGAACAAATTTTAAATCAATTGAGAGAAGGTTATGTTTGAGAATTTATCCGATCGGTTAGCCAAGACGATGAAGTCCTTGAGAGGTCAGGGACGTCTAACCGAAGACAATATTAAAGATGCACTTCGTGATGTTAGGCGTGCTTTGCTTGAAGCCGATGTAGCCTTGCCCGTTGTTAAGGGGTTCATAGCAAAGGTTCAGGAGCGAGCCTTGGGACAAGAGGTTTCCTTGTCGCTTAACCCGGGACAAGCCTTTATTAAAATAGTCAGGGAGCAGTTAACCGAAACCATGGGGTTGGAGGTTGAACCGCTTAATTTTAAAGTTGAGCCGCCTGCGGTGATTATGGTGGCGGGTTTACAGGGCGCGGGTAAAACCACCTCGGTGGCTAAATTAGCACGCTGGCTTAAAGAGCGTGAAAAAAAGAAGGTGATGGTTGTATCGGCAGATATTTACCGACCTGCGGCGATCAAGCAGCTTGAAACCTTGGCTCAACAGGTCGATGTAAAATTTTCACCCTCTCATGCTGATGAAAATCCGGTAGAGATTGTTGAACGCGCGCGCGCAGAAGCTAAAAAACAATTTATGGATGTTTTGCTGGTCGATACGGCAGGCCGTCTTCATGTTGATAGTGACATGATGGATGAAATAAAGGCTTTGCACCAAGCTATTAGACCCATTGAAACACTGTTTGTTGTTGATGCGATGACCGGGCAGGATGCAGCAATAACGGCACGCGCGTTTCATGATGCGCTACCACTAACCGGTGTTATTTTAACCAAAACCGATGGGGATGCGCGTGGTGGAGCGGCTTTATCAATTCGAGAGATTACCGGTAAGCCAATTAAGTTTATCGGCGCAGGTGAGAAAACCGAGGCGTTAGAGTTATTTCATCCGGATCGAATGGCGGGTCGAATTCTAGGCATGGGTGACGTCCTGAGCCTCATTGAAGATGCTGAAAGTAAAATTGACCAGAAAAAAGCGCAAGCTTTCGCGCAGAAGTTACAAAAAACCGGTAAGTTTGACCTGGAAGATTTTAGACAGCAATTGATTCAGATTCAGTCGATGGGCGGTATTGGCGGATTGATGGGTAAGCTTCCTGGTATGGGGCAGTTAAAGGGCCAGGTACAAGAAGGGGTTGCCGAAAAAGAGTTTAAAAAACTCGAAGCGATTATAAACTCTATGACACCCAATGAGCGTTCTCATCCTGCTTTATTAAAAGGTTCTCGCAAACGTCGCATTGCACTGGGTTCGGGAACGCAAGTCCAAGACATCAATAAAATGTTAAAACAATTTGATCAGATGCAGAAAATGATGAAGAAAATGTCAAAAGGTGGCTTGAAAAACATGATGAGAGGCATGGCTGGGAAGTTGCCGCCTGGAATGGGCGGTTTGGGTGGTATGCCAAAATAAACCTTGTTAATTGAAGAGGGTTTGAGTATAATCGCGCGCTTGGCTTTCGATCCGCTTTAGGGATTGTAAAGTCGATTAAAAACACAAAAGGCTTAGTGCCGTTTGTATGTTTAGTCCAGAAGAATTTGTTGGTGGGATTTCCCATCATCGCCTGATCAAATAATTTAGGAGATCGCAATGGTTGTAATCCGTTTAGCTCGTGGCGGTTCAAAAAAACGCCCGTTTTATAAAATGGTGGTCGCAGATGGCCGCAAATCAGCAACTGGTCGCTTTATTGAGCAAGTTGGCTTTTTTAACCCTGTCGCCCGTGGCAACGAAGAGCGTCTTCGTGTCGATCAGGCGAGACTAGATCATTGGGTTGCGCAAGGTGCGCAAATGAGTGATCGTGTTAAAAGTCTTGTAAAACAAGCCTAATTATTATCGGCCTAGATTGTGGATAACGAAAAGTTAATATTAGGCCGAATAAATGGCGTGTATGGCGTTAAGGGTTGGGTGAAAATTTATTCTCACACTGATCCAGTCGGTAATATTTTGAGTTATCAACCCTGGTGGGTAAAACGCCAGGGTCAATGGGTTGAGATGAAGGTGATTGAATCTCATGCACCACAAGGCGGAAAAGCTATTGTGGCGCATTTAGAGTCTGTTAATTCACGAGAACAAGCGCGTGAGTTAATGGGGTCAGACATAGCGGTAATGCGCGAGCAATTACCAGATGACGAAGACGGGTTTTATTGGACCGATCTAATAGGTTGTCAGGTTGAAAACTCGCAAGGTTTGTTATTGGGTGAGGTCATTGAGCTGGTTGAAACCGGTGCGCATGATGTTCTGAGAGTAAAGGGTGATATGCAGATATTAATTCCTTTTGTTTGGGATGTTTATGTATTAGATGTCGATTTAGACAAGCGGTTGATTAAAGTTGACTGGCAACCTGAAGAGGTCGAGCAAGACTAGTGCATGCGGTTTGATATTATCACACTGTTTGAGCCAATGTTTGCAGCCTTAACAGAGCAGGGTGTTAGTAGTCGAGCATTACAAAAACAGTTATACAAACTTAATTTTTGGAATCCTCGAGACTATACCCATGATCGTCACAATACCGTCGATGATCGGCCCTACGGTGGGGGGCCGGGTATGCTTATGTTATACCCGCCACTCAAAGCCGCCTTTGAGAACATAGAGCAATCATTAGAAGGGCAGCCTTCGCATGTGATTTACTTGTCGCCTCAAGGTAACCCTTTAACACAGCAAAAAGTAATGGAATTGGCTGCAAAACCGCAAATAACATTACTGTGTGGCCGCTATGAAGGTGTAGATGAGCGGGTAATTGAACGCTTTGTAGATGAAGAAATTTGTGTTGGTGATTTTGTTGTAAGTGGCGGGGAACTTCCAGCCATGATGTTAATGGATGCAGTGATTCGTCTGCTTCCGGGAGCATTAGGGCATCATTTATCAGCACAGCAAGATTCTTTTTCACAGGGGTTGTTAGATTGTCCTCACTATACCCGACCCGAGGAAATTGATGGCATGCGAGTACCGAGTGTGTTACTTGAAGGTCATCATAAAAAAATTGACGCCTGGCGCGAGCAGCAACAATGGTTGCGAACCTATGCACGCCGCCCTGATTTAATAGAAAAATTGGCACCAACCTCTGAGCAACGTCGTCAGCTCGATGCTTGGCTCAAGTTGGTTGATTAGCAATTTTGAAGTGTCTACTTAATTAACAATGACACTTCAGTGAAATGGAGAGCTTAAAGATGAGCGATATCATCAAGCGTATTGAAGCTGAACAAATGACTAAAGAAATCCCTACATTTGGCCCAGGTGACACTGTGGTTGTTCAGGTAAAAGTAAAAGAAGGTAACAACGAGCGTCTACAGGCCTATGAAGGTGTTGTGATTGCAAAGCGTAACCGTGGTTTGAACTCTGCTTTCACGGTCCGTAAGATTTCTTACGGTGTCGGTGTTGAGCGTACATTCCAAACTTACAGCCCATTGGTTGACAGTATTGCTGTTAAGCGTCGTGGTGATGTTCGTCGCGCTAAACTTTACTATCTACGTAATCTTTCTGGTAAAGCTGCGCGTATCAAAGAAAAACTATAATTTGGTTTGCTCTTTTATACACAATAAAAAACCGCCGAAAGGCGGTTTTTTATTACTTAGCCTTGTTAGACTAAGATTTTTACAACTATACCATTCCGCCCATTTGATGGTTCCATAGGCTACCAAATAGTAGGCTGAAAAATAGTCCTGTTCCAAATGTAATATACCAGTAAAGACGCATTTTTTTGTCTGCGAGTTCTTCCGCTGATCCTTCTTCAAGTTCAGGTCTATCTTTAAAGAAAACCAACATTAATCCCATCGCACCTATAAAACCGGCAACATTCGCGTAATAAACCACCCCTGTGAAATAAGAGCTCAAGCCTAATAAGAGTATGACACTGTAGGTTAGTAGAAGTTTTTTCATAGGTGATAGTTTCATTTTGGTTCCTTTTGGTTAAGTTCTTCAATCTGTTGTTGGCTCAAATCCCAGCGATTGTGTACCCATAGATATTGAGAGGGGTTTTTACGGATTTCAGCTTCATAAAGCTGATGTAGTCTTAAGGTATCCGCATAGTCATCCCCACTTGGAAAATGCTCCAAGGGAGGTAAAAACTCTATTTCATAGCAATGACCTATTCTTCGCGTGAAACTTGGAATAACTCGGCAGCCTGTCATTTTAGCAAGTTTAGAGGTTGCACTATGACTTTTAGCGTCGTGGCCAAAAAAAGGCACGCTCAAATGTCCTTTTCCTCGATACCTTTGATCAGGCAGGTAGCCTATTTTACTTCCTTGACGGAGTGTTTTGACCAGACGACGTGTATCTTTATAGTCGATGGGTAGGCAAGTTTGATTATTGATATTATGGGTGCGCCCTTTCACAATTAAATGGTCAATCAGATCATTTTTATGTGGTTTATAAACAGGATAGACATCTGTTACGAGCGAGCTAATTAGTCCTGTCATATCAACATGAGTGAAATGAGGTGTGAGTAATAGTGCACCGCTAGACTCTTCTTGCTTGGCGTTTAAATTCTCTAAACCTTTATAGCTGAAGGTATTCTGATCCTTATTTGGCCTTGCATTTTTGCGATGGATTCCCCACCAGGTAATCGCCAACTCAATAAAAGCAATCCCCATGGATTCAAAGTTTCGTTTTACGAGTTCATTGCGTTCTTGTCTGCTTAACTCAGGAAAGGCTTGTGAGATGTTGGCAAAGGCAATTTTGCGACGTTTTTTTGCAAAAAAATACATCACTTTCCCAATCAGCTCACCGACTTTAAATTGTGCTGTGTAAGGAAGGAAATGAATCATTTTTAGTAATCCAACGCCAATCCATATACCCCAGTACTTAGGAAGTAGAAAGCGTTTGTTAAATAGAATCGCTTCATGCGCTCTCATGACCATCTCCTTGTTGATGGAGGCGTGCATAGTATCCGTTTAGAGACATTAAATCAGCATGGTTACCCAGTTCCACAAGCTCTCCCTGATCAATCACAGCAATTTGATCAGCGCTTTCTATGGTTGTTAATCGGTGGGCAATAATAATAACGGTGCGATTTTGACGTAACTTATCCATTGCTTGTTGAATTAAGGCTTCACTTTGATTGTCTAGAGCAGAAGTGGCTTCGTCTAAAATCAAAATGGGTGCATTTTTTAAAAAAGCCCGAGCAAGTGCTATGCGCTGGCGTTGGCCACCTGAGAGATTTGCGCCATTTTCACCTACTTGAGTATTGAGCCCTTCCGGAAGTTTTTCAATAAATTCCCAAGCATGTGCCGATTTAGCTGCGTCGATAATGGCTTGTTCGTTAAATTCTTGATGGCCGTAGGCGATGTTGGCTCGAATAGTATCGTTAAATAAGACCACTTGTTGGCTAACAAAGCCGATTTTGCTTCGGAGATAGGCAAGATCCAGTTGGCTTATTTCATAGTTATCAATCAAAATTTGCCCTTGCTCAATCGGGTAGAATCGTGCGATCAGGTTAACTAGTGT
Organism: Thiomicrospira microaerophila; assembly: GCF_023278225.1. Lineage (GTDB taxonomy): Bacteria > Pseudomonadota > Gammaproteobacteria > Thiomicrospirales > Thiomicrospiraceae > Thiomicrospira > Thiomicrospira microaerophila_A. Next base: position 689,809 of record NZ_CP070959.1, read on the forward strand.
ACTTTTACCGCTTCCAGAATGCCCAACTAATGCTGTAGTTTGGTTTGCAGGAAAAGTCAGGTTGAAGTTTTGTAAAGCGGGGTGGGAGCTATTAGGATAGCTAAAGTTCACTGATTTAAATTGAATTTTCCCTTTTATTTTAGGTTTAAGCTGGCCTTGGTTTTCTTCAATAGGGCTATCGAGTAATGCAAAAATGCTTTCCGCAGCGGCCATGCCTTTTTGAACGATGATGTTAATATTGGTGAGACGTTTAAGCGGTGCAAAGGTTAAGGCCATTGCGGTAATGTAGGATAGCAATTCACCGGGGGTAAGTTGTTGAAAACTTGATAGCTTCATTGCGACAAAAATAACGCCTGCAAGCGCAATCGAGCCAATAAATAGTACAAGAGGTGAGTTGAGTGCTGAAACCCGGGTTACACGCATGGTATTTTTAAACAGTTGTTCTGCCGAATGATTGAAACGCTGCTGTTCATAGTTTTCAGCATTATAGATTTTAATTTCTTTGTGACCAACCAGTCCCTCTTCAAGGCAATGAGTCATTTGTCCCATATTGCCTTGCATGCTTCGACTATGTTTACGCATTTTTTTACTGGCTTGGCGGATAATTAACCCAAGTATTGGGCCGACTATAAGCATAAATAAAGTCAAGTAAATAGATATATAAAGCATATAGGCTAAAAGAGCGATCAGGATTAAGCTGTCACGAATTAAAACTATCCAGGCTTGAGACAGCGCATTACTTGTTTGTTGCACGTCATAGGTGATCTTTGACATCAGTTGCCCAACTGAGTAGCGCGAAAATTCTTGCATGGGCAAATATTGCATTTTTTGATACATGTCATTACGAATATTTAATATGGCGCGTTCAGCAATCCACTGACTGCTTACTTTTGAAACATATTCGCCAACGCCCTTGATAAAAAAGATACCTACTAACATTAACGGCAGGAGTATAAAGCTGTCAGGGTCCTGCTCTATCATGCTTTTATCGACCAGCTCTTTTAAAATGGCTGCCATTGCGGGCTCAGTAATGGCAATGACTAGCAGCGCTAAAATCGTAACAGCAATCATAGCTTTGTAAGGGCGTATGTAGCCTAGAAGCCGCTTGTAAAGAGGCCAGGTTTTAACCAGTGCGTTGGAGGTGGAAGGCATAATGAGTTGGGTAATAAAATAAAGTGGTTATTTTACCTTGTATCGGTGTGCCTGACCAGTTTAACCCGAATGTTTCACCCAATTGTCAAACACTCAGGTTACAAGCTGGTTGATCTGTGATCTCTCACAACCAGGCCTGGTGTGTGGATTAATGTTTTGTTTGTTCTGTCGTGGTTTGGCTTTGCTTGTCAGCAAGTTCAACGGCTCTGAGTGCGGCAGATTTTGCTCGGATGTTAAAAGTTAATTTAGCTACATCGTCAAACAGTTTCGCAAAGTGAACCTGCATGTCTGCTTTTAAATAGTCCGGCAGTTCATTAAAGTCCTTACGGTTATCTTCCGGTAAGATAAGCTCCTTTATTCCAACCCTTTTAGCGGCAATGACTTTTTCACGAATACCGCCAACCGGCAGTACGTGCCCTGTGAGGCTTAACTCGCCTGTCATCGCAATGGGTGACTTAATTGCTTCATTGCGTGCTAAGGAAAGCAGAGCGGTCGCCATAGTAATACCGGCACTTGGACCATCTTTGGGGGTAGCGCCATCGGGTACGTGTAGGTGCACAAATGCCTCGTCAAAGAATTTAGGGTCGGCTTTAAACTTATCGAGATGCGAAGCTATATAGCTATAAGCGATCCCGGCTGATTCTTGCATAACTTCGCCGAGTTGGCCAGAAAGCTTAAATCCGCGGTTTAGGGTATGAACGCGTGAGGCCTCAATGCTAAGGGTCGCGCCGCCCATTGATGTCCAAGCTAATCCGGTGACGGTACCAATTTCAAGCTGAGGTTTTTCGGGTGTGAAACGGGGTTGACCTAAGTAAGTTTCCAGGTCGCTAATATGAAGTCTTACAGACTCGACTTCTTGCATCACCAGTTTCATCGCGACTTTGCGTATCAGTTTGGCGAGAAGTTTTTTAAGGCTTCGTACACCCGCTTCACGCGCATAGCCCTCTATAACTTGGCGAATAGCTGCCGGGGTAATTTGTAATTGTTCTTTGGTTATTCCGGCTTCTTTAAGCAGACTGGGCCATAGGTGATGCTTGGCAATTTGGAGCTTTTCTTCTGTAATGTAACCTGAGAGCCGAATAACCTCCATTCTGTCCAATAGGGGGGCTGGAATTGTGTCTAAAGTATTTGCTGTACAGACAAATAGGGCTTTTGATAGGTCAAAGCGCAAGTCCATAAAGTGATCCATGAATTCATGATTTTGTTCTGGGTCTAAGACTTCTAGTAATGCAGAAGCGGGATCACCTCGGTAGGATGCGCCGATTTTGTCGATCTCATCCAACATAATCACCGGGTTTGCAGTTTGGCAGTCTTTTAATGCTTGAATAAACTTACCGGGCATAGCGCCAATATAGGTGCGGCGATGGCCTTTAATTTCGGCCTCATCACGCATTCCGCCAACAGAAAAACGATAGAATTGACGGTCTAACGCACCGGCAATAGAGCGCCCGATAGACGTTTTTCCAACGCCGGGAGGACCTACTAAACAGATGATTGAACCGGCAATCTCGCCCCTTAGTGCGCCCACAGCAATGAACTCTAGGATGCGGTCTTTCACGTCATCTAGGCCATCATGCCCCTTGTCGAGAATACGGCGTGCACGTTGAATGTCGAGTTTGTCTTTGCTGTGTTGCCCCCAGGGAAGTTGGGTCATCCAGTCTAGCCAATTGCGTGAAACGCCATATTCAGGGGATTGGGGGTCTAGGGTATTGAGTTTATTTAGTTCTTCTTCAGCTTTTTTGTTCGCTTCCTCGGTTAAAACCAGCTTTTCCATCCGTTCACGAAATAGGTCAGCATCGGCGGTACGGTCATCTTTTACAATCCCTAATTCTTTCTGAATTTCTTTGAGCTGTTGGCGAAGGAAAAAATCGCGTTGTTGATCGCTCATTTTTTCTTCAACCCGTTCACGAATATTAAACTGCAGTTTTGTCACTTCAATTTCATGTTTGAAAAGGGCTAAGACTTTTTCAAGCCGATCAAGCAGGTCAAGCGTTTCTAATACGTCTTGTAGTTGTTCCGGTTTTGCCGTAGTGATTGCTGCGGCAAAATCAACCAGATGTTCCGGGTCCTCAGGGCTGTAACGGTTTAAAAAGAATCTTAATTCTTCGCTGTAAAGAGGGTTAAGCGGTAAGAGCTCACGAAAAGCGTTCATAATCGCCAAGCCATAGGCTTTGTATTCTTTGTCTGTCGCGGTACGTATATCGGCCGGATAACTAACTTGTGCTTTGTAGGGCGCACTATCGTTAATCCAGTCTTCAATTTGAAAGCGCCGAAGCCCCTCTGCAACCAATTGGATATGGTTATCACGAATTTTAGGTTCATGAATACGAATCAGGGTTCCAATTTTATGAAACTCATCAGGCTTGGCATTATGATGATCTTCGTTATCGACATAAACAACACCTACATGCTTGGCTCCACTATCCATGATGGCTTCGATGGTGTCTAGCCAAGCAGACTTATTGAGGATAACAGGTAGGGTTTGTCCTGGAAAAAATGGGCGTTCTTTGATAGGAAGTAAAAAAACTTCTTCAGGCAAGACCGGATTCGGCTTGGTTGGCAAGGTCAGGTGTGCTTCATAATGCACTTCCTCAACGACTTGCTCTTCGTTTTCTGGCGTTGCGTTTAGTGTTTTGTCTAAATCCTGATCATTCATACTGGCTTCAATTTCTTATTGTTGAATTAATACGGTATCATATGCGGGTGTAAGAGGCGAATTTCAAGGGTTAGCTATGCAAAATATAAAAATCGGTTTTGTTACCATCTCTGATAGGGCAAGCAGTGGTGTCTATCAAGACCTTGGTGGGCCAGCGATGCAAGAATGGATAAAGCAGGCACTCAATAATAATTGGCAAGCGGTTAGTAAACTGATTCCGGATGAACAGTCTGTGATTGAACAAACCTTAATTGAGTTAGTCGATCATGGCTGTTGCTTAATTCTAACTACAGGTGGAACCGGGCCGGCAAAACGTGATGTGACACCGGAAGCAACGATTGCGGTCTGTGATAAGTTACTTGATGGTTTTGCTGAACAAATGCGCGCGGTTTCATTGAAATACGTACCCACCGCAATCTTATCAAGACAAGTAGCTGGTATAAGAGGAACCTGTTTAATTATTAATTTGCCCGGCAAACCCAGTGCAATTGGTGAGTGTTTGGAAGCGGTGTTTCCTGCCGTGCCCTATTGTATTGACCTTATTGAGGGGCCTTTTTTAGAAACCAATGAAGCCTTCGTGAAGGCTTTTAGACCAAAACATGCAAAACAAAAGGCCGACGCATGAGTCAAGATAATGAGCTGAACTATGATTATGAAGGTTTAGAAACCCTGCAGGACTTTATTCGTTGGGGTGGGCGGTTGTTTAATCAAGCAGGCCTGGTTTTTGGTCACGGTACTGATAATGCCTATGACGAGGCGCGTTTGTTATTGTGCTTTGTGATTGATCTCCCTTGGGGCCAAGTGCCGGACTTTCTGACTTGTCGGCTCACTGAATCCGAACGTAAAAAAGTTACGGATATCTATAAACAACGTATTGCAACCAGAAAGCCTGCAGCTTATCTTACCGGTGAAGCCAATTTTGCGGGTCTAGGTTTTTTTGTTAATGAACATACCTTGGTGCCGCGCTCACCGATTGCAGAGTTGATCGCGCAGGGATTTGCACCTTGGGTTGAACCGGAAGCCGTTGAGCGTGTTCTTGATTTATGCACAGGCTCCGGATGCATTGGGATTGCGAGTTTACAACACCTGCCTAATGCAACCGTCGATTTGGTGGATATTTCACCTCAAGCGCTTGAGGTGGCTGAACGTAATATCGAGCGCTATGACCTGCAAGGGGTCGCGCGCGCAGTGGAGTCTGATCTGTTTTCGGCGTTAGAGGGTGAGCGCTATGACTTAATTGTGTCAAACCCCCCTTACGTTGATCAAATAGAAATGCAAGCCCTGCCTCCTGAGTATCAAGCTGAGCCTGCATTAGGTTTGGCGGCAGGGGTTGATGGGTTAGATTTGGTGCGTAAAATTTTAGCGCAAGCAGCGGACTATTTAACAGAAGAGGGTGTGTTGATTGTTGAGGTCGGGGTGTCTCAGTATTATGTTGAGCAGGTTTACCCCGAGTTACCCCTCTATTGGTTTGAGTTTAACCAAGGGGGAGAGGGGGTATTTGCAATTAATCGAAGTGAATTGGTGTTGTTTGAAGATATTCTCAAGCAGCGAGTTAAACCTTGGTAAGCTAGGGAGCATGGCATGAAACGAGCAAAACTGAAATGGTATACGGGTTGGCTTATCTGTTTACTTGCTATGCCGTTAAGTTTGTTTGCCAATGAGCCTTTGATTGATTTAGCCGCAGAACTCGAAGCACATATGGCGCAGCAGCAGGATCAGCAGACTGAAGCCCCCGTTGTTGAGGAAGCCGCAGCCATCGAACCGCAAGAGTCAATGGTGGAGGCACCGGAACCACCTGCCGTGATCACGCCTCCTGTCAAACCTGAACCTGCTAAATGGGGTTATGCTGGTGAGTTGGCTCCGCGTTTATGGCACCGACTTGATCCAAACTACCTTAGCTGTGCGACGGGTCAAATTCAATCACCGATTAATCTGGCGCAAGGTGTCGCGGTGAATGCGCCTTCTATGCCGGGTATAGATATTGTCTATCGCCCCGTTCCACTTCGATTAATCCAAGATCACCAAGGGCTTCGGGGTGATTATCCACTGGGAAGCTATATTCGTTTGGATCAACAGCGTTATGAGTTTACCCATTATCGGTTTAGAACCCCCAGTGAGCATCATCTAGAAGGTTTTGCTTACCCCATGGAAATTCAACTTTTTCACCGAGATGGTGAAGGCCGGCAGCTTATTATCAGTGTACTGGTTCAAGAAGGGCGCGCGCACCCTTCGTTAGCAACGATTTTGAGCCATTTACCGAAAGAAAAGGATACGCTGAATTTGGTTGAGGACTTAAATTTTAATCCGGTTCGATTTTTACCTGATAACAAAAACTTTTACCGCTATCTTGGGTCACTGACGACGCCACCTTGTACCGAGGGCGTGGTGTGGATTGTGTTTAAACAGCCCATTGATGCGTCTATTCGTCAATTGCTGACGTTTCATCAGTTGATCGGTGACAATTCCCGACCTATACAGGCACTAAATGGCCGATTACCTTTAAAATCCTGGTCGGGTGATGGTGCGCGGGCGTCGTCAAACAGACCTAGCATACCGGGATATTATTTTGATTTTTAAAACAATTTGAAAGCTTAGAAGAAGGGTTTTTATGGCGGGTAATACATTAGGGCAGGTTTTTAAAGTGACCACGTTTGGTGAAAGTCATGGTTTAGCATTGGGTTGTATTATAGATGGTTGTCCACCAGGCCTGGCGCTAACTGAAGAAGATATTCAAGCTGAATTAGATCGTCGCAAACCCGGAACGTCTAAATTCACCACTGCTCGTCGTGAACCTGACCAGGTTAAGATTCTATCAGGTGTATTTGAAGGGGTTACGACCGGTACCCCCATTGGCTTAATCATTGAGAATACCGATCAACGTTCGCAAGATTACTCAAAAATTGCGGATACCTTCCGTCCCGCCCATGCAGACTACACCTATTTACAAAAATACGGTATCCGAGACTATCGCGGTGGTGGGCGTTCTTCTGCCCGTGAAACTGCGATGCGAGTTGCTGCCGGTGCGGTGGCTAAAAAGTATTTGCGTGAGCGCTTGGGTGTTGAGGTTAAGGGCTATCTTTCGCAGTTAGGTCCGGTAAAAGTTGAAAAGGTCGATTGGACTGTGATTGATTCCAATCCATTTTTTTGTCCTGACCCCGGCAAGATCGCTGAAATGGAAGCCTATATGACTGAGTTGAAAAAAACCGGTGACTCAATCGGGGCTAAACTATCGATCGTGGCTAAGGGGGTTCCGGTGGGGCTCGGTGAACCGGTATTTGATCGATTGGATGCGGATTTGGCCCATGCATTAATGAGCATTAATGCGGTTAAAGGGGTAGAGATTGGCGATGGATTTGCGGTGGTAGAGCAAAAGGGCAGTGAGCATCGTGATGAAATGTCACCGGATCGTGGGTTTCATTCCAATCATGCAGGCGGTATTTTGGGCGGAATTTCGACCGGTCAAGAAATTATTGCTCACATCGCGCTAAAACCAACATCCAGTGTTACCGTGCCAGGCAAAAGCATTAACCGACAGGGTGAGGCGGTTGAAATGATTACCAAAGGACGTCATGATCCCTGTGTAGGTATTCGTGCTACGCCTATTGCCGAGGCACAAATGGCGATTGTACTCCTAGATCACTTTTTGCGTCATCGCGCGCAAAATGCTGATGTGACTCCACCCGTAATGGATTTGGCGAATCTTGCCAACAAACAATAACCTAAACACAAACCCCGAGGCGCCAGCCGTTTTTCCCCGTTGGCGTCTATCCAGTTATTACTTCTTTTACTTTACCCTGTTTGGTAGTCTGTTACCTTTTTTTGGCCTTTACATGCAGGAATTGGGTTTCAGTGCATGGCAAATTGGGCAGGTGATGGCGGCCTTAATCGGCACAAAAATTGTCGCCCCTTATCTTTGGGGTTGGTTAGCTGACCGAACTGGAAAAATTATGCCCTGGGTTCGGTTTGTGATTGGGATGGCGACTTTAGCCTCTATTGGCTTGCTTTGGACTGAAAGTTTTATGGGTGTGCTAATTGTGGTCACGCTGTTTAGCTTTTTCTGGCATGGAGGTTTGCCCTTATTTGAAGCCTATACCTTTAGTCAGTTAGGTAGTCAAAAAACTCAATACGGCAAAATAAGGCTTTGGGGTTCATTGGGGTTTATCTCAGCGGTGCTGGCGCTAGGATCTTTTTTTAGTCACTATGCGTTATCAGGGTTTCCTTGGGTTATTCTGGGTTTGTTTATTTTGTTATGGCTAGTAAGTTGGAGCCTAAAAGACCAGGCCTGCATTACCGCATCACCGGCTCAAGAAATGAAGATCGGTTATTTATTAAAATCACCTTTGGTTTGGTCGCTTTTAATGGTGAGCTTTTTAATTCAATTCTCTCATGGAACCTATTACAATTTTTTTTCAATCGATCTTACCGCGCATGGCTACAGTAAACAGATCATTGCTTGGTTGTGGACAGTGGGGGTGGTTGCCGAAGTTTTTGTTTTTCTGACGATGGTATGGTTATTTAAAACCCTATCGGTAAGAAGCTTGATTTTGGCCAGTCTTGCTTTAACCCTCGTTCGCTGGCAACTGAATATTTGGGGCGTTGAGTCTTTGGCTTGGATGCTATTTGCCCAAACGCTGCATGCCGCGAGTTTCGGTTTGTTCCACGCAGCTGCATTGCATTTGATTGATGACTTGTTTAAAGGTAAGCTACGCGGGCGAGGCCAAGCAATCTATGCGGCAACTAGTCAGGGTTTAGGCGGTGCTTTAGGGGCGTTAGTAGCTGGGCTAACCTGGACTTGGGGTGGGGCTTTTCTATCCTATATGGTGTCCTCAATAGCTATAATATTGGCGATGTTGATTGCATGGCGCTGGTTAAAATTTAACTAATGGAGAAAACACGAATGCGGATGTTACATACGATGTTACGCGTTGGCGACCTGCAACGCTCGATTAATTTTTACACCGAGGTGATGGGGATGAGCTTGTTGCGTCAAAAAGATTACCCTAAAGGTGAGTTTACTTTAGCGTTTCTAGGGTATGGCGATGAAGCCGATCATACGGTGTTGGAGTTAACTTATAACTGGGGTGTCAGTGAGTATGAAATGGGCACAGCCTATGGGCACATTGCGATAGAGGTTGATGATGTCTATCAAGCCACCGCGCAAGCTAAAGAAAAAGGGTGTAAAATTCTGCGCGAAGCCGGACCGATGAACGCCGGTTCAACGATTATTGCATTTTTAGAAGACCCTGATGGTTATCCGATTGAACTAATCGGTGCCGATCACGTAAGAACTTAATTTTTTTAATGGAGAACAGAATGAGTCAATTTGAAGGCGTTACCGTAGTAAAGCAAGCGAATATTTATTTTGACGGCAAGGTTACCAGCCGAATCGTCAAGTTTGCTGATGGTTCGCGTAAAACCCTGGGTATTATGATGCCGGGTGATTACGAATTTGGTACCGACGAAGATGAATTAATGGAAATTCTAGCAGGTGAAGTTGAGGTATTATTGCCCGGTTCAAACGAATGGCAAACCATTGTAGGCGGCGAATCGTTTGAAGTTCCGGCCAAAGCGAAGTTTGGTATTAAAGTTAAATCAGTAACGGATTACTGCTGTTCTTACTCCTAATCAAATAAAGGAATACACTGATGGATCATCACTTTGCTGATTTTATTGATTTGCTAAAGGGTTTGATTCGTCAGCCTTGTGTTGTCGGCGCCGAGCACTCATTTTTCCGTGTGCTGCAACGCGAGCTAGAAGAACGCGGTGCGAAAGTGACTTGGTATGAAGGCCTGCTGGTCGCGCAGGGTGCAAAACCCAATAGTGCGATGTTCTCAGCGCACATTGACCGACATGGTCTGATATGCACCGGGCCGAATGAGTTTCAATATGCCGCGTTTGTTTCTGGACACCGCTCTGATTTATTAGGCAATGCCGTTAGTGAAGAACTGATGCAAAAAATCGGTGAACGATTTGAATCTACTCCGGTTATGGCTTATGAACCCTGGTCTGGTGCTTATCGCGGGTCGGGGGTGATTAAAAACACAGCTATTTGTGAGTTTCGCAATAACCTTATTTTTGAACTCGACGGTTTGGAACATCTGGTGGCAGGCACACCGGTCGCGTTCCGTGATGGTTTAAAGATCGAGGGCAACCTGTTAAGCGGTCAGCTTGATAACGTGTTAACCGCCGCATTGTTGGTGCATTTATTTAGCTTAGGTTTTGAAGGTACGGCATTTTTTACCGCGCAGGAAGAGTCAGGTTCAAGTTGGCGTTATTTGCTTGAATGGTTTCGTCGTTTTGGCGGTTCAACCAATCAACTCGTCGTGGTCGATACCAGTCCTTATCCCGATCGAAAAGCCGCTGATGTACAAAAGGTCGTGTTACGCCGAAAAGATAATCATGCGCACTACAATACTGAAACCACGGAACAACTCGTCAAGTTATGCGAACAGCTTGATATTAGTTATAGCTTTAAAGACGAGTTTGTTGAAAAACAAAATCGCGAGCTAGTGGCAAAAGGTTTAGCACCTAAATCGCTAGGCAGTACAGAAATGGGGCGGATTACCTTGGCATCAAACGGCTTTGTCCACGGCACGACCCTGCAAATCCCCACTACCGGATACCACACCATGTCAGAAACCGCCTCAATAGAATCCTGCCAAGCCTTTTTAAAACTGCTAACGGTTTTGTCAGGGATTGAGCATTAATATTTAAAACTGGATTGAATTTAGCGTTATGACCAGGCCTGGTGATAACGCATTTTTTGATGATTAAGGGAGAACAAAGCCAATTGTTTGTTGGACATCGCGAAGCGTTTTTTGTGCTTGCGCGCGGGCGTTGTCTGCGCCTTGTTTTAAAATGGCTTTCAGTGCGGTTTCATCTTCGCGGATTTGGTAAAAACGCTGTTGAATCGGGGTAAGGTATTCGACGATCAGTTCACCGAGTTCAACTTTTAAATGACCGTACATTTTGCCTTCAAAGTGTTTAACCACCTGTTCAATCGTTTGGCCGCTAATCACCGAATAGATGGTGAGTAGGTTTGACACACCTGGTTTATTTTCAAGATCATATTCAATGACATCACCGGAGTCGGTGACCGCTTTTTTACATTTTTTTAGAATGGTTTTGGGATCGTCAAGCAGGGCAATAAAGTTATTTTTATTGTCGTCGGATTTCGACATTTTGCTGGTCGGGTCTTGTAAGCTCATAATCCGGCCGCCTGAGGTCGCTGGCGCGATAAAGGGTTCGGGCACTTTGAAAATGTCTCGACCAAAACGGTTATTGTAGCGATGGGCGAGGTCACGCGTGAGTTCTAAATGCTGTTTTTGATCGGCACCGACGGGTACCAGTTCGGTTTGATAAAGCAGAATATCAGCCGCCATGAGTACCGGGTAGTTAAATAAACCTGCATTAATATTGTGTTCGTGTTTTTGCGACTTATCTTTAAACTGCGTCATGCGATTAAGTTCACCCATATAGGTCGCGCAGTTTAGGATCCATGCGAGTTCTGCATGTTCAGGCACGTGAGACTGAATAAAAACCGTGCTTTTTTTTGGATCAATGCCGGCAGCTAAGTAAAGCGCAACAAAATCTAAGCTGCGTTTGGCTAAGGCTTGGGGGTCCTGCTCAACGGTAATGGCGTGCATATTGACCAGAGAAAAAAGACATTGATAGTCATCTTGGAGTTTAACCCAGTTTTTAATTGAGCCAATGTAATTGCCAATCATCAAGTCGCCGGATGGCTGAATGCCACTAAACAATATCGGTTTACTCATGCTATTCTCGAAGTTTTATAGTCTAAAACCGCTTATTTTAGCGCAATTTGTACTCAATCGGTACGCTGTGTGTCCAGCGATCGCGTGTTATTTCAGGCGGGAAGGGGAGAAAGCGTTGTTTCATCTGCTCGAAAAAAATGTTCATCGCAGCATCATCTAAAATCCGACGACCCGATGAATCGATGATTTCGATGTCGATTATCCGCCCATCAGGCAGTAGGGTGAAGGTTACTGTGACTTGGCCTTGCCAACCACGGCGCTGCGCCATACGTGGGTAGGTGTCTTGCGCATAGCGAATGAGCGTGTTGCTGAGTTCATTTAGATAGCGTTGTTCAGCCGCCTCAATTTTTTGTTGGCTTATTTGCGGTTCAACCGGTATCGGATCGGGTTCAATTTGCGGTTCTTGAATGATCGGTTCGGAGACCTGTTCGACAATAGGCTGCTCTTGGATGGTTTCCTGCACAGGTTCAGGTTCTGGAATCGGCTCAGGATCCGGAATCGGTTCAGGCTCTGGAATTGGCTCAGGTTCTGGAATCGGTTCAGGTTCTGGAATCGGTTCAGGTTCTGGAATCGGTTCAGGTTCTGGAATCGGCTCAGGTTCTGGAATCGGTTCAGGTTCTGGAATCGGCTCAGGTTCTGGAATTGGCTCAGGTTCTGGAATTGGCTCAGGTTCTGGAATTGGCTCAGGTTCTGGAATTGGCTCAGGCTCTGGAATCGGTTCAGGTACAGGTTGGGGCGGCGGCGCGAACATGGCTAGGGTAACGGGCACGGCGCGTTCTGGTGTGGCGGGTGGCTCAGCAGGTCTTTGCCAAAACCAAGCGGCTAGCGCAATGGCGATAGACAAATAAATAGCGAATGCAAGGATAAAACCTTTGCCGGAGTCCGAGCGCAACATTAGCTTTTGCGTTCCGTCAGAATGGTGATATTGTCATGTTGATATTTTTTAACAATATCCATCAAAGTAACAAAAAAATGAAACTCAACAGCCTGGTCAACGCGAAGTTGAATCAGCGTATTCCGATCAAGCTGTGCCATTTTTTGGTTTAATCCATCCGTTTGAATCGGTTCACCGTCCCAATAAAGTTGGCCGCTATTATCAAGTGATAGATTTAATTTTTCGCGGTCTTCAGGATTAAAACTGGCGGTATTTTCAGTTTGGGGTAGTTGAATATCGATTTTGTCATGCACAATAAACGAAGCCGTTAACAGCACAATCGCCAGTAAAACCAACATCACATCAATCAGCGGGATGACATTCATCGAATCAAAGCGTTTCATGGCTTAATCCTTGTTTAGTGTCTGGGCTTGAGGTGATAGGTCCTGATAAACACGGTATTTGGCTTGCAGTTCTTCGACTTTACGCAGCAGGCCGTTATAAAACATCAAAGCGGGAATTGCCACGGCGATACCGGCAGCGGTCAATTTTAACGCCAGCGCCAAGCCCGTCATAATGACAGAGGTTTCTAGGCTGTCATTCATCCCAATTTCATAAAAGGTAATAAGGATGCCAATGACCGTGCCTAATAGACCGACATAGGGCGCATTGGCACCAATGGTCGAAAGGGTGGTCAGGTTTTTAGTAATGTCGATATTGAGCAGTTCAATATGCGCATAGCTTTCAATGTTGATGCGTTTAAATAAAAACAAACGTTCAAAGGTAATCCAAAGCGCGATAAACATCATCAAGCCGAGGATGGTAAAAAAGGTTAGATCAAGGTAAAGTTGTATATTGTCCATGTGAAACTGAGTCTCTTAATGATAATCATTTTAAAATAAACGTGATTATGTATTTTTGATTGAGTAATGTCAAGTGTTGGGTTTGAGTAACCAGGCCTGGTAACTCAGCATTAACCAACTAAACACCCAGATAGTGCCACCAATAGGGGTTAGATAGACTAGGGGTTGCCAGCCCAATAAAACCCATAAATATAGGCTGCCAGAAAACAGCAGTATGCCGACGAGTAGTCCAGTTTTAATGCCTGTAAAACGCAAGGGTTTATGGATTAAGCCAGCCAGACTTAATGTTAATAAAGCGATAGCATGGGCAAAGTGATAAAACACAGCGGTTTGCCAAGTGGACAGTTGTTTTTCCGTTAACTGGGATTCAAGGCCGTGTGCACCAAATGCGCCTAACATAACCGCTAGCATCATTAAACACGCCGAAAGGGATAACCAATAGTTTATTTTCATTATTGAATCCAGATTTTATTAAATTTTATGATAACAAAAAATAATTGTTTAGGTGTGGATAATTATTTATATCAGTTGATTTGCTTTTAGCAGAGACATTGTTAAGTGATTTGGGTATTTACTATAGAGAGTGGAGCTTGGTTGCAAGGCTATCAGGGGGAGCTGACAGCCTTGAGAGCCTAGTGAAGATTAATTACGCTGAATTAAAGAGCGTTTGAACAGGTTTAACCAGCTGTCGTTCATTTCTTCTTGATGAAGAACAGCGACAGAAGCTTGTTCACCATTAGCGTTTAATGCAACTTGATGGATTAACATTAGGCCATCTTTAGGGTTGATGGTGACAGCAAACATATTTTGTTTTGCTGTTAGATAGGCCTTAATAGCCGCATCTTCAGCGGCAATTTTTTCTAACATTTTCGGTGCCCATACGGCGACGTGATAGAAAATTGCGCCTTCGTAATTGGCTTTAGCCAGTTCTGAAAGGGTTGCTTTTACTAATGCATAGTTTTGTGGAGCGGGTGTTTGACCGCCAAATACTAGAGCAACAGCTTCTTTATCCATCATGCGGGCGGCTTGTTTAGCGACATCATCCGGCTCGTTAACGGCGATAGAAAGGTAAACATTGTTATCGCGGTTATGTGCGACAGTTTCGGCCCCAATCGCCGCAGCGAGAGAGGTACAGATTGAGCTGGTGTTTTGGATTATGTTTAAGCTTTTAACATTTAACTGGTTGGTTAATGCAAGGCCAACCGCTTGACCGGTATAGGTGCGTAATGCAAAGTGTTCGCCAAGGTTTAGAGGCTGCTCAATCAAATTGGCAAAAGGGTCGGGTGTGATTTCTTTAGTTGGCTTATCGCCCATTGCTAGTGCTGCGGTTGAAGTTGCCAAGGTTAAGCCGGAAATTAATAAAGCCTGTTTTAGTTTTACGTTCATTTATTTTGCTCCGAATTTGAGTGATGAGAAGATTCATTATTTTTTCTAATGACCATATAAAATAATATAGTGTTTATTTCAGGTTGCAACTAAAAATGAGAAATTAGCTTTTTATTTCATAAATAAATCATTTTTTTGCATAGTTACAAACAAAAACCCCGCCGAAGCGGGGACCTGAGGAGCAGGATTTGGAATGGTGTTTCGGTTAAACCGAGACAACCGTAAGTGTGCTTAACAGCCAGATTAAAGCGACTGAGCCGAAGGTGAGGATAATGCCCCAGATAATGGCTTTGATTCCGTTCATTTGGCACCTCCTTGATAACCAAGTCCGGCGTAATAATCGGCGAGTGCTTGAATTTCAGCATCACTCAATTCATAGGCGAACTGCGCCATGCCTTCGTGAATGTCATTGCTGCGTTTTTTGTCACGGTAAGCCTGCATGGTGCGCACAAAATAGTCGCTAGTTTGACCGGCAAGGGCAGGGGTAATGCCATTGCCTTCCCCCTGTGCGCCGTGGCACGAGGCGCAAGCAATAATCATCCGATTCACCTCACCCTTGCGGATCATCTGATCTATTTTCGGTTCGGTCTGCGGTTGTGCGACACGAATCGGCAACGCCTGCTGCGCATAATAGACCGCGAGGTCAGCCATATCTTGGTTAGACATCGGCAGGGTGGCGGCCTGCATCAGTTTGGCCTTGCCATCACCTTCATTACGCAAACCGGATTGATAATCCAGTAGGGTTTTGTAGGTGTATTCTTTGGTCTGCCCCGCTAGGCTGGGGGCATTACGTGAGGGCGCGACACCGGCATCGCCGTGGCACGTCATGCAAAGGCCGTCGCGGTGTAATTGGGCACCACGTAATGCGTCACCTTGCGGCATCTCTTTCAGCGTTTGGTTCCATTCGATATGCGTCCAAGTATTAGCCGCAGCTTTAGGTTCAGCAGCCAAGCTTGCACCGGCGGTGCTGATCAGCAAAGCGGATAATGCACCGGCCAGGGCGTTTGATAAACGGTTGGTTTTGGTCATGTTATTCTCCTTGGCCTTAGTGAAAGATTTCTTTACGGAAAGTACGTTGCCAGTTTTTCGCCAAGTCGGCACGAATATGGCGAACATACGGGTTATCCGTCACTTCGGAAATGCGTTTCTGCGTAACATAGGTGTCACCGGCAAAACGATGGGTGTCGGCAATGGTCATGCCATAGTCATCTGAAATAATGGCCACACAGTTATTCGCAATAAACGGCGTGCCGGGTTCACGGCCTTCCAAGTCGGCGACAATGGATTCCACCACCACCTTGGCTTGGTTGCTGGCAATCATGCCGGTTTTCGACATCGGGGCATTCACCATATCGCCAATCACATAGACATTCGGGTCTATTAGGGATTTAAAGGTTTTGGCTTCAAAATCCACCCAACGCTGACCTTGTGCCAGGCCTGCTTCAATCGCAAACTTTGATGCTTTGTGCGGCGGGATAATATTGATCACATCCGCTTTAATTTTTTCGCCACTGGCGGTGATCAGGGTTTTATTGCGCGCATCGAGTTTAACTGCACGGCCACCATCCTTTTCCGCCACCCAGCTAATGACTTCATTTTCGGTGCCAAAGCCATAGCGTTCTTTCCAGTAGTGTTCATAGTGCTCCTGGAAGGTATAGCGGTTTTTAGAATCGAGAATAATTAACTTCGCGGTGGGATTAGTGCGCGACAGTTGATCGGCAATCATCGAGACCCGCTCATAAGGAGCCGGTGGGCAACGATAGGCGCCATCCGGTGATGACATCACAAACACACCACCTTGGGGCATGGCATCAATTTGCGCTTTGAGCTTGGCGGTTTGTGCGCCAGCTTTCCATGCATGTGGCAAATCACCCGCGGCATGAGCGGCACTATAGCCCTCGACCGCGTCATAGATAAAGTCCGGCCCGGTCGACACCACCAGCTTGTCATAGCTGACGTTTTCTCCCGACCCAAGACGCAACTGGCGTTTTGCGTAATCAATCGCTACCGCCTTGTCTTGAATCACATTGACGCCATAACGCTGGCGCATAGTGTCATAGTTAAAGGTCAGGTTTTCAAGGGTTTCGTGACCGTTAAATACCTCGTTACTGCCCGGGCAGAAGGTGTACTCCGGATTCGGCTCAACCAGGGTAATGCGAACCTTGCCATGGGCGAGGCGCAAGTATTTGGCGGTGGCCGCACCACCGATGCCACCACCGACAATAACAATATGTGCCGATTTACTTGACCAGGCCTGGTTGCTAAAACCAAACAGGCCGGTGCCGGCAACCGCTGCCGCGCCAAAGCGTTTAATCAAGTCACGACGACTTAGGGTTGATTGTGATGAGCTCATTGCGCACCTCCGATTTGTTTAATTGTGCCGTCAGGATTTAAAAAGGCCGATTTGGTTGTGTCCGGCGCAGGCCATTGTGTAGCGGGTAGGCTTGAAAAATAATCCGCCATTGCCTCAATTTCGGCATCGGTGTACACATAAGCGACATCGTGCATCACAATGGTCGGAAAATCGCCTTGACGAAACGCCTTCATCAGGTCAATAAAATGTTGGCGGTCCATACCCGCTAACGGCGGCATGCCTTCGTTAAACTCGGCGCCAAGGGTGCCATGACAGGCGGCACAGCTATCGCCAAGCATTTTGCCGCTTGGCATCGGGAACTGGGCATTGATTTCATTCACTTCTGCATCGCTGAGTTTGGCGTCGGCGGCGATGACCAGGCCTGGTAGTGTCAGGCAGGCGATCAGCGCACTTTGTAATAATTGATTTTTTAGCTTCATCATCGTCTCCTTATTGCATCCAAACCCAAAAACCGAGCACAAAGAAATGCACCATCCACAGTGAAATCACCCAAATCGCAATCGTACCGGCACGGTCAACAGCCGCACTCGGCACATACACGCCCTTGCTTTGACCGACTTTCCAAGCGATGGTGAGGAAATAACCTAATACCGCACCGCCGACCACGGCAAAGGTGCCGAAGAACAAGAGGGTGGAGTACCAGTCAATGATTACTTTGTAGTCAAAAAAGTTATAGCCAAAGAAACCATTCAGAATGTCATAACGCAACACCTCGCGGCCAATCGATGGCAATAACACCGCAATAAACGCCATTGCCAACACCATATAGTTACAAATGGATTTAGCGTCGTTTAAACGTAGGTGTGACCATACCGCCAAGCCGATAAAGCCCAAGGCAGGTAAGATGCTCCAAATGGAACCGGCAAAGTTTTCCGCGGTTTCAGGTAGGGTGACCATCCAGCCAAGATAGGGAATCAAGACCAATAATGAACCGACTTTAAGCCATTTTTTACCTAACTCCGCTGTCCAGTTTAAATAAGCGTGATCGGCATCCTCTCGAACTGATTTAAAGCGACGATAAGCCACCATCATTGCGCCGGCAACCGGAATCGCAATCAGGATAAAGAAGGCAAAACGCCATGGGTTGTTGGCATGCAACTGCGAGCCAGTGGTATCCATTGCACCATTGGGCATATACCACTGCTGCCAAAGCTCTGGGTGCAACATTTGTGAGGTGAGGCTGTGCATAATCCAACCGGCGAGCAAAAAGATCGCAAGACTGGCAATAATCGACCAGCGCGCTTTGGGCTTATCCGCACCCTGGCCAAATTTGCCATTGCGGAAATAGTAGTAATACATCAACCAGTAGGCCATGATCATAATCACAATAAAGCCGATGACCCAGCGTGCGGATAACACATTGGCGGTGTACCATTGCGGGTCATAGACCACCTGCACAAACAGCAGGGGCGCGACCCCAATCACAATCGCCACCGAGACCGAAACCTTAGCGATTTCGAGCATCGCGCTGGCAAGACGCTGCCAGTAAGGGTTATTGCTAAACGCACCGTAGGCAGTGATCGCACCGGTGCCCAGCATGAGTTGCACAAAGAAAATGTGCATGGCGAAGGTTAACACCCCCAACGCGATAAACACAATCGGGTAAAAAGGCACGCCCGCCGGATTGCGCAGGGCGTACATCATGTCAGTTAATTGTGCGACTTCCATTATTGCATCTCCTCTGTAGTCGGTTTCATACTCACGACTAAGTCAGCTTTATCCGCCAATTGCTTGGCTTCACGGTTAGCGATTTCTTCGCTAATCGCCAGACTGGTGGCGGCTAAACCGTCATTGTTGATTTTGGTTAGATAGGCGGCAATTGCTTGCACCTCCGATTCCAACATCGGCATTTTTGGCATATAGGCGATATTGCCGGGCACTAATGCACCTCGGATATAGCGCGCCATCACTTCTTCATTCACCTGATCAGGGAAGTAACGATGTAACGGGCGAATACCGGAGTCACTGACCGAGTGACAGTTAGCGCAATAGGTCATGGTGATAAATTCACCGGCTTGAATTTTATTGCCGTCATTGACTGTTTGCAGATGCTCCGGGGTAAACGGATGGGCTTTAAGAATGCCGATTTTTTCAATCAATGGCAGTTGCGATTGAATATCCATGCCCGGTACATCACGGCCAATGATTTGGTTGGAATAGACATATTGACCCGCCACCCAGGGCTTACGCATGGATTCACGCGCGGTTTCTTCTGGCCACAAACCAGCGACCAAAATCACAATCGCCATGGTGCCGGCAAAGCCGCTGACCAAAAACTTTGGTTGCACCATGGTCAGTATGAAATAACCAATCGTGAGGGCTAATACAATGGCGATACTCGGGCCAAAGTAATCCGGCAAACGGTTTTCCATCACCAATAACGCATAGTCTGGCACCGAGTTCAGATAAAGTTGGAACATGGCCGCGCCTAACAGGGTGGCGATAATCCCCAGCCAACCGAGCTTGCGCGTCATTTCTTTTTTAAACGCTTGGTCTTTGATCCCGGCGACAATAATGCCGCCGACCACGGCGGTCATAGTGAGCATAAACATCGCCCGCATCGCCAACTGAATAAAGGTGTTGTCACCATAGAAGCCAAGCAGATAACCACCGTCTTCAAACCAAGCTTCTTTGCCCGGCACCATCATAAACGACAGAATGCCGACAATAATCACCATGGTGGCGAAGGAGGCGATACCAAAAATCACCGAGATTTTCATATGGGTTTTCTTATCGACCTTGCCGACCAGATACACAATCATATAAATCCCAATCACCTCGATCACAAAGAACACCCATTCGGTGGCCCATTTCCATACAAACGAGTGAATCAATGCGCCGATGCCGTTCGGGCTGGCGACGGTGGTGGAATACCAAATACCGACCCCGGTTAACGAACCGGCGACATAGGTAAACACCAAAAGAAACAGCCCGTACTTTTTAACAAAATCGAGATAATCATCACGATCATCTTTCCAAGCACGGTAAGACAGATAAGCAAATAACAAGGCCGCACCCACCGAAGTGTGTGAGGCGAGAATGTGAAACGTGGCGATAAAGCCAACCACCCAGCCGGAACCGACGGCGGGTTCGTACCAGGTAGGAAACAGACTAATCAGTTCCATGATAGTGTCCTTATATAAAAGTTAGTTGAAAGATTCGATACCCATATTAATAAACTTTTATCTCAAGACTATGACGAAAGTCTTAAGATTTAGACTGGGATCTTTGCTGGTGAGTATTGTATATAGAAATATTTGATATGGTTATTTGAATAATTAATGGATGGCTTTAGAATAAATTAATCACCCATAAATAATTTATGGTTTTTTAAATGTGTAAATTCTAAGAAGGTCGGTTATGAGATTTGAACTATCCGATGGGTGTATGTTTGAATGGAAATTGTCGAATGAAGCCTTGCAAGGTCATCGATCATTTTTTTACCAAACAAGGAGAATTATGTTTTCTAAAAAACTTATACCTATCATGGCAGCCGGTAGCTTGACAATTTTCAGTGCTGCGATTTATGCACAGCCCATGTCTTCTCCAGCACCTATTTCATCCCAGACTCAAACGGAAACGCCGACAGACATTCAAGTTGACCAATTTGTAAGTGCGGCCTTAAAAATCGAACAAATAAAATCCGAGTTGCAGCAGTTTTTGGCAGAAAAACCCAAGGAAGAGGTCACTGAGCAATTAATTGATCAAGTGAATACTCAATTTAATATTGAAGCGACTAAGGCAATTGAAAAAACCGGTTTGTCGATTGAGCGTTATAGCAACATGATGGCGTTGTTGGATCAAGATCCACATCTATTGCAGCGTGTTCAGCGAAAAATAGATGAAATATCGATGAATTAGTTTGATACTGTAACCTGTTGAATCTTTCCTAATAAGGCAAGCAGGCCTGGTTAGGTATGGTATTTGCTGTAAAATCCCTAAACTATTTTAGGGATTTTTTATGCATATTCACATTCTTGGCATTGCTGGTACTTTTATGGGTGGCATTGCACAACTGGCCAAAGCTAAAGGCCATCAGGTCACAGGTTCTGACAAAGCGATTTATCCCCCCATGAGCACTCAGCTTGAACAAGCTGGAATTGAGGTGAGTGCGGATGATGATCTAAGTTTTTTAAAGCTTCCACCCGATCAGGTTGTCATTGGCAATGCGATGAGTCGGGGGCATTTAGCGGTTGAAGCGACACTCAATGCGCAGCAAGTTTATACTTCGGGTCCACAATGGTTGGCAGAAAACTTACTTCATGATCGTTGGGTGATTGCGGTAGCAGGTACTCACGGTAAAACAACGACCAGCGCAATGGTCGCCTGGATTCTAGAAGCAGTTGGGCTTAATCCTGGTTTCTTGATCGGCGGGGTCCCTGAGAATTTCGGTGTCTCGGCTCGCCTAGGTGCTGGCCCGTTTTTTGTAGTGGAAGCCGATGAATATGACACCGCATTTTTTGATAAACGTTCTAAGTTTGTACATTATCATCCGCGAACCCTAGTGATGAATAATCTTGAGTTTGACCATGCGGATATCTTTGCTGATTTAGCCGCGATTCAAACTCAATTCCATCATTTGGTTCGTACCGTGCCGAGCAATGGCTTGATTATTTATCCCGCAGACGAGCCTAGCTTAGAGGCTGTACTTAAAAGAGGCTGCTGGACGCCAACACAAACGCTGGGGCTTAAACGGGGGGATTGGCAAGCAGGCCTGCTAAGAGACGATGGATCTTGTTTTAGTGTGCTTTATCAAGGCAAGCTGGTGGGGCAGGTGAGCTGGGGTATGACGGGGCTTCATAATGTGAAAAATGCCTTGAGTGCGATTGCAGCCTCAGTTCATGCCGGCGTGCCGGCATTTGAAGCGGTTAACGCGCTCTGTAGTTTTAAAGGTGTGCGGCGACGTATGACCAAAGTGGGCAGCGTCAAGGGTATTACGATTTATGATGACTTTGCGCATCATCCTACTGCAATAGGCTTAACTTTGCAGGGATTAAAAAAACAAATGGATCAAACAAGCAGGCCTGGTTTTGACGAACCCTCGCGTTTGATTGCGGTGTTTGAACCCCGTTCCAATACTATGCGGTTAGGCGTTCATAAGGACACCTTGCCACAAGCCTTTATTGATGCTGATCAGGTCTATGCGTTTATTGATCCTGCTTGGAATTGGCAATTGCCTGTTGATGCCTTTAGTCAAACGGTCACAACTCAAAGCAGTTATAACGCACTACTTGAAACCTTGAGCAATGAACTAAAACCGGGGGATCAGGTGGTGTTGATGTCCAACGGCAGTTTTGGCGGATTGCATTTGCGACTGCTTGAAGCTTTAAGCCTAGCCTAAGATAGCCTGAAAACGCAAAGGGTTTCTAAAAAATTTTGATAATCTCAACTTGTGTTAAGCAAGCTGGGATTATCATTTTGATATGACAATCAAAGAATATTAGTTTGAATACTCATAAGGGTTACGGTAGCGATAGAGTTGAGCGGGTGCTGCAAACTCTTTTTGCATTTCATTGATTGTATTTGTTAGGGTTTCAACCGCCTTTTCAAGCGCGTGTTGTTGTTGTTGTGTAAGCTCCAGTAATTTCACTTCCAACTGTTTAAAATCTTTCTCGCTTGAGCTGCTGCTTGGTATTCCAGTGTTTTGTTGTGCTGCAACGTTTGGTCTTGCTATTAATTGGTTATGAATGTTTGTTAATTGTTCGCCCTGGGCTTTAAGCTGGGCATCCAAAGCATTAAAGCGGGGAATCAGTGAGGCTGTTGGCGTTGGCGTAACTTGAGTGCTTAGGTTACTATTTACCCGATCGGTCGCGTTTTTTATTGCTGTTAACTCTGTTTCTGTTTTTGAGATGAGTTGAGTGATTTGCTGTTGATGCTCACTAATCGTTGACTCAAGCCAAGTTCGTAAATTTTCTGAGTTATCGGTTGAATTGGGTTGAGTCTGAACATTTAAGCTGTCAAGGTCATCATTTAATGTGGTGTCAAAGTTTAATCGCGGATTGTTTGGATCAGACATAGCGACTTCAATAATTGAAGCTAATTCATTTATTTTTAAATTGAGCTGCCTTTGATTTAGCGCGTTTTCGGTTTTGATAATATCAAGAATCGATTGTTCAAATGCTTTTTGTTGGTTTTGGCTTTCATAAAAAAACCAAGCTGAAACGGCGGTGATTCCACCCAACATTAAAATTGCAGTCACCGATAAACCCGCAACAAAATTACGCACTGATTTATTATCTTGACTCGTGTTGCGCATCGCTTGACGCGATGATAATGCAATATCCTGCAGGTCATCGAGGTGTGCTTGTTGTTTGTCTGATA
This sequence comes from Thiomicrospira microaerophila, assembly GCF_023278225.1. Lineage (GTDB taxonomy): Bacteria > Pseudomonadota > Gammaproteobacteria > Thiomicrospirales > Thiomicrospiraceae > Thiomicrospira > Thiomicrospira microaerophila_A. Next base: position 713,210 of record NZ_CP070959.1, read on the forward strand.
TTCTTAGATTGATCTGTGCGCTTTCTTGGCTGTTTTCTGTGGCTTTCTGTGTGGCTTTGATTGCTTCAAGTAATAACGCAGCAGTAGTGATTTCCTTGCTATCAGGTGCGTTTTTTAGCTCGGTTTGAGTGTTCTCAACGTCCTGTACTTGATTTTGGAGCATATCCGTAGACTGTTCAAGTGTCTCAAGTTCGTCAAGAAGATCATCTGCAATGTTAGTCATAAAACGTGCCTGTTATTTATGCGAAAAGAGCCTAAAAGGATTAGTTTACTTGCCTTTCAATTGAGCGAGTCGTTGCTTAATTTGATCGTTAGCCATTTTGAGTGCATTGTTTTTTTCACGAATCGACTTGAGTTCGCTAGCAATTTCCTCTGCGGATTTTGCGGTATTTAGTTGAGCTTGGTCAATAGTATAGCCTGCGTTTTTAACGGTTTCAAATGCACGTTCTGCAGCACTAAAGGTCGCTTCAATTGCGGATCGAGTTTTATCGGCAGAAAGTTGAGCTTGTTTCGCTGTCGTTATCGCAAGATTATTCACTTCAGACGCAGTTTGTTTGATCTCATCTGCAATAGAGCGCATTTCTTTGTCTAACTCAATGGCTTCTTGCATATAGTCAACTGAAGTATCAATCGAAGGCTCGGCTACTTCGTCTAGCTCGGCTACTTCGTCCAGCTCGGCTACTTCGTCCAGCTCGGCTACTTCGTCCAGCTCGGCTACTTCGTCCAGCTCGGCTACTTCGTCCAGCTCGGCTACTTCGTCCAGCTCGGCTACTTCGTCCAGCTCGGCTACTTCGTCCAGCTCGGCTACTTCGTCCAGCTCGGCTACTTCGTCCAGCTCGGCTACTTCGTCTAGCTCGGCTACTTCGTCCAGCTCGGCTACTTCGTCCAGCTCGGCTACTTCGTCCAGCTCGGCTACTTCGTCCAGCTCGGCTACTTCGTCCAGCTCGGCTACTTCGTCTAGCTCGGCTACTTCGTCCAGCTCGGCTACTTCGTCTAGCTCGGCTACTTCGTCTAGTGTAGCTAAGTTTTGATCATTTGGTTTTTCTTCTGTTTCAAACTCAAAATCATCCAGTCCCAACTCGCTATCCAATTCAGCAAGCGCATCTAGGTCACTCAGTAGTTCATCTGAAGCGTCATTTTCTTGAGTCTCTTCTAGCATTTTCATCATTTCTAAATTGGCTAGTTCTTCTTTTTCTTGAACAGTCATTGCAACCCCCTTTAATTGGTTGATAAGCTCAGGCTTTATTTATAAAAATCTGACAGCATGAAATATGCCAAGGTTTAGATAAACTCCGCTGGGCAGTTTATCGTCACCGCTTTTTGTTGAGTTGGGTGGTAAAAGCTTAATTCACCTGCATGAAGCATCAGCCTTTCTGTCTTGTTAATAGTTTGTTGATCAGCGTAAAGATTGTCACCTAAGATAGGGTGTCCAAGAGATTTCATATGTAATCTGAGTTGGTGAGAACGACCGGTAATCGGAAACAGGGCAATTGAAAAATAATCATTAAATTGTTGAATAAGCTTCCAACCTGTTTGAGCTGATCGGCCATGATTAAAGTCGATTATTTGTCGCGGTCGATTTTCCCAGTCACAGCGCATAGGAAGGTTAATGATACCCTCAGCCAGATTGAGTCGTCCGGTAGCTAAGGCATAATAAACCTTACGTGTCTGCCGGTCTTGAAACTGCATACTTAGCAGTCGATGGCTTTCTTTGTTACGAGCGAGCAAAAGAATGCCAGAGGTGTCCATGTCTAAGCGATGAACAATCAGCGCATCGGGGTGCGTGGTATGCAAGTAGCTTAGAACACAAGTTTTGTGTTCTGGTTTTTTTCCCGGTACAGACAACAGGCCGCTGGGTTTATTTACGACAAGGATGTCTTTATCTTCATAGAGTATCCATTCTTGTTTGGGTTCGATGTTTTTGATCATAGGTGGTCTTTGAGTGTAAAATCTAAGTTTATTTTATAGGAGCCAACTTCATGATCCAAAATATTTCTGTGTTATTTGTTTGTATGGGCAATATTTGCCGTTCACCTACAGCACACGCAGTGTTTAGAAAACTAGTTGAATCAGAAGGTTTTCAGCAGCAAATTAGTATAGATTCAGCCGGAACCCATGCTTATCATGTTGGTAATCCACCTGATGAACGTTCAATGAAAACAGCGGCTAAACGTGGTATCAAAATGCATGATTTGCGGGCAAGAAAAGTGGATTTTTCAGACTTAATCGAATTTGATTATATCCTAGCAATGGATGGTGATAATTTAGCGATTCTTGAACAGATGGCTCCTGCAGATTTAAAGCCAAAAATTAAGTTATTTATGTCTTTTGCTGAGGCGAGTCCTCATACTTATGTGCCAGATCCTTATTACGGTGGAGCAGAAGGGTTTGATCAGGTGTTCGATATGGTTGAACAAGCATCTAAAGGCTTATTGGATCATATCAAGCAAAAATATAAGCTAGTTTAATAGGTTTTTATCCCAACCAGGCCTGGTTGGGGTGTTAGCTGAATCCGCGTTTAGAAAAGCTCTATCTCGCCTTCATCCATTGTGCCGCTGCTGACTCGTCGCATACGACTGGCTTCGATCTGGTTTCGCTCTTCATGAATACGAGACCTAAAGTTATTCAATCGTTCTTGATATTCTGCTGCAGAGCTAGACGGCTTTGCTTTTTCTGCATCAAGATAATGATTAATTTCACGGGAAAAGCTATTTAAGTTTTCTAGGTGATTCATCACTTGCTCGACAAGTTGGCGAACTATATCTTCAAATTGTAATGAACGTACTGCGTTTGAAACGCTCTTTTCAATATCACCAATAATTCCTGAAACATCCCCAAGTTTACTTGAGATGGTTGTATTCATCGCTTCGAGGTCGGCCAGCATGGTATTAACACGATTCTGTGACGTGGCGGCTTGTTCCATGTCTTTGCTGGCCATTTCGCTAACAATTGATTTAACCTGCTCAACAGTTTGATTGGCTTTTTGTGCTTTAAGGCGAATTTGTTCGTTGAGTTGATTTGAATTTAAAGAAAGTTTTCTGACTTCGTCAGCGACCACCGCAAATCCACGACCCGCTTCTCCGGCTCTTGCCGCTTCAATCGCAGCATTTAAGGCGAGCAGGTTGGTTTGGTCTGCAATACCTTTAACATCCTCAAGTAGATGGAAAATACCGTCAATTTGGGTAACCATTTCATCAATTTTATGCATGGTTTGATTGCTGCGGTGGCTGCCATGGGAGATCATATCTATAAGTTGTTGAAGAACTTGTTTGGTTTCCGATGAGAATTTTTCAATACTCATGCCTTCACCTGTTCCGCCTAGGTTCGCTAGTAAGGAGAGAACTAATTCATACTGCTGTGTCGTTTGCTGATGTAATCCGGTAAAGCTGTTATTGAGTGTTTCAATGGCCTCAGCAACCAGTTCTTTTACCTGGCCCAGCTCACTGACAACTATATCCACTTCTTGAGAAACAACTGCGTCGACGTCCCGCATGATGACTTGCAAAGATTCGCCTGATTCGCGAATCGCAATGGATGGAGAAATTTGGGTATCAACCAAGGGAGCAGGTCTGGAGTCATCTTTAGCAGTAGGTTGAACCTGTTTAGCCCAAGCTAGCGCCGTTACAATGACAGAGATCACTGAAATGAGCGGAATATTCACAAGCAGTATCAAAAGGATAGTTACTAATGTAACTGTCCACGCGAGCCATTGATGCTTGGCCTGTGCCAGCGTTTTTTCTATGATAGATTTCATGCAAAACCTTTCCTTAATAGGGTGAAACCAAGGTAATTTTATACAGCTTATCACCAATAAGCAGGCTTTATGCCATTATTTATTAGCTAGGCTTAAAATTTTATGAGCCACTTGATCAAGTCCTAAAACATAATCGGCTGCGCCAAGCTTAACGGCTTCGCCGGGCATCCCCCAAACTACACTGGTTTTTTGATCTTGCGCAATGGTCGCTGCTCCGGTTTCTTGAATTTCTTTTAAGCCTTTTGCGCCATCAGCGCCCATGCCGGTTAAGATGACGCCGATGGCATTATTGCCAACATTTTGTGCTACGCTTCTAAACATCACATCAACCGACGGTTTGTGACGGTTTACTGGCGGGCCATCATTCAGACGGCAAATAAACTTGCCCCCTACAGGCTCTATCAGAAGGTGTTTATCACCTGGAGCAATATAAACATGGCCTTGGAGAATGGGTTGGTTATCTTTAGCTTCGTGCACAGTAAGCTCCGAAACACTGTCCATGCGTTGAGCAAATGGGCCGGAAAAAGCCGCTGGTATATGTTGCGAGATCACTATGGGTGGTGTGTTTGCAGGTAAGCGCATCAGCACTTCTTTTATGGCCTCCGTACCACCGGTTGAAGCGCCAATTGCGATAATTTTTTCACTGCTTCTAGCAGGCCGAGGGTGGGTCGATTTTTTAAGTATCACGTCCGCGTCATATTTTTCACTGACTAAGGAAGGGGCTTCGACTCGTTCAACTTTTGGTCGAGTTTGTTGGTTTGAGGAATAGCGGGCATATTGGCGTTCAAGAGTCCCGCGAGAGACTTTAGACGCCATCAGCACTTTGCTGCAAATTTCTTGGGTGTAATTTTCAAAAGTTTGTACTAGGTTGATTTTTGGTTTAGTAACAAAATCAATCGCGCCCAATTCAAGAGCTTGAAGTGTGACCTCGGCACCATGTTCGGTTAGCGTTGAAACCATTACTACTGGCAGGGGGTGGAGGCGCATTAAGTTTTTGAGGAAACTAATGCCGTCCATTTTCGGCATTTCAATATCTAACGTGAGTACGTCTGGGTGGAGTTGTTTAATCATATCCCGAGCCATGTAAGGGTCGTGGGCACTACCTACCACTTCAATTTGGGGGTGTGAAGACAGCATTTCACCTAACATTTGTCTGACTAGGGCAGAGTCGTCAACAATGAGTACTTTAATCTTATGCATGGGTTATTCTCTTGTTTAAGTTAGCAGCTTTTATGGCTATTTGATTTTTTTGTAAATGGTTTGTCCAAGTAGTTCAAAGCGATCACATATCTTATAAAGTGATTCTGAATGACCAATAAATAGGTGTCCTTGTTCGGATAAAAGATCCGCATAGCGATTAAATAATTTTGTTTGAGTTGGTTTGTCAAAATAAATCACAACGTTTCGACAAAAAATCACATCAATCTTATCCTTAATGGGCCATTCGTTCATTAGATTGATCTGGCCGAAATCTATAATGCTTTGCAGCTCAGGTTTTACCTTAACGAAGCCTTCTTTATCGCCTTTGCCTTTTAAGAACCAGCGCTTTTTTCTTGCTTCCGATACGCCTTTTAAGCGTTCGATGTTATAAATGCCTTGTCGCGCGGTTTCAACGACTGTTGTGTCTAGGTCTGTTGCTAAAACCCTTGCATTCCAGTCTTCGGGTACGGTTTCTTTAATAACGGTTGCTATGGAGTAGGGTTCTTCACCGGTTGAGCAGCCAGCCGACCAAATGCGTATTTTTTTAGAGGCCTTATTTTTCTGGAGCAAAAAGGGAATCACTGTTTGCGCTAAGTATTCAAAATGGTGGTTTTCTCTGAAAAAAAACGTCAGGTTAGTGGTGATGGCATTGATAAGGTTAACAAACTCTTCTTCGCCCGTTTCTTCAACATAGTCAAGGTATTCTGAGAAGCTGTTCATTCCAAGAAATCGAATGCGTTTTGCTAGTCGGTTATAGACCAGGTTTTTTTTGGTATCATTCAGATCAATGCCGGCAAAGTTATAGACGATGGATTTAACTCGCCTAAAGTCCTTGTCATTAAAAGCATACTCATTTGCACTCATAACGCGAGTTCCTTTTTCTAGAGCGTTGTATTTAAACTATCTCAGGTTTAAAAGCGTAAACTTAAATTTGTGTTTATGGCGTCTGTTATTCTAGGGCGTATATAAATCATATTATAGTTTAATATTTAATCTTAAAGGTTGAATGATTTGACTTAGATCGGACTGAACACAAAGCGATTTAATATTTTTATGACAAGAGCTTAAAAGTAATGGTAAAGATTGGACAAGCATTGGCCACAGCGCCCAGTGTGTTAAACACAGTTATTAACTCACCTCAGTTGCTTTTGAGCTTAAAATCAATGGTGGGGCAAACGGTGAGTTTGCAGGTTTTGCAGCGAGAGGACGGTGGGCTAAAGGTGTCCGTAGCAGGCCAAAGTTTTTTGGCTAAAACTCAGCTTGAGGTTACGCCGGGGCAAACATTGTTAGCTCGGGTTACCGAGCACCAGGGGCAAATTAGACTAATTGTTAATCAAGAGGGGTTGCCCAAACTGGATGACAAAGCCATTTATCGTCAGCTTTTACCCAATTCAACTGCTGTAAATCAAGTGCTCAGTACCCTAATGCAACCACAGATGCTTGCACAATTGCCAGCGAGTGTACAAGCCACTGTCAATCAAATTCTTAACCAGCTTCTTAGGATTGATAGTCGGTTAACGGCGGAAAAGTTTAAACAAGCATTAGAAGGTTCGGGTGTAATTTTTGAGAGCAGTTTGCGAAAAAAACATTCAGAAGTTAACAAGGATCTAAAAGGCCAGCTTTTCAAGTTGCAACAGCAAATTGCTGACCAAGCTGCCGGTTCGCGCTCAACGCCAAGTTTGGCGCAAGCGCTTGGCTTGGTCGGTCAGGCGATTAATCAAATCAGTTTGTTACAGTATAACCAATTAGGGCTTAACGATTTATTTACCTCTACAATCCCGATGTTATCAGAATCAAGAGTAGAGGCCATTCAGATTGAGATAAGGCACAAACCAGACAGGGAGCATGAGGTTTGGGAAGTTATGTTCAGTTTGCAAATACATGATGCGCCCTTGGTTTGTTTGTTAAGTTATGGCGAAGACCTATTCGAATGTAAGTTTTACATCGAAGATCAAGATGTGATGGCCCGGATAAAGCAACATCAAGATTTGCTTGAGCATTACTTCGCTGAATCGGGTCTTAAGTTGCGGTCGATTCAATGGTTAGCTTGTGCGCCAAACTTTAGCGCACAAGCTAAACGAGTTGGACTGATTGATGTTAAGGTGTAAAAAACGCGATCCATCTACTGAATTGGTGTTTTTTATAGAATTGTGTTTTACATAGCTTCAGAATGTGCGTAAAATCTGTTGAAAGTATTTTGTTTATTAATATCATGTAACCTAAGTTTATAGCTTGATTAAAATATAGAGATAGAGAGAAAGTGCAATGTCAAAAATCTTAGCGGTTGACGATTCAAAATCTATGCGTCAAATGGTGAGTATGTCACTTAAGTCAGCAGGGCACGATGTGACTGAAGCGGAAGATGGTGCTGTCGCGTTAGGTATTGCTAAATCAGAACAGTTTGACCTAGTTGTAACTGACATCAATATGCCTAATATGAATGGTATAGAGTTGATTACCGCCTTGAGGGCGCTACCAAATTACAAGTTTACGCCAATTCTTTGCCTAACCACTGAGTCATCAGGCGACATGAAAACTAAAGGAAAGGAAGCGGGGGCAACCGGCTGGATTGTTAAGCCTTTCAGCCCTGAAAAATTGCTTTCCGTGATTAATCGCGTCTTATAAAACAGCTTTTATAAAAGAGGTGTCGAATGAGCACACTAATCGAGTTACCTGAAAACCTAACCATTCATTATGCTTCCAGTTATCTTGATCAGGTAAAAGAGCAGGTTCTGAACGCAGAAGATGTTGTTTTTGACGGGGCTAAAATCGAAACAGTCGATACTGCAGGTGTTCAGTTATTGCTTGTCATGGTAAAAGACCTTTCGTTGAAAGGTATTGGGCATCGTTTTGAAAGCCCAAGCAAAATTTTAATGGAATCCGTTCAAGGGTTGGGATTGGCCGCTGACTTCAACATGGCTTAAACCTCAGGTAATGAATGCCCAAGCTAACTGACAAGGTTGCGATATCGCTTGAGTATGCGGGTGATAGTGCGCCTAGAGTATCAGCTAAGGGATCAGGATTCATTGCAGAGCAAATCCTTGAGATTGCCAAGCAACACGGCATCCCAATCAAACAAGATGCCGAGTTAACAGAACTTCTTAGTCAAGTTGAGCTAAACCAAGAAATCCCGCCTGTTTTATATGAGGCTGTGGTTCAGGTTCTTGTTTTTGCTTATCAAGTTTCGGGCAAACCTCTGCCCAAGCCTTAAATCGATTCTTTCTATAAAGAAAAGCTTGAAACTAGATTGTTTTAAGTTAGAATACACAACGCGTTCGGGGCATGGCTCAGCCTGGTAGAGCACCGTCATGGGGTGGCGGGGGTCGAAGGTTCAAATCCTTCTGTCCCGACCAAATTTCTCAACTAAAATTGGTAAGCTTCACAATTTTAGTTCATATTTGATTTATTTCAGTCGATTTCAACTTCCACTATTAATTACAAGTGATTAGGTTCGTTAAAGTATAATTAACTTTTTTAATGTAATTTAGTTATTCTTCGATGGCTTCATCTTCAAACAAAACTACTGATGCGCAGGCATCAGACAATCCGATTGACTTGCAGGCTAAGACTTTGACCTTGTGTGGGCTTCGATGTTGGGCGTGGCGAAGTGCTTGGTTGTTTGTGGGTTTGTTGTTAGCGAGTGCTTTGGTTTGGAGCTATGGCTATTATTTGTTGAATAAGCCTATTTCTCAGCAACAAAACCTAACGATCATTGAGCTTTCCGCTGGTACTTCTGCGCGCCGAATGATTTATAGCTTGAATCAAGCAGGCCTGCTTGATCATCCTCGTGCGTTTGAGTGGTATTTGCGTTATCACCAGCTTGCCCATCAGTTGCGCCCCGGTGAGTTAGAAGTTAATCCTGATTGGACTTTTTCTGAGTTAGCGCAGGCTTTAATCAGTGGTCAGCGTGTTCGTTATCCTTTTGTTATTATTCCCGGTGAAACTTTGGCGCAGGTTCGATATAAGTTGGCCGCGCTGCCTAAAATTAATCATGTTTTAGATGACCAGGCCTGGTTGTCTTTGGGTGATCAGCTAGGTGTAGGCGATAATTTGGAAGGTTGGTTATTGCCTGAAACCTATTATTATCATAAGGGTGAAACCGATTTGGTTTTGGTGAGCCAGGCCGTGCGTTCAATGCAGCAGGTATTAGACCAGGCCTGGCAAAACAAAGCCGAGGGTTTGCCCTTGAAGAATCCTTATGAAGCTTTGATTTTGGCGTCAATTATTGAAAAAGAAACGGGTGCTGCGCATGAACGTAATAAAATAAGTGGTGTTTTTGTGCGTCGCTTACAACGTGGCATGCGGTTGCAAACCGATCCTACGGTGATTTATGGCATGGGGGATCTTTATCAAGGTCGGATTGGTCGGGCCGGCTTGGATACTTGGACGCCTTATAATACCTATCGAAATCATGGGTTAACACCTACACCGATTGCGATGCCTAGCCGTGAATCTGTATTGGCGGCGGTTAATCCTGATGATTCTGAAGCCTTATTTTTTGTTTCCAAGGGCAATGGTGAGCATCATTTTTCGGCGACCCTAGATGAGCATAACCGTGCGGTGCGTCGTTATATTTTAAATCGCTGAAAAGACAAAGGGATGGTTAGAGTGTGAGGGGTAAATTTTTAACGCTGGAGGGCGGTGAGGGCGCGGGTAAATCAACGAATTTAAGGTTTATTGAGCATTATTTACAGCAGCAGGGCATTGATTTGGTGATTACTCGTGAGCCGGGAGGGACGGAGCTGGGTGAAGCTATTCGTGGGTTATTGTTGGATAAGCAGTATAAAACCATGACGGCTAGCTGTGAGTTACTTTTGATGTTTGCGGCGCGTGCGCAGCATATTGAAACGCTAATTAAGCCAGCGTTGGCTGCCGGAAAGTGGGTGGTTTCGGATAGATTTACCGATGCGACCTACGCTTACCAAGGGGCGGCAAGAGGGCTGGGCTTTGACAGGATTGCGCCGATTGAAGATTGGGTTCAGCAGGGTTTTAGCCCCGATTGTACCTTTGTGTTTGACTTGCCGGTAGAGATAGGCATGCAACGAGTGGCTCAGCGTGGTAATGAGGTGGATCGATTCGAGCAAGAGCAGTTGGCTTTTTTTGAGGCGGTGCGTCAAGCTTATTTGCTTCGTGCCAGTCGGTCGGCTGAGCGTTATTGTGTGTTAGATGCAGCCCAGCCTTTAGAAGCGGTTCAAATTCATATTAAAAATCAACTTAATCGGTTAATCGAACAATGATCTATCCTTGGCAACAAGATCAGTGGCAAAGCTGGTTGGCGCAGTTTGAACGTTTGGGTCATGCTTATTTGCTTACAGGTTCAACGGGTTTGGGTTTAACGGTGTTTGCGCAGACTATGGCGCAATCTTTGTTTTGCCAACGGCATGATGCGTGTGGTCAGTGTTCGGGTTGTCGTCAGTTTTTAGAGCGAAACCATATTGATTTTTTTCAACTTGAGGTGCTTGAAGGCAAGAAGGAAGTCGGGGTCGAGCAGGTACGTCAATTGACACAAAAATTGATGCAGACTTCTTATCATGGTGGATATAAAGTAGCGCTATTGCCTGAGGTTGAGCGTTTTAATACGTCTGCTTTTAATGCACTGCTAAAAACGCTGGAAGAGCCACCTCAGCAAACATTGTTGATTTTAACCAGTTATCAGCGTGATCGTTTACCGGCTACTATTGTCAGTCGTTGCCAACAGATCGCGTTTAGCGCCCCTGTTTTGGCTGAAAGTGAAGCTTGGTTAGCACAACAAATTCAAAATTTATCCCCTCAGCTTTGTAAACGGGCTTTACGTTTGAATTGGGGTGCGCCTTTAGCGGCTTTAGATTGGCTAAATAACCAGGCCTGGTTGTTGGATGAGGCTTGGCAAGCGAATTTAACCGAATTGGTTAAGGGGCAGACAACGCCTTCAAACTGTGCGGGTGTTTGGTTAAAGTGGCCTTGTCCAGAAAAGGTGTTTGATCAGTTTTATTTATTGAGCGTCAACGCCATTCGGAGAGGTTTTTATCAGCAGCAACCTCTTAATCCGAACTGGTTTAGTTTTCAGCAGCAAATTTTACAGGCCAAGCTCGATTGGCAGGGTAATGCGAATAAGGAGTTGTTGTTGGAGTCATTATGTTTACTTTATTTGGCGCTACAATCTGATAATTCGTTAACTATTCCCACTATTTTTACCGATACAAGAATAAGAGGAAGGCTTTAAAGTATGATTATTGATTCTCACTGCCATTTAAATATCTTACCGATCGATAAAGTGGGGGATACCGAACAAGTGATTCAGGCTGCAGCCGACCTAGGTGTTGGTCGGATGATGTGTGTTGCAATTGGGCCAGATAAATGGCAAGAAGTGTTGGATTTAACCGATCGGTTTCCACAGGTTTATGCCAGTATTGGTATACATCCTTGCAGTGATGAAACTGTGGTCGCTGCTGATGAACAAATTATTCAAGCAGCAATCCATCCAAAAGTTTTAGCGATTGGCGAAGTGGGTCTGGACTATTTTCATCAATCTCCTGATCAGCAGGATTTAGGTTATCAACACCAGCGGTTTCGCCAACATATTCGTATTGCCAAGCAGTTGAATAAACCCCTGGTGATCCATACGCGTTCTTCTACCCCCGATGTGTTAAAGATCTTGCGCGAAGAAGGTGCGGATCAAGTGGGTGGTATAATGCATTGTTTTGTTGAAGATTTGGCCACCGCTGAAAAAGCGATCGAGCTGGGTTTTTATATTTCTTTTTCCGGAATTTTGACCTTTAAGAATGCAACCGAATTGAAAGCAGTGGCGCAAGCCTTGCCTTTAGATCGGATCTTGGTTGAAACCGACGCGCCTTATCTTGCGCCTGTGCCTTATCGTGGTAAAACCAATCAACCTGGTTATACGCGTTATGTGGTCGAAGAAATTGCCCGACTTAAAGACCTGCCGTTTGAGCAGGTGGCCCAGGCCACGACGGAAAACTTTTGTCGACTTTTTAGTTTACCAAACCACTTTCGCTAGGATTTCTAATGACCGATAGCATAGCGACTACTCAAGCTACAAGGCTAGATGCAAATGAAAACTTGCAACCAGGCCTGGTGGCGGACTACAGTTGGCAACGGATTTGGCAGTTAGTTAAACAGCATAAACCTTTATTAATCAAGGCGCATATCATTGCGCTGTTTGCAACCTTAGCGACCGTTCCGTTGCCTTTACTGCTGCCTTTATTGGTTGATGAAGTTTTGTTGGATCAGCCAGCTTGGATTGTTGCCAGTTTGCAAGCTTTGGCACCCGAAAGCTGGTATTCAGCTGTCTACTATATTGTGGCGATCACCATCTTGACCATTGTGTTGCGGGCCATCGGGGTTGGCCTGGGTGTTTGGCAAATGCAGCAGTTTACCGTCATTTCTAAGGATGTAACCTATCGAATCCGGCGAGATTTATTGGCGCGCGTTCAAGGGGTGTCGATGGCACAATATGAAACCCTGGGTACCGGTTCGGTGAACGCGACATTGGTGAACGATGTTAACACCATTGATAGTTTTCTTGGCACCACGGTCGGTAAGCTGTTAATCGCACTGTTTAGTTTGGTCGGTATGACGGTTATTTTGCTTTGGTTGCACTGGCAGTTAGCCTTGTTTATTTTGCTGATGAATCCGCTAGTGGTTTATTTCACCGTTAAGATGGGACGTAAGGTTAAGACCTTAAAAAAAGATGAAAACACCGCATTAGATGCGTTTCAACAAGCTTTGTCTGAAACTTTGGATGCCTTGATGCAGGTTAGAGCCAGCAACCAAGGTCGATCGTTTTTTCAGCGTATTAATGAAAAAGCGTTTAATGTTAAGCGCCACTCAGAAACCTTTACGTGGAAAAGTGATGCCGCAGGACGTTTATCTTTTTTAATTTTTCTGGTCGGTTTTGATATTTTCCGTGGTGTCAGTATGCTAATGGTGGTGTTTTCGGATTTATCTATTGGTCAAATGATGGCGGTATTTGGTTATCTATGGTTTATGATGGGGCCGGTACAAGAGTTGTTGGCCATTCAGTATAGCTATAATGCTGCCAGTGCTGGATTACAGCGCATAAATTCAGTTTTAGATTTAAAGCAAGAACCCATCTATCCGGCGAAGTCGAATCCGTTTGCAACGCCGGAGCCGGTTGCTGTTAGGGCTGAGAATCTGGTTTTTCATTATCCGGGTAAAACCGAGCGGGTTCTTAATAACCTAAGCTTTGAGATTAGGCCTGGCGAGAAGCTCGCTTTAGTGGGGGCCAGTGGTGGCGGTAAAACCACATTGGTTCAGATGCTGCTGGGGTTCTATCAGCCTGATTCTGGCCAGGTTTATTACAATAACCAACCGATTGAGCGGATCGGTTATGATCAGGTTCGCGAAAAGGTCGCTACGGTTCTACAAACCCCGATGTTGTTTAATAGTAGTATCCGTTTTAACCTCGCTTTGGGGCGTGATTTGACTGATGAGCAGCTTTGGTTGGCTTTAAGCCAAGCGCAGTTGACTAAAACCGTGGAGGCTTTGGATCAGGGTCTGGATACCATTGTTGGTCGCAATGGTATTAAGCTTTCAGGTGGACAACGCCAGCGTTTGGCGATTGCGCGCATGATTTTACAAGATCCTAAAGTCGTGATTATGGATGAGGCGACCTCGGCCTTGGATTTAGAAACAGAACGCCAACTTTATCAGGATTTGGCTCCGTTTTTTGCAGGTCGCACTACCCTAATTGTGGCACATAGGCTGAGTTCTATCCGTCAGGCGGATCGTATTTTGGTTTTTGAAGACGGCCATATCATTGAAAGCGGGGATCATGAAGCGCTGCTTGCCAAGCAAGGTACTTATCATCGGCTGTTTAGATAGCGCGTGTCAGTTTGAATTTAGCCTTTGCTAATCTCTTTTTGCTTGCAAATTCTTGTGCTTTTAAATGTGATTTAATGTTTAGAAATTAATTAAACCTTGGAGGTCAGGAAATGAAAGTCAAAGGATTACTCGCTGCGGTTTTGTCAGCAGGCCTGCTGGTCAGTACCAGCAGTTTTGCGGAACGTAGTTTTAACCTAGCTACACCGGTTGTTGTGTTGATGCCGCATGTTATGCCTAATGCGATGTTATTAGAGATTTCGCCTGAGCAAGCACCGCAAATTCGTCAAATCGCGAATGTGATGACGGCAGAGCGTGAATCGAATGAAATTATGACGCGTGAACTCCGAAAGGAGTTGTGGGAGTTAACTTCTCGCTATGAAACAGATCCGGCAGCGCAACAAGAGTTAATCAAGCTGATTGCCGAAGCCGAGAAGCGTCGAGTTGAAATGAGTATTGAGTGCGCCGCTCAACTTAGGCAAATCCTTAGCCCTGAACAGTGGGATTTGTTAGTTGAGTTGGCAGCAGACGTTCAATAGTTATTTACGTTGACGTTGATGGATTAAGTCAACCGAACTGCGATCATCACGGTTGTCACTTTTAATCGTCCAGTTTTCGTGAAGTTTTAGGAAAACTTGGATTGCATTATTCTGTTGGCCCGACATATCATGGGCATAGCGAATATAGAGGTTGTCGGTCAGTGAGCGACCTAACAAAAGGTTGCTCACTTGATTGTTTTGCACGTCGAAATAGATATCTTCTACCCCAAGCGCGCGGGTAAATCGGTTTAAAGCTCGGCTGTTATTTTGAATACCAAATCGATAAAATGCCGTCAGTATTTGAGATTCATAATTGGGTTCGTTTTCTAAATCGGCAGTGCGTCCGAAAATTAACATATTAATAATGCGCCCCTCAGACATGGGGGGATTGGCATAAAATATAAACTGGGGTTGACTCGGTGTTCCTGTGATATTAAGTCTTGCCGTGGTGCGCTCAACGACTCTAAATATATTAACATTCAGTTGAGGGTTGGCGATATTGCCGCTAAAACTAAAGCTGGAGCCGTCAATCAAGACTCGGTTTCTGCGTTCGAGTTGGATAAAGCCAGAAGTTAATCGTACCTCTCCGAACGCGCTCATGTCTCTGTCTTGCTTGGTTTGTATCAAGCGCAATTCGCCACCTAAATAGGCTTCGGCATCCAGTACACTTACTTTCACCTGCTCACCCAAACCAATACTAAGATTAAATTCTAGTGCGGACTCATGCTGTTGTTCATTTAGGATCTCGCCGTCCCGACTCATGATGATTTCATCTTCACTCGGCGAGGTCCGTTGGTGTAGCGGCATTTTAGCTAAATCAAGGAAGCTATTATGCAGTTCAAGCTGTCCTTCAAGGTAGGTTCGATCTGGGTTAACCTCTAGGGTTAGGTTGGCAGCGGTAAAGACCTGTGCAAAGGGTGCTTTTAGTAGCTCAAAAGAATCGGTTAAAAGGTGGAGCTTGAGTGCGGCTTCACCGCCCAAAGGTGCTAGGTTAAGTGTGACTTCAGCTTGGCGATTTTCGGGTTGTTGCCAGCGACCAAACGCGGTTATCTGGTCATTTTCGATATCGGCTTGAAGATCCAATCGTTGTTGTTTAAGCTCCAATAGCGGAATATCAAATGCAAGGCCAAGATTAGCACGGCTATTATGCTGAATGGCCTCGATTGATCCCATTATAGAGGTTTGCCAATCAAGCCTAGTTTGATGAAGATCGAATTGTTTTGTCAGTTGTTCGCTGAGGTTGAGTTCATCCAATGTCAAGCGCAGGTGACCATCCAGTTCCGCTTTTGACCATTCTGGGTTGGGGAAAGCATGGACACGAGCGTTCAGTTGTCCTGTTTGGTTAACGATGGCGTGTGTTGTTAAGTTGGCTTGATCAGCTTGCCAATCAACGGATAGCTGAAGTTGTTCAATCAAAAGTGGCCATTCATAGCCCTGCTCAATCAAGTTGAGGTTTAGGGTTTCGATTGAAATCGATTGTTGAATCGCTAAATCATTTTGCCATAGCGCTTGACCCTGCCCATCCAGCTTGGCCTTAATCGAGAGATTGTCGGGAATAACAGGGTGAATCCATTCAACAACCGGCCACTGGTTAAAATGCCAGCGGGCTTGCTGGTCTTTAACGCTAGCACATAGTTGACTTGAAGTATGAGAGGCCAATGCTAGACAGATTGAGCTAATCTCAAGGCCAGTTTCTTGCTGCCAGTTTAATTGGCTGGTTTCAGAAAGCAGCCAAACACCGGTATTGGGTTGTGCGATTACAAATTGGTTGATAAGGACCTTGAGCTTGTCGAGCGAGGGTTGTGCTTCAAACGTATCCAGCGCTAGGTGCCCATAAGGACTGGATAGATTGAGAAGGGTGTTTAAACCTAGTTGCTTAGGAGTGCGCTGTATTGACAGGTAATTAATCAGTGAATCTGCTTGCGCTAAGGAATCTGCGTCCTTGGCTCGTTGAGTTAGGCTGGCAAGTTCAAGTTTAAATTGGCTCCAGCCTAGATCGTGAATGGGCAGATTAGCCTCAAGATCGAGTTGATTAAGCATTAAACCTTGGTAATGCATTTGCGGTATATTGAGGTTTAGATCTAACCAGGCCTGCTTAAGCTCGTTGCGCTCAGAGGTTAGCTTGCCATGAACCGAAGCCTGTGCTTTGGCCTGTCCTTGTATCTCATGATGCCCGACTAAATCTTGCAGTTGGTTAAGGCTTGTCCCGATATTGATTAAAAAATCCTGCTGTTTTAAATAACCCTCTAGGTTTAATCGATTGTTACCTATTTGTGCGTTTAGCTGTTGAATGACAAATTCATCAAGGGAGGTGTTTATCGACATGAGTCCTTCAATTTGACCTGATTGTTCTGCATAGGCTAAACGATCTAGGTTAACGTCTATTTCGTAGACGTCTTGCGAAGTTATTTGACTGTTAATCTGTCCGCTTAAACCGAGCGTTTCAGGTAAGCCCAGAAGATCGAAGCTTTTAATATTTATTTTGCTGATTCGTTGCTGGTAGCTCTCTAGGTTCCATTGGATTTGACTGGTGAGCGTGTAGTCAAAGGATGAGTCTAACCAGCCAAGGTTCCATTGCTCAGTTTGCAGGTCAATCAGAAATGATTCAGGTTGGGTTAGCAGGGTGTTGGATGCGCTGTTAGGCCATTTTATTTTTCCATGGCTTGCCAGGGTTCCGTGGTCTTCAATCGTAAAGTCGAGTTGATAGTTAAAATAGTCGATCAGTCGATAGTCAGTTTTCAGCTTAAGGTTGTTTGTTGGCCAGTCATTGACCTGGCTTGTTAGCTTAACCTTGGTTTTACCTTGTTGTTGTGAAAAATTAAAAGATTGGATGGTTTGGCTATCGACAATCTTAACATGCAGTTCTTCAGAGAGGTCAGCGTTGATTTCTTGCCAGTCAGACTCAAGATGGAAGCCGTGCTCATCGAGTTTTAGTTGATGGTTTGATCGCACTCGATAAGGGGTTTGGCTGTTTACTGCAAAATCCAGGTTGTCGAGTGATCCAAACCAGTTGAGTTGGACAGCCAGTTGTTCAAATGGGTCTAGCCCCTTAAGTTTTAAATCAAATTGGCCTTCAAATTTTTGTGGGTCGATAAAATGGCTACGAAGCGTTAACCAGGCCTGGTAATCCTGTTGATTAAGGGTAAATTCACTCTGGAACTGACTAATCTTAAGTTGTTTTGCTTGCCAAGCCAGTTGTGTATTTAATCTATCAATACTCAAGAGGTCTTGATCGGATTGCTTGAGATTAATAGCTTCCAGAGTGAGTTGATCAATGGCAAGATCGTAGCTAAGCTGATCTATAAAACCAAATGGCGAACTTAGGCTTGAGTAGAGTTCAGCCCAATTAAATACTTGGGGTTCATTATCCTGAGTAGCCAGAATGTTAAGGTCAAGTTGCTCGATATGGAGTCGTTTAAACTGAAAATCGCCATAGATCCACTGTAAGGGGTTCCAGCGCCAGTCAAATTGCACTATCCGGAGTTCGAGTGCTTCGTCTTGGTAGTTGAGTTGATGCAGACTTAGCCCAGAAAATAGGGAACCCTCTGAGTAACCGATTGAAAGTTTGTTGTCTGTCCATTCAGGCAGGTGTGGCCAGAGATAATTCGGTGCTTTGGGATGAAAAATAAACAGGCTGGTAAGGGTTAGTATCGTTAACAACAGCAGCGTAAGCAGTCCGGTTGTTAGTCGAAAAACAAAACGGAATAAACGGTTAATTAAGGCGGCCTGGTTTGTTGTTTGCGTCATAGGTCTAGCCCAATCGAAAGATGAATGCGCCAAAAACGATTGTAGTCTGGCTCTGATACCGGCCAAGCAATATCCAGTTTGGCGGTGCCGATAGGGATAAAACCTCTTAAACCTATGCCTGCGCCAACTTTCGGGGCTTTGAGGCTATTCTGGTTACTGACTTGGCCGGCATCGGTGAATAAACCAAATCCAAGAAATTGACTGATACGAAAATCTGTTTCTAATGAAGCCAAAATCATATTGCGACCACCAATAAATTGTCCATTATCATCGCTGATTCCAATCGATTCAAACTTGTAGCCTCTTAGATTTTCGCCCCCTAACAGATAACGATAACTGGCCGGTATGCTTTGGTTTGAATCGGCAAAAGTGAGTCCAAACTGTCCTCGCGCAAGTATTCGCCAAAAATGAACAGGGGCATAAATGCCACGACTAGCCCATTCAAACTGTATAAACTCACTTTCAGAAAGGCTATGCTCGGCAGTCATTCTGAAGGTTGCGTTATGACGATAACCAAGGGTAGGGTAGGCTTCGTTATTGACCCAACGTTTTTGAATGCCGGCACCGACCAATAGCAGTTGGTTAGATTCTTGAGCCTGACCGGTATAACGAAAGGTTTCTTTTTCCAGTGAGCTGAATAAATTGACTTGCCAAGTGTCATCGAGTTTAAAGATAAAACTAGGGGTGAAGGCCGCTCGATTACGTTTTAAGCTGTCTGACTGTGTGGCATCGATACTTAACCCCAGGTTCCATTCTTGTCGGATAGGTCTTGGTCCCGGTAAGCGGTAATTGAATTGAAAAGACTGCGCGCGTTCGCCATAAAGCGCATCAGCTTGGTAGCTGTGGCCTCGTCGGTTGATAATACGATCTTCAAAACCTAACAGGATCCGCCCACCGGTATCTGTACCATAGCCCACTCCAGCACTGTATGCCTGACGAAGGTTATCTTCAAGTTCCACTCGAATGGGAATTTGTCGGTTTTGTTGTTCTTCAAAAATAGGATCTATCCGCACCATTCCGAAATAGCGGCTGTCAATCAATGCGCGCTGGAGTCGGGTCATGTCTTGCTGATTAAAAGGATCTCCCGGTTTAATTTCTCTATATCGATTTAGCAGATTTTCGGGTACTTGTTTGCTTTTTGAAAAATGAACTTCACCAAATTGATAGCCTTGTTGGGTGTCGAGGTGAATAAAAATATCGGCAACACCCAGTTCTGGATAAACCCTAAACTCCCGACGAACAAAGTTGGCATCAAGGTAGCCTTGGTTTAATGCGATGTTTCTAAGCTCTGAAAGGGTTTGAGTGTAATCGCTGTGAATTAGTTGGTCGCCCCTTTCTAGCCGAAGTTCGAATTGGAGATAGTTTTGCCATTCTATTAAATCTTTGCCATCTCCAATAATTTCAATTTCTATTATTCTAATTCTGATCGGTGCATCAAGCAAAATTTCAAAACTGATTAATGTTTGATTTTCTTTTCGCTCAAGGCGTTTATCCAATTCAAGTCCATAGAAACCATGGGCGCGCAGGGTGTTGCGTATTTCTTTGGGTGCTCGTTCAAATAGAAAGTCCGTTTGCGCTGGAAAGGCATCGGTTTCAAGTTGGGCAATAGAGAGGTCTTTTTTAAGCTGATTAGTTAATTGATTAATGCGTTCGCATTCAAGTGGTTGCACACAATCGACTTGAATGTTGAGTTCAATAGGTTGGGCTTGACTGCCTAATGGCCATATTAAGGACAGCGCTACTATGGTCATTAGCATTGGATGCAAACTATAAAATTTGCATGGTAAGCAACGGAAAAATAAGCCCATGCGTAAAAAGGAATTAGGGCGTTTCATCTGCCGCATTATTATTGAGTTCAAGTGCCAAGCGATCAAGTTGCTTTTCTAAGTGGTCTGTGTAGGCGAGGGTGTCTTTTTTTAGTTGTAGATAGTCATAACAAATATTGAGCGCGACCATTAGGATTTTGGTTTCGCCTTTAAGATGAGGGACCAAATCTAGCTTGTTGTCTAAAAAGTCGGCTGCTTGTTCAAGTTTGGCTTGGTCTTCAGGTTCACAAGGAACTTCAAAACGGTGGTTCATGAGTCTAATAGTATGGGTTTGCATAAGGCTTCCTTTATTTCAATCTAGCCTGTGTTATTATTCCGTTATTGTAACAAAACAGATGAAATAAGAAGTATTTTATGGATAGTAACTTCACATTTGATGACTATGCAGCCGCGCTGCAACCCTTTTCTCAGCTTGAATCCGCATCCTTTGTTCAAGGCATGCTTGTTGGGTATTTATCGGCTTCACCTGATAGCACTGAGGCTCAGTGGATTAAGCAACTGGTGGATGAAGGCGGCATTAGCAAAGTAAAAGAGTCTTTTTTGGTGATACTGCATGCGCTCTACACCGAAACCCTCGCCGGCTTGAATAGCGAAAGCTGTGACCTGAATTTGCTGTTGCCGGATGATGATGCCCCGATAACACGCCGTGTTGATCATCTAGCTCAATGGTGTGAAGGGTTTATGTACGGCTTAGGTTTGGGTGAGCTGGGTGAGGTATCGCGTGAAGTGACAGAGGTATTGAATGATTTAGCGGATATTGCGATGTTGGCGCTTCCTGAGCAGGAGGATGAGCAGCTGAATGACAGCCTAATCGAATTGGTAGAGTTTGTTAGAATGGCAGCGATTATGATTTATGACGAACAAAATCCAATTGCCAAACCTAAAATTGAAGTTGATGAACAACAAGCTTTAGTTGCCGAGCTTCAAACGGCTAAGCCTACTTTGCACTAACGGATTTTATTTTGATGATCTCTACGCAAAATCTTTTCGCACAGCGACGTAATGACCTTTTGTCTAAGATGCCTGAGGCAAGTGTCGCACTCATTGCTTCAGGTGATGAAACAATTCGTAATCGAGATGTTGAGTTTCCGTTTCGCGCTGAAAGTGACTTTTGGTATTTAACCGGCTTTACCGAACCTGATTCAGTTTTAGTGTTGATTCGATCCGAGGTCTTTCAGCGCCAAGCTCAGGTGCTTGATAACGAAGATCACGTCTATCCGTCTGATCACCAGGCCTGGTTATTTGTGCGGCCAAAAGATCCGGAACAAGAAACTTGGCAAGGTCGGCGTTTAGGTGTTGACGATGCGCCAGGCGTTTTAGGTATCGACCAGGCCTGGTCGATAGAAGAGTTGGACGAGCGCGCGCCCGAATTTTTAATGCAGGCTGAACAGCTGCTGGTTAGCTTTGGTCAGCTTGAGGTTTGGAGTTTAAGAATCGCTGATTGGTTGGCGGGTTTAAAATCTCAAGTTCGAAAAGGGATTGAAGCACCGAGTCAACTGCTAGATCTTGATCGTTGGTTGCATGAACAGCGTTTGATTAAAACCCGTGACGAAATAGACTGGATGCGTGAAGCGGCTAAAATTTCTGTAGCCGGGCATCTTGCTGCAATGCGGGTATGCAAGCCGGGTGCCTATGAATATCAGCTTCAAGCAGAACTTGAATATCGTTTTAAACAATTGGGTGCAGACCGAGTGGCGTTTAACAGTATCGTCGCCAGCGGTGAAAATGCTTGTATTTTGCACTATACGGAAAACAAAGCCATTCTAAAATCCGGTGATCTGGTGTTGATAGATGCCGGTGCGGAATGGAGGGGGTATGCGGGTGATATTAGTCATACTTTTCCGGTTAATGGCCGCTTCAGTCGAGAGCAAAAACAACTTTATGAGTGCGTGTTACGTGCACAGCGCGCAGCGATTGAGCAGGTCAAGCCCGGTCAAGCTTACGATCAAATGCATCAAGCCTCGATTAAATGTCTCACTGAGGGTTTGTTTAATTTAAACCTATTGCAAGGCTCGCTGGAAGACTTGATTAAGCAACAAGCTATTAAACGATTCTTTATGCATGGTACAGGTCACTGGTTAGGCATGGATGTGCATGACGTCGGGCGTTATAAATTGGATGGTCAATGGCGTCATTTTAAGCCGGGTATGGTAGTAACGGTCGAGCCTGGATTGTATATTGCACCTCAATCTGAAGGAGTGGATCAAAAATGGTGGGGTATAGGGATCCGAATTGAGGATGATGTATTGGTAACCGAAACGGGCAATGAGGTTTTAACACTCGGCTTGCCCCGAAGCGTTGAGGAGATCGAGTTGTGGATGCAGAACAATCAATAACCGCGAAGTCAGCCAGTCCAGCTTTTGATTATGATTTAATCGTTAGTGGTGGTGGGCCGGTAGGCCTATGTCTGGCGTTAGCTTTGTCGAGTAGAGGTGCAAACCTTGCCCTGCTTGAGGCGGTGGAACCTAAACCTGGCGCAAACAATTCTTTTGACGGTCGTGTGCTGGCTTTGTCAGAGGGCTCTAGGCTGATTCTTGAGCAAATAGGCGTTTGGCAAGATTTGTTGCCTTATGTGACTGATATTGCGCATGTACATGTGTCACAAAAAGGCTATTTGGGTTTAACCCTAATGCACGCAGAAGAGTTGGGTGTGCCGGCATTAGGCTATGCCATTCGCGCATCCGATCTGGGCGAAGTACTGTGGAAAAAGGTCAAATCGGATGCTTCAATTGATGTATTGTGTCCGACACGTTTAAAAAGTTTTGAACAGTCGTCATCAGACGGTGTTACAGCTCATTTGATCACGCAGCAGGGTGAGAAAAATCTTACCGCTCGATTAATCGTGGGCGCAGATGGCACAGATTCTCAAGTTCGTAAATCATTGAACTTGCCTTTGCAGCAGCGAGACTACCAAGCTTGGGCGATTTTAGCGCAAGTCAGCTTTGCTGAGCCTCATCACAATTGGGCATTCGAACGTTTTACCCATGAAGGGCCGGTGGCTTTACTGCCGTTAGAAACGCATAGCCATAAATTAGTCTATGTTGCCTCGGATGACCAGTATCAGGGTTTGATGGGACTCTCTGATAGCGCTTTTATAGAAGCATTTAATAAAAAAATGGGGCAACGTTTTGGTGCTTGTACACAGCTCAGTGAGCGTGTGGCCTATCCGCTTAAAGAAACCTATGTCGAAGGCGTGGTGTTTGGCCGGGCGGTTTTGATGGGCAATGCTTCTCATACCCAGCATCCGGTTGCTGCGCAGGGATTAAACCTAGGTTTGCGAGATGTTGAGGATTTTTTAATAGGACTTGATCATGACTTAAGTCTGCTAACCGATGTCAGTCGTCTGCAAAACTATCAACTTATGCGTCAAAAGGATCACAGTAAAGTGATGGGTTTGACCGATGGTTTGATCCGTGTATTTGAGCATCCTTCACCTTTGGTTGGGCATGCTAGGGGTTTAGCGATGATTGGACTACAAATGATGCCTAAATTAAAACAACGTTTAGCGCATTTTTCTATGAAGGGAGCAAAAGTATGAGTCAGATTGAAGAAACGAATCTTATTAATACTCATGAAGCTCAGCAGTTCGATGTTGTGGTCATTGGCGGCGGTATGGTGGGGGCGGCCTGTGCGCTGGGGTTGCATAAAGTCGGTTACAAGGTTTTGGTTATTGAGCGTCATCCACCCACACGCTTATGGTTTTCAGCCAGTGACTATAGCCCGCGAGTAAGTGCATTAACTCGGGCATCTGAGAACATTTTACGCAATCTTGGTGCTTGGCAAGGAATACAAGATCGTCGTTTGCATCCGTTTGTTGCTATGCGTATTTGGGAAGCCAATGCTGATGAGGAAGTGGTGTTTGAAGCCCAGTCAGTTCGAGAAGCTAATTTAGGCTACGTGGTTGAAAATAACCTTATCCAATCGGCTATTTGGGACGAAATGGTTAAAGCGGAAGTGGCTGTAATGACGGGCTGTGAATTATCGAGTCTTGAATATGATGATACGCTCTACAAGTCTAAAATTGTTTTACAAAGTGGGCAGACAGTGTTTGCAGATTTGGTGATTGGCGCTGATGGTGCCTTTTCGCAAGTTAGGCAGATGGCGGGTATTGGGTTGGATCAACATGATTACGCGCAATGCGCTGTAGTTGGATGCGTGCGAACTGAAGGTTCGCATCAAGATACCTGCTGGCAACGTTATCGTGAAGAGGGGCCTTTTGCATTTTTAGCGATGGAGCAGAATGTGAGTTCGATTGCTTGGTATTTACCCATTCAAAAGATGCAATGGGCAATGGGTTTGAGTGATGAGGCTTATCGTGATGAGATATTTAAGGCTTCCGAAGGTCGGTTAGGTCGGATTGTTGAAACATGGGAGCGTGCTGCTTTCCCCCTTACAAGGCGACATGCTCAACATTATATTCAGTCGGGACTGGTCTTAGTGGGGGATGCCGCGCATACCGTCCACCCGCAAGCGGGTCAAGGCGTAAATCTAGGTTTGTTAGATGCAGCCAGTTTAGTTGAGGTTCTTACCCAAGCTAAAGAGTGGCGTGAGCGGCCGGGTGATTTTTCCGTGTTGCGTCGCTATGAGCGTTGGCGTCGCGGTGATAATCTGGTGGTGCAGAGAGCGATGGAGGGTTTTGATTGGTTATTTGAACCGGATCGTGGTGTAAAGGATCAGATTAGAGGCAAGCTTTTATCTTTTGGAAATATCGTCAAGCCTGCAAAAAATTGGTTGATTAAACAAGCTTTGAATGGTCGTGAACCCTTGCCAAAATTGGCAAAAATTCAGCATGTTTCTTTGTTCAAGTAGCTTTATGATAAAGAAATTTTGACAATTTATCCATAAAGGCCTATATTTCAATGATAAATTCCGTTTATAGTTGTAACATATAAAATACTAAACTAATTAAGGGCAAAATAATGGCCGATAGACGTCTACAAGTTTTTCACACTGTCGCTAAGGTGATGAGTTTCACCAAAGCCGCTGAAACCCTGCATATGACTCAGCCAGCAGTAACTTTTCAGGTTAAACAACTTGAAGATTTTTTTAATACTCGCCTGTTTGATCGCACACACAATAAAATTACCTTAACGGAAGCGGGTCGAGTAGTTTATGATTTTTCAGATCATATTCTAGAACTTTACGAGAAGATGAACTCTGAAGTTCGTGACCTAACTGGTGAAGTTTCTGGCAGTTTAGTTATTGGTGCGAGCACAACTATCGCTGAGTATATGCTGCCTTGTTTGTTGGGCGCATTTAAAAAGCAATACCCAGATGTCAATATTCGTCTTCAGGTGGGCAACACGGATGCGATTGTGTCGATGGTTGAAAATAATATGATCGACCTAGGTCTGGTTGAGGCGCCAGTAAACAACAAAAACCTCGAGGTTGAAGTTTGCCGAATCGATGAGATGCAGCTGATTTGTTGTCCGGATCATCCGCTTGCTAAGCGTGATGAAATCTCAATAGAGGAAGCGTGTAAATATCCGTTTGTTGTTCGTGAAGAGGGTTCGGGTTCTCGTTCGGTGATAGATACTTATATTCGTGAACAGGGTTTAAGCCTGAGTGATTTTAACATCGTGATGGAGTTGGGTGCGCCAGAGTCTGTAAAAATGGCGGCTGAAGCCGATGTAGGATTGGCTATTGTTTCGCGCTCTACCTTGATGAAAGAGTTAAAACTCGGCACCTTAAAAGCTATTCCACTAAATCCGCCTTTACGTCGCCCGTTTTCACATGTTAGACAAAAGCAAAAATTCCGTCACCGCGCAGTGGGTGAGTTGCTGGATTTCGCAGTGACCTATTGCAAGGAGAAAGCGGTCGAGTTCGGATTTGAGGTACCTGATTTAGATGATAAAAAACGTTATAGTAGCCATTATAATTAATCCTAGAACATGAGCGACTATTCAATTCGTTTTCTAGGCGCATTTGGTAGTAAGGCCGGCATTCATTGCACGACCTGTATTCAGTTGTCTGATAAGACGTTGATTGATGCAGGTAATGTCATGCAGGCGCTGGCTGATCAAGCATCACAGATTGAATCGATCTTTTTAACTCACTCACACCTTGATCATATCCTTGATATTGGTTTTTTTATAGATCATTTTTTTGCTCAGCGACAAACGCCGCTGAAAATATATGGTCTTCCATCAACGCTACAAGCATTAAAAAAAAATATTTTTAATGATGATATCTGGCCTGATTTTGCTCAGATTAAGTTGTTAAATTCAAGCCAGTTTGCGATTGAGTGGATTGAGATTGGTTATAATCAGGTTTATGAACCAGAGCCTGGGTTGTTCTTGACGCCCGTTGAAGCTAATCATACGGTTGAAACCTGTGGTTATATTATCGAACACGCTGGTTCAGCCGTTCTTTTTAGTGGTGACACCTATCTAAATCCAAAAATGTGGCAGTTATTGGAGGAGCGATCGAGTATTAAGGCGATAGTTGTAGATGTGTCTTTTCCTAATCGTTTAGCCGACTTGGCACGTGCTAGTAAGCATATGACCCCTGATCTATTACGTCAATCTATTGCCCACTTACAACGTAAGGATTATCAGCTTTATGCGTTTCATCTAAAGCCTGCGTTTATTGATGAGATTAGTCAGGAGTTGGCACTAATTGGCTTAGATTTAAATCATATTCTGCAAGAAAATGATCGTATTTGTTTACAAACCGGATTACTTTGTCAAAGAGGTGTTGATAACCAGCTAGACCGGGTTATGCGACTGAATAAAATTGGCGCAGCCTTGTCTGCTGAGCAACGACTCGAGCCTTTGTTGGAAATGATTGTGACTGAGGCCAAAAATATTATTGGTGCAGACGGCGGGACGCTCTATATGCTTAGGGACGGTGCTTTACATTTCACGGTTGCTCAGACGGATTCGCTATCAATTAGAATGGGAGGAACGGCTGAAGCGATTCGTTGGCAGCCTTTACCTTTATATCTCAGTAATGGAGATCGGAATAATACGATGGTTGCAGTCACTGCTGCACTTGAGAACCGTTTGATTAATATTGCTGATATCTACCAATCTTCGGATTTTTCTTTTGAGGGTGCAAAGCGATTTGATGAGTCGAATGGTTATCGTTCTAAATCAATGCTGGTGGTGCCTTTACGTAATCACGAAGCAAAAGTTATTGGAGTTTTGCAGCTGCTTAATAAGCAGGGTGGGATTGAAAAAACAACTTCGTTTAATTCTGAAGACGAGGCGATTGCTTTGTCACTGGCCTCTCAGGCAGCTATAGCGGTCACGAATGCTAAGTTAGTGGATGATTTAGAAGCCTTATTGGAGTCCTTTTTAAACAGTATTATTTTTATGATGGGTAGAAAATCACCCTATACTGCTGGCCATATCAATCGTATGGTGGCGCTAAGTTTAATGATGGTTAAGGAGGTTCATCAAGACCAGGGTGTTTACCTTAAAAAGGTGTATAGCGACCAGCAAACAAAAGAGATAAGGCTGGCTGCGTTGATGCATGATATAGGTAAGCTTGCGACGCCCGAGACCATTATGGATAAGGCGACCAAATTGGATGGCCATTATGATCGCATAGGTTTGATACGCTTAAGGGCTCAAACTATTAGTCTTGCGATAGAAAATGAAGCGTTAAAACGTCAGATGCTTCAGTCCGAAGCCTATTCTGAAATCGAGCAATTTCGAGTTGAAAATTTAGCGCGATTAAATCAAGCCTTGGCTTTAATCGAAAAAAGTAATCAGGGTACAGAGTTTTTTCCGGATGAACAGGTTGAGCAGATTCAAGATTTAATCGACAATCCTTTTGTTGCAGGCGGTCAGGCTTGGTTTATGCTCACCGAAGAGGAGGGTAAAGCGCTTAAAGTTCAGAAGGGAACACTTACTGAGGAAGAACGTCAAATCATTAATGAGCACGCAGAGATTGGATTAAAGGTGCTACAGTCTTTACCTTTTCCTGAAAAATATAAAGATATTCCTCATATCGCCGGTGCCCATCATGAAAAGATTAATGGTAAGGGTTACCCATTGGGCTTAAGAGGGGAGGAGATTTCTTTTGAAGCACGAATTTTGGCGATTGCCGATATTTTTGAGGCACTAACAGCTCACGATCGGCCTTATAAACGTCCAAACCCTTTATCTCTAGCGATGAAAATACTCTACTTTATGGCTAAAGATAATGATTTAGATCGTGAGATCGTTAAGTTTTTCTATCAGTCCGGTTTGTACCTAAAATATGCTCAGCGTTTTTTGCCTAAAGAGCAAATTGATCCGGTAGATATAGACTTTTCAGATCTTTGATAGCCATGTTTAGACTTAAACGGATGGGTGGCATTGATCTTCATCGCTTGTAAAAGCTAAAACCTTGAAGTTTATTCTTTCAAAGAGTAATATTGTCTGACAATAATTTTAAGGTTTTATTTAAAAAAGGATACTTGGACTATGAAAAGACGTGACTTGTTTAAGACAGCGATAGGATTAACTGCCGGTTTTTCAGTATTAAGACCGCTTTATGCAGCGGATGACTGGGAATTTAGAGGGCCAGATGTGCCTAATGTTCCTATCACAAAAATTTCAGATCGTACTTTTTACTTTTTAGCGACTGATCCTGAGCCAAGTCCTTCAAATTTCGGTTTCTTTAGTAACCCTGCCTTTGTTGTCACCTCCGAGGGGGTTGTTGTGATAGATACTGGTGGGTCAGTACAAATTGGTGAAATGTTGATCCGTCAAATAAAAACGGTTACTGACAAGCCTGTCGTTGCGGTGTTTAATACTCATATTCATGGTGATCACTGGCTAGGCAATCATGCCTTTGTTGAGGCCTATCCTGATGTAAAACTCTATGCGCATCCCAAGGTGATGGAAGATGTTAGAAATGGTGCTGGTGTTGTTTGGACAGGTTTTATGAGCCGTAACACGAATAATGCGAGCGCCGGTACTGTTATTACACCGCCTACACTTGAAGTGAATGAAGGCGATGTAATTAAGGTAGGGGATGTTCAGTTTAAAGTGCATCACATGGGTAAGGTGCACAGTGATTCCGATATTGCGATTGAGGCCGTTGAAGAAAAGGTTATCTTCTTAGGTGATATGGCGATGCGTCGTGTAGCGAATATGGCAGACGGTAATTTTAAAAACTCGATTGTTGCAATGGAAAATTTTGAAGCCATGTCGCACATCAAATATTTTGTACCAGGTCATGGTGAGTTTGATGATGTTTCGATGATTAGGGATCAAAAGCAATTTTTCGAAATTATCTACAATACCATTGAAGAGCAGTATGACAATGGTTTATCTGATTTTGAAATCAGACCGATGATTGTCGAAACCGAGTTTATGCAAACTGTAGCTAAAGAGTGGCCTGGTTTTGACAGCACCATTGGTCGGTTTGTAAGTGAAGCTTATCAAGAGTTTGAAGCAAGCTTGTTCTAAGATTGGATGTTTTTTGATAAAAAGGGAGCGCAAGGCTCCCTTTTTATTGAGGTTTAAGCAGGCCTGCTTAGGCGTTTATAAAGTCGAGTAGCGCATCGAGTCCACTGAAGTTTAAAGCGGTATTGGCTTGTTCTTGTACCTTAGGTTTAGCGTGATAGGCGATGCTTAATCCTGCTTCCTTCATCATTAATAGGTCGTTAGCGCCATCACCAATCGCAATCACTTGGGATGGGTTTATTTGCAGTTGTTCACAGAGTTCATGCAAAAAGTCGGCTTTAGCTTGAGCGCCAATAATCTTGCCTTCTACTTTTCCAGTTAAACGCTGGTTTTCGATACCTAATTTGTTTGCTCTGGCATAGTCTAATTCAAGGTTTTGTTTAAGCCGTTCGGTAAAAAAATCAAAGCCGCCCGAAACCAAAGCAAATTTTATATTTTTTTGCTTGAGACCCGCTAAACAATCTTCTGCGCCTGGGTTAAGGCTCAAGCGTTCGTCATATACCCGCTGTAATGCATCTGTTTCAAGGTTGGTCAATAGATTGACCCGCTGAGTTAGGGATTGCTCAAATACCAGTTCACCGCGCATAGCGGCCTCAGTGATCTCAGACACTTCAGCTTTTAAATTCATCATGTCGGCGATTTCATCAATGCATTCTATCGAAATAAGGGTTGAGTCCATGTCACTAATGACCAGTTTAACTTTTGATGGCTCGAAACTTTCTGGCAGGGCATTGATATCGATTTTCAATTTTTGACTCAGTTGTTTGACTTTTTGCGGATCTATGTCAATTGACTGTGTTTGGAAATGATTAGCTTTTTTTTGTAGCGCGCCTAACTCAGCACTGAGTTGTTGTGTTTGGTTAGTGTCGAGTTCGCTGCTATGAATAATAAATCGCGGCATAGTTATCCTTCGTGTTCGCTGTGAATAATTTGAGTATGAGATAGCCGGTCATGAAGTGTTTGACCTTGGTTGTTAAAAAATAGCCATATCCAGCCAAGTCCTAGACTGGCAATTGAAATCAAACTAAAGAAAAAACGCTTATTGGCATCATGGCGTGTTGGCAGATATCCATCCAGTCTTACTAATCTAAGTTTCCAGGTTCTAAGGCCGGGCGTTTGGCCTGTTTGAAGCCAGAAGTAACTTAAATAAACATAGCTAATCATAACAAGGTATAGCTGAAAGATAACCAGCGTAAGCGGGTTTTTTTCAAATCCCGGTCCTTGCCATATAACGAAAGGTAAGGCAGCAAAAAACCAAACGGCAAAAAGCAGCAGTAAGTCGTAAAGCAGAGCAAAAATAATCTTCGCGTTTAGCATGGCCTAGGGTTCTAAATTAAAAAGAGGTATTATAAACGGCACATTTACTCGATAGGAGATTTTCAAATGAATTTACCGGACGGATTGTTGGGTATGGGGTGGTGGGGACTGGGTTGGTTGCTCTACGCTGGATTATTGTTTTGGGCTTTTAGAACGGCTCCTTGGTATAAGGTTAAGCAGGATCGTAGTGCGCAGAATGTATTGTTTGGTGCGGTTTTGGTGATTGTTTTAATTTGGAGTTTATCCGCCAGTATCGGTGGGGGCTTTAGTTTTCACTTTTTGTTAATGACGGTAGCGACCTTAATGTTTGGGCCCCAGTTTGCTTTGATTGCGATGAGTCTAGCATTATTGGTCGTGAGCTTTAGTGGGGATGCCGGTTGGACGGTGTTTGGGATCAATGCGCTTTTGATGGGGTGGATTCCAATTTTTATTACCTGGTGGATTTATAAACTAGCTTATCGTTATTTGGATCGCAACTTTTTTGTTTATGTGTTTTTGAATGGGTTTTTAGCCGCAGGGGTCGGCGCATTAATTGCGATGTTGATGATGGCTTTATTGATGGGGATTGCAGGTGTTTATACGCTCGATGAATTGAAATATAGTTTTTTACCTTATATTCCTATGATCGCTGCACCTGAGGCATTTCTTAATGGGTTTATTATAGCAGGCCTGGTGTTAATGAAGCCTGAATGGGTGAGCACATTTAGTGATGAGGATTATTTGAAAGGCAAATAAAAACCCCGCCGAAGCGGGGTGGGTTTGTTACTTTTTCAGGGTTTAGTTATTTTTTATTGCTAAACTCTGGGTAGGCTTCCATGCCACATTCTGATTGATCTAAACCGTTGTACTCATCTTCTTCGCTTACACGCACTCCGATGATGGCTTTGATCGCGAACCATACGATTAAGCTTGCAATGAATACCCAAGCAAAGATTGATACGATACCGATTAACTGAGCCACAATGGTTGCATCAGGGTTGTTGAAGGTGACTGCGATTAAGCCCCAGATACCGACTACACCATGAACAGAGATCGCACCTACTGGATCGTCAATTTTGAACTTCTTATCCATTGCAAGGATAGCGAATACTACAATCATACCCCCGATCATACCAATGATTGCGGCAGACAGTGGTGAAGGCGATAGTGGGTCTGCAGTAATCGCAACCAGGCCTGCTAGTGCACCGTTTAGGATCATGGTCAAATCTACTTTGCCGAACAGGATGCGTGAGATAATCATCGCACCGATCACACCACCGGCAGCAGCAAGGTTAGTGTTAGCAAAGATCATCGCAACGGCATTGGCATCTTCAACGGTAGAGATTTGTAGCTGTGAGCCACCGTTAAAGCCGAACCAACCTAACCACAGGATGAAGGTACCGAGTGCAGCGAGTGGCATGTTAGCACCTGGGATAGCGCGCACTTCACCGTCTTTACCATACTTGCCTTTACGAGCGCCGAGTACCAATACACCTGCTAAAGCAGCCGCCGCACCCGCCATGTGAACGATGCCTGAACCTGCAAAGTCAGAGAAACCGATTTCGTCTAGGAAACCGCCACCCCAAGTCCAGTAACCTTGAACTGGGTAGATTACAGCGGTTAGCACCACAGCGAAAGCAAAGAAAGACATTAGCTTCATACGCTCAGCGACGGCACCGGATACGATAGACATCGCTGTTGCAACGAACACGAGCTGGAAGAAGAAGTCTGCCATGTCTGAGTAGTAAGGCGCATCGTCACCACCTGCAAGCACGTCAGCCGTTGCGTTATCCGCACCAACAAAGAAGCCGAGGCTTGGGATGATGCTGTTTAAGCCTTCACCGTACATGATGTTATAACCGACCAACATATAGGTTAAGCTGGCGATTGAGAAAAGACCGATATTCTTAGCTAGAATTTCGGTTGTGTTTTTGCTGCGTACCAGGCCTGCTTCGAGCATGGTAAAGCCGGCTGCCATCCACATAACCAGCGCACCGGCCATCAGGAAGTAAAAGGTGTCGAGCGCATAACTGAGTTCGAGTACTTGTTCCATGATTTAAATCCTTTCTAGTAAGTTAAAGGGCGACATCGCCGGTTTCTTCGGTACGAATTCGCACGGCTTGTTCAAGTGGCATGACAAACACTTTGCCATCGCCAATTTTTCCGGTGCGCGCTGCATTGCCAATCGCGTCAATGGCGCTATCGACCTTGTCATCCGCAACCGCGATTTCAAGGCGGACTTTGGGTAAAAATTCTATGGCGTATTCTGCGCCACGGTAAATTTCGGTATGGCCTTTCTGGCGTCCGAAGCCTTTTGCTTCTGTTACGGTCATGCCATGCACGTCAATGTCGTGTAGGGCTTCGCGTACATCATCAAGCTTAAAAGGTTTGATTACGGCAACTATAAGTTTCATGCTTTTATACCTTTGGTTTGAGAGCCTGTTTAAGTCACTATTGAGTGTTTTACTTTCCTAAGCAGGGCTCGATGACTAAAAAGTTCGTTAAGCTATAAGAATTAAATGTGCCTAAATGTATAAAATATTTTAAAAATAGATACTTATGATTATTTTGTTGAGCTACTTGTTGTGTTTTTATGTAAAAGATGGCTTTAATGAGTCATATTGGTGCAACATGGTGTATTTTGGAATATTTAAAATTTTTACGTTGGGTATGATTAAAAAAAGGTAAGATTAATATTTTAAGTTGACCAAATTAAGAGGCTTGGTATGTCAGTAGTTTCTCCGCAAGACTTTTATAAATGGAGTGTGTTTGTTGAGCGTGAATGTCAGCGTTTTCCTGAGTTGCTCGATAAGGATTATCAAACCTACTATCAAGAAAACGTTTTGATTGATCTATGCCAACGAACATTGGAAGCTTGTGAGGATGAAACGGCTTTAAAGAGAGAATTACGCCGACTACGCAGGGAGCAAATGGTTCGAATTGCCGTTAGGGATTTAGCGGGGCTAGCCGATTTGAATGAAACCATGCGTGACGTGTCAGACCTAGCAGAAGGGCTGGTCTCGGCTACATTGGATTGGTGGATGCTGCGTTTTACCCAGCGTTTTGGTCAACCAATTGGCGAGGAGACGGGCGAACCTCAGCAGTTGATTATCCTAGGTATGGGTAAACTAGGGGGGCGAGAGCTTAATTTTTCAAGTGATATAGATCTAATTTACCTGTATGAAGAAAAGGGCTATACCGACGGAAAAAAATCTATTTCTAATGATGAGTTTTTTTCAAAGCTGGGCCTTGCATTAAACAAGTCCTTAACGGAGTTAACATCAGAGGGCATGGTCTATCGTGTGGATATGCGATTGCGACCCTTTGGTGAAGTCGGCCCTTTAGCTATCAGCTTTACAGGGGCTGAACATTATTATGAAGTTCATGGCAGAGCATGGGAGCGCTACGCACTGGTCAAGGCGCGTGCCATCGCGGGTGATAAAAATAAAGCCAAAACACTGTTTGATATTCTGCGGCCTTTTGTTTATCGGCGCTATGTGGATTACACTGCAATGGATTCTTTGCGTGATTTGAAACGTATGATCGCCGCTGAGGTTCGAAAAAAGGGAATGGAGGATAATCTTAAGCTAGGGCGAGGTGGCATCCGAGAAATTGAGTTTATCGTCCAAGCGTTTCAGTTGGTTCATGGCGGGCGCGATAAACCTCTGCAGGCTCAAACCCTGTTACCCACGCTGAGTTATTTAGCGGATCAAGACTACATTGCCCAACAAGATGCGGATAATTTACGGGAGGCCTATGTGTTTTTACGGCGTGCCGAAAATCGCATTCAGGAATGGGGTGATCAACAAGCCCATTCTCTACCTGATGATGTTCGACAGCAACAGGCTTTAGCAGAGGCGATGGGATTTAAGGATTATCCAAGCTTTATTGCACGGCTTGAGCAGTTTCGCGAAACGGTTCAGCATCATTTTGATGATGTGTTTGCCGAGGAGGCTGATGTATGTGATTTAACCGATGCCTTATCGCAGGCTTGGAAAGGGCCGCTTGAGGATGATGCGCTAATTGTGCTTACCCAGTTTGGATTTCATAAACCGGGTGATATTCTTAACCAATTACGCCAGTTTAAAAAATCGCGTGCGGTTGGACATATGAGTGCCGAAGCCACCACTAGGCTTGAACAGGTCATGCCATTACTGCTGAAACAATTAGCAAGCTTAGAAGCAGATCAAGAAATAGCGTTGCAAAGAACATTGAGCGTGATAGAAAACGTGGTCCGTCGCAGTGTCTATTTGGTGCTTCTAAAAGAAAATCCGGTAGCCCTAATGCATTTGATAAAACTTTGCGCAGCGAGTGCATGGTTAACCGATCTACTGGTTAAATATCCGGCTTTGATGGATCAGCTCCTTGATTTAAGAAGTTTATATCGCCCTTTAAAGCTTGACGAATTATTAGTCGAGGCTCGTACTTTATTATCAACCTATCAAGATGATGAAGAGCAGTTTATGTTGCAGTTGCGTCATTGGCGGCACGCACAAGTATTTAAAGTCGCGGCAGCAGACATAACCGGTCAAGTACCGGTTATGCATGTCAGTGACTATTTAACCTGGATTGCTGAAGCCGTTCTCAATGTTGCCCATGATTATGTTTGGCAACAATTAACCTCGAAACATGGTCTTCCCGGTGGGCGGCCTCAGTCTCCTTTTTTAATTTTAGGATACGGTAAGCTGGGCGGCATTGAGTTGGGTTATGGCTCTGACTTGGATATCGTATTTCTTTATGATTTGGTTGAATCAGGTGAGAAAACACAACCTCAAAACGAGCGCCAGCGCGTGCTGGAAAATGGTACATTTTTTATGCGAATGGGTCAGAAAATTATCTCAGTCCTGACTAGTATGATGCCAGCGGGTCAACTTTATGAGGTGGATACGCGCCTACGTCCTAATGGTGATAGTGGACTGATGGTGACAACCTTAAAACATTTTGAACACTATCAACAAGATAAAGCTTGGAATTGGGAGCATCAGGCTTTAATCCGTGCGCGGGCCGTGGTCGGAGAGAGTGGTGTTCGCCAAAACTTTGAAACTTTTAGAGCCCACTTTTTATCCCAGCCACGACAACCGGAAAAAGTAAAAACGGAGGTGGTTGAAATGCGTGACAAAATGCGCGCGGCTTTAGATAAATCTACAGAGTTTGAGTTCGATATAAAACATGGCCGTGGTGGCATTGTTGATATAGAATTTATGGTGCAGTATTTGGTCTTGGCCCATGCAAACCAACAACCAGGCCTGGTCCGATGGCCGGATAACATGCGTATTCTCGATGAATTAAAAGATACAGGACTCATAGAAAATCAAGCCATCGAGGCGCTTCAAGATCATTACCGAACCTACCGAGGGCTTTATCATAAACTTGCATTGCAAAATGAAAAAGCACTGGTGGATGATAAAGCCCTACAAATATCTCGACAAATTGTGAGTAATATATGGAAAAAATTGATGGGGTGATTTTATGTGCCTTATTGTTTTTTTTTTGCGTCATAATCATAGAAAGTTATAATCCTCTGTGGCATTTGCCGTTTTAATTATTTTACTGGAGAAGTTTATGAAAAAACTAGGACTAGCCGTAGCTTTAGCATCACTATCATCGGTGGCTATTGCAAACCCAAATACTGGTTGTGGATTAGGTTCAATGATCATTGAAGATCAGAGCTCAGTTTTGATGCAAGTTTTAGCAGTGACTACTAACGGTACTTCAGGTAACCAAACTTTTGGTATTACTTCTGGTACTTTAGGTTGTGCAAAACCTGCAAACCTAGTTTCAAATGAGCAGATGAATCAGTTTGTTGCAAACAACATCGATTCTTTGGCTGTTGATATTGCTGCAGGACAAGGTGAAGCCTTAGATACACTTGCTGTTATCATGAACGTTGAAGATAAAGCTGCGTTTGCTTCAAAATTGCAAGCTAATTTCTCTAACCTTTTCAGCAGCGAAGAATTAACTTCAGCTGCTTTGGTTGATAACATTATCGCTGTAGTCGGTTAATGATAGTATCAAGCAAGTTAAATCTTTTTCTGGTTGCTTGCTTGGTATTTTTATCTGCTATTTCAGAAAAAATATTCGCCCAAACTAGCTTGTCCTTCCCTGTAATATCTTTAAATTCTTTCTTAAGCGAACAACAACTTGAAACTTTAAGTCAGAGTAGAGAATGGCATAACATTCTTCATTTTAAAAATGGCAAGAGTGAAATTGACGATCCAAAGTTCTTTTTATCTGATGAGGGTAAATTTGATTCCAAAAAAGAACTTATCGCAACTATAGATGCACTCTTAAATGATAAAAAAGACAACAACAACAGTATATTTTGTCGATATCCTTCTCGTTCGAATTGGATTTTTTCCAAGATTAGTGAATTAAAAAACGTCGTTTCTTTGACTAGTTGTTCAGAGCTTAATCAAGAATTATCACTTTTGCAGGCTGAATCTGTCACACTAATATTGGCATCTGCACATATAAATTCGCCGGCGTCAGCATTTGGCCATACCTTTTTAAGGCTTGACACTGCTCAAAAAACCCCACTTACAGCCTATGCTATCAACTATGCCGCTCAAACCAATGAAACTAATGGCCTAATATATGCCTATAAAGGTTTATTCGGGGGTTATGAAGGCCGCTATTCAATTCTTCCTTATTCCAAAAAAATTCAAGAATACGGTCATATGGAACAAAGAGATATATGGGAGTATTCCTTAAATCTAGACCAAGAAGAGGTAGAGAGGCTGGTGTTACATATTATGGAACAACGCCATTTTTTTGCGGATTACTTTTTTTTATCGGAAAACTGTTCCTATAATCTTCTTTGGCTTTTGCAAGTTGCACGGCCATCCCTAGAGTTAACAGATAGGTTTAATTACACAGCTATCCCAATTGATACCCTAAAGGCGATAGAAGCTGAAGGCGTGATTTTAGCTGAAACCTATCGTCCGTCTAACCAAAACAAAATGGAAGCTTATACTCCACACATTAAAAGCCCTGAAGCGGTTAAATTCAGCAAAGGGACGAGTTATGAGCTTGAGAGCATAAACGGTTTAACAAACGAAGAGCAGGTTGCTGCACTTGAACTGGCTGTTTTTAACCTAAAGTTAAATAGAACTAAAAATAGACTAGATCATCCAACCTATACTAAGCAGCTTCTCCATCTACTAAGGGCACGTAGTCAGTTCAGTGAAACACTGGATTTGAATATTAATAAACCCGTTACACCCTTGTTAGGACATGACTCAGCAAGATTTGCGTTTGGTATTCAAACGATTGAGAACAAGCAGTATCTGACACTCGGCATTAAACCCAGCTACCATGACACTCAAGATGTATCCACTGGATACCTTAGTGGTGCCTATATTAACTTTTTTGACACTCAGCTTAGTTTTCGACATGATTCGGTGCAGTTAGAATCACTTCATTTTATTGACATTAAATCCTATGCTCAGCGTACCTCGCTTTTTAAACCAATTTCTTGGCAAGTTAGCCTTGGATTAGATAGAAAGTTCGATGATAAGCTTGGCGGATTTATTAAACCTGGAGCAGGGTTAACATTTGGAAACTCAACTTACTACTCTTATATGATGGCGGTATTGGGTGCTCAAGCTCATGGTCAAACTAGAATAAGTGCAGAAGCTCATTTAGGAGTGATTTTTCAATACGAGAAAACTAAATTTGGTCTGAAAACAGAAACGGCATGGTTTCATACTGATGAACAAAGAGAAGAGTGGGAGGCGTTTTTTACTTTCCAAGCGACTTCAAGTTTAGCTTTCAACACAAACTTCCAACAAGCATCGCAAGCTCTGAAAAATAAACAGAATAAGCTATCGCTAAATCTTTTTTATTATTTTTAACCTGAGAATGGTTTTTACTCAGGTTGAAAATAATTGATCTAAACTGTGCTATATGTGTTATTAGAATATTCCAGAAACAGACCTAATCAAGCCTGTTTCAAGCTCAGGTTGAGCTTCATCAAAGTCTAAGTTTACTTTGTTAGCTACAGTCACGACTCTTGTTCTATAGGTGATCCAGTTTGACGTGTCATCGTGGACTACTTGACTTGTCGTTGCACCCATGCCTGAACTACTAGTTGCACCAGTTGTTGTAGTTACTTTTTGTCCCTTTCTTGCTCTTTGTTGTATTTGAACATCGGTAATAGTATTTATATATACATCTTTAACAAGTGCGTTTGCAGCCGTACCTATTGCCGCACCAACGAGTGCTCCACCAGCGACGCTCCTATAGCTACTTCCCGTGTATAAACCTACACCTGCACCAGCTAAAGCACCACCATATCCAGAGTTCAGTGCGGAATATGCTTCTTCTCGATTAGTTTTCGCAACGGATAGTATATTTTTTTGAAGCATAAAGTTGGCTTGATCTGGGTCATCAACTACCTTAAACCCCTTAGCTGTTAGGTTTTGAATATACTTATGCGTCATTTCAACGGTGTCGATGTCTCGATCACTTGTATTTCGGATTTGAATAAATATTGTTTTATCTGAGTTAGCGGTTGGCTGAAGAAATACAGTATCAGACATTTTACTTTGTACATCAAGATTTCTTTTTTCAACAGCCGTTGACATTGTGGAGCAACCACTTAGAAGTGATGAGCTTAAAATTAAAGCGGAAATTATCAATATGGGTTTAATCATGCTAGATCCTTAAAAAAGTAAAAATAAATATGAATAAAACAATCATCATTCATAATGATTATAGATTATTTGGTGAATTGGTCAATAAATATATGGTTTTTTATACCTAGTGTTACCCTGTATGTCAACATTATGTTGACATACAGGGGATGATTATGACCATGCCATGCGCTGGTGCCAAGACTATGTGAGTTGGTATAACCATCAACATCACCACAGCAGTCTGGCGGGGTTCACGCCCTATCAAGTGTTTAGTGGTGATTACAAGCAAATCGCAACAATACGCCAACAGGCATTAGATGATGCGTTTGCAAAACATCCGCAACGGTTTAGCCAAGGTCGCCCCTTGGTCAAATTGACGCCAGCGGAAGTGTTTATTAACCCGATACCCGAGGAGGCGGATCAACAAACTATTGAAACGGGTGTGAACTTCCCGACCCTGCCAAGGGTGAAGCAAAAAGCAATTTAATTTTTAAAGAACTGTGATCTGGTCTAATAGCAATGGACACTTTTATTAGAGACAATAGATATTGTCGAGCTAGGAGTGATCATGACTGAAAAGAGAACTTATAAAACCTACAGCGATGAGTTTAAAAAAGAAGCCGTCGCTTTAGTGACTGAGCAAGGATATAGTGTAGCTGAAGCTGCTCAATCCTTAGGGGTTAGAACCAATTTGCTTTACAAGTGGAAAGACAAGCTAGAATCGCAAGCCAAAGGGATTGTGCTCGATCCAGATGAGCGAGCTGAACTTAAAAAGCTACGTGCTGAAAACAAGCGTTTAAAGGTCGAAAAAGAAATCTTAAAAAAAGCTTCGGCCCTTCTGGCACAAGACATCCTGTAGGTTTTAAACTCATGGAAAAACTGGTTCAGGAGGGCTTAGCAGTTAAGTCTGTCAGCAAGATGCTCAAGCTAAGCCGTTCAGGTTACTATGCTTGGAAAAAACAGCCTAAGAAAGGTATTACGCCCGAAGAACTCGAGCTACAAGGCATGGCCAAGCGGTTATTTAAAGACAGTCGGCAAAGTCTTGGCTCACGTGAGCTCGCTAAAGCCCTACAAAAAAACGGTTTTCCAATTCAGTCGTGAAAAAACGCGTCGACTAATGAAAACACCAGGCTTGGTTGTGACGCAGCGACGGGCCTACAAGGT
The DNA here is from genome assembly GCF_023278225.1 of Thiomicrospira microaerophila. Lineage (GTDB taxonomy): Bacteria > Pseudomonadota > Gammaproteobacteria > Thiomicrospirales > Thiomicrospiraceae > Thiomicrospira > Thiomicrospira microaerophila_A. Next base: position 753,614 of record NZ_CP070959.1, read on the forward strand.
TACAACAAAACGAAACCTTACACATCGTGTGGCAGAAAACCTGATTAAGATGGACTTTAATCCCACTAGGATTAATCAAGTTTGGGCGGGTGACATCACCTACTTAAAGACCCCTCAAGGTTGGTTGTACTTGAGTATTGTGATGGATCTTTACTCACGCCGTATTATTGGCTGGGCGCTCAGTGAGCGCATGACGGTGGAGTTGGTCATGAAATCGTTACAGCAAGCCTATTGGCTACGTGGACACCCTAAAGGCGTGATTTTTCACAGCGACCGAGGTTCACAATACACCAGCAAGCGTTTTGCGAGATTGTTAGCTAAACAGAAAATGCGTGCGTCGATGGGTGATGTGGGTGCCTGTTGGGATAATGCGGTCGTAGAACGTTTTTTTGGTAGTCTCAAGCATGATTGGCTATTTAAAGTGCATCACGCCAGCGCTGAAAGCATGAAACAGGATGTAGCGAGTTATATGCGCTACTACAACTTAATTAGGCTTCATAGTTCCAATGGTGATTTATCGCCCATTGACTATGAAAATTGTAAAAAAGATGTGTCCAAAAAAGCTTGACCAGAACACATACTTTTCCATATCAAAATAGCCTGTAAAAAAGTTGATTTATTAGTAGATTTTAGATATAAAATCTACTCTGGCATATGCCAAAAATTCATTTTTAGGAGAAATTAAATGAAAAAACTAGGTTTCGCGGTATCGGCTTTGTCTGTTTTGGCTTTTACCACAGTAAATGCATCGGATCGAGATTTTGGTCAGATTTATAGTGAGTGCGGTATAGGTGGTATGATTGGGTTTGGTATTAGTAATGACCACTCTACTGCAAAACCATTGGCTATTGTTACAAATGTCACATGGGATTTGGGAACAACTGCAATAAGTTCAAATATATCATCCCCAGCTACTTGTTCAGGTGGCAAAGAGCGTACAGCGGCTTTTATCTATCAAAATTATCCTCAGTTGGAAACAGATTTAGCTATGGGTGAAGGTCAGCACCTTATTTCATTGTTAAATGTTGCTGGCTGTTCAGCTTCTGCTCAGGCTGATGTTGTATCCGGTCTTCGCGCTGATTTAGCGGCTTCAGCTAGCCAAGATTCTTATGCTTCAAAAACACGCTTTGAAAAGTCAGAAGTGCTTCATAGCCAGTTAAGTCAACGTATGGCTACTTCTTGTTCAATCTAAATTTTTAGGTTGTATATGAAAAGGCAAGCTTATAATCTTGCCTTTTTTATTGGGTATTTTTGTGAAAAAAACGCTTTTATTTTTATGTCTTAGCTTGTTTATGTATGCAGGCCAAAGTGTTTCAGTTGTTCAGAATCCTTTAGTTGAAAAGGCGCTAGCAGCCGATCTAGATCAACACCCAACTTGGCTTAAATTGCTTTACTTTGATGAGTTGTTAGGTCGAAGTGAGGTTTTGTCCGATAACTTCTTTCTTGATGCCGAAGGGCGTTTTGATCCCCGTAAAGAATTAATTCAAACTCTAAATTTATATACTTCCATTCCTTCTGATAACACTTCTGCAAGATGCCGTTTTCCGGCAAGATATTTGTGGTTAGATAGCCAGCTTAACTTACCAAACTTTGAATTTAGACAGAAAAACTGTGATCATTTGGAGAGATGGGCGCTGTTTGATGAGGTTACTTCGATTAGTGCCATTATGGTAAGTGGTTATTTTGGTAATCCGGCTTCTACATTCGGACATTCATTATTAAAATTCAATAGTGATACGGCTTCTAGGTTTTTAGATTTAACTTTTAATTACGGTGCTTTAGTGCCTGATAATGAGCCTATTCTTCGTTATATTTATAAAGGTATTGTGGGGGGGTATGAAGCTGGGTTTTCTGATGGATATTATTTTTCTCAGGACAGAGTTTATTCTAGAACAGAATTTCGAGATATGTGGGACTATGAGCTAAATTTGACCGAGTTTGATAGAAATCTTTTAATTGCTCATTTGTGGGAGGTTTCTGGTAAAAAGTTTGATTACTTATTTTTGAATAAAAACTGTGCTTTTCGTCTAGCAGAGGTATTAGAGTTAGTTGAAGAATCCAGTTTTTTGACTCAGCGCTCTCGTTTATGGTACGCCCCCGTTGAACTTTTTAATCGAATAGAACAGGTCAACGAAGAAAAAGATGGAGAGTATATTCGTTCTGTTCAATTTATACCTTCTTACCAACGCGAAGTATTAGAACGTCTTAATTTATTCGATGATACAGAGAAAGGGGCTTTTAAAAGTCTTATGTTAGATCCGAATGCTGATCTAAGTGCCTTTCATGTTGAACAACAAATAAAATTGTTAAATGCATTGTTACATTATTTCGAGTATAAAGATGTGGGTTTGATGGATGCTTCAAACAATCACTATAAAGAGCTCAAACGCCAAGCGATGTTGCGGCGAATGTTATTACCTGTTCAAGCTGATCAAACTATAAAAATAAAACCTTTACCGTCTCCGCTTGAATCTTCTCCTCCGATGATGTTTGGTTTTGGTATGAGTGAGTCCCAAAGTGAACATTTACCCAGTGGACTGGCTTTTAGATGGTCGCCGTTTTTTTATGATGCATTATCTCTCAACAGTTTACAAGGTGGTGAGCTTGTTGTTTTGGATACAACTTTATTACTAGACAAAGACAAGGAGCGCTTATCTTTTGATAGGGTTGACTTGATTAGAGTTAAAAAAATGCCTAATTTTTTAAGCCGAGGTATTTTAGAACCTGAATGGGCTTGGACGGTGCGGCTAGCGATAAAGAGAAGTAAGACAGGTAAAGTTACTCCCTTTTTCTCTGCAGGTCTATTTGATGGGTTAGCTAATGATTCAGGATTTTTATTATGGGGTATTCGTGGTGAGGCTATGGATAACGAGTCATCCTGGTTAACGCTGTTTCCTTATGTAGAACTAGGTTTTCAAGCGAGTTCTTTGAAGGGATTGGTGAACTTGTCAAGAGGTTATGATGTGCAGGAAAAAAACTGGGTAAATACGGCAAGGTTCGATTTGAACTATAATTTCAATACCCGTACTTCGTTTAGATTTGAATATGCTTATGATGAAAGTTCTAATTTTCGTTTTTATATCCAACGATATATCTAACCCAAGTTAGACTTGGTTTTATTCAACGTACTTCTCTTTATCTTTAAACTCACATAAATCAAAAATAACACAACTGCCGCAGCGGGGTTTACGCGCCATGCAGGTGTAGCGTCCGTGTAGAATGAGTAGGTGGTGCGCATCCATCAAGTGTTCTTTAGGGGTGAATTTTAACAACTTCTTTTCCACTTCGAGTACATCCTTGCCCGGTGCAATCTTGGTGCGATTTGATACACGAAAAATATGGGTATCGACCGCCATTGCAATTTGACCAAACGCGGTATTGAGCACCACATTCGCAGTTTTGCGCCCGACACCGGGCAGAGCTTCGAGGGCTTCACGGGTTTGTGGTACTTGGCTGTTGTGAATTTCAACCAACATTTTGCAGGCTTTGATAATGTTTTCGGCTTTGGAATTAAACAAGCCGATCGTTTTGATATAGCTTTTTAAGCCATCTACACCGAGTGCGTAAATTTTTTCGGGCGTATTAGCGACCGGAAAGAGCTTGGCGGTGGCGATATTTACCCCTTTATCGGTGGCTTGTGCTGACAAGATTACGGCAATCAGCAATTCAAAGGGTGTTGTGTAGTTTAACTCGGTGACCGGTTCGGGAATGGCTTCGGCGAGCCGATCAAAAATCTGTTGGCGTTTGAGTTTGTTCATTTTCAGTGATTCGCAACTTTGATTTCTACCGGAATACTACTCAGGCTTGGTTTTTTTATTTTTTGGTCTATGAGGTTTTTAAGTGCAATGATTAGGCCGAGGGCAATAAACGCGCCGGGCGGCAGAATGGCCAGCAAAACAGGGTTATAGCTGTCGGGTAGGTACAGTGTCCAGTTTTGCGCGATCTCGCCAAAAATCAAATCCGCTTGATCAAACAGCGTACCGTTGCCAATTATTTCACGCACAGCGCCTAACAGAATTAACACCAAGGTAAAGCCTAACCCAATAAACAGGGCATCAACAATCGATTTGTCGAGTGGGTTTTTTGAGGCAAAGGCTTCGGCACGGGCTAGAATGGCGCAATTGGTGACAATCAGCGGAATAAAGATGCCAAGAATGCCATGCAGGGTATAAAAATAGGCGTGCATGAGCATGTCAATGACGGTGACGGCACAAGCGATAATCGCGATAAACACTGGGATGCGAATTTCTGACGGTACGTAATGGCGAATCAATGAAACCAGAATATTGGAGGTGAGCAACACCGCCATGGTGGCAAGGCCCAGACCTAAGCCGTTGACACTGTTGTTAGTCACCGCCAACAGCGGGCATAGCCCTAACAAGGCCACTAAGGCTTGGTTGTTATTCCATAAGCCTTTTTGAGCAATGTCTTGATATTCGGTGATTTTTTGTTGCCAAGGGTTACTCATAGAGTTGCGCTCCTTGTTGATTAACATAATCCAGCGTATTGCGCACCGCGCCGACAATCGCACGCGGGGTAATGGTCGCACCGGTAAACTGGTCGAATTCACCACGATCACGTTTGACAGCCCAGCGGCGAGAATTATCCTCGGTTAAGCGTCGGCCATCAAAACTTAAGATCCAGTTGTCTTTGCGCAGTTCAATTTTGTCGCCGAGTCCGGGGGTTTCGCGGTGACTAAGGACCCGAACACCGGAAACTTCGCCATTGGCCAGCACACCGACAAGCAAATAAATATTGCCACTATAGCCATTCGGCGCAATGGTTTCAATCACCAGGCCTGCTGGTTGGTTATCGAGTCGAGCACGATAAATGCGAGTTTGCGCTGAACCCAATAAATCAGGGGCTTCAACGATAATGCTGTCTTCAATTAAGTCATTGTTATAGCGTTTGCTTGGCATGACTTGGTTTATTGTTTGTAACAGAGCAAGCCGTTCAGCTTCAGTAATTTTTGGTTGGGTAAAGGCATTAACGCCAATCAATAAGCCAACACTCACCACCACAAACAGGCTAAGCAGGCCTGCTGCGCGGAACATGGTTTGTTGTAAATTAAGTTCGGTTTTCATTTATTTATGCCCCAATACTCTGGGTTGTGTGTAGCGGTCGATTAGGGGTACGGCGATATTCATTAGTAACACGGCAAAGGCAATGCCGTCCGGAAATGCGCCCCAATTTCGGATGACATAGACCAGCACACCAATACCGGCAGCATAGATTAATCGACCATAGGGTGTGGTGCTTGAGCTGACTGGGTCGGTGATAATAAAAAACGCCGCCAACATGGTGCCGCCAAATAATAAATGAAAGCTAACCGGCGCATAAAGGTCAGGATTGATTGAATGAAAAATCCAAGCCATTAACGCCAGAGCACCTAAGAAACCCACTGGATATTGCCAGCGTATGGTGCGGGTATAAATCAGCCAAGCGCCACCGGCTAAAAACGCCAGATTGATCCAGCCCCAAGCGGTGAGATTCCACCATCCGGTTGTGAGGTAGGGCGCTTGTAACATTTGTTGCGCGGTAGCGCCTTCTTGCAGTCCGGTTTTGACCGCGCTGAGGGGGGTTGCGCCGGTAAAGGCATCAATCGGGGCATGGGCTACAGCGCCAAACATAATGTGGTTGAACGAATCCCAGAAACTTAAACTATAACCGGCAATTTCTTTTGGCAGGGTCCACTGGGTCATTTCCGCCGGAAACGAAATCAATAAAAACGCATAACCCAACATCGCGGGGTTAAACGGATTGTAGCCCAGTCCGCCATAAAGGTGTTTGCCAAAAACCAAGGCAAAGGCACTGCCAGAAACAATCACCCACCAAGGCGATTCAGGTGGAATACAGAATACCAAACCGGTGACGGTAATAAGCGCACTAAAGTCGGTGACATTCGGTAAAACCGGCTTGTCACGCAGTTTCAGCATCACATATTCAACCAGTAATGCGGTCGCGACGGCTAAAAACCATTGAATAATAATGCCATAACCAAATAACAAAATATGCGCCAGTAAAGCAGGAAAGGCGGCTAGCTGGACTTGCAGCATAACCTTTTGTACTGAGCTATTGTTATGCGCGAAAGGCGAGCTGGTATAAATCGATTTCACTCTTTTGATTCCTGTTGGGCTTTCTTAGCGGCGGCACGGGCTTTGGCGGCCTCCATCGCTGCTTTACGCTTGTCCTCGACCGAGCGTTCGGGTGTTTCATCTAGTTTTTTCGGTTGGTCTGCAGGTGTTTCAACTTGCGCTTTCTTAGCGGCGGCACGGGCTTTAGCGGCTTCCATCGCGGCTTTACGTTTGTCTTCAACTGCTTGGTCGGGGCTGGCTTGAGCTGTGTGTTTTGAAGTCGTTTGAGCTTCAGAAGGCTTAGGTTTATTCGCGGCTTGTTGTCGCACTTTCGCCATTTGAATCGCTTTTTCGCGCGCAGATAGCTTGGGCGCATCACTCGCGATGGGTTTCTCATCCGTTTTACTTTGTGCGTCTTTGGCGGCGTCTGCTTTCACCGCTGCTTTTTTGGCGGCCAGCTTGGCTTCGCGTTCCTGTTTGTCGCGTTCTATTCGTGCTAGGCGCGCTTCATGACGTTGTTTGGCTTGTTCTGTTAATTTGGCTTGAGCCTTGATTTCGCGAACTTCAGATTTAGCATGACGATAGTATTGCACCAGCGGAATATGGCTGGGGCAAACAAACGAACAGCAACCACATTCAATACAATCAAACAGATTAAGTTTTTCGGCTTGTTGATATTCGTGGGCCTGAGTGTGCCAATAAAGTTGCTGAGGTTGAAGGTTGATCGGACAGGCTTCGGCACATTCGCCACAACGAATACAGGCCATAGCCGCTTGAACCGGTTCCGGCGGATTCGCTAGAATACAGTTAGTGGTTTTAACCAGCGGAACATGGTTATCGGCGAGTTTTACCCCCATCATGGGGCCGCCCATAATGAGTGGATAATCTATCGGCTGTTTCGGTTTTGCCAGTTCGACTAACTCATCAAAAGGTGTGCCTAGCAGCGCATCCATATTATAAGGTTGTTGAAGGCCTAAGCCGGACACCGTCACAAAGCGTGAAACTAGCGGTTGGCCGTGATCGACTGCGTGGGCAATGGCGCGTAGGGTCGCGATATTCATCATCACAATACCTATATCAATAGTATGCTGGCCACTGGGCACTTCAATGCCTAACACCTCTTGAATCAATTGTTTTTGGCCGCCCATTGGGTAAACCGTCGCTACTTCTTCAATTTTAATTTGGGTGTTCTGGCATGCCTGCTGCATAGATTTTATAGCCTGAGGTTTATTGGATTCAATCGCACAGGTTACATTCGGAATGGCAAATATCTCAGCGACCCGTTGCGCACCACGAATAATCTCATCTGGATGGGTTTGCATTAACATATCATCACAGGTGATAAAGGGTTCGCATTCAGCACCATTAATGATCAGATATTTAACCAGGCCTGGTTGATCGGGCAGTTTCGCAAAGGTCGGAAAGCCAGCGCCACCCATGCCGACAATACCCGCTTCTAAGATCAGGGTTTTAAATTCGGCTGGATTTTTCGGAGGTTCGCTGACATTTAAAACATTATGCAGCGCTGAGTCTTGGCCGTCCGGTTCAATCACAATGCAGGGTTCGGCCAAGCCAGAGGCATGGGGTAAAACACGCGGTTCAATCGCTATGATCGTGCCGGAGGTAGGCGCATGAATTGGCGCACTTAATCCCTTGGCTGCTTGCGCAATCAGCTGATATTTTTTTACATTATCCCCGACTTTAATAGTGGGCAAGGCCGGCAGCCCCATGTGCTGTTGTAAGGGTAAGATAAGCTGTTTGGGCATATAGCCTTGACGCAAAGGCTGGCGCAGGGACAGTTCTTTGTTATATTTTGGGAACACACCGCCATGAAATTGATATAGCCAACGCTTTGCCATCGGATAAATCGGGCTCAGAATCTTGGCAAGCTGCTTGATGATGCCAATCTTTTTCATCATGCCGACTCCGTCAGTGATTTAGGTTCAGGCCATTTCCAGTTTTGCGGACTGGGTTGTTCCGTTACCATGTCAATGCAATCGACCGGACAGACCGGAATGCAAAGTTCACAACCGGTGCATTCTTTTTTAATCACGGTGTGCATCATTTTGGTTGCGCCAATAATGGCATCGACCGGACAGGCTTTGATACACAATACGCAGCCGATACACAAATCTTCGTTAATCAAGGCGACCATCGGCGGTTTGGGTTCAGTGGCTTCGGCTTCCATGGCTTTGGGTTCAACCTGAAGCAGTTCAGCAATTTCGAGCATCGTCGGTTCACCGCCCGGAATACAGAGGTTGACCTCGGCTTCGCCTTTTGCCAAGGCTTCGGCATAGGGTTTGCATCCCGGGTAGCCACATTGGCCACATTGGGTCTGTGGCAGTTTTTTGTCGATTAGTTCAGCAACCGGATCACCTTCAACTTTAAAACGCACAGCGGCATAACCTAGTAACAGACCAAAGACCACCGATAGCCCGAGGAAAATAACAATACCGATCAGACCCGTCATTACACTAGTCCACCAAAGCCCATAAAGGCTAATGACATCAGGCCGGCGGTAATCAAAGCAATCGGTGCGCCTTTGAAGGGGGCGGGTACATCACCGGCATCAATTCGTTCGCGCATTGAGGCGAATAACACCATGACCAGCGTAAAGCCCACCGCTGCGCCAAAACCGTAAAAGGCCGATTCAATAAAGTTGTGACCTTCTCCAATATTAAGCAGCGCAACGCCGAGAACTGCACAGTTGGTGGTAATCAGGGGCAGGTAAATACCTAATACTTGATAGAGTGCCGGGCTAGACTTGTGAATCGCCATTTCGGTAAACCCGACCACCACAGCGATGGAGAGAATAAAGCCAATCGTGCGCAGGTATTCGAGTTCAAACGGTTGCAACAAGTAGGTATAAAGCAAATAACTCATGACTGAAGACAGCGTCAGTACAAAGGTGGTCGCCAAGCCCATACCCAGGGCCGCATCGGTTTTTTTTGACACCCCCATAAACGGGCACAGGCCAAGAAACTTAACCAGTACAAAGTTATTCACCAACACGGTGCTGATTAAAATAATGACGTATTCGGTCATGGAGGTCTCAAGTTATTTAACGCGCATGCCGGGTTGTGCGCCTTCATCCGGGTTAAGAATGAACAGGTCTTTGCCTCCCGGGCCTGCGGCTAATACCATGCCTTCTGATAGGCCAAAGCGCATTTTACGCGGTGCAAGGTTCGCCACCATGACGGTCAGCTTGCCGATTAAATCCTCGGGTTCGTAGGCGGATTTAATGCCGGCAAATACCTGGCGTTCGCCCAAGCCAATATCCAGCGTCAGCTTTAGAAGTTTATTGGCTTCGGGTACGGCTTCGGCATTGACAATTTTCGCAATCCGCAAATCAATTTTAGCAAAGTCGTCAATGGTGATTTCCGGTGCAATCGGGTCGAATACGGATTCGGTTGTCGCTGGTTTTTCAGCCGCAGGCGCTGCGGCTTGTAAGGTTTGTTTTGAGTCTTCTAACATTTTTTCTACCTGTATCATTTCAACGCGAGTTAATAATGCTTCAAATTCGTTAATTTTTTCAACTCTGTTTTCATGTTGTCCCATAAGGGGAATTGAAGCGTTTTTCCACATTTGTTTTTTAGGATCAAGATTTAGTAGTTTCCAAGCCCTGTTTGCAGTTTCTGGCAGGACGGGGGCAAGATAAATCATTAAAGCTCTGAACATGTTGATACCGAGTGATACAGACTCATGCAGTTCTTCGTCTTTTCCTTCCTGTTTAGCTAGTACCCAAGGCGCTGTGTTTGCAATGTATTCGTTTGCTTTATCGGCTAACGCCATAATTTCACGCATAGCTTGACCGTATTCGCGTTTTTCGTACAGTGCCGCAATTTCATCGCCTTTATCAATAAAATCACCATAAAGGTCAAATGCTATATCTGAGTATGTTTCTTTCAATCTACCATCGAATCTCTTAACAAGAAAACCGGCGCAACGGCTGGCGATATTCACCACTTTACCAATCAAATCCGAGTTGACGCGTTGAACAAAATCGTCCAGGTTTAAATCCAAATCATCAATCCGGCTATTCAGTTTGGTGGCAAAGTAATAACGCAAATATTCCGGGTTAAGGTGCTTGAGGTAAGTGCTGGCCATAATAAAGGTGCCACGCGACTTGGACATTTTCGCGCCATCTACCGTCAAGAAACCATGGGCGAAAATCGCCGAAGGCGTTCTAAAACCGGCACCGGCTAACATTGCTGGGAAGAATAGCGCGTGGAAATAAACAATATCCTTGCCGATAAAATGGTACAGCTCCGCGTCAGAATCTTTCGCCCAGTAGTCATCAAAGTTAATGCTGTGTTGGTCGCAATATTTTTTAAACGACGCCAAATACCCAATCGGTGCATCCAACCAAACATAGAAGAATTTATTATCCTCACCGGGTATTTCAAAGCCAAAATAAGGCGCATCGCGACTGATGTCCCATTTTTGCAGTCCGGATTCAAACCATTCACTGAGCTTGTTAGCAATCTGAGTTTGCAAATGGCCGCCTTGCGTCCACTCCTTGAGCATAGGTTCAAAGTGACCCAGTTCAAAGAATAAATGCTCGCTGTCTTTTTCAATTGGGGTTGCGCCGGATACCACTGATTTCGGGTCTTTCAGTTCGGTCGGGCTGTAGGTCGCACCACAGACTTCACAATTGTCCCCGTATTGATCTAATGCGCCACATTTTGGGCAAGTGCCTTTGATAAAACGATCAGGCAGAAACATCTGTTTTTCTGGATCAAACGCTTGTTTAATGGTTTTGCGGCTAATGTGGTTATTGGCTTTTAGCTGATTGTAAATGTAACTGGCATAAAAACGGTTTTCTTCAGAATGGGTGGAATGATATTGATCAAACGCAATATTAAATCCGGCAAAATCCTGTTGATGTTCCTCAGAAATGCGCGCAATGAGTTGTTCCGGTGTAATGCCTTCTGATTGCGCACGTAACATAATCGGCGTGCCATGCGCATCATCCGCACAGACATAAATACAATGGTGTCCGCGTTGTTTTTGGAAACGCGACCAAATATCGGTTTGAATGTATTCCACCAAATGACCCAGGTGAATCGGGCCATTGGCATAGGGAAGCGCACTGGTAATTAAGATTTTTCTGACCGAACTCATTGCCTTATCCGTTTTTTTAAAATTTGAGCCGCTTATTATAACGCTTGAGCGGCTTTTGAGTGGTGGATTCTAGCTGTTCTCAATCACTATTTTAGGAAATACCGTGCTGTAATTACGCTTCGCATCGGCCAGTTGTGCACTGACTTGGAAACTAATCTGGCGGTATTTTCCGGCATAAGGACCGTCCGGTTCAGCGACTATGCTGGGTTTGCCTTGATCTGCCTGTTGACGAATCTTCATCGCCAGGGGCATCGCACCTAAAAACGGAATTTGATAGGTTTCGGCTAAGGTTTGCCCGCCTTGTTCGCCGAAAATCGCTTCCTCATGCCCACAGTTGGAGCAGATATGGGTGCTCATGTTTTCAATAATGCCTAGCACAGGAATATTGACCTTCTCGAACATTTTATAGGCTTTTTTGGCATCAATCAGCGCGAGGTCTTGCGGGGTGGTGACAATCACCGCACCGGTCACAGGAATTTGTTGTGCGAGCGTTAATTGCACGTCACCCGTGCCGGGCGGCAAGTCAATAATCAAATAATCCAAGTTGTCCCATGCAGTTTCTTTTAGCAATTGTGTCAAGGTTTGGGTCACAATCGGGCCGCGCCAAATCATCGGGGTATCTTCTTCGATGAGAAAACCAATCGACATGGCTTGCAAACCATAGGCTTGCATAGGTTGCATGCTTTTGCCGTCTTCGGACGTGGGTTTGCCTTTTAAACCGAGGAGTGTAGGCAGGCTAGGGCCATAAATATCGGCATCCAGCACCCCAACGCGTGCGCCTTGCTCGCTGAGGGCTAAGGCTAGGTTAGTACTGGTGGTGGATTTGCCGACACCGCCCTTGCCCGAACCCACTGCAATAATGTTTTTAATATTTGTTAGTGCTTGAACATTGGGTTGGGTTTGGTGGGCTTTAATATCAAGCCGATGCTGAATGTTTAGCTGATCAATTCCTTCAATCTCAGTCAGTGCTTGGGTGAGTTTTTGTTCTGTCTCGGCATACAGGTTTTTTGCTGGATAGGGCCAATGCAGGTTAAAGCTTAGGATGTTTTTTTTAAGCGTAAAAGCCTGGACACACTTGGCTTGTGCCATATTGGTTTTCATAAAAGGTAGGCAAATATTAGCCAATTTTTGGTTAATCTGTTGCTGAAGATCATCGCTAATGCCATCGCCAAATAAGCGGTCTAGTAACCCCATGTTTTGCTCCGAATTGGTAAAATATTAATTCCCGACTAATTTTATCAGGAATTAGGCTGGATATCATAAAGACGTATAAAAGTATTTTATACGTAGATAAGTTTTATGCTAATTAAAAGTTTTTATAGGCAGTTAACCGGATTATGTGTTCAGCTTGCGTTTTTATAAAGTCGATAGGTTTGGCGCTAGAAGTTTTTGCTCTATTCTGCTTCACTTTTTATGTGTTTTATAGGTTACACTGAAAGTATTATTGTTTGGTTTATATGGTTGGAGTGCGGCGATGGAGCAGGGTTTATGGTATGGCTTACAAAATGGCTCAGATATTCGAGGTATTGCCCTTGAGGGGGTTGCTGGTGAGTCAGTTAATTTAACGTCTGAGCAAGCGAATGCAATAGGCCAAGCTTTTGCACGTTGGTTATCAGACACGCTTGAGAAACCATTTTCACAGCTTAAGATTGGGGTTGGACGAGATAGCCGACTTTCAGGGCCGATGTTGGCGAGGGGGTTGGCTGAGGGCTTAATGGCGATCGGTGTTGAGGTCAGTGACTTTGGCTTGGCATCGACCCCGGCGATGTTTATGTCAACGGTAAGCGATCAACAGGATGAAATAGGACCTTATGATGGCGCGGTCATGATTACCGCCAGCCATTTACCTTTTAACCGTAATGGATTTAAGTTTTTTACCGCGAAGGGCGGATTGGATAAACAGGATATTCGCAGTTTATTGAACTTGGCCGCTGAGTGTGTCTATTTGCCTTGTACTCAAACGGCGCAAAGCGTTGATTTTATGGCGGTGTATGCAGCAGGCCTGGTTGAAACCGTTCGACAAGCGATTGATCATCCAACGCATTACGCGCAACCCCTAACAGGTTTAAAAATTATTGTGGATGCCGGCAATGGTGCGGGTGGGTTTTATGTTGATCGGGTGTTAAGACCCTTGGGCGCGGATACCACAGGTAGCCAGTTTTTGGAGCCGGATGGACGCTTTCCTAATCATATTCCTAACCCAGAAGATGCCGCTGCCATGGCTTCAATTCGTGATGCGGTTATTCGTTATCAAGCTGATTTTGGAATTATTTTTGATACCGATGTGGACCGCAGTGCAGCGGTGGATGAAAGCGGGCATGAGTTTAATCGTAATCGTTTGATTGCGTTGATTTCTGCCATCTTGCTCAAGCAGTATCCCGGTGCAACCATTGTAACTGATTCGGTTACCTCGGATGGTTTGACTGACTTTATTGAAAACCAGCTTAAAGGCCGTCATCATCGTTTTAAGCGGGGTTACAAAAACGTCATTAATGAAGCGATTCGGCTCAATAACGAGGGAGTGTTTACCCCATTGGCCATTGAAACATCTGGGCATGCGGCTTTAAAAGAGAATTACTTTTTAGATGATGGTGCCTATTTGGTAACCAAGTTGTTAGTTGAGTTGGCAAAAGCAAAACTAAACCAGCAATCTTTAGCAAGTCTTGTTTCATCACTTAATGAGCCTATTGAGGCGCTTGAGAAGCGTTATTTGATTCAACAGTCGGATTTTCAAACCTATGGTAAAAATGTGCTGGCTGCCCTTGAAAAATTTGTAGCTGAGCAAGACGATTGGCAGCTTGCGCCTAACAGCTTTGAGGGTATTCGGGTGTCTTGTCAGGGTTTGGATCAGCAGGGCTGGTTTCTGCTGAGGTTATCTTTGCATGATCCAGTGTTAGCCCTTAACATCGAAGCGGATGTAAAAGGGGGGGTGGATAGCATATTCACCCGCTTGAGTGGTTTTCTAGCGGGTTTTGATTCGTTGCAGCAACGCTAAGGTCAACAGGATAAGTTCGTTCGGTTTAGTCCGATAGACTTCTGGAATCCTGATTGATCCGGCTCGAAGTTGGGCCGGTTTGGTTTCGGTATTTGGCATCAGCGCGTTTGTTGTAAGGTTTTTGCGCAGGACTGGATAGGGTTTCAAAATTAATCGCACAAATGTCCATTCCTGGTCGCAGGGCTAGCGGCAGCTTTCCGCTATTAAAAATTTCCAGTACGATTTGTCCATGCCAACCCGGATCGATGCGGTGTGCGGTGACATGCACCATTAAGCCCAAGCGAGCGAGGCTGGATCGACCATCAAGCCAACCCACCAGATCGTCTGGAATAGTAATGGATTCCAGCGTTGAGGCAAGTGCCAACTCACCTGGGTGTAAGAAAAAAGCCTGGTCATCTTCAATAACGATCTCATTGCCCATTACCTTGTCGAGTAGGGCTTGCATCTCTTCTTTGGGGCCACTAAGATCAATAAAGGGCGCGGTATGGTCATTAAATACGCGGAAGCGATTATCAAGTCTTAAATCAACACTGATACCTTTGATTTTGTTTTCAGTCGGCATGGGTTCAATTTTTATGCGTTGTTGCGCGAGTGCGCTGGAAATGTCGTGATCACTCAGTTTCATGGTCGATTCTCTTCGTCAAAGTTTGGGCGCGACAACAAGCTAAGTCTCATGCTGCGCCGACGTTTTTTATCATGGATTTCAACTTGCACAGGGAAGTGGTTTAATTCGCTTGCCAGCCAAACTGAAACCATATATTCAGGGGAGTCAGCAACATAGTGTTGTGTTGTTAATTGTGATTGGAAAGGGGTTCTTAATGCTGCATTTCCTCTGAGCTCGAAAGCAAGGGGGCGTTGGCGTCGCTCTTCTTGCAGTAGCATAGCATCGAGAGGTTGGTTATGTTGAATGCGGTGTTGCAGTGCATAGGCCATTGAGAGGGGGTCAAAAGTGGTTGGGGTGTAGGGCCATGTTAGATTGCGCTCTTGGTTCTCAATTTCTTGTGTTTCCATGTTTAGGCGGACAAGGGTTTGATCAGTGATCTCTTGGTTTCGAATATTTAGCGTTTTGTTCTCATAAGCTAACCAGCTTAATTGATCGTCCTTCAGTTCAAGTTGAACTCGCTCGCGCCCTTCTTCGCCGATTAAACGCCGAGCTAATCCCGTTGGCGTGGCGTGGCTGGTTAGTTCACAATGATGGTTCTTGCAACTAAGCTTATGATCGGCTTTACCCAGGGTAAAGCCGAGTGCTTCAACTTTAAAACTGGCTTCAAACGGGGTAAGTGCTTTTGTTGGGGCCGTCATGAACAAGGCTAAACAGGCAAAAAGTAATTGAGTTAAGAACCTCTGTAAATTTGACATCTTAGCGTTCTGAAAGTTGAAGCGGGGTCATCAATGGTTGATTTTTGTACCAGGCCTGGTTGTTTTTAAGTTCAAACTGACCTTGTGCATAGTATTGCACCGCTAGAGGGTAGGCTTGGTGCTCAAGTTGGTGAACCTTTTTCTGAAGTGAGTCGGCATTTAGTCCCGGTTGAATACTGAGTGTGGCTTGAAGGATAACAGGGCCACCATCGAGTTCTGAGGTGACAAAGTGGATGCTTAGACCGTGAAGTCTGTCGCCAGCATCGAGTGCACGTTGGTGGGTGTTGAGCCCTGGGTATTTGGGAAGCAACGAGGGATGGATATTTAACATCTTACCAATATAATGTTCAGTAAAAAGCGGCGTCAATATTCGCATAAACCCTGCAAGAACCACCAGGCCTGGTGGTTCTTGGTCGATTTCATTGATCAACGCTTGTTCGAAATCTTCTCGACGTTGATAGTGAGTATGATCAATTAAAACAGCCGGGATTTGAGACTGTTTTGCACGCACTAACCCATAAGCTTCGGGTTTGTTGGCGATGACTTTTACTATTTTGTATTGGCAGTCAGGTTGGCTTTGGTAATCAATCAGTGCCTGAAGGTTTGAGCCGTTTCCTGACAATAAAACAACAACCTTTAATAGCGGATGTGACATGCTGTCAATTACTCGCTGATTAACTCAACAAAAGGTTCTGTTTTCTCAGTGGATTTGATTTCACCAATGATCGAAACCTGCTCGCCAAGCCCAGTTAAAACGTCCACTGCTTTTTGTTGATCTGCCGGGTCGATAACCAGTACCATGCCAATGCCGCAGTTAAAAGTGCGGTGCATTTCGATAGGGTCAACATTACCACGATCTTGAAGCCAGTCAAATACAGCAGGCCGCTGCCAGCTTTGAGTATTGACCTGAGCGCAAGTGTTGTTCGGCATAACGCGAGGTAGGTTTTCAATCAGACCACCGCCAGTAATATGTGAAAGTGCTTTTACATTGACTTGAGTGAAAAGTTCAAGCAAGGATTTGACGTAAATACGCGTTGGTGCCATCAAAGCATCGACTAACGGCTGGCCTGCTAGGTCTTGTGATAAGTCTTCACCACTGACTTCAATGATTTTGCGAATCAGTGAGTAGCCATTTGAATGCGGGCCGGAAGAGGCTAATCCAAGAAGAATGTCGCCAGCCTTGACCTGGGAGCCATCAATGAGTTGATCTTTTTCAACAATCCCAACACAGAAACCAGCAAGATCGTAATCACCTACCGGATACATGCCGGGCATTTCAGCCGTTTCGCCACCAATCAGCGCGCAACCCGATTGCTGACAGCCTTCGCCTATGCCTTGGATCACATCTTTTGCAACATTAATATCAAGTTTTCCAGTTGCGTAGTAATCAAGGAAGAAAAGCGGTTCTGCACCTTGAACAATTAAGTCGTTAACACACATAGCGACTAGGTCTATACCCACTTGGTCGTGCTTACCCGTGTCAATCGCCAGTCTAAGTTTGGTGCCGACACCATCAGTACCTGATACAAGAACCGGATTTTTATATTTGCCAACCGGTAGTTCAAATAGGGCACCAAATCCCCCCAGGGAGGCCATTACTTCTGGTCTTGCGGTTGCTTTAGCAATGGGTTTAATAGCTTGTACTAGGGCATCACCCGCGTCAATGTCGACACCGGCATCTTTGTAACTTAATGAGGCTTTGTTTGTCATAGATATTTGAACTTTTGTTAGCGTTTAGAAATCTATGTAGTAAATCAATTCGTGCGGAGCTGCTAAATCAATCCAATCTACATGTAAAAAAATATTATGATATTGTAACCAAAAAACAGCGAGGCGGGTATGAGAAGTTTAATGCTTCGGCTAATTATCAGTGTATTTATGTTATTTCCAACGGTTCAGGCAAAAGAATCGTTGGATTTATTTAAAATTGAAAAGCCAATAGAGCAGTACAATGCGAGTGACATAAATCTGTATTTGCAGCAGGCAATGGGGGATTTATTGGTGAGGTTGGTCGGCGATGCTGAGTTTGCTTCAGCATCCGAAGCTCAAAAGTTTATCCGCAATGCACGCCAATGGGTTTTGCGTTTTCAACTGGTTAATCGTGAAATTGATGGTGTAGTGATGGGGCAAAGCTTGGCGGTTGAGTTTGACCGAAATCGGTTGCTAGCTGAGCTGCAAGCTTCAGGAATTCATATCTGGCCATTAAACTACCGTCCTCAAACGCTCATGCTTGGTCAATGGGAGCACATGGGGCTCAGAGAGAATATTTCTGAACAGAGTTTGGAGTATAGGATTGATTTGGATTTTAGGGGGCATAGTCGTCTGTTGGGCCTGCCTGTTAAATTGCCACAAGATAGCGCGCTGTTTGAGCTTATTCCCTCGCCTGAAGTGTTAGTAAATTTTGATCTATTGCCGACAAGTTTATTGAGCAATATTGAGTTTGATAGTCCTTTTTTGTTTGTTTATAAAGCGGATCAAATTGGTCAGGTTATTCGTTGGGTTTGGCGACTTTATTCTTTAAATGATGGGGCATTATTGTTGGGTGGCGAGGATGTTGGGGAGTCTTTTGATGAAATGATGAAGCTTTCTCTTAATAAGTTGCTAGATTTTTATTCAACACCTTATAGGCAGGGACTTGGAACTTTGGGGCTCATTGAAATTGAAGTTTCGAATATAGCTAGTTATCAGGCGTTTAGTGTTCTGGAGTCGTTTATGTTAAATCTACAGCCTATTGCCACAGATGTTAGGCTTGTTGGTTTAAATAAAGATGTTATCAAATTTGAGGTTACCTATACTGGGCAACTTTCAAATTTGCTAGACGAATTGAACAAATTAAAACTAGTAGAATGGAATCATCAAACTTTATTTCAAGGTCAGCTTAAGGGGCAGTATCAACCGTGAATGAACAGAGTATGCTGGTTCAATTACCGCTAAAGATTAGTTTACGTAATGATGCCAGTTTTAAAACATTTGTTGCAGAGCAGGAATTGATTGCACAAACTTTGAGTAATCTTCAGCAACCCGATAAACCTCAGTATGCGGGGTGTTATTATTTTTATGGCCCCGACGGGGTGGGCAAGACGCACCTATTGCAAGCCGCTTGCCGTTTTTACAGTGAGAAGATGCTTCAAAGTGTGTTTTTTCCATTGATGGATCAAAGCTTACCCTTGATTGCCGATGTGTTGGTGGGCTTAGAGGTGACTGATTTGGTTTGTCTAGATGGCATAGAGGCTATCTTGGGTGAGCCTGCCTGGGAAAAAGCACTGGCTAACTTGATTGCTAAGTCAAAGGTTCAGGGGCATCGCGTTCTGCTTGCAGGGCAAATGCCGCTCGCTGATTGGCCAATCGAAACAGATGCGTTGCGTTCAGAAGTTTTTTCGATTATGCCTATTCCGCTTGCACCTATCAACGATAGAGATTCATTGATTCTGGCTTTGCAACGTCATGCGGTGAATCGTGGGTTTGAGCTGAGTTTGGAGGTTGCTAATTTTTTGATCAAACGCTTCTCATTGGATTTGCAGGAGTTGTTAACCGTATTACAGGTTTTGGAGCAGGCGAGTCTTGCTGAAAAGAGGCGAATGACTTTGCCTTTTGTAAAGGATGTGCTGGCAAGATAGACGATTAATTTTGATGATAAGGAGTTTAATACAGTGAAAAACAAACTAGAAGTGAGTTCACTCAGGGGTATTGCAAGCTGGTTGATTGTTAGTTTTGGTTTCGCTATGTTGTTCGCTTGGTCGGCAGCACAGGCAAAAACAGATATTGAATTTGTTGATATGCAAGGCAATAAGGTGATGCTGTCTGATTTTAAGGGGCAGTGGGTTGTGGTTAATATTTGGGCTACTTGGTGTCCCCCTTGTGTCAAGGAAATGCCAGACCTGACCTTTTTTCATGAGCAAAATAAGGATAAGGGTGCGATTGTATTAGGCGTTAATTTTGAGAATATTCCGGTTGAAAAGGTGAATAATTTTACCGAAGACTTGATGATTAGCTTTCCAATTGTTAGATTTGCAGATGTAGATCTTAATAGCAATCGCACGCCTTTTGGCCCCTTGCGTGGTTTACCCAGCACTTATATGATTTCTCCAAGCGGCGAGATTGTTGCAGGGCGAGCAGGTTTGGTCAATCAGCAGATTTTGGAAGAATTTATTCGGTCTTATGAAGCAAAACATTCAAGTTAACAAAAAAATAGCTCAAAAGAGCAGGAGGATACAATGAAAGCGCTTGAAATGATAAAAATTGGCTTTTTAAGTTTGGCGCTGATCTTCAGTCACCAGGCCTGGTCAGCAGCGTTTTTTGACGAGAGTTTCGGTAACTTTCAAGAGGAGTTAGAGCTGGCTAAGGACGAGGAGAAAATGGGGGTATTTATTTTTTTCGAGATGGATGATTGTCCTTTTTGTCATCGTATGAAAGAAACAATTTTAAAAGAAGAGGATGTGATTGAGTATTTTCATCAACATTTTAAAGTTTATCGCTTTGATATAGAGGGTGGTAGCCCGGTAACGGATTTTGATGGTACGGAATTTAATACGGGTAAAGAAATGGCTGAGAGAAAATATCGAGTGCGCGCTACGCCCGTGATGATGATGTTTGATTTGGAAGGTAAGCCTATGGCGCGCTACACTGGACCAACTCATACTAAAGAGGAATTTATGCTTTTTGGTCGCTATGTTGTTGAAGGTCATCACGCGACTATGCCGTTTAATCGTTTCAAACGCACTCAAGAGTAACGGTGATAACTATGAAGTTTAAACTGATTACATCGCTGCTTATTTTTGCTAGCTTTTCCATTCAGGCGAGTGAGAAAACTCAGTTACCCTCGCCTTTAACGCTCGACTATGTTCTTAACTTACCGGCTAGTATGAGTCCTAGCGTTTTAGCCAAACAGGCCGCATTTTATAAATCAGAAGCGCAGCTTAAGGAGAGTCAGGCACTGGACAGCTTTTCATTGGGTCTTCAAGCAAGATTAGGTCAGCGTGAGTTTAATGGTGAACGCCAGAATCATCATCTTGCAGCCTTGCATTTTGGTCTACCTCTTTATGATTTTGGTAAAACCCAAAAGCTGAATCAGGCCTGGTTGTTGGATAGTGAGGCTAGGTCTTTGGCCGTGGAGGCAGCCGAAAATGAGTTCCGTTTGATGTTAATGCAGGCCTACTTTAATGTGTTGTTGGCCGACATGAACTACCGGGTTGAAAATGAGGCGATGGCGATTGCTTTTGTTACCTTGGATAAGGTGCGTGAGGATCACGCGTTAGGGCGTGTTTCTGATGTTATGCTTTATGATTATGAAAAAAACTATCAACAGGCCTTTGTTCAGCGCCAAAGAGCGCAAACCAATTTGCGTCGCACTCGGATGTTGTTAGCCAATACGATGGGACGTTCCGATGCCGTGATTTCGAGGCTTGAAATGCCTAGATTCAATCAGATTCCAGATGAGTTGGCAAGGGTCGAGCTTTTTCTTGAAAAGGCTTTAGCGAATAATGTTGAGATTCGCTCATATCAGCAAGCAGAACTGGCAGCGCAAAAGCGTGTGGCGAGTGTTAAGGCGAGTAAAATGCCAAGTTTGCGAGCAGATGCATGGGTAGGGCAGCTTTCAAGTTATCCTGATGTGCGCGAAGGTCATTGGCATGCGGAGATTTCAATGTCTATGCCTTTATTTGATAGCGGTTTAAATCGAGCGAGGCTTGATCGTGAGGCATCGCAGGTGAAGCTAGTTGAAGCTGATCGTTTAGCGGCAGAACAGAAAATTCGTGAACAGGTTACCGATTTGTTTTTTCAATTAGCCTTACTTAATGTTGAAGAACAAGCGGTTGAGGCATCTAAAACATTTGCCGCATTTAATATGGATTATAAGCGCGCACTCTATGAAAATGAGCAGCAGTCTGATTTTGGTGATGCATTGGTGAAGATATCTCAGGCGGATTATGATGCGTTGGCTTTTGAATTAAAGCGCGTCATGCTTTGGGCGCAAATGGCTTTTTTAACCGGTTCGGATGCTTCTTTTTTATTGCCAACCCAACCATCAGAAAATAATTAATTGAGGAGTGATGGGAGATGAAACGATTAGGCTTATTTTTTGTTGCAATGATGATGTCGATGCCAGCCATTTCAGCTGAAATTAAAGTGGGATCTTTAGTAGTAGGTCAGGTCACTGCGGTGAGTGTTAAAGAGGGGCAGCAGGTTCGAGCGGGACAGGCTATTTTGACTATTGATGACCGCCGATACCAAGCCAAACTTGCTGTTTTAAAGGCTGAATTAGCTTACCGCCAAGCGGCTTTGGCGGATGCTAAAATTGAATTTGAGCAGGTTGAAGACCTTTATGATCGAACGGTGATTGCTAAACGTCCATTTGAGCGGGCAAAGCTGGATCTAGAGCTTGCACAGCAAGCTTTATTGAAGGCAGAAGCTGAATTAGCTCTGCACCAGGCCTGGTCTGATTATTTTTACATCAAGGCACCGCAGGCGGGACGCATTAAAACCCTGGCCGTCGGCAGGGGTTCAACGGTGTTTAACGAAAACCAATTATTATATATTTTGGAGACGAACTAATGTCAGGTTTGGCTAAAAAGATTCAATATGCTACTAAGTATTGGCGCTTGGCGATTCATTTGGTTTTTAAGACCAAGCATTTTGGTGTGAATAATCAATGGTGGGCTCGCCAGCCTTCGCCAATTGGCTGGGCTTGGTATCAGATTATTTGGGGCCTACTTACGGTGATGCCGATTGTAAGAAATTATCAGTCGTTAAAAGTTAGGAGCTGTATAGGTTGGATGCCTCAAGCTGAGTGTGAGGCATTGTTTGGAAATAAAAAAGGATAATCTATGCCGTCTGAACAGCGTCAATCTGCTCGTTTTAATCGCCGGTTTTATGTAACAGATTATGAAGACACTCAGTTTGAGTCTGGGTTTGAAGGCGTGGATGTTAATTTAACGGGATTAAGTTTTTTGTTGCCGGATGCCGAGTTGTTTATGCCAGGGCAACCACTTGCTTTACGCGTTAAGGCGGATGAAATTGGTGAATCCTATTCACTTGACAGTGTGGAAGTGGTTCATTTGCGCCAGTCTGAAGCGGGAGTAATGTGTGGTTGCCATATTACTCAGGTGAGCAGTGATCAGTTATTAGCGCATCATCGTTTGGTTATGCGCAATGACGCCGAAGCACAACAAGCGATGGCGGTTTCTGAATTACATGAATTTAACTTTAATAACCAAACCTCTCCCTTGTCTAGCCAGCTAGCGGATTATCAGCAGGCCAGTTTTGCGTTAAATCTTGCGGTGGAAGAGCTTACCTCTGGCGTGCAGTTAGACGAACAACATTGGCAAACCTTGGAGCAAGGTTTGGGCGCTTTAATAAAGTCATTAGCCGATCAGCAAAAACAAGCGGTGTTGCAATTGCTAGAAATGGTGAGCGGTTTTCAGCGCCAACAAGAAACCCGAAATCAACAGGTTTTGGCGTTGAGTTTATTAGCCAAAATGATGGTACACAGCCCGCAGGGCGACAAAGAACGTTTGGAATGGCAAACGCTGGTGCGCGATTTTGAAACCAATTTCTTAGATGAACGTTTGTTGTTGGCGTATGATTTGATGCATCAAGGTCTTGAGGCGGGTGAAGCCTTGGAGCGTGCGAAAGAGCAAATTGAAGTAGAATAAATCCCCAGTGAACTGGGGATTTGGCTCGAATGTTTCACAAATTTATGAAATATTCGGGTTAAAAATCAAAATGATTAACGGATCTGTTGCATAAGAAACGCCATAAAGTCAACTTGATCAATATTTTGACTGTCTTTGTCACGGCGGTGTTTATATTCAATCTTACCTTCGTCTAGTCCGCGCTCACCAATCACAATGCGGTGCGGAATACCGATCAGTTCCATGTCATTAAACATCACGCCTGGACGCTCATTGCGGTCATCAAATAGCACCTCAATACCCTGGGCGGTTAAATCCGTGTAAAGTTGTTCGGCCACTTGTTTGACTCTAGGTGACTTGTGCATTTGCATTGGTACAATGCAGACTTGGAAGGGCGCAATCGCATCCGGCCAAATAATGCCTTTATCGTCGTGGTTTTGTTCAATCGCCGCTGCAACCACGCGGGTTACCCCAATGCCATAGCAACCCATTTCCAAAATCTGCGCGCGGCTGTTTTCGTTTAACACATTTGCATTTAGGGCTTTGGAATATTTATCGCCTAATTGGAAAATATGTCCTACCTCAATACCACGACGAATTTGAATGGTGCCGTGACCATCTGGGCTTGGATCGCCTTCAACCACATTACGAATATCAGCCACCAGGCCTGGTTGTAGATCGCGCTGCCAATTCACGCCAGTTAAGTGAAAACCGGTTTTATTCGCACCACAAACAAAATCAGCACAATGCGCGGCTGCACGGTCGACAATCATTGGAATGTTAAGTCCAACTGGGCCAATTGAGCCGGCATCACAGCCAGCAATCTGCTGAATCTGCTCAGCGCTGGCAAACGTCATTGGGCTGGCGACTAAATCAAGTTTTTCAACCTTAATATCATTAATTTCATGATCACCGCGCAACACTAGGGCAACGACGGGTTGTGCATCGGTTGCCCCTTGAACCAACAGTGTTTTGACGGTTTGTGAAGCTGGAACCTTAAGGTAAGCGCAGACCTCTTCAATCGTATGGACTTTAGGTGTCGCCACTTCGGTTAGGGGTTGACTGGCCGCAGGGCGTTCACCGATGGGTGCGACGGCCTCAGCCAGTTCAACGTTAGCCGCAAACTCGCTGTCGGTTGAAAAGGCAATGGCGTCTTCACCTGAGTCGGCGAGTACATGAAATTCATGCGAACCATCGCCACCAATCGAACCAGTGTCCGCCTGAACCGCGCGGAAGTTCAATCCCATGCGTTCAAAAATGCGGTGATAACTGTCATACATCACCTGATAGGTGGCTTCCAAGCTGGCACGGTCTAAATGGAATGAATAGGCGTCTTTCATTATAAACTCACGCGAGCGCATCACGCCAAAACGCGGACGAATTTCATCACGGAATTTGGTTTGGATTTGATAAAAGTTGGCCGGTAACTGCTTGTAACTACGAATTTCCTTGCGCACCATATCGGTGATGACTTCTTCATGCGTTGGGCCCAAGCAGAAATCACGTTGATGGCGGTCTTGCATGCGCAATAATTCTGCACCATACTGCTGCCAACGCCCGGATTCTTGCCATAATTCAGCGGGTTGCACCACCGGCATCAACACTTCTTGTGCGCCCGCACGATCCATTTCTTGACGAATAATCGTTTCCACCTTGCGCAATACTTTTAATCCAAGTGGTAACCAAGTATAAAGCCCTCCCGCCAAACGGCGAATTAAGCCCGCTCTGAGCATCAATTGATGGCTGATAATTTCGGCATCGGTTGGAGTTTCTCGGGTGGTCGCGATTAAAAGTTGCGAGGTTTTCATGCTGGTTAAAATCCTGTAATTTTGATAATTGATCGATTTGTTTGGGTCTTTTGTTTATTAAGATGCCATTTTATCATGCATTCTGTAGCAGAACATTCTCAGCTTGGTGCTAAGTTAGCAAAGACTTGATGGTAAATTAGGGTTTTAAGTTAGAGACGAGAGCCGTAATTTGAATTGATTAGGGTTTGATCAGTGTGTGCAGCAAGAATACAGTAAAATAGACAAAATTTTTGAAAGGATTAAAACGTGCTTTATTCAACTGATGCCTCTGTTTTTGAACTGAAACCCTCAGGCGTTAAAACACCTCAAAATCGTGAGGGGCTGGTTAGCGATCTCCGCGAGGCTTTGGCATTGGGTGAGGCCATTACTCTGCGTGGAGCAGGGACATCGTTAGCGGGGCAAGCGATTGGAGAGGGGCTGATTGTCGATATATCTAGGCATTTAAATCAGGTTTTTGAGTATCGACCCCAGCAGCAACGTGTTAAGGTCGAACCAGGCATGGTGTTGGATGAACTAAATCATCGGCTTGGTTTCGATGGTTTGTTTTTTCCTATTGATACCTCGACCTCAAATCGTGCGACCCTGGGTGGTGTTATTTCTAATAACTCAGCGGGTGCTAAATCGGTTTATTTCGGTACCCCAAGAGATTGGGTAGTATCTTTGGATGCGTTGTTGTCTGATGGTTCAGAAGTTTGCTTTGAGCCGCTTGATGAAGTTAAGTTACAAAATAAACTTGCGCTCGATAGTTTGGAAGGGGCGATTTACCGACGAGTTATTGAGTTATTAACGCTTCATAAACAAGCCATCCTTGACTCTGCTGTCGATGCGTCTTTGATTAGACGTAATACGGGCTATGCACTTGATGTATTGGTGCGTGATTACCAACCGTTTAACCCAGCCGGTAAGCCCTTTAACTTAACCCCACTGGTTTGCGGTGCGGAAGGTACCTTATGTGCTATCACAGCCGCGACACTGAACTTAACTGAAAAACCAAAATATAGTCAATTAATTTGTGCACATTTTGCAACGCTTGAACAGGCGCTAAATTTAATTAAGCCTTTATTGCTAACCAGGCCTGCGGCGATTGAGTTGATAGATCAGGCGACTTTAGACTGTACATTACATAATGCAGAGCAGACGGCTAATCGTTTTTGGGTTGAGGGTGAACCGGCAGCGGTATTGGTAATCGAGCTATTTGGTGATTCTTTGTCAGTTTTAAAAAAGAATTCGATTGAGCAGCAGGCCTGGCTGTTGAAGCAAGGTGCTTATGCGGCGCCTTTAATAGCTTCTCATCAGGCTCATCAGGTATGGGCGTTAAGAAAAGCCGGTTTGGGTTTGTTAATGGGCAAGCGTACCAGGAAAAAAGCGGTTGCGGTGATTGAAGATGCTTCAGTCCCTGCTGAAAGGCTGACTGAGTTTTATCATGCGGTAAATAATTTGTTGTCTGAACATCAGTTATCTGCGGTGTTTTACGGTCATGCTTCTGTGGGGTTGATTCATATCCGGCCTGAACTAGATTTGGCGGATCCAGACTCACGAAAAACATTTGCGGATCTGGCAGAAAAGTTTGCGAGTTTGGTAAAGCAGTATAACGGAGCCTTGTCAGGAGAGCATGGCGATGGTCGATTGCGCTCACCCTTCCTAAGGCATCAGGTAGGGGATGAGGTTTATGGTGTTTGGCAGCAGATTAAGTCTGTTTTCGACCCAAAAAATCAGTTTAATCCTGGTGTCATCC
The DNA here is from genome assembly GCF_023278225.1 of Thiomicrospira microaerophila. GTDB lineage: Bacteria > Pseudomonadota > Gammaproteobacteria > Thiomicrospirales > Thiomicrospiraceae > Thiomicrospira > Thiomicrospira microaerophila_A. Next base: position 780,337 of record NZ_CP070959.1, read on the forward strand.
TCACCGATAAATCAGTTTTGCAGCCGATGAGGGCGGATCGTCAGCCTCTACAAAAGCTTAAAGGCGGGTTTGATTGGCGTAATGACATAAGCCTGATGGATGCGGTGGAGAAGTGTAATGGCGCCGGAGCCTGTCGTAAGGCAAACGGTGTAATGTGTCCTTCTTATCAAGTGAGTCGTGAAGAGGCTTATTCCACGAGGGGGCGCAGTAATTTATTACGTTGGGCGCTTACCGAGCCTGATCCGGTCGCGGCTTTGAGTCAAACCGAACTTCAAGATGCCTTATCCCATTGTTTGGCGTGTAAAGCCTGTAAAACTGAGTGTCCAGCGAGTGTGGACATGGCTCGGCTTAAAGCTGAAGTGAGCTATCAATTGAAGCCGAGTAAATTAATTCGCTGGACAATGACACGACAGAAAGCACTGATGGCATGGTCACAAAAGCACCCTAAAAAGTCCGACTGGTTAATGGGGTTGGGCTTATCGAGGCGTGCACTAGGGTTGGATGAACGCCGACCCTTGCCTAAAATGGGGGATTTTGATTTGCAGGATTGGTGGCTGAATCAGCCGATTTTGCCAGCCGATAATCAGCAAAAAGTTTGGGTCTTGGTGGATTTATATAGCCAGTATCAAGAACCTGAAGTGGGCAAAGCCACCCTGCAGAGCTTGGTTAAGTTGGGTTTTGATGTGCGTCCTGTATTTATGAATGCGTCTCCACGCGCATTAATTAGCCAAGGCTTATTAGCGGAAGCTTCGAATGAGTTAGCCAATGTTATTAAGGCGTTATCTAATCTCGCGCTAGATGACTATATTATAGGCATTGAACCCTCTGAGGTGCTAACTTGGCGAGATGAGGCGAAAGATTTGTTACCGAAACGATCAGATGCGTTTGAATATCGACGGGTTATGCTCTATGAAGAGTTATTGGTTGATCTGGTTAAGCAACAACGATTACCTGCGATGCCTGTTGTTGATAAAAAACTCTGGTTACATGTGCATTGTCACCAGAAGTCACTCGCTAAACCCAGTGATGTGAATCGGCTGTTGTCTCAAATACCAGGCCTGGTTGTCCATAATATCAATACAGGCTGTTGTGGCATGGCTGGGGATTTTGGTTACAAGCACTACGAAATGTCGGTAAAAATTGCCCAGCAAACCTTGCTTCCCGCTTTAGAGCAGGTTGCTGAAACCGACTGGGTAGTTGCAACTGGTTTAAGCTGTCGCCAACAAATTAGCGATCTTGCGGGGAAACATTCTTATCATATTGCACAGTTGTTCAATCAACTTTTGCCGAATAATTCAATTCAAAATTAAGGGTTCAATCATGAATAAAAATCTATATCTTGCATCAAGCTCACCACGGCGGGCTGAACTGCTTAGGCAGCTTGGGTTGTCATTTTCGATTGTTCGTGCGGATGTGGATGAATTGGCTCTTAATAATGAGTCAGCGGAGGATTTTGTGTTCAGAATGGCGCAGGAAAAAGCACAAGCCGGCTATAGCGCGCTGAGTGCTTCCAATGCTTGGGTTATTGGCGGTGACACGTTACTTTCGCTTGATGGACAGATTATCGGTAAACCTAGTTCAGAATCAGACTATATAGCAACCCTAAATAGCTTATCCGGCAACTGGCATTTGGTACTTTCTGCTGTTGCATTATTAAGCCATGATAAGCTGGTTTGTGCATTAAACAAGACGCGTGTTAAATTTAAATCACTTTCTCAAAGTGAAATTAATGAATACTGGGCTTCGGGAGAGCCACAAGGCAAAGCCGGTGGGTATGCCATTCAAGGACTGGGTGCAAAATACATTGAGCGGATAGAGGGTAGCTATTCTGCGGTAATGGGGATTCCACTTTTTGAACTAAATCAATTGCTGACTGAAAGCGGTTTTTATGAGTGATACTATGAATAATGAAGAAAAGGTTTTGGTTAATATCACCCCTAACGAAACAAGGGTTGCCTGGGTGGAAAATGGTGTTTTGCAAGAGGTATGGGTTGAGCGATCTAAAAAACGAGGATTGGTTGGCAATATCTACTGGGGCAAGGTAGAGCGAGTATTACCAGGTATGCAGGCTGCTTTTATTGATATTGGTCTTTCTCGGGCTGCATTTTTACATGTCTCCGATTTGTCACAAGAGCTTATTCAGAAAAAATCACCGGATACACCTGAGGATATAGCCAAGCTTCTACATGAAGGCCAAAAAATCATGGTTCAGGTGGTTAAAGATCCATTAGGCTCCAAGGGGGCAAGAGTCACGATGCAGGTATCCATTCCTTCGCGGCTCTTGGTTTATATGCCTTCAGAAAAAACGCTGGGTGTTTCTCAGAAGATAGACTTGGTTGAGGAGCGAGATCGTCTTAGGGAATTAATGAAACAGATTCCTGAGGCCAAAGAGATTGAAGGGGGCTTTATTGTAAGAACCGTTGCAGAGGGGGCTGAGTTTCATGAGTTAAGGGCGGATATGCTATACCTGCAACGTCTTTGGCAGTCTATTATAGAAAAAGCTAGATTGGCAGTTAAGCCACAAATCATTTATGAGGACTTGCCGTTATATTTAAGAATTCTTCGAGATATACCCAATGCAGGTATTGAAAAAGTCCGTGTCGATTCAGCCGAAACCTATCAAAAAATGCTCAGTTTTGCCAAGATGTATGTGTTGGAAGTGACCGACAAATTAGGTCATTATCAAGGTGAGCGCCCGATTTTTGACCTTTATAACATTGAAGATGAAATACAGGCTGCACTAGAAAAGCGCGTTAGCCTGAAATCGGGTGGCTATTTAATTATTGATCAAACAGAGGCCATGACGACTATTGATGTCAATACAGGAGGGTTTGTAGGGCATAAAAATCTAGAAGAAACCATCTATAGAACCAATTTAGAGGCCACGCAAGCTATTGCAAGGCAGCTTAGGTTGCGTAATCTTGGTGGCATCATTATTTTAGATCTTATTGATATGGAAGATGATGAGCATAAGACACATGTTTATGATGCGCTCACCAAAGCGCTTGCAAAAGATCGAGTAAAAACATCAATCAGTGAAATCTCAAGATTGGGTTTAATTGAAATGACTAGAAAGCGCACAAGGGAGAGTCTCGAGCGAACACTATGTGAGCCCTGTCCAGTTTGCAATGGCAGAGGGGTTGTAAAAACTGGTGAAACCGTTGCTTATGAGATATTTAGAGAAATAACACGGATGGATAAGTCCTTTGATGCAGAGCGCTACAGAGTCATTGCGGCAGAAAGTGTTGTGGCTAAAATTATGGATGAGGAATCTGACAGCGTAGCTTCGCTTGAGGCCTTCCTTAAAAAGCCAATTAGTTTTCAAGCCGAAAGCTGTTACCCAGCGGAGTTTTTTGATGTAGTTATGATGTAATTCATTAAGAAATGGGCTAGGTTATTGAAATATATAGATAGACGAAAAAAAGTAAAAGAAAAATGAAAATACCGCTTGCGCTGAGAAGGATAGTCTGTAGAATACGCCTCACTTCGCAAGCAATGCTTGAAGAAGGCGAAACAAAGCGGAATGGGAAGAAAATAAATTGAAGAAATTGTTTGACACCTGTTTCGAAGCTCGTTAAAATAGCGGGCTTACTTGATGCGAATGGTATTAAGTTCACGAATAAAGTAGTTCTTTAAAAAACAGGTAATTCAGAGATAATTTATGTGGAAGTGCTTAGGTGTGCGGAAGCAAAAATTAACTCGAAACGACAAATGTAAGTATAGGTAGAAGCAATTCTTCCATGTTAACTTTGTCAATTCCGAGTGTTTAAAAATGTTCAAGATTAAACTGAAGAGTTTGATCCTGGCTCAGAATGAACGCTGGCGGCAGGCCTAACACATGCAAGTCGAACGGTAACAGAAGAGCTTGCTCTTGCTGACGAGTGGCGGACGGGTGAGTAATGCATAGGAATCTGCCCTCTAGTTGGGGATACCGTAGGGAAACTTACGTTAATACCGAATAGTCTCTAAGGAGTAAAGGTGGCCTCTACTTGTAAGCTATCGCTAGAGGATGAGCCTATGTTAGATTAGCTAGTTGGTGAGGTAATGGCTCACCAAGGCGACGATCTATAGCTGGTTTGAGAGGATGATCAGCCACACTGGGACTGAGACACGGCCCAGACTCCTACGGGAGGCAGCAGTGGGGAATATTGGACAATGGGCGCAAGCCTGATCCAGCCATGCCGCGTGTGTGAAGAAGGCCCGAGGGTTGTAAAGCACTTTTAGCGAGGAGGAAAGGATGTAGATTAATACCCTGCATCTGTGACGTTACTCGCAGAAAAAGCACCGGCTAACTCTGTGCCAGCAGCCGCGGTAATACAGAGGGTGCAAGCGTTATTCGGAATTACTGGGCGTAAAGCGCGCGTAGGCGGATTGTTAAGTCAGTTGTGAAAGCCCTGGGCTCAACCTAGGAACGGCGATTGAAACTGGCAATCTAGAGTTTAGTAGAGGGAAGGGGAATTTCTGGAGTAGCAGTGAAATGCGTAGATATCAGAAGGAACATCAGTGGCGAAGGCGCCTTCCTGGACTAAAACTGACGCTGAGGTGCGAAAGCGTGGGGAGCAAACGGGATTAGATACCCCGGTAGTCCACGCCCTAAACGATGTCAACTAGCTGTTGGTCTTATTAAAAAGATTAGTAGCGCAGCTAACGCGATAAGTTGACCGCCTGGGGAGTACGGTCGCAAGATTAAAACTCAAAGGAATTGACGGGGGCCCGCACAAGCGGTGGAGCATGTGGTTTAATTCGATGCAACGCGAAGAACCTTACCATCCCTTGACATCCACAGAACTTTCCAGAGATGGATTGGTGCCTTCGGGAGCTGTGAGACAGGTGCTGCATGGCTGTCGTCAGCTCGTGTCGTGAGATGTTGGGTTAAGTCCCGCAACGAGCGCAACCCCTATCATTAGTTGCTACCATTTAGTTGAGAACTCTAATGAGACTGCCGGTGATAAACCGGAGGAAGGCGGGGACGACGTCAAGTCATCATGGCCCTTATGGGATGGGCTACACACGTGCTACAATGGTCGGTACAAACAGTTGCGAAGCCGCGAGGTGGTGCTAATCTGAAAAAACCGATCGTAGTCCGGATTGGAGTCTGCAACTCGACTCCATGAAGTCGGAATCGCTAGTAATCGCAAATCAGAATGTTGCGGTGAATACGTTCCCGGGCCTTGTACACACCGCCCGTCACACCATGGGAGTGGGTTGCACCAGAAGTAGCTAGTCTAACCTTCGGGAGGACGGTTACCACGGTGTGATTCATGACTGGGGTGAAGTCGTAACAAGGTAGCCCTATCGGAAGGTGGGGCTGGATCACCTCCTTTAAGAAAAAGCCAAAGCCACCTTAGCGCTTTCACATAAATTGTCTCTGAATTACCCAATAGCCTGGGGCTATAGCTCAGCTGGGAGAGCGCCTGCCTTGCACGCAGGAGGTCTGCGGTTCGATCCCGCATAGCTCCACCAATTTTACAGGTCGGTGCAGTGCACAAGGCAGGCCTAACAAATTGGGTCTGTAGCTCAGTTGGTTAGAGCGCACCCCTGATAAGGGTGAGGTCGGTGGTTCGAATCCACCCAGACCCACCAATAACAACCGCTCATGTGGTTTTCGTTAAATACTGGTCAAGCGCGTTTTGTGCAAGCTAGTGATTAACCAAGAAGATATGAGTGGTTCTTATTGCCAAAAAAAGAAGGGAATGATAGTATTCCGCTTCTCGGTAGTAACCGAAGTTCTTTAAAAATTAGGAAGTAATCTCTGCAAAGAGAATGAATAAAATTGATGAGATTTTATTCATAACAATTCAATCGAATCTCCAAATCGATTGAAGTAATAGGTAATACATGTATCTTGATGAAAATCTCAAGCGAACATGTCAGCGAAGAATCTTAGTTGCGTTGTACCTCAAAAAAGCGTTTTGATTGAATTGAGGAAAATCCAAAATTCAACACAAAAGGTCAAAACCAACGCGTTAAACGTTTTACGTTTAATAAGTTATTTTTGAGTTGTATAGTTAAGTGATTAAGCGTACACGGTGGATGCCTAGGCGGTAGAAGGCGATGAAAGACGTGATAGCCTGCGAAAAGCTTCGGTGAGGTGGCAAATAACCTTTGACCCGGAGATGTCTGAATGGGAAAACCCATCCTTTCGAGGATATCCCTTAATGGGAGGCTAACCCGGGGAACTGAAACATCTAAGTACCCGGAGGAAAAGAAATCAACCGAGATTCCCTAAGTAGCGGCGAGCGAACGGGGACCAGCCCTTAAGCAAGGACTAAGTTAGCAGAACGCTCTGGAAAGTGCGACGATACAAGGTGATAGTCCTGTATGCGAAAGCTTTATTCTTGTGAAAACGAGTAGGACGGGACACGTGAAATCCTGTCTGAATATGGGGGGACCACCCTCCAAGGCTAAATACTCTCTACCGACCGATAGTGAACCAGTACCGTGAGGGAAAGGCGAAAAGAACCCCAGAAGGGGAGTGAAATAGAACCTGAAACCGTGTACGTACAAGCAGTGGGAGCACCTTCGTGGTGTGACTGCGTACCTTTTGTATAATGGGTCAGCGACTTACTGTGTGTTGCGAGGTTAACCGAATAGGGGAGCCGTAGGGAAACCGAGTCTTAAATGGGCGACAGTAGCATGCAGTAGACCCGAAACCGGGCGATCTATCCATGGCCAGGATGAAGGTTGAGTAACATCAACTGGAGGTCCGAACCCACTAATGTTGAAAAATTAGGGGATGAGCTGTGGATCGGAGTGAAAGGCTAATCAAGCTCGGAGATAGCTGGTTCTCCCCGAAAACTATTTAGGTAGTGCCTCATGTCTCACTGTTGGGGGTAGAGCACTGTTATGGTCTAGCGGGCCGTCAAGGCTTAGCAGCCCATTGCAAACTCCGAATACCAACAAGTGCAATCATGGGAGACAGACAGCGGGTGCTAACGTCCGTTGTCAAGAGGGAAACAACCCAGACCGCCAATTAAGGTCCCTAAACTATGCTCAGTGGGAAAGGATGTGGGAAGGCTTAGACAGTCAGGAGGTTGGCTTAGAAGCAGCCACCCTTTAAAGAAAGCGTAATAGCTCACTGATCGAGTCGGCCTGCGCCGAAGATTTAACGGGGCTAAGCATAGTACCGAAATTGCGGATGCCGAAAGGCATGGTAGGGGAGCGTCGTGTAAGTCTGAGAAGGTGTGCTGGAAGGCATGCTGGAGATATCACGAGTGCGTATGCTGACATAAGTAGCGAAAAAGGGAGTGAAAAGCTCCCTCGCCGAAAGCCCAAGGTTTCCTACGCAACGCTAATCGACGTAGGGTTAGTCGGCCCCTAAGGTGAGGCTGAAAAGCGTAATCGATGGGAAGCAGGTTAATATTCCTGCACTTTTTATGACTGCGATGGAGGGACGGAGAAGGCTAGGCCAGCAAGGCGATGGTTGTCCTTGTTTAAGGTGGTAGGCAGAAGACTTAGGCAAATCCGGGTCTTTAATGCCGAGAACTGATGACGAGTCCTCTTTTGGACGAAGTGGTTGATGCCATGCTTCCAGGAAAAGCTTCTAAGCTTCAGGTCATAAAAAACCGTACCCCAAACCGACACAGGTGGGCAGGATGAGAATTCCAAGGCGCTTGAGAGAACTCGGGTGAAGGAACTAGGCAAAATAACACCGTAACTTCGGGAGAAGGTGTGCCCCTAATGGTGAAGGACTTGCTCCGTAAGCTGTTGGGGGTTGCAGAGACCAGGTGGCTGCGACTGTTTATTAAAAACACAGCACTGTGCAAAATCGAAAGATGACGTATACGGTGTGACGCCTGCCCGGTGCCGGAAGGTTAATTGATGGGGTTAGCGCAAGCGAAGCTCTTGATCGAAGCCCCGGTAAACGGCGGCCGTAACTATAACGGTCCTAAGGTAGCGAAATTCCTTGTCGGGTAAGTTCCGACCTGCACGAATGGCGTAACGATGGCCACACTGTCTCCACCCGAGACTCAGCGAAATTGAAATCGCGGTCAAGATGCCGTGTACCCGCGGCTAGACGGAAAGACCCCGTGAACCTTTACTATAGCTTTGCACTGGACTTTGATACTATCTGTGTAGGATAGGTGGGAGGCTATGAAGCGAGGACGCCAGTTCTTGTGGAGCCATCCTTGAAATACCACCCTGATAGTATTGAGGTTCTAACCTCGGCCAGTGAATCCTGGTCAGGGACAGTGTATGGTGGGTAGTTTGACTGGGGCGGTCTCCTCCTAAAGAGTAACGGAGGAGCGCGAAGGTACCCTCAGCACGGTCGGACATCGTGCAATGAGCGCAAGAGTAAAAGGGTGCTTGACTGCGAGACTGACACGTCGAGCAGGTGCGAAAGCAGGTTCTAGTGATCCGGTGGTTCTGTGTGGAAGGGCCATCGCTCAACGGATAAAAGGTACTCCGGGGATAACAGGCTGATACCGCCCAAGAGTTCATATCGACGGCGGTGTTTGGCACCTCGATGTCGGCTCATCACATCCTGGGGCTGAAGTCGGTCCCAAGGGTATGGCTGTTCGCCATTTAAAGTGGTACGCGAGCTGGGTTTAGAACGTCGTGAGACAGTTCGGTCCCTATCTGCCGTGGGCGTTGGAGAATTGAGGGGGGCTGCTCCTAGTACGAGAGGACCGGAGTGGACGAACCGCTGGTGTTCCAGTTGTCATGCCAATGGCACTGCTGGGTAGCTACGTTCGGAAAAGATAACCGCTGAAAGCATCTAAGCGGGAAACTTGCCCCAAGATGAGTTCTCCCTAGACTATAAGTCTTCTAAAGAGCCGTTCAAGACCAGGACGTTGATAGGCAAGGTGTGGAAGCGCAGTAATGTGTGAAGCTAACTTGTACTAATTACTCGTGAGGCTTAACTATACAACTCAAAAGTGACTTAACTGATATGAGCGCTTGAGATGAGATTGAAAGCCAAGGCTGCTCAATCCAAGTGATCAGGTATATGTGTCCTATTACAAACAATGAAGGTGTTTGAAGGCTTAAGCCCTAAACAAAAAACAAACACAGCGAAACAGAGATTACTTCTTAGCAAAGAATTTAAGTAAATGCGCTGCATTTACAAAACCGAATTGCTTGGCGACCATAGCGGAATGGAACCACCTGATCCCTTCTCGAACTCAGAAGTGAAACGTTCCAGCGCCGATGGTAGTGTGGGGTCTCCCCATGCGAGAGTAGGTCATCGCCAAGCACCCTATTCCTAAACCCCTCCTCGAGGGGTTTTTTTTTATCATAATTTTATTGTTTTTAGGTTTTCTATCCTACAAATTCTTTTTGTTGCTTTGTTTACAGCATATAATACATATACTTAATTCAATATCATTGGCTTCTTATGTATGAGTCGTTTTTCAATCTAAATGATCTGCCTTTTCGCTCGACACCTGACTTAGAGTTTTTTTATAGTGATGCATCGCGTGGAGACATCGTCGATGCGTTAGTTTATTCTTTAAAACGTGGTGATGGGGTTATAAAAGTAGTGGGTGAAGTCGGTAGTGGTAAAACGACAATTTTAAGAAAATTGGTTCAGTGCCTACCTTTGAATTTCAATGTAATTTATATTAATTCTCCTAATCTCTTACCTTCTGATATTCTATTTTTTATATGCCATGAGTTTGGTCTTGAAGTTAGTACAAATGATCATAGGTTTGCATTCATTAATCAATTGCAACATTTTTTTATTTCAGAGCATGGAATGGGTAGGCATTGTTTAATATTGGTTGATGAAGCACAGGCAATGCCGATTGATACGCTAGAAGAAATGCGCCTATTATCCAATTTGGAAACTGATCAACACAAACTCGTTCAGATTGTCCTATTTGGCCAGCCAGAACTTGATTTGAATCTATCTAAGCCTGAAATTAGACAGTTTTTAAGTCGTGTTTCACAGTCTATTTATCTTCCAGCTTTGAATCCCGCTGATGTCTTTTCTTATCTCAATTTTAGGATGAGAAAAGCGGGCTATTCAGGAAATGATGTATTTAGTTTTCCGATTGCCAAACTTATTTGTAAAAAGTCTAATGGTATGATTAGGGAGATCCATAGTATTGCGGATTCGGCTTTATTAGCAGCTTATTGTGATGACTCTAAAAAAGTTATGCCACATCATTTGTCACCCTCTCAAACAAAAAGCTTTATCAGAAAACACGCAGCTTTTTTATCTTTGATTCTTGTTTTCCCTGTATTGATTATAGGTTTATTTGCTTATTACAACACTTATTTTGTAGGAGAGGGAAAGAGTATTCCGAGCGTATTAAAAGAGTTCAATCACTTAGAATTTCAGCAGGATTCATTCATCGAAAACGTATCAGTGTCTGAGGATTTATTGATTGCTGATAAAGACATTGTCCATGATTTTAATCAACTTAAAAATAATAATGTTGTTGAGTTGGCTGCCGATAATCCATCTATTGATAGTTTTGAGCAACTCTTTAATAGCTTTATGTATAATTCCGATCTTGATGAATATAACCGATATATGCGTGATTTATTTGCATTGTTAGATGGTTTAAACGATCATAAGTACAGTATACAAATAATTACAGGCGGTGTTTCTGATTTGAATCGTGTCGTTAGTGAGCTAGAAAGTGTACTAGATAGCCAGTACTTATACTGGTCAATTGATTTTCCTCGATATATCCTGTTTTATGGTATTTACTCTGATTTTTCGGCTGCTCAAGCTGATATCGATAAATTACCTAGTGCATATAAAATTGGTTCTCCAATTGTTGTCAGAGCATCAAGTGTCAAAAACCGGTTAAAGAATAATTTAAGTTCGATAGGAATGACGAATGCCCAATAACCTAAAATATAAGTGGCCAACTTTATGAAGTTAATTTTAATTTTTATTAGCAGTTTTTTGGTTGCAAGTTGCAATACTAATCCATCAAAGCCTTCAATTGGCAAAGATCAATCATACAGTTATTCTGGACATCTGACGCCAGACTCTAGACCTGACTCAATTGAAGCTCAAGTTCCGCAGATTATTAGGTCATTACCGTACAATCCACCACCAGTGCCTGAAAAACCTTTAGCCTTGTATTCTATTAGTGCTATTGAGGCTCCTGTTCATGAGGTTTTGTATCGTTTGGCAGCTATGTCAAATTATCAAGTAGATATCTGGCGAGGGGTTGAGGGTAATTTAACTATTAATGCCGTTAATCAGACATTACCTTCAATTTTATCTAGGATTGCCAATCAACTTGATCTTATCGCTGAAGTAACTGATTCGTTTATAACAATAAGACCTGATCGAGCTTATTGGAAAAGTTACCCTATTGACTACGTAAACATTACACGTAAAAGTCAGGACAGTATTGTCATGAACATGGCTGTTGGTGGTGCTGTCAATCCTCAGACCGGTGGTCAGGCAGGCAGCCGTTCAACGATTGATGTGGTATCAGAACATGACTTTTGGAATGCGTTAAATCGCACACTTTTAGCAATGGTTTCTGACAATACGCTGGTTCATGCAGAAGATGGACAGATTCAGACTGTTTCTGAAAGAGTGGTCATCAACGCTGAGGCTGGCTTGGTTATTGTTAACGCCAACGAAAAAACACATAACAAGGTTAATGCTTATCTAAATGCTATCACCTCCAGAGCTGAACGCCAGGTTATGATTGAGGCGTCGGTTGTAGAGGTTGTTTTGTCTGATAGATATCAAGCTGGTATTGATTGGCTTGCAAGTAGTTTTGGTAACGGTATTAATGCTACTGCGGTTGGGGCAGGGACATCAATTACTACAGGGGTGACAACAGAAATTGGTTTCGGTTTTGACCTTGGCATAAAAGCATTGGAAGAATTTGGCGAGGTAAGGGTGCTATCTTCACCTAAAATCATGGCCATTAACAACCAGCCAGCCTTGCTTAAAGTTGTTGATAATGAAGTATATTTTACAATTGATGTTTCCCGATCAACTGGAACAAGTGGTGTTGAAACTACTACCTACTCGTCTTCTTTAAGAACAGTGCCTGTTGGACTCATGATGAGTATGACTCCATTTGTTACTGACAGTAATGAAGTAACTCTAAATGTTCGGCCGACTATTTCAAGGATTATTGGACGCGTTCAAGACCCTAATCCCGATTTAAGGGCAGTAGGAGCTGAAAGTTTGGTTCCTGTCGTTCAGGAACGAGAAATGGAAACGGTACTTCGACTTAGAAATAGACAGACAGCAGTGATAGGTGGCTTAATTGAGGATAGAAATGATGACAGAAGTGTTGGCTTACCTTGGCTTTCAAGAATACCTATTATTGGTGATGCAATATTTGGTTACAGAGACCGTGGTATAACAAAAACAGAGTTGGTTATTTTTATAAAGCCAACGGTTGTTAGTAAACCTGATATTGAAGAAACTGGCGATCTTAGCGGTTTTAGAGAGTTTCTTCAAAAGCATTCAAAGGGTGAATAATGAGTGTTTTATTAGAAGCCTTAAAAAAGGCTGCTGCTGAAAAACAACAACAGCAAACAAAAGATCCTATTAAAAACCCAAAAGGTTTGAGTTTAATGGATGCGCAGGTGTCGCTTTCTGATGATGCTGCGCCCGATGTTTTGGAAAAGCCTTCTAGGCTCGATGCATCTAAAAGTAGATCAGCTTTTTCGCTTGAACCTTTAGATGTTGATCTTGCTAAGTCAAAACCAGAAATACTTCACCATTCATCTTCCGAGATTATTGAAAAAAATGAGTCCAAGCCTTCAGATGTCACTTCTTCTTCTGACAGATTGCTAGAATCTAATCCAAAACCTGAAAACTTCTCCGCCACAATTGAAGCTTCAAAGCTAAAATTGAAGGAAAAAGAAACTTTGAGTGCTGCAGAATTGGAAACCGAGGAAGCGACTACAGAGTCAAGAATTTCTGATGGTTTAACTAATGCTGTTAGTAGGGATACAGAATCTCCCCATAATGAACAAAAAACGACAGATTCTAAATCTTCCGCTGATATAAAGACGTCTAGTAAACCGTACGAAATAAACGAAATTGAAGCCAATTCGGCTAAAAAATCTTGGTTAAACCCTCCTGTTATCCCAGTTGTTGCAAAAAAAGAGCCATTATTTAAAAAGTTTTCAACAGATAAAAATAATCACTCCCCTGATAAAGCTAAGGCAAAAAGTTTAAAACAATTTTTCTCAAAAAATAAGTTAGCTTCTCATAACAAAAGTGTAAAGCCTAAGGCAGCGCAGGTGTCGGAGCGAACCTATGCGCCTTTAATTTATCTATTGTTCGCGTTAACATTCTTTGTGGCTTTATTTTATTACGCCTTTTACTATTATTCCGCACTTCAAAATGAATATAATGCTGATGTTCAAAGATTGATGAATATGGTTAATGCACATTCTGAACAGGCGAGATCACCGGTTCAGCTTGCTGTTGATGAAGCAAAAATATCCGTAAATTCGGAGTTGATTCAAGAAGCAATCACGGAGATTGATACACGGGCTACAGGAAACCTAGGGAATAAAAAAAGTCAGTTAGAGATGACAGCTTTGTCGCAGGAAGTGAAGTCAAATCTATCATCTGTGGATTCAGAGCCTGTTGCACCACAAATAGAACAACAGTTAACTAAGCCAGCTGTTGATAAACCAATAACATCAATTAGCCCCACGCCAATAAGGGTTGAAAAAACATCTCATACCGAATCATTTTCTTTACTAGCTTACGAAGCATATATTCAGGGTGACTTCGATAGAGCACAAGACTTGTATAACCGTCACCTATTGGGTTACCCGAATAGCCGAGTAAGTAAATTGGGACTTGCTGCTATTGCTGTTCATAGAGGACACTATGAAAAGGCTTTTAATTTTTATCAACAACTCCTTAAAGAAAACTCGGAAGACAAGGAGGCAAAGTTGGGCATCGCATCCTTGGCAAGTACTCTCGCTGGCTTAGGACCTCATAATTTAGATTTAAAAGCGATTCTGCAAAACAATCCATTCTCATCCGAATTACAGTTTGCTGTAGGAAATGTTTATGCCAAACAAGGTGATTGGTTTAGGGCGCAGCAATATTATTTTGAAAGTGTAAGACTAGACAACAATAATGCTAACTATAGGATTAACTTGGCAATTAGCCTTGATCATTTAGGAGACTTTCACTCAGCATTGGATCATTATAAGCATGCTTTAGCTATAGCTGATTTTCATGATGCTAGGTTTAGTACCGATTCTATTAAACGGCGTGTCATAGCGATAGAGCGATTTTTGGGGAATCATTACTAATGGCGCAATCTCTACCTTTGGGTGAAATACTTGTTCAGTCTGGTCATATTACACAAGATCAACTACGGATTGCGTTAACCGAGCAGCGGTTATCCTCATCTTCTGTATTAGCAGGAAGGAAAGGACCAGTTAAAAAACTGGGTGAGGTTTTGGTTACCCTGGGATTTGTTTCAGAAGATGAAATAAGTTCAATTATCGGAGAAACAACGGGTTATGATGCGGTTAGTCTAAAGGGAATTGTTCCTGATCTTACGGCTTTGGACTTAATTGATGAGGTTTTTGCTAGAAGTAATCAAGTTATTCCGATTAGTTTGCAAAATGATGTGCTTCAAGTGGGAATGGCAAATCCCGAGAATATTCTGATTATCGATAAGCTTCGTAGAGGTATTAGGCAATCAAATATTACAATTAAACCCGTTTTAGTTGCTGAAGCTGAAATTCAGTATGCCATTGATCACTATTATGGCTACGAACTTTCATTGGATGGAATTATCAATGAGCTTGAAACGGGGCAAGTTGATCTCAAAGCACTCGCTGAAACAGATGAATATTCACAACCGATGGTTCGGCTTGTAGATAGTGTTTTAACCGATGCGGTTAAGCGTGAGGCTTCTGATATTCACTTTGAGCCGGAAGAATACTATGTCAGAATCAGGTATCGAATAGATGGTGTTTTGCAAGAAATTCGTCTATTACACAAGTCGCTTTGGTCTGGCTTAGTGATTCGTCTTAAAGTAATGTCTAACCTAGATTTAACCGATCAACGTTTACCTCAAGATGGTCATATGGATTTAGTCGTCATGGGACGTCGTATTGATTTCCGTGTATCGTCATTACCTGGAACTCAGGGTGAAAACTTTGTTCTCAGGATTCTAGATCGTCAAAAAGGAATTGTTCCGCTCCAAAAGCTTGGCCTAGATCCTGATGCTCAAAGAGAGTTAAAGTTGATGCTATCAAGGCCAACCGGTATTTTCTTGGTCACTGGGCCAACGGGTTCGGGTAAAACAACAACGCTCTATTCTATTCTCAATGAAGTTAATGATATCAGTACAAACATCATGACCTTGGAAGACCCTGTAGAATATCCCATGTCACTGATACGACAGACGGCTGTTAATGATGAAATTGGGCTGACTTTTGCACGTGGAGTTCGTGCTCTTTTGAGACAAGACCCTGACATTATTCTGATTGGCGAAATTCGAGATGGTGAAACGGCAGAAATGGCTTTCAGGGCCGCGATGACCGGTCATCAAGTTTTCGCTACTCTTCATACTAACTCAGCCATTGCAACTATTCCAAGGCTATTAGATATTGGTGTATCGCCAACAATCTTAGCCGGTAATATTATTGGAATTTTGGCACAAAGATTGGCACGCAAATTATGTCCACACTGTAAAGAAGCTTATCACCCTGGAGACTTTGAAGCTCAGCTTGTAGGGATTGAACCAGGTTCGGATCATGTTTTATATAAAGCCAAGGGGTGTGATAAGTGTAGTGGTTCGGGATATAAAGGTCGTTTAGCAATACTGGAAACGCTGCGTTTTACTGAAGAAATGGATGAATTGTTGCTTGATCAGGCACCTGTTCATCATATTTTAAAATTGGCGAGAGCGAATGGGTTTAGAACGCTTACTGAATCGGCGATTGTTTGGGTTCGTAAAGGCGAAACAACATTGGATGAAGTAAGCCGTGTTGTTAATCTTACTGAATTAATTTAGGAGTCGTTATGCAACTGTATGAATATTCAGGGATTAATCAATATGGTGAACGTGTTCGTGGACAAATGGGGGCTAAAAACATATCGGATGTAGAGTTAAAACTTAAAAACTCGCAGATAGATATTCTTACCTTAAAGCCTAAGTCGCAAGGATTGAGCTTTCTTCAGAAAAGCAAAGTATCCCGTAAGGAGGTGATTTTAATCACTTTCCAGTTTGAACAGCTGCTTCGAGCAGGTGTGCCTCTGATGGAAATATTAAATGACCTTAGAGATTCATTTGATAACCCAGCCATCAAAGATATGCTCACCAATATTCATCAATCAATGGAGGGTGGCGATAGCTTTGCTGATGCGCTATCAACCTATAGCGAAACCTTCGGCGAGGTTTACATTACGTTAGTACGAAGTGGAGAGCAAACTGGGCAACTAGAAGAAGTATTAGCCGACTTAGGCGCAATGATTAAATGGGAAGATGAACTTGCAGCTAAAGCAAAAAAAATTATGGTTTATCCCACTATTGTTGCAATAGTTGTCATAGGTGTTATTACTTTAATGATGGTCTTTTTAGTGCCCCAATTGCTTTCTTTTATTGGTGAAATGGGAAGCGAAGTTGGATGGGCAACCAAGTCACTCGTTGCGACGTCCAACTTCGTTCAGGCCTATATTATTTACTTGCTTATTGCTCCATTTTTATTGGTATATATTGTAAAGGCTTGGCTTAAACGTTCATCGGAATTTCTTCATCAGTTTGATAGAGCTTTATTTAAAATTAAGTTAATTGGTCCTGTACTTTATAATCTTAAAATTGCGCGTTTAGCCAATACACTTGCTGTGATGTATCGATCAGGCGTTAGTTTTACCGATGCGATGGAGATGGCGTCTGGTGTGGTAAGTAACGCTTATTTGGAAAATAATGTCAAAGCGGCGATTAAGATGGTCGAGGAAGGAATGCCGATCCATCTGGCTTTTGAAAAGGCAAATGTCTTTCCGATTCTTGGTTTAAAAATGATTCGTGTTGGTGAGCGAAGCGGTAATATGGATCAAGCTTTAACCAATGTGGGTTACTTTTACGACCGTGAAGCCAAAGAAATGATTGAAAAAATTGAGCCAGCGATTGAGCCTTTGTTAACCATCGTTATGGCAGTAATGGTTGGGTGGGTTTTGATTGCTGTCCTCGGTCCAATTTATGACACTATGACACAAGTAGATTTTTAAGGCTAATCGATGCATTATATTCTATATGCGATGGATCAATATCTCGAAAGTTACTGCTTTGATTGCGAAGACAGGGCTCTAAATAAAGTAGAGTGGGATGAGGTTGAAGATTTTATTTCCGAAATACCTAAAACAGCCAGGGTAAGTGTTATAGTCGATTCAATCTCTGAAGATACCGTTTTGGAAGACATGCCTGTCTTGCTACCCTGGGAAAAGCATGCGTTGCAGCAACGATTGCACAATAAGTTCCTATCTAAAGGTGCCATTTGTCATCAAATAACCTGGACAGGGATTCGAAATAAGAATTCAGACACTCGCAAAGAAGAGCTTGTGATATCAAATGTGCTTTATCCTTCGAAAGCCATTGATCGTTTGATATCAAGTATCGTCACTGCACGATTAATTTGGTCTGGATTTTACTCTTCTTCAATCTTGTTTCAGAATCTATTAAATACGGAAATAAAGAAAACGGCGAAATTGAATGCCAGCCAGTTAAAAAAGTCTCCGATTTTAATGGTGATTAAAGTTTCAGAGTCTCACTACAGACAGTGTTTCTTTTACCAGGGTTATTTACGCATGACGCGTATAGTTGAGGTAGATAATCAAAACAATCAGTATTCAGATGATAACGAGCGTTTAAGTCAAGCAATAAGTGAAACCCGGTTGGCTGTTCGATTTATTTACAATCAAAAAATGTTACCGTTTAATGAGCCCATCAATTTTGTACTAATTGATCAAGTCGCTGAACAGCGAGAAGAGTATCTGTTAGATCAATTTAAGAAATCGGGTGTTATATCAGCGAAGTGGAGTCAAGATAAAAACTTTTTTGTCTTAGCTCGACCGCAGGACTTTATCCGAATATCTCTGACGGATCACTCAGAATATAATGCCAGTCAGGTTCTTGCAGAGAAGGTAAATCGAGGCTTTGTAAAGAATTTTTATGAACTGCCATATGTCAAAATGGTTCGTGGTTTTAAAGCATCAGGTTACTTGTTTAGCGCACTGGCTGTTGTTGCAGTGTCTGCCTCGCTTTTTATTGGCATTAATGCGTTGTTACAGAGTGATTTTTTAAAAAACAAAATTACTGTTCTTGGACAAGCAGAGCAAGAGCTAGTCAATCAGCGGAAAAGTTTTGTTGATATTTTAAAAGGTTATGAGTCGCCTGCAGATATTAAAGCGACCGTTAATTTTTATCATGCGCTGGATCGTTTGATTCAGGATTATCCTTATGGCTATGATTTTAATGCATTAGGGCTGTTATTATCACAGCATAGCCTGGTACACATTCAAAGTATTAACTGGGCTCCACAAACAGCAATTGACCCACCTTCTGTCAAAGTTACTATGCAAGCTGCAGTAGGACCATTTGATGGTCGGTTTGTTAACCTAACACAGGCGATCAATGATTTCGAACAGGCACTAAAGCTAATGCCAGGTGTAAGTAATGTTAATATTATGCGTCGACCCTTTGATGAGGATGTCACCAGAGCTTACCGTGTTCCGAACCTTCAACCTGATACGCGTGTTCAGATCAATGTTGAGTGGGAGCAGCGTCGTCAAATAAAGCTTGAAAATACCACTAGGCCAAACGAGGGCATGAGATGAAACTGGATCGCCCACTATTAACCAGTTTTGCAAAGCGCATGTTGCTTATACCTTTGGCAATGTTTGTGTTAAGTAGCGTTATTTTTTATACCGTTTACAGCTGGTATATGGAAACGACATTTAGTCTACAGAGGAGTATTGACCAAAAGGAGCGAGTACTCAGACAGTTAGAGTCAGATGTTAATCAATTGAGTATTACAAAAAGAGACTTTGAAAGTTTCTTGCCAAAATATGAATCCCTTGTAGATCGGGGGATTAAACAACCGATGAATCGAGTTGATTGGGCCGATAGACTGAATGATATTAGTGATAGGCTTTTATTAACGGGCTTAAGTGTTAATTTTGAACCAGAGCGTCGATTATCAGCTAACCAGTTGGCTCAACTACCTCTAAATAGCCAAGTCATTTACCATACCCGAATAAATCTATCAGGCAATTTGCAGATTGATACGGACTTGATGCGCCTAGTTAATGAACTTCGTAGTCATCTTCAGGCAGATATTTGGGTTGAACGCTGTGATTTGCGCTTGAATGCTATCCAAGACCAAGCATTTGAGTTACGTCCTGAGCAAGGTAACATTTCTATGCGTTGTGACATGCATGTTTTTCGTGCTCAGTTAAGCCAGTTTGATGAAAGGAGGTTAAGGTGAAAATAAAACTTAATCACCTGGTGATGGTTTATGGTTTGTTGTTTATACTGATACCTATGACTCTAAAGGCCGAAACGCTTGATTTGAAAAGTGTACCAGGCTTGTTGATGAAGCCTGAAGTAAGACAGTTGTTAGAGCAGCAAAGAACACGTCATTTTTTGCCAGTTGCAGTACCTGTCTTAGATGAAGAAGAAATAGAGCTTTCTGAAGTAAGAGGGCAACTAAGACTTAGTGCGATTATTAATGCAAGCGGCAGTCGGCAAGCTATTATCAACGGTCAAGTATTTAATGAACGGGAAGAAAAAGAGGGTATTCATGTTCATCGAATTTTTCCAAGTCATGTAACCTTAACAACCTTAGGTCAATGGGGTCGTGCAGAGTTGGGTATTGTATATGAACTATCCAGCTGGCCTGAAAAACCAAGTAATAAAATTACTGTTGGACCTTAGCTAAACGGTATTGATTTTAATATGGTGGTTATGCTTCTTTATCAGGCCGTTTCTTGGAGGATATTACCTCTTTGTTTTATTTAAGTTGCGAGGTAATCCAGTGAGCGAGTCGTCAAGTCAGTTGAGTATTATTCAAACCAAGGGTTCATTGGACTGGGCTTATCCGCCAATGATTTTGGCAAGTACTGGCCGGGTGATGGACAAAGACGTACATATATTTTTTACTTTTTATGGCTTACGCTGCCTACTAAAAGACTCCCGAAGCTTAAGTGTTTCACCCGTTGGTAACCCTGCTATGCCTGTACACCTTCCCTTTGGTCCTAGATGGCTACGTCAGCAGGATTTGCGTCAATCTATACCTGATTTAATCTGGTCAATGCCAGGTGTTACACGCTTTGCAACCTGGTCATTTAAGAAAAAACTTGCCGAGCAAGGGCAGCTACCTTTTGAAGAGTTAAGAACGCTTTGCCTTGAGCTGGGGGTTAAGATGACCGCTTGTGAAATGAGCATTGAACTAATGGGATTTAAGCATAGTGATTTTATTGATGGAATTGACTATGCAGGAGCCGCTACTTATTTTGGCAGTAGCCCTGAAAATCAAAGCTTATTTATTTAAATAATGTCGTTCAATATGTCTTCTTATGCAGAAAATCTTGCGTTTATTTTTCATGGGGATGTTTTGGGTTAAGGTTTATTTACGCGCCAGCTTGCGATGTAGGGTGGAAGCATCAATGCCAAGCTCGCGTGCGGTTTGGGATTTGTTGCCATTACAGCGTTGAAGGGTATAGTCAATCCACAGTTTTTCAAGCTGTTCAAGTGGGGTGTTTTCTGCCACAACCAGGCCTGGCGAGAGTTCAATTTTATTGGGTGCGGGGCGCATTTCTTGCGGTAAGTTCGCCAGTTCAATTTGCTCGGTCTGTGCCAATACCACCGCGCGTTGGATAATATTTTCCAGCTCGCGGATATTGCCCGGCCAATCATAGGTTTTAAGTTGTTTTAACGCATCAGCGCTTATTTGTTTAACCGGCTTGTTAAATTTGCGGGCAAATCGGCTTAAAAATAGTTCAGCTAAGGCTTGAATATCTTCGGGACGCTCGCGCAACGCGGGCAGTTCAACCGGAAAGACATTAATCCGGTAATATAAATCTTGCCGAAAGGTCAGCTGTTGAACCAAGGACTGTAAAGACTGATTGCTGGCAAAAATCAAACGCACATCGACTTGAATGGTGGTTTGACCGCCGACGCGAATCAGCGTCTGATTTTGTAAAAAATGTAGCATTTTCGCTTGCACATCCAAGCTCATGCTATTGATTTCATCCAATAATAGGGTGCCCCCATCCGCTAATTCAAGCAAGCCGAGTTTACGGCTATTCGCACCAGTGAATGCGCCTTTTTCATGACCAAATAACTCGGATTCGATTAGATTAGCCGGCACTGCCGCACAGTTAAGTTCAAAATACGAATCTTGTTTTCGAGGACTATTTTGATGAATAAATTTAGCCAGCACGCCTTTACCCACGCCGGTTTCACCCTCAATCAACACTGGCACATCCATTTGGCAAACTTGTTGGATTAATTGGTACACCGCTTTAATTTTCGGGCTTTGGCAAATCGGCTGCAGCTCGGTATTATCAAGTTGTGCCAAGCGCGTTTGAAGTTTTATCATCGACTTGCGGTGTTGAACCTGGTCTAACAAACGTTGGAGCAGGGCGGTCATTTGCGCGATATCAAAGGGTTTGGTAATCAGGTCATACAAGCCCAATTTGAAGCCTTGTACCGCGTCTTGCAGCGTAGCATAACCCGTAATTAGAACCACTTGGGTGTCGAGGCTGGCGTGTTTCGTGGTTTCTAATATACTTAGCCCATCGCCATCCGGTAAACGCAGGTCGGTGAGCACAACGGCAGGAGGGTTGAGATGAATAGCTTGTTGAGCGCGCTCGGCTTGTAAAAAAACCTCGACCTTAAAGCCGGTGGTGGTTGCTAATTCGGCTAACAAATCTGCCATATCCGCATCATCTTCAACAACAAATAGAATCGGTTTGTTTGGAGTTTTCATAGCACCTTATCTTTTGTATGGGCTTGAGCTAGGTTTAAGTAAAGTCTAAATTCAGTGTAGCCGGGTTTTGACGTTATGAGTTCCAAATGCGCGTGCATGGAGTTAAGCATTTGGTTGGCCATAAACAACCCCAGACCAGTGCCTTGATGACTGGGTTTGGTGGTGACAAAGGCCTTAAATACCTCGGATTGTAAGTCAGGAGGAATGCCTGCGCCATTATCGATAATTGACAACCAGGCCTGGTTGTTTTGTGCATTAAGTTTAACATGTATTTCGGTCGCGCCCGCTTCAACCGCATTACCAAATAGGTTAAATAAAACCTGCTCTAATAACCCGCCATCGGCTGAAATTTTAATCGATTCGAGATCAAGCTTAATAGTTTGCAAGCCTTTTTGTTTTAATATCGGTTTTAGAAGCTTGCAGAAGCTGTCGAGATAATCACTTGCCTGCAGTTCGCTTAGGTTTGCATTGGGTGCGCGTGAGGCATTTAATAGGCTTTTAACTACCTCGGCACTGGTTTTCGCTTGGCGCTCAATAATCTGCATGCGCTTTTTTATCGCGTCATCGTCGCTGGTCGAATAAACCATTTGTGAGTAGCCAATAATTGTCGCCAGCGGGGTATTGAGATTATGTGCAAGGCCCGCCGCCATTTGGCCAATCGCTGCAAGACGCTGGCCATCATTCAGTTTTTCTACCATTTTATTGGAAAGTGAATGAGCTTGCTCTAAGGCTTTAATATGCTTATTAATATCTTGTTTAAGCTGGTTGAAGATTGTTTGCAGCCCCAATACTTCCACTGGTTGATCTGGGAAGGCTTCAGCCTGGTTAAGCGCTTGTTTTAAAGGATTTAAGTTGGCGAGTAATTGTTCAATCGGATGAATGAGTTTGGCGGCTAACAAACGGCGAATCAACCAAGATTGTAGCCCAAGCAACACAAGCAGTCCGCCCAGCGCAAACAGCATGATTTGTTTAAAGGTTTGCTCAACTAAGTCGCGCGAATAGACGAGCTGGATTTCCCCAATCGAGCGTTGCATAAACAGAATAGGGGTGGTTTGATGAAAGTGCGCAATCGTGCTAGCGCGTTGGTCATCGCCCACCTTTGCAAGCGTTTCGCCGTCAATTGTTTGAATATGTAAAAACAAAATATCATTGGACTGGCGCACCAGATCTTCGGCAAAGCGTTCGATCACGACATAGTCACGCATCAGCACCGAATCAAGTGTCATGACTGCGAGTTGCTGTGATAAAGCCTGTGCTTTATCACGCAGGGTGTCTTCCAAAGTATGAGAAACAATAACATGCAAAAAAACACCGGCTAATAGCGTAAACAGGGTTAAGCCCAATCCTAGGTATAAATTGAGTAATCCCGATAGGGTTTTAGGTTGCCAGCGATGTCTCAAGGGATCTCCTAAGCCAATATCAATAAAAAACCATCCTGAATATGGATGGTTTTATTATCGCTTATTTAATAGGAAAGTTGCCTATTACATCGATTCCATTTCTAAGCGTTGAAAGGTGTTGCTCACGTTACGACCATGCCAGCCGTCAAAATGACGCAAATGCTGAAATGCTGACCAGTCACGAGAAGGGCTGACATCATCCAATGACCCCATGTCATCAATGGTTACTTGCACCGCTTCGACTAGTTGTTTTAGGTAATCGCCGGTTTCACGTTGCACTTTGGCTTTGTCAGACACTTCGCCATGACCCGGCACAATGAATTTAGCCGGCAACTGAATCATCTGCTCATACGCCTCTAACCATTTCACCGCATGGGTGTGGGGGTGAACGCCTAACAAGCGATCAACATACACATGGTCACCGGAGAACAGCACTTGGGTTTGCGGTAACCAAACCACGGCATCACCTGGGAAGTGGGCATCATTAAAGTATTTCACTTCAAAGTTAACGCCCCCAATCGTTACTTTGCCGTTTGAACCCGAAAATGGATTTTGAGCATGGAAAGGCGTTTGGTCATGGAATATAGGATCGGTGCTTTTGATGCGGTTTAAGATTGAAGCTTCCATTTTGATTTGGGTGTCAACCGTGGTTTGCATCGCATAAATTTGTGCGCCTTTTTTTGCGAAATAGTCATTGCCTAACCAGCGATGATCTTGTGCGCCGGTGTTAAACACCGCGACAATTTTTTGGTCGGTAATTTTTTTAGCGGCTTTTTCAATCGCCGCAGCAGATAAGGGCCCCGCACCGGAGTCAATAATCACCGCACCTTCAGGTGTAACCACCAGGCCGATATTGGCGTTTAAGCCCAGGTTTTCTTTGGTGCGATCATTGATTTCACCAATAAAGGCATAGACATTGTCAGTGACCTTTTCAAACTTAACCACATCGGCCAGCGCAAAACTAGGTGCAATCAAGGCGGCACCCAAAAATAAAGATTTCATCATTCGAAACATAGATAGACCTCTATTAACTAATTTTTATAATTTGAAACATCAGATATTCTAGCAGTTTAACTAAAAAAGGCCGAAAAACTGTCGGCCAATAACTAATGAAAAACAACCATAAATTCTGCCACCAAGTACCAGACCTGGTGGTTTAAGCGCTTTGACGATTAGTAACCAAACTTCGCGTCAATTCCAACGGTAAAGGTACTGGCTTTGCGAGCTAGTCCTGCGTTGGTATCGCGCTCATGAATGGAGTAACCGGCAATAATATCTGAACGACGGTTCAGCTTATATTTGTAACCCAGGTTCATTGTGGTGGCGTCTTTTGTACCGAAGGTATTGTTAGTATCACCCTGGTTGATACCATAGCTTGCGGTAAAGGTTGAATGTCCAGCATATAAACCTGCAACTGCAAACATGTTCTTACCTTGGTTAATCCCAGAGGCATCCTCATAATGTGCAGCAACACTATATTGCTTCGTTTTGTATTCAGCGGTAAGTTTATTGGCTGAGCCATTATCAACATTAACGCCACCAACCCCACCTGGGGCAAAGCTATCTGCGTCAAGCTTAATAGTATCAAGTGCTAAACGAAGTCCGTCTTTTAGATAACGAACTCCAAAACCATAAGCCGTTCCACCAATGTATCGACCCATAGCACCTGCATTGTGCATTCTTTGGCTGCTACCGTCGTGCATTATCGAGTAAAAACCACTAAAACTAATGCCATTAAAGTTTGGTGATCTATATTCTATAGCGTTATTAAAGTAGTTGGCATTTAAGCTAGAGGCACCTTGCTGGCCACCGGCTCGCGCTTGCAAAACATGATCAGTCCATGGGTCAATGACTGCATAATTCGATTTATACATTGGCGTTAAACGTCCCATGCGCAAATGACCAAACTGTTTGCTGTTAAGTCCAACGGTGGCTTCACGACCAAATACGTTATTGGCTCCAGTATCTCCAACTGTTGTATATTCGAGTTCAGCAACATAGGTTAGGCGCGCATCACCGAGATTAGTCGCCATATTGCCCATCAAACCAATCCGTGAGGCATTACTTTTGAACCCCGTGCCTTTATCCCGTCCAACCCATGGGGATGAACCATCCTGTTGCTCAGCAGAAAAACCACTTCCACTCAGCGAGGTGTTATCAATAGATATGTTAACTTGTCCATAAACCTTGTGAACATCATCAGCCATAACAACTGGGGCGGCTAAAATACCGGCTAATGCGGATACTAATGCAGAATGTTTCAGTTTCATAAAATCCCTCTTTTAGTCATCTTTTATATTTTTAAATTTGAAAGGCTTAACCTTATTAGCATCTATGAGTAAGAAATAACTGTGCCAAAACTTAAAGTGTTGAAATGGTTAGATAAATTTTTGTTTTTATCATCTTGGGGTGATGCAAAAAACAATGACTGTTGCAGTTTGCAATGGTTTTGGGTGAGGATTTAGTATTCTATTAAATCTAAAATGCGTCGCACTTCTAAAAATTCATAGTCGTCTACTTCGTAGAAGTGATGGCCTGACTGAGCGATTTTGGGTAATTGTTTATCACTGGGTAGCAATAAAGCATCGCGCAAGCTTTCAATAGTTGATGTATCAAGTCCCTTTCTTGCCACGATAACGGTAGGCGCTAACAGCTCAGAGGTATGAAGCACCCTTATTGGATAACCGAGATCAATAAAACGTTTTGCTAAACCTTCAGTCGTAGCAGCAGCGTCAAACTCTTGATGAACTACCGACATAATCGCGCGTTCATGTCGCCCCAAATAGCTATAAAACTGAAGATCGCGAAGGTAGATTTGTTCAAGTCGTAAAAGTTGACGAACGATAAAGTGACCAGTGTAAGAGTGGTAAGAGCCAAATGCCAACGAATGATTTTTAAGATCAGTCAGACTTTTAATATCGCTGTTTTGATGAACGATAATCGCCGCGCGATAGGGGGCTTCAGCCACAATCAACTCAATAGTGTTTACGCCTGTTTGCTGAAAATTATCGCGTGTCTTAACGTAGGAAGACGGCCCCATGTAGGCCAAATCGACTTCGCCTAGTGCAAGGCGTTTAATTTGGTCTTCGTAGCTATGGGTGATATACAGTTGTACGGGTTGATCAAGTACCTCGCTTAGATAGCTTGTCAGCGGCTCAAACCGCTGCTGAATCCGTGATGGCATTTCATAAGGCGGCACGGCAAATATCAGGCCTGGTGGTTGATGCTCTTCCTTCGTCAGTGTTGGGTTGTTTTCTCCATTCTGGCAAGCAGAGAGTATTAACGAAAATACGATGATCACCAGGCCTGGTGGTTTCAAAAAAGACATGTTATTAACCTAGTTGTTGGCTTTCTAATATTTCCCAGCGTTCAAAAGCCTGTTCCAACTCCGTTTCTTTTTGCTGGATTTCTGCCAGTACTTGATCGACTTTGTGTTGTTCTTGTTGATAAAAGCTCGGTTGGGCGACCTGGTCGCTCAAGGCTTCGAGTGTTTGTTCAAGCTGCTCAATCAGGCCGGGTAATGCATCATATTCGCGTTGGTCTTTAAAGCTGAGTTTTTTAGCCGATTTTTTGACCTCTGGCGTTTTTTCAGCAGGCTGTGTGACGACTGATTCACCTGGTTCGGTTTTAGTGGATTTGTCGGTTTTTTTGTTTTGGTTATCAAAACTTGGTCGCTGGCGTAACCAATCATCGTAGCCGCCGACATATTCATTCACCAGGCCTGGTGCATCAAATACGATTGAGCTGGTGGCGACATTATTTAGGAAAGCACGATCGTGACTGACGATCAGCACCGTGCCCTGATAGTTCATCAGTAAATCTTCGAGCAGTTCCAAGGTTTCAACGTCTAGGTCGTTGGTCGGCTCATCGAGAATTAACAGGTTAGAGGGTTTAGCGAATACTTGTGCTAATAACAAACGGTTGCGTTCACCGCCGGACAAGGATTTTACCGGTTGGCGCGCACGATCCGGCGCAAACAAGAAATCACTTAGATAACCGATAATGTGTTTGCGTTGGCCGTTGATTTCAACAAAGTCACTCGAATCCATGACGTTTTCAGCGACGGACAAGTCTTCGTTAAGCTTAGCACGATGCTGGTCAAAATAAGCAATTTGTAAATTCGTGCCGAGTTCAACCTTGCCTTGTTGTGGCTGTTGTTGCCCGAGCAGAATTTTCAACAAAGTTGATTTACCACAGCCGTTAGGCCCAATTAAGCCAACCTTGTCACCACGCATAATCAGGGTCGAAAAGTTATTGACGATCACCTTATCCGGCCAAGCAAAGCAGAGATGGCTGACTTCAATTACTTTTTTGCCGGATGATTCGGCTAGGTTGACTTGCAAATTCGCGCTGCCTTGTTGGCTGCGGCGTGCTTGGCGCTCAAGACGCAGCTTTTCTAGCGCACGTACGCGACCTTCGTTCCGGGTGCGGCGGGCTTTGATACCTTGGCGAATCCAGACTTCTTCCTGTGCGAGTTTTTTATCAAATTCAGAATTGGATTTGGCCTCGGACTCTAGTTGTGCTTGTTTACGTTCTAAATAAGTAAGGTAGTCACATTCCCAGTTAAACAATTGGCCGCGATCCACTTCAACAATCCGTGTCGCTAGGGCTTGTAAAAAGGCGCGATCATGCGTGATAAACACCAAGGCGCAGCGCAGGTTTTTAACAAAGCCTTCCAGCCACTGAATCGATGGAATATCCAAATGGTTGGTGGGTTCATCCAGTAATAAAATATCGGGTTGTTGCACTAAGGCTTGCGCTAATAAAACGCGGCGTTTCATACCGCCCGACAGGGCTGAAAACTCGTCATCCGGTGGTAAATCCAGTTTAGATAAAATGGTATCGACCTTTTGATTCATCTCCCAACCGTTTTGCGCCTCAATCTGTTGCTGCAATTCGCCGAGTTTATCCATGTCGCCATCCAGCGCGGCATGATGATAGTCTTTTAGAATTCGCCCAATATCGCCCAAGCCCAGCGCGACCACGTCAAACACTGAGCCTTGAATATCATGGGGTACATCTTGGCGTAGTTTGGCGATTTTAACGCCATCTTGAATAATCCGACTGCCATCGTCAGCCGGTTGTACGCCTTCGATGACTTTCAACAGCGTCGATTTGCCTTCACCATTGCGGCCAACAATACAAACGCGTTCGAGCGGTTCAACTTGAAAATGAATTTTATCGAGTAGGGGCGCGGCACCGAAACTTAAAGAAATATCGCGAAGAAATAATAAAGCCATGATGTTGATTGTCTTTTGATTAATTGAATGACACGTATTTTAACAGGTATCCGCCTAAAGACTTGTGGAGTTTTAAGGCTAGCTATCGTGAGGTTTTATCTTTAAAATATCCGACCATTCAATAAAAAAACGTGCCAATGACTCCATTTATTCACCTTCATGTTCACTCCGAGTTTTCGGTTGTTGATAGTCTTTTGCATATTAAGCCGCTGGTGGGTCAGGTTAAAACGCTTGAACAACCGGCGCTGGCCTTAACAGATCAAAGCAATATGTTTGCGCTGGTGAAGTTCTACAGCGCGGCGCGCGGCGCAGAAATTAAACCGATTTTGGGCGCTGATTTGTGGGTGGAATCGGCAGACGGCGAGATTTTTAGTATCACCGCCTTGTGTCAAAACCAGCAGGGCTACCTCAATCTTTCGCGTTTGATTTCAAAAAGTTATTTAACCAATCAAAAGCTATTTAATATGCAACAGGTCGCGGTGGTTGACCAGGCCTGGTTGGGCGAGCTTAACGCAGGGTTGATTATTTTGTCCGGTGGTCGTGGCGGGGACGTGGGTCAAGCCATTCTAGCGGAAAAACCGAATCTAACGGCTAAACGTGTCGCTTGGTGGCAACAGCATTTTCCACAGCGTTATTATTTGGAATTGGTGCGCACCGGCAGACCGGACGAAGAGCGTTATATTCATGGTGCGGTTGAGGTGGCCGGGCGTTATGAACTGCCGGTGGTCGCGACCAATGATGTGCGCTTTATGACCCGTGAAGATTTTGAGGCGCATGAGGTGCGTTGTTGCATCAACGGCGGCTATGTATTGGATGATCCGAATCGGCCTAAAAACTACTCTGAACAGCAGTACTTACGCAGCACCGAAGAGATGAACGTGTTGTTCGCCGATATTCCTGAGGCGATTGAAAACACCCTGCATATTGCCCGCCGCTGTAACCTCACGCTTGAACTTGGCACCTATTATTTACCGAATTTTCCTATTCCTGAAGGCATGACGATGGATCAGTTTTTTGATCTGGAATGTCGAAAAGGTTTGGATGAGCGTTTAGCGTTTTTGTTTGGACATCTGTCGCAGGACGAGCAGGCGCAAAAAAAGCAGGAATATGTTGCGCGCTTGGAGTTTGAACTCAACACGATTTTGCAAATGGGGTTTCCGGGTTATTTCTTAATCGTTGCCGACTTTATTCAATGGGGTAAAAATCATCAAATTCCAGTGGGGCCTGGGCGGGGTTCGGGCGCGGGATCGTTGGTTGCCTATGCACTCAAAATCACCGACCTTGATCCGATTGAATACGATTTGCTTTTTGAACGTTTCTTAAATCCGGAAAGGGTGTCGATGCCTGACTTCGACGTTGATTTCTGTATGGAGCGGCGTGACGAGGTGATTGACTATGTTTCACGCCATTATGGGCGTGATCATGTGTCGCAAATTATTACCTACGGCACCATGGCGGCTAAGGCGGTGGTGCGCGATGTCGGGCGGGTGCTGGGGCACGGTTACGGCATGGTGGACAGTGTTGCCAAGCTGATCCCGAACGAACTGGGGATTAAGCTTAAAGACGCGCTGGAAAAAGAAGAGGATTTGCAACAACGTTATCGCAATGACGAGGACGTGAAAACCCTGCTGGACTTGGGTTTAAAACTCGAAGGCACGGTGCGTAATGTCGGTAAGCATGCCGGTGGGGTGGTGATTGGCCCCAAGCCCTTGGACGAGTTTTGTCCGATGTATTCCGAAGCCGATGGTCGAGGTGTCGTCACCCAATTGGATAAAAACGATGTCGAAACCATCGGGCTGGTAAAGTTCGACTTTTTGGGTTTGCGTACCTTAACGATTATTGATTGGGCGCTGCAAGCGATTAATGCCGGCAAGCAACCCGGTGATGAGGGCTTTGTCGATATCACGCGTATTCCACTCGGTGATCGTGCGGTGTTTGAACTGATTAAAACCGGACGCACCACCGGCGTGTTCCAGTTAGAGTCGAGCGGGATGCAGGATTTGATTCGTCGCCTCAAGCCCGACTGTTTTGAAGATATTATTGCCTTGGTGGCGCTGTTTCGTCCTGGTCCGCTTGAATCGGGCATGGTGGATAACTTTATTGCACGTAAGCATGGCAAAGAGGCCGTATCCTACCCTGATGCACAATATCAGCATGAAAGCTTAAAAGAGATTCTTGAACCGACCTACGGAATTATCCTGTATCAAGAGCAGGTTATGCAGATTGCACAGGTGTTATCCGGTTACACCTTGGGCGGCGCCGATATGCTGCGTCGCGCAATGGGCAAGAAAAAACCGGAGGAAATGGCCAAAGAGCGCGGCAAGTTTGAACAGGGCGCGATTAACAATGGCGTCGATGGCCAACTAGCAATGAAGATTTTCGACTTGGTTGAAAAATTCGCCGGTTATGGTTTCAACAAATCCCACTCGGCGGCTTATGCGCTGGTGTCCTATCAATCGGCTTGGCTCAAAACCCATTATCCCGCGCATTTTATGGCGGCACAGATTTCGTCGGACATGGATAACACCGAGAAGGTGGTTCACATGATCAATGAGTGCTATTCGATGGGGCTGGAGATCGTACCCCCTGACATTAATCGCTGTGAAATCAAGTTTAAAGCCACCGATGTGAAGACCATTCTATACGGCTTGGGCGCGATTAAAGGCGTGGGCGAGGCGGCATTAGACGGCGTAATCGCCGAGCGTCAGGCACAAGGCGTGTTTCGGGATTTATTTGATTTTGCCGCCCGTGCCGGTAAAAAGGTGAATCGGCGGGTGATGGAGGCGTTAATTCGCGCCGGCGCGATGGATTGTTTACACACTAATCGACAAGCGATGTTATCCAGTGTTAGTTTGGCTTTGCATCAAGCGGAGCAGGCGTTACAAAACCAAGCGTCAGGGCAGGATGACTTGTTTGGTGCGCTGATGGCGGACGAACCTGACTTAACGCCGCAACCAGGCCTGGTTGATATTGCTGAAATGGTTGAGCGTCAGCGTTTAAAAGGTGAAAAAGAAACCCTTGGCTTGTATTTAAGTGGTCACCCGATTGAAGCCTATCGTGAAGAGCTTACACATTATGTGTCGCATAGCTTAGCAAAATTAACGCCGAATAAATATGACAAGCGTTGGGTAGCAGGCCTGGTTGTCGGTGTGCGTGCCAAGAATACCCGTGGGGGCGATAAGATGGGCTTTGTCACCTTAGATGATCGCACGGCTCGACTCGAAGCGGTTTTGCGCCCGGCGGTGTTTAGCACGGTTAAAGATTTGGTGCAGCCGGATTCAGTACTTCTCATGTATGGAACAGTTGAGGAGGATAGTTTTAACGGTGGCATTAAATTAAGCGCGGAGCAGGTCGTGACGCTGGCGGAGATGCGAATTCAGCAAGCCCGCGCATTAAAAATTTTAGCGATGGCGTCGAGTTTCGATCAACAAAAGTGTCAAGAGTTACAGGCTCTAATTCTACCTTATCAAGTGGATGAGGGTTTGCCACTGGTATTGGAGTATCAGAATAAGCATGCGAAAGCTCAATTTAAATCAAATTGGTCGATCAAGCCGGATGACGAACTGATTGAGTTGCTCCACTCCTTGGGTTGGCAGCCTCAAGTAGTGATGAGGTAAAACAAGTTTTTAAAGAAAATGGCAAGCATTAGGCGATTAACCTGAAAATTTTACCAGTTTGTGCCTTGCTTGCTTACTGATTCTACAAGCACTATTTTCTCAGTTGACCGTAATCCTGATGGGGTGCGCCTTCTAAAATTTGCTTGATGAAGCCAGTGCTCAGTGCAAATTCATGAAACATTCGGGTTTAAAACGGTAGAATATTGTTACTTTTTTAGCGAAAAATCATATTTAATTAACAAGCGGAGGCGTGAATGTCAACGAATATTGAGTCTATTTTGACCGAAAGCCGGGTGTTTGAACCCTCAGATGCCATCAAGGCAAAAGCGACAATTAACGAAGCCAAGCTAGCGGCTATGTATGCCAAAGCCGAGAAAGATCATGTGGGTTTTTGGGCTGATTTAGCCAAAGAAAAACTCAGTTGGCATAAGCCTTTTACTCAGGCATTAGATGATTCCAAAGCCCCGCTGTATCGTTGGTTCCCTGATGGTGAAATGAACGTGTCATATAACTGTATTGACCGTCATCTAGATACCAAAAGTGACAAATTGGCGATTATTTTTGAAGGCGATAAGGGTGATGTTCATCACTATACCTATCAAGAGCTGCATGATGAAGTCTGTCGTTTTGCTAATACCTTAAAAGTGCAGGGCATCAAACAAGGTGATCGTGTGATTATCTATATGCCGATGATTCCACAGGCGGTGATAGCCATGCAAGCCTGTGCGCGTATTGGTGCGATTCACTCTATCGTGTTTGGTGGGTTTTCGGCTGAAGCCCTGCGTGATCGTGTTGAAAATGCCGGCGCGAAGATGGTGATTACCACTGATGGTGGTTTGCGCGGCGGTAAGTCTATTTCATTAAAAGCCGCGGTGGACGAGGCCCTGTCGAAAGGTTGTGATCAGGTTAAAAAAGTGATTGTTTATCAACGCACCAAACAAGAAGTGACGATGCAAGCGGGTCGTGATATTTGGTGGCATGAAGCGGAAGCCGGTATGAGTAATTATCATGATCCAGTGATGCTGCCTGCCGATCATCCGCTATTTCTGCTTTACACCTCAGGTTCTACTGGTAAACCCAAAGGTGTGCAACATGGTTCGGGCGGTTACCTGTTAAATGCGATGGTGACCAATGAATGGATGTTTGACCTTAAAGACAATGATATATTCTGGTGTACCGCTGATGTGGGTTGGATTACCGGTCACTCTTATGTCGCCTATGGTCCGTTAGCGATGGGCGCGACGATTTTGATGTTTGAAGGTGTTCCGACCTACCCGGATGCCGGACGTTTCTGGCAGGTATGTCAAGACCATGGTGTTACGGTGTTTTATACCGCACCGACCGCTATTCGTGCGCTAATGAAGTTTGGTAAAGACATTCCTGAACAATATGACCTGTCCAAGTTACGAATCTTGGGTACGGTAGGTGAGCCGATTAACCCAGAGGCTTGGATGTGGTATCACGAGGTGATTGGTCGAGGTGAATGTCCGATTATTGATACCTGGTGGCAAACCGAAACCGGTGCGCATATGATTGCGCCTTTCCCTGGTGTCACACCATTAAAGCCCGGTTCTTGTACCCGTCCTTTACCAGGTATTGATGCGGCCGTTGTTGATGAAGAAGGCAATGAAATTGGTAATAACCAAGGCGGTTATCTGGTCGTTCGTAAACCTTGGCCTTCGATGTTGCAGACGGTCTGGGGCGATGATGCTCGTTATATCGATACCTATTATGCCAAGTTTAATAATAAATATTATGTGGTTGGTGACAGTGCACATAAAGATGCCGATGGCTATATCTGGATTTTAGGGCGTATTGACGATGTATTAAACGTCTCAGGTCATCGTTTAGGTACGATGGAAATTGAATCTGCGTTGGTGGCGCATCCTAAGGTCGCTGAAGCCGCCGTGGTTGGCAAGCCACATGATGTAAAAGGTGAATCGGTGTTTGCATTTGTGGTGTTAAACCAAGACTTACCCGCCGGTGATGAACGTAATGCGATGATTAATGAATTGCGTAACTGGGTTGCAAAAGAGATTGGCCCGATCGCCAAACCTGATGAAATTCGCTTTGGCACCAATCTGCCGAAAACCCGCTCGGGTAAAATTATGCGCCGTTTGTTAAGAACGATTGCTAAGGGTGAGGAAATTACGCAAGATACTTCAACTTTGGAAGATCCTTCTATACTGCAACAATTGCAACAGCAATAAATTTGCTAAAATAGCTTTTTGCACTTTTTAATCATAATTTAATTTTGGGTGTGACCTAAAAGATTATGTTTTTAAAGTGCAATTTGTTACTTGCAGCTTTATTGGTTTATTAATCATAATAACTGCGAAAAGTCTCTTTGTATAAAGAGTTGTTTTTAACGAGGATAAACATAAAAGGAAATCCTATGAATGACGGTAGAATAAAGTTCGCTGCCATTTTGCTGGCGATCTACACGGTGCTTTACTTTGGGGTGGCGTTAATGACGTCGGCCACCTTCAAAGATATTGCTGCGCTGGAGATTGCCGGTTTACCGCTTGCAGTTTGGGGTGGGTTATTGATTATCGTATCGGGGGTGATTATCACACGCCTATACCTTAGAAAATTAGAACAATTAGAAGAGGGAGCAAACTAATGGATAATATCGTTGCTCTTGGTGTGGTGATACTGGGTATCGCCTTATCGCTGTATATCAGTTATTACCATCGTCGTTCGACGTCTTCTACCGCTAACTTCTATGTGGCCGGTGGCGGTATTTCGCCGCGTGTAAATGGTATGGCGATGTTTGGTGATTACGCCTCTGCGGCCAGCTTCTTAGGTGTGGCCGGTGCGGTTGCGTTGATGGGGGTTGACGGCTGGTGGTTAGCACTTGGCTTCTTTGCGGCGTGGATTGTGGTGCTATTGGTCATTGCCGGCCCACTTAAAAACGTTGGAAAGTTCACAGTTGCTGACGTACTCAATTCACGTTATCAAGGTTCAGAAAAAGGGATTCGTATGATTGCGATGATCTCAACCTTGGTATTGTGTGTTATGTATTTAGTGCCACAGATTGTAGGTGCAGGCCTGCTGTTTGGTTTGCTATTGGGCTGGGACTACTTGCCAACGGTTATCGTAACCGGTTCATTAATGGCGATTTTCGTTATTATGGGCGGCATGAAAGGCACGTCTTATAACCAAGCAGTGCAGGGCGCGATTCTGTTTGGTGCACTGATGTTCTTATTGATCTTCGGTATTATTGCCTTCTTTGGCGGTAACCCGGTCGGTATGGTTATCGAAGGCAAGGACATGGTTCCGCCTTTAGTCGCAGCGGGTAATGCGGAAGCAGTAGCGGCGATTGCCGGTATGACTAATGCAGAAAGTGCGGTAGCGATTGAAACCGTACGTGGCATGATGACCGAAGCACCGAATGCGATTGCACCGGGTGTCGGTTTGCGTGACTTGATGAATAATGCCAGTTTGGTATTGGCCTTATTCTTAGGTGTATTAGGTCTTCCTCATATCCTGATTCGTTTCTACACGGTATCCAACGCGAAAGACGCGCGTCAATCTGCAGAGTTCACCATCTGGGGCCTGGCGATTTTCTACGGCAGCGTATTCTTTGTTGGTTTGATTGCGATGTATGCCCTTTACCCAACCTTAGTTGAGTTATTAGCCGCGGGTCAACGTGGTGTTGCAACTAACATGACCATGCCGATGTTAGGCGAAATGATGGGCGGTCAATTGTTGATGGGTGTTATTGCAGCCGGTGCGATGGCCGCGATGTTAAGTACTTCAGCCGGTCTATTGATTTCGGCGACCACCAGTTTGTCGCATGACTTGTATAAAGGTGTGTTGCGTCCAAACTCAACTGACGAAGAGCAAGTGCGCTTCGCCAAGTTTGGTGCGGGCGGTTTAGCGGTGATGGCGATCTTGATGTCTATCTGGTTAAAAGAGCAAAACGTCGCCATGCTTGTGGCGATGTGTTTTGGTATCGCAGCCAGTACCTTTGCGCCAGCCTTAGTGTTCGCTGTGTGGTGGCGTAAGCTGACTAGCCAAGCAGTCATTATTGGTATGGCAGCAGGCCTGGTTTCTTCATTAATCTTTACCTTTGCGGCTTTCTTTGGCGCAAAAACCTTTATGGGTATCGATGTATTGGTTAACCCAGCGCTTTACTCTGTACCGTTTGCGGTATTGGTCACAGTCTTGGTGAGTTACTTTACCAACGATCGTGGCAATACGGACGAATTTATGGCACAGGCACACGGTAAATAAGTTTCTATTTTAAGGAATTTAAACCATAATAAAGGGAGCTTCGGCTCCCTTTTTTGTGGTTAATTTTTATAGGGACAAGTTATGTCGTTCTTGCAACAACAAATCGACGCGGGCGAAAGCAAAACGCTGGAACTCAAACGCCAGCTTCCCAAGGGAGAACAGCTCGCCAAAACGCTGATTGCGTTTGCCAATACCGCTGGTGGAAAATTAGTAATTGGTGTGGACGATCAACGCCAAATCCTTGGTATCGAGCACGACGAATTTGAGATGATGGATAAAATCGCCTCGATGGTACATGAGCTTTGCCAGCCGAGTCTGATGCCCAGCATTTACCTTGAAACCCTGCAAAACAAAACCCTTGTAGTTGTGCAAGTGTTTCGTGGCAATCAAATGCCTTACTTTCTCAAACACAAAGGGCGCGATCAAGGCACTTACATTAGACTTGGTGCAACCAATCGCCAAGCCAGCTTGGTGATGATTCATGAACTCGAACGCCAAGCGCTCAATCAAAGCTTCGACGAACAAATTGCTTGGGAGGAGCCCTTAGCCGGTCTCGACCTTAC
This sequence comes from Thiomicrospira microaerophila, assembly GCF_023278225.1. GTDB lineage: Bacteria > Pseudomonadota > Gammaproteobacteria > Thiomicrospirales > Thiomicrospiraceae > Thiomicrospira > Thiomicrospira microaerophila_A. Next base: position 817,308 of record NZ_CP070959.1, read on the forward strand.
GCCCTTATTCAAGGCTTTCGAGCAACAAGGTAAACCCCTAACCGACAGCAAGCTACGCAGCCTAAAACTCATTCGCCATCACGAAGGCCAAGATTATCCCACCCACGGTTTAATGGTATTGCTTGGATACTATGAACAGGTTGCCATCAAATGCGCGCGCTTTAAGGGCACCGCCATGACGCTATTCTTAGACAAAAAAGAATACACCGGCGATGTTTTCAACCAACTGGCGCAAACCGAAATCTTCATCAAAAACCACCTGCATCTGCGCGGCGAAATTTTAGGACTGCAACGCACCGACACCTACGAAATCCCCATGCCGGCGATACGTGAAGCGCTCGTCAATGCGATCGTACACCGCGACTACAGCAACAGCGGGCGCGATATCAAAGTCGGCATTTATGACGACATTCTCAATATTGTATCCCCCGGCGGCTTACCCAACGGCATCATCCTAGACGAAGCCATGCACGGACGCTCGGAAATCCGCAACAAAGTCATCGCCCGCGTATTCAAAGAACTCGACTTTATCGAACAATGGGGCAGCGGCATCGCCCGAATGCAACAAATTTGCCAACAAGCCGACATCCCCATGCCACGCCTCAAAGAAACCGGCGACTTTTTCGATATTGAGTTTGTCCGAACCGAAACCACTTCGCAAGATGAAAGTTCGGAGAAAAGTTCGGAGAAAAGTTCGGAGAAACTGCCACCGATTTTAGCTTTGATTCAGAGCAATCCTAAAATCAGTGCCAAAGCCCTATCTGAAGAATTGGGTATTACATCCCGTGCGGTTGAAAAACAAATTGCCCAATTCAAACAAGTAGGCCTGCTCGAACGCATAGGCCCTGCAAAAGGCGGCTATTGGAAAATAAAGCAGAATTTAGCGGAGATTAACCTATGACTTTTAACATCACCCGCGCAAAACCCGATTTGCTAGGTAATATCCGCCAAATCATCGACCAAGCCCGAACGCAAGTTCAGCAAACGGTTAACTCAACCATGGTGCAGGCCTATGCCAATATTGATGAGTTGCTTGCTGACAAACCGCAAGATTATTTGCGAGCCCCTTACTTACTCGACTTCCTCAGCCTCGGCGGAGGACGCTATCAAAAAGCCGATTTAGAACAGGCGATTATCGATAATTTACAGAAATTTCTACTCGAACTGGGCAAAGGCTTTGCTTTTGTTGAACGTCAGCAACGCATCATCACCAACGATGGCGACGATTTTATCGACTTGGTGTTTTATAACTTCCATTTAAAATGCTTTGTGCTGATTGACCTAAAACTGAACAAACTCAGTCATCAAGATGTTGGGCAAATGGATATGTATGTGCGCCTGTATGAAGAACAAAAACGCCGCCCAGACGACAACCCGACCATTGGGCTGATTTTGTGTAGCGAACGCAACGAAACCGTGGCGAAATATTACGCACTCAAAGACAGTCAACAGCTATTTGCCTCGAAATACCTCACCCAACTCCCCAGCGAAGAGGCCTTGCAATTGAAAATCCAAAAAGAACGCGAACGCATCGAAGCGGCCATGATGCAAAAGGGCGATAACAATTTTTGTGGTTAATTTTTTATAAGGACAGTCTATGTCAATTTTAGAACAAACGCGATTTTTACAGGCGGTTCATCCGTTTGACCGGCTTGACCAGGCCTGGTTAGAAGAGGCGGCGGCGGCTTTAGATGTGGTGTATTTTGCCCAAGAGGATCAGATTCCGTTGGATACGACTGGGCATGCTTTTTTGTATATCGTGATGAAAGGGCGGGTGTCAGAGTGTCAGGATGATGAGGGAGCCGGACAGTGTGCGATTTACGGAACGAATGCACAGTTTGGTGCGTCCACGCTACTCGATCAAAAAGCCAAGCTTAATTATCATGCGATTGAGGAGACCCTGGTCTATCGGCTGCCGAATGCGTTGTTTCAAAAACTGTTAAACCATAACCCCGATTTTGAGGCGTTTTATTTTAACGATATTACCGAGAAACTCAGTCGGTTTCATCAGCAGTTACAGATAGAGTCGTCTTCAGAGGCGATGATGGATGCGGTCAAAATCGCGCCGTTGCATGCGTTGGTTGAAATATCCTGTCAGACATCAATCAAGGCCTGTGTAGAGCAGATGGAAACCCATAAAACCGATGCGTGTTTGGTGAAAGATGGTGAACAGCTCGGGGTGATTACCTCGTCAGATTTATTGCGCGGTTTGGCGATTCATGGTTTTGATTTGTCGAGTCCGATTGCCGACATGGTGAGTTATCCGGTGATTTCGATTCATCAAAATGATTATTTGTTTAATGCGTTGTTAAAGATGACCCGTTATGGCGTGGATCGTTTAATGGTGCGTGACAAACAAGGCTTTATTGGGGTGTTGCATCAAAAAGAATTGATGAGTTTATTCGCCAATCAATCCGGCCTGGTGATGTTGACTTTAGAACGTGCTGAAAGTTTTGATGATCTTAAAAAAGTCACCCAGCAGATTGATGATTTGGTTGCGGGTTTGTCGAATAAAGGCGTGAAAACCCATTATATTGCCAAGCTAGTGAATGAACTGCACCGCAAACTTCAAGCTAAACTTTGGCAGGTGTTAGACCAGGAGCAAGCCTTTAACGAGGCAACGTTTATTGTGATGGGCAGTGAAGGCCGTTCAGAGCAGGTGGTGCGTACCGATCAGGATAATGCGGTGGTGTTCGCCGAAACGGTGGATGAAGCTGCGCTAGCGCAGTTTTGCCAGAGCTATTCGGCCAAATTGATTGAACTGGGTTTTCCACCTTGTCCGGGCAATATTATGGTATCCAATTCGGCTTGGCGTTTGAGCCAATCGGCGTTTGAGCAACAGATTCTCAGATGGTTTGAAAATCCTTCGCTCGATAGTTTTATGAACCTGGCGATTTTGTTTGATGCACAGGCGGTGCAAGGGGATAGCGCGCGTTTAGACCGTATCAAGCAGGTGTTGCAGCAGCAGGTCAATAAACGCCAGATGTTTTTGCCACAGTTTGCGCGCAGTGTGTTGCAGTTTGAAACACCTATCGGGTTGTTCGGGCGTCTGATTACGCAAAAAGATCAGGGCCATTCGATTGACTTGAAAAAGGGTGGTATTTTCCCGATTGTACACGGTGTAAGGTGTTTGGCGCTGGAGCTGGGAATCGAAAAAACCAATACCCATTGGCGGATTCGGGAATTGATTAACCGCAATGTGTTTGATGAGGCATTTGGTGTTGAGCTCGGGGAAACGCTGAACTTTTTGAACACCTTAAGACTACAAGCGATGTTGGAGAAAAAACTATTGGGCAACACGATGGACAACGCGATTGAAACGGATCACCTAAACCATTTTCAGCAGGATTTGCTTAAGGATGCGTTTGGGGTGGTGAATAAGTTTAAAAAGTTTATCGAACAACATTTCAAAATGGATGCGCTGTTGTGATGCTTAAAACCTTAAACCAGGCCTGGTTGAAATATCGGCTTAAAAACCAAGAATATCAGTTTTTGTTTGACGCGCCTCCGGATCAGGACGTGGTGTGTTTTGATTGTGAAACCAGCGGATTAGATCCTAGAAAAGATTCGATTGTATCGTTGAGTGCGATTAAAATTCGCGGTGCAGAAATCCTGACCAGCCAAAGCTTAAGTTTGAAATTCAAACAACAACAGGTTATTAACCCGGAAAGCATTGTGATTCATGGGCTACGCAATATGGATGTAGAGGCTGGATTAGAACCGGCCGATGCGATTAGGCAGTTTGTCGAGTTTATCGGTTCACGCCCGTTAGTTGGGTATTACTTGGAGTTTGATATGGCAATGGTGAATGGTTTGATTAAGCCTTGGTTGGGGATTAGTTTGCCGAATCAACAAATTGAAGTGTCACAGCTTTATCATAAACAGTTTTATCAGGATTGGCTGCAACCCGAGCACGAGGTGTTTGATTTAAGTTTTAAAACAATTTTGGCAAAGCTCAACCTACCCAGCCTCGGCCAACACGATGCGTTTAATGACGCACTGATGACCGCGATGATTTATGTTAAGTTGAACGAAATGCGCAAGGATTAAAAATTAAGCCTCAATATTGTGCCGGTATTTGACTTGACACCGGCGGTCAATATCTGTATGCTTTGCACAGTTTTTCTGAAATGAATTTTATATGGGCGGGTACTTAATTTAATTTAAGGCCGGTTCATGCTTAGAGAACCCCGTTTTTACGGGGTTTTTTATTGGTTTTTTTCACCTGGTTTTCTCAATAGAAGGAAGAAGCGTGAGGCTTGAACAAAAAATTGAAGAACTTGTTGCTCCAGCGATAACCGCAATGGGTTTAGAGTTTTGGGGGTGTGAGTATATTGCGGCTGGTAAAGACTCCACACTGAGAATATATATTGATCGCCCCAATGTTGGCGTGACCGTGGATGATTGTGCCCTAGCCAGTCGGCAAATTAGTGCAATCATGGATGTTGAAGATCCTATTGCATCGGCCTATATGCTCGAAATCTCATCACCGGGAATGGAGCGCCCATTGTTCAAGCCAGAGCAATACAAGCCTTACATTGGTCAGAAGGTTAATGTGCGTTCACGCTTGGCCATCATGGGAAGACGCAAATTTAAAGGTGAGCTGATCGAAGTAACTGAGGATCAGATTGTAGTCGAAGTGGATCGTGAAAGTTACGAAATTCCATTTTCAAGTATTGATAAAGCAAATTTAGTTGTTGAACTGTAAGGCGGTTGAATCATGAGTAAAGAAGTATTGTCCGTTGTTGAAATTATGTCCAATGAGAAGGGCGTTGACGAAGAGGTTATATTTGAAGCTATTGAAACTGCTTTGGCAATGGCAACCATTAAAAATCATGATGATAAGATCGATGCACGCGTTGAGATTGATCGTCGTACAGGAAACTACACGACCTACCGTCGTTGGTTGATTATCGAAGATGATGTGGCCATTGAGGGCGAACCAGGTTTGTATATTCGAATGATGGATGCAGTTGATGAAGACCCACATGCTCAACCTGACAACTATATCGAAGAAGAAATTGAGTCGATTGAGTTTGGTCGTATTGGCGCACAAACCGCGAAACAAGTCATTATCCAAAAAGTACGCGAAGCAGAGCGCAGAAAAGTAGTTGAAGAATATTCATCGCGCGTAGGCGAAATTCTAACCGGACAGGTCAAACGTATTGATCGTGGCGATGTGATTTTAGACATGGGCGATAACGTGGATGCGATTATCCCACGCAACGAGTTGGTTGGACGTGAAAACTTTAGAATGGGTGATCGTGTTCGTGCTTATTTAAAAGAAGTGACTTATCGTCCACGCGGTGCACAGTTGTTTATGTCACGTGCTTGTAAAGAAATGCTGATTGAATTGTTTAAGATTGAAGTACCTGAAATTGGTGATGACTTGATTGATGTGATGGCGGCGGCTAGAGATGTTGGATTCCGCGCAAAAATAGCGGTACGTGCGAATGATCCACGCCTTGATCCTATTGGGGCTTGTGTTGGTATGCGCGGTGGACGTGTTCAAGCAGTTACCAATGAACTAAATGGTGAACGTATCGATATTATTCAATGGGATCCGAATGATGCACAGTTTGTCATTAATGCGATGGCACCGGCTGAAATTACCTCGATTATGGTTGATGAAGATCGTCATGAAATGGATCTGGCAGTTGAAGATGATCAGCTTTCAATGGCGATTGGCAAGGGTGGACAAAATATTCGCCTAGCCTCTGAGTTGACCGGTTGGGAGCTTAATGTCATGAGCAAGACCGACATGGAAGAAAAACACAACTCTGAAGCGAATAACCAAGTTGAGAAATTTGTCGGTGCATTAGAGGTTGATGAGGACTTAGCGCAACTATTGGTTGAAGAAGGTTTTACTTCTATTGAAGAAGTAGCTTATGTTCCTACTACCGAAATGTTAGAAATTGACGGGTTTGACGAAGACCTTGTTAATGAATTAAAGCAGCGCGCCAAGGATGCCTTGTTGACACAAGCAATCGTTAACGAAGAAAAAACCGTTTTAGCGGAACCTGCAGCCGATCTATTAGCTTTAGACGGGATGACTAGTGAAATGGCAAAAAAATTAGCAACTCATGGCGTTGTGACCCAGGAAGATCTGGCTGAATTAGGTACGGACGAGTTACTCGATATCGTTGATTTGGATGCCGATACTGCCGCAGCATTAATTATGAAAGCACGCGCACCATGGTTTGAATAACAGTAAAAGGGAGAGGCAAGCATTATGGCCGAAGTATCAATATTAAAGTTTTCAGAAACACTCAACCTTTCTGTAGATAAATTATTAGCTCAACTTAACGCTTCAGGTGTTAAGGGTAAATCAAAAAACGACACCATTAGTGAAGACGAAAAACGCACTTTGTTGGCTTATTTAAAAGGCTTACATGGTGAAACAGCAGATGAACCTCAAAAGGTGACCCTGCGTCGTAAGCAGGTTAAAACTTTGAACTTATCAACCGGTTCAGGTAAAAGAACGGTCAACGTTGAGGTAAGAAAAAAGCGTACCTATGTTAAACGACCAGAAACTGAAACGAGCGCTGAAACACTTGATGTCGAACCGGTGGTTGAAGAAACTAAATTGAATGAAACGGTTCAACAGACATCCCAGGCTCAGCCTGAGGCACCTGTGGTTGCACCTGTAGCGGAGCCGGTTGAAAGTCAGGCCGTGTCTAAAAATACGGATGGTGAGAAACGTGACGAGGCTGAATTGGTCAAACAAGACAAGGAACCGCGTAAGCCAAAGAGCGGTGAAATTGTTAATAAGGCGATAGAGCAAAAACCAAAAGGCGAAAACAAAGCCAAAGGCCAAAAGGGTAAAGAGGGTAAAGCCCAAGAAAGCAAAATGGAAGATGGACGCCCTAAATCCAAAAAAACCATCAAGACAAGAATTGTATCGGATGAATCGCCCGCCGGTCGTCGAAGAAACAAAAAGCACGCAGGTAGCAAGCATGCAACAGCAGATAATCAGCATGGTTTTCAGCGCCCAGCCGGTCCTGTTATTCGTGAAGTAACGATTCCTGAAACCATTCAAGTTGCTGAATTGGCCGATAAGATGTCAGTTAAGGTTGCTGAGGTTATCAAGTATATGATGACTTTAGGCACGATGGTAACGATTAATCAGGTTTTGGATCAGGATACGGCCGCCATTGTGGTTGAAGAATTGGGTCATAAGCCCATTCTTCTAAAAGAAAATGCGCTAGAAGAGGAAGTGCTTCAGCAAGAGTATCATGGTGAATATGTTCATCGTGCACCCGTAGTAACGATTATGGGTCACGTTGATCACGGTAAAACCTCTTTGCTTGACTATATTCGTAAAGCAAAAATTGCGGATGGTGAAGCAGGTGGGATCACTCAGCACATTGGTGCTTATCACGTTGAAACACCGAACGGCGATATTACCTTTATTGATACCCCGGGTCACCAAGCCTTCACCGCTATGCGTGCGCGTGGTGCAAAGGTAACCGATATTGTAGTCATCGTTGTGGCGGCGGATGATGGCGTTATGCCTCAAACCAAAGAAGCCATTCAACATGCGAAAGCGGCCGGTGTTGGGATGGTTGTTGCGATCAACAAAATGGATAAAGAAGGCGCTAATCCAGATCGAGTTATGCAAGAATTAGTGGCTGAAGAAGTGGTTCCTGAAGAGTGGGGTGGCGATATTCAGTTCGTACCTGTATCGGCGAAAAAGGGTACCGGTATTGATCAATTGCTTGAAGCCATTTTATTGAGCGCCGAAATGTTGGAGTTAGATGCGCCGACCGAAGGTCATGCAAAGGGTGTTGTCATTGAATCGCGCTTAGACAAAGGACGTGGTCCGGTCGCTACCGTACTCGTTCAGTCCGGCACGCTTAGAAAAGGCGATATTGCCTTGTGTGGTATGGAATTTGGTCGTGTTCGTGCGTTGGTGAATGAGCAGGGCAAGATGGTGGATTCAGCCGGTCCTTCTTTTCCAGTGGAAATTTTAGGCTTGTCTGGCGTTCCGGCGGCAGGTGATGAAATGATCACGGTTGATAACGAGCGCAAAGCACGTGAAGTTGCACTTTTCCGTCAAGGCAAGTTCAAAGAAGTCAAAATTGCTCGTCAGCAAAGTTCTAAGTTGGACAATATGTTCAATAAGATGGCTGAAGGCGAAATGAAGTCTGTAAATATTGTATTGAAAGCCGATGTTCAAGGCTCAATTGAAGCGATTGCCAATGCTTTGACCGACTTAAGCAACGAAGAAGTTAAGGTCAATGTTGTTAGTAGTGGTGTGGGTGGGATTACCGAGAGTGATGTAAACCTTGCCATAGCTTCTGATGCCTTGGTATTTGGTTTTAACGTTCGAGCGGATGCCACCGCAAAACGTTTGGTTGAGCGTGAAGGGGTTGGTCTCTATTACTACAGCATTATCTATGAAGTAGTGGATGAGGTAAAACGCGCAATTGAAGGTAAGCTTTCTGCAGAAGAGCGTGAAGAAATAATTGGTGTTGCTGAAGTGCGTGATGTCTTTAAGGCGCCAAAAATTGGTTTGATTGCAGGTTGTATGGTAATCGAAGGCAATGTGCAGCGCAGCCAGCCTATTCGTGTACTTCGTGATAACGTGGTTATCTACCAGGGTGAACTTGAGTCTTTACGTCGTTTCAAAGATGACGTAAAAGAGGTGCGCCAAGGTATGGAATGCGGTATCGGTGTTAAGGATTATAACGATGTGCGTGTAGGTGACCAAATTGAGGTCTTTAAACGCTATGAAGTGAAACGTACATTAGATTAAAGTTAGCTTCTACTCTGTGTTTAAAGTGCACAGAGTAATCTCGACCGCTCATTATGTATAATCTGGATTTTTTAAAATGCCCTGCGGGGCATTTTTGTTATCACCACCAGGCCTGGTGGTTGGAAATTGGAAGTAACTATGTCTCAAGAATTTAGTCGTACCGATAGGGTATCGCAAGAAATTTTTCGTTTGTTATCGAACCTATTACGTCGGGAAGTAAAAGATCCACGTTTACAAGGTTTAACACTCACTGAGTGTAAAGTCAGTAAGGATTTAAGTGTCGCCAAGGTTTATTTCACTGTTATGGGGGCTAAAGAGGGTGATCAAGCCATAATGGATGCTCAGAAGGCGTTAGAAAAAGCCAGAGGTTTTTTTCGTTCTGAGCTGGGTAAGCAGTTAAGATTGCGAATTACTCCTGACATTCGTTTTCATTACGATACTGTTCCTGATCATGTTGATCATATCGAGCAATTAATCAAAAAAGCACTCTATTAATCGGTTATGCAAAGAAGAAGTCGTCGCCGTGTCGTAAACGGTATTGTTCTGGTCAATAAGGCAGCAGGTTTAACCTCGACTGACGTGGTTAAGCAAGTGATGAAACTCTATAACGCAAAAAAAGCCGGCCACACAGGTACGCTTGATCCGTTTGCGACCGGCTTGCTTCCGGTTTGTTTGGGCGAAGCCACTAAGGTTTCAAGCTTGTTGTTGGCGTCGGATAAACGCTACACCGCAACCTTGCAGCTCGGAGAAGCGACCGACACCGGCGACCATGATGGCGAGGTTGTTGAGCGTGATAGGATACCGCCACTTAGCCAAGCTTTGCTGGAAGCTACGCTAGCCAGGTTTCATGGCAAGATCATGCAGGTTCCACCGATGTATTCCTCAATCAAGCATGAGGGTAAGTCGTTGCATGTTTATGCACGTCAAGGGATTGAAATTGAACGTGAAGCTCGTGAAGTGGAAATTTTGGATATCAGGTTAATTGATTTTAATAATGATCAAATTCGCTTCGATGTGCATTGTTCAAAAGGCACCTACATCCGTGTTTTAGGCTGCGAGATTGCGCAGGCCTTGGGAACGGTCGGTCATTTAATTGCGTTGCATCGAACGCAAACCGGCGTATTTCATTCTGATATGATGCAGCCTATTGAAGAAATTGCGCGTTATCGCAATACAAATTTATTGTCGCTAGATATTGCATTAACCGAGTATCAACCGGTTTATCTAACTAAAGAACAAAAAGACCATTTGTGGATGGGAGGGTTTTTGTTTGAGGTGAAGCCTGAAAACCCGGAGCAAACATGCTTGCTGCGTTTATATGATGAGCAACAACAGATTTTTGCAGTAGGTGAGTGGCAGGCGGACAAGCAGCGTTTGAAAATAAAACGTGGATTCAACTTGGATAGTCTAGTTAAGACAAGCGAGTAGTATGCACGCTGAACTGGTTTGGATTGATTTACGTGAACCAACGCTTTACCAGCAGGGTCACTTTAGTCGTTCAATTAATTTAAGTTGGACTTATTTAAACGCCTGTCTGAATGCCCTACCTGAACGCACACAACCCTTGGGATTGGTTGCGCCCAATGAATTAATCGAACCTGCTAGAAATCATTTGCTTAACAAGGGTTATCAGATACAAGCGGTTAAATCAGCACAAGCAATGCAACAACCAGGCCTGCTTCTTCAATCAGGGATTAATTCTTTTAAAGCTTGGGCTGCTAATCCTTTTTTAATGCAGGTGTTGTCTCAGGTTCAACCTAAGAAAAAGCTGGCGCTGGATTTGGGCTGCGGTGGTGGGCGTGATGCCATTTATCTAGTTCAACAAGGGTGGCAGGTCACCGCCATAGACCAACAAGCAAGGGTGTTGGATTGTGCCAAACAGCTTGCCAAGCAACATCAAGCAAAAGTGGACTGGATTCAGGCCGATTTACGGCAGCCTGAATCTTGGCCGCTAGGGCAGTTTGATTTAATCATGATGATTCGTTTTTTAGATCGTGATCTATTTAGTTTTATGCGCAGCCACTGTAGAGTGGGAGGGTATGTGTTAGTTCAAACCTTCATTGAAGGCGTTGAACGCTATGGCTCGCCTAAAAATCCGAATTTTATCCTTCGTGTTGGTGAGCTGGCGAAAGAATTTAGTGAATTTGATCTGATAGTTGATAGAATAGACGAACTTAATGATGGACGGCCTGTTGCCAGTTTTCTTGCCAGGCGAAAAGAAGGAATGATTTGATGATTAGCATGACGGCAAATGAACTTTTTGAATACTTTCAACAAAACCTAATTTGTGAGTCACTCACTCTGTCAGAGGTAGAGATTCTAACCCATTATCTTCAAGATAAAACCTTTGAACGCGATCAGGTTATCTCTGATATGGGGGATGTTGGCGACTGTATTATGTTTGTTATCAAGGGCAAGGTCGGCTTTAACAGCTTTGATGGGCAGGATGATGTCAATGTCGGCATACAGGGGGTGGGTAACCTAGTTGGCGAAATGTCATTTTTTGATCGTAAACCTAGAAACCTCAGAATGTACGCTGTCTCTAAAAAAGTTAAGCTGTTAGCATTAACGCGTCCTATGTATGATCGTTTGAAAATAGAACAGCCTTTTATTGCAGTTAATATTCTTGAAAATGCGGTGGTAAGTCTAGATCATCTTGTACGTTCGATGAGTGAAAATATGGCGCAAATCGAACATTATGTACATGGTTATGGTCGTCATTAAATCTAGACAGTTTTTTCAGTTTTTTGCTTTTTATTAAAATTTTATGTAGAATGCGGTGCGTTTCTGCTATCGGTTGCGGAAACACACTTTTAATTGATAACCGATCTCAAGGAGAGAAACAAGATGGATGCAGCTACTAAGGCTACAATCGTCGCTGAATACGGCGCAAATGCACAGGATACCGGTTCTACTGAAGTTCAGGTTGCCCTTTTAACTCACCGTATCAAGCACTTAACTGAGCATTTTAAATCTCACAAACAAGACAATCATTCACGTGTGGGTTTGTTGCGTTTGGTTAGCCGTCGTCGTAAGTTGTTAGATTACTTGCACAAAAAAGATGGTCAGCGTTATTTAGATTTAATTGGTCGTCTTGGCTTACGTAAGTAATTCAAATCGATTGAACAAAAAAGCCCCGCTTGTCGGGGCTTTTTTGTAGGCTAAATTCAATCAAGGCGTTACAATAGCTTTTTGATTAAATTGTTATTTAACTTTGTTTAACTGCGAACCCTTAACCTGAATCCTTAAGCTAACCAGGCCTGGTTATTTTAAGGATTCAGGTTTTCAGTTAAACCCCATAAAAGAATAGGAAAATCTGATGGCAAAACATGTAAAAACCTTTCAGTACGGCCAGCACACCGTAAGCTTTGAAACCGGTGAAATTGCGCGTCAAGCCGATGGCGCGGTGATTGTTGGTATGGGCGACACCCGTATTCTGGTGACCGTCGTTGGCGCGAAGAAAGCTAATGAAGGCCAAGACTTTTTCCCGCTAACCGTGCATTACCAAGAAAAGGCCTATGCTGCAGGACGCATTCCTGGTGGGTTTTTAAAACGCGAAAGCCGCCCATCTGAGTTTGAAACCCTGACCTCACGTTTAATTGATCGCCCGATCCGCCCATTATTCCCTAAAGGCTTTATGAATGAAGTGCAAGTGATTGCCACTGTTTTAGCTTTGGACCCAACTGTGGGTACCGAAGTGGCGGCCATGTTGGGGACTTCAGCCGCATTAGCGATTTCCGGTATCCCATTCAATGGCCCGATTGGAGCCGCGATTGTCGGTTACCGTGAAGGGGCTTTCATGCTCAATCCATCAAAACTTGAATTGGAAGAGTCTGATCTTGAATTGAGTGTTGCCGGAACAGAATCCGCCGTGTTGATGGTCGAGTCTGAAGCTAGTGAATTGCCTGAGGACGTCATGTTGGGTGCCGTGATGTTTGGTCATCAGCAGATGCAAATAGCGATTCAAGCGGTGCGTGAATTAGCGGCTGAAGTCGGCAAGCCGCGCTGGGATTGGCAGCCAGCGGCAGAAAACACCGAATTAAAAGACAAGGTGTTTGGTTTAATTCGTAATGACGTTGAAGCAGCTTATCAAATCGCAGATAAAATGGCGCGTTATGCGGCACTCGATGCAGCGAAAGCCAAAATGATGGAAACCTTGGGACAGTCTGAAGCTAACCCTGAAGGTGAGTCGGAAAAAGCCCTAGAAGGTCTATTCGGTAAACTGCAAAAAGACATCGTGCGTGGTCGTTCGGTGGCGGGGCAACCGCGTATCGATGGACGTGATAATCATACCATTCGTGGCATTAACTGCCAGGTCGGTGTGTTGCCAAAAGTGCATGGTTCGGCCTTGTTTACCCGTGGCGAAACCCAGGCGTTGGTGGTGACGACCTTAGGCACCGAAACTGATGCGAAAATTGTCGATGAGTTAACCGGCTCTTACAAAGACCGTTTTATGCTGCATTATAACTTCCCGCCTTACTCGGTTGGTGAATGCGGACGTATGGGGACACCGGGTCGCCGTGAAATTGGTCATGGTATGTTGGCGCGTCGTGGTATAGCCGCGATGTTACCGACTGCGGAAGAATTCCCTTATACCGTGCGCGTGGTGTCTGAAATCACTGAGTCAAATGGTTCAAGCTCGATGGCTACGGTATGTGGTACCAGTATGTCATTAATGCACGCAGGCGTGCCGATTGCGGCACCGGTCGCCGGGATTGCGATGGGCTTGATTAAAGAAGATGCAGGTTTTGCGGTCTTGTCTGATATCTTGGGTGACGAGGATCACCTTGGCGACATGGATTTTAAAGTTGCCGGCACCGATCAGGGTATTACCGCGCTGCAAATGGACATCAAAATCGAAGGCATTACCGAAGAAATTATGCAGATTGCGTTGGAGCAAGCCAAAGCAGGGCGCTTGCATATTCTAGGCGAAATGAATAAGGCGATTACCTCGTCGAATCAAGACGTGGCCGCCACCGCACCGCGTATCACCACGATTAAAGTGAAGCCGGAAAAAGTGCGTGAAATCATTGGTAAAGGCGGCGCAGTGATTCGTGCGCTAACCGAAGAAACCGGCGCGGTGATTGAATTGGAAGATGATGGCACCGTGCGGATTGCGTCCAGTGACCAGGCCTGCTCGGATGATGCGATTGCGCGTATTATGGCGATTGTGGCCGAGCCTGAAATTGGCAAGGTCTATGATGCAAAAGTCGTTAAGATCGTTGATTTTGGTGCGTTTGTGTCTTATATGCCGGGTCGTGAAGGCTTGGTGCATGTGTCGCAAATTTCAGAAGAGCGTGTTGAAAACGTGGCGGATTATCTTAAAGAAGGCCAGGAAATCAAAGTTCGCTTAACCGAAGTAGATAAGCAAGGTCGCGTTAAATTGTCGATTAAAGCGGTTTAATTAAGTGTTGAGTTTTGAGTGTTGAGTTTTGTTTGTGCTTGATGAATGCTCTTAACTTACACTCTGAGCTAAAAACTAACAAAAAACCGTTGTTATAACGGTTTTTTTATTTGTGAGGTGCTATGCAAAACTGTTATCAAACATTTGAATTTTTAAGCGAAGATTTTGTTGAAAGTCTCTCGGTTAAGGTACAGACCTTTCGCCATAAAACCACCGGCGCGATGCACTATCATTTAGCCGCCGATGACGAACACAAGGTGTTTATGGTGGCGTTGCGCACCGTGCCGGAGGATTCAACCGGTGTGGCACATATCCTTGAGCACACGACCTTATGTGGCTCAGAAAAATATCCGGTGCGTGATCCGTTTTTTATGATGATTCGCCGCTCGATTAATACGTTTATGAACGCGTTTACTTCAAGCGATTGGACCGCGTATCCGTTTGCCACTGAAAACGACAAGGACTACCAAAACCTGCTGCAAGTCTATATGGATGCGGTGTTTTTCCCTAAGCTCGATCCGTTAGATTTTGCCCAAGAGGGGCATCGTTTTGAGTTTGAGAAGATGGATGATGCAAATTCGCCACTGACCTATAAAGGTGTGGTGTTTAATGAAATGAAAGGCGCGATGAGTTCGCCGGTTTCGACCCTTTGGCAAACCCTGACCACCGAGCTTTACCCGACTTCAACCTATCATTACAACAGCGGTGGTGAGCCGGAAGCGATTCCTGATTTAACCTATCAGCAGTTGGTTGCGTTTCATCAAACGCATTATCATCCATCGAATGCGGTATTTATGACCTATGGCAACCAAGACCCTGTTGTGCTTCAAGCTGACTTTGAAACCTTGGCGTTAAGCCGTTTTAACACTCAAATTGAACCGACTTTTGTCAGCACAGAACAGCGTTTTAGCCAGCCTGTGACGATTGAAACACGCTATGCGCTAGATGAAGAGGATACGCAAAACAAAACCCACATTGTAATGGGTTGGTTATTAGGGCTTAATCGTGATCCGATGGATGTGCTTAAAGGCCATTTATTGGCGTCGGTTTTATTGGATAACAGTGCCTCGCCATTGCGTTTTGTGTTGGAACAAACTGAATTAGCTACGGCGCCTTCCCCCTTGTGTGGGTTAGAAGACTCAAATAAAGAAATGGCGTTTGTGGTCGGTGTTCAGGGTTCAGAGCCGCAGCATGCGCAAGCGATTGAAGACTTAGTTATCAATGAGTTAGAGCGAATTGTTAATGAGGGGATTGATCAGTCGCATGTTGAAGCGATGTTGCATCAGTTGGAACTAAGTCAGCGAGAAGTCGGTGGCGACAGTCATCCTTACGGTTTAGAGTTAATGCTATCGGCCTTGCCGGCGGCGTTGCATCAGGGTGATCCGGTGGCGATGCTGGACGTGGACAAGGTGTTGGCTCAATTGCAACAGCAGGTTGCGCAAGCTGATTTTATTCCGAATTTAATCCAGGCCTGGTTACTCGACAATCCACATCGCGTGCGTTTAACACTTACGCCCGATACCGAATTGGCTGGGCAGCGTGAAGCGGCTGAAAAAGCCAAGTTAGCCCAAATTCAAGCTGGATTATCTGTGGAACAAAAACAGGCGATTATTGCGCAAGCAAAAGCCTTAGAACAACGTCAAGCGCAGCAGGATGATGAATCGATTCTGCCAAAGGTGACTAAAGAGGATGTGCAGCTTGAATTGCCCATTATTCATGCTAAACAACAACAGGCGGGCTTAACCGGTTATGAGCGTGGCACCAATGGTTTGGTCTATCAGCAGTTGATTATCCCAACGCCGAATTTAACGCCTGAACAACAAGCGATTATGCCGTTGTTTAATAGCTGTTTAACTGAGGTAGGCAGTGGCGGCCGTGATTATTTGCAAACCCAGTCTTTGCAAGCTGCGGTCACCGGTGGTTTGTCGGCACGGTCTGCAGTGCGTGCTGACTTGGTCGATCCAACACAGTATCAAAGCCATGTTGTGCTCAGTGGCAAAGCCCTGAATCGTCATCAAGCAGATTTAACCCGCTTAATGGACGAAACGCTCAATCAAGTTGATTTTGCTGAAACGGCGCGCTTAAAAGACCTGGTGGCGCAAATTCGTTCCTCGATGGAACATCGCATTACCGGTGCGGGGCATAGCTTAGCGATGAGTGCGGCTAGTCAGGCGTTTTCGGTCACCGCCAAATGGAACTTTGAGCGCTCGGGTTTGGCCGGTATTCAGTTTATCAAACAGCTGGATAAGGACTTAGCCGATGCGGATAAGTTGACGGCATTTGCTGAGAACTTGGCGCAAATACGCGATAAAATCGCGTCAGCACCGCGTCAAGGTTTATTGATTGCGGATGAGCATGGCTATAACCAGGCCTGGTTAGATTTCACTGGTTTAGTTCAGCATAACGCCAGCGATACAGACGGTTTAAGCTTAACGCAACCCACGCCAATTGAACACCAGGCCTGGTTGACTTCAACCCAAGTCAACTTCTGTGCGCAATCCTATCCCGCCGTGATGTGGGGGCATGACGATGCGCCCTTGTTATCGGTGCTTGGCGCGTGTTTGCGTAATGGCTTTTTGCACAGTGCGATTCGTGAAAAAGGCGGCGCTTATGGCGGTGGTGCAAGTTTTGATGCCGAGTCGGGCGCGTTTGTATTTTATTCCTATCGAGATCCACGTTTAATGGATACCTATGCTGATTTTGAGCGCGCATTGAATTGGTTAATGACCGATGCAACGCAGGTTCAGGTTGATGAGGCGATTTTGAATATTGTCAGCTCGATGGATAAACCCGGCTCACCGGCGGGCGAAGCCAAAAAGGCGTTTTATCAGGAACTCTATGGCCGAAGCCATGCAAAACGCATGGCCTATCGTCAAGCCGTTTTAGGCGCGGATTTAGCGCAATTGCAAGCGGTCGCGCAACGCTATCTAAATACCCAGCCGACCCGAGCGGTGGTAACGCAAGCCAGCCAGTCGGATGTTTTGCGTGAAAATGGCTTTAAGTTAATTAAACTTTAAGTTTGTAGATGTCAGATACCTGCTATTTGAAAGGTATCTGGCTTAACCTGATAAAAACCACGAATAATATACTCAACAAAAAATCAGTATCTGAAATTTTTTGATCCAATGGGTTTTAACCCGAATATTTCACAAATTTGCACCGACCTTGCTTGCTCCTTGATTCCACAAGAAATATTTTCTCAGTCGGCCGTAATCATGGATACGGCGCTTATTCGAAAATTTCCTTGTGAAACCAATGCACTGCGCAATCTCAGCACAAATTCATAAAACAATCGGGTTAATCCTTTTCAGCTTCAGGCCACCAGTCGCTAGTTTTTCCTGTCCAGTAGTAGACCGTTAGTCCAATCCATTCCTTCCAGCCAGGTTCTAGGGCTTTAAGGTGATCAAAAAAATCAAAGTCTATTTGTCGTAATTCCTTGCTATTGCTGCGATAATCAACCGGATAGGGGGTCACTTGAATCCCTTGTTTATGGGCGATACCCATCGAGCGCGGCATATGAAATGCGGAGGTAACTAATATATATTGGCCGTTTGCTTCGAGCAGGGGCTTTATATTTTTGAAGTTTTCGTAGGTATTTCGCGAGGCGTTTTCCAGCACAAGGCGTGATGGATTTAATCCCATATCGTTAAAAACTTGCGCAGCAACTTCGCCTTCAGAACCTTGATTTTGCAATTGAATCGAGCCACTGCCTCCGGTGAAAATAATCGGTGAATCCGGATAAAGATCAGCGAGTTTTTTCGCCGCAATAAAGCGGTCGCCGCCCAAGCCCAATTCGGCCACATTCCAACTCAACGAACGTTTTAAGTCTTCGCCACCGCCTAAAACAATAATGCCATCAATATTCTGGGGCAGTTCAGCTGGTTGTTCAAATCGGCTTTCTAAGGGTTGGATTAGCCAATCGCCGACTGGATAAGCCAGTACCAGGCCTGCTAGTAATGCATTTGGAATTAAAACCCATCTGGCCAAGCCTAGCCACTTGAAAATGACCAACAGGGTGCCCAAGATAAACAAGAAGATAATCAGATTGCCCGGGCTTAAAATAATCCAACTGAGCTTTGATAGTGTAAAAAATATATTATCCATAGTTGTTATATATCATTAAGTTATAAAAATTGTTTAAAGTAGTGCTTGAATTAAAAATAACACACCCCATAAATTAAATAACAGATAATTTAAAGGATTCAAATTATGATGGATAAGTTTACAACCCAATTTCAGGCGGTTTTAGCTCAAGCTCAGTCATTAGCGAATAGCCAAGATAATCAGTTTATTGAGCCTATGCATATTCTAGCGAGTTTATTACCTGAACAGGGGCATTTATTACGTCTGGCAGGGGTGGATGTCAATAGTCTCAACCAAACCCTGCAAACCAAGTTAAAAACCTTGCCGCAGGTTTCCGGCACCGGCGGCGATGTGCAGATTTCGCGTCAAACCGGCGCGATTTTGAATTTAATGGAAAAACAAGCGCAGAAAAATGGCGACAGCTATATTTCAAGTGAGTTGTTTTTCAAAGCGGCTTTGGAGTCGAAAGATCAAGTAACAGAGATATTAAAACAAGCTGGCGCGACCGAGAATAAACTCGCGCAGGCGATTGAACAAGTCCGAGGAGGCGAAAAAGTGCAAGATCAAAATGCAGAATCCACGCGTCAAGCGTTGGAAAAATACACCATTGACTTAACCGCGCGCGCCGAGTCGGGCAAACTCGATCCGGTGATTGGCCGTGACGACGAAATTCGCCGTGCGATTCAGGTTCTGCAACGCCGCACCAAAAACAATCCGGTGTTAATTGGTGAGCCAGGCGTGGGTAAAACCGCGATAGTCGAAGGGTTGGCGCAACGTATTATCAATGGCGAAGTGCCGGAAGGTTTGCGTAACAAACGTGTTTTGTCGCTGGATTTAGGCGCGTTATTAGCCGGTGCAAAATACCGTGGTGAGTTTGAAGAACGCCTCAAAGCGGTATTAAAAGACCTATCGAAAAACGAAGGTCAGGTGATTTTGTTTATCGATGAAATTCATACGATGGTGGGTGCGGGTAAAGCCGAAGGCGCAATGGATGCCGGCAATATGCTCAAACCGGCGTTGGCGCGTGGTGAACTGCATTGTATCGGCGCGACGACGTTAAACGAGTACCGCGACAATATTGAAAAAGATGCCGCGTTAGAGCGTCGTTTCCAAAAAGTCTTGGTGGACGAACCGACTGAAGAAGACACGATTGCGATTTTGCGTGGCTTAAAAGAACGTTACGAAGTGCATCATGGGGTGGCGATTACCGACCCAGCGATTGTGGCGGCGGCGCGCTTATCGCAACGCTATATCACCGACCGTCAATTGCCAGATAAAGCGATTGATTTGATCGACGAAGCCGCGTCGCGTATTCGGATGGAAATCGACTCCAAACCGGAAGAAATGGACAAACTTGACCGCCGTTTAATCCAGCTCAAAATGGAGCAGGTGGCGTTGAAAAAAGAGAAAGACGAGGCCTCGAAAAAACGTCTGGATATCTTAAAAGATCAAATCAAAGAGCTGGAAAAACAATATTCCGATTTTGAAGAGGTCTGGAAAAAAGACAAGGCCAAGTTGCAGGGCGCTCAGCAATACAAAGAAGCACTCGACAAGGCGCGAACTGAAATGGAAGTGGCGCGTCGTGAAGGCAACTTGGCGCGTATGTCAGAATTGCAATACGGTGTGATTCCGGATTTAGAAGCCAAAATTAAGGCGGCTGATGAGCTGGAAATGACCGACGGCAAAAGCGAAATGCACCTATTGCGCAACAAGGTGTCTGAAGAAGAAATTGCCGAAGTTGTGTCGCGTTGGACGGGGATTCCGGTTTCGCGCATGATGGAAGGCGAGCGCGAAAAACTGTTACGTATGGAAGATTCGTTGAGCGCGAGAGTTGTGGGGCAAGCTGAAGCGGTGCAAGCTGTGTCGGATGCGATTCGTCGCTCCCGCGCCGGATTATCTGACCCGAACAAACCCAATGGTTCGTTCTTATTCCTCGGCCCAACAGGGGTGGGGAAAACTGAGTTGACCAAATCCTTGGCGGATTTCCTGTTCGACAGTCAGGATGCGATTGTGCGGTTGGATATGTCAGAGTTTATGGAAAAACACTCGGTCGCGCGTTTAATTGGTGCGCCGCCTGGTTATGTTGGTTATGAACAGGGCGGTTATTTAACCGAAGCCGTGCGTCGCAAACCCTATTCGGTGATTTTGCTGGATGAAGTCGAAAAAGCGCATCCTGATGTGTTTAATATCTTGTTGCAAGTGCTGGACGACGGGCGTTTAACCGATGGCCAAGGCCGCACGGTGGATTTTCGCAATACGGTGATTGTCATGACCTCGAATCTCGGTTCGCAGATAATCCAAGAACTGTCGGGTGAAAATAATTACGATGCGATGAAGTCAGCGGTCATGGAAGTGGTCGGTGGTCATTTCCGCCCCGAATTCGTTAACCGAATTGACGACATTGTGGTATTCCATCCACTTGGTAAAGGACAGATTCGCGCGATTACCGACATTCAACTTGAGAGCTTACGCCAGCGCTTGACCGATATTGATTTGAAAATTGAGGTGTCGATTCCGGCGTTGGATGTGTTAGGTGAGGCTGGGTTTGATCCGGTGTACGGTGCGCGTCCGCTAAAACGTGTGATTCAGCAGCGTCTGGAGAATCCGCTCGCGCAACGCATTCTAAAAGGCGAGTTCCAACCCGGTTCAACTATTCATGTTGAGCTGGAAGACGGTGAGCTCAATTTTCACTAGTCATTCTTCAATTTTTAATTGAAACTTAATTTAAGCCCCGTTTATTTACGGGGTTTTTTGTTGGTTTCACTAAGTTTTTCATTACAAGGGTTGTGCGTAAGTTGTATTTTTTATTATGTAAAGGTGTATATTTTTTATAGAAAATTACTCATAAATGTTAACTTCTTTGTCATAAAAAAATTATATGGGTGTTAAAATTGAAATTATGGTTCATTAGGGTATATATTAGGTCTGTAATATTCTTTACAGTTTAAATAAAGATAAGTAATTTTATGAATTTTTAAAAGAGGTAAGTTTGATGATTAACCCAAATAAAATACGCAAACAGAAGGGCGCAAGCATGATTGAATATGCACTGATCGTAGCGGGTGTAGTGGCGGTAGCAGCCCTTTTCTTTGGCGGTACCGATACAGGTATAGTGGGTGCGATTAATGATGCACTGCAAGGTGCAGTCGACGCGATACGCGGTGTGGATGCAGGTGGCGAATAAGTCTTGGTTTTGAAAACCATGCAACGATTTAAGCAGTCCGGAGCGGTTTCAATTGAAGCCGCTCTTGTCATGCCTTTAATGGCATTGTTGCTTATCGCCTCTGTTGAGGTCGTTAGCTATTCAGCTGACCGATTGCTTGCTAACCAAATATTGCTAGATGTGGTTCAATCCGCAAGACATCAAGGTTTACAGGTCGCTCGTGATAGTGATTTGGATGATACCCAGTTTACAGTCTGTCAAAATAATCGTGTGATGCTTAAAGAGGCTGAGTTATTGGCTTATGTGCAAACCAGGCTTAGTGCGACCCCTCAATTTGTGAATGCCGACGCAGTTGTTTTTGATGTGGAGTCTTTCCAAGAGGAATCCCTAATAGGCTATGTCGTAAAGCTAAGTTTTCCAAGCAGTGCCCTAATAGTTCCAGGCTTTATTGATGATGTATTTCCGATAACAGCTAATAATATTCTAACTTTTGATTTGCCTTGCCACTAGCAGTGGTAAGTTTAACCTACTTGAAGGTCTCGTCATGATGTTTAAACCGCATACAAGACGACAAATAACCAGCACCTATATCCTTGCTACTTTGGTTGCTATTATTGTTGTTTTTTTGGTCTATTTCTATACTGAACAAAGGGTAACACAAGCACTGTCTGAGCGGCCAGTTGAGACCGTTATTGTGGTTGAGCAGCCAGAAATGGCAAAATTGGTGGTGAGCGCGCGGGACTTGTTGCGCGGGCACAAACTTCAAGCCGAGGATATTAAGACCATTGAGTTGCCTAAAATAGCAATTACACGCGCTGGAATTTTTGAGCAGCCAGATGGATTAATCGGTCTAACGCTGAATAGAGATATTTTTGCCGAAGAATGGTTGATTAATCGTCACTTGGTCGAGTTAAGTCAAGAAGACCCAAGCATTCAGTTTAAAAATTTTTCACAGACCTTAGAACCTGGAATGCGTGCAGTAAGAGTGCCTGTGACAAGTCAGACAGGCTTGCTGGGTTTGATCCGAGTAGGCGATTTTGTTGATATTGTCAGTGTTTTTGAAGACCCAAGTGAAAAGTCGCTTTATAGCAGAACGATTTTACAAAATGTTGAAGTTCTAAGAATCGGCCAAGCTAAGCCGGGTTCTTCAGATTCAGCAGAGGGTTATTCTGACACCGAAAGATCTTTGTTAACTTTAAAGTTATCACTTGATGAAGCCGAAATGGTTAACTTGGCGCTGGTGAGTGGGCGTTTAAGTATGACTTTACGTAATCCGGGCGATATCGATGAAGTAACTACATCAGGACAAAGATTAGCAGATCTGGTTGACAGCCAAGCAACTAAGCCCCCCGTAAAACAGCAGGCCGATATGGATTCAATCAACCCCGGTCGTGTGGTTCAAGTCATCACTCGCGGTAAACTTGAAGAGGTCGTTATTCAATGAAACGATTAATAAGTCTAGCTATTTTATTGTTGAGTTTTAGTGTTGTTTGGGCGCAGTCAGATATAGAAATTCATGAAACGGATACCCATGTTGTTCGAGTCTCTGCAGACTTGCATCGTGTAATGGTTGTGAACTCGGAAGTCGCCTCTGTTCAGGTTTTAAATGAGCGTGAACTGCTGATTAATGCTCTAAAACCAGGTAGAACTGAGTTATTAATCTGGTATCGTCAATCGCCAACCTTGGTCACTCGTCGAGCACTGATTGTTAATCCAGACTCGGCACAGCTTCATGAAATTCAAGCCTTAGTTGCTCAGTTGCTGTCTCAAATTGATGTTGAAGGGCGTGTTAAGTTTGAGCTTAAACCCGTATGGTTAAGCCCAGAAACCGCGATTAGACGAGAAGTTGATGCTGTTGGTAACGCACGTGATGAGGGAAGTCGGCCTACGCAACAGCAGTCGCAACGTCACGATACAAGTATACTGCAGGATATTGGCAGCACGACTGTCAGTCACGTGCGCTCCACAGCCGGTAACTACCTTTTATTGCTATCTGGTGAGGTTGCGAATGAGGCGCGTAAACGCAGAATTCAATCTGTTATGTCGGCATTGGGTTTAAGTGTTATTAATATGATTAATGTTGATGGCCCGAACCAGATTAAATTGTCGGTGCGAGTCGCTGAAGTGGTTAAGGGTAATGGACTTAACCATAATCCAACTCTGAACTATACCCGAGATGTCGGCTCCCGTGATACCAGTGTTAATTTCTTGCTTGAGGCGGCCAATATTGCATCTGGGGTGATCAGTGGTGGAACAACGAATACGCTGAATAACTTTCAGATTGGTGTCAGTGCTAATCGTGGTAATTTATTAGGCACCCTATCCATTCTTGAGTCGCATAACTTAGCGCGTGTTTTAGCGATGCCTGAACTGTTGGTGCAAGCAGGTGAAACAGCTAATTTTCTAGTGGGCGGTGAGGTGCCACTTCAAATCGTCGATGGACAGGGTAATCCATCAATTTCTTATAAAGAATTTGGGGTTAGTTTAAAGTTTAGCCCAATTATTACTGAGGATGGTCGCATTCAAATGACGGTTGAGCCGGAGGTAAGTAATCAGGTGTTGACCGAATCTAATTTACCCAGCTTTAGAACGCGCCGAGTTAAGACCACCGTTACCCTAGGTGAAGGACAAAGTTTTGTGATAGGTGGTTTGCTGCAAGACAATATTTCATCGATCGTATCACGTGTGCCGATTTTAGGTGAAATTCCGATACTGGGTGTTTTATTCCGTTCAAATAACTTTATTAAAGAGCAAACCGAGTTGGTGGTGATTGTGACCCCTGTTTTTGAAGAGCCGATTCAAGCCAATCAAGGATTGACATTACCGGGTGAAACGCTAGATGTACCCGACCGGGCTAATATGTTTTTCTTTGGACAAACACATAAATTAGTGCCTGAGGGTGTCAATTTATCTCCGTTGGCTAACTTGCGAACCGGGTTGGAGTCTCCAGAATGAGTATGTTGTCAGTAGGTTATAAAAATCTTTCTCAAGCGCTTTATATTGGTAAAGCACAGATCATCATTAATCAAATAAAGTTCGCTATAAGTTCAAAATATGAGCTTTATGTGGCCGATGCAGTGCCTGAAGAGTTGACCGAAGTGGATTTAGTGATGCTGGAGTATAACGGCGATGATGAAGCTGCATTGGCCAATATTCATCAACTTTTGACTGTCGCTAAGGGCGTTGATCTGTTTGTTGTGCTTGTTAAAAAAGACGCTGACTTTATGTTGGCTGCTAGCCATTTAGGTGTGCGAGGTTTTGTTGACGCCGAGAAGGATATCGAGCATTTATTGTCTGTGATTCATATGCAGGACCGTCGGCGTGATGGAAAAACGGGGATGATCTCTTGTTTTTTTAGTTTAAAAGGGGGCGTTGGCAGAACGGCCTTAGCAACCAATATCGCATCAAACATTGATGCAATGGCATCGAATCATGCGGTTTTATTGGACCTTAATGTTCCACTCGGTGATACCTCACTTTATTTAGATATGGATGAAAACCGTATGTATACGGTTACGGATTTTATTCATAACTTTACTCGCTTTGATGACAAGCTTATTTATAAGTCACTAAACCAACATCCATCTGGTTTATATGTCTTGCCCTTGCCGGCTGAAATAGCAGAGTTGGATTCATTAAATGGTCATATGATCAAAAATATTCTTGAAGTGTTACGCAAGTATTTTGATCATATTGTTATTGATTGTGCTGATAACTTTTCAGATGTTATTTTGTCTTGTCTCGATCAAGCCGATAATATTGTATTAGTGTCTGAAACTTCTTT
Organism: Thiomicrospira microaerophila; assembly: GCF_023278225.1. Taxonomy (GTDB): domain Bacteria; phylum Pseudomonadota; class Gammaproteobacteria; order Thiomicrospirales; family Thiomicrospiraceae; genus Thiomicrospira; species Thiomicrospira microaerophila_A. The sequence continues at coordinate 842,500 of NZ_CP070959.1, forward strand.
GTCTTCATTAAGAGCAACCAATAAAGGCCTGCAGGTCATTCGGCGTTTAGGTTATAACGAGGCAGCGATTAAGCTGATTATGAACCGTTATCATGCCGGCTCTGATACTTACCTTAATCAGATTATTGAAGCTTTGCAGGTTCCTACTGTATTTTATGTCAATAATGACTTTATGTTGTTTAATGAATCGTTAAAAAACGCGGTTTTGATTAATGCGTTTTCTAAGGAGTCTGTAGTTAATCAACAATTGGTAAGGATTGCACAAGATTTACATCTTGATGAAGATAAGTCTTTTGTTTTTAAAACTGAAAAGCAGGTAAGGCCTGTTATCAAATCACAAAAAGAGCGTTCATTTCAAGGTTGGTGGCAAGCTTTGCGTGCCAAGCGTTTAGGCGGTAAGGATTAAGTTATGATGAATCTTAAAGATCGCTTTAATCTAAACCGCCATGCTCAAGAGGATGTGGCGGGATCTGTCAAGCCTAAAGTTCAAGCTAAGGCTGTTTCGATGCAAACTAAACCGGAACCTATTAGAGCGCCGCTGATTCAAAATAATAATTTTTTGACGATAAAGGCTCGTTGCCAAAAACAGGCTGCAGAAGATGAAGCTTTTTATCGCGCCGATAGCCAAGAAACACGTCAAGAGCTCAGGCCACGACTTGAAGAATTGATTCGAAAAGAATCACAAAGCCTAGGCTATCCTCTTTCCGACGTCGAAGTGAAGCAGTTGAGCAGCGAGTTGTTGGATGAGATTTACGGATTAGGGCCTATTGAGTCATTAATGGCAGATCCTAGTGTGTCTGATATTTTAATTAATGGGCATAATCAGGTTTATGTGGAGCGTAAGGGGCGAATTGAGTTAACGGATGTTTGCTTTATTAGCGAAGAACACCTGCGAAATAAAGTGGACAGGATGCTTTACGTAACCGGTAGACGAGTGGACGAGCGTTCGCCGCTGGTGGATGCACGTTTGTCTGATGGCTCAAGAATTAATGTGATTATTCCTCCTTTAGCGGTTGATGGCATTATGGTTTCGATTCGCCGGTTTCCAAAAGAGTCGCTACGGGCGAAGGATCTGATAAATTTTGGGGCGATGGTTGAGCCGATGTTCCAGTTTTTAGATGCAGCCGTTAAATCCGGCCTGAATATTTTGGTCTGTGGCGGCACAGGATCGGGTAAAACAACGACACTTAACATGTTGTCAGGTTTAATACCAGAAGATGAGCGCATTGTGACTATCGAGGATAGTGCAGAACTGCGTATGCAGCAAGAGCATGTTGTTCGATTAGAAACTCGCCCTCCGAATGCAGAAGGGGTCGGTGAAGTGACGCAACGTGATCTATTAAAAAATGCGTTACGTATGCGGCCGGATAGGATTATTCTCGGTGAGGTTAGGGGGGCAGAGGTCTTGGATATGTTGCAGGCGATGAATACCGGGCACGATGGTTCTTTAGCTACCCTTCATGCTAACAGTCCAAGAGATTGTATTGCGCGTTTGGAGTTAATGATTAATCTATCGGGTGTGGATATCCCGCCGGTGTCTATTCGCCGTCAAATTGACAGTGCGATTGATTTAATTATCTTTATGGCAAGGATGCGTGACGGCAAGCGTCGAGTTGTTTCGGTAACCGAGGTTGCCGGAGTTGAAGAGGATAATGTGGTGTTGCAAGATATTTTTAATTTTGAGCAGAAAATACACCCTGTGTCTAAAGAGGCGACTAATCGGTTCAAGGCAACCGGTTTAAGGCCCAGATGCCAGTATAAGATTGAGGAGCAGGGGTATCAGATGCCTGCAAGTTGGTTCAATTTTGACTTGGATGTTCATTAATGCTTGGGTTGAATTTTTGGTTGTTGTTATGCTTAACCATTCTGTCGACTTGGTTGATTGTCTTTTTACTAATACGTCAGGCAAGGACGGAAGAAGATCGCAAGATGAAGCAGGTGTTGCATCGGATTGGTATTAATAACCTAGCTGACGATGCCTCAGTCGATCGCTTTAAATTGCAAGCGCGTATTATGCAGCCTATTGGACAGGTTTTAAATGGCTGGTTGGATAGGGCGGGATTGTTGAAGTCGGGTAGTTTGCATAAACTGATGTTGCTTCAGGTCTTTGGGCTTGTTGTGGTGTTTTTAGTTTTTTTTGTGGGTCTGGGATCAGATAGCTTAGGATTGCGGTTATTGGCAATAGGGTTTTTGTTTACCCCTGTAGGGTTTGTTCTTTATAAGTACAGAGAGCGGCAAGCCCTTATGCGTAAACAGTTTCCTGATATGTTGGATAGTTTGGTCAGAAGTTTATATGCGGGACATGGCATAGATACCGCACTTGCCGTGGTTGCGAATGAGTTTTCCGATCCACTGGCCAGTGAAATTGCTGAAATTAATAATGCGATCAGCATGGGTGTTGGTTTTAGAGAAGCGCTGCAGGCTTTTAGAACTAAAGTGCCTTTAGATGAGGCTCAATATTTTGCTATTACCCTAATGATTCAGCGAGAAACGGGCGGGCGTTTAGCTGAAATATTAAATGACTTGGCTTTAGTAATGCGACGTCGTGAAAGTTTTCAAGCTAAACTAAAAACCTTAACGGCTGAATCTCGCTTTACGGCTTGGTTTATTGGCGGTGCTCCTGTTGCTTTCTTGGTCTATAAGTTTTTGTTTGATTATCCGTCGCTGCACTTTTTTATGAATGACCCAACGGGACAAAAATTATTTGTTTTTGCTGTGTTAATGATTGCAGCGGGCACATTAATTTTGCGTTGGATGCTAAGAATTAGGTTTTAAATCTATGAGTACGGGTCTTTTTTATAGCATTTTAGGGTTTTCGGTTTTTTTACTGGTTTTATTAGTGACTAGACTGCTACAGATTAAAAATGCTGTTCGAGTGCGTGAACAGCGTGTGCGTCATTTAATTGGATTAGATCAAGTATTTGAAAACGACAGGCTTGATGAATCTTCTAATGGTGTATGGTTTAAATTTAGTCAAATTATGGCTCCTAGAAATCAAAAACAATTAGATGCCATATTGCTGAAATTGGCTCAAGCCGGTATGCGTCATGACTATCATTTAGGTAAATTCTATGCGTTGCAGTTAGGGTTTATTGTTTTGGTTTTGATCATGACCCTTGGCTCCGTTTTTGTAATGGAAATTAATCCTGCTTGGATTGTTGTTGGTTTAGTGTTTGCTTATTTTGCACCCTTAAAGTGGTTAGAGCTTAAGGCTCATTTTAGAGCGATTAAAATTAATCAAAGTTTACCTGATTTTATTGACATGACTAACGTGAGTTTAAATGCGGGTTTAAGCTGGATGATTTCTGTGCAAAGAGTGGCGAAAGAATTTAGTGATGTTCACCCTGAAATAGCCGATGAGTTCAATTTGATGTTGGAACAGGTAAACCTGGGCATGGGGAGGATTGAAGCGCTTCGCGCGATGGAAGCCAGGGTTCCGACGGAAGATTTTAAACAACTGGTGCAGGTTTTAGTTCAAAATGAAAGAGCTGGCAGTTCGATTGCTGAGGCGTTGAATAACTTTGCAAGACGTTTATATCAGCAGCGAGAGCAGCGTATGGCGGAGAAAGCAGCTAAGGCTTCTGCAAAAATGGCGATTGTGATTTTGCCCTTTTTGATGTTGCCTTATTTTATTATTTTATTGGCTGAAAAGCTGGTGCTACTGAGTCGAGGGTTTTAGATGTTGAGGCCCTGGCAGATCTGCTGTGTTAAAACCGGTTTATTGATTACGGTTATGTTCGCCTTACCAGGTTGTGCTTCTCTTTTACCTCAGTCTAAAGTAACGTCTGATCAGGCTTATAATCAAGCCGCTCAATCTAGTCCTTTGCGAGAAGAATTGACTGAGCAGCAAGCGTTTGAGTTCACTTTGGCTTTAGTTGAGCAGTCATTGGATTCGGGGTCTTATGAGCAGATAGAAGCGAATTTGTTGAGGTTACGTCGGACAGCGCCGTCTGATCCTAGGGTTTACCGATTGCTCGTGGAGGTTTACAGTCGTGATCAGCGTTTTGATTTGGCTTATGTCACTGCAAAACAATTAAAAGATCTGCCGAGTGCTACACTGGATGATACGGCGTTGTTTGCCTCTATTGCGTTACGTTTGGAAGACTATGCCGAAGCCGAAGAGGTTTACCAGGCCTGGTTGTCGAGTTCTCAAAGTCATACTCGAGTTGCGGGTTACAATAATCTTGGCTTTAGTTCGTTACTGCAAAAGCAGTGGGATAGGGCGGAGCGGTATTTTAATCAGGCGCTCGATATCGACCCGCTTAACCAACGTGCTCGGCATAACTTGATGTTATTGTTGACGTTAAAAGCACAAAGATAGTAAAGGTGATTGAGCATGTCTAATCGAAAAAGTCGTCAAAGAGGGTTCGCGAGTATTCTATTTACCGGCCTGGTTGTGGTGTTCATGACAGGAATTATGTTCAGCTTTGAAGCTGGTGATAAGATGAACATGCAGCTCAATTTAAAACAATACGCTGAAGAAATAGCACGAAGTGCAATGGCCAGCGAATTGAGCATTACAAAAAAAATGATTGAAGAGGGCCAAGGGCTTGACCGAACCTCGACAAGGGTCAATGCTATTCTTAATGCATTGGACTATCAACGTGATCATGATATTGGGGTAGAGGTACTTTTCGGTACCCTTGAGCAGGGTGAATTTGTTGTTTTAGCTGAGCATGCCGAGCATCCCCGAGGGCCTAATATTGATTTGGATAATCCTCCGATTTTTAGTGCTGTCAAAGTGACACTGACTTATCTATCAAGCCGTTTTCCTTGGAGCAAATTTGATACTTTTATTCCAACTGCTAGCGTTATTTTTGGTCTTGAAAGCGATATTACTGAAGATCGCTGCGGTTTAAGATTTGATGCATGCTTAGTCGATGATTCAACGATACCTAGCGCCATGTCGATGGCTGCAGGTGCGCCTGGTTCAACGCAGAGAATTAATTATTGTCGTTATGGTTTTGCACCTTCAGCAAGTGGTTCGTTAAAATACCAGAATATTCGTGCAGAAAATGGTGTGGTTTTACCTGAATCCATGTGGAGTCACCCAAGTTCGCCGGCGATGCCTTGGCAGAAAAATGGTCGGGTGCTGGATGAAGTCAAGCGTTATAAAAACTGTCCTATTCTTGCTGTAGGTGCTGATGTTCCTCAAGTTTTAGGTGGTTTGGCGGATACCGTTAATTGGCTGCTTGGCATTGATCTTGGGTTGCTAACGGATCCATTAGCCGATTTGTTAGATATCAGTTTAAGCATTGATGTGCCGACTCCGGTATCATCGAGCGATTATTTTTATATCGGCGAGAAAGGCAGTTGTCGTTTGGTCAATGATCGATCAGCTTTAGATGATAGCTGCTTGTTTTATGATCGGGTCAATTACACGGATGCCGGTCTTTCGGTATGTTTGTTGGGGATTACGGATATTGATTTATTTGGACCTGATAGTACGATGATGTCGCATAGTTGTTTGAGTTATGTCAATAATAGTTCGCTTGATCCGATAGAAAAGCGTAATGGCAACTTGCTGAGTTTGTTTTTATTGCCTACTGATATGCTTTACAGTTTTGATTCTTTTATTAGCTTAATGGCTAAGTTTCAACTGGTTGATTGAACATTGATACAGGCGTTAATCTGTATCTTATCCAGACATTCATTTTAGGACATCTTTTTGAAAAGAAAAAATTGTTTTTTTTCGCTAACCCGATTGCATACGAGTTTACTGGGGCGCTTGGTCATCGGCCTGGGGTTGTTTATTATGTTGATTTTAGTCTTGACGAGTTTTTTGAAAACGCATCAGGCTAATCAAACCATTAATAGCTATCAATCTGATCTAGCCAAGCTGATCGTTACTGAATGGCAAGCATTGTCTGACCCCTATGATTCGGCTGAGTTGGAAGCTTGGATCTTACGCTTTAAACCCTGGTCAAACACGACGGCTATTCATGTTTTTTATCCTGAAAAAGGCATACAGTTATCGGTTGATAACCTGTCATTAACCGATCAGCTGCAAGCTAATCGAATGCAAAGCTTACGCATCCCTTTGGATGATTCGTTGTCGATCAACCAGGCCTGGTTGCAACTGGACTTTATAAATCATGATTGGCTAGACGAGTGGATAACTGATTTATGGTGGCAGCTCAGCTTGATATTGGTTTTTATCGGTTTTTTAGGCTATACATTTTGTCAGGTTTTGTCACCATTTAATCTAGGGTTTTCAGAGTTAAAACGAACACTTGGACGGGTTAAGCAAGGACAGCTGGCTTCACGTGCCAACCTAAAAGGTTCGGATGATTTTTCTGAATTGGGGCGTGATTTAAATACCATTTTAGATGCGATGCAGGCGAAAGAGCAAATGATCAATCGCTCGAAAGAAGCGTTGCTTGAGAGTAATGAATATGTCAGTCAGATATTATCGATTACCGAAGAAGCCATTTGGGACTGGGATTTAATCAGTAATAAAGCAACCCATAACGCTAATTGGCTGAAGCTGCTCGGTATTGACAGTTATGTAGAATCACATCATCGCCAGTTATTTATCGATATGATTCATGAAGAGGATTTAGAGGGGTTTATTGATCAGGTGCAACGTGCGATCGATGAAAATATTACCTATGTTCATGAATATAGAGTCATCCGAGCCGATGGTCGTATTATATGGATTATGGATCGAGGGCGCGTTGTTAAGCGAGATTTAACCAACGAGCCCATCTGTATGATGGGGAGCTTTATTGATGTAACCGAACGTCGTCAATTGGATCAGGATCTGAAAATTTCTGCAGTCGCGTTTGAAAGTCAAGACGGCATGTTAATAACGGATAGTGATCTTCGAATTATAAAAGCCAATCATGCATTTTGTCAGGTTTCGGGCTTTTCATTTTCTGAAATTGCTGATCAGTCGTTAGAGATGTTTTTTGCTGCTAGAAATGCTGGAGATATTTACGAGGCCTGGTTGGTTGATTTGCATGAGCAAGGAAATTGGCAGGGTGAGGTTTGGTTTAGTCGTCAGAGTAAAGAGGAATACCCGGTCTGGTTAAGAGTCACTCCGGTACGTAACCACGATAAGATTTCTACCTATGTGGTAGCGATCTGTGATATCAGTGTGCGAGTAAAAGCACAAGAACAAATTGAGCATCTTGCATTTTATGACACCCTGACGAATCTTCCAAATCGCCGTTTGTTGTTAGATCGATTGCAACAAATGATGGCGATGTCTAAGCGTTCAGGAAAACACTGTGCTTTGATGTTTGTGGATCTGGATAACTTTAAAACGCTTAATGATACCCAGGGGCATGACGTTGGCGATCTTTTGTTAAAAACAGTGGGAGAGAGGTTACAAAATTTACAGCGTAAAGAAGATACCGTTTCTCGACTTGGAGGCGATGAGTTTGTTGTGTTGTTGGGTGGACTCGCCTCTAATGAAGATCAAGCCCTGATTGAGGCTGAGCATTTGGCCAACAAGGTACTGCTTGAATTAAACCTTGATTATCCGATTGCTGATATGGGTTATCGAATTACGCCAAGTATTGGGGTGACGATCTTTAGCGGTGATGAAGTGGGGATTGATGAATTGCTTAAGCGTGCGGATATTGCCATGTATGAAGCAAAGACATCGGGTAGAAATACCGTTCGTTTCTTTGATCCAGCAATGCAATTGAAGGTGAATTTACAAGCTAAGCTGGAGCAGGATATAAGAGAAGGTTTGGCGAAAGGTGATTTTGAGATTTTTTACCAGCCTCAAGTGGATAACAGCGGGCGGGTATTTGGTGCAGAAGCCTTGATTCGCTGGAACCATCCTAACCGTGGCTTGCTGATGCCTGATGCATTTATGGATACGGTAGAAGCCTCAGAGATGATTTATGATCTAGGTGTTTGGGTGGTTTCATCGTCCTGTAACCAGTTAAGTCGCTGGAAAAACGATCCGCTTTTATCTCAAATTAAGCTATCGGTTAATGTCAGCTCTAAGCAGTTTATTCATGAGTTCTTTGTTGAGCAAATCAAGCAGGTTATTGCTGAAAGTGGTGCTAATCCTTCACAGTTAAAAATTGAACTAACAGAAACTGTCCTTATTCATGATGTGACTTATGTTACGAAAAAAATGGCTACTCTTAAAAAACTAGGGGTGGGTTTTGTGTTGGATGACTTTGGAACGGGTTATTCTTCACTCGCTTACTTAAAAATGATGCCGATTGAGCAGTTGAAAATAGATCATAGCTTTGTGCGTGATATTTTGGTTGATCCGAATGATGAAGTGATCGCGCGTTCAATTATTGCGCTTTCTGAATCACTGGGACTCAGTGTTTTAGCCGAAGGGGTGGAAACTGAAGCTCAACAATTGAAGTTGTTGGAGATGGGGTGTCATCTTTATCAAGGCTATCTCTATGGTAAGCCGATGGCGTTGACTGAGTTTGAGGACTTAGTTCATCAGCATGGTGTAACTAAGGATTAGTTTTAGGGTTGTTTTTAAGTTTTTGTGCTTATGGTCGATAACAAAAATAAAACATATTGACTAGAAGCCGATGCTTCTCCACACAGGGATTTATTCAATAAATCGGGAGTAGCAGTTATGATTGTTCAACATTCATCTATCAATTTAAATCATCAATCCAATCAATTTCAGTATTTAAACCAAACCTCGCAACTGCAAGGTTCGTCAAAAGCAGCGATGGGATCTTCTGCGGGGTTGAGTAGTCTGGCCTTATCGACCCAGTATCAATTCGATGCTCGGCATCACCATACATCCGTTTTGCAATCAAGAAGTGAAGTTCAACAGCAGGGCTTAGTGGTTGCGGCGCATCATATGGCACAAACATCTGCAAAACTAAGCGCGATTCAATTAAATGCGTCTTCTGCTCAGATTGCTATAAAACAGGCTTTTCCGTCAGATTCCTCGCAGGGCGTGCAGGTTTCGGGCTTAGCCGAGTTTCAATTTAAACAGCAAATTCAATATCGACAAGCTAGTCATAATGTAATGAGTGCCTCAGGGCAGGTGAGTTTGGCAGATGGCCGTAAAATTGACTTTAACCTGCATTTGCAACACCTGCAGCATACAGAGATTAATGCACTCAGTGAGCTTAGCCTTCAGCAGTCAGTAATGCATGATCCTTTAGTGATCAACTTTGGTGATCAGCCTGTCGCATTGCGCAACACTACCTTTGAGTTTGATCTGCTGGCAAATGGGCAAACTCAAACCTTTGCTGCGTTGGGGCAAGGTGCGGGTTATTTAACCTTTGATCTTAATGGTGATGGCATGGTCACAGATGGTTCTGAGTTGTTTGGGACTAGAACCGGTGATGCTTATGCTGAGTTGGCTTTGTTTGACGAGGATCGCAATGGCTGGATAGACCAAAACGATGCTATTTTTAGTCAGCTAAGAATATGGTTAGATCAAACCGATCCCTACTCAACCATTAGTTTGGCTGAAGCAGGTGTGGGTGCTATTTACTTGGGAAGTGTACCTTTTGAATATGCATTGCGTGACGATAAGGCAGCCTTGCAGGGACAATCGAAAGCAGCCAGTATTGTATTAATGGAGGATGGACGTATTAAGACCAGTCAGGCAATTGATCTTATGCCATTAATTACGAGCGAAAATTGGCAGTTTTTTGAAAATACCCCGGCGTTTAAGAGTCTGCAACGCATGGCGGATAGTTTAAATAGTTGGTTTGAAAAATTAAATCAGATTCAAACTTCGATGAGCTTTAACTCTGCTGAAACTCAGTTACAGACCTCTACAACATCCAGTCAAGAAAATTGGTTTGAGACTTTGCAAAAGAAAATTCAACAGATGGTTAATGAACGTAAAGCCTTGCTAGAAGGGGTTTTGGGTAAAAGAACTTCACGGGAATGGGGTAGAGCCTGAATAGGTTAGGGCTTCAGTTTATAGCTGATGCCCTATGGATAAGGATTAGGTTGACGCCGTGGTGTTGTAGCCGCCATCAACATAGGTGATTTCACCGGTGATGCCAGACGCTAAGTCTGAACACAAGAAGGCACAGGTATTGCCGACTTCTTCAATGGTCACATTGCGGCGTAATGGGGTCGCCTGTGCGGCTTTGTCTAGCATTTGACGGAAGTCTTTAATGCCGGAAGCCGCTAGGGTGCGAATCGGGCCGGCTGAAACCGCATTGACGCGGATACCGTCTTGGCCTAAATCAGCCGCCAAATAGCGCACAGTGGCTTCTAAAGAAGCTTTGGCGATGCCCATGACATTGTAGTTAGGCACGGCACGTTCTGCGCCTAAATAGGAGATGGTCATCACTGAGCCTTGACGGGCTTTTAGCATCTCATAGCCGGCTTTGGTCAAAGCAGTCAGGCTGTAGGCGCTGATGTCGTGGGCGATTTTAAAACCGTCGCGGGTCGAGGCATCAATCATACGGCCTTCCAATTCTTCGCGCGGTGCAAAGGCGACCGAATGTACAAGAATATCTAAGCCATCGCTCCAGTGATTTTTGAGTTCAGTGAAAACATCGGTGATTTGTTGGTCGTCTGCGACGTCCAGCGGTAGTACAATGCTAGAGCCTAATTCTTCGGCCACTTTTTCTACGCGGCTTTTGAGTTTCTCGGTTTGGTAGGTTAAAGCGATTTCTGCGCCTTGCTCATGCATTTGTTTTGCAATACCATAGGCGATGGATTTGTTATTGGCGACACCGACAATCAGTGCGCGTTTTCCGGTTAGGAATCCCATATTTTTCTCCATTTTGATTGATTTTGACGCATTAAAAATGCGGTCATTATAACGTGAATTTAAAAGTGAACCAAACAATGAGAAATAATCCAGCAGGTCTGCTGCGAACGTTTTGGCTGATGGTGTTGTTTTTTAGCCTGTCAGGCTGTGCCGATCGTTGGAACCAGCCTTACACCGATGAAGCGGTGGCATCGAACACCTTATTCACGGCGTTTTCCGCACCGCCCAAAAACCTTGACCCAGTGCGCGCTTACAGCTCAAATGAATGGCAGATTATCAGCCAAATTCTTGAGCCGCCGTTGCAATATCATTATTTAAAACGTCCGTTTACGCTTGAACCCTTGACGCTGGCTGAGATGCCCAAGGTGCGTTATTTTAATGCCGAGGGAATCGAGGTCGAACAGGGTGCAAGCGATCTGGCCTATTCTGAATTTACCTTAAACCTAAAGCCGGGTATTCAATTTCAACCGCATCCGGCGTTTGTGCGGGATGATCAGGGGGAATTTGTGTATCTACCTCTGAATGCATACAAAGCGGCAAATTTACGTTCGCCCTATGAGTTGTCGCAGCGTGCGACGCGTGAATTGACCGCCGCCGACTATGCCTATGCGATCAAGCGCATGGCCGTGCGACAGAATCATTCGCCGGTTTTGGATACCATGATGAATTATATTGTCGGTTTGCGTGAATTCAGTGAGCAGGTCAGTGCCGAACGCGCAGAGGTGGCGCGTGAGGCGTTTTTCGATCTGCGTCCTTACCAAATCCCTGGCGTGAAGGTGGTCAATGACCATCAATTACGCATTCAGATTGAAGGCGTGTATCCACAGTTTAATTATTGGTTAGCGATGAACTTTTTTGCGCCGGTGCCTTGGGAAGTGGAGCAGTTTTATGCGCAACCAGGCTTGGTGGCACGCAATATTAATTTAAATACCTTTCCGGTTGGCACTGGGCCGTTTTTCTTAGCAGAGAATAATCCTAACCTGCGCATGCGTTTGGTGCGCAACCCGGTATTTCACGAACAGTTTTATCCCGATTCTGGTTTAGCCTACAACATGCCGGACAGTCTATTACGTGATGCCGGCAAACGCTTGCCGCTGTTAGACCAGGTGGTCTATACCCTGGAAAAAGAAAGTGTGCCTTATTGGAATAAGTTTTTGCAAGGTTACTACGATGCCTCGGGCGTGAGTTCGGATAGTTTTGATCAGGCCGTGCAGGTGTCGGTCAGCGGTGAGCTGAACTTGACCGGTGAAATGGCGGAAAAGGGCATTCAAATGCGCTCAGGCATTGAGCCGACGGTGTTTTATTTGGCGTTTAATATGCTCGATGAGGTGATTGGGGGCTATAGTAGCGACCGCCAAAAACTGCGCCAAGCGATTAGCATTGCGGTGAATTATGAAGAGTTTATTTCGATTTTTATGAATGAACGCGGTATGGCGGCGCAAGGGCCGATTCCACCGGGCATTTTTGGTCACTTGGAAGGTGAAGAGGGTGTCAATCCTTATGTACATGACTGGGTGAATGGTGAATATCAACGTAAATCACTGGACACCGCGCGTGAACTGCTGGCGCAAGCGGGTTATCCGAATGGGTTAAATCCGGCCACCGGACGGCCTTTGCAGTTGCATTACGACGCCGTGGCGACCGGGCCGGATGATCGCGCACGGATGGATTGGATGCGCAAACAGTTTGAAGAACTGGGCATCGAGTTGGTGATTCGTTCGACCGATTACAACCGTTTTCAAGACAAGGTACGCAAGGGCGACGCACAGATTTTCTTTTGGGGTTGGGGCGCGGATTACCCAGACCCGGAAAATTTTTTATTCCTGCTTTACGGGCCGAATGGCGCGGTGGCCAGTGGGGGTTCGGGCATCAATTCGGCCAACTACGCCAATCCAGAATTTGATCGCTTGTTTGAACAAATGCGCAATATGGAAAACAGCCCCGAGCGTTTAGCGATTATTCAACAGATGCTTGAGATTGTGCGCAAAGATGCACCTTGGATTTTTGGTTTGCATCCGCGTTCGTTGGCGCTCTATCACAGTTGGTATCACAATGTCTGGCCGAATCGTTTAGCCAATAACAGTGTGAAATATTTGTCGGTTGATCCTGAACTTCGGCTGCAAAAACAAGCTGAATGGAATCGTCCGGTGGTCTGGCCTTTGTGGTTAGCAGGCCTGCTTATCATTGGTTTGTCGATTTGGGCGGTTAGCGCTTATCGTGCGCGTCAACAACAACGGATTCAGCCGCAATCGTCTAAAACGGGAGGGCGCAATTTATGATGGCGTATATCGTTCGTCGCTTGATTTATGCCATTCCGATTTTGATTGGCGTCAATTTTATTACCTTTGTATTGTTCTTTATGGTCAACACGCCGGATGACATGGCGCGCGCGCAACTGGGCGCCAAGCAAACCACACCGGAGCTGATTCAAAGCTGGAAGGCCGAACGCGGTTATGACAAGCCGTTGTTTTTTAATAGCGATGCACCAGGCCTGGTGAAGTTGAGCGATACCTTGTTTGTTGAGCAATCGTTGAAGTTGTTTGTGTTTGACTTTGGCAAATCCGATGCCGGACGCGATATTGCTTCGGACATTAAAGAACGCATGTGGCCGAGTTTGGCGATTGCCTTGCCAACCTTTGCGATTGGACTGATTACCACCATTACACTGGCGTTGCTGATTGTGCTGTTCCGTGCCACGGTGTTGGATACCGCCGCGATGGTGATTGCGGTGATGATTATGTCGATATCCGGCCTGTTTTATATTATTGCCGGCCAGGTGCTGTTTAGCAAAATCCTGCATTGGGTGCCGATATCCGGCTATGAACCCGGCTGGGCGAGTGTGAAATTTTTGATTCTGCCGGTATTAATTGGCGTGTTTGCCGGTTTAGGGGCGGGCACCCGTTGGTATCGCAGTATTTTCTTGGAGGAGATCAACCGCGATTATGTGCGCACCGCACGCGCCAAAGGCTTGTCGGAAATCAGTGTGTTGTTTAAACACGTGTTGCGCAACGGCATGTTGCCGATTCTAACCGGCGTCGTGGTGGTGATTCCGAGCCTATTTATGGGCAGCTTGATTATGGAATCCTTCTTTGGTATCCCCGGTTTGGGCAGTTATACCATTGATGCGATTAACGCACAGGATTTTGCGATTGTGAAAGCGATGGTGTTTTTCGGCGCGGTGCTTTATATCATCGGGCTGATTCTGACCGATATTTCCTATACCATTTTTGATCCAAGGGTGCGTTTATCATGATGTGGGTATGGCTTTGGACAGATATTATGGTGTGGGGGCTGGTGCTTGCACTCGGCGCTTGGGGCTGGACGATTTCACGCTCGCCACAGGTTAAGGCGCAATGGCTGGCGATTTTCCGTTCCAAAATTGCGATGAGTTCAGCGATTATTTTGCTGTTTTATTTGTCGATCGCGTTGTTGGATTCATTGCATTTCCGTTTAGCCTTGCCGGATCAAACACCGGGGCAGGAGCGCCAATATGCCGGTCAAACCACCAGTGCCTTGGACTGGGTGTTTAATGAAATTCGCAGCCAAACCGAGCGCACCTATTCTGCGCCTTTTGCGCTCAAAGAGCATAGCACCTCAATCGTTAAGGACGATCAGGGGCGGGTGCTACAACAGCATTTAGATCTGGTGCATGCCGGTGCGCATTTAGCGGATGCGTCACAGCGTACCGCCGATATCAGCCAAAAATCCGTGTTTGCCGTGGCGGTCGCGTTGGCGATAAGCGGGCTATTAATCAGTTTGCATTTGGTTTGGCGTGCGCGTGCCTTGGGGCGTCGATTTGGCGAACAAGCAGGCCTGGTGATAAAAGGCCAAGCGGATTTACCCTGGCGCACCGCCTATCTGACCTTTACGCTGGGCCTGGTCATCTTGGCTTGGTTGTATTATTTGGGGCATTACTATCATGTACTCGGCACCGACAAGGTCGGTGGTGATGTGCTCTATCAAAGCTTTAAAAGCGTGCGCACCGGGGTGTTGATCGGCGTGCTGACCACCTTGGTCATGTTGCCGCTGGCATTGATTTTGGGTATCAGCGCCGGGCTGTTTCGTGGTTGGGTGGATGATGTTATTCAATATCTCTACACCACGCTGAACTCGATTCCGGGGATTTTGTTAATTGCCGCCTCGGTGTTGGTGATGCAAACCATTATTACCAATAACCCGCAATGGTTTGAAACCGCGACTGAACGGGCGGATTTCCGTTTGTTGGTATTGGTGCTGATTCTAGGCCTGACCTCCTGGACCAGCTTGTGTCGATTATTGCGCGCCGAAACCTTAAAAATCAGCCAAGTTGAATACGTCACCGCCGCGCGCGCGTTTGGCGTTAGCCGATTCAAAATCATTGTGCGCCATATTCTGCCGAACGTAATGCACATTGTTTTGATTGCGGTGGTATTGGACTTCAGTGCCTTGGTATTGGCGGAAGCGGTGTTGTCGTATGTCGGCGTGGGTGTCGATCCGACCATGCACAGTTGGGGCAATATGATCAACCAAGCACGTTTAGAAATGGCACGCGAGCCGATGGTCTGGTGGTCGTTGTTTAGCGCGTTTGTGTTTATGTTTATCCTCGTACTCGCCGCTAACCTCTTCTCCGACCGCGTCCAACGTGTGTTAGACCCGAAGAATAACTAGGGTTATAAAAAACTATGAAAAACCCGATTGAAATTTTTAGTACAGATGATAATAAAGTCAGCTTGCAGGTTTCCCTTGAGGGGGAGACGGTGTGGCTCAGTAGACAGCAATTATCATTGTTATTTGATAGAGATATTAAAACGATTGGTAAGCATCTCGCTAATGTGTTTAAAGATGGTGAGCTGGAGAAAAGTTCAGTTGTCGCAAAATTTGCGACAACTGCCGAAGACGGTAAAGTCTATAAAACAGAGCATTATAATTTAGATGTCATTATTTCAGTCGGCTATCGAGTTAAATCACAGCGCGGCGTAAAGTTTCGTCAATGGGCGACAAAAGTGTTAAATCAATATTTGGTTCAAGGCTATGCTTTAAACGAAAAACGCTTGCAAGAACGACATGTTGAGTTTGAACAAGCGATTGCCTTGCTGTCGGCAACCCTAACCAATCAAGCTTTGGTGAATGACGACGGCCAAGCCGTTTTGCTCAAAGGTCAGCCATAGTGGCTTGGTTTGCGGCACCGTTGATTGCAAAGGGTTTAGCTTGGGGCGCTGGGGTAGCGGCGAGTGTACTGGCCGGCAAAAAAACCAAAGACTGGGTGAGCGAAAAGCTGGAGCAGAAAACCCGCGATAAAATGCAAGTGGAACTCAGTGCACACGCCAGCGCCTATTTAACCCAGCTTGAGCAGGCCTGGCATCGAGCGTTTTGGCGTTATTTTGTCATTCAAAATGGGTTGCTGTTTGTTGCGTTGGGGTTGAGTTTTTGGCTAGGGAGTTGGCTATTTTTTGTTGGCTTGGTCTTGGTGTTTGTCTGGAACGGTGTATTAGCCTATGGCTATAAATCGTCCTTAATCGCTTTTTGGCAGCATAAAAGCTTGCAGCGACTGCTGGCCGCGCGTTTAAACGAAGAACTCACGCGCCATCTGCAAAACCTCTCGCATATTGAACAACGTTGGGTGGATTGGTTTATCGCCGAAAAACAACAAGAAATATGTCAACAAACCGCCGAACACCTGGTGCCCAGAGCGCGTTTTGCGTTGATTAACGTGGCGTTGATGTTAGTATTAAGTTTCGTGGTCTTCCGCCTAGCGGTCGTCCCTTTTGTTTAAAGAGGTTTAGTCATGCAAATTACCATTGATTTACCCGAACCATTAATAAAATTTGAATCCATTGCATCCATTCAAGCAGACATGAAGCTAAGCTATGCATTGTGGTTATTTAAGCAACAAAAAGTCACTTTATCTAAGGCGGCGGAACTAGCTGGCTTGGATATGTATAGTTTTATGAAACTTTGCCATCAAAATGATGTGCCTGTCATTAATATGACCCCAGAAGCATTGGATGCAGAGCTGGAAGGCTTGTAATGTTATTGATTGCTGATGCATCTGCACTGATCGCGTTAACGGCCTGTAAGCAATTGCCGCTATTAGAAAAACTCTTTGATAAAGTTGTTGTTTCATCGGTTGTTTATGATGAATTAACAGCAGACTTGTCAAAGCCGTTTGCAAAAGAGTTATCAGCTTACTTAATTGATAAGCGTATCGAACTTGATAGCCACAACATTATTCTGCTTGATGCTTATTCAGATGCGGGTGAAATTTCAAGCATGGTTTTATTTAAACAATTACAGGCTGATCGATTATTGATTGACGATGCTAGAGGAAGAAAAGTGGCAGCAGTGAATCAAATTCCCGTGATTGGTTCGATGGGCGTATTAGTGTTAGCTAAGCGTAAAGGTTTCATTCAGTCAGCATCCCAATCAATTGAATTAATGTTAGATGCAGGGATTTACATCCACCCTGATCTCGTTGCCCATGTTAAGCAACTTACAAACGAATAAAGGAAGTCAGTGTGAAAAAGCCGGTATTAGCGATTCAGAATTTAGTGGTCAAGGTCGGTGACTCGGCGCTGATTAATCGCATTAGCTTTCAGATTGATGCCGGTGAGATTTTTGCCCTAGTCGGCGAATCGGGCAGTGGTAAATCCTTAACGTCATTAGCCGTGATGCGCCTATTGCCGGAAGCTTTAACTATCGAAGCAGGGGATATTCAGCTGCATCAAACATCCCTGCTTAGCCTAACCGAAGCGCAAATGCAAAAAGTGCGCGGCAAGTCGATAGCGATGATTTTTCAAGAGCCGATGACCTCGCTTAACCCGGTGATGCGCGTCGGTGATCAGGTCGCCGAAGTCTTGCGGGTGCATTTAGGCTTGTCATCTAAAGCCGCGCAGGCCAAAGCGATAGACCTGTTTGCAGAAGTCGGCATTCCTGAACCGGAACAACGCATCAACTGGTATCCGCATCAACTGTCCGGCGGGCAAAAACAACGGGTGATGATTGCAATGGCGCTGGCGTGTGAACCGGATTTATTGATTGCCGACGAACCTACTACCGCGTTGGATGTCACCATTCAAGCGCAGGTGCTCAAACTGCTCAGAAAACTACGTGATGAGCGCGGCCTGTCGATCTTATTTATCACCCACGATATGGGCGTGGTGGCGGAAATGGCAGACCGCGTTGCGGTGATGCAAAAAGGCCAGATTGTCGAAACCGCCGAAGTCGAGCACTTTATCAAAGCCCCAAGCCATCCCTATACCCAACAACTGCTCGCCGATGCCTTGCCACAACGCAATTACAAACCGGCGGCGGAACAAGCATCTTTGCTTGATTTAAAAGGCCTAAAAGTCCATTTTCCGATTAAAAAGGGCCTATTGCAGCGCACCGTGGGGCATGTAAAAGCCGTCGATGGTGTCGATTTAACCATCCGACGCGGTGAAACCCTCGCCCTAGTAGGTGAGTCGGGCAGCGGTAAAAGCACCATCGGCCAAGCGATTCTGCGTTTAATTGACAGCACCGAAGGCGAGATCCGTTATCAAGATGTCAATCTCGCCCAACTCACCGAGCGCAAAATTAAACCGTTACGCAAAAAAATTCAAGTCATTTTCCAAGACCCGTATTCCGCGCTTAACCCGCGTATGACCATCGGCGAAATCATCCGCGAAGGCATGGTCAGCCTAAAAGTCGGTTCGCAAAACAAAGCCGATCAAGAGCGGCGCATCGACGAACTGCTACAACAAGTGGGCCTATTGCCGGAACACAAACGGCGTTATCCGCATGAATTTTCCGGCGGTCAACGCCAACGTATCGGCATCGCGCGCGCCTTAGCGGTCGAGCCGGAATTAATCATTTGTGACGAACCCACCAGCGCGTTAGATGTCACCGTGCGCGCGCAGGTGTTGGATTTGCTCAACCACCTGCAACAAACCTACAATTTATCTTTATTGTTTATTACCCACGACCTATCGATTATCCCGCGCATTGCGCATCGCGTTGCGGTGATGTCCGAAGGTAAAATCGTCGAACAGGGCGACGTGCGAACCATCCTCGAAAGCCCACAACACACCTACACCCAAACCCTACTGGCGGCGGCACCGAGTTTTCATGATATGCGGCAGGGCGCTAAAGAGTTTTCAAGCCAATCGCTAGGCGGAGTTTGAATTAATGTCTAAAGAATTAATCATCATCGCCGGACCCAATGGCGCAGGTAAAACCACCTTTGCGATGCAATTGATTGATGAGGGCATCATTCAACATTTTATTAACGCGGATGAAATTGCTAAATCTCTCGTAGATGTGCCAACCGAATTACGCAATATTCACGCGGGTAAGTTGTTTCTACAACGCTTGAACACCGCCATTGAATTAGAGCAAACCGTGTGTTTTGAAACCACATTGTCCGGTTTGACTTATTTAAAACGGATTCAAAACCTCAAACAAAAAGGCTGGTCGGTAACACTGTATTACTTGGCATTAGAAAATGTAAACCTTTCCAAACAACGTGTTGAAGAACGCGTTTTACATGGCGGCCATAACATACCGGCTCAGGACATTGAGCGCCGGTTTCCTAAGAGCGTGTATAATTTGTTTTACCACTATATCGAAGCAGTGGACTCGGTGTATTGTGTCTTGAATATGATCGAGCCACGGCTGATTTTTTCAAAGAAGCAAGGTGAAGTTGTTATCGCCAATCACCAGCATTATGAAAATTTAAAAGGAATCGCTGATGGATACCACAGAGATTAACCCCCCCGAAAGCCCCAAAAAACTGGATGCTAATGAGGTGGTTGAAATAATGAAACGCGCCGTAAAGCGCGAACTCAACCGCAAACGCGCACTAGGGCAATATGCCGTGATTTGCGAAAACGGCGAAGTTAAAAAGATTCAGTTTTAGAGTTCCGTAATGAATGTAGAGATAGCGTGTTTTATGGTGTAGTATTTTCTGGATATGAGATATGGGTGTCCTTTTAATTCAGGCGTTAGTTTTCTACTCAATACCGTTATTTATCGTCGAGGAAAGAGATGGAAAGTATTATCGAATTTGTAAAATCAGACATTGGAGTAACCTTGGCTTGGATATGTACTGTATGTAGTACATTATTTGCAGTGATTACTTCAAAGAAAAATAGGCAGTTGAAAATTAAAATTGGTGAAATTAACAATAATTCAGCAACAGATAGCAGTCAGGATAGTTTTACGCAAAATGGCCAGAAGAATGTATATACAAAGAATAATTCTGGTGGCATGAATATAGATATGTAGAGGACTAAATCTTGACAATAGAAAATGAAAAGGCTGATACACCTGTGAATAAAACAGTCAATGTAGAGCGTAATGCTGGTAATATCATTATTGGAGATTCTCCCGAGTATGAAATCAGCTCCGCCATAAATGAATTGCTAAAGTCATTAGCTAATAAACCATTTTCATTTAAGAAAAAAAGACGTAAACCATCTTCCGAGACAGTTGTAAAGATAGAACACAATAATCTTAAATCTAAAAGTCATATCATTAAGCAATATCTTGATCACTCTTCAAAAGTAGAAGAAGCGTATTCTGAAATTGACTCATTAATAACTTTTGGGAAAGATACAATTCTTCAGAATTTAAACGACTTATACTATCTTGCTTTAGACGCTGTTGATATAGACTATCTAACTTGCGATGTGGACATAGAAAAAGTCAGGGAAAATTCAGAATTCATTTTAGATTTTATTATTCAAAAATTAAAAAACAGCGTATATGAGTCTAAAAACACTCCAGCTTACAAAGAGCATGTTGAATTAGGAGTTAATGTCGTTGTAGCTCATGCTTTTATTGAATGCATAGTCATGGAGAATCCAACGTATGATTCCTATTAGTGGTTGTGACCCCGAGATAAATGTTGTAAGCATCGGTGCAAAGATCTTAAAGAAAATGGCAGAAGAAAATTCATCTTTAGATGCCATATTGAGTGACTGCTCATCGGAACTTAAAGTTTCGATTGATCACGTCATACTTTCATTAGACTGGCTATTCTCAATTAAGGCTATTGATTTTAACGGCACAGAGGTATTTATAAATGAAGCTTGATAGCCTTGAAGTTCAGATAAATAGTGAGGTCAAGAGGTTCGTAAAATTCGAGTCTGGCCTGAATCTCATTACAAATAAGCCTAACTCAGGTCGTTCAGGTAATAGCGTAGGAAAATCCACCTTATCAAGAGTTGTTGATTTTCTTATGCTGGGAAGCATAGACAGTATTTACATTGATGAAGAATTTAAAAAGCCAAATATAGAGATTGAAACGCTTTTCAAAAACAATAATGTGACAGCTTCGCTTAGTTTCCATGACTACTCAAATAAAATAAATCAAATTTCACGGAATTTATGTGTAGGTGGGGGTTTAGAATCTAAATTCTGGATAAATGGTGAAGTTGTTGAAGAAAATAGATATGAAAGTTTCTTGCAAGATAAAATCTTTAATATATCAACCAGAAGACCATCTGTCAGAGTTGTTGCTCCTAAGTTTATAAGGAATGACAGTCACCGAATGTTAAGTACTACCAAGTTCCTTGATAAACGACAAGGCCCAAAAGATTATAGCGAGCTTTTTCTATACCTCTTTGGCTTCGATAATACGTCTCTTCTTACAGAAAAAAGAGATGCAACGAACTTAGTTAATAGACGAAAACGGAATACAACTTCTATTAATGCTCTAGTGAAAGAGCAAAAGCCAAAAAGTGAGATTAAAAGATATAAAGCCGACGCAATAGAATTAGAAAATAATCTTTTGAAATTTGAATATTCATCAAAGTACTCGAATCCAATAGAGAGACTTTCAGAACTACAGGAAAAAGAAGATCGGTATACTGAAGAGCTTCTTTCTATACAGCGGAAGGTAGACAACATCAATCATACTGTTGAGCTCTTAACTAAAGAC
Source organism: Thiomicrospira microaerophila (assembly GCF_023278225.1). Lineage (GTDB taxonomy): Bacteria > Pseudomonadota > Gammaproteobacteria > Thiomicrospirales > Thiomicrospiraceae > Thiomicrospira > Thiomicrospira microaerophila_A. Next base: position 864,081 of record NZ_CP070959.1, read on the forward strand.
AAAGATGGTTATTTGATCAATGAGCTTAAAGCTATATATAGCTTCTCAGGTGTCGCAATTGACGGAGCCTTACGAGAACTTGAAGACGTTGTTTTGTTCCATAGAAATCTCGTTGAGAAAAAGGAACAATTTCTTACAATTGATATGCCTAAATTGAATGAGGAGTCTGAAGAACTTCATGCAGAGCTTAATTCAATTAGGAAGAATAAGTTACAAGTATTTTCTGACATGAGGTCTAAGGAAAGCTTAGACAATGTGACTAAAAACCTGAAGCAACTTGGTGAGCTTAAAGTTGAGCTTGGAAAGTTAGAGGGGCTAATGGAGCAGCAGTACAAAGCAAAATCAGATCAAACTGAAGCCGAAACTCAATTGCAAGAGATTCTTGAAGCTATCTCCAAAGAGATTGACAACGTTTATTTGTTTGAGAAAAAGTTCAATGCACATTTAAGGTCTCTTACAAAAATTTTTCATGATGAAGAATACAGCATAGACTTGGATTTCAATAAGGATAGTGGTGTTTGCTCTATAGAAATGAATAACTCAGCAACTAATCCTGAAGGCGGGAAAAAGAAAGCCGAAGTTATTGCTTTTGATTTCGCATATATACATACCGTTAATGAGTTAAATTTGAAACGACCAAATTTTATTTTCCATGACAGCATTGAGGATATTGACAAAAATCAAATCGAAGATATTTTCAAAGAAGCAAGCAAGCTTCCAGGTCAACAGATTCTATCAATGCTTTCAGATAAAATATCAGAAGAAACATATAATAAAATTTCCCAAAATATAATCTTGTCACTGGATGAGGATAAAAAATTCTTTTGTGTTTAAACAAAAACTAACAAGTCAAATCACTCGGACGCAGCGAAGCTGCGCCGGTGTTTGAAGCGTTAGTTTTATGGATAGATTGTCAGTGATAGAAACCGCCCTAATTGATGTCTTGCAGCTCAAAGAAAGGATCAATGACGACAGCCTTCCAATGGATAAGTTGGATGCTTTCCTCCTGTCCCGAATGTATTCTCAAGGGCAGTTGCATCCTGGATGGAATCATAGGTCAAGAGGTCAAAGAGTCATCACGGATGGAAAAGCGTTTGCTCAAGCTATACTCCCGTTTTCGGCTTGCTGGTACGAGGCAAAAAACTCCGCCTTTGAGTACGTCGATCCATTTCATGTTGTAGCTGGTGCTTACTACGGAGTCCCCAAGCTTAGTTCGGTCGAGGGAGATGAAGTGGCCGATGTAATGGATGCACGGGCAAAAAAAGACGAATCTGAAGGGGCTCACTATGTACGAATAGGTGAATTTTCGCTGTACGTAGCTTCAGAAGGTAAGAACCGGGTTTCTCTATATAGGGAATTGAACCGGAAAATTGGTGCAAGGGTATTCAACTCAACTTATCCCCCGAGCCATCACCTACAACTAGTTAGAACCCTCCCATTTGGTGGTGTCGCTCTGCGCTATATTGGAAACCAGCAAGGTATCGCAAATTGTCTTCAGAGCTGGCAAGCACTGTCTATGGACTTAGCGGCTATTCCGTTTTTGGAAAGCGTCCGTCTATTGGAGACCTATGGAGTTAAGTGGGGGCGCAGTCAGTGGCTGATCGGATCTCCGTTTATCGACCGAAAAGTTAAGCTTTATGTATGCCGGAGGAAGTATGTGCGATGATTTCACGTCAAGCATAGCGAAAACTAACAATTTGCTGCACTCGGAAAAATTACTCGCTGCGCTCCCAATTTTCCGGTGAGCAAGGCGTTAGATTTCAACACAAATTGCCACTCCGGCCATAGAAAGGTAAGCCTCCAGCCATCACCCCTGGGGAGTCCAGTTATGAGGCAACAGCTCATCAATGCGACTATTCTTCTGCGTGGGCAATCGCATTAACACATCGTTGAGATACTGATACGGTTCATGCCCGTTAAGCTTGGCGCTTTGTTAAAAGGACACCCACAATAGATTGATCCTTCCTCATTGTTTTCCTATAATTTAATTGTGGTTTTTGTTTCATTCGGAGGTTTTGTTTATGACTCGTGCTCGTCAAGAATTGATTTCGCTGTCGGATACCCCTTGGTATCATTTGGTGAATCGTTGCGTTCGCCGTGCGTTTTTGTGTGGTGTGGATTCGATTTCCGGTCAAAATTATGAACACCGCCGTGATTGGATCGAGCAGACCATGTTGAAGCTGGCTTCCGTGTTTGCGGTGGATATTGCCGCGTTTGCGGTGATGAGCAATCATTATCATTTGGTGGTTAGAGTTGATAAAGAACGCGCTCAGGCCTGGTCGGATAATGAGGTGCTAGCGGGTTGGACGCAGTTGTTTAGCGGGCCGGTGTATTTACAGCGTTATATGCAAGACCCCGCGACAGCGGAACCCGCCATCGTCAAACAAGTGCAGCAACTCACACAAACCTACCGTGAACGGCTGCATGATCTGTCTTGGTATATGCGCGTGCTCAATGAGTCCATTGCGCGTATGGCGAATAAAGAAGATGGCGTCAAAGGGCGGTTCTGGGAAGGGCGCTTTAAAAGCCAAGCCTTATTGGATGAACAAGCGATTTTATCGGTAATGGCCTATGTCGATTTAAACCCGATACGCGCGAAGATCGCAGATAATCTGGACGATTCGGATTTCACTTCGATTCAACGACGCATTGAACAAACTCAAAGCATTGAAAAACCACAAACCTCGATGCTCCAAAGTCCTTTGTTTGAGCATTTATCAGACGAATCGCAAAGCTTTTTCAATAAGCTCGATAGCTTGCCGAATGCAGCCTTGATGAAATTTGAACCTAAACATCATCATGCCCACCCAAATCCGGTGATTGCGTTTGATTATGCTGATTACTTGGAGTTTGTCGATTATCTGGGGCGTGCGGTGCATCCGAACAAGCGCGGGCATATTGCCGAGAGTACCCCAAAAATCATGCAACAGCTCAACCTTAATGAAAGCCTCGTTGACACCTTTTGCCAGGGCAAATTGCTTAAAAGCTTTGGTGCGGCCATCGGCAATCCAACCGACCTGAATCAACACCGCGAATCCAGCCGTGCCCATAAAGGGCAGGGTTTGGCGAAGCAGGTGTTCGCGTAGATGAATCAATAGTGACAGAGCAAGTTTCAAATTAGCATAACCAGGCCTGGTTGTTTTTTTGATGTTTTTTGGTTATAAAAAGTAGCAAAAGGTTGCGCAATGTTCTGTCTGTGGCAATAATAAACCTGTTTATTTTGTATTGGAGGTCAAAATGTCTGTCGCGATTAAATTATCGGATTCACTGGCACAACAAGCCAAGTTGTATGCAGCAGTTAGCCATCGGTCTGTACCCAAGCAAATTGAGTATTGGAGTCGGATTGGCAAGTTAGCCGAAGAAAACCCTGATTTGCCGTTTAGCTTTATTCAAGAAACCCTTTTGGCACTAGAAGAAAGTAAAGACAGTGAGAATTTAACCCCATACCAATTTGGATAGGGAGTTTTATGCAGGTTAAACAAACGCGCCGTTTTCAAAAAGCGGTGAAAAAATTGCACCCCAATCAAAAACAGGCACTTGATGCCGCTATTAAACAGTTAATTCAAATGCCTGACTTGGGTGAGCTTAAAAAGGGTGATTTGGCAGAAGTGCGTGTTTATAAATTTAAAATGCAAAACCAGCTGACCCTTCTAGCTTATCGCTGGATTAATGATGTTCCTTGTTTGTTGATGTTGTCACTTGGTAGTCATGAAAATTTCTACCGTGACTGGAAGCAAGAGCTCAGTGAATAATCGAGCTGCCAGATTTTGATCTGTGTCGCGGTCGTACAGGTAGCACGCTGATAGCCAAATACTAAATCAATACTTCTCTCTAAACTTTAACTTATGAATTCAGAAGACTTAAAAAAACTCGTTACCGTCACCATGCCTTATGGCAAATACAAGGGGCGAATTATTGCGGATTTGCCGGGGCATTACCTGAATTGGTTTGCGCGTGAGGGCTTTCCATCGGGTCATTTAGGGCAGTTATTGGCGCTCATGCATGAGTTAGATCACAATGGTTTGAAACACCTGCTTGATCCGTTAAGAGAGCAAGCTTCAAATTAGCATAACCAGGCCTGGTTGTTTTTATCTGTTCTAATATTCACGTGCTTGGGTTTTCGTCAACGTTAATTCGCTAAAACGCAAAGCGTTATGATGCGGTGTTTTGAAGCCTAGCTAAATGATTTGAAGCAGGATGGCAAAATCGTTGATTAGGCTAAAGCAACTCGGTGGGAGTTGCTTTATGATTTAGGCCTTAGTGGATGCCGATAATGGCATAGCCTTTGTTTTGTAAGCTGATAAAGCTGACATAGCTGTTGCCGACCACGTCAAGCGGGGCGCGAATTTTGCCGTTTTCGACACCAAACACACGATTGGCAATTGAGCAGACTTCTGCGTTGACGCCTTTAAGTTTTAGCAGGGCATTTAAATATTCATTAAATTCCTCGACCTGCACCATCTGATCTAACTCCACAGTGTCAAGCGACTCGGTTAGAAAACGAACATTTTGGCCGTGGAAGGCGAGGGTCATTTCCGGCTGAAGACCGGCTTCTTTTAAGTTTTGATAGGTTTCAGTGATCACCTGCATTTGTACGGTTAAAAAGGCGGGGTTGGAGTTGGTAATATCCCAGACCACCTTCGCTTGCGTCATACCTTCTAAGGCTCGACTGTTATCAGGTTGTGCAATAGCACCGCCAACAACAAACAATGATAAAACCAATCCGATTATTTTACGCATAAAAACCCCCAATTAGTGAATGGTAAAAATAGAATGAACTTTCATTCTATTCGTCTGGTTTACTATCCACAACTAAACTTTGATGGAAAAATTATGCAAGCTTGTTGATTTTTGATTGCCAGCGATATGTTTGGTCAAAGCGAGTGCTTCAAGTAATTACTCGGTTGCTAGCTGTAATAATTTTGGGTGAAACGCGCAAAGAAGTTTTGAAACCCATCACAAAGCTGATCTTCAATGATTGCTTGAGTTTTCTCTTGCGTTCACTGTTTGGTTTCGCCCTTGATGTTTTGCTTTATAGAGTGCTTGATCAATTTCGATTAAGAGGGTGTTGATGTCTAAATTATCTGAACTGTTTAGGTTGGTTAAGCCCATACTGAAACTGATTGCTTGAATACCCAGTATGTTGTTCCAATTGAATTTTGCAAAAGCTTGGTGGAGCTGGTCTGACAAGCTGATGGCTTGTTGCTGGTTTGTGCTGGGCATAATCAGGATAAACTCTTCGCCACCCCAGCGTGCAATAAAGTTTTGACTTCCGATGTTTTGTTGGAGAAGCAGGCCTGCTTGTTTGAGTGTTTTGTCGCCCTTATGGTGTCCGTGGAGGTCGTTGATTTGTTTAAAGTGGTCAAGGTCTATCAGACCGATACTGAGAGTTTGTTGCGTTTTAGCAATAAGACGAAGTTGTTCACTCAGCACCTGTTCAGCTTTGCGTCTATTCGCCAAACCGGTCAAAATATCCTCACTGGCTTGGGCTTCAAGCGTAAGTTGAATTTGTTTTAGGTCTGTGATGTCTTGAACGATACCAACGACTCTTGATGGATTGCCTTTGTCGTCACGTTCACAGATTCGACCACGGTCTTGAACCCATATAAAGTGGCCGTTTCTGTTTTTAAGGCGATATTCAGCTTGATAACGTTCTCGACGATCTGCTAAATGATCTTGCATTCTTTGGAGGACCAGTGGCATGTCTTCTGGATGAATGTTGTCTTTCCATGTATCGACGTGAGGTTCCATCTCATCTGGTCCATAGCCTAGCATGGTTTTAAGTTGTAGGCTGAAAAACACATGGTCATTGGTTAGATTCCAGTCCCACATGCCATCCAGCGATTGATTTAGGGTATGCCATAGGCGCTGGTTATGGTCTTGGGTGGTTTGCTCAAAAGCGAGGCGTTTGCTGATGTTGCGTGCAACCGATAAAAAGTAGGGTGTGTTGTTTTCGACGAAATAGCGGGTATAAACTTCAACTGAAATTTCAGAGCCATCTTTATGACGATGTCGCCCCGTAAAGGTATAGTCTTTGTTAGCTTGGATAACGGCAGAAATTTCAGTCCAATGTGGCAGACCTTTAACATCTTTTTGCAAACTTAAAACCGAGTGGTTTAATATTTCTTTTTTATCCATGCCCAGCATTTGATAGCCGGCGCGATTGCACTCGATGACATTTGATGTTTCCGGGTCAAGTAGATACACTGCGTCAGGAATCTGGTCAAACAAGCTAGCGATATCTAACGGCAAGGTCTGTTCTCCGTGTTTTGGTTATTGTTTGGTCAAATTGGCACATATTAAAGCATATTTTTTTAAAAGTTAAATATATTAAATATTATGGAATTACATTTAGTTAGGCAAATCGCGGAGATTGATCGCCAGGCCTGGAATAGTCTTGTTGCGGATAACCACCCATTTTTGCGGCATGAATTTTTGCAGGCGTTGGAAGATCATCAGTGTGTCAGTGCTAAGTTTGGCTGGTATCCCCAACATCTGGCTTTATACCATCATGGGCGTTTAATCGCCGCGATGCCTTTGTACGCTAAAACCAATTCTTATGGTGAGTTTGTATTTGATCATAGTTGGGCGCAGGCTTGGCAGTCGGTAGGTTTGTCCTATTTTCCTAAATGGGTTACGTCTGTGCCTTATGCCCCGGTAACCGGGCCACGGTTTTTGATAGCCTCGGAGCAAGATGCTGATCACATCCGCACTCTGTTAGTTCAGCATTTGCAAAAGCTTGCGATTGAGCAGCAGGTGAGCGGTTGGCATATTTTATTTGCCGATACGCTCGACCAGGCCTGGTTAAATCAGCAGGATGATTGGTTAATTCGTCATGATTGTCATTTTCATTGGTATAACCGAGGCTATCAGAGCTTTGATGATTTTTTGGCTGACCTTAAGCCTAAAAAACGTAAAAATATTAAACAAGAGCGACGAAAAGTTGTTGACGCAGGAGTCAATTTAGTTCGATTAAATGGTTATACGGCTAGCGATCAAGATTGGCAGGATTTTAATCGTTTTTATCAAAAAACCTTTGCTGAAAAACATAGCTTGGCTACTTTAAATCGAGGGTTTTTCCAAGCGGTTGCCAAGGCTTTGCCGGATCAAGTGCTGTTGGTGATGGCACAGCGTGATGGCAAGAATATCGCTGGTTCGTTGATGTTTCATAGCGATAGCACCTTGTTTGGTCGCCATTGGGGTTGCGTCGAGGAAATAAACAGTTTGCATTTTGAAGCTTGTTATTATCAAGGTATTGAATTTGCGTTGGAGCAGGGTTTAAAAAGATTTGAACCCGGTGCCGGTGGCGAGCATAAAATTGCGCGCGGCTTTGAGCCGGTGATTAGTCAGTCTGCCCATTGGATGACCCCTCATCCATTTGATGAGGGGCTGGCAGCATTTTTACAACAAGAAAAGGCGATGATTGATGATTACTTTTATCAATCTTGTCTGCAGTCACCCTTTAGTTCACCGCGTGAATGATCTCAATATCTTGGTGTGGCGTTTGTTCCGTGCAGCTTTCGAGAATGCGTTGTGCAGCCAGTTCTAGTGATTCGTTTTGACAGGGTGGCTCGCCCGGGTAAAGTTTAGTTCTAAAGTGGCTCGCCAGTGCCGGAAGTCGGGCAATAAAGCCTGTGAGACTGGGATTTTCAGCGACCACTAGACGGGTTAGTTGTTCAAGGCCCGCCTTGGCAATGGCATAGGCACCATAGTAATTTGGGGTGCTATGTACGGCTTGATCTGAAATGCTGACTAACCAGGCCTGGTTGCTTTGTTTGAGTTTCGGTAGGCAGGTCTGTATCAGGTGGAAATTAGCATTTAGATTGGTTTGGATTACTTCATACCATTGTAGTGGGTCAAAATGTTCAATCGGCGTTAAAGCTGGCAGGATCGCAGCATTCAAAAACAGGCCGTCGAGTTGATTAAAACTCTTTAATCCTTCTGCAAGCTGAGTATATTCGGCCTGGGCTGAGCCGGCTAGATCCATTGGAAATAAAAAGATATTGTGCCAGCCTTTTGCATCCAGTTCGTCATAGCATTTGTTGAGTGCTTTTAAATCCTTGTCAATAAGAATCAGCTGATGTTCAGGCTGGTTTAAGTTTTCGGCTAGGGCGCGTCCTAATCCATGTGCCGCACCGGTAATTAAGAAGACTTTTTTTTGGGTTGCATCCATTAACTCATTCGCTCTTTTATGAATTGGGTAATGTCGTAAGGGGTTCTGAACAGAAAATCTGCTTGCATTAGGTTTTCAAACTTCTCTGGTGCCATATAGCCGAATAGTGCAGCACCGGTTTTCATGCCTGCATTGATCCCGGCTTCAAGGTCACGGGGATGGTCGCCAAGATAAAGGCAAGACTCGGGTGCTACACCGCATTCTTCTGCTGCCAGCCACATGGGTTCAGGATGTGGCTTGCGAACTGCGAGTGTGTCACCGCAGACAACGGTTCTGGGTGGGGTGGGGAAGTTGAAGTGGGCAAGAAGATGTTCGGTTAGCTCGGTTGGTTTATTGGTAACAATGCCCCAGGGAATTTTATTTTCAGCTAAATAAACCAGGCCTGCTTGCAACCCAGGAAACAATTGCGTGTGCAGGGCGATATTTTGTTTATAGATGTTAAGAAATCGCCGACGTTTGTCTTCAAAATCCGAGTCGTCGTTATCAGGGAATGCCAAGCGCGTGACGGCGGCACCGCCTTGAGATACGGTATTGCGAACTTGGTTATAACTCGGTGCAGCAATCCGGTATTCATCACAGAGCAGGTTTAGGGCGTAACTAAAATCATACGAGGTATCAAGCAGGGTGCCATCAAGATCAAATAAAACGCAGTCAAGGCTCATGGTTCAATTACCTCGTTTTGCGGTTTTTGAAAAGCCATAAGGTAGTTGATTGAAAGGTCATGGCTGAGAGCGCAGCGTTTGAAAACGGGGTTATAGTCAATGCCTGCGCTATCAATTAATACCAGGCCTGCTTGTCTTGCCATCTGGCTGAGTTCGCTCGGTTTGATGAACTTGTCATGTTGATGGGTGCCTTTTGGAACAATATTGAGTAGATACTCAGCGGTAAATACCGCGAGTAGCAATGATTTATTGCTGCGGTTTAAGGTGGAGAAGAAAACAAGTCCGCCGGGCTTGGTCGCATCGGCGGCCGCTTGAACAATCGCTTGTGGGTCGGGGACATGTTCAAGCATTTCCATGCAGGTTACGCTATCGTAGTGTTCCGGTCTTTGGTTGGCGTGGTCTTCCGCACTTGAAATTAGATATTCTAGCTTCACACCGCTGTCAAGTGCATGGAGTTTGGCAATGTTGAGCACGTCTTCAGCGAGATCAATGCCGGTAACCTCCGCACCTTCGAGGGCAAGTGATTCACTCAGAATGCCACCGCCACATCCTATGTCGAGCATTTTTTTGTTATTGATCGCAAAATGGCGTTTGATGAAATTAAGCCGAAGCGGGTTGATTTTATGGAGCGCACCAAATTCGCCATCGGTATCCCACCACTTGTGAGCGTATTGATTAAAGTTGGCAAGTTCTTGCTGGTCAACGTTGCTGGATGTGTTCATGGAAATAGATCGTTATGTTAGTGTCAATAGGGGGTTATTCTACTGGATAAAGGCGGCTTAGTTGTCGGTAATTTTTTCATTTGCAGTCCAAACTGAAGGGGTATTTAGGTTATAATGCGCAATTCATAGATTATAAATTGAGATTGGATCGTCCATGTCAGATTTTGCACGTGAAATACACCCGATATCGCTAGAAGAAGAAATGAAACAGTCCTATTTGAGTTATGCGATGAGCGTAATCATAGGACGTGCCTTGCCTGATGTGCGTGATGGCCTCAAGCCGGTTCACCGTCGTGTTCTCTATGCGATGAATGAATTGCATAATGACTGGAATAAGCCCTATAAAAAGTCGGCACGTGTGGTCGGGGATGTGATCGGTAAATACCATCCTCATGGTGATACCGCGGTTTACGACACGATTGTTCGTATGGCCCAGCCTTTTTCCCTGCGTTATATGTTGGTTGATGGTCAAGGGAACTTTGGTTCGATTGATGGCGATAACCCTGCTGCGATGCGTTATACAGAAGTTAGGATGGCAAAAATCGCGCATGAGTTGCTGGCGGATCTTGAAAAAGAAACCGTTGATTTTACGCCTAACTATGATGGTTCTGAACATGAACCGAATGTGCTTCCCAGTCGTATTCCTAATCTTTTGGTCAATGGCTCAGCCGGTATTGCTGTGGGCATGGCGACTAACATTCCGCCCCATAATCTTGTTGAAACCATTAATGCCTGTATTGCGCTGATCGATCAACCTGAAATTGATGTAACCGGTTTGATGGAGCATATTCCCGGTCCTGATTTCCCAACACAGGGTATTATCAATGGGACACGCGGTATTCGTGAGGCCTATGAAACCGGGCGTGGGCGTGTTCAAATCCGTGCGCGTTATTTTATCGAAACCGATAAATCCGGCAAACAGGCGATTATCGTTAATGAAATTCCTTACCAAGTTAACAAAGCAAAATTAATTGAGCGTATTGCTGAGTTAATCAAAGAAAAGAAGATTGAGGGGATTACCGCATTACGTGACGAGTCTGATAAGGACGGCATGCGGATCGTAATTGAGTTACGCCGCGGCGAAGTCGCTGAGGTGATGGTAAACAACCTGTATAAGTTGACTTCAATGCAAACGGTGTTTGGTGTGAATATGGTTGCGCTGATTAATGGGCAACCTAAATTACTTAATCTTAAAGAAATTATTACTGCCTTTGTGCGTCATCGCCGCGAAGTAGTGACGCGTCGGACGATTTTTGATTTGCGCAAAGCGCGTGAGAAAGCGCATTTGCTTGAAGGTTTAGCGGTTGCCTTAAGCAATATTGATGAAATGATTGAGCTTATTAAGTCATCACCGACGCCCCAAATTGCTAAGGATCGGATGTTGGAGCGTAATTGGCCAGCCGGTAATGTGATCCAGTTGCTTGAGAGAGTGGAGGCTAATGACACGCGCCCTGAAGATTTGGGTACCGGTTTTGGTATGGTCGAAGCGGATATTTACCGCTTGTCGCCGACCCAAGCACAAGCTATTTTAGAAATGCGTTTACATCGTTTAACCGGCTTAGAACAAGATAAAATTCTTGAGGAATACAAGGGTTTAATTGCAAAAATATTTGAATTCCTTGAGATTCTCCGTAACCCTGATCGTTTAACCGAAGTGGTGCGTGACGAATTGATTGAGGTGCGTGATCAATATGGTGATGCGCGTCGAACAGAAATTGATCATGCTTATGTGGATTTGGATCAAGAAGACTTGATTGCAGTCGAAGACCGAATTATTACCCTGTCGCAAGACGGCTATATCAAAACCCAACCTCTCAGCGACTATCGTGCTCAAAAGCGTGGCGGGCGCGGTAAGTCAGCCAGTGCGATGAAAGAAGAAGATCAAGTGGGTCAAATCTTGGTGGCCAGTACCCATGATATGTTGTTGTGTTTTTCGAATCGCGGCAAGCTTTATTGGAAAAAAACCTGGCAGTTACCCCTTGCTAGTCGTGGTTCGAAAGGTAAGCCGATTGTAAACGTATTCCCGTTGGAAGAAGGTGAGAGTATTTCGGCGATTTTGCCAGTTAGCGAATTTGACGATGAACATTTCGTATTTATGGCGACCAAACATGCCGTGGTTAAGCGCGTGGCTTTGTCTGATTTTTCACGTCCACGCGCTAACGGTATTATTGCGCTTGATTTATTAGACGGTGATGAACTGGTAGGTACGGCCTTAACCAATGGTGAGCAGGAGGTGATGCTGTTTGCAAATGGTGGTAAAGCCATCCGCTTTAAAGAATCTGATGCGCGTGTTATGGGGCGCACCGCTCGTGGGGTGCGTGGCATGAAGTTGGCAGAGGGTCAGCAGGTGATTAGCATGCAAATCGCGATGCCGGAGACCTTGATTTTAACCGCGACCGAGCATGGTTTTGGTAAGTGTACGCCTGTCGATGATTATTCGACCATTAATCGTGGTGGTCAGGGTGTCATTTCGATTAAAACATCTGAGCGTAACGGTCAGGTCGTGTCTGCAGTAACCGTGACACCGGATCAAGAAGCGGTACTGATTACCAATAAGGCAACACTGGTTCGTATTCGTGTTGGTGATATTTCAGTGGTGGGTCGAAACACTCAGGGCGTGAAATTAATCAATGTAGGTAAGGATGAGGTCGTGGTAGGTTTGGCTGTGGTGAATGTGTCTGAAGAGGAGGGTGATCTTGACTCTGAAACACAGGCTGAAGCCATCGATAGGCAGATTGAATCTCAGGGTATCGAACAGAATGATACATCGTTAGATGAGATTGAAGATAACAAAGAGTCGGAGTAATAACTTAATGTCAAGAGCATTTAACTTCAGTGCCGGGCCTGCAATGTTGCCAGAATCGGTCATTAAACAAGCCGAACAGGAACTATTAAACTGGAATGACTCCGGCATGTCGGTGATGGAAGTCAGTCACCGTTCGGTTGAATACATGGCGATGGCGAAAAATGCTGAGCAAACACTGCGCGAAATTATGGCGATTCCGGATAACTATAAGGTTTTGTTTTTGCACGGTGGCGCATCTTTACAATTTAGTGCCATCCCGCTTAATTTAACCCAGCCCGGCGATACGGCTGATTATTTTGACACAGGTGTCTGGTCCGCTAAAGCGATTAAAGAGGCGCAAAAGTATTGTCACGTCAATCAGGTATGTCAAAACCATCAACGTATCCCTGATACCTCAGACTGGAAGTTGTCCGCTAAGGCCAAGTATGTGCATTACACGCCAAACGAAACCATTGGTGGGCTAGAGTTTTTATCGGTGCCGGATGTGGGTGATGTGCCCTTGATAGCAGATATGTCTTCAACGATCCTATCGCGTCCGGTTGATGTATCAAAGTTTGGGGTGATCTATGCCGGGGCGCAAAAAAATATTGGCCCAGCGGGTTTGGCGATTGCGATTGTTCGTGAAGATTTAATCGGCCAGGAGCGTGATATAACGCCTAATCTATTGAACTGGAAACTTTGTGCTGATAACGACTCAATGTTTAACACCCCGCCTACTTTTGGTTGGTATTTAGCAGGCCTGGTATTTGATTGGATTAAAGACCAAGGCGGCTTGAATGCAATGGCGCATCACAACGAGACCAAGGCTAATAAGCTCTATCAGGCGATTGATAGTATTGATTTTTATGCTAACCCAGTTGAACCTTCACAAAGATCATGGATGAATGTGCCTTTTACACTGAAAAATCCTGAGTTAGACGGTTTGTTTTTGCAGCAAGCTAAAGAAGCGGGTCTGTTTAATCTGAAAGGGCATAAACTGGTAGGTGGAATGCGCGCCAGTATTTATAACGCGATGCCTATTGAGGGTGTCGATGCGTTGATTGATTTTATGCGTGATTTTGCTCAAGCACACGCTTAGTAGCTTTAGAAGAGGATTGAGGTTTTGACGCAGACGGAACATGAAGCCCAGCAACTGAACGAAATTCGCCAGCAAATTGATGCCCTAGACGAGAAAATTCAACAGCTCATCACACAGCGCGCGCTTTGCGCGCAAAAAGTGGCAGACATTAAAACTCAAGGCGGTAGGGTTGAAGCCGTTTTTTATCGTCCTGAACGCGAAGCACAGGTTTTACGCGCTGTCAGAGAGCGCAACACCAGTTTGTTGTCAGATGATGTGATGGCACGTCTGTTTCGTGAAATCATGTCGGCTTGTTTAGCCTTGGAGCAGCCACTAAAGGTTGCTTATTTAGGTCCTGAAGGCAGCTTTACCCATGCCGCGACCTTAAAACAATTTGGTTCGTTTGCGCAACCTTATCCCGTGTCAACCATTGATGAGGTTTTTAAGGCAGTCGAAGAGGGTGAAGTCAACTATGGTCTGGTACCGGTTGAAAACTCAACCGAGGGGGTGGTTAACGCCACCCAAGATAACCTTATTCGTATGACTGCACAGGTTACCGGCGAGCTTGATTTAGCGATTCATCATTGTTTATTGTCTCAAACGTCAGATTTAACTCAGATCAAAAAAGTGGTGGCGCATCCTCAAGCCTTGGGGCAGTGTAGACGCTGGTTGCAAAATAACCTGCCTGGTGTTGAACTTGAAGCGGTTGATTCTAATGCGCTGGCTGCCAAAATGGCTCAAGCTGATAATGCGTTGGCCGCCATTGCATCTGAGCAGGCAGCGGTACTCTATCAACTGCGGATTTTGAAGGCTCGTGTAGAAGACAAGCAAGACAACACCACTAAGTTTTGGGTGATAGGTAAAGAAAAACCGCTCGCTAGTGGGCGGGATAAAACAGCATTGGTGTTGTCTCTAGCTAATAAGGCGGGAGCCTTACATCAGATTCTTGAAAGTTTTGCTAAGCGCGATATCAGTATGACGCGAATTGTTTCGAGACCTTCTACTAACAAAAAATGGGATTATGTGTTTTTTATAGATATTTTAGGTCATCAGTTTGATGAAAGGGTCGCGGATGCTTTAAAAGAGGTTGAGCAGCAGGCGCACTTCTTTAAATTGCTTGGCTCTTATCCCATTTCACCTATGGATTAGTTTTTTAATTTCATTCACCTTAATGACGAGAACGTTTATGAGCGGCTTATTTCAGCAGCAGATACAACCTCAAATTCAATCAATTAAACCCTATATTCCTGGCAAGCCTGTTAGTGAGTTGCAAAGAGAGTTGGGCTTGAGCCATATCACTAAGCTTGCCTCAAACGAAAACCCACTTGGCGCGAGTGAGCGTGCGCTTGCTGCATTGGAAATTGCACTTAAAGATGTGGGTCGCTACCCAGATGGTAATGGCTATTATTTGCGTTCTACCTTGGCTGTAATGAATGAGGTTGAACTTAACCAAGTTATGATAGGCAACGGTTCCAACGAATTATTGGAACTGATTGGGCGAGTGTTTGCCGGTCCAGGTGATGAAATTATTTTCTCTCAGTATGGCTTTGCCGTTTATCCGATTACTGCCCAAATCGTAGGTGCGACCCCTGTAGAGGTGGCTGCTAAGGATTATGGGCATGATCTAACGGCGATGGCGAATGCGGTTACTGAGCGTACGAAGATTATTTATTTAGCTAATCCGAATAACCCAACCGGAACCTGCTTTGGCAAGGAAGATTGGGAGGCATTTATTCAATCAATTCCTGAAAGGGTAATTGTGGTTTTGGATGAGGCTTATTTAGAATATGTTGACCAAGCCGATTACCCTAATGGTTTGGCTTATTTAAACCAATACCCTAACCTTGTGTTGTCACGTACCTTTTCAAAGGCTTATGGTCTTGCTTCTTTGCGTGTAGGTTATATGTTAGCGAGTGAGGAGATCATTTCCTATGTTAACCGTTTGCGAGCGCCGTTTAATGTGAATCATTTTGCGCAGGTTGCCGCCGTTGCCGCCTTGCAAGATCAACAGTTTGTTCAGCAAACTGTTGAACTGAATCGTCAAGGTATGAAGCAACTAGTTAAAGCCCTGTCGGAGTTTAACTTGACCATTATTCCTTCACAAGGAAATTTTATTTGTGTCAATTTTGGCGCAAGAGCCGCAGAGATTAATCAGGGATTATTACAACAGGGTGTGATTGTTCGCCCTGTTGCCAACTATGGTTTGGTTGACTTTTTGAGAGTATCCATAGGTAACCAAAATGAAAACCAGCACTTTGTTGATGCCTTAGCTAAGGTCTTATAGCAAATGCGCGTTCAACGTTTAGCCATTATTGGTGTAGGTCTTATCGGCGGCTCTTTTTCCCTTAAGCTAAAGCAACTCGGACTGGTTGATGAAGTTGTAGGTTATGGCCGTAATATAGAAAATCTTGAAAAAGCCCTACAGTTAGGCGTTATTGATCGATTTGAGTCGAAACTTCATGATGCGGTTAAAGATGCTGACTTGGTTGTGTTAGCGGTTCCTTTATCCGCTATTGCACCGATTTATGCCGAAATGGCTCAGGGATTAAAGCCTGGAGCGGTTGTTACTGATGTTGGCAGTGCAAAAAGTCGTGTGGTGGCTGAAGTGGAGGAAGCACTTGGTTTTCAACCCGTTTGCTTTGTTCCAGGGCATCCTATTGCTGGGCGTGAAAAGAGTGGTGTTGAAGCGGCTGAAGCGGATTTATATGTCGATCATCGCGTTATTTTAACGCCTCAGGATTATACACAGCATGAAGCCGTTAACTTGGTTGAATCTTTATGGCAAGCGGTGGGAGCTAAGGTATCACGGATGACGGCTCGTTATCATGATGAGGTTTTTGCAGCAACCAGTCACCTCCCGCATATGTTGGCTTTTGCGCTGGTTGATATGTTGAACGACCATCCTGAATTAGGGAATGTGTTTCAATACACAGCGGGTGGATTTCGTGATTTTACTCGGATTGCTTCTAGTGATGCGACCATGTGGCGAGATATTGCTCTACAAAACTCAACAGCGATTGTTTATTGGTTATCTGCATACCAAGCTGAATTAGCAAAACTGGCTGACATGATAGAAAAACAGCAGTCGGATAGGTTATATGACTTGTTTGTCAAAGCCAAGTCTGCACGTGATCAGCACATAGTCAATAAACAATAAATTATAAACATGCATTCATTATCATTTTTAATATAAAGTAAGTCAACACTATGAAAAATATACGCTTTATTGTTCAGCCGGGGGGGTCTATAACAGGACGAATTCGTGTTCCTGGTGATAAATCTATTTCGCATCGCAGCATAATGCTGGGTTCACTTGCCGAAGGCGTCACGACGGTGACCGGTTTTTTAGAGGGTGAAGATAGTCTTGCAACCCTAAAAGCTTTTCAAGCGATGGGTGTCGAAATTCAAGGACCGTCAGACGGAAAGGTAACGATTCATGGCGTTGGGTTAAAAGGGCTTAAGCAACCGAACCATTCTCTAAATATGGGTAATTCCGGTACCTCAATGCGTTTGCTCAGTGGCATTATTGCGGGTCAAGCTTTTGCTTCCGAGTTAACGGGTGATGCGTCTTTAAGCAAACGCCCGATGAAGAGGGTGATTGACCCTTTAACCTTAATGGGTGCAAAAATTGAAAGCCAGGACAAAGGCTTGCCACCGCTTAAAATTCAAGGAAGTGAGCAGTTGAACGCAATTGATTACACGCTCCCTATGGCCAGTGCACAGGTAAAGTCTTGCGTGTTATTGGCAGGTTTGTATGCGCAAGGCACTACACGCGTTGTAGAGCCTGCGCCCACACGTGACCACACAGAGCGTATGTTGCGTGGATTCGGTTATCAGGTAAGCACTAATAAGCTTGATGCCTTGGCTACTGAAATCACCTTGCAAGGCGGCGGGCGTTTGACTGCAACCCATATTGATGTGCCTTCGGATATCTCTTCAGCCGCTTTTTATATGGTAGCGGCATCCATTGCACCGGGTTCTGATTTGGTGATTGAGCATGTGGGTATTAACCCAACTCGTACAGGTGTTATTGATATTTTAAAGCTAATGGGGGCTAATATAACGCTTGAAAATCAGCGTGAAGTTGGCGGAGAACCGGTTGCAGATATTCATGTACGTGCGGCACAGTTAAAAGGGATTGCTATTCCAGAAGCCTTAGTTCCATTGGCTATTGATGAGTTTCCAGTGTTGTTTGTTGCTGCATCGGCGGCGCAGGGTACAACGGTGTTAACCGGTGCAGAAGAATTACGCGTTAAAGAGTCTGATCGTATTCAAGTGATGGCAGATGCTCTACAAGCGGTGGGTATCGATGCACAACCTACTGAAGATGGCATGATTGTTCATGGTGGACAACAGAAACCTCAGGCAAGCGAAATTATTAGCCACCATGATCATCGCATATCAATGGCGATGACCGTAGCGGGTTTAACGGCGGTAGCACCAATTACCATTGAAGATTGTGCCAATGTGAATACCTCTTTCCCACGCTTTATAGAGCTTGCTAACTCTGTTGGTCTTCGTGTGGCCTCGGAGTCAATTTAAGATGGTAAACATAATTACCATTGATGGACCAAGTGGTGTAGGCAAAGGCACACTATGTCAATTGCTTTGTGAGTATACCGGTTATCATTTTTTAGACAGCGGGGCGATCTATCGCACCTTAGCCTATGGAGCGTTAGCGCAAAATCTTCAGCCGGATGATCAAGCAGGCCTGGTCGCTTTAGCAGAAATGCTACCTGTTGAATTTATAGATGGAAAAGTGCTTTACAAAAAAGAAGATATTAGTCTTTCGATTCGTAATGAGCAGGTTGCGGGTATGGCATCCAAAATTGCGGCCCTACCTGAGGTGAGAACTGCATTATTGCAACGTCAAAAAGATTTTGCACAATCGCCAGGCCTGGTTGCGGATGGTCGGGATATGGGTACGGTGGTTTTCCCGCAAGCAAAAATAAAACTTTTTTTAACCGCTTCTGCCCAAGTTCGCGCAGAAAGACGCGTTAACCAGTTGAAAAATCAAGGTGTTACTGCTAATATTGTACAAATTATTCAGGATATTGTTGAACGTGACCAACGCGATGCATCGCGTTCGGTAGCGCCATTGGTACCTGCATCAGATGCAATTGTCATTGATACTAGTGAGTTAGATATAGCGCAAGTATTTGATAATGCAAAACAAATTCTACAAAAATGTGGGATATGACGACCTAGCCAATGATTGGGGAATTGGCTTTTTTTAACTGACCCGAGTTGTTTTACTTGCCCCAAAATTGGTAATTCATTCGGTTTTGTAATTTATAATTTGGTAATCCATTCATGAGTGAAACTTTTGCACAGTTATTCGAAGAATCTCTTCAGTTAGACCGTTTTCAAACCGGTGCTTTAATCATTGGTACGGTTGTAGGTATCGACAAAGAAACCGTTATGGTTGATGCAGGCATGAAGTCTGAATCTGCTATCCCAAGAAAGCAATTTGAAGATGCGCAAGGCAATTTAGAAGTTGCTGTTGGCGATGAAGTTGAAGTATGTTTAGAGTCGTTGGAAGATGGCTATGGCGAAACACGTTTATCACGTGAAAAAGCTAAACGTGCTAAGACTTGGGATCGTCTAGAAACTGCCGTTGAAGAAAACGAAACCGTTATCGGTTTAGTAACCGGTAAAGTAAAAGGTGGTTTAACCGTTGATGTTGAAGGCGTACGCGGCTTCTTACCTGGTTCTTTGGTTGACACTCGTCCAATTCGCGACTTTGGCTTCTTGGAAGGTAAAGAAGTTGAGTTGAAACTGGTTAAAATTGATCGCAAGCGCAACAATGTTGTAGTTTCACGTCGCGCAGTGATTGAGCAAGAAAATAGTGCTGAACGTGAAGCATTGCTTTCGAATATGGACGAAGGTTCTGTGCTTAAGGGTATTGTTAAGAATCTTACTGACTACGGTGCATTTATCGATTTGGGCGGTGTTGACGGTTTATTACATATCACTGATATGGCATGGCGTCGCGTTAATCATCCTTCTGAGATTGTACAGGTTGGTGATGAGATTGAAGTACGTGTGCTTAAGTTTGATAAAGAACGTAACCGTGTTTCATTGGGCTTGAAACAAATGGAAGCTGATCCTTGGTCTGATATGGTTGCTCGTTACCCAATTGGTTCTGAAACCGGTGGTAAGGTTGCTAACATCACTGACTACGGCGCATTTGTTGAAATCGAAGATGGTATTGAAGGTTTAGTTCACACTTCTGAATTGGATTGGACTAATCGTAATATTCACCCATCTAAAGTTGTGCATTTGGGTCAAGAAGTTCGCGTGAAAATTTTGGATGTTGATCAAGAGCGTCGTCGTATCTCTCTAAGTATTAAGCAGTGTACTGTTAACCCTTGGGAAAGCTTTGCAGCAACCCATAAGAAAGGTGACAAGATTGCTGGTAACATCAAATCAATTACCGACTTTGGTATCTTTATCGGTCTAGATGGTGGTATTGATGGTTTAGTTCATTTGACTGACATTTCTTGGAACCAAAATGGTGAAGAAGCCATTCGTGACTTTAAGAAAGGTGATGAGCTAGAAACCGTTATTCTTTCTATCGACTCTGAAAGAGAGCGTATCTCTTTAGGTCTGAAACAGCTTGAGCAAGATCCTTTCTCACAGTATGTTGCGACCAATGGTAAAAATGCGATCGTTGAAGGTGTCGTTAAGTCTGTTGATGACAAGGGTGCAGTTATTGATCTAGCTGAAGAAGTTGAAGGTTACCTTCGTGCTTCAGAATTGAATGAAGATACTCGTGATGCATCTAGCGTTTTGAAAGTTGGTGATAAGGTTGAAGCTAAAATCACTAATATCGATCGTAAGAGTCGCAGTGTTTCTTTGTCTGTTAAAGCAAAAGACAAGCAAGAAGAAGCCGATGCGATCAAGGGTTATACTGCAACTCAAGATCAAGCAACTAACACGCTGGGTGATTTGTTGAAAGGTCAACTTTAAGTCTGACAATTTATTTAATCAGTGGTTTTATAGCTGATAAATAGTTGGTCGTTCAGCCCCGATTAAAAGGGGCTGTTCTTCATATCTTAGTGAGAACTTAAAGAGAATAATAATGACCAAGTCGGAATTAATAGAACTTATTGCTAGAAAGCAAACTCACTTACCACAGAAAGATGTTGAAATAGCGGTTAATCAAATTCTTGAATCAATGGTCGATGCTTTGGCCCAAGACAACAGAATAGAAATCCGTGGTTTTGGAAGCTTTTGTTTGCATCACAGAAAAGCGCGCTTAGGTAGAAATCCTAAAACTGGCGAGTCAGTAGAGCTCAATGAAAAGCGAGTACCTCACTTTAAACCAGGCAAAGCTTTGCGTGAGCAGGTAGATGCTTTAAAAACAAAAACAGATATTCTGTGTTAAATAAGGATTAAGTGGATGATCGGTAAGTTGCTCTCATTAATTATGCTTGTTGCATTTATAGTGCTGGGTGTTTTACTAGGTTCACTTAACTCGACACTTGTGCCGTTTGATTACTATTTTGATCAGCGGCACATTCCTTTATCAATCTTGATTAGTATTTCATTTATTGCAGGTCTTTTGCTTGCCGGTATTTTTGTTTTTGTTCAGGTGATTCGGCTTAAATGGCATAATCGTAAATTATTAAAAAAAATAAAAAATCAATCTAACGAGATTATTGAATTAAAAAAGAAGTTACACCAAGAGGCACGTGATCAGTCTATCTCTGCCAATCCGAATTCTCACGTTGTACTTTCCTCTCAAAACCAATCTTAATTAGTTTTTAGCTAATATTCTACTTTTTAAGGAGTAAAGCAAGATGCCTTCAAATCGCGTCATTGTTGCCTTGGATTATGCTAATAAAAATGAAGCTCTTAACTTAGTTAACCAGCTTGATGCCAGTCAATGCAAGTTAAAAGTAGGTAAGGAGCTCTTTGCAATAGCAGGGCCTCAAATAGTTGAAACCTTTGTTGCTAGGGGTTTTGATGTTTTTTTAGATCTTAAATATCATGATATTCCGAATACGGTTGCTATGGCATGTAAAGCCGCTGCCAATATGGGTGTTTGGATGGTCAATGTCCATGCAATGGGCGGCGCCAAAATGATAAGCTTGGCAAAGGAGGCCATTGTTAATAGCTCCCACCAGCCCATTCTAACAGCAGTAACGGTTTTGACCAGTTTTGATCAAGATCAGTTAGCCTCGATTGGCCTGTCTGGAACTATTGAGCAAAATGTTGTTAGATTAGCTAAGCTTGCAAGGGATGCTGGAGCTGATGGTGTGGTATGTTCTGCACTGGAAGTGGCGGTACTTAGATCAGAAATTGGTAAAGATTTTTGTTTAGTTACACCAGGTATTCGTCCGGCCGGTTCAGCGGTGAATGATCAAAATAGAATTATGACTCCAGCCGAAGCGATGGCTGCAGGTTCGGATTATCTGGTTATTGGTCGCCCAATAACTCAGGCAAAAGATCCGTTAGCGAGTTTAATCGCGATTAATGAAAGTTTAGGCTAGTAAATCAGTCTTGCAATAGACTAGTTATTTCATTATAATCGCGACCTTTCATATAGGTAATACCGATATGATTTCCTTGCCTTATTATATTTTGGGATTTCAACAATAAATATAAAAGGCTCAGTTTAGATCCATAAGGAGAGACCATGCGTCATTACGAAGTAATTTTTTTAGTGCACCCTGATCAAAGTGAGCAGGTGCCAGCGATGGTTGAGCGTTATCGTTCAATGATCGAGCAAGCAAACGGAACTATTCATCGTTTAGAAGATTGGGGTCGTCGTCAATTGGCCTACACCATTGATAAGGTTCATAAAGCACATTATATTTTAATGAACATCGAGTGTAATCAAGACACGTTAAGTGAACTTGAAAATGCGTTCTACTATAACGATGCCGTGTTACGTAATATGGTTATCGCGCGTAAAGAAGCGATTGTTGAGCCGTCTGTCATGGCAGGCAAAAAAGATGATAAATCTGATGCCGTTAGCGCGCATAACTAAGGAGAAGTAACATGGCGAAGAATTTTGGTCGTAAAAAATACTGCCGTTTTTCAGCAGAAAACGTAAAAGAAATTGATTATAAAGACCTAGACACGCTACGTGCCTACATTACCGAAACCGGTAAGATTGTACCAAGCCGTATCACAGGTACAAGCGCTAAGTATCAGCGCCAGCTTGCTACGGCAATCAAGCGCGCGCGCGTGCTTGCATTGTTGCCTTATACTGATCAGCATAAATAAGCTTTTTAGGACTTTAACACCATGATTAGCTTAGCAAACTATGTAATGAAGGGGCCTGTTCAGGCTTACCTTGGTACTATTGCATTTGCTTTGTTAGCTATTTGGTTTACCCCCATTGGGTTTGTTGCGGGCGCTATTATTGCTCTAGTTACGCTTAGAGTGGGTGTGATTGACGGCTTAAAAGTAATGACTGCCGCGGCTGTGGTTCATTTGGGTTTATCCGGTTTGTTGTCCGGTAGTTATCTAGCAGGCCTGGTTGTTATTTTAGAGTTTATGTTACCTGTGTGGATATTAGCGCTGGTGCTTAGACAAACCAATTCGCTGGGGGCTGCTTTGCAGTTCGCAGGAATCATGGCTGCAGGTGGTTTGGTGTTTGTTCATCTAATGGTTGGCGATATGCCCGGTTGGTGGATGAATCTGTTTAACCAAGCATTTAGACCTATATTGGATCAAGCTGAAGTTGCTTACTCAATCGAGATGATTGAACAAATGTCTCGTGTGATGACCATGCTATTGGCCATGTTTGCAGTGGTGCTTTGGTTTACTGTTTTGATTACCGGACGTTGGTGGCAAGGTGAATTATATTATCCCGGGCAGTTTCAAAAAGATTTCCATGACATAAGACTTCCAAGAAATGTCGCTATCGCAACAGCGGTTGTTGCGATAGCTAGTATTTTCTTTAATGAGTCTAGTGGTGGCTTACTGGGTGATCTGTTTGGTGTTTTAACCGTGGTGTTAATGTTTCAAGGTTTAGCTATTGCTCATTTTGCAGTAATGAAGAAGCAGATGAGTAACGGTTGGTTAGTCGGTTTATATATATTATTGGCTGTGTTTCCACAGACCGTGTTAGTTTTATCGATCCTAGGATTGGCGGATAATTTTATGGATATTCGCAATCGTATGGTAGAAAGTAAATAGAGGTTTTTATGAACGTTATTCTGCTTGAGAAAGTACAAAATTTAGGTTCTTTGGGTGACCAAGTAACCGTTAAGTCAGGTTACGCACGTAACTTTTTGATTCCACAAGGTAAGGCTAAACCTGCAACTAAAGAGAATGTTGCTGAGTTTGAAGCGCGCCGTGTTGAATTGGAAAAGCAAGCGGCTGAAGCTTTGGCTGCAGCACAAGCTGTATATGAAAAAATGAATGGTATGGTTGTTACTGTTGAAGCGAGCGCGGGTGAAGAGGGTAAGCTTTTCGGTTCAATTGGTACACAAGATATTGCCGATGCGCTTAAAGCATCTGGTTTTGATATTGAGCGTCGTCACGTTCGTCTGCCTGAAGGTGTTTTACGCCATACGGGTACTTTCGAAATTGATGTTCAACTACATACTGATGTGGTTGCTGAAATTACGATTGAAGTTAAAGCTGGATAATCTTTCCTGTTTTACTTTTTTCTTAAAAGCCCCAGTTTTAACTGGGGTTTTTTATAGCTTGACTAAATAAAATAGCCCGCAGGTTTTGATTTTTATCCTTGTTTTTTTCTGTTTTTCATAATTTATTCCCATCGCGCTTTAAATTAATCCCATTTATTTTTTGTTTATCATAATAGTATATGTGAAGCGGTATTTGACATATTGCTGTCATATTAGGCTTATATAGTACTCTTGATTATTTAACTTAATTGGGAATCTACGTTATGAGCGAACAGACAAAGCAGGGCTTGCACGATCTGCTGAATGGGCCAAAGACCAAAAAACGCTTGGTTAGGCGACGTATTCAAGACCATGCAGCTAAACACAGTATCAGTGTTGGTGGGGTCGGCATTATTTTTGCCGTTTTCCTCATCATGTTCTTTTTGATGTATGTTGTTTTACCGATATTTACCCCCGCATCGATGGAAAAGCGCGCTGAAATGGCTGTGCCCGGTGGTATGGCAACAAAAACCCTGCATTACGCGATTGATGATTATAAAGAAGCCGGTGTACGGATTACCGAAGATGGCCGGATTATCGGGTTTTCAACTGAAAATGCAAATGTAATGTTGGATGAAAAACTACCGATTCAAGACTCACGTATAACCAGCTTTACAATTATTAATGAAGCGGCTAACGAATTTGCTTTTGGTTTTGCTGATGGTCGCGTGTTGATTGGTAAGGTAAGCTTTAGAATAGCCTATCCTAATAACCAACGTACGGTGATCCCTGAAATTCACTGGCCTTACGGTACAGAGGGCAAACGAGTTGTAAGCGAGCCGATTGAACTGATGGCGGTACGGGATAGAGAAACCGCGATGATGATTGTGGTTCAGCCAGCAGGTTCAGACCGCTTGCATATTCAAACTTTCCGTAAGCGCTCATCGTTTTTAAGTGATGATATTGAGTTGGATTTTGATAACCAGGCCAGCTTTTCAAGTGGCTTTCATGCGGATCACTTGTTAGTGGGTGGTTTAATGCGTGATTTGGTATTAGTAACCAATGAAGGTGAAGCGCAATATTATTCGATTGCTGATATTAATGAACCAAAGCTGTTACAGCGTGTGCGCGTAATTAATCCTGATGAAACATTGACTAGTGTGCGTTTTTTGAACGGTAACTATTCGATGATGTTTGGAACAGACACCGGCCGTATTGTGCAGTGGTTCCCGGTTCGTGATGCCAATAATGATTTCGCGTTACAAGAAATCCGTGACTTCCAGCGCGATAGCAAACCTATTACCTCCATGGGTATGGAAGGTACACGTAAAGGCTTTGCTGTCGGGGATGAAGACGGTTCATTCCATTTATATTATTCAACATCACACCGCCATTTGCGCACGGCTCAAGTTGCCGACGAACCGTTAAGTTTTGTACGTTTCGCACCGCGTTCGGATGGCGCTTTAATTGAAACCGCTTCTGGTACTTTGTACAGCTATGACATTGATAACCCACACCCGGAAGTGTCGTTTGCCAGCTTATGGAACAAAGTTTGGTATGAAGGTTATTCAGAACCGACATACACATGGCAATCATCCTCAGGTAACGATGACTTTGAGTTTAAGTTCTCGTTAACGCCGCTCACCTTCGGTACCATTAAAGCCGCCTTGTATTCGATGCTGTTTGCCGTGCCGATTGCGATTTTTGCAGCGATTTACACCGCGTTTTTTATGGAAAAACGTACACGCCAATGGGTTAAGCCTTCGGTTGAACTGATTGAAGCCTTACCTACTGTAATCCTAGGGTTTTTGGCGGGGTTATGGCTCGCGCCACATGTCGAGGCTAACCTGCCGGCCTTTTTTGCAATCATCATAGTCGTTCCACTGGGCATCTTGTTATTTGGTTACGCTTGGTCACGAATGCCCGATAAGATTCGCTTGATGATTCCGGTGGGACGTCGTGTGGTCTTGATGATTCCGGTGGTTGCGTTTTTAGGTTGGTTATCTATGGCGATGAGTGATCCGCTGCAATATATGTTCTTCCAAGGTGATATGCGTACTTGGTTAACTGAAACAGCCGGCATTACTTATGACCAGCGTAACGCGATGATCATCGGGTTTGCGATGGGCTTTGCGTTGATTCCGACGATTTTCTCGGTAGCGGAAGATGCGATCTACTCTGTGCCTAACTACCTTGTCAACGGTTCTTACGCCTTGGGTGCGAGTGGTTGGCAAACCTTGAAAGGCGTGGTGTTGCCGACAGCTAGTCCGGGTATTTTCTCCGCTATTATGCTGGGCTTTGGTCGCGGTGTAGGTGAAACGATGATCGTATTGATGGCTTCAGGTAACACACCGTTAATGGATATCAACCTGTTTGAAGGGATGCGTACCTTATCGGCTAACCTAGCGGTTGAGATGGGTGAAACGGAAGTAGACAGTACTCACTATCGCGTGTTGTTCTTAGCAGGCCTGGTGCTGTTTATCTTCACCTTCTTCTTTAACACGCTTGCTGAGGTGGTTCGTCAGCGTATGCGCCGTAAATACGGCCAACTTTAAACCCCCGTCAAGCAAAAGGAAATAATGTTATGAAAACATGGTTAAACAAAGGCGAACACTGGGTTTGGTACAGCGCAGCCGCTGCGGCCGCCTCGGTGGTCATGGTGTTTGGTTTGCTGATAATGATCGCGTTTAAAGGACTCAGTCATTTTTGGCCTCATGCTGTGTATGAGTTTCAAATTCAGCCGACACCAAGTGCTGAGGTTCAGTTGGTACAAGGTGAAATCCATGATACGAGGATGCGTGAAACACGCAGTGCTGAAGGCGTTGTATTACGTGAACCACAAATCCTGATTAAAACCGGTAACCGTGATATCTATAGTTTTGACTTCAGATGGGTGGATGAAGCCCATATTGTTAATCAAACCTGGGTAGATGCGGAAGGCATTAGTGTTATTCAGCGTTACGCCTCAGGCAATATGTATGGTTACATTCAATCGTTCAAAAATGATCAGGGTGTGATCACTGAACGTGAACAGGTTTTTAAGGCAATCAATAAAGCGATTAGTGATGGTAATAAAATTCGCAAGAAGATTAACCATCTTGAAAAAAGCGTGATTGGAGGGATTAACCACCAATTACAAGCTCTGCGTTATGACCAACGTAAGCTTGAAATGCGTGATGCGTTGACGCCTGAAATAAAAGCAGATTATGAAGCTAAAGCGAAAGCGTTTAACGATAAATTTGGCGTGTTACAAATCGAGTTAGATAAGTTTTATAAAGAACTTCGGGCGTTGGGTGATGTAACGGTTCGCGTTGGTACAGATCAAGAAGTGCAGGTGAATGTCAGCCAGTTTGTACGATTCTGGCAGCCAAGCGAAATGCATATCGGTCAAAAAATGAGTCATTTCTTTGGCTCAGTCGGTATTTTCTTGTGGGATGAGCCACGTGAGGCGAATACAGAAGGCGGCGTATTCCCTGCGATTGTTGGTACCTTGACGATGGTGATTATGATGACCATTTTCGTGATGCCTATGGGGGTTATCGCCGCGATTTATATGCGTGAGTATGCGAAAGAGGGCAAGCTATTACGTTTGATCCGTATTTCGATTAACAACCTCGCGGGTGTGCCTTCGATTGTATTTGGTATCTTTGGTCTTGGCTTCTTTGTGTATGTGCTGGGTTACTCCGTCGATCAAATGTTCTACAGTCATGCCTTGCCCAACCCAACCTTCGGTACGCCAGGTTTACTCTGGGCCTCCTTAACCATGGCGCTGTTGACCTTGCCGGTTGTGATTGTAGCCACCGATGAAGGCTTGTCGCGAATCCCACGTGCGTTACGCGAAGGCGGCTTAGCCTTAGGCGCCACTAAGGCCGAAGTTATTACGCGGATTGTTCTGCCGATGACCACGCCTGCGATTATGACCGGTTTGATTTTGGCGGTTGCCCGCGCAGCCGGCGAGGTAGCGCCCTTGATGTTGGTTGGGGTTGTGAAAAAAGTAACCGAGTTACCTGTAAACCTAAACGCACCGTTTGTTCATCTTGATCAAAAATTCATGCATCTTGGTTTTCATATTTATGATGTCGGCTTCCAAAGCCCGAACGTAGAAGCAGCTCAACCTTTGGTGTATGCAACGTCATTATTATTGGTGATCTTGATCGTTTCACTTAACCTCGCTGCGATTATGATCCGTAATCGTTTACGTGAAAAATATAAATCATTAGAACATTAATTATTGAGGTCTAGCAGTGCGCTAGACGGCTGAACAATCAAAAAAGGATTTAAAACAATGAGCGAAAAAAATATGAGCATCAACCTTGATCGTGATAATCGTGGACTGGCACTCGATCAAGAAAAAATGGCGATTCAAGTTAAGGATTGGAACCTGTACTATGGCAAATCACAAGCCCTGAAAAACGTCAGCATGGATGTGCCGGAAAATCGCGTTACGGCGTTTATCGGCCCATCAGGTTGTGGTAAATCAACTCTGTTACGCTGCTTTAACCGAATGAACGATTTAATTGACATTGTTAGCGTTGAAGGCAAAATGTTACTGCATGGTCAGGACATGTACGCCAAGGAATTGGATGTGGCTGAAATTCGCCGTCGGATTGGCATGGTATTTCAAAAGCCCAATCCATTTCCTAAGTCGATTTACGAGAACGTCGCTTATGGGTTACGTTTACAGGGTATTAACGACAAAAAAACCCTTGATGAAACCGTTGAATGGGCGTTGACGGGGGCCGGGTTGTGGAATGAAGCTAAAGACCGTTTGAATGAAAACGCCTTGGGTATGTCCGGTGGTCAGCAGCAGCGTTTGTGTATTGCACGCGCGATTGCGATTCAGCCTGAAGTATTGCTGTTAGATGAACCGACTTCTGCTTTGGACCCGATTTCAACCCTCGCGATTGAAGAATTGATTTTTGAGTTGAAAAAAGATTTTACAATCTTAATCGTAACCCACAATATGCAACAGGCTGCGCGTGTATCGGATTACACCGCCTTTATGTATATGGGCGAGCTGGTTGAGTATACCGATACCGATACCCTGTTTACTAATCCGAAAGTTAAGCGCACAGAAGACTATATAACAGGTCGTTATGGCTAAAATTTGCTGAAAAAATAATAGCGCACAAAATAATTTAAAAGGAATTTACCATGAATAGAAAAGAATTTAGCAGCCATGTGTCTGCAAGCTACAATCTATACCTAGAAGATTTGTTTAATCAAATTTTAGAAATGGGTGGTTTGGTTGAAAGACAGCTTCAAACTTCGGTCTTGTCAGTACAAAATGCCGACGCGGAGTTGGCTAAAGAGGTAATCCAGCTTGATAAGCTTGTTAATCGTGAAGAAATGGAAATTGATCGTTTGTGTGTCAGAGTTTTAGCGCGACAGCAACCAACTGCTTCTGACTTACGTTTGATTGTTTCTGCAATACGTATTGCGGTTGATCTCGAAAGAATGGGTGATGAAATTGTTAAGATTTCAGGCTTGGTGCTGCGATTGGCTGATCGAGGTGATTTGGACTGTCAAAATCTTCAGGGTTATAAGCAATTGGTTGAGATTTCATCTCGTGCGCGTGATATGTTAAAAAATGTTTTGGATGCATTTACTCGCCTAGACTTATCCGGTGCTGCTGCCGTGATTGAAGAAGAGGAGCATGTTGATGATTTATTCGCGGTGGCGATGGAAGAGGTCACCGAGCGTTTTAAAGAATCTCATAATGACATTGAGTGTTTATTGCAGTTGGTTTATGCTTTAAGAGCCGCTGAGCGTATTACTGACCATGCTAGAAATATTGCTGAATCCGTTGTTTATTTGGTAAATGGTCAGGATATGCGTAATATGAATGATGATTTGCTCGCAGATTTCTTAAAGTCTTTAACTGTTAACTAAGGAAAACCATGCCTCAAGCTAAGATTTTGATTGTAGAAGATGAAACTGCAATTCGGGATATGTTAAGTTTTACTTTACAGGCTGCCGAGTTTGAAGTGATTGAAGCGAGCAATGCTGAACAGGGGTGGGCTTTATTGCAAGAGCGCCGCCCTGATTTGCTTATCTTAGACTGGATGTTACCCGGTGTAAGTGGTGTTAGCTTAGCAAAGCGAATTCGTCAGAACGATCAAACTCGCTCTCTGCCGTTAATTTTACTAACGGCAAGAGGTGAGGAGTCTGATCAAGTACAGGGCTTTGAAGCAGGGGCCGATGATTATGTAATTAAACCCTTCTCACCCCGCGCGTTGGTTGCTAGGGTAAAGGCGTTATTACGTCGTAAAGATCCAGAAGGGGCGCTGCATGTTGATGTATTAGAGCGCGGCGAACTTAAACTGGATTTGTCGAGTCATCGTTTTTGGGCTAAATCAGAAGAAGTTAAATTAGGGCCTACTGAATTCCGTTTAATTCACTTTTTTATGAGTCATCCAAACCGTGTTTATTCAAGAACACAGCTACTGGATCAAGTCTGGGGTGACAGTGTTATTGTTGAGGAGCGAACGGTGGATGTGCATATACGTCGTTTGCGTCGTTTGTTGGAGCCGGTTAATTGTGAAGACTATATCCAAACAATACGCGGTGCCGGTTATCGTTTTTCAAATCCCTATTAATTGATTGCGGATGTCTATGTGATTAGTATTAAGCCTGTCAGTTCTCTTGAAAAATCCTCACGTATTTTTGAAGAGCTTATCGGTGTAGGTGCACTCCTTAGCATTGCATTGATATTGGGAGGCATTACAGCGCTTTGGGGGCTTGCTTTTTTTGTTGCCTTTTCATTATATCTTGGGCGAAATCTATTTTACTTCCTTCATTTTCTTAACTTGGTTCGTAGCCGTGCACTTGAGCCCAGTAAAGCGCCGTTTGGTGTTTGGGGTGATATTTATGATGCTTACTTTGAAAAGGTATTTCAAGATAAACGAAAATTAAAGCGTCTGCGTCTTGAAACCGAGCAGGTTTATAATGCGATGAATCTGTTGCCGGATGCGCATATATCTTTAAATGAAAAACTTCAAATTGAATGGGTTAATAATAGCGCCGAAAGTTTACTAGGACTTCGACAAAATGATGCTGGGCATCGAATTGGAAATCTTTTACGTCAAAGAGAAGTAACCCACTATTTAGAAGAAAAGAATTTTGATAAGTCGGTGGAGTTTTATTTAAGTGCGGAAAGTACCCGCAGGCTAAGTGCAAAGATTGTTCCCTATTTTGATAAACATTATTTGTTAATTATCCGAGATATTACCGATGCACACAATCTTGCACAAATTCGCAGGGATTTTGTGGCTAACGCTTCGCACGAGTTACGTACGCCTTTAACTGTTTTAAATGGTTACTTAGAGCTGATGCTGGATAGCGTTGAATCTTTACCTCCGGTTTGGTCAGGCCCGTTGACTCAGATGCACCAACAATCGCTTAGGATGCAAAATATTATTAATGATTTGTTAACCCTGTCTAATATTGAGGCCGAAGGGACTGAGTTGGAACAGGATTTTGTTGATGTTCCAATCATGCTTCGAAAACTTGAGGTCGAGGCAAATCAGCTAAGCAATGGACATCATCAGTTGCACTTTCATATTGAATCTAAAGATGGACTCGTGGGTAAAACCGAAGCTTTGCGATCGGTGTTTATTAATTTGGTATCTAATGCGATTCGTTATACCCCTGAGCAGGGCGAAATATGGGTGCGCTGGTATCAAACGCCACAATCTATGGTGTTTGAGGTAAAGGATACGGGTATAGGGATTGCCCGTGAACATATTCCTCGCCTAACCGAGCGATTTTATCGTGTGGATACCGCGCGTTCTCGCAGCTCTGGGGGCACGGGTCTAGGCTTGGCGATTGTAAAACATATATTAGAGCGTCATCAGGCTAAGTTGTCTGTTTACAGTCGTTTGCAAGTAGGTTCTACTTTTCGGGTGGAATTTCCGTTATATCTAAAAAAATCAGTTACCGACCTAGATTCTAGCCTGTCATAAAACTGTCATGGTTTCTTCATTCCGTTGTTATTTTGGTTATCCATAATCTATTTCGAGTCTTATGAAGGGTTTTAGAAAGCCCAAGTAATTTTAATCTCTCCTAAGGAGCAAACTATGTTAAATCGTAAATTACTTTCTGCACTAGGTTTAGCTGCAGCTACTTTAGCTGTTCAACCCGTTATTGCTGCCGTAGATCAGTCACTTCCTGATTATAAGCGTACTTCAGGTGTTGCAGGTAGTTTGAACTCTGTTGGTTCAGATACCCTAAACAACCTAATGACCATGTGGGGCGAAGAATTTAACCGTTTTTATCCTAACGTTAACTTCCAGGTTCAAGGCGCAGGTTCTTCAACTGCACCACCCGCAATCACTGAAGGAACAGCTCAGCTTGCTCCGATGAGCCGTGAAATGCGTTCTGGTGAAATCGCGGCGTTTGAACAGCGTTATGGTTATGCGCCAACCGCAATCGGTGTGGCCATTGATGCGTTAGCGGTATTCGTTCACAAAGATAACCCGATCAAAGGTTTAACCATGCAGCAAGTTGACGCGATGTTCTCTTCAACGCGTGCGTGTGGTGGTAAGCAAGATATCGATACTTGGGGTAAAGCAGGCTTAACGGGTGAGTGGGCTAACCGTTCAGTTCAGTTATATGGCCGTAACTCAGTATCAGGTACTTATGGTTACTTCAAAAACCGTGCACTTTGCCGTGGTGACTACAAAAACTCTGTAAACGAGCAACCAGGTTCTGCGTCAGTAGTTCAAGGTGTTTCAGCCTCTATTAACGGTATCGGTTACTCAGGTGTGGGTTATTTAACCGCCAGCGTTCGTTCAGTGCCTTTAGCACAGCGTGAAGGTGAGCCTTTCTATGAGTCTTCACCAGAAAACGCAGCAAACGGTAAATTCCCATTAGCACGTCTATTGTATGTTTATGTAAACAATGCACCAAACAAAGCAATGGATCCAGCGACTAAAGAATTCATGACAATGGTTCTTTCTAAGCAAGGTCAGCAGGTTGTATTGAATAATGGTTATGTTCCATTACCTAAAGCGGCAGCAGATCGTGAATTGAAAAAACTTCAATAAGTTTTTTTGATACGCCTAAAAATCCCTCCTCGTGAGGGATTTTTTTTATCTGACATAAAAAGGTCATATTAATCGAGCCTTGGGCTTGTATAATATCCGAAAATTCAAATATAAGGAGTGGTAAATTATGACGATTAGAATTGCAATTAATGGGTTTGGGCGCATGGGGCGTTTGGCGATGCGTGAAATTTGGGATTGGCCGGATGTTGAAATCGTGCATATTAATGAAATCGCCTGTGATGCCTATTCATCAGCTCATTTGGTGACCTTTGATTCCGCGCATGGTCGTTGGTTTCATGAGGCATTTGGCGAAGGCGATGCCATTTATGTTGGCGACAAAAAAATCAGCTATTCGATGAACAAGGCGATTGAAGATACCGATTGGGCAAGCATGGATTTGGATCTAGTGATTGAATGTACCGGTAAATTCCGCACGGTTGAGCAGGTTAAGGCCTATTTAGAGCGGGGCGTAAAACAGGTCGTGGTCGCTGCGCCGATGAAAGAGGGCATCAAAAACATCGTGATGGGGGTCAATGATCATATTTTTGTAGCGGGTCAAGACCCGATCATCACCGCTGCGTCCTGCACAACCAATTGTATTGCACCGGTGATTAAAGTGATTCATGAACAGTTTGGTATCAAACACGGCATGATTACCACCATGCACAATCTGACCAACACCCAAAAAGTGGTCGATCATGGTCATGCGGATTTACGTCGTGCGCGTGCGAGTTTCCAATCGTTAATTCCGACCACGACCGGTTCTGCTACCGCGATTGGCACGATTTTTCCTGAGTTAAATGGTAAGTTGAATGGTATTGCGGTGCGTGTGCCGTTTATGAATGCCTCGTTAACTGATTTGGTGTTGGAGTTGAATGAGCCGACAACGCGTGATGAAGTAAATGCCAAACTTAAAGCGGCGGCTGAAACCTATTTACAAGGCATTTTAGGTTATGAGGATCGCCCATTGGTATCGGCGGATTACGAGGGCGAAAAATGTTCGTCGGTGATCGATGGGCTATCGACGATGGTGGTAAACGGTACGCAGGTTAAAATTTTGGCTTGGTATGATAATGAAGTGGGCTATGTGGCGCGTATGATGGAGCTGGCGCGTAAAGCGGCAAAACTTAATAAATCTGTTTAATAAATAGAGTTAACTTTATGAATTCATTAAAGCAATATGCGCTGATTACCGGTAATTACTGGGCGTTTACCGTTACCGATGGCGCACTGCGGATGCTGGTTGTGTTGTATTTCTGGCAGTTGGGTTATAGCCCGCTGGAAATCGCGCTGTTGTTTTTGTTTTATGAATTCTTTGGCATCGTCACCAACCTAGTTGGAGGTTGGTTAGGTGCCCGCTGGGGTTTGAATATCACGATGAATATTGGCCTCGGCTTACAGATTTTCGCTTTGATGTTGCTTACTGTGCCGCCAGAATGGTTGGGCGTGGTGTATGTGATGATTGCACAAGCCTTGTCAGGGATCGCTAAGGACCTCAACAAAATGAGCGCCAAAAGCGCGATTAAAAACCTCGCGTCGGATGATTCGGGACAATTGTATCGTTGGGTGAGTTTGCTCACCGGGTCTAAAAACGCGTTGAAAGGTGTGGGTTTTTTTGTCGGCGCGGTGTTATTAGCGTGGGTTGGGTTTGCTAACGCGATGATGGTAATGAGCGCGGTGCTGGCGGTGGCGTTATTTCTCTCGATAATGATGCTCGATGGCTCGCTAGGCAAGGCTAAAAACAAACCAAAATTTAACGAAATGTTTTCTAAAAACACGCAGTTAAATTGGTTGTCCACCGCACGGTTCTTTTTGTTTGGAGCGCGTGATGTTTGGTTTGTGGTCGCTTTGCCGGTGTTTTTGGTCGGGGTGTTGGAATGGAACCATACCTACGTCGGCGCGTTTATGGCATTGTGGGTCATAGGGTACGGTGTAGTTCAGGCATTATCGCCGAAAATTACCGGCTTAAAATCGGGCGCTAACCCCACCGGAAAAACCGCCAGCCTATTGGGATTGGTGTTGGCGGCAGTACCGTTTACCATGGCGCTGATGCTGGAGATCGACCCGCAAACGGTGCTGATTGTCGGTTTGATTTTATTTGGCGTGTTGTTTGCGCTTAACTCAGCGGTGCATTCGTATCTGATTGTGTCGATTGCCAGTACCGACGGCACCTCTAAAGACGTGGGCTTTTATTATATGGCGAATGCCGCCGGACGCTTGGTGGGCACCTTGTTATCGGGTTATGTCTATCAAGAGTGGGGCATGGAAGCCTGCTTATACGTCTCCGCTGGGTTTATTTTGTTAGCCGGATTACTGGTGATCAAAATGCAACCTTCACCCAATACACAGAATGGCTAACAACCCGGTCTGGTTGCTGTTTACTGAGTTTTTAAAGCTCGGTTTTACCTCGTTTGGCGGGCCGTTGGTACATGTCGCCATTTTTCGCCAACACTTTGTTGAACGAAAAGCCTGGTTTAACGAAAGCCAATTCGCCCAATGGATGCTGTTAACTCAGTTTATTCCCGGGCCTTCCAGTTCTCAACTCGGGTTTTTGATCGGTTATCAACGCGCCGGTTGGTGGGGGGCGTTAGCGGCGTTTATCGGTTTTACCTTTCCTTCTGCTTTGCTAATGGGGTTGTTTGCTTATGGTTTGCTTGGCGCTGGCTTATTTGGCTGGCAGCAGGATTTGACGGCTTTGTTACCAGGCCTGGTGGTGTTGGCAGCGGCGTTAATGATTCAAGCCAGTATCGGATTGAGCAAACCACTGGTTACGCGCCACGTCGGGTTAATCGGCTTAATCGCCATCAGTGCACTGGTGCTCTGGTTAACGACTTCGGCTTGGGCGATTATCGGTTGGTTGGGCGTGATGGCGTTTTTAGGCTGGCTGCACAGTCTGCGTCCTGTTCTGTCGTTTAATGCTTTACAAGCGGCCACTGAGCCGGCATTGCGCCAGCCTTCTAACAACCAGGCCTGGTGGCTAATTGGCGGGTTTAGCCTCTTGTTGCTCGGCTTTGTGTTGTTGGCCTCCACTTCAAAATCCATTAACTTATTGGCGAGTTTGTATCAAGCCGGCGCACTGGTCTGGGGCGGTGGGCAGGTGGTGTTGCCTTATCTATATGTGGATTTAGTCGAGACGGGTCAGGTTGATGAACAGACGTTTGTCGCCGGCTTTGCGCTGGCGCAAGCTGTGCCGGGGCCAATGTTTAGTTTTGCCGCCTATTTAGGCATGCTGATGGGCGGGACTTGGTTGGCGCTGCTGGCTCTTGTGTGTTTTTTCTTGCCCGGTTTGTTGCTGATTATTGCAGTGTTGCCGTTTTATCAAGCCATCATTAACCGACCTGCATTGCAAGCCGGTTTGCTGTTTATGCAAGCAGGCCTGGTTGGACTGTTTATCGCAGTACTGATTTACCCAATTTTGCCAATGGCGTTAAGCCAGGGTTGGCAAAGCGGGGCGCTGTTGCTGCTCAATCTGCTCTGGCTGCTAGCGCTGCGCCAATCCTTTTTCTGGCTCATTCCGTTTAACCTTATGTTTGCAGCTTTCTGGTTGTAATATTTAAATTCGTCCTCACTGTCCAGGTAAGCAGTCATTGCGAGAAGCGCAGCGACGTGGCAATCCATGCAGCCGAAGTGCAAGCCCTTGAAATGGATTGCCGCGCTTCGCTCGCAATGACGTGGTTTTTGGTGCTTTTTGTCACATTTCTGTTAAATTTCTGACGTTTTTTTTTAAGGAAACCTTAACAATCTTTGTTGTTTTCACCGTTTAAAGTATGCGTGTGTTTAATTAACGCGTTTAATTTTTATAGACAAACGAAAAGGGAAACAACAATGAAAAAGAATGTACTCGCATTAGCAGTAGGTGCAGCACTAACCGCCGCTTACGTTCCAGCTATGGCTGAAATTAAAGTTTCAGGTCGCGCTCATATGTCTTTAGATCACATGGACAATGGTGCAGATTCAAAAATGGATCTATCAAGCAATTCTTCACGTATTCGTTTTGCTGGTTCAAAAAATATTACTGAAGGTCTTCAAGGTTTTGTTCAACTAGAGCAACAAATTGACTTCGATCGTCGTGCTGAAGATAACTCTGGTACGCGTGGGAATACTTTTGTAACTAGAGATACCTTTTTCGGTTTAAAAGGTGATTTTGGTACTGTTCGTTTAGGTTTCTTTGACACTCCAACTAAAAAAGTAAGAAGCTTTACTGATATGTTTGGTGACCGTGTTGGTGATGCGCGTAACATGACTAAAGGTACTTTTGACCAGCGTTTCCATAACAGTATCCATTATCAAACGCCAGCTATGTCAGGCTTGACGTTCGACATTCAATACTCAACTGATAACCGTGCTAAATCTGGTGATCAAGTTGCAACAACCGGTGAACGTGATTCGGTTTCTACTTCTTTAACCTTCAAATCTGGTGACCTAACGGCTATGTTAGCTTATGAAGCACAAGGTCGTGGTGATAATGCAAAAGATTGGACAGCCGTACGTATGGGTGCGACTTACAATGTGGCCAAAGGATTCCGCGTTGCTGCATTTATTGAAGATGCTGACAAGAACTCAAACGACAATACTGTGTTTGGTTTAGGTACCTATTATGATCTAACCCCAGAATACCGTTTACGCGCTCAATATTATGTTGCGGGTGAGTCAAGTGCTAAAAATGATGGTGCTTCAATGGCCGCTGTAGGTATTGATCGTCGTTTTGGTCGTGACTTAACTTTGTATGCAATGTATGCAGCAACGTCAAATGATTCAGGTGCTAGCTTCCGAGTAACTGGCGGTGGTCATGGATCAAGTATGGCACCAAGCGAAGCGGGTAAAAATGTGAGTGCATTCTCTCTAGGTGCGATTTACAACTTCTAATCGCCGGTGTCTTCTTAGTTAGTTTTAGTTAGTTGTACCTCCTCGTTAATTAAGGTACTTGCCCCGCTAGACCCCTGCGGGGCTTTTTTTATTTGCAAAAGTCATTTAGATTTAACAAATCTTTCATGCCGTTTTTGTGATCGTAAATTATCATACTAAAAATTTTTAAAGGAATTTTATGTATGAGTTTACAGTTAAAAAAGACGTCGATTGCTGTTTTGGTGGCCCTCTCTGCACTTAATACATCCGGTTGTTTAGATCAGAATAGTTCGAGTTCAAATAATCCGACATTTAATGGTAAAGCTGCCGATGGATATCTAGCCAACGCACGAGTTTGTATAGATTTAAACGAAAACTTGCGCTGTGATGCCGGTGAACCTACTGTATTTACAAATGATTCAGGAGATTTTTCATTTGATTCGCTTTCGAGTAGCGTTGATCTTAATAATCTTCGTGTTGTTGTTGAAGCGATAGCGGGTCAAACTATTGATCTTGATAACCCTCAAACTCCTATTGAATCCGGCTTTTCACTTACCGCACCCAAAGGGCAGCATAGTTTTGTTAGTCCACTCACGACGATGTTAGATAGTTTGATGAGTCAAGATCCCTCTTTGACGCTAGATCAAGCGCAAACAAATGTTAGACAAAAATTGGGATTACCTCCCACATTTGATTTAACTTCAGACTATATTGCTGAAGAAAGCGATGTGGCTAAAACGGCTCATAAAATAGCTCGTGTAGCGACGATTGTGATGCAAAAGGCTAATATTAACAATGATTCAACCCCGATTTTAGAAATAGCCAGTAATGTGTTAGATCAATTTGAATTATTAATGCTAAATGGTGAGATAGAGACTGACAACGTTGATCTCCTAGCCGATAGGATTTCTGAAAATTTAGAATTGGAAACACAGTCTGATCCGCAACCTCAGCCGGACCCACAACCTCAGCCTGATCCGCAACCTCAGCCGGACCCACAACCTCAGCCTGATCCGCAACCTCAGCCGGACCCGCAACCTCAGCCGGACCCACAACCTCAGCCTGATCCCCAACCTCAGCCGGACCCACAACCTCAGCCTGATCCGCAACCTCAGCCGGACCCACAACCTCAGCCTGATCCGCAACCTCAGCCTGATCCGCAACCTCAGCCTGATCCGCAACCTCAGCCTGATCCGCAACCTCAGCCTGATCCGCAACCTCAAGATAACACCGCCCCAATAATTAGTTTAAATGGTGAGGCCCTTGTTCAGGTTCTTCAGGGTCAGCCTTACTCGGATTTGGGTGCACAAGCTCTTGATGATGTTGACGGTCAGGTTGATGTTACCGTTACCGGACTTGACATGGTTGATACGAATTCGTTAGGTGTTTATGTTGTGACATACACGGCATCAGATGCGGCAAATAATTCAGCCACCACAACACGAACAGTAGTGGTTACGCCAAGTGCGCGTCAACTGGTTGAGTATTTACCCGAAGATAACTCGGTTCATGGTAGCTCAGATGCTTCATCTGCGGTGGCTTTGGACAAGGACTATATGCTGGTAGTCGATGACGAGGAAAATGTTATTCGACTTTACCCCCGTATTGGAGGTCAAGCAATTAAATTGTTTGATTATGATCAACACGTCACCCCAGGCGAAGAATTAGATGCTGAGGCAATGGTCCGGATTGGTGATCATTTATATATAATCGGTGCACATTCGAATAACTCTAGAGGCAGGGAGGAGGACAACCGAGAACACCTTTTGAAATTTACAATTTCAGGCGAAGGTGAAGAGGTTGAACTAACTTTTGTTGGCAAGTATTCTGAGCTAGAAGGTGATTTAATCGATTGGGATAAAAACAATAGTCACGGTTTAGGTCAGGGATATTTTGACTTTGAGGCTTCTGCAAGAGGCGAGCAAATTGCGCCTGAAAATTTAAATGGATTTTCTATCGAGGGCATGACGAGTTCACCTGACAATAGCCATTTATGGTTAGGTTTCCGAGCGCCCATGATGAGTACCTTAACGCGAAGCCAAGCTTTGATTATTCCGGTATCCATTGATTCAATGTTTGGTGATAATCCTCAAGCAGAATTTGGTACCCCGATTGAGTTAAATCTCGGTGGTCGTGCGATTCGATCACTCTATAAAATAGCAAACAATGATTATTTAATTTTAGCGGGTTTATCAGGAAGCACCCGTGATGACTTTGCCGATAATTTCCGCTTATTCAGATGGAATGGTGATAGTCAAACCGCTCCAGTAGAGTACAGCGCTGAACTTGACAGTCTGCGTGAAACAACATCTGGCTCATTCGAAACACTTGTTGAAGTACGCGAAGTCAATGGTGAAACCTGGGTTCAATTACTACAAGATAATGGCGACACCATTTGGGAAGGCACCAGTCAAAACTCCAAAAAACTCGATCCAGCAGATCAAAAATTTGTCGGGACTTGGGTTAAGCTAGGTGAAGCCATATCAACTCCCCAAACCATTTCACTGATGCAAAACCCGGCCGAGTCTTACGAGCCTAACGACCGCTTACGCCTGAGCTTTAATCAAGCGATGCAAGCCGGAGACGGTGACTTTTTGATTAAACGTAAAGCCGATGGCACCACTGTCGCCACTGTACCAGCCAATACCGTATCGATTGATACGAATGTTGTTGAAATCAGTTTCAGTGGCTTAGCGGAAGACGAATACTATCTCGAAACCTCCGGAGACGCGCTCCTTAGCGTTAAAGACAATCAAGTCTTCACACTAAGCGGTCAACTTGAGTTTGCGTTTAGCGTCGAATCCACCATTCTGCCGACGCTGGTTATTACAGAAGTGAGTTCAAATCCTAGCGGTGACGACTATTTTGAACTTTACAATTATGGTTTTGAACCCATTTTACTAGATGGTTGGCGCTGGCATGATGATGGAGCCAGCTTTGAAAGTGCTACCCCCTTTCCTCAAGACGCTCAAGTCGAACCAGGTCAGTTGGTTGTGGTTGCAAAAAATACAGATGAAGTTGATTTTAAGTCTAAATGGGGATTAGATGAAACTACGAAAGTATTTGCAACCGGAGGCCCAGGTTTAGGCAAAGGCGATGCCGTTGTTGTGTTTAATCATATTGGAAAGGTTATTACGGCGATTAATTATGGATCTAACTCGATTACTGCTTCTGATGGAAGCGTTATTGAACCTATTGTTGGTGGAGCAAACGAACATACGGGAATAGTAGGTGGTGGAAGCAACGCTAAAGCCGCTCTTGTTTGGGATGTAAGCTCGTTTGGGACATTGCGCTATCAAGCCGCAACCGTAGGACATCTGGATGCTTATGCTCAGGCTGGGGATGCTAACTCTGTTGGATCGCCCGGTAAGCTTGGTAAAACGCCATTATTAATTACTGAAATAAGCTCTAAAGACGATTCAAGTGGCGCTGGTGATGATTTTTTTGAGTTGTATAATTACAGCTCGTGGTCTATTAATCTAGAAAATTGGGTTTGGATTGATGATGAAGCTGACTTTAATGCTGAAAAGGCAGTGACATTTAGCGATATAGAAATTCCTGCAGGTGGGGTTCTTGTTGTCAGCAATAAAAACCCTGGGCATGAGACCACGTTTAAGCAGGCCTGGTCATTAGATGCTAATGCACCCGTGGTTGCATTGGGTGGTGCAGGATTAGGTAAGCAAGATGCTGTTGTCTTGTTTAATCCTTACCAACGTGTTGCCAGTTTTTTGAGTTATAGAATTTCTTCTGCAGATGCGATTTTTGCCTCAGACGGTAGCTTAATTTCACATTCAGCCACAGGGAATGACCGTCACACAGGACGAGCTTTTGGTGGTTCTCAAGATAAAGATTCTTTGATTTGGAATGGTGAATCAACGAGCAATCCCGTTTATATAAATCCATCAAACATAGGTGATGTTGGTGCTATACACTCCACAAGTGGTGCACTTGGATCACCGGGTAGTGTTTACAGCCCAGATAGATAGATAAAATGCACTCTTATAAAAAACCCCCGATTAAATCGGGGTTTTTTGTTTTAAATGATTCATTATTCTGCAACTTCACTGCTATATTCCCGTAACCTATCTTCTCTAAACTAAGGTTTTTTACAACCCATTTAGGATACTCCCTATGAAACTTAAAAAACTGACCTTAGCTTTATTTTTTGGTTCTTCTGTAGCCCTTACTGGCTGTTTAGATAGTAGCAGTGACAATAAACAGCAAGCGGAAACAACAGGTTCGCCGATTAACTTGACATTGCTGCATATGAATGACCATCACTCTAACCTGGATCCAACCTCTGTTACCTTAACGTTAAATGATGAACAAGTGGCTATGACAATGGGTGGCTTCCCTCGAGTTGTTGGGGCTTTTAAAGAATTAGAAACTAATGCTTCGGGGCACGTTTTAAAGCTTCATGCGGGCGATGCGATCACTGGCACGCTTTATTACACGCTATTTAAGGGGGAAGCGGATGCGGCGATGATGAACCAGGTCTGTTTTGATGCCTTTGCTTTAGGTAACCATGAATTTGATGGCGGTGATGAAGGTTTAAAAGAGTTTATTGATTATTTGCATGCTTCGGATACGTGTCCGGCAACTCCGATTTTGGGCGCTAACGTTAAACCTCAAGTAGGAACGGTGCTGGCACCTAATGCTGAAAATGAAATTATAAAGCCCTATGTCATCAAAGAGTTTAACGGTGAAAAAGTCGGGATCATCGGGATTGATATTAAAGATAAAACACAGAATTCATCGAGTCCGGCCAGCACGACTGTATTTTTAGATGAGGTTGAAACAG
Source organism: Thiomicrospira microaerophila (assembly GCF_023278225.1). Taxonomy (GTDB): domain Bacteria; phylum Pseudomonadota; class Gammaproteobacteria; order Thiomicrospirales; family Thiomicrospiraceae; genus Thiomicrospira; species Thiomicrospira microaerophila_A. The sequence continues at coordinate 906,783 of NZ_CP070959.1, forward strand.
CGCAAGCGATGATTAATGAACTGGAAGCGCAAGGGGTCAACAAAATCATTCTTTTAACCCATTATCAGTTTAATAATGATGTTTCGATGGCGAGTCAACTCACGGGTGTTGATATTATCGTAGGAGGAGATTCTCATACTTTGTTGGGTGACTTTAATTCGTTAGGTTTAAATTCAGGCGGGGATTACCCAACCATTACACAAGATGCAGCCGGTAGTAAGGTGTGTGTGGTGCAAGCTTGGGATAATGCCAAGCTAGTGGGTGAGTTGAATGTGTCTTTTGATGCGCAGGGTCGCGTTGAATCTTGTGAGGGCACGCCGCATTTATTGGTAGATGGGCCTTTCAGACAGGGCGGTGAACAGGTTTCGGCAGAAAAACAAGCTAGTATTCTTGCAACACTCGCAGCTATTCCACAGGTACGTGCTCAAGCAGAAGATCAAACAGCAAGAAATGTTTTAACCGGCTTTAGTGATCAAGTAGACATATTAAAGCAAACTAAAATAGGGGAAACCACTGATAATCTGTGTATTGCTCGTATTCCAGGTGATAACCGTGGCACACTTTGTACAGCGGCTGAAAAACTACCACACGGGGGTGATATTCAAATGCTCGTGGCGCATGCTTTCCGTGAAATGGCTAAGCGTTCTGATATTGCAATTCAGAATGCCGGTGGTGTTCGTATTGAAGTTCCAGCAGGCGATTTAACCATTGGCACCGCTTACACCCTATTGCCTTTCTCCAATACGCTGGTTGAGTTAACCATGACGGGTGATCAAATTCGTCGCGTACTAGAGGACGCGGTTGATAACGCAATTAAAGTGGGCGGTTCTGATGGTGCGTATCCTTATGCGGCTGGCTTGCGCTGGGATGTTGATCTTAGCCAAGAAAAAGGCGCTCGTATCAGCAATCTTGAGTTTAAAGGGCGTGACGATGCCAACTGGACTGCGTTGAACGCTAGCGCATCTTATGTTGTAGTCACGAATGACTTTATAGCCGCAGGACGTGACGGTTATACCACTTTCACAGAAATCCAAGGCGAGTTAAGGGTTGATACCTTCTTAGATTATGCGCAATCATTTGTTGATTATGTTGAGGCTCAAGCTAACAACCGTGTTTCTAAGTTGCCTTATTCTGAGTATAGTACCCAGAACTATACCGATAAAGACGGTTTAACCTATACTACGAAAGCGGAATAAACTTAGCTTAAATAAGCTGGGTTTAGCTAGTAGAGTCTCGCGATGCTTTAAAACCTCAATAGAATTTATCTATTGAGGTTTTTTTATAGCCAACTTTTGGCGCTAACTCAACAAGCAGGCCTGATTGTTGAGTTAAGGTTATGCAGCGTTTATTTTTCGATTATTGCGCAGCTTGAATCCACTGACTTTATGTTCTAGCCCCAATACCTCTTCAATGATATGGGTGGAGGTCGTGGCAATTTGTTCAACCAGCGCGGCATTTTGCTGAGTAGCCTGGTCTATATCACTGAGGGCATCAGTGACCTCATGAATGCCTTTACTCTGTTGTTCAAGGCTTCTGTTCATCTTAATAATCATTTTGGCTACGCGTTCAATTGACGCGGTATTTTGTTCAAACACTGCCTGGGTTTGTTCGCTCAGCGTCATGCCTTGTTGAATGCTTTCCATAGTTGTGTCAATCACACTGCGGATTTGGTGTGCCGCTTCAGCTGAACGCTGGGCAAGGTTCCGAACTTCGCTGGCCACCACTGCAAAACCTCGACCTGCTTCGCCTGCACGTGCGGCTTCAACCGCCGCGTTAAGGGCTAACAGGTTGGTTTGGAAGGCAATGCTGTCGATTAAACTGGTTATTTGCGCGATTTCTTGGCTTGAGGTTTGAATGCCTTGCATGGCTTCAACCATCTGTTCAACAATCAGCAGACCTGATGCTGAATCTTGTTGAACCTGGTCAGTGGTTTGAGTGACTTGTTGTGATTCATGAAGTGTGTCGCGAATCGATCCCATCATCACCGACATATTCGCGCTGGTGCTTTGCAGGGCTATGGCCTGTTTTTGTACTCGTTCGTTGAGGTCTTGGTTACCCGTGCTGATTTCCTTAATCCCGTGTACGGCATGGTCGGTAGCGTGCTTGACATCCTCTAGCATATGGCTGATGCTTTGTGCCATATTGCCCATGTGATTATTCAACTCTTGTAACTTCCCTTCAAATTTATGCTGGGTTTGATATGAAAAATCGCCCTGGCTAAAAGCTTGCAGCGATAGGGCTTTATTGTTAATGGCATCTTCTAAACGCTCAAGCGATTCATTTAAATAGCGTTTAAGATTATGCAGATCGCCCGGCATATTTATTTCAACCCGTTGGCTAAATTCGCCGGTTCGCATTGCGTGTGTTACGCGGCGCACGTCATTAATCGCCTCTTGCTGTACACTAAGGGCATGGCTCATAGATTGTAAAACGGCTTGGAATTGCCCTCGATGCTTCTGCGGGTTAAGCTGTGTGTTGAGTTCGCCTTGAGCAAGTGCAATACTGCCGAAGTTTATTTCTTCTAGGGTGTTTTCAACACTTTGCAAGCTTTGGTTAAACGCCTCGCTTAGATGCAACAGATCACCGTTATAGTTCGTCGACATTCGCTGTGTTATATCACCTTGCGCCAGCGCATGGCTGACTTGATCCACTTCATTCAATGCAGCCGATACTGCTGCCAGCAAGGCTTCTTGCGCTCGGCTCATATCGGCGAGTTCGTGTTTACCTTCTAAGCTATGCCAGCTTTTAACCTTACCTGACTGAGCGACGTTTAGGAGTTGTTCATGCATTTTTTTGAGTGGGCTGACGATGGATTGACTTATGATTAGATTAAATATTAAAAGTATTATAAAGCCTAAAGTCCCAAGTATGATTAAGGTATTTGCTTGTTGCTGGCTGAAGGCTTCTAGCGCATTTAATGATTGGATAGTCTGATTCTGTAGGTCTGACATAATGGCTAGTAATGTCATATTACTTCGTTCTGATAAGCCAGCTAGGCTGGCGTTATTTTGCGTCATCGTCATCAGCGTATCGCGAATATCACCAAACGCATCAAAGTAATCTCCGTATGCTTGTTCTAAACTTTGAGCAACCTGTCGATTAAAAAAGTCACCTTGAAGGCTGTCTTGAACCTGCTGAATAAGCGGCATTGCCGCAAATCCCAAGCCTCGTTCGTCAAACTCTTTTTTCATCGTAATGTCTTTCATCGCAATCATATTTGCGACAATTAACTGCGATGCAGCGAGGCGGGTTCTGATTTGGGTGATTGGCTCTATTAATTCAGGTTTAGTTTGAGTAAGTGCTTCTAACTCGATTAGGTTATCTCTCATGGTGTTGACGCTTCGGCTGATTCCAAATTCAATTAAATCATTGATACGGTTTGTCATAAACACACTTGAGTTCGTGGCGTTTTTAAGCATGCGTAAATCACTGTCTATTACAATCAAAGAATTGATTAAAGATTCATGCTCTGAATTCAAAACCTCGACTAGAGATAAATGTCCGGAGGTGTTGTTGTTTTCGACCTCTGCGCCAAGTGAAATTAAAAGTGTTTTGAGTGCTTCAATTTGTTGATCTATAAGAAGATTAAAACGTTCTCCTTCACGGGTATCACCGGTGAGGGTGTAGGTATTGGACTGTTGCAAGGTTGTAATAAACTGTTTATGGAAATCAGCCACTTGGTAGGTGATCGTTTGCTGTTGATGGTTAATGTATGATGATTTTTGTGAGGTAGAGGTCGAGGCAAACCAGCCACTAAAACTCGCCAAACCAACAAATAACAAGCCCAAAACTAGGTTTAGCACGAGGCGTGCTTTAATCGTCAGATGATTAAAAAGATTCATCACTTAACTCCGTTTTTAGAATTTTGAATAGCAGGGAGGTTATCTTGCTCCGCCTTAATCACTGACCAAGTGTTGCCACCGGCTTGTTTGGCTTGTTTTTTAGCTTTAGTCGCTAGGCCAGCTATTTTTTGTTTATGGGCGACCAGGCCTGGTGGCACCACTAAAACGCCAAGCGATAAACTCATCATCGGAAAAAACTCAGCATGGCCTTGCCGATTTGTGGTCATAATACCGCCTTGTTCTAAATCTTCAGGGTGGTAAAAATCTCTAATGACTTGGTTGAACTGGTTTAAGATGCTTTGGCAGATTTCCTGATAATCTTCTGTATTTTCAATGATGATCATAAAGTCGTCACCCCCAATATGGCCGATAAAGCTTTGGGTTTTCTCACAGGCTATTCGCAGAATTTGAGAAAGTTGTTTGATGATTTCATCACCTTGGTCGTAGCTGTAAAAATCGTTGTAGGGTTTGAAATGATCCGCATCAACATAAATAACGCTAAAACCTTGACGAAGATCGAGCTGTTCTTGCAGATATCGTTGAATGGGAACATTGCCGGGTAAGCCGGATAAGGGGTTGGCGTATTGTGCGTTTTGAACTTTTAAATCAGTAATTAAACGTAGCAGGTCAATAAAGCGACCACAACCAAGATAATTGCCATTTTGAGTGATGATAAACGCATCTCCATTTTGATGATGGTTACCGTCAGTAATTTGTCGGCTTAAATTTTCTACCGGTGTTGTAACCTCAACAATAATTGGCGCTGGATCCATTAAGTAAGCAATCGATTTTCGGTGATGAAGTTCTTGACCATAACGCCGTGCTAACTTGTCCATTAACTCGCGTCGCCAAATCATGCCTTGCACCTTGCCTTTATTGACTATAGGAATAAAATCAAGCTCTTGTTGATTTAAAAATAGATTGGCAACGTATTTTACTGAAGTGCTGGATTCAACACTCTCTAGGGTCAGTAATAGCGTAGATAAGTCTGTTAAGTTCATTTTCGCTTGTTTAGGCTGGATTGGATGGTCCTGCCATTGGTAATAAAGTTGGTCTGATATTATTTTTTCAGGTCGTCGGAAAAAATAACCCTGCACAAAATTGATACCAATCTGTTCTACCGCTTTTAAGTCCTCAAGAGTTTCAATCCCTTCGGCAATCAGCTGTGTGTCCAAGCCTTCAGCAAGGACTTTGATCGTTTGTAAAAAGTGACGTTTTTCAGTATCTTGCGAAATTCCAGTTATAAAATGCTTGTCAATTTTCACAAAGTCAGGGCGTAATTCAGACCAAAGACGTAAGCCGTTATAACCACCCCCCAGATCATCAAGCGCGACTTTAAAGCCCATTTGACGATAGTGGTTAACTGAATCGATAAACAGTTTGAAATTATGAACGGGTTGAAGCTCGGTAATCTCAATGACCACACGGTTTAGCGGTAATCCTGAGTTTTCAAGGCAATCTAATGTCATGCCTTGGCGATGATTTTCAGTCATTAACGAATTGACGGTGACATTGATAAATAAAAAATCATCGGCCTGTTGATGTTGAAATTCATTAATCGCAACACTGCGTGCTAACCAATCCATTTCGAATAACATGCCACATTGGTCGGCTGCTTCAAACAGTTTTAGTGGATGATGCAAGGCTGAATTATCCGGCCCACGTATCAATGCTTCATGGGCAAATACTCTACGGTTTTTAAGGTCAACAATCGGTTGAAAAAGCGGCGTTACCAAATGATGGTCAAAAATAAATTGCAGTTCATTTTTTAATGTTAGCGCTCTGTTTTCAAATGGTTTCTCTAAACCTGACAAATAGAGAACGTTTGATTCAATATTCATTAAACTGATCCTGAATGACCTAAATTAATATTTTAATGAGCAGGATTGGTTGGACAGAAACCCCACACCATCTCTCATTAAATCGTCTAATTAGCCGCCATATTAACGTGGTAAGGTGACTCTTTTATGACAGGTTTTTTTTATACGTTTAAATCTATGTGGAAATAAAAAGTCATTTAATTAGAAAATCCGCTTTAACTTCCAGATCTCTTGGTTATATTGCTCGATGGTTCTATCCGCTGAGAAAATACAACTACGCGCGGTGTTGAGTAAACTCATTCTGCTCCAGTTTTCGCTATCTTGGTAAGCCTGAGCCGCACGGTTCTGTGCTTCTACATAACTGCGAAAATCAGCAAGGGTTTTCCAAGGATCAGCCGGGTTTTTTAAAGCATCCATCAGCGGCGTAAACAAACCCGGCTCAAACATATTGAAATGTCCCACTTCTAAAAGATGAAAAATAGCTTGTAAATCAGGGTCTTGTGCAATAATGTTTTGCGGATTGTAGTTTTCAGAGAGGGCTTTTATTTGCTCGGCATTGTGGCCGAACAGAAAAAAATTATCCTGACCGACGGCATCGAGTATTTCAATATTCGCGCCATCAAGTGTGCCGATGGTGACCGCACCGTTCATCATAAACTTCATATTACCGGTGCCGGAGGCTTCTTTGCCTGCAGTGGAAATTTGCTCAGACAAATCGGTGGCAGGGCAAATCAATTCCATCGCTGACACACGATAGTTGGGATAAAAAATCACTTTTAGTCGATCACCAATATCTTTATCAACATTGACAATATGCGCCACATTGTTAATTAATTTAATAATGCGTTTTGCCATCCAGTAACCCGGCGCGGCTTTGCCGCCGAAAATTACCACTCGATTCGTCCAGTTTTTGGTGTTTCCTTTTTTGAGTTGAATGTAAAGATGAATCACATGCAGCACGTTAAGCAGTTGGCGTTTATATTCATGGATTCGTTTGACCTGCACATCAAATAGAGCCGTCGTGTCCAGTTTAATACCGGTTTGTTTGGCAATGCTGTCGGCAAGGCGTTGTTTGTTGTGGTGTTTAATCTCTCGCCAACGTGCGAGGAACTGGCTGTCATTTTGATAGGCTTCTAGACGACTGAGCTGGGATAGGTCGGTTAACCAATCTGCACCAAGCGTTTCGCTAAGCAGGGCACTTAAGGCAGGGTTAGCCGCACCCATCCAGCGGCGAGGGGTCACGCCATTGGTTTTATTATTGAATTTATTCGGCCAAAGCTGATAAAACAAGGGAAAAACCGTTGTTTTCAGCAGTTCGCTGTGGAGTTGAGCGACGCCGTTAACCGAAAAACTGGCGATGATCGCCAGATGCGCCATGCGAACCTGTTGGTAACCATCAATAATTGACAGTTGGCGTTGTTTGTCGAGGTCTCCGGGCCATTTGTAGGAGACTTGGACTAAAAAATGACGGTTAATTTCTTCAATAATTTCCAATGGCCTTGGGAGTAGCTGGCGCATGAGTGTTACAGGCCAGGTTTCCAGTGCTTCAGGTAATAGCGTGTGATTGGTATACGCCATGGTTTGGCTGACGATCGACCAGGCCTGGTCCCAATCGAGCAGGTGTTCATCGATTAACAATCGCATCAGTTCCGCTACTGCTAAACTTGGGTGGGTGTCATTGAGTTGAAAAACATTTGATTGAGCAAATTGACTAAAGTCTTTGCCGTACTTTTTAACCCAATGGGTTAAAACATCTTGAAGGCTTGCGGATACCAGAAAATATTGTTGGCGCAAACGCAGTTCTTTACCGTTTTCGTTGGCATCATTCGGATAGAGTACCATCGTAATGTTTTTGGCACTGTTTTTGGCGGCAACCGCTTCAAAATAAGAACCCGCATTGAAATCGGCTAAGCGAAAAGCTTCAGTGGGGTTGGCATCCCACAGCCTTAGGGTGTTGACGGTATTGTTTTTATCAAATAGCGCGTAAAACCCCGTCCTTCAGGTCGGGGATATAAGCGCAACAGGCAAAGCCTGTTTAATGCGGTCTTTGCTGTTGTTCAATATATTGCTTAATAATCGAGAGTGGTGCACCACCACAACTACCCGCAAAATAACTCGGACTCCAAAGCATATTTCCCCAAAGCTTTTTTTGAATTTCAGGGTAATGTTTCTTTCTAATAAGGCGGCTTGAAACCCCTTTCAAACTATTCACCAAATTAGAAATAGCGACTTTAGGCGGGTAATTAATCAAAAGATGTACATGGTCATGTTCACCGTTAAACTCAACCAATTCCGCTTCAAAGTCCAAACAAACATTTTTAAATATTTCTTCTAGTTCTATTAAAACCCGTTCAGAAAATACATCTCTGCGGTATTTTGTGACAAAGACCAAATGAACATGAAGATTAAAAACACAGTGTCTTCCTGTTCTTACATCGTTATTAACTTGCATAGACCAATTCCTTTTTGTACAATTATAACCATGAAACAAACTATCCGCAAAGCCTTTAAATTCCGACTCAATCCTAATTCTGACCAAGTGCAGAAGATGGTTGAGTTTGCTGGTGCTAATCGGTTTGTGTGGAATAAAGCGTTAGCGTTAAACTTGTCTCGGCTTGAAAATAAACAACCGATGCTGTGGTATAACGAGTTAGCGTTTTGGTTGGGTTTGTGGAAGCAATCTGATGAATACGGTTTTTTAAAAACCGTTCATTCTCAGCCGCTACAGCAAACGCTTAAAAGCCTTGAGCGTGCTTTTAAAGACGGTTTTGATAAAAAACAGCCTTTAAAACGGATTCCAAGATTCAAGAAAAAAGGCTTGAGTGATAGCTTTCGCTATCCACAAGGATTTAAGCTGGAGCAAGCGTCTAACAAAGTGTTTTTACCTAAAATCGGTTGGGTGAAGTATCGCAACAGCCGACAAGTTATCGGCGATGTGAAAAACATGACGATTTCTTGCAAGGGAAAATATTGGTATGTGTCGATTCAGACTGAGTACGAGGCCGATATAAAGCGTCATAGCTCAATCAGCATGGTTGGTATTGATATGGGTATTACCCGTTTTGCAACCTTGTCAGATGGCTCATACGTATCGCCTTTAAACAGTTTTCGTAAGTTGTCAAAGAAACTGGCTTTTGAGCAGCGCAAGCTGTCTAAAAAAGTCCGTTTCTCTGCTAACTGGAAAAAGCAGAAACAAATCATTACACGGCTGCATGAGCGTATTGCCAATGCGCGTTTAGACTTCTTACACAAATCCTCAACCGAAATCAGCAAAAACCACGCAATGATTGTGGTTGAGGATTTAAAAGTAAGAAACATGTCGAAATCAGCTAAGGGCGATATAACCAGGCCTGGTCGAAACGTGAAAGCTAAGTCAGCGTTGAATAAATCTATCCTTGACCAAGGATGGGGAATGTTTGTGCAAATGCTGGAGTATAAGCAATACTGGTCAGGTGGCGAGGTGTTAAAGGTTAATCCCAAGCACACCTCGCAAACCTGCCCTAGCTGCGGACACGTAAGTAAAGATAATCGCTTAACCCAGTCACGATTTGAATGTGTTGAGTGTGGTTACAGTGAAAACGCCGATGTTGTCGGTGCATTGAATGTATTAGCCCGAGGACATCGGGTGTTAGCCTGTGGAGTTGAAACGTTAGTTTCGACCTTGAAGCAGGAACCCGTTTTTACCGAAAGCGCTTGCGTATAAGGTAAAAACGCCGAAGTGCCGAATGGTACTTAGGAATCCCCGCCGTTCAGGGCGGGGAGGATGTCAAAGCCGACAATCGGCACATCAAAAGGTACCGCGAGTACTTCCTCATCCGCTTGCCAATGCAGTAACAACCGACCTGTTTCTGGGTCAATTTGTGACCAACATTCGCCACCAAACTTGACTTTGCAGGTATATTCTTTGCGGTTGACTTCCCAAGGGTAGTTATTAAAGTCTAGCCAATAATCTGGTGCTTCAATTTGTTCACCATTTTGAATCATTTGACGAAATAACCCATATTCATAACGCAGGCCATATCCGGTTACCGGCAGTTGTAAAGTGGCGCAGCTGTCCATAAAGCAGGCGGCTAATCTCCCTAGGCCACCATTGCCTAGGCCGGCATCCACCTCAGCTTGTTCAATCGCTTCTAACGATAATCCCAACTCGTTAAAGGCTTGGTTAACTTCGTCTTCGATACCTAGGTTTTGCAAGTTATTAATCAGAGAACGTCCAATTAAAAACTCCATTGATAAGTAGTAGGCATGGCGCTGAACTTGGTGATGTTGGCGGCTTAGCGTTTCACGCCAAGCGGGCATTAAATAGTCACGAATGGCTTTAGCCACCGCACGATTATAGTCTTCAGCGGTGGTAAAGCGGCGGTCAAGATGGTTTTGCAAGTAGTGCAGCAAACTCGTTTTTAAATCTATCTGTTCATTCGTCATGTCAGCTTCCTAGCAAGTTGTGAAAGAGGCGCAAGATTAGAGCGACCATTGATTAAGATAGAACTGATGCTTTTGTTGACGCGGTTCCATATTTTGTAGAATCGAGTCCAAAACTTTAACGGTTTCGGGGAGGTAAGCGCCTTTGTTCAGCATCACGCATTCTGCGCGCACACTCATCGCGGCATCGGTGATTTCAGGGCGCGAAATTACGCCGGTTTTATTCAGGGTTTCGAGAACCTGTGTGGCCCAAATGACCGGCACCTGCGCGGCTTCACACAGACATAGGATATCCTCTTGGATTTCAGCCATTTTGACACTGCCGATCTCTATTGCTAAATCGCCTCGGGCAATCATCACACCTATCGGCTGCTGATCTACCGCGCCAAGCAAGATTTGATCTAGGTTTTTCACACCAAGCCGAGTTTCAATTTTCGCCACTACAGGCAAGTTTTTGCGGTTGCGCTTAATCAGCTCTTGTTGTAGCGCAAACATATCAGTTAGTCGCTGAACAAATGAAAACGCCACGATATCACCATGTTCACAGATGAAATCCAAATCTTGTAAATCTTTTTCCGTTAAAGGCGGCAGATCCAGTGCGGTATCCGGGAAGTTGACCCCTTTATCGGATCTGATTTTGACACCGCCACTGCCTGCAATCGTGACACGCAGGTGAGCACTATTGTCGGTAACGCGTTCGACGACACAGCCCAGTTTGCCATCGTCAACCCAAATGGAATGACCGACTTTAAGTTGTTGAATCACTTCAGGCACCGCGATAGATAAAACAACCGGACTTTCAAGTTTACCCTGATCGTTATAAAGCGGCGGCCTGCAGTATTTTTGTTCGGCACTGAGAATTAAAGCGTCGCCTTTAAACACACGAATTTCAGCCTCTTCGCCTTTAAATTTTGGCAGGGTAAATTGATCGAGATTTTTTAGATGACCTTTTTTATCAATACGCTGCCAATCAAAAGTCAGTCCTGGGGTGATATAACAGCTTTGTTCAGATAGGGCTTGCCAACTGTGATCCGGGTTTTTTTCAAGTAATTTGATGACTCTGCGTTTACCGCGTGCATCTTTAAAAAAGAAACAATCAGCCGGTTTGAGTGCTTTATGAATACGGCCTGGCAGGGGCACGAGTGGAGAGATACAGTTGATATCCTCCGGGTTGATTTCTTCTGGATAAAAACAAAGCTGACCGTATTGAACTAGGCTCCCCACCGCATCTTTTTGGGTTTTAATTCGCCTAACCGCCTTGCCTTGCACCACCGGATTGGTGCGCAATTTATGCCCAGCCAAATCAAACATGATTTTGCAGTGCAAATTATGTTTTTGCTCTGCCGCACGAATCCGTTTAACCATTTTTAACCAAATTTCAGCGTTATCATGGGCACAGTTAACTCTAAAGCAGTTAACACCTTGCTGAAGCAAGGCTGGAATTAAATCATGATCCCACGCGGCTTGCGTTGGTAAGGTTGCCATAATTCGAGCTTTGCGATGCGGCGGGTGTCCGCCAAATATTTCTTGAGTATTGGCCTCTAGCGTGATGCTTGCGGTTTGTTCAGATTGGGCAGGTTCAGGTTTGTAATCTTGATGGGTAAGCTCGGCTAATAAATCAAGCACCCCTTGCAGGTTGGCTAAAACATGGGATTCACTGTGGGTAAGCGAGGAGATGGATAATTCAGACAGCGCCTGTTGCAATGGGCGCAAATCATCACTGCGTAACGCTAAATAATGCGCTAGATTAAGTCGGCGCGCTGAGTGTTCTTGATTTTTGTAAATCGGGTTTTCTAAGGTTGATACCGCTTGATTGACCACGTCGTTTCTAAGTTGTAATACTTGATCAAATAAACTGTTTAAAAGGGTTGCGTCCATCGTTATATCCTAGTCTAGTGAGGTATCTGTAACGCATAGGGTGGTCATCTTTTTTTTTAGGTTCCAATTATCCCTTGATCCTGTTTGCTGATGACCAGCGTGGCCGAGCGGGGTACGCCTTGACCATTCGGCCAATGACTGGTGTACTTGCCTTGCGCAAAGTCTTCAGCGCGAGTGGTTGCGCCCGGATGTTGCACGTTCACAAACAGGGTTTTGCCGTCCGGTGTGCTGCATACTCCGGAAATTTCTTGCCCCACGGGTCCGACTAAAAAGCGTTTTAAGGTTTGGCTGACAGGATCACAGGCGAGCATTTGATTGTTACCGAATTGCGACCAATCCCCTTGATTAAGCACCGATTCGCTCATGTCCGTTTGAATCCATAACCGACCTTCTTGGTCAAACCACAGCCCGTCGGGGCTATTGAATTTGTTGGTTTTATCCAGTGGCTGTTGGCCAAATGATGAATCGGTTTCATCACCGGCTAACAAGAAGATATCCCAATCAAATTGATTGATGCGTTTTTCAGATTCGCGCCAGCGAATAATATGCCCCCAGCGGTTATTTGAGCGCGGGTTGGCGGCATCGGTTTGTTCATCGCTGCGACGGTTGTTATTGGTTAGGGTGAAATAAACCTCGCCATTGCTCGGATGCACCGCCCCCCATTCTGGGCGATCCATTTTGGTTGCCCCCACGCGATCTGCGGCTGAACGGGTATTGACCAACACATCGGCTTGGCTATGAAAACCGTGTGCCGGGTTTAATAAACCATGACCAAAACGCAACGGAAGCCATTCGCCTTTTCCGGTTTCATGGAAACGCGCCACGTACAAAGTACCCTTATCCAGGAGTTCACCCCCTGACTGACCGGGTTGATAAGGTTCGTCGCTGACGTATTTGTATAGGTATTCAAAACGCGCGTCATCGCCCATATAGCACACCACCGGTTTGCCGGCTTCAGCCTTTTGAAATACTACGCCTTCATGAGCAAAGCGCCCCAGTGCGGTACGTTTGACCGGAACAGATTCAGGATTAAACGGGTTAATCTCAACAACCCAACCAAAGGTGTTGGGTTCATTGCGATAATCCAATTCGGCTTTATCGGCGAAGGGTTCGGCATGGAAACGTTTGTATAATCCATCATGGCTTTCGGCTTTTTCCCAGGCATAACGGCTAGACGTTTTGTTACGCACGCCATAACGGCTTTGTTCTTTTGGTTGTTCACTCGGGTTGTAAAAATAACCTGCCCAATTTTCTTCGCAGGTTAAATAGGTTCCCCAAGGGGTTACCCCGTGGGCACAGTTGTTCAGGGTGCCGCGTGTTTGCGTACCTTCAGGACTAAAGGCGGTTTTCACCGAGTCGTGACCACGAACTGGCCCAGCGAGTTCGATTATTGTTGTGGCGTCAATACGGCGGTTGAGTTTGTCTTCAACGGTTTGCCATTCACCATTTTGTTGACGTTTGATATGAACAACAGATACGCCATGTGCGGCCATTTCAGCCTTGACTTCATGCAGAGGACGTTGGCCTTGCTGGTTGAGTTTTACTGCGCCAGCGGTTAAGGGTTCGCCGTGATAGTGCGAATGCATAAAACGCGGTTCAATGTATTCATGGTTAAGCACCAGCAAACCTTCATCGGAGGCGTTATTCAGCGCAAAAAAATGCATACCATCATGATGGCTGCCGATTTTTAAAGACTTATTAGTAGGGTGGGGCATTGGGCTGTCAAACGGTATCAGTGTTTGAACTTGATAACCCTTAGGCACAACCACCTTATCCGCACTGGAAATCGCAACCGATTCAAAGCCTAAGCGCTGAGCCGAAAACGCCGGACGCTCTTTAAATGCAAACGCTGGCGGAATAAAGCCCAGGATTGCGCTACTAAGGGCACCTTGTAACACTTGTCTGCGTGTTAATCTGTGTTCAATGATTTGATCTAATGTAGCGTTTTTGGAGTCGTTAGATAGGGCTTCATCACCTTCTTGGTGATCAATAATCGTATCAATGGTTTGTTTCATAGCGATTCCACTCTTAGTTTTTTTATTTAATGGGGGCAAGGTTATCTAAAAACTGTTGAGCTACATCCTGCCAGTCATAATGTGCCACGCTGGGCGCTATATATTCGCGCTCTAATTCCAGAGCTTGCTCAACCGCATCTTCAAGATCATCACTTAGCGCGCCATTCAAACCCTGGGTAATAATGTCAATCGGTCCGGTGACGGGGAAAGCGGCAACGGGCGTGCCACAGGCCATAGCTTCTATGTTCACTAAACCAAAGGTGTCGGTTAGCGAAGGGAATACCATTACATCGGCACTCGCATAATATTGCGCGAGTTCTTGCCCCGTTTTTACACCAAGAAAATGGGCGTTGGTGTAATGCTTTTGTAAGCTTGATTTTGCAGGGCCATCACCAATTAATAATTTGCTGCCTGCGATAGGCAGTTGTAAGAAGGCGTCAAGGTTTTTTTCAACCGCAATTCGACCTACATACAGCAATATGGGTTTTGGAAAGGGGAGGTCGATGGCTTGACTCGGGTTAAATATGTCACGATCTACGCCTCGGCTCATCATTATCAGGTTGTTAAAGCCTTTGGCAATCAGTTCTGTAAGCATCGCTTGTGCAGGCACAAAGGTTCGTTCTGAAGGGTAATGAAATTTTGCCAGCAAACGATAAGTCCAGTCTTCAGGAATAGGAAAACGCTTACGCACATATTCTGGGTATTTGGTGTGATAGGCGGTGGTAAAGGGCAGTTGGTGTTTGATTGCGAGCTGACGTGCCCGCCAGCCCAGGCTGCCTTCGGTTGCAATGTGCAGCGCATCAGGATCAAAATCAAGAATGCGTTGTTCAAGTGTTTTGGCACGCCATACGATAGGAATTTCACGGTAGGTAGGCAAGCCAAAGTGAGGGTAGTCATAAGGGTGAATCACCTCAACGTCAATCGCCATTTTTTCTAAATGTGCAACCAGTTGGCTCAGCGTCGTGACCACGCCGTTTACCTGCGGTAGCCAAGCATCAGAAACGATCACTAGCTTTTTAATATTATTCATATTCGTTATAACTCATTTTATTTCTTAAGATTTTATCTTTAGGATATGAAACTAATATGACAAGCAGGCCTGGTTGTAAAAACCTAAGATTGGTTTAATAAATGAGTCATTTTTTCGTCATGCTAAATTCATGCTTATTCTTTAGCATTGAGGTTGAATTTATTTAGGTGAGATAAAATATGGTTCATAGCATACCCAAAATTCCGGAATGGATGCAGGATATTGATACCCCTATGGAAGAAGCGGAGCAGGCACCCACTAAAGTTAGAACGATTTGGATTTCTGATGTGCATCTTGGTTCTAAAGGCTCAAAAGCGGATGAACTGGCAGAGTTTTTAAAAAATTATAATTGTGACACCTTATTTTTGGTCGGCGATATTATCGATGGCTGGCGGATGAGGAAAAAAGTATTCTGGCCACAAGCGCATACTAACGTTATTCGTCGGATTCTTACTCGTGCTAAACGGGGTACGCGAGTCGTGTATATCACCGGCAACCATGATGATATTATGCGACGCTATTCCGGTATAGAGTTCGGCAATATTCTTTTAACGGATGAGTATATCTACACGTTAAAAAATGGCGATAAGGTATGGGTGATTCACGGGGATCAGTTTGATGGTGTAGTGCAATGTCATCGCTGGTTGGCGTTTTTAGGGGATTGGGCTTATGAAACCGTATTAAATATGAACCGCTGGTTTAATGCGGCAAGGCGGCGTTTAGGATTTGGCTATTGGTCGTTATCCGCCTACCTTAAATATAAAGTAAAGCGCGCAGTGAATTTTATAAGCGATTTTGAACAGGCTGTCGCTAAATCGGCCAGTAATAAGCAAGTTAAAGGTGTAATTTGTGGTCATATCCATCACCCTGAAATCCGCCAGTTTGACTATGGTGTTACTTATTACAATTGCGGGGATTGGGTAGAGTCTTTGAGCGCCTTAATAGAAGACGAACATGGCGAAATGCACTTAATTCACTGGTCTACAAAAAATCAAGATCTAGAGGGTAATAACCCAAGTTAGTATTTTTATCAAATAGCGCGTAAAACCCCGTCCTTCAGGTCGGGGATATAAGCGCAACAGGCAAAGCCTGTTTAATGCGGTCTTTGCTGTTGTTCAATATATTGCTTAATAATCGAGAGTGGTGCACCACCACAACTACCCGCAAAATAACTCGGACTCCAAAGCATATTTCCCCAAAGCTTTTTTTGAATTTCAGGGTAATGTTTCTTTCTAATAAGGCGGCTTGAAACCCCTTTCAAACTATTCACCAAATTAGAAATAGCGACTTTAGGCGGGTAATTAATCAAAAGATGTACATGGTCATGTTCACCGTTAAACTCAACCAATTCCGCTTCAAAGTCCAAACAAACATTTTTAAATATTTCTTCTAGTTCTATTAAAACCCGTTCAGAAAATACATCTCTGCGGTATTTTGTGACAAAGACCAAATGAACATGAAGATTAAAAACACAGTGTCTTCCTGTTCTTACATCGTTATTAACTTGCATAGACCAATTCCTTTTTGTACAATTATAACCATGAAACAAACTATCCGCAAAGCCTTTAAATTCCGACTCAATCCTAATTCTGACCAAGTGCAGAAGATGGTTGAGTTTGCTGGTGCTAATCGGTTTGTGTGGAATAAAGCGTTAGCGTTAAACTTGTCTCGGCTTGAAAATAAACAACCGATGCTGTGGTATAACGAGTTAGCGTTTTGGTTGGGTTTGTGGAAGCAATCTGATGAATACGGTTTTTTAAAAACCGTTCATTCTCAGCCGCTACAGCAAACGCTTAAAAGCCTTGAGCGTGCTTTTAAAGACGGTTTTGATAAAAAACAGCCTTTAAAACGGATTCCAAGATTCAAGAAAAAAGGCTTGAGTGATAGCTTTCGCTATCCACAAGGATTTAAGCTGGAGCAAGCGTCTAACAAAGTGTTTTTACCTAAAATCGGTTGGGTGAAGTATCGCAACAGCCGACAAGTTATCGGCGATGTGAAAAACATGACGATTTCTTGCAAGGGAAAATATTGGTATGTGTCGATTCAGACTGAGTACGAGGCCGATATAAAGCGTCATAGCTCAATCAGCATGGTTGGTATTGATATGGGTATTACCCGTTTTGCAACCTTGTCAGATGGCTCATACGTATCGCCTTTAAACAGTTTTCGTAAGTTGTCAAAGAAACTGGCTTTTGAGCAGCGCAAGCTGTCTAAAAAAGTCCGTTTCTCTGCTAACTGGAAAAAGCAGAAACAAATCATTACACGGCTGCATGAGCGTATTGCCAATGCGCGTTTAGACTTCTTACACAAATCCTCAACCGAAATCAGCAAAAACCACGCAATGATTGTGGTTGAGGATTTAAAAGTAAGAAACATGTCGAAATCAGCTAAGGGCGATATAACCAGGCCTGGTCGAAACGTGAAAGCTAAGTCAGCGTTGAATAAATCTATCCTTGACCAAGGATGGGGAATGTTTGTGCAAATGCTGGAGTATAAGCAATACTGGTCAGGTGGCGAGGTGTTAAAGGTTAATCCCAAGCACACCTCGCAAACCTGCCCTAGCTGCGGACACGTAAGTAAAGATAATCGCTTAACCCAGTCACGATTTGAATGTGTTGAGTGTGGTTACAGTGAAAACGCCGATGTTGTCGGTGCATTGAATGTATTAGCCCGAGGACATCGGGTGTTAGCCTGTGGAGTTGAAACGTTAGTTTCGACCTTGAAGCAGGAACCCGTTTTTACCGAAAGCGCTTGCGTATAAGGTAAAAACGCCGAAGTGCCGAATGGTACTTAGGAATCCCCGCCGTTCAGGGCGGGGAGGATGTCAAAGTTGCTTCATATAGCGTTGCTTTTTCTTTGTTTTTATTTTATCTATTTCCACCAATATGAGGCTGTCAATGCAGTCACCAAATTCTGGGTCAACGCTATAGTCAATAAAATGGCACCCCTTATCATCGCACAATTCACTGTACTGTTTATAAAGTGTAGGAACTTTAACGCCAAGTTGGTCGAGTTGATGGTTTAAGCGCTTAAAGCAGGTGTCATATTCTTGTGCAAAATCGGCTTGAACCTGTTGTAATGTTTCGTTGGTTAGGTGATAGGGTTGTTTTGCCTGCGCTAGATGTTGCCATGAGCCAAACTGCTGTTGATAAAAGCCGATCAGCTTTTGCTTTGCCTCATCAGGGTATCCGGCGCTTAAACTGACGGGTCCAAATAAATACTTGATTTCAGGGTGCGCTACCAAGTAAGCTCCAATACCATACCAGAGGTAATCCAAACTGCGCAATCCCCAATAGCGCGGTTGCACAAAGCTACGGCCTAGCTCAATTGAATTTGGCAAAATTTCTTGCATTTGATCGTTAAAGTTAAACAGACTATGGGTGTAAAAACCCTTTATCCCTTTTTCTTCAAGTATTTTATTGCCTTCACCTATGCGATAGGCACCAACAATATCAAGGTTATCTTCATCCCATAATACGAGATGGCGGTAGTAGCTATCGTATTTATCAAGATCGAGCGAACCGCCAGTGCCTTCTTCAACCGTTCTGAATGTAAGCTCTCTTAATCGGCCAATTTCATGCATCACCGGAGAATCGTCGCAATAATCGTATAGGTATATTATTTTGCCATCGCCTGTTTTCCCCAGTGGTTGTGCTTTTTTTAATTCGCGTTTTAAAGCTTTGCGATCCACTGGATAGGCTACAGTCATTTCGCCATCAAACAAGGGGTTTTTAGCCATCTTTTTGTGATTGTTAAGACGATATAAATGTTTTCTAAAACGTGTAGCTAATTCTTTTTCCGCTAATCCCAAGGCTTGTATTGATTTCCAATTGATCGGCTTACCAATATGAAAAGCAATTTCCTTGTCATCTTTGTTGAACATTTCTTGAATCAACATTGCGGTTCCGAGAGGTTTATAAATTGCGGATAAACTATAAAACAGCGCAGAATTACGCGCTTCAATGTAGACTGGCAGGATTGGTGATTTGGTTTTTTCAGCCAGCCGAATAAAACCTCCTTTCCATTTACCATCACGCACCCCATTCGGGCGAATACGCGACACTTCACCGGCCGGAAAAATAATGATCGCTTCATCTTTATCAAGTGCCGCTAACATATTTTTATATTGAGTTTTGTGTGAGACTTTACCTGATAGATTGTCAATAGGAATAAACAATGAACGAATCGGTTCTAATTGGGTGAGTAGATCATTTGCAACAATCCTAACATCCGGTCGCACCGAACGCACCAGTTTTAGGAGCGCTAAACCATCCAATGAACCAATCGGGTGATTGGCAACAATGATGACACGCCCCTCAGAGGGAATATGGCCAAGTTCACGAGAACTGAGTTGATAACTAAAATTAAAATGATCTAAAACCTTGTCTAAAAACGCAAACCCACGCAGGTGTTGGTGAGTTTCAATGAACTGATTAATTTCTTCTTGATGTGTAAGTGCTTTAAGTAATTTAACCATTAATTTAGCGCCCGGTTTTTTATTAAAATCGGGAAAGCGTTGTTCAAGGGTTTTCTCAAGGTTTAGCATAGGTATCTCATAACAAAATAATTGTTATTTTGCGCTTTGCTTATGACGGGTAAATGAAACTGACGTGAGCGTTTTGTGACAAAGGGGAGGGGTAAGCATTATTTGAATTAACCAGTCCTGCTAGAAACTAAAACAAAAAACCCCAGATTAACTTAATAATCTAGGGTCTATGTTTGGCTCCCCAACCTTAATTCATATAGCTGTTTTATACCTTCCTACCTTGTTTGTAAGTCATTGTTTTTTAATAAAACATAGTCTTTTATAGTCCTTGGTGTTTATTGTAATCCGTTTAATTTTACGGTATCGTTTACGGTATCGCTTACGGTATTGATTAAATAGAGGGCTCAAAAATGAAAAGACAGCTAACAGATGCAAAGGTGAAAACAGCAAAGCCTAAAGACACCGCTTATAAATTGACCGATGGGGGCGGATTGTTTTTATACGTCACCAAGGCTGGGGCTAAATCGTTTCGCTATGATTGTGCCTTGAATGGTAAACGTGCGACCTTAACGCTGGGGCTTTACCCTGAAACGTCACTTGCAGACGCTAGAGCAAAGCACGAAAGCGCAAGGGCTTTAATTGCGCAAGGTATCGACCCGCGAATAAATGAAGTGAGTAAACTAGAGCCGTTTAGTTTTTACGCACTTGAGCAAATAAAGGTTTCAAAAATTGAGCCGCGAACAGCTTTAAAGAAAACCCAACGCCTAGAGAAATATTTGTTCAATCACTTGGATAGGATACCAGCCGATAAAATCACAACGATTGACCTTTTGAACCTTATAAAACCCGTATCAGATAAACACCCCGAAACGGCTTTGAGGTTAGCGAGTGATTGCAGACAGACCTTTAATTATCTTATCGCACTTCAAAAGATAAGCACTAACCCAGCCGCTATGTTATCCGACCTGCTACCAGCAAAGCCCGAACCTGTAAACATGGCGCATACAACCGACGCTAAACAACTGGCTATATTATTAAAGGCTTTTGATGCCTATCATGGTGATTTTGCAGTGAAGCAAGCCCTGCGCCTTATGCCCCTCGTAATCTTGCGCCCTGCTAATATCCGCTTTCTTAAATGGGAGTTTATCGACTTTGAAAACAAGTTGATAACCTTTCCAGCCGATACGATGAAAAAGAAACGAATTCATAAAGTACCGTTAAGCCAACAGGCGTTAGAAATACTTG
Organism: Thiomicrospira microaerophila; assembly: GCF_023278225.1. Taxonomy (GTDB): domain Bacteria; phylum Pseudomonadota; class Gammaproteobacteria; order Thiomicrospirales; family Thiomicrospiraceae; genus Thiomicrospira; species Thiomicrospira microaerophila_A. Next base: position 927,521 of record NZ_CP070959.1, read on the forward strand.
AAGCAATGCGCCCTGTTACTGGCTCAAAAGAGCATGTATTTATTGCAGGCAATCGAACCAAGCCGCTATCTGAAAATACATTAAACAAGGCTATTCAATACGCTAAACACCCGCAAACAGCCGAGCCAATAGGTAAGGGCTTGCAAACGTCGCACGGCTTTAGGCATACCATTAGCACGGCTTTAAATGAAATGCGGTTTGATGGTGATGCTATAGAGCTGCAACTAGCGCATTTAAACCGCGACCGCATAGCAAGGGTTTACAACAAAAGCGAGTTATTGGCTGAACGGGCAAAAATGATGCAGGCGTGGGCTGATTATTTGGATAGCCTAAAGATGGGGGCGCAAGTTATACCGATAAAACGGCAGGCTTAACCCTATTTTTTTGAGCCCTTTTTTAATAAAAACAATTGAACTTTCAAACAGTTAAAGAGAAAAAAGAACCAATAGAGAACAGTAGCGGAAAAATAAAGTATTGATAGTCTAAATTTATTGTGATTTAATATTCTCAAAGTTATTCAGCTACACGCATTCATAACAGGGTTATGGGTGTTCTTACCTTTCTAAACAGTTTGTTTTTTAAGGTGGTCATACAGGGGTATGGTGTTTGAAAACTTATGTACGCTTAGGTTTAGGGGCTATCCCTTAAACGGTGAACATAGAGTTTTTTAAACCTATCCCCAAGCCTAAGCTAAGTCTAAACATACGTTTAAGGATATTAGCACATGACCACTTTATTGAGAGCAAAACAAACCCAAGCCGCTACAGGCTTAAGCCGTTCACACCTTTACAACCTTGTTTCAAAAGGTTTATTCCCCAAGCCCGTTAAATTATCAGAAAAAAGCGTCGCATGGATTGAAGCCGAGGTTCAAGCGTGGATTGATTCGCGTATTGCGGAACGTGACAACGTGGAGGGCTCAAAATGAAAAATGCCCCGAACTTAGTTAAAAATCCAGAGCACCAGCAAAGCTATTTTAACATAATCAACGCCCCCGCATTGCTTTTAAAAGGGCTACAGACCCCGCTTAATGGCGCGATTTCATTCCGCTTGATGCACCGCCTTAATGATAGGTTTGCTCATTCAACTATTGAGCGTGGCAATAAGAGCCGCCTAGGGTTCGCCTTGCGTGTATTGTTGCTTGGTCTAGGGTTTGCGCCTACCTTTCAAGTTATGGGCTTGGAGGTGCTGAAATGAGCGACATATTATTAAACCAAGGAACTAAATCCGTTCCCCCGCTTGTTCCCGTGTTGCGTCGCTTGCTAAAGGGTGAAGCAATCCACCACCACACCATAATCAGCGAGAGCAACGGACAACAGCACCGCCTAGGGATAACCGTTCACCGCTTGCGCCACAAATACGGGCTTAACGGTCTAATCCAATGCCCCCGCAACGGAAACCACCCGTTAAAAGACCACTATTTTATTTTGAGCCGTGATATTCCAAAGGCTCAAGAAATAGCGGTTCTCTATGGTCTAGGAGGGGCGCTAATATGAACAACTACCCTTATCCAACAGACCAGCAAATAAAAGCGGCTATTGTTCAATACAGCAACCGACCCGACCAATTACATGAACACCCCGACTGCGTAAAAATAGCGTTTGCCTTCCTTGATGCACAAAAAACCATTAAAGGTTATGGGCGTGGCGGCTGGGCGCTAAAACATATTATTGAAGCATGGGCTGGGCGTTATGTTTCAACGAGTGATGTAGAAGTTGCCGCCCGTTTACACCCTAGCATAAAGGGCACTTACCCCGATTTTAACCTTAGCGCCCGTTTAACGCTACCATGCACCGAGCGCCTAAGCGGGATAGGTGAAGCCTTTACCCAATCAAACTACACCTTAGAGCGCGGCTATATGCGCGAGTTTAAGACGTTTGAATGCGGGAGGGGCAATCATGGGTAATCTTAACTTTAAAGCCATATCGCCCGATGTAGGGCGTTTACTACTAGGCGAACCGAACGAACGGCTTTCAAGCGGTAAAGAGTTGCGATTTGGTACTAATGGCAGTTTATCTTTGAGCCTTACAGATGGCGCTTATTTTGATTTTGAAGATAATCAAGGGGGCGGATTGCTTGACTTGATTAAACGAGAAACCAACTGCAACCCGATGCAATGGCTTATTGATGGCGGCTTTATTAGTGACACCCGCCATAATGAGGGCGTTACGTTTGAGTTTACCGACCTAACCGCCCCCGTTAATAGTGAGGGCTCAAAACAAGACCGTGAGCACCTTTATACAAATGAGCATGGCGAACCTTTATACCGCGTTCAAGTACGTTATGCGGGTGATGGTAAAAAGGCGGTTTACCTTAATCGGTTTGATGCTGAAAAAGGCGTGTTTGTTAAGGACATGGAGGGCGTTAATTATGCCCCTTATAACTTGCCCGAACTAATCGCCCGACCTAATGACCCCGTTTATATTTGCGAGGGTGAAAAGGATTGTGACAACCTAAAGGCGCTAGGCTTGCTGGCTTCCTGCAACGTCGCTGGGGCGCTTAAATGGGATAACCAAGCCGAACACCTAAACCCGCATTTTAAAGGGCGTGACGTTGTTATATTTTGCGATAACGACGAAGTAGGCATTAAGCACGGCTATATGGTTGCCGATTCTCTTTTGAGCCTTGCTAATACCGTTAAGCTAATCGACCTAAGTAAGTATTGGGCGGGTATGCCACCCAAGGCAGACATTAGCGACGCTTTAGCGGCTGGGGCTACCTTAGCCGAGGTTTTGGCAATGGTGAGCAATGCGCCCTTTTATGGCTCAAAAGAAAAGGATTTTCTAGCCGATACCGCCATAAATGAAAGCTGGTTTGACAGCGAGCCACCACCCCGACCGACCATTATTGATGGGCTACTTCCAAAAGGGATAACCGCTATTCTAGGGGGCGCGGGTGGATTGGGTAAAAGCGCTTTAGCTTTACAGATGGCGGCTAGTGTTGCGGCTGGTTATCCGTTCTTAGGGCGGAATGTTTACAAAGGCAAGGTTTTATTTTTGTCGGCTGAAGATGACCGAACCGAGATACAAAGGCGTTTATTTAAGTTTGTCGAAATCAATTCTATTGATTGTGAATTTGGGGATATTGAGCCCATTGACCGACAGGCGCTAGTTAATAACCTTTTGATTAAAGACCTTGCAGGTGATGGCTTGCTATTAACTCGAACCGTTGAAGGCGTGGCGGTTGTTTCGCCCGATGTTGATAAGATTGAGCAATCAATTAAAAGGCTTGATGATTTGCGCTTGATTATTGTTGATACCTACTCCCGTTTGAATGGCGGTAAAGAAAACAGCAACGAAGATGCCGCGACGTTCGTTAAGGCTTGCGAGCGCTTATCTAAATCAACAGGCGCAACGGTTTTAATCTTAGCCCATGTGACCAAGGGGGCGGCTGGAGTTGATGGCATAGCAGGCGGTAAACGCTTCACAGATAGCGCAAGGCTGGCAATGGTTATCAAGGGGCGGTTTGCTAATAAGACATCCGACGAAATAGGCGGGATAATGCAAAAGCTAGGCGAACCCCTAGAGAACTTTAGCCGTTATATTCGCTTAACCGTTGAAAAAGACAACTATTGCGGCAATCTAGGGCGGTTCTTTGATTTGCGACGTATTGAGCACAGCGCAACGCTTGAACAATGCGATGACCCGTTAAAACACCTTAACCAACAAGAAGGCGGCTTGATGGGCGAAAAAGAGTTAAAGCAAGCGGCTAGAAATGCGGCTATTCGTGAGGGCTTAAAAATCCTGATTGATGAACGCAACAGGGCAGGCGACATAATCACCCGCAACAGCATACGGAATAACTACGCTGGAACTAATGGGCGTTTGTCGGTTAGTTGGTCGGTTATAGCGCCCGTATTGCAGGATATGCTAGACGATGAAACCTTGAGAGGTCAGCCGATACAGCCTAAAGGTGAAGCGCTTTATGTTGTTGGAGGTATTGCGCCCCCGATTGACCTTGAGGGCTCAAAAGAAAAAGCCGCCTAAATAGTCGTTTATCCCCCTACCTTTACCCGCCTAAGCGCGGGTTTTTTTATGGCTCAAAAGATAAGGGTTTTTACTAATTTCAATCGGCTGAACGGCTGAACGGCTGAAACAGCCGATTAAAACCAGCCGACCGATGCAAACCCGCATGAATAAAGGGCTAGGCGGTCGGCTGAAAAGTTTAGGCAAAAAAAACCAGCCGACCGATGCTAAGTTGTTGATTTTGTTTAAAAATCCAGTCGGCTGTTTTTCTACCCCTAAAGGGGGAGCGTTAAAACCAGCCGTTTAAACTTCCCCTAGGTAAATGGCGCAATACTTGAGCGCCTTTTTTACAACCTAAAGACAAAAGCCCGACCCTATTCTTTTGAGCCCTGAAAGCGTAACCAATGAGCGCGACTATGAAAAGATGGGGCGTTATGATGCCCCTATTCTTTTGAGCCCTTAATCAAACACAGCGCCCCCTGTAGTCAAAACACAATCAAGAAATAATGATTTGACGCAATTTAAAGCCCATACAGGCGACTTTATTTAAAAAGATAGGGCGTTTGTAAGGGTTGGCGCGTTTAGAGGGCTTAGAGAGCGTTTAAATGCGTTATGGTTTTTATGTGATATGGCATAAGACTTTATTATGAACTGGTTATTATAAAGTTTCAGCCGTGAACCCTTGTTTTTTGACTGCATGAAAATATGCCGTTTGAAACGGATAGTCAGAACAGCGTTAAAACACACCCTCCGACGATGCAATATTGCTTAGTCGTCACAGCGCACAAGTGCGCCCTCAGTCTGCGTTATTAAGGTGGGCGGCTAATTTATAGGCCAACGTGGGGTTGAGTTTATTGCACCATAACGAACAAATAAGCCTATTTAATGCCATATACCATAAACCTATTCAGTTTCAATGACTTATTAAACGGCATAAATCATGCTTTAATGTCATTAATTACTGGTTTGACACACAACGCACCAAGATATAAACTAGCCTGAAAAGCAGGATTTTAAACAGGTAACAGGTGCGAAAATGAGCGAAACAGGTAGAAAACAGGGCAAATTTGTAAAAGGCGTTAGCGGCAATCCGAACGGGCGCAAGCCAAAGGCGCAATCGATCCGCGACGAAATAGAAAAGCACCGTGACGAAATTATCAATAGCCTAATTAGCCAATGCCGTGAGGGTTCAACAGCCGCTTGCACTACTCTTTTGAGCCGCATTGCACCAAGCCTTAAACCTGTAGGCGAAAAAGTGACTATTCAACTCGACAGCAACGCACCGTTAGCCGACCAAGCCAAAGCCGTTTTATCTGCGGCAGGTAATGGCGATTTGACCACCGACACCGCAACAGCCTTAATCAATTCATTAGCAGGCGTGGCTAAGATTATCGAAACAACCGAGTTGCTGGAACGTATCGAAAACCTTGAGAACGCCCAAAAATGAGCCGAGCCTTGCTAGAGCGCATTAAAAAGCTGGAGGTAAGCAAGCAGACCAGCGACGATGTTATCTTGATTATTTTCAAGATGGCAGCACCAGCCGACCAGCCGCAACCAGTTGTTATCGGTTTAAAAAGTGGTGATGAATTTTGGTATCGGAACGACAGCGAAACCCCCGACCAGTTAGCCCAGCGAGTTAAAGCCGACTTGATGCAACAAGAACCTAACAAACCTTGTTTCATTGCCTGCGAGGTTTGTTTGGATGAACAAGGCAATCAGCGTTTTTTAGACCGCGACTAACAAGCCCTTTCATGTTTAAAGCGGCAAAGGGTTAATGAGGTGATTATGAACGAAAGACCGCTATTTGATGACAAAGGCGCAATATTTAACGATGTTTATTTTGAGCCATTGCCTAGCGAAACAATGACCACATTTAAGGCGCGTATTTGGGCGCTATGGCTTGAGAACCAATCATCCGCCCCCGATGCACCGACACACCGACCGCAACAGCGCATAAGTCTTGAAACGTCACCGATTGACAGAGCCGAGCCTATGAGCCTGCGAGAAGTTGGGGAACGGTTAGGCGTAACAGGTGAATCAATACGAGCGATTGAGAAAAAGGCAATAGCAAAATGCCAACGCTGGTTAAGTGAACGCGGTTTGTCGTTCGATGACTTGGTTAATTATTAACCTATTCTTTTGAGCCCTAAACTAAGCCCTAGCGTTTTTCATTTACGGTATTGTTTACGGTATCGTTAAAGCCCATAAACAAAAAACCCCAAGTAAATCAATTACTTAGGGTCTATGTTTGGCTCCCCAACCTGGACTCGAACCAGGGACATACGGATTAACAGTCCGCTGTTCTACCAACTGAACTATTGGGGAGTGGTAGTTCAAGCTGCGTTGCTTGATGTGGCATATTATAGAGAATCCTCTAACCTTTGCAAGCGTTTTTTCAAAAAAAATTAACAAATTTTTCGCTGTTTATAAGGCTTTCAGATCATTTATTTAAAAATCAATCAGTTACAAGTAGTCCGCTATTCATCACGCAGCAATTTATCTTCTAATACCTTCGTTAAGGCTTGTGCCAATGGGTGTTCGGCTATACCAATCGACTTGCGTTGTGCAGTGCGAATATTGGCTAGAACCCTCTCAAATTAACAATGACAATCCTTTTTCGTTCGTTATAATGAGAATTTTTTGCCTGTATGGCGGACTGGAAACTGAGAATAGGGATGAAAAAACTACATACAATATTCGATAAGCTTGTTAAAGGTCGGCAAGGTGAAGTTGAGGTATTAGAAAAACTCACCCAACTGCTACGTATGCCGGAAGGCGAAGAAAACTTCTTTATTATCCCTAGTTTCAAAGTGCCTTCGATCACCGGCCCAACAGAAATTGTTCTGGTCAAGCTTTTTTGGACACATTGTTTTTACAATTTTCATAGTCAATGGGCGATAAACCACCATTAGAACTATGAAGCCTAATTAAGTTGTAGTAGCGCATGTAACTCGCTACATCCTGTTTCATGCTTTCAGCGCTGGCGTGATGCACTTTAAATAGCCAATCATGCTTGAGACTACCAAAAAAACGTTCTACGACCGCATTATCCAACAGGCCCCCACATCACCCATCGACGCACGCATTTTCTGTTTAGCTAACAATCTCGCAAAACGCTTGCTGTAACGATTTCATGACCAACTCCACCGTCATGAGCTCACTGATCGCCCAGCCAATAATACGACGCGAATAAAGATCCATCACGATACTTAAATACAACCAACCTTGAGGGGTCTTTAAGTAGGTGATGTCACCCGCCCAAACTTGATTGATCGTAGTGGGATGGCTCCTGAACCAGTTTATCCATGAGTTTAAAACCTACAGGATGTCTTGTGTCAGAAGGGCTGAGGCTTTTTTTAAGATTTCTTTTTCAACCTTTAAGCGTTTGTTTTCAGCGCGTAACTTTTTAAGTTCGGCTCGCGCATCTGGATTGAGCGCAATCCCTTTGGCTTGCGATTCTAGCTTGTCTTTCCATTTGTAGAGCAAATTCGTTCTAACCCCTAAGGATTGAGCAGCTTCGGCTACACTGTATCCCTGCTCAGTCACTAGGGCGACGGCTTCTTTTTTAAACTCATCGCTATAGGTTTTATAAGTTCTCTTTTCAGTCATGATCACGCCTAGTTCGACAATATCTATTGTCTCTTATTATAAAGTGTCCATTTCTATTAGACAGGTTCACACCTGCAAGATATATGAACGATAAACCAATTTAAGGCTAAGTAATTAATTAAACATAAGAACAAGTAAAATTAAATTTGAAAAGGGAGGTTTTGCATACGTAATAAGCCTAGAAAATGAAGGGTTTTGCAAGGTTTGAAAAAAGACATCTGTTAAGATCAATATATAAAAAATATACTTTGGTCTATTAAGAGGCATTGATGAAAAATAATCAACCCATTACCCAATATGAATATATGGTTCCAGAAGGACAAACGCTTGTTTCCAAGACTGATCTAGCCGGTACCATCTTAGAGTGTAACGATGCGTTCGAAGCGTCCAGTGGTTACAGCCGAGAAGAACTGATTGGCCAACCCCATAACATGATCCGCCATCCAGATGTACCGCCGGCGGTGTTTGCCGATATGTGGTCGGATTTAAAAAATGGTATCCCTTGGTCACAGTGTGTAAAAAATCGTCGAAAAGATGGCGGCTTTTATTGGGTGCGCGCGCACGCCACGCCCATTTACAAACAAGGGCAAATTGCCGGTTACATGTCGGTTAGAACAACCATAAGCGATGCAGAAAAACGCGCTACTGCGCAAGCCTATCAAGATATTGCTGCCGGACGCGCCAAAATTAAACACGGTAAAGTTTATACTGGGTTGAACCTGCAGGAGCTTAACCTGTTTGCTCATTTACCGCCAGTCGCGCAGCTTGGGTTATCAACCGGTTTGCTTGCCGTTATTCCATTAATCCTTAACCTTGCGATGCCGCAGTTGATGCCGGCTTGGTTATTATTAACGCTTGTAACCCTATTGCTTACAACCCTCATCATCTATGGCGTAAAGCTACAAAACACCAATGCATTTACGATTCGTTCTTTGCGTAAGGTCGCGGCGGGAGAGGCTTTAATTGACCATGAATATGATCCTTGTTCCTATTCCGGCAAGATGCGAAATGTGGTGATTTCAGGCAACATTGCCTCACGCGCCGCCGCAGAAGAAAGCGCCTATCAGCTAGATCAAGCCAGCCAGCTCAAACTCGCGCTCGACAAACTCAAAAGCAATATCATGATGGCGGATGCTAATTTCAACATCAGCTACATGAACGAAAATATCCAAGCATTCTTGAAAACCCGCGAAGCCAAACTCAAGCAAGTGCTGCCAAACTTCAATGCCAATAAACTCATTGGTCAAAATATTGACATTTTTCACAAAAACCCCGCACATCAGCGTCAGATGCTCAAGGCACTCAATCAGCCAATGACCGCGAATATTGAAGTCGCCGGTTACCACTTTGAACTGGCTGTCATGCCGATAAAAAACCGTAATGGAGTTAAAGTCGCCACGCTGGTTGAATGGCGTGACCGCACGCAAGAGGTTCAACTGCTTGAAAATGTAGGCAAAACCGTTGCTCTGGCGCAACAAGGCCACTTGGGTCAACGCATTGATGTTAGCAAACTCGAAGGTCTTGCCGCGCAACTCAGTGAATCGCTTAACCAGCTTTTGGATGGCATTCAAGGTGCGATGGATGATGTGGTGCGTGTGACTAGTGCCATTGCCGCCGGTGATTTAACCCAAACGATTGACAACAACTTTGAAGGCGAGCTTGGTGAATTGAAAGACGCGATTAACGCCTCGGTAGAGCGCCTAGCTAAGGTGATTGACGTATCAGTGTATGCCGCTGAGGTAGTCGATGGTGCAGCACGTGAAGTGTCGCAAGGTTCACATGACCTAAGTGATCGTGTGCAAGAACAAGCCGCCGCGTTGGAGCAAACCTCCGCAACCATGGATCAAATGAATTCAACCATTCAACACAACACAGCAAACACACAACATGCCTCTGAAATTGCGCAAAGTGTACAAACCAAAGCCAAGCAGGGTTCTAAAGTGATGGGTCAAACCATCGAGGCCATGCAAACTATTCAAGAATCCAGCCATAAAATTGCGGATATTGTTAGCTTGATTGATGGTATCGCGTTCCAAACGAATCTACTGGCGTTGAACGCCGCCGTTGAAGCCGCGCGTGCCGGAGAGCATGGCCGCGGGTTCGCGGTCGTCGCCGGTGAAGTGCGTGCTTTGGCACAAAAATCAGCCGAGGCCGCGAAGGACATCAAAAAATTGATTACCGAAAGCGTAGAGCGGATTGATCAAGGCACCAAATTGGCGGATGAATCCGGTAGCGTACTTAAAGACATTACCGATTCTATTGATGAAGTGACCAGTATGATTCAACAGGTTGCCAAGGCCACCGAGGAACAAGCCGCCGGTATTCACCAAGTCCACCAAGCCGTGACCAATATCGACAAGGTGACACAACAAAATGCTGCGTTGGTAGAAGAAACTGCGGCGGCGTCTGAAAGCATGCGCGACCAAGCGAACAACCTCAGCCGTGAAATGGGTTTTTTTCAAACCAGCACAAATCGTAAAAAAGCCAAGAAAGTTTTGCCGCAAGCCACTAGCCAAAAAGCCAGCAAGTCCGCCCCTAAAACACCTGCCTTGCCAAATAAAACCAAACACTCCGCATCAGACGAATGGGCTGAGTTTTAAGGAATAACAGATGGATCTTAATACGATAGACAAAACCGCTAACCTGAGTAAAAACAATGCCATGAGTTTGATGGTTTTTAAATTGGTGAGCGAGCATGACACTCAGTTTGGTGCCCATCCTTATTATGCGATGAATATTTTTAAAATTAAAGAGGTACTGAATGCCTCTGAATATGCCATCACCAGAACTACCATAAACAGCGCTGATTTCTATAAAGGAGTCATCGCTGTTCGGGGTGAATATATTAATGTTTACGATACGGCTAAATGGTTTGGGCACGCCGCGCTAAATCCTGATGACCGCAGTGTAATTCTCATTTGTGAAGTTAATCACCAAATCATTGGCTTATTAGTTGCCTATATTCATGGCGTAACCGAAAAGGACTGGAAAGAACTTCAAAGTGCCGATGAAAATGCACAAAAAATCGTTTCGCAAACACGCGTCGAAGACGAACTTTGTTTGATTATGGATGTCGAGCAAATGATTGCAGAAATCAGCGGTACTGATTTGGAAAAAGAGTCCAAGGTTGAGTCACTAGGACAGCAATACGAGAAGATTATTTTGTTTGCAGATGATCAAGCTAGTATTCGTGGTTATGTTAAAGCGGTGCTTGAAAACCTAAATATTAAACATGAAATTTATAACGATGGTTCAGGGATCATTAACTTTTTAGAACAACCAGAAAATAGAGCAAAAGTCGGGTTAATCATAACTGATCTTGAAATGCCTAATGTATCGGGACATACAGTGATTCGTACGATCAAAGAAAAAATGGGTTTAACGATTCCGATTATTGTGCATTCATCAATGACTGTTGGGGATTCTGTGCGTCAAGCAAAACAACTAGGTGCTGATGGATTTATAGGAAAAATTGATACAGCTCAAATTGTTGAGACGATTAAAAAATACTTTAAATCTTAGCTAAGTTGATCTTAAGTAGATATGCGTTTTATCTAAGGCTGTGGAAATTATAGAGGTTTTTTATGCTGTTACCTAAGGTTGCTGATATTGCCTCGCCGAATGTGGTGACGATTGATGAAAATCGTTCTATTCAAGAAGCGGTGCATTTGATGGCAGAGTGCAGACTACGTGCGGTCATTGTAAAGGGTGACCTGGGGTTTAGAATATTAACCACCCGCGAACTCATTCAATTTCGATTGCAAAATACCGCTTTTGATCAGTGTTTAAGAGGCGTTGTGTTAAATAAGGTGCCTATCGTCTCACCACAAACTAATGTGCTTAACGCTTTTGAACTGCTTCGTCGACATCCTGATGGCTACTTATGTTTGTTAGACGCGAAGCAGCATTTAGCCGGCATTGTGAGTGCCACAGATCTGGCGTCGTGTTTAAATGCGCAGAGTTTTGCGAAGACAACTCGTCTCGCTGATGTAATGCATAATTTGCGTTACGTGAAAGTACGTTCAACAGAAAGCTTGTCTGAAGTTTTTCATGCGTTGAGTGTTAACCATCAAACCGCCGCCGTGGTTTTTGATAAGCTGGATGCCGTAGGTCTTATAACTCAATCTGACTTAATTCGATGGTTTGATCAAGGTGGTGATATGGCTGTCACGGCTCAGCAGCTTATGTCGACTCCGTTGAAAACACTTGATGGCAATTTAAGCTTGGTTCAAGCATTGGATGCGATGCGCACACTGGGTGTAAAGCGACTTGTGGTAAAACGTAGCCAAGACAACGAAACCCTGGGTTTACTGCATCAAAAAGATCTGATCAGTTTGTTTTTTCAAGACTGGGCACAACATAAGTCTAACGAAGCCCAACGATTAAAGTATCTCACTAAGAATATCCCCGGGATGATTTACGAACTCACCCTGTCACCGGAGGGTGATATGGCGTTTCCGTTTGCGAGCGAGGCAATTATTGATTTATTTGATGTGATGCCTGTTGAAGTAACGGAGGATGCGTCTGTTTTATTTGATAGGATTCATCCTGAGGATAAATACTGTCTTGAGCAATCTATCGCTAAATCCGCAAAAACACAAGAGTCTTGGTCAGAAGAGTTCCGTATTATATTACCTAGTGGTTTAGTTCGATGGTTATATGGTCAGTCAACTCCAAGTATTCTAGAGGATGGCACGATTCTATGGCATGGTTTTGTGCATGACATTACTTATCAAAAAGAATTACAGCTACAAACTGAGCGCCAAAATCAATTGTTACAGTCCATTTGGCAAGCTAACCAAACCTTTATGTTGACGCAATCTATAGAACAAACCTCGGATGTGTTACTAAACGAAATTCTGAATTACACTCAAAGTGAATATGGGTTTATCGGCGAAGTTTTAAAAGACGGCAGTGGGCAGCCTTATCTTAAAACCTTTGCGATGACGAATGTCGCGTGGAATGACGAAAGCCGGGCCTTGTTTGATCAGTTGGCTGGGCGTGGAATGGAATTTCGTAATTTAAATAATTTGTTTGGTTATGCGATGTTGCATCAACAGGTCGTCATCAGCAATGACCCAGTGAATGACCCTCGTGCCGGTGGTTTGCCGCCAGGGCATCCGGATTTAAACGCTTTTATGGGGATTCCGGTTTTTTACGCGGAAGAAATGATAGGTTTTTTCGGTATTGCCAATGCGCCTGGGGGGTATTCAGAGCAAATTGCGCAACAGATTTCAGTATTTAGTCAAAATTTTAGTTCACTGATTTTTGCCAAGCGCTTGCAACAAACCCAAGCCAAATTGCATGAAGAACTCAAGATTGAGCGTGATAAAGCAGATGCTGCGAATAAGGCTAAGTCGGAGTTTTTAGCCAATATGAGTCATGAAATTCGCACCCCAATGAACGGTATTTTAGGGCTAAGTGAATTGGGCATGAAGCAACAAAATCCGGGAAAACTGCGCGATAAACTTGCTAAAGTGCATTATTCCGGTCGGTTGTTATTGAGCATTATCAACGACATTTTGGATTTTTCGAAAATTGAGGCTGGCAAAATGGAGTTGGATCCCCATCCGTTTTATCTAAAAACTCTTGTCGATAATCTTTATAGCCTGTTTGTCAACAATGCTAAACAAAAAGGTTTAAAGCTGGTGATGGACACCGATTCAGTTGACGACTTATGTTTGCATACTGACGAAATGCGTCTGCGTCAAGTATTGAACAACCTTGTTACCAATGCCATCAAGTTTACCGAGCAGGGCGAGGTTAGGTTGAGCATTGAACGCCATGACGATGAACAACAGCTAAGGTTTTCGATTCGTGATACCGGCATTGGCATGACACAGAAGCAGGCCGAAAAGCTGTTTCGAGCCTTCACCCAGGCAGATACCAGTATTACCCGTAAACATGGTGGTACAGGTTTAGGATTGGTTATTAGTGAGCGATTGGTTGAATTGATGGGAGGTGACAAAATTCAACTGCAAACCAAATTGGGTCAGGGATCAACCTTTTCGTTTAGTTTACCGATGCAAATTTGTACGGATGAACAGTTACAACAGGCGCAACAACTCATCAGCGCCTTTGATCAGGTGCGGCATCAGGGGAAGGTCTTACTGGTAGAAGACAATGAAATCAACCAAGAAGTAGCGAGCGAACAACTCAGGCAGTGCGGGTTAGACGTTTGTCTCGCAGAAAACGGCCAAATCGCGGTGGAAAAAGCACAGCAGCAGGTTTTTGATTTGATTTTGATGGATATTCAAATGCCTGTGATGGACGGCTACCAGGCCTGCCAAGCGATTCGTCAATTTAATCCAACCATTCCAATTATAGCCTTAACCGCTGCCGCGATGATTGAAGATCGTGACAAGGCATTAAGTGTTGGTATGAATGCACATTTAAGCAAGCCTATAAATTCATCTGAATTGGGACGTGTACTAGGTCAATATTTAACCGCAACAAAAATGATTGGTGAAGAAAACGCACAGGTCAATAACATACCTATCAATCCACAATATCAAGATTTACTGCGCCAGGAGGATCCCCATATGTTAGACATTCAAGCAGGTCTTAACCAGCTTGCTGGAAATGAGTCGCTTTATAAAAAACTCTTAACCAAGTTCGCCAATCAAATTGAAACAGAATACATTGCAGTCTTGGCTATGTTGCATGCCTTGACGACAGACGATAGTAAATCTGCTTTTGAGCCAGTACAGCAACTCAATCATGCACTCAAAGGCGTGGCAGGAAACTTAGCGGCAATGGGTCTATTTGAAATAAGCCAGCGCATTGATTTAAAACTCAAAGCTCGCCAACGTCCAAGCGATGAACAGATTGAACAATTAGCACGAGCATTAGAGGAAACTCAGCAGGAAATTAAGCTTTATCTCGCTAGTGATGCCGCACTATTATCGGCTGGTGCTATACATAAAAAAACGAATCCTTTAACAACAAGTCTCGATATTACCAAAGCACAGTTGCAAAGTTTGCAGCAACGCATTGAGGTCTGCGAGTATATTGATGATCAAGAACTTGATCAACTGAGCCAGGCGCTACCGGATAATCTACAACCAGGATGGTTGCAAATGGTTCAAGCATTAGATGTATTTGATTTTGAACGTGCTGAACAAAATCTAAAGCAACTTATCGCGCAATTCAACTAAGCAGGTTCATTTAATGCCAAACTACCCAAACCCTTCAGCCTCATGTGATTCCCCTGCCGATGCATTATTGGATGCAATGAGTGAATATGTGTTTATTAAGGATGATCATTTTCGTTATGTCGTGGTCAACAAAGCACTAGAGGAGTTTTTTGGCTTAGCGAAAGCACAAATTTATGGCAAAACAGATTTGGATTTAATGGGCGAGGAAAAGGGGCAGGTTTGTTTAGCTTCGGATAGGGAAGTGTTGTCACGGCAAGCACTGGTGATTAGCGAAGAAACGATGGCGAACCGTGTATATGAAACCCATAAGTTTCCTTTGAAATGGGGTCATGACAAAACCGGTATTGGTTCGGTCATTTTTGACGTGACTGAAAAAAGACAAGCAGAAGATGCGTTAAAAAACGCGTTAAAACTCGCAGATGAAGCTAATCGCGCCAAGTCGGAGTTTCTTGCCAATATGAGTCATGAGATCCGCACACCGATGAATGGCATTATTGGTATGTCAGAATTGGGTTTAAAAGAAACCGAACCGCAAAAAATGCAACATGAACTTCTGCGGGTTAATCAATCTGCACGGCTATTGCTAGGCATTATCAACGATATTCTCGACTTCTCAAAAATCGAGGCGGATAAGTTAGAACTCGATCCACAGCCGTTTCAATTGTCGCAACTCAAAGACGAACTGACGGATTTATTTGAAGGCTTGGCGCAAGACAAAGGCGTAACTCTCATAGTGGGTTGTGTCTGTAAAGATAATTGTGTGCAGTGTTTATATGGCGATAATCTTCGACTACGTCAAATCTTGACTAATTTACTAGGCAATGCGATTAAGTTTACCGAGCAGGGTGAAGTCCGTTTGACTATCAAGCTTGATAGTCAAACGGACAACGAATCAGAGGTTTTTTTAAGCTTTGACATTCAAGACACTGGCATCGGCATGACCGTTGAACAACAGCAAAAACTCTTTACTGCTTTCACCCAAGCCGACACCAGCATCACCCGAAAACACGGCGGCACTGGCTTAGGCTTGGTTATCAGTCGCCGCTTAGTTAAGTTAATGGGCGGTGAAGACATTTATATCAAAAGCCAGCCGAACAAAGGCTCAAGCTTTAGTTTTAGTGTGCCGATGATGGCCTGTAACGCACAACAACAAACCCAACTCAACACCCAAGTCAAACGCACTGAGCAAACCCAACTAACAGGCCGCGTGTTAGTGGTTGAGGACAATGAAATTAACCAAGAAGTCGCCGTCAATATGCTCACGCAACTCGGGTTGCAGGTTGAGCTGGCAGAAAATGGTCAGATCGCGGTAGAAAAAGTCCAGCAACAGACTTTTGATTTGATTCTGATGGATATTCAAATGCCGGTAATGGATGGCTACCAGGCCTGCCGAGTAATTCGCCAGTTTAATCAAATCACTCCGATTATTGCCCTAACTGCTGCTGCGATGGTCGAAGACAAAAACAAAGCCTTAGCGGTGGGGATGAGCGACCATCTTGCCAAGCCCCTCAATTCGGACGCCTTGTATCGGGTATTAAGCGAAAATTTAACATTTCAAGTGAAAACAAAACCAGTTTTATTAATCGTTTGTCAAGACAAACAGCAATTGAGAACGCTCGCACAACAAGCGCAAGCCGACTATCAAGTTAAAGTGGCCAATGATGAGGCGCATGCCATGAAGTTAATAGAAAACAACAGGATAAACCAGGCCTGGTTGGTGGCTGATATAGCAGAGAAAACGGTATTGATCGAACACCTCAAACGTTTTCAAGTGGACTATAGCAACTATTAGGATAACGTTATGAAAAGTAAAACGCATTACTCGTTAAGAAAAATTGTACTGATGGGGACGGCCTCAATTTTTGTGCTTTCGGTGCTGACCTTTGGTTTTGCAGCGTCTCATTTTACGAAGTCTATGTTGATAGAAAAAACCGATGTCCGACTTTACTCAGCCGCCACTTTTTTGCAGGCATTATTGGGTGAAGATTACCATGACACTATCTTGGATGAAAATTCTGTTTCTGCCGAAACGTTCAACCACATTCTTGATCGTAATGATGCCTTAGCGCGTCAATTGGATTTGCAATACCTTTGGAGTGTATTAGTGATTGACGAGGAGATTGTTTTTACATCGGCAACTCGTTCAGATTTAACCAATCCACATTCTGCGCATGCGCATTTTTTTGAGATTCATTCCGACCCGGGTGCATTTAGCGCGGCGTTAAAGGCTGAACTACAACAGCCGGTTTTTTCCTCGTTCACCAATCAGTGGGGTGAGGGTCGGATGGTTTTGGTTTCGAGTATTGATGAAAAAGGGCGGCGTTATATTGTCGGGGCAAGTGTTCAGTTAACCGAGTTGAATGCACTTATCCAATCCACTTTACTAAAGGTTTTCTTCGCTACCACTTTGTTATTTGCCTTTATTTGGTTAATTGCCAGCTTATTACTGAATCGTATTGCTGCAACGATGTTGACGATAAGCCAGTCAGCCGATCAAATGGCAAAAGGAAATCTTGATACCACGTTACCTGAACCGAGTATTGATGAAATGCATCAGCTTTGTGAGGCATTGGATGCCATGCGGCTTAATTTAAAAGAGAAAATTGCCACGATTGCGGGTGACATCAGCGCACTTAAAAAATCCGAAGAGGAAATTGTTGCAAGTAATCAGATTCTTACGATGATTGCAAAGCGTGCTAAATTGTCTGATACGCTAGATGCACTTTGCCGGTTTACCGAAAAAATGGACGATAATATTCTTTCCTCGGTTTTATTAGTTGACCCCTCAAACGATAAGATTTTATTACAGGGCGCGGCACCGAGTTTGCCGGCTGATTACAATGCCTTGATGGAAGCAGGCCTGCCGATCGCGCCGAATGTTGGTACCTGCGGTACGGCTGCTTACACGGGGCAACTTGCGGTTGCAGCTGATATTCAGCAGGATCCACGTTGGCTGCCCTACACGGCATTTATTGATAAAACGCGTGAGCATGGCTTACTTGCTTGCTGGTCAATGCCGATGATTTCTTCTCATGGTGTTGTGATGGGTTCGTTTGCTAATTACTGTCGAAAAGTTGGTCAACCGTCTAGTGAGAACCTGCGTATTTTAGAATGGGCGGTGAATGTCGCGACGATGGCGGTAGAAAAACACTATGCAGAGCAAGCGTTAGAGATGGCCAAACAACAAGCTGAGGAGGCTAATCGCGCTAAGTCGGAGTTTCTCGCTAATATGAGCCATGAAATCCGCACACCGATGAACGGTATTATCGGCATGTCGGAGCTGGGCTTAAAGGATACCGACCCGCAAAAAATGCACCACCAGCTTGAACGGGTGAATCAATCTGGGCGTTTATTGTTGGGTATTATCAATGATATTCTCGACTTCTCAAAAATTGAAGCGGGTAAGCTAGAGCTTGATCCGCAACCGTTTCAAGTGGCGCAACTTAGAGATGAGTTAAAAGATTTATTTGAAGGTTTGGCGCAAGACAAAGGCTTGGTGTTTAGTGTGCAGTGTTACTGCAAAGACAGTTGCGTGCAGTGCTTGTATGGTGACAATCTCCGGCTGCGTCAGGTGTTGACGAATTTAATTGGCAATGCGATTAAATTTACCCAACAGGGTGAAGTGATTCTGGCCTGTAAATTTAACCTTGGACAAGATAACCAGCCTTGGTTGCATTTTGATATCCAAGACACTGGCATCGGCATGACAACTGAACAACAACAAAAATTGTTCAAAGCCTTCACCCAAGCCGATACCAGCATCACCCGCAAGCACGGCGGCACTGGCTTAGGCTTGGTGATCAGTCACCGCTTAGTCAAGTTAATGGGCGGTAATGACATCCAGATCCGAAGCCAACCAAATAAAGGTTCAATCTTTAGCTTTAGTGTGCCGATGATGGACTGTAATTCTAAACAACAAGCCCAGCTCAATATCCAGACCAAAATTGTCGAGCAAACACAACTCTCAGGCCGCGTGTTATTAGTTGAAGATAATGAAATCAACCAAGAAGTCGCTGTCAATATGCTCACGCAACTCGGGTTACAGGTTGAGCTGGCCGATAACGGCCAAATCGCGGTGGAAAAAGCACAACAACAGACTTTTGATGTCATTTTAATGGATATTCAAATGCCGGTAATGGACGGTTACCAGGCCTGCTTAGCGATTCGTGCATTTAATTCAACTATTCCGATTATTGCCTTAACCGCGGCCGCAATGGTTGAAGATAAAAACAAAGCCTTAGCAGTGGGAATGAACGATCATCTCGCCAAACCATTTAATTCAGAAGCCCTGTATCGGATATTAAGTGAAAACTTAACATCGCAGGCAACATCAAAACCGGTTTTATTAATCATATGCGAAGACAAACAGCAACTCAAAACCCTGGCACATCAAGCCCAAGCTGATTATCAAGTCAAAGTAGCGAATGATGTGGGGCATGCAATAAAGCTGATAAAAAACACTAATATTCACCAGGCATGGGTTCTGGGTTTCGAGGATGGGGTTTTGATTGAACATTTAAAACGTAAAGCTATCCCATTTATGCATCGGGTTGAATAACAAGTGATATGAAGTGTTTGAAAAAGGTTTTATCCTAAATTATTTAACAAAAGTATAAATTGGTTTTTTTGATTAAAGATTATGAGGCGTGAATGGTAAAGCTTTGGATTAAAGTAGCAGTGTTGCTTTTTGGGGTGTTTTTAACCGGTCAGGGGGTTAGTGAAGTAAATCATCTAGAACAGGCAGTGGTTGAAAAAAAACAACTGGTGCTAGGGGTGTTGTCGTTTCGTCCTGAGGCAGTAACGCGTGCGCAATGGCAGCCTTTAATGGAGTATCTAAAGCAGCATCGTGATTGCAGTGATTGTCAAATTATTCTGCGCCCTTTAGGTTATGAAGGGTTAGAGCAGGCGTTACAAGCCGGTGATATTGATTTAGTCTTGACCAATCCTTCGCATTACATTTTATTACGCGAGCGGATGAATTTAAAAATGTCAGGCCCTTTAGTGACGCTGACAAGGCAGCAAAATGGTCAGGCGGTTAATCAATTTGGTGGCGTAATATTTACTCGTGCGGATAACCCGCGCATTCATAAGCTAAATGATTTAGCCGATGTTTCGATTGCGATGGTGACGACCGGTTCATTGGGGGGTTATCAAATGCAAGCCTATTCGTTGCTACAAGCAGGAATGAGTGTTCCACGTCTTTCAAAGCAGGTTTTAACCGGAATGCCGCATGATAAAGTGGTTTACGAGGTGTTAGCGGGTAAAGCGGAAGTCGGTTTCGTGCGCACCGGTATATTGGAGGCGATGATTGCGCAGGGAGCGCTGAGTTGGCTGGATATTCGAATTATTAACCCTCAGGACGGCGGTTATCATTTTGTACACAGCACGTCCTTGTATCCTGAATGGCCGGTGTTGGCTTTACCCAGTGTGAGCGAGCGTCAATCGAATTCCCTTACAGTAGCGTTGTTGCAATTAAACGAGGCAGATCCGGCGGCGCAGGCGGCCGGCATTTCGGGCTTTACCCGTCCTAGAAATTATGCGGATGTTGAAAATGTCATGCGAACCTTGCGGATTGCCCCGTTTGATGCGCCGATAGAAACGCGAGTGGAAGATATTTGGCAGCAATATAGTGGGTTTATTATCGGTTTTATGCTGCTGCTAGGATTGCTGATTTTGAGTTTAGGGTCGATGTTGGTGATGAACCGTAACTTGGTCCGACAGCGTAAGTTGGCGCAACAGGCAAATCAGGCGAAGTCTGAATTTTTGGCTAACATGAGTCATGAAATCCGCACACCGATGAATGGCGTATTGGGGTTAACTGATTTGGCGATGCAAGAAACCAGTTTGCCAAAAATGCGCCAGAAAGTTAAAAAAGCTCATCAATCCGCCGAGCTTTTATTGGGTATTTTGAATGATATCTTGGATTTTTCAAAAATTGAAGCTGGGCAATTGATTTTAGAACAAAAACCGTTTTTATTGCGTGATTTAGTCGCCCAGATTCATAGCCTTTATCAGCCTATGGCTGAACAAAAAGGGTTAGGGTTTGTAGTGCACATGCAAGGTGATTTAAAGCCAGCCTATGTTGGTGATGCAATGCGTTTGCGACAGGTTTTGAATAACTTGATTGCAAATGCGATTAAATTTACCCAGCATGGAAAGATTGATATATGGATTGAACAAAATGCTATGGGGCGTTTGTGTTTTGTAGTTGAAGACACAGGGATGGGGATGAGTTCCGCGCAATGCGAAAAGTTATTCAATGCTTTTAGCCAGGCGGATACCAGTATTACACGCCGTTTTGGTGGCACAGGGTTGGGGTTAGCGATTAGCCAAAGTTTGGTTCAGGTTATGGGAGGGGACGCGATTGAAGTACAAAGTCAACAAAACATAGGCAGTCGCTTCCGTTTTTGCGTTGATTTGGTTGGCGCGTCTGCAGAACAATGGGATGCGCTTTCAGTTACAGATCAACCTCAACATGCCACGCAGCGTTTTAGTGGGCGAGTGTTGTTGGTTGAAGACAATGAAATTAACCAAGAAGTTGCGAGTGATATTTTACGGCAATTTGGTTTAGAGGTAAGTTGGGCCGAAAATGGTGCTAAAGCGGTTGAGAAATTTAGAATTCAACCGTTTGACTTGGTTTTAATGGATATTCAAATGCCGGTAATGGGGGGTATGAGGCTACGCGTTTAATTCGCGAGTTTAGTAATGAGGTGCCGATTATTGCGTTAACCGCTGCCGCGACGGTTGAGGATCGGAATAAGGCCCTCGTTGCTGGCATGAATGACCACTTAATGAAACCGATTGATAAGTTGGCTTTACAAGTCTGTCTTTCGCGCTATTTATTACCTCAAGATAATCAATACGCCATCACTAAAAAACTTGGTTATCCGCCTATCGTGAATACCCATGGTTTAGTGCCAGTGAAAACACCTATTGCGCAAAAAGGAAGGTTACTAATTGTTGATGATCAGCCGTCAAATTTAAAAGTATTGGCGAATGGTTTAAAGGGGGAGTATTTAATTCAAGCTGCTGATTGCGGAGAAAAGGCACTACAACTCGCCGAAAGGATACCACAACCTGATTTGATTTTACTGGATATTGTCATGCCGGAGATGGACGGTTATGCGGTGATTAAAGCTTTAAAAAACAACCCGAAAACCCAAGCTATTCCAGTGGTATTTGTCACTGCACTCGATGGTACAAGCAATGAACAAAAAGGTTTGGAATTGGGCGCTGTGGATTATATTGCTAAGCCTTTTAAAATGCCTGTGGTTAAAGCGCGAGTGCGCAGCCAGGTTTTATTAAAACACAAAACCGATTTATTGGATCGCGAGTCGCATATTGATGGCTTAACTGGTATTGCCAATCGCCGTCAGTTTGATGAAAAACTACAGATTGAAGGCCAGCGTTTGATGCGCAATCACCAACCCTTAGGGGTGATTATGGTCGATATTGATTTTTTCAAACCCTTTAACGATAACTATGGTCATGGCAAGGGTGATGAGTGTTTGGTGAAGGTTGCTCAAGCACTTCAGCGAGTGTTTCGTCGCCCTGCAGACTTAGTTGCCCGTTATGGCGGTGAGGAGTTTGTCGCAATTTTGCCGGAAACAAATAGACGAGGTGTGCAAATGATGGCAGAAAAAATGCGTCAAGCGGTGTGGGATTTAAATTTTGCTCATGGTTACTCAGCAGTTGATAGTCGTGTGACTGTTAGTTTAGGCGGTATTAGCCGTGAAGTAGATACGCTTGAAGAAGTCAAAGAGCTTTTGAAGTACGCCGATCAAGCTTTGTATCAGGCTAAAGCACAAGGGCGTAATCAAGTTGTTATTTATGGCATCTAATGCGGGTTTAAGAATGAAGATCTATCAATTTTTTAGCGTATTGCTGTGCATTTTTCCTGCGTTGGTCTTTGCGAGTCAAACTAGCCCCGAACATTCAGCGGATAGGGTCTATAACTTGGCGGTGTTGGCCTTTCAGGATAAATCCGTGACCCTGACGCGTTGGCAACCTTTGGCGGATTATTTATCTGAAAAAATTGAAAAAAGTCGTTTTGAGTTGAATGCTTATCATAATGAAGAAATGGAGCAGGCGGTCGCTTCGGGTGAGGTTGATTTTGTGTTCACTCAGCCGTCGCAATATGTGTTGCTCACCTATCGTCATCAACTGAGTTCGCCACTCGCTTCACTATTAAACAAGGATGGCAATGCGGTTACTGATCATTTTGGCGGGGTTATTTTTACGCAAGCAGGGCGTGATGATATTTCGCGTTTAGAGGATGTTAAAGGTAAGCGGGTCGCAGGTGCATCGTTAACCGGATTGGGCGCCTATCAAATGCAGGCCTATGAGCTGTTGCAACATGGTGTGCGTTTGCCTCAAGACGTGGATTTGATGATTACTGGCCAACCTCAGCGCAATGCGGTTGAGGCAGTATTGGCAGGTGAAGCCGATGTTGGCTTTGTGCGTACGGGGGTATTCGAGGCTTTAGCGGAGCGCGGACTGGTTGATGTGTCGCAACTCAAGCTTCTTAATGCGCAGCGTTTGTCCAATTTTCCTTATGTCACCAGTACGCGGCTTTACCCGGAATGGGCGTTTGCGGCTTTGCCCGCTGTTGATAGCGAAGTGATCAGATTGGTCGCTGCAGCATTATTGGCGATTCCTCGGGAAGGCGAGTTGGCGCAATCGATGCAAATTGCCGGTTTCACGATTGCGGGGGATTATCGAACGATTGATAGTTTAATGCGTGAGTTGCGTTTAGAGCCGTTTGATGATTTTAGTTTGAGCGCCCAAGATGTGGTGACCTGGTGGTTTACCCAGATTGTGATAGGTTTGGTTATATTTTTTATTACGGTGATTGCTGTAATAGGTGTTTTGTTACAACGTCAACATCAGCTTCGGCATGAACGTAATCGCTTGGAGCAGGCGTTGGAAAAATTACGATTGTTAAACCAGGTGGTAGAGCAAAGTCCTGAAGCGATTGTTATTACCGATTTGCAAGCGAGAATCAGTTATATCAACCCCGCTTTTGAGCAAACCACCTGCTATATCTTGTCAGAGGTTGAAGGTAAAAATCCAAGGATATTGAATTCAGGGCAAACGCCATTGCAGGTGTTTGAGACCATGTGGGAAACGCTTAAAAAAGGTCGGGTGTGGCGAGGAGAGTTAATTAATAAACGCAAAAATGGTGAAGTTTATCCTAGCCAAGCGATTATTTCACCAGTTAAGGATAAGAATGGAAAAACCACCCATTATTTAGCGATTCAGCGCGATATTAGCCAGCGTAAGCAACGTGAACAGCGGATTGATGAATTGCTTTATCGTGATCCGATAACAGGTCTAGCCAATCGGAACCGTTTAATTGAGTTAATGGATAAGCAGTTGCATCACCAAGAAAATGGAAATTTTGCTTTGTTGCTGTTAAATATCGCGCGGTTTAAATTTATTAATCAATTGCATGGTGTGGATGTCGGTGATGCAGTATTGGTGGCGGTAGCTAAACGTTTAGAAAATAGATTGACGCCAAAAGATGTAGTGATTGCGCGTTTGGCAGCGGATGAATTTGCTATTTTTTGTATGCTAGATAACTTGCATGACCAGACGCTAGAGCACTTGGCAGAATCTGCAATGGATTTATTCCATTCGCCTTTTAAAATAAAAGGCGAGGCGTTTTTATTTGATGTAGCGATTGGGGTCGCCCCTTTAAAAGCCTTAACTTCACCGTCTAGGAGCAGTGAACTGATTAATCAGGTTTTTAACCAAGCAGGTTTGGCTTTAAAGAAGGTGCGTAATCAAGGCAGTAAGGGTTTTAGTCTGTTTAACCAAAGGTTATTGGATGATTCACTCGCCAAACATCAACTGCAGGTTGAACTAGCAAAAGGCATCGCGCAGGATGAACTAAGGTTGTTTGTTCAACCTCAAGTTAATCAGCAGCGTCAATTGACGGGGCTAGAATGTTTGGTACGTTGGCAACATCCGCAGCAGGGGTTGTTGTTACCCGGTCGGTTTATTGCGATGGCCGAAGAGTCCGATTTAATTTTGGCTCTTGGTGATTGGGTGTTGAAACGTGCTTGTTTTGCTTTAGCCGAAATACAACAGATTAAAGCTGATATTCAAATGGCAGTAAATATTAGCCCACGTCATTTTAGACAGCGTGATTTTGTTGAGCAGGTTAGGGGTTGTTTAGCTCAAGCCAATGCCAGGCCGAGCGGGTTAATGATTGAGATTACAGAAAGTTTGTTTTTGGATGAAATGGATGAAGTCCTTGCCAAAATGACCGAGTTAAAACGACTGGGTGTGCGTTTTTCGATTGATGATTTTGGTACAGGTTATTCGTCTTTAAGTTATTTGCAACAATTACCCGTGGATGAGTTAAAAATTGATCGGGCATTTATTTTAGGCATGGCGCGTTTTGGTGAAGAACGTAGTTTAGTTCCCTCCATTTATGCGATGGCGCAGCAGATGCAACTGCGGGTTATTGCTGAGGGCATTGAAACGGAGGAACAGTGTTCGCAATTAAGTCGGTTTAGTCAATTAGAAATGCAAGGGTTTTTGTTTGCCAAACCTAAAGCTTACCAGGCCTGGTTGATTGAATGGCAGAAAACTAAGATGTTGTAATTGGCTAGTTATTTTCTTGATACCTGGTTTTTTAAGTAGGTCTTTTTACTTGAAATTGAAGGCTTGTGCAAGGTTTAAGGAAATTGACATAGTATAATTAAGGTTTTTACTTGTTTAGAGTAATTATCTTATGAGAAATAATCAGCCCGTTACGCAGTATTAATACATTCTTCCTGATGACGCACTGTTGGTTTCTAAAACCGATTTACAAGGAACAATTATTTATGCTAATGAGTCATTTGTTGAAGCAAGTGGTTTTCAGCTAGATGAGTTATTGGGGCAACCCCATAATATGTTACGTCATCCTGATGTGCCCTCGGCGGTTTTTAAGGATTTTTGGCAAACAATTCAGGCAGGTAAGCCTTGGTCGCAGATTGTGAAGAATCGTCGTAAAAATTGTGATCACTATTGGGTGGTTGCGAATGCTTCACCTATCTTTGAAAACGGCAAAATCACGGGTTATATCAGCATCAGGCGTTCAGCCAGCTCTGAGCAGATTCTGCAGGCCGAACAAGCTTATAACGCCATCGCCAATAAACAAGTAAAGCTTGTGAATGGTGAGCCGGATAGTTGGACTAAGCGGCTGAATTTCTTTGCGCATTGGAATCCATTGGTCACTATTATTCCGGCAACTATTTTGGCTGTGGTTATGGAAATTCAAGCAATTTTTACTGGCGAACGTGCTGGCTGGTTAAATTATCTGGTTATTTTCTTAACACTTTTGTCAACCTTTCATGTCATGCACTTTTTGGCGCGTATTAATGTCAGTATTCGGGATATTGAGAATATATCTAATGGTGATCATAACCAATCCATTAATACTTTTGGTAATAACACGGCAGGGCGTTTAAGTCGTCGGATTAAGTCAACACAAATTAATTTGAGTTTTGAAGACAATGAAGTGAAAACAGCCTTGTTACGTTCACAGCGCCTGTCTGCAGGCTTGGATCAATTGAATGCAAACATGATGTTGCTAGATCAAACTGGCACGGTTATTTATGTGAATGCCGCATTGCGGCAGTATTTTAGCAAGTTGATGGGTAGGGGTGACAAAACGGTTCAAGGGTTAAATTTGATCGATCTAGTGGGTAGAAATGCTCATGAGTTGTTTAGAGACTATCCTTATGTTAACCAGGCCTGCCAAAAATTGGATCGAACACAGATCCATACGTTATTGTATTCGCCAAGCTTTGGCGCAGGATGATTATCGAATGATCAAAACCCTTTTAGAAACCTTAGACCGTACGGTTGAGATGATTAATCAGCAATTGGGCGACATGATTGATACCTGTGCTTAAACAAAGTTTTCATGTGTGTGATTCGTTCAAGTCATCTAAATACTTGGTAATAATTAGTAATTTTTATTTAATTGAGGTGGTCAATAATTGTAATACCCATAATTAAATTTATGAGCTGTTGCCGAATAGTTTCTTCTGGAGAAATCGATGGTTTAGTTTTTTACTGAGCCTATTCTATAATGGCTAAACTTATTTTTTGAAGAGGTAATTACGTGAACGAAATCAAATGCCCGCATTGCGGTAAGGCCTTTAAAATTGATGAATCAGGCTATGCCGATATTTTAAAACAAGTGCGCGACAGTGAGTTTGAGCAACAAATTCACGACCGATTAGCCTTGGCTGAAAAAGACAAGCACAATGCGATTGAATTGGCGAAAGAACAACTGATGCGTCAGTTGGAAAAAACCAGTTCAGAGCGCGAGGGTAAAATCCAAGACTTGCAAGCCAAGCTGGAGGCGGCGGAGCTAAACAAAAACCTAGCGGTATCCGAGTCGATTAAACAGGTTGAAAGGGAACGTGATGCACTGGCCAATCAACTACAGCAAACTCAAAAAGAAGTCGAGATGACCGCGCAATTAGCCAGCAGTAATCTGCTGCGTGAACTCCAAGAAGCCGAAGCCAAAAAGGACGCGGAAATTCAACGTCTAAAAGCCCAGCTTGAGGCCACCGCGACCCAGCAAAAACTGGCGGTTCAAGACGCGGTGAGTCAACTGAATCAAGAGCGCCACCAGCTGCAAACCTCACTAGAAAAAGCCACCCTAGAAAAGCAACTGTCGGAACAGGCGCTGAAAGCGCGTTATGAAATACAGCTTAAAGACCGAGATGAAGCGATTGAACGCTTAAAAGACATGAAAGCCAAACTCTCGACCAAAATGGTGGGTGAAACCCTAGAACAGCATTGTGAAACTGAGTTTAATCGCCTGCGCGCCACCGCGTTCCCACTGGCGTATTTCGAAAAAGACAATGATGCCAGCCGTGGCAGTAAAGGCGATTATATCTTCCGTGATAAAGATGCTAACGGAACCGAAATCGTGTCGATTATGTTTGAAATGAAAAACGAAACCGACACCACTGCCACCAAAAAGAAAAACGAAGATTTTTTAAAAGAACTCGATAAAGACCGCAATGAAAAAGGGTGTGAATATGCGGTGCTGGTGTCCTTGCTCGAAGCGGACAACGAGTTTTATAACACCGGCATTGCCGATATGTCCTATCGCTATCCAAAAATGTATGTGATCCGCCCGCAGTTTTTTATTCCGATGATTACCTTACTGCGCAATGCGGCGATGAAATCGCTTGAATACAAAACGGAGCTCGCGTTGGTCAAAGCGCAGAATATTGATGTCACGAACTTTGAAGAAGACCTAGAAGCGTTCAAATCCGGCTTTGCACGAAACTATGAGCTGGCAGAGAAAAAGTTTAAAACCGCGATTGATGAGATTGATAAAACCATCACCCACCTGCAAAAAACCAAAGAGGCGCTGCTAGGCTCGGAGAATAACCTGCGGATCGCCAATAACAAAGCACAAGATGTGACGGTGAAAAAGCTCACCCGCAAGAATCCAACGATGAAAGCGATGTTTGATGAGTTGAACAATTAACTTTAAATTTATTGCCATTGTGAGTTCTTAGTATAAATCATCATTGAACAAGCTATCTTTTTTAATCGCAAATTGTGATAATTCAATTTTGTCAAAAATTAAGGATAGCGCATGTCTGTCGTAAAAAAGCTGTTGTTAGTCGGGGCGGGATTGGTAATAACCAGCGCAGCCGCTTTTTTTGCCGCTAGTAGTTTGATTGGTCAGGGTGTAAAACAAGCTATTTTGAATTACGAGGCACAACTTATTGCACGAGATGATGTCCGTGTTAATTTGTTTGAGTATCAACCAGGCCTGCTTGAAGGTCAATTACGTTATGACTTGGTTTGGCAGCCTAAGTTGGATTCGCCCGCCTATAGTATTTTTATTGAGCTAAGTCCTGATGGACAGGGCATTCCTTTAAAGGGTGAACAGCAAATTCAACAAGGCCCTTGGTTGGGGAGATCGGTTGCGCCTTTTGGGTTTGGTTTAGCCAGCACAGAGTATGAGGTTGCGCTGCCAGCAAACTTGCGACCTTATTTGCCACAGTACCCCGGGCAGCGTCCGTTAATCAAGATTAATGTCTATAAGGCATTTAATGGCCAGCTATCAATACAAACTAATCTAATTGACTATAACGGTAGACTAATCGACCCTGAAACCCAAGAAACAGCTCATTTATCTTGGGAAGGTGGACATCTGGATATTCGTTTTTCCGAAGACTTAATGCAGATGACGGCTGATGGGCGCTTGGGTCTGTTTAACATTGATTTTTTACAGGAGGATTTAAGTATCCGACTAGATAATATCAAGTATCAACATGATTTAACCCTTGCGGCGCCTTATTTGTGGCTAGGTACTATAAATACTGGCTTGAACCAACTGAGTTTAGCTGTTGAGTCGGAGAAGATAAACATTCAAGGTTTAGAAGTTGCAGGAGACTCTAAGGTTGTAAAAGATAAGTTGGATGCTACGGTGCGTTATCAGATTGGTCAAACAAATCTAATCTTTGACGATACCGCGTTTGATTTAGCCGGAGCAAGCATGGTGATGGCGTTGCGTGACCTAGATTGGCAGGCTATCCAAGAACTTTCGCTGGCTGAACAACAGTTAGAATTGTTAGAAGAGCAGGTATTAATGGACACTTTTGACCGATTGCTTGCCGGTGGTCCGAGCTTTCATCTTGATCAATTGCTTATTCGGCTGTCTGATACTGAGTATTTTAATCTTGAAATGCTGTTGGGTTATCAGCCTCAGATCAGTTTGGACTGGAATCAGTTGAGTAACCTAGAAGAAGCTTTAACTCAAAATATTCATCTTAATTTAACGGCAGGCATAACTCGCCCTATGCTCGATCGTTTAGCAATATTATTTTGGCCGTTTAATAACGATGAAACTGAAATAAAAGCTCAGTTAGATGTTAGCATCGCTGAGATGCTTGCTCAAAATTATGTGCAACGAAAGGATGAGGACTTGGTACTAAACCTTGCTGTTGAGCACGGCCAGGTCAAAATTAATGGTGAAGATTTTTTACCGCTTGAGGATACATACGCATTGGTTGAGTTAGCCACTCGTTTATTAGGTTTTGCACTAGAAACCGATTCGATTATGTCGCAGGAGGGTGCTGTAGATGGAGTAGGGTTAGCAGGCCTGCTTAATTATGCTGCTTCACCTTTGTATGGATATTTCGAGCTGGCGGCTAATTTTAGTCCTGATCCGATGGTGGTGACATTACAAGCCGGTGGCGACTTAGACATGAGCATGAGAACTCAAGGCCAGTGTTTAGGCTATATTAACCCCCTGCGTCCTGATGTGACATTAAATTACCAAGCCGGTCAACTCGATTTATCAATTTATGTTTTGGGTGGTTTGGCGGATACCACCTTAGTTGTGCGTGACCCCAGTGGACAATGGCATTGTAACGATGATTATCCTGGTTTAGATCTTGATCCGGCGTTGGTGTTTGAACAACCTAGTTCGGGCGACTACGCGATTTGGGTAGGACTTCACTCTAATGGCGTGGCCGAAGTGAAATTGCATTTTTCTGAGATGGATTAGATCGACACTACAAGGCAGGCATCTTTAATTGTCTTCAAACAGGCTCTAGGAGCCTGTTTGATATTGAAGGCTAAGTTTTTGCGCGGTCGCGGCAAATTCCTCGCGCAATGCCGGCGGTTCAAGCACCTCAATGCCCGCACCAAAGCTCATTAACCACCAGCGTAATTGTTGGGTGTTTTTTACTGTGGCGCTCAGATAATAGCAGGTTCGCTCGGGTTGTTCAGTTTCAATTTGTGAAATGATTTGGTCTTCGGCAAGCGGGGTTTCGCTGAGGTGTTGCGCAATGATTGGAACGATGCGCAGTTTAAGTGCAAGGGTGGTCTGTTCGCCAGCGCTATACTCAAACGCCCCTTGAGCAATATAATCCGGTAATGAAAAGCCCTCAATCACTTTGGACGGTTCGTTTGATAGCTCAACCGCGTTAAACCGATGTAGCGCAAATTGTTTTATATCCTGATAATCCCAGAGCGTGCCGACTAAGTAAATGACCCGATCAACCACCACCAAGCCTAGCGGGTTAATCGTGTATTCACGGGATTCTTCACCGCGCGGTTGGTAGTCGGCTTTGAGTTTTTGATCCGACAGCAAAGCCTGATAAATCTGCGCTAACACTTCAGGTTGAATCTGCGGGCTTAACAGCGGTTGGCTGCGAGAGAGCCAAGCCACCTTGTCTGACCAATCTGCCAAATGGTTGTTGGGTAAATGCGCCAACAAACGATCAGCATGCGCAAAATAGTCGCCCAGATCATCTAGGGCGCTTGGCGGCATAAAGCGGTCTAAAAAATGGCGCACCATTTTAAAGCTCAACGCCACCGCTGGTTCCATTTCCGGCAGTTCAAGTTTTTGCGCATCTTTGCGCCAATACCAGCCCGGAATATCTTTGTTACCGTCGTTTTCAATCGCAAACAACTGAGCCAAACTATTTACATCACGTTGCACCGAACGCTTATCAATATCAAAACCTTGGTTAACAAGCTTGTCATGCAGTTCACTGACACAGATGCGCGAAGGCGATTTGGGTATTAAGCGCAGCATCTGAATGCGGCGGTAACAAGCGTCGTTCATTGATTTTTCCTTTAGATAATTCATGGGTCATCATAGCCAGACAAGGCTAGGAAGGCAAACAGCGGATTAAAAAAGTTGCGACAATAAATGTCGGCGAAGGCGATTGGGCGTGTTTCTTGGATTAAAGATAAGCATTAAACTGCAAAGCAAGTATGGCGTAATTGGATGGGTACAGCCAATTATCGCATCCAAATTATTGGGTACAAAGTCGGTTATGGGATGGATTTTACAGATGTAACGATCCGGTGAGGCATAAAAGTAAGGATAAAACATGCGTACTTTGGAGTTTGAAAAACGATTAGCAAGGATTAATGCCTTTAACACAACCCAAGAAAAAATTAAGCGGGATAGGCAATATATACCCCTTGTGATTGACCGCTCCATTGATACCACGAGTAATAAGTGGTTGATGTATTGTTTGGCTATCAATATTACCAATAAGCCGACTGCACAACAGCGCAAAAGTACGCTGGAAACGCTGTTGTCAAAAAACAAGCCGCTTTATGACCAAGTGCTTCCGGTTGTTACCGAGATTGAGGCTTTGTATTTCAATTAACCGCTTATCGACTTTGGTTTTTCAGTCACTAGTAATCCGATCCTTGGTTTTCCGTGAATGGTACGGCATTGTTTTTTAGTTGAAGCTGATCCATTCTCATTTTGCCGCGCATAAAATCCAAACTGAGTACTGTACATACTGGAGTTTGGTTAACCAAAAGTTGGTGTCATATCAATACGCAATGAGCGATGGGGCAGGCTAACTGACACTGAGTTTTATGAATTACACTGTCGATAAGATTTGAAAATGGTTATAATATGTACTTTATTTATGTACATGTAGAGGTTGTCATATGGAATCATTATCTTTTTCAGAAGTGAGAACGCATTTAGCACAGGCGCTGCAACAGGTTGAAATGACCGGTAAACCGATTGCGATTACTAAACATGGTAAGCCCTGCGCCGTGCTTGAACCGTTTGATAAGAACAGGGATGGTTTTATGAATGCGCTTGAACAATGGCATGCTAATAACCAAGCCGACAAGGTTGATGAAGGTTTTGAGCCGGTTCGCACCGAGGATAAGGGGCGGGAGTTTTCATGGTAGAGGCGAGTTATTTGCTGGATACGAATGTATTATCCGAAGCCGTTAAACCTCAGCCCAATCAGCAGGTATTGTCTAATCTTAAGCGTAATGAACACTTGCTTGCGATTCCAAGCTTGGTTTGGCACGAAATGCGTTATGGCTGGCTAAAAATGCCGGAGGGTAAGCGCAAGCAAGCGATTGGCGATTATCTGCACTTAGTGGTAAGTCAATTACCTGTTTTTGATTATGACCAACCCGCCGCACGTGTTCATGCTGAATTTAGAGCGCAGCTTGAAAAAACAGGCATCACGCTCAGCTTTGTCGATAGTCAAATTGCTGCTATTGCGATTGCCAATGGGCTAACACTTGTGACAAGAAATGTCACAGACTATCAAGCGATACCAAATTTAAAAATGGAGAATTGGTTTGATTGATCCATCCATAGTCACAAAAGAACAATGCTTAAGACCGAAGACATCAAAGCACTCAATAAAGCGCGGTGTGCATTCAGCATTAAAAAGACCGCATTAAAACTGCACTTATGAAGTTAATACCGGCTTTTGCCAACCCCTTTTCGTACACAAAGATCCCAGTTTTATCTAAAACCTGCATACCCCTGAACGGACGAATATTGCTACAAGCCGCGCTACGCTAAACAAAATGGTATCAGGTTTTTGAGCGTGTTAAACGCCTGAAGTCGGTTGGTTTTGTTGATTCAAAAAATTGTGCATTGCCTGTGCTGTTTCTCGAAGTTCAGGCAGTAAGTCCTTAAAGCTAGTATAGCGATTTTTAGAGCTATAATAACGAATGGTGCCTGACTCAGTATCTTTATTATGGTGGTTTTTTTCTATAAAGGTATCTGATGATTTAACCGATTGGCGATCTTTATGATAAACATAGACGATAATACGATGCCCTTGATCTTTGGTGTCATTGTTTAGATTGATTGTAATATTAGATTCTGAAACAGAGCGGTTGTAATACAGTCGAATAGCGGGTCCCGTTCCCCATTCGTCGATTTTGGTTGAAACAGAAGACCATCCATCAAGATCCTTTAGTTGAGCAACTGCTTGTGCTTGAACTGTTTCAATATATTCATTGCGCAGTTTGAAGAGGTTGGTGACGTCCAAGTAGTTTTTTTCGATAAATTTGAAAGCTTCGTTATCCATCTTTGTTTTTACCGTTATTTGAGCTAGGTTAAGTAAAAAATCCTTCAAAAAGACTACCCATTTGGTGCTGGGGTTTGATGTTAAATAAACATCCAGTCTTGTGTTAATTGTGTTGATCAGGTTTTCATAAGAAACTGCACGCCAAATAGCCGGCGCTTTTCCTTCAGGTGGCGCTTTTCCTTCAGGTGATAAAACCACAAACACTGCTTCTTTATCAGAGTGATTTTTTTTGATATGGCTTTCATATTCAGCAAAAGGGTTGTTCTGATGGTGATAGATTTTATTTTCTATCGCCATCACCCAGCTATCGGTCTCAAGCACAAGATCAAGCCGTTTTTGATTAGCCGTCAATACTTCTCGACGGGGCTTACGTAGCGTTTCTAGGTTGCCTAGCGGGAGTTTAATACATTCAATAAAACTCTCAAGTATCAGTGTCTTGAAACCATGTTCTTCTTGTGGGTTCATAAAGAAGGCGAGTAGATCGGTGGTTGGGTTTTCATAATAGCCGCGAGCACCTACTGAGAAAATTGTTTTCTCAGGTTTTTGCTGAATCATTGGTTTAGATTCTTCAAGTAATTTGCGATATTTTTCGTAAATCATGGTGCTCCTTCTGGTGTAAACCGCCTAAGGCGGTAATGATTGAGATTATGGCTTGATTCTTAAGCCTGTCAATAAAATATTATGTTAGCCTTGTGTTGTTTGATGTTGCCTTCTCCAAACTCGATCGATTGTTACCAGGCCTGGTTCAAGCGAAACGCCAATGGTCAGGCGTTCGGGTTCCTTGAGGCTGAAGAGGGCATACTGACCGCGAAGAATCATCGGGTGATAGAGGCTGATTTGACGGTTAACTAAGGAAGCTTCCTCCATTAGGTTTTGCCAGCTATCTATAAAATGCCAGTTTGCGGGTATATCGAATGCCGGTTTTAGATAACGAGACAATTCAAGTCGCTGTTGCTGAAACGTTAAAAATTTCGTCTGAAAGCCCTCATACAACTGTGTTAAAAGTTTTGTATTGGCGCAGTATTGGATTTGTTGTTCAATGTTGTGAATTTGTAA
This sequence comes from Thiomicrospira microaerophila, assembly GCF_023278225.1. Lineage (GTDB taxonomy): Bacteria > Pseudomonadota > Gammaproteobacteria > Thiomicrospirales > Thiomicrospiraceae > Thiomicrospira > Thiomicrospira microaerophila_A. Next base: position 962,162 of record NZ_CP070959.1, read on the forward strand.
CTGCTTGCCCATCTGCTTGAGGGTCTCAACCTTGTTGCGGATAGCTGTCACCGGCCATTCGATATCGTCTTCGATAAACTGAGCGAACAGTAATTCCGGCTCTTCACGCAGCCAACGCAACAGTGCAATATCAAGCGGCTTGGCGGTTTGGTTAACGGGATTGTAATGGTGTCGAAACAGGCGTTCAATCGAGAGTGCGCTGGGTAAGCCAATTCGGCTTAAAAACTGATCACGCGGTAACTCAGCAATCGCAATCAGTGTTTGTTGGTTTAAACGCTGCTTCTCGCCATACTCTAGTAGATGCCACAGCAAAAAAGGCGAAAACTGAAGCATGCGTCTTAGATTCGCATTTTGGCTGGCCAGCGACAGGGCGCTTAAGCCGTGACCAAAGCGTTGTTCAAAAACCAAGGCTTGGTTTAATGCCGTTTGCGGGATACTTTCCAACCAGGCCTGGTGATTGGCCGTATTCAAGATAGCCGCCAGTGTAATGCCGGGATTTGGGTTGTCGCCGGTTAGCTCAACTGCTGACTGTCCATGGATATAGCGCCAATGAATACCATTAGACCAAGGAGTGATGTCAATCCGAAGCCCATAGCCCAAGGGTGCCGACAAATCTAACTCAAAACAACCGCTATGCATTCGCCTAAACTCCGATTCATTAATCTCAATGTTGCACCATGACTAAGCCCATTTTAGGGCTTAAGGGCTTGCGTGTTAGTGGTCTGAAGTGCTTGTTGCGACATTGGCTGTCGCCATTAAATTTAAAACATCGCCCTGAGCTGCGTGATCCGCCTGATGCCGCGCAGCAAGCCTTGTTTGATACCGGCCATACGGTCGGTGGTTTAGCCTGTCAGTTATTTCCCGGCGGAGTTGAGATTGCGTTTGATGCAAAAAACTTCGACGGCATGATGGTCAAAACCCGCCAGTTGATTGATTTTGGTTGAGTGGGGTTAAAAGCTAGTAATTATACGGCGATATGCGCCGCAAACTGCTTAAAAGATAAACTAGAGAAGGGGTTTGGTGTTTAAAAATGGTTAGTCATTCCCAGCGAGAAACGGAGAAAGAGTCTTATAAGCAGTCTCTTAAAACTCTTTTACCTTATGGCATGTTAGCTACAAAGAAGTGGCTTACGGAACAAGGATTGAGTGCCCATGCGTTAGATAATGCTGTCAAAACCGATACGTTGTTACCATTAGCTACGGGTGTTTACAGCCAGTATTCTAGAGCAGTCACTTGGGAAGGGGTAGTTGCTTCAATGCAGCGTATGAGAGATAAAGATGGAGATGAACAACTTCCGCCTGTCGTGGTCGGTGGTTTGTCAGCCTTGTCCATAGCTGGTTTGTCGCAATATTTGTCATTAGGAAATACACATCATATTCATTTATATGCAACGAGAAATCTTCCTTCCTGGCTTGCGAGACTGTCATTGCCAATTAAGTTCGAAGGACATAGTACAAGTAGACTATGGCCTGATACCTTATCCAAAGATAGAGCATTCGTTAAAGAGCATGAATGGGGAGCGCAATTACCTCCTGTATATTTTTCATGTCCGGAAAAAGCCATATTGGAAGTGTTGATGGATTTACCTGAAAGCGTGTCATTTGAACATGCTGATGAGCTAATGCAGGGGTTAGTGAGCTTATCACCAAGAAAGCTTGATGCGCTCTTAAAAGCGTGTAAAAGCGTAAAGGCCAAACGCTTATTCTTTTGGCTTGCAAAACGCCAAGCTTATCCTTGGTTTGATAAGTTAAATGTAGAAAATTACGACTTAGGCTCAGGTAAGCGTGTTGTTGCTAAAGGTGGGCAGCTGGATACAGAGTATCTGATAACCGTACCTCAGCATATGGCGTTGGCAAGTAAGGATAAGCCCAGCGATGGATAGAAACAGTATTTATTACAAACAAGTGCAGCTTTTGATAGCGGTATTGCCTTTCGTTGCCAAACAGAAATGCTTTGCCCTCAAAGGTGGTACAGCAATCAATTTATTTGTCAGAGACTTTCCACGTTTATCAGTTGATATTGTTTTGGTGTATCTGCCAATGAAGGGCTAATGGATGAAATTCGTAAAGCATTACTCGTCTATTTATCAAGCCATAATCGTCCAATGGCTGAATTGCTTAGTCCTCAATTTAAGGATATTACAGCCACCTATGAAGGTGAATTTACCAACATGGCTGAGACGGATGTTCCGTTAGCGGAACTGGAGGCCGTAAGGGTGCGCCTAGTAGACCTCATTCACCAAGGATTGACCGATATTGAAAAGTTGTTTTTGCTATCCTTTAAAAATCGAGAGCCTGATTGGTCTTTACTCGGGTTGGATGGAATCAGTGAGCTTTCTGCCATCAAATGGAAACAAATCAATTTGGCAAAAATGCCGAATGACAAACATACACAAGCCCTAGAAAAGCTGAAAGATGTTCTCGGTGTGTGATGTCAAAAAAACAGACATTTATGCTGGGCTGACTCTTCGATTTATCAAGAACTTAAAAATCTAAATGCGGACGTGGATAATGAATTGGTTTGAAGATTTAACCGGCTTTGCCGAAACAAATTATGCTGACACTCAGGCTCAGTTGTTAATCGAGGAACAGTCATTGGTGTGCACGCCAGCTGACAGTGACATCCCACGTCGTTATCAAGCTGGGCAACTCTTGATGCCGACCTTAGCTGAGCTACGTCAACAAACTGCATCCCTAAACATTGCACCCAAGCCAAATCGGGTTCGCGAGTGGGTTGGTGATGTACAGCAGCTTCACCTTGACCCGGCTAATCAAAACGCGGTGTTTCAAGTCGCCTCACAATTTAACCTGCTTGAGATGGTATCACCGTTTGTGACACCACTGGAGGGTGTAACCGGTTATGCATTTGATAAAACCCAAGGACCGGCCTGCGCTATCGCTTGTGCCGCCGGTACGATTTACCGTAACTATCTAGTTGAAATCAAGGCTCAGCATGGTCAAACCGAAACCCGCCAATTAAACATGCTGGATGAATTGGAGCAGGTGATAAACAATCCGATTCATCAATACTGGCAGATGCAAAACGGGTATCTGATGCCAACCCAACAGGGTTTAGAGGAACTCAAGGCATTGCTCAACCAAGCCTCGCCCGCCGTGGTTGATGTGTTCAAATCGAAAATCAAAGTAGGGGTTCAGCAGGACACGCAGGTTACCTTAAACCAAGCCAAGCATCACGTAACCCAAGTTTATTGTTCGGCTTTGCCGATTGCCTATCATCCATTTATGGCAGATGATTGGACTCCGTTTGCCCAGCTTGTATTAGACGCTGCTTATGAAGCGACATTTCATGTTGCGCTGCACAATGCGCAGCGCACCGGCAATTCAACTCTGTATCTAAGCCTGTTGGGCGGTGGCGCATTTGGTAATCCAACCGACTGGATTCTTGATGCGATAGATAAAAGTTTGGTGCGGTTTGAAAACAGAGGATTAGATATTTTGTTTGTCAGTTATGGCAGTGCGAATCCGACATTAACACCTTGGTTAAATCCGGTTTAAAAAGACAGGAGATTAAAGAATGATCATGGATCCATGGCAACGATTAAGCGATTTCAGTAGTCTGCATCGTGAAGATATACCTTCAACACCCCATGACCTTATCAGTGACGAGTTTATTCATGGGATAGATGGCTACGCATTATTTGAACAGCGCTATCCGAGTCAATCCTATATGCAGTTTTTTAAGAAGACTAGAGAATCTTTTGAGGCAACGGATGAAATCGGCGTGAGTGACAGGGTGGATTTGGCTATACTGCTGTTTTTATCGGGGCGTGCCCACCGTCATGGCGATATTGGTCAGCCTTACTGGACTAACTTTACCACCGCTTTGGCGAACAAGTTTCTAGACAGCTTACCGTCAAAAAAACATTAACAGGAGGCTATTATGTGGACACAACGCGTTTTTTCTTTAAAGCCACGCCCACGCGGCTTTCATTTGATTACTGAAGAGGTGCTACGCCAACTGCCCGAACTGAGTGATTACTCGGTGGGCATGCTCAATTTGTTCATCAAACATACTTCAGCCTCATTAACGATCAATGAGAACGCCGACCCTTCGGTGCGACAGGATTTTGAAGCTTTTTTCAATCAGACGGTGAAGGAAAATGAACCTTACTACACCCACACTGACGAAGGATCCGATGACATGCCCGCGCATTTAAAAGGCAGTCTGTTAGGATTTAGTTTGCAGATTCCTATCACTGCAGGGAGGTTAAACTTAGGGATTTGGCAGGGCATTTACTTATGTGAACATCGCAATCATGGCGGCGCGCGTCAATTGGTTGCGACGCTCTACGGTGAAAAATAATGACCCAAACACAGCCTAAAAATCAATTAGTCAAGGTTTATTACGATCTGGCAAAACTAAGGTGAAAATGGCGATTTGGCCGACTCCGTCAGTGTCAGCTTGCGATGAAACAAAACACAGAATAATTTTTGTCATTTTATGTTTTTGCACTAAACTGAACCCCTATGAGCCTTTGCGGCCAATTGGTCTTTAGTCTGACCGGCTATAGATCTATCTCAGTAAAAAATAAAAGGATAAGCGATGAAAGTGAATGTGCTGGGCACAGTGTTAGAAACCTGTTCAACCCAACCTGTAACCGGTTTTTTTCGGGATGGAAGCTGTCGAACAGATGATCAAGATCGTGGGCGTCATGTGGTTTGTGCCCAAGTCACAGAGGCGTTTCTAGTTTATTCAAAGTCCATGGGAAATGATTTAACCACACCACAGCCTCCTTATTTTCAAGGTCTTAACCCTGGGGATTTTTGGTGTTTATGTGCGCTACGCTGGGTCGAAGCTTACCGAGCTGGCTGTGCTCCGAAGATTAAATTGCTTTGTTCGGATGCGAAATTGCTCGACTATGTGGACATTCAAACGCTCAAAGGTTTTGCTATTGACCTAAACTAGCCAACCCCTTTTTGTTTAACACCTTGATGGTTTTAAGTTAAAAATACCTTTAAAGAATTTAAGAGTCATTATGAAGTTTATTAAGTATCTATTTGTATTCATTGCGTTTGTTATTTTAAAGTTGATCAGTGTGTTGTTTAGAGGAACCCGTAAAACCATTGATGTCGGTGTCGATGCCTACAAGTCAGTTAAAAATAGTGAAAGCTTTGATGAGGCTTACAGAAACTTCTCCAGCAATAAATATGCGAAGGCTCGTTTAAGCTTGCCTGAAGAGGTGATTGCGCTGATGGCAAAGATTGCGGCCAGCGACGGCAAGATTAGTGAGCTTGAAATTGAGTACATGAGCGACACGATTAAATCCATGACGCATGCAATGACCTCTGCAGGGGTTAATCCTGTTCTAGTAAACCAGATTAAAAAACGTTTATTTGGGTTAGCCAATCGTGCGAAACGAGACGATAACCCGGTGACCTATTATTGTTACGCGTTAAGTCGGTCAAATATCGAAGTGAAAACAGGTGCGTTGTTACAGATTATTTCGTTTGCTTCGTTGGATGGTTTGTCAGCAAACACCCGAACTATGTTACACGAGATTGGCACCCATTTAGGTTTCAGTGAGTCACGGGTAGATGACTTGATCCAGCAAGTGATGGGTGGCGCTAAAGGCAGGGTTTACCAGCAAAATCCTTATCAAGTGTTGGGGTGCAATGAACAGGATGATTTTGCCCAGATTAAAAAAGTCTATCGCAAGCTGGTTAAGCAGTACCACCCTGATTTTATGCACGGTCAGGGCTTAGATGATCAAGAAATCAAGCAAGCCACCGAAAAAATGCAAGAAATAAACGCAGCCTATGAAGAAATTAAACGCAGAAGAGGAGAGGTTTAGCCTATTAAGCTTAAACCCGCGTGACGAGATGGAAGCTTAATTCCGCCTATTTGCTAAACACTTAACCCATAGCAGCTTGCAAACGCAATTTTAAGTATTGAATTTGGGTAGGGTCAGCAACGGAAAGTGCTTTTTCGCTGAGTATCGCTTCAATTGCAGGCCAGTCGTTTTCGATAAATGCATCCAAGCCTTCACCCACTTCGTTAAAATATTCAGCAGCCATTTCTATATCTTTTTGTAGCAGGGTTTGAACCTGCTCAAGTTCACGCTCAGTAAGCACTTCAAGGGCTTGGCCTTTTTGTTCAATATTAACGATTTCTTCACCTAGCCAATGCAGGCTTTTATCTTCGGCTGCTTTGATTTTAAACGACAGCGAATCCATCAGCGCGTTGTAAGCGTTTTGTAGTTTATCGGATAGCGTCATTGCGTTCTCCTTTTCGAGAGGGGCTTTGGTATAATGCTTAAATTCGTATTTTGATTTTATCATACACAAATTTCAGGAAATTGTACAAGATGACCGCATTCAACGCCGCGCAGGAACATAGCTATCAACCACAAACATTAGAAGCCGCCATTCAGCAGGTTTGGCAAGCGCAAAAAGTGTTTGAAGTCACCGAAGACCCAAGCAAGGAAAAATATTATTGCTTGTCGATGTTCCCTTATCCGAGCGGGCGTTTGCACATGGGGCATGTGCGCAACTATACCATTGGTGATGTGATCTCGCGTTATCAGCGCATGTTGGGCAAAAACGTGTTGCAGCCGATGGGCTTTGATGCGTTTGGCTTGCCGGCGGAAAATGCTGCGATGCAAAACAAGGTCGCACCGGCAGCTTGGACATATGGCAATATGGATTACATGCGTAACCAGTTGCAGCAGTTGGGCTTGGGTTACGACTGGTCACGCGAAGTGGCCACCTGCTCACCGGATTATTACCGTTGGGAACAATGGTTGTTTACCAAGTTGTATGAAAAAGGGCTGGTGTATCGCAAGTTGTCAGTGGTGAATTGGGATCCGGTTGATCAAACCGTGTTAGCCAACGAGCAGGTGATTGACGGCAAGGGTTGGCGTTCCGGTGCGCCGGTTGAGCGTAAAGAAATCGCGCAGTGGTTTTTAAAAATCACCGATTATGCCGATGAGTTGTTGCAAGATTTAGATCAGTTGGAAGGTTGGCCGGAGCAGGTGAAAACCATGCAACGCAACTGGATCGGCAAATCGACAGGGATGGAAATCGAGTTCTCGCTTGAAGGTCAAAATGAAACCTTAAAAGTCTATACCACGCGCCCCGATACCATGATGGGTGTGTCGTATGTCGCGGTGGCGGCCGATCATCCGCTGGCCAAACAAGCCTCAGTGATGAATGAACCCTTGGCGCAATTTATTGAGGAATGTTCGCATATCTCGACCGCCGAAGCCGACATGGAAACCATGGAGAAAAAAGGCGTCGATACCGGTTTGCGTGTGCGCCATCCGATCAGCAATGAGATCGTGCCGGTGTGGGCGGCGAACTTTGTATTAATGGGGTACGGCACCGGCGCGGTGATGGCGGTGCCTGCGCATGATCAGCGCGATTATGAATTTGCGCAAAAATACCGTCTGCCGATTAAGCCGGTGATTCGCCCACAGGATGCCGATTCGGTCGATGTGTCCGAACAGGCCTATACCGAACGCGGTGTGTTGTTTAATTCCGGCGCATTGGATGGCTTGGACTTTAATGGCGCGATGGATAAACTCGCCGAGTTATTGGGCGCAACAGGTTTAGGGCGCAAGCAAACCAATTTCCGTTTGCGTGACTGGGGTATTTCGCGTCAGCGTTATTGGGGTTGCCCGATTCCAATGATTTATTGTGCTGATTGCGGCCCGGTGCCGGTGCCTGAAAAAGACTTGCCGGTGCGCTTGCCGGAAGACGTGGTGCCGGATGGCGCGGGTTCGCCTTTGGCTAAATTGGACGCGTTCCAAAACTGCACCTGCCCGAAATGTGGTGGGGCGGCCAAACGCGAAGCCGATACCTTTGATACCTTCTTTGAATCGTCATGGTATTACGCGCGTTATGCCTGTGCCGATAATGATCAAGCGATGTTGGATGAACGCGCTAACTATTGGTTGCCGGTGGATCAATATATCGGCGGCATTGAACACGCGATTTTGCATTTATTGTATGCGCGTTTCTTCCACAAGCTGATGCGTGATGTCGGGCTAGTTAATTCGGATGAACCGTTTAAAAACCTGCTGACCCAAGGCATGGTATTGATGAACGGTGCCAAGATGTCGAAATCAAAAGGCAATACCGTTGACCCGCAAGGCTTGATTGAAAAATACGGTGCCGACACGGTGCGTTTGTTTATTATGTTTGCCGCGCCGCCGGAGCAGAGTTTGGAATGGTCGGATTCGGGCGTGGAAGGCGCACACCGTTTCCTAAACCGGGTTTGGCGGTTGGTGCATCAGCATGTTGAACAATCACCAGGCCTGGTGGCCTGCCAGTCGAATGACGGACTGAACAAAGAGCAAAAAGCCTTGCGGTTTAAGTTGCATGAAACCTTGCAAAAAGTATCGGATGATATTGGTCGTCGTTTGCAGTTTAACACCGCGATTGCAGCTTGTATGGAGTTGCTAAACGCCTTGGCCAAGTTTGAAGACAACACGGAGCAAGGCCAAGCTGTGATGCAGGAAGCTTTGGAATTATTGGTGTTGATGCTCTCGCCGATGGTGCCGCATATTACTCAGGTTTTATGGCAGCAACTCGGCAAACCAGGCCTGGTGCTGGATGTCAGCTGGCCGAAAGTGGACGACAGTGCCCTAGTGCAGGATGAAATTGAACTGATGGTGCAGGTCAATGGCAAATTGCGTGGCAAAATTGCCGTGGCGAAGGATGCCCCAAAAGATGCGATTTTAGCCGCCGCTAAAGCGGAAGAGTCGGTGTTTAAGTTTATTGACGGCAAAGAACTGGTGAAAGAAATTTTGGTGCCGGGGCGTTTGGTCAATTTCGTGGTAAAAGGCTAACCATGACACTTACGCGCCGTGGATTGTTAGCAGGCCTGCTTATGGGGGGGCTGCTAACGGGTTGTGGTTTTAAATTGCGTGGAACAGGCTCCGATCAAGCGATGTTTGAAACTGTGTATCTTCGCTTTGATGACTCGGTTCCGCAGGGATTACGTAGGGCTTTGAGACAAATTTTTCAAAGTACAGGGGTGCAAGAGGTTGATAGTACAGGTTTAGCCGATTTGGTGGTTGAGCTTGGGCGCTTTAAACGTGATATTAATCAAACCGCTCGCAGTGTAACCGGACAAACAACAGCTGAGTTGATTCGTTTAAGCCAGCGGGTTGAATCTTATCGTATGCGTGATGAAAAGCTTATTTTGGAACTGGATAGTGTACTTTTACGTGATCGACAAATTGACCCTGTTCAGCGATTGGCCGCTGATCGTGAGTTACAAACCATTACTGAAGAAATGACACATGCGTTAGCGAGACAAATTTTCGATCAGATTAACCGAAGTTACAGATTGGCTGAATTATGATTCTTGCACCGGTCTTGCTTAAACAACTAGCCACCGAGCGCTTCACCATGCCTTCTATTGTGTTGGTCTATGGCGAAGAACCTTTATACATTCGGCGAGTTACCGACCAGCTTCGTCAGATGCTGCGCAAAATGGGTTTTGAGCAGGGGGATCGCTATGAGGTGGATACTTCTTTTGATTGGCAAGGTTTAGCTATAGAAACACAAACGGGTTCATTGTTTTCGCAACAGCGCATGATTGAGTTGTCGATGCCCAGCGGTAATCCCGGCAAAGAAGGCACGGCATTTATCCAAGGCTGGTGTAACCAAACGCCTATGGCGCCCTTAGACATGGTGTTGGTGATCTATTGCGAGCGTTTGGATTCGCGGCAAACTAAATCCAAGTGGGTGCAAGCGATTGAATCAGCAGGCCTGGTGGTGCAATCCAAACCGATTGAACCTCGCGAGTTACCGAAATGGTGTCAACACCAAGCGCAGAACTTGGCTTTAGAACTGGATTATGAAGCGGCCGCCTTGTTAGCGGAGCGAGTGGAGGGTAATCTGCTGGCAGCCGATCAGGAATTAGAAAAGCTTGCGCTGTTGAAACCAGCCGGTTCTAGGATCCGCCTTCGTGATATAGAGCAGAGCGTTGTTGATCAAGCACATTATCAATTATTTGCGCTAAGTAGCTTGATATTGTTAGGAAAAACAAAAGAAGCGCGCCATGTTTTGTTACGCTTAAAGCAAGAAGGTTCCGAAGCACCGATTGTGCTTTGGTTGCTGACAAAAGAGATACGACAATTGGTTGAGTTAGCGCAAAAGCAACAACAAATGCCGCTGGTGCAAGCGATGAAAAACTTAAGAATTTGGTCGAGCAAACAACAGGAATACAGCCAAGCTTTAGCAAGGCATGATGGTCATTACTGGCAAAATAGACTGCTTGACGCTTATCAAGTCGATCGACAAATCAAAGGCCTGCAAAGCGGCGATGCTTGGTTTGGGTTATCGAATTTAGTAATACGCATTGCGGATTAAATCGGGATAAGAGGAATTGTGTTAAAGATGAATATTAAAGACTATATGCAGAATTTAGGGCAGGCCGCGCGTGCGGCTTCTCGGATATTAGTGGTCGCGACCACCGAACAAAAAAATAAGGCCCTATTGGCGATGGCGGCTGAGTTAGAAACCCAAGCCGAATTTTTGAAAGCAGAAAACGCCAAGGATTTAGTTGCCGGTAAAGCTAAGGGGTTAGATGCAGCGATGTTAGATCGTCTGGCGATTACCGATCAAGGTGTGGCGCAGATGGCAGAAGGCTTGCGTCAAATAGCAGGCCTGGTCGATCCGATTGGTGAAATTACCGATCTGCGTTATCGTCCGTCTGGCATTCAAATTGGTAAAATGCGGGTGCCCTTGGGCGTGGTCGGTATTATTTACGAATCACGCCCGAATGTGACCATTGATGCGGCGGCGCTATGTTTAAAATCGGGCAATGCGGCGATTTTGCGTGGCGGTTCAGAAGCGGCACATTCTAATCGTGCATTGGCGGCTTGTATTCAAGCCGGTTTAGAGCAAGCAGGCCTGCCTAAAACCTCGGTTCAGGTGGTAGAGACCACCGACCGTGAAGCGGTGGGTGAACTGATCTCAATGCCAAAATATGTCGATGTGATTATTCCGCGCGGTGGTAAAAGCCTGATTGCACGGATTAGCGAGCAGGCGCGAGTGCCGGTGATTAAGCATTTGGATGGTATTTGTCATGTGTATATCGACGACGATGCCGATAAAGACAAGGCGATTAAGGTAGCGTTGAATGCCAAAACGCATCGTTACGGTGTGTGTAATGCGATGGAAACACTGCTGATTGCCGAATCGCGTGCAGCTGAAATTCTGCCTGAACTCGCCAGTTTGTATCAGCAAAAAGGCGTTGAATTGCGTGGCTGTGAAAAAACCTGTGCGCTGATTCAGGCTAAACTCGCAACCGAAGAGGATTGGCAAACCGAATATCTTGCCCCTATTTTATCTATTCGTGTCGTTAAAGATATGCAGATGGCGATGGAGCATATCGCCGAATATACCTCGGCGCATACCGAATCGATCATTACCGAAAACCTAACTAAAGCACGTCAGTTTTTGGCTCAAGTGGATTCGAGTTCTGTTATGGTCAACGCCTCAACCCGTTTTGCCGATGGCTTTGAATATGGTTTAGGTGCGGAAATTGGCATTAGTACCGACAAGTTTCATGCACGTGGCCCGGTCGGGTTAGAGGGACTGACGTCACAGAAATATATCGTATTGGGTGACGGGCATATTCGCGTTTAGCGAAGTTTTACGATTGTGCTTTTTAACTCCGTTGGGTTTCGATATAATAGAACTGTAAGGCGGGGCGATGAGACCCTCGAGCCGATAAGTAAAACTTTGGGACCAGACGCTTAAAATGGTGTGCATTTCGCATTATGTCCGAAAAGCCTAAATTTTTTGGGGAGGTCGCCACCTTGAACCCTCGGGTTCAGGGCCCATCGCTCCGTCTTACTCATATTTTTCCGTTCAAGATTGTTTTAAATTATCATTTAAATAACTTTTCCATTTCCTCGTGAACTAATATCGCTTCAATCAGCGCCTTAACCATACCTTGAGTTCTCGTTTCTAGCAAGTTTTCGCTTATATTTCGGCTGGTTGCACTGCGCACGAGCAACGTTTTAGAACCCTGTTTAACTTCAGCTACTAATCTTAAATGATAAAATCGAATGCCATTGATTTCGGTTAGCAGCGTCGGTTCGAGTTTAAGCCGAAGCAAAATATCTGCATTCACATCTTGATTTAGGCCGTAACCTGCTAAGTGAAAAGCGGCCTGTTCAAGAACCTGGTTTGCTTTGTAACCTCGGGCTTCTATCTCTATCTTTCCTGAAAGAATCGGTATAAGTGAAAGTGTGCGTTGCTGGTTTTCACCGGCAGATAAAAACCAGCGGCCTTCACGCTTGTGATAGCCCTCCGCTAAAATTTCAAAAGGGACTTCTCCTGCGGGTATCAATAGATTGTTTTGGTGATCTACCTGCTGGTTCCCAAGTTTAAGCTTAGCGTTTTGGGGCTGGATATATAAGCGTAATTGAGCATAGTTTAATTGTCGATAAAGTTGCTGGCGAAGCTGTTGTGCATGATCTTTCTCAGCCTGAAGGTCAACCAGGCCTGGTGGTAGAATATTAAGAAAATTGTTTAGAAACTGTGCTTGTAACAGTGCGTGTTCCAACTGATTGCGGCTGAGACTGCTTAAATCTACCGCTAAATTCTGTTTGATTTGCTGAATGGTTTTTTTAACGCCTGTGGCATCGAGGCTGGCGTGAACCGTAATTTGTCCTAAATCTTCATAGGGAGCGGAATAGTTCACGGCTTGAAAAAAGCCTTCTGTTTGCAGCTGGATCAGGCTGTCAACCGAGCGTTGCAGTTGGTTTTGTTCCAGCGTTTGCTGAATACGAATATCGGATTGCACGGCGGTGTAAACCTGCTGGGTTAATTCTTGCAACGCCTGTTTTTGTGCGGTCTGTGGCGTATCGCCCCAGCCTTGTGCCGTTATAATTGCTTGAGCCAAAACAACTTGGCTAGTGATAAGCCACAGTCCTAAAACACCGGCCCATTGTATTCTGAGTTTCATATAATTTTCCTTGTCAATTATTCAATCACAATGCTATTAGATTCAGGATAGCCAATGTGGATCATTAATAACTGTCCTGAATCAAGCTGTCGAATCAATTGCCCTGGCCCAGTATAGTGGCGTGACAGTTTTTCTAATAAAGTCAGTGAATCAGTTTGGCTGCAAGATACCAGATAATCAACGCTAGACTGGCCGGCAGCCCCACGGCGGACTGATTCACACTGGGATTGAAGCAAAGGATGCACCCAGTTGCTCAGATCACCCAGCTCTGGATCAAAGCTAAAAACCAGCTTAAAGGTTTTACCTTGGTTTTGTCGCGCTAACCAGGCCTGGTTAAGTTGTGAGCTTAAACGATGGGCGGCTTGATGGGCGGCTTCGGCAATAATCGCTTGGTTGCCGGCTACATTGCGTTCCGGAGAAAAACCACTTGCGCTCGCAATCTGCTCACCGGTCGCGGTAAAGTAAGCTTTGGTGCTGATACTGGCTTGGGCAAGGCGTTGCTGAACGCGTTGGCGCTCACTGACATCTAGAGTCAACTCAATATAAATATCGTTGCCGGCCTGTAAAGCTAACAGATAATGTGGATCAAGCTGTCCGGAAATGAATCCGGCTTGGGTGATAAGGTCTTGAATGCGGGCTTGTTGATCCAAAACCCGAATTTGCCAGCCTCTAGCCTGTAAATATTCGACAAACACCGCATTAGCTTGGGGGTGATCGCTGATAATGGCAATGCTTGGGTCATGGAGTTTTACCGGTAAAACATTCGGCAGAATGCCTTTTTGGATTAAATCTTGGCGTAGAGGCGATAAATTTACTCTAAATTCGCGGCTAATTTGGGTTTTGCCCTGTTCAATTCGGCGATCGATGATCGGCCCTTCATGCAAAATATAGCGCGGCGCGTTTCGGTAAAAATAGCCTTGGTGTTCAGTAAATTTCTGCTGTTGTTCAGGGGTAAGCAGGCCTGGTTGTTCCGCAAACAAAACAAACCAGATTGCGGTTTTGCGTGCATGGTTGATGGCGTCTTGGTTATCCACGCCCTGAGCGCTAGCGCGAATGACCACCGCATCGACTGAATAGGCTTCAACGAAGCTTGCCTGAAAACTGGTTGGCGGGTCGTCGGGTTCAGAAGGTGAGGGTGCAGTGGCGCAAGCGTTTAAAAAACCTAAAAGCAACACCAGTGCTAGCCATTTAATCTGCATGTAAACTCCGTGTGTGGGTTGGATAATAACAGCCTTTGGCCGGGGCTTTAAGGCTGGCATAAGGGCCACTAAAATTTAGGTGGAAGGCTATGCCCAGTTGAAAGCCGAATCCACCTTGCATTTTAACCTCTAGCGGGCCACCTTGCCATTTGCTCTCGGTGAGCAACGGCTGTCGATAATGTACATCTAGATAAATTTTACGCTGAGGGCCCAAATACATGCCTAAACCCGCACGGGGGCTAAGGCTTAAAGAAGACAAGCTGAGGTCTTGATTTTGAAACTGAAGTTGTAGGCTATCAAGGCCAAGATCGCCGCCTAGGCTGGCATAAACCCCCTGATAAATCGGCATTTCCCTTGATAGCCCAAGATTTAAAGCCGCAAACAAGCCATGCGAAAGTTGTTGGTTAGGCTCATCAGCACTGATACCCAAGATTAGATCAAGGTTAGTCCAGGTATGATAGTATTGGGTATCGTTTAAAAGATAACCCAAGCTGGCATTGAAGCCAAGTTTTAAACCCTGTTGGCGGCTGATGTTTAATGCCTGATCTTTGATTCGGATCGGTGTTTCGCTGGTCTGGTAAGCAAATTGACCATACACCCCGGAAAATGCGATTTCTTTGGCTTGGTCATAGTCCTCAGCGCGTCCTTGAATTAAAGCGAGTTCTGCAAGGTTGCGCATTTCAGGAGCAAGATTAAGACAGTTATCCGCAGGGCGTTTAACAAAGCCCCAGCCCACTTGCTCAGCTTGGCCGTCGATAATGCGTTCAAAACGAAGCGGTTGTTTAACGCCGATAGCTTGTTGGTGACCCAAATTAGCCTGCAGTGTTTTTTGAGCAGACACCAAGGGCGCAGATACCTTAAACTCGTCCAGTTCTGAGAGTTGCTGGCTGAGCATTAATAACGCATCTTTAAAGCCGGATTCCAATGTCTGATCCAGCAGTATCTGCGTATCCCCGGCGCGAGGAATAAAGGCTCGTTCGATACTGGCCGAACCGGAAAAAGCCTGTGCCAATTGATTAAACACACCATTGGCATCGGCGTTAAGACGGTGTTTTAAGCTAAATGATTCACCATTGAACTCATAAACCATTAGCCTGGCTGAAATAGGTGCATGAAGCGTGGTTTGGTAGAGATAAAAAACGCGTCCTTGTTCGGTTTGATGGCGAATTTGATTAATCGTGATTAAACCACGAACTTCCGGCAGATAAAAACCAAACGCATAGCCGGTGGTTAGCAGGCTTTCCAAAATATCAGCCGGCATTGCGCGCAGGCGAGCCTGATCGGTAATAAAGCGATCACGTTCTTGGCGATTCATCTCGTTATAGCGCGCTTGAGCGGCCTGAGCCAAAAGCGGCTGCATCTGGGGGGCAAGTTGCTGATTTAGATAGTCTAATAGTTGTTGGTTAAATATTTGAACAGAGCCGGTTTTAAGCGCTAAAGGCGGCAGGTTTTCGGTTAACGGAATGTGCTCTAGGCGCTGTCGAGCGGTAAGGATTGCAGCATCCTGCTGATTAAACAGGATTTGATCGTAGCGATTATGTAGAATGGTGTGCAGTTGTGACTTGAGAAGCTGGTCTGCCTTGGTTTGCGATAAGGGCAGTGACCAATTGGCAAACGGCAAGCAGCTAAAACCATGTGGACAAAACTGAACCATAAACTCAGCCTTTGAATCTGCGATACCAAGTTGAGCCAAGCTGATGACCATTACGCGTTCAGAAGCCATAGTTTGACCGCTGGCGTCGAGTGGTTTTGCGTAAAATAGGCTAAACAAGGCCAGCCCAATAAAGCCGAAAGCATAGCGCCGATATAACGCTTTGTAGCAGGGGTGATCGTTCATAAACAAGCCTTGGTTTGTGGCTTTTAATTTTACCTAAATTTTTTGACAGAGTGAGAGAAAGAACCTATGACAGGGTTGGATCGATTAAGACAGAGTTTGCGTCAACAGCGCCGTGATTTAAGCCTAGCAGAGCAAAAATACAATGCACAGCAGGCGGTAATCCATTTAATCAACAGTGGCTTGATTCAGCCTCAGTCTTCGGTAGCGGCATTCTTGGCTCAAGATGGCGAATTAGACACCAGCATTTTGATTGAGCAACTATGGCAGCAAGCTTGTCGTGTGTATTTACCGGTGATCGATTTTGAAACCAAAACCATGCGTTTTGCTGCCTATAGGCCCGATTCTTTGTTAAAAAAGAATCGATTTGGCATTAATGAACCTGACATGACACAAGCTGAAGGGTTAAACGCTGTATCCGACTTAGATGGGGTTTTTATGCCGCTGGTTGGGTTTGATGCCAAAGGGCATCGTTTGGGCATGGGCGGCGGGTTTTATGACAGAACCTTAAGCTTTAAGCTTAAACAACCAAAAACCAAGCCCTGGTTGATCGGCTGGGCGCATCAGTGTCAACAGCTAGAAAGCTTAAACTCACAACCCTGGGACGTGCCACTTGATGCGATTGTGACCGAACAGGGTTGCACGCGTTTTTAAATTAAGCTGCCATAGCCTTCTTGATAGCTGGGATATTTAAATACATAACCGGTTTGACGAATTTTTGCGTTGGACAGGCGTTTATTGCTTCGCATTAAGCGGCTGTTTTCTGTCGGCTCACTGTGTTCAATGGTGCCAATGCTAAGTTGTTCAGCCAGCCATTCATAAACCTCACAAGACAAGGTTGGTTGATTATCGACTCCAATATAAAGGCTATCAGGCGCTGGCATGTTTAAAAGATGCATAAACATACCAACGCAGTCATCACTGTGAATGCGGTTGCTATAAACATCTTCCATACAATGGGCTTTGCCGGTCATCACCTGGTCAATAATGTGGGTACGACCGGGGCCATAAATACCGCCAAATCGCACAATGGTGGCAGGCCATCCGCAGTTAAGGGCCAGTTGTTCGCCTTCTAGTAAGCGCTTGCTAGAAAAATTATGTTCCTCCGCCAAGCTTTCTTCGGTAACCCATTCGCCATCCGACTGACTAAATACCGAGGTACTTGAGGTAAAAAACAAGCGCTGAATCTGTTGACCGGAGAGGGCACGAATCAGGTTTTTTAAACCTGAAACATAGGCTTGGTAATAAGCGAAGTCATTGTATTTTCCGGCGGATGACATATAAAAGACATAATCAATTCCACTGGGAAGCCCCATAACTTCTTGGTTTAGATCGGCACTGATCGTCTCAATCGGAGCCGGAATTTTGCTCGCATCTCGACGTAAACCAAAAACCTGATGACCTGAAGCACACAGCGCCAAGCCCAGTTGAATACCTAAGTCCCCACACCCTGCGATTAATACTTTTGCCATAACGATCCTATAAAAAATGAAGGCGATAATTGGCGACTAGTATGCACAAGTTTTGACGTTTATAAAAGTGGGGGTAATGAAAAAAATGGCAGAAAACCGAAGTTCAGAAACAAAAAAACCAGGCCTGGTTAGCCTGGTCAAAGCTCATGTAACGAGGAGAGCAGTAGAAATTAGAAGTTCATGCGTAAACCAATGGTGTAACCCAATTGTGAATGACTAACTCTATGCGACGTTTCACCGACGGTTTCAGCAAAAGCACCTGCTTGTTCTTGGGTTGCGCCATTCTGCATTGCACCTTGCATCGCTAAACCGGCACTGACAGCACTGGTGTCAACGGTTTTGTTTACTTTGGCAGCCATCACAACCGCTGCATCAATTGCAATGTTTTTGGTTAACTGGATACCACCACCAAAGGTGTAGTGAGATTCAACAATCCCTGGGAAAAAGTGGTTATTAAACAAATTAACCGCACCATTTGCATAGGCTTCTTGCATTGAAGCGCCTTGACCTAGTTTTTCAATCGGGTCTTTACCGTAGTTATAGCCGGCACCCAACCAGTAAGTCGATTCGGTAAACTTAACACCTAAACCGAATACATCCTGATCCTTCCAGTTAAAGTCTTTATAACCATCGGCAGAACCCCAACCTATTTGCTTATAATCAGCCGTGTACATCATGCGGCCCATAGTGTAGGCCATACCTACTTTCAACTCGGAAGGCTGCTCAAGTTTATCGGTAAACATGCCGTCAAGTCCAAAACCAGCCGCAGCACGCGTGATCTGATCTTTATACTCCATGCTAATGGCAGATTGATAAGCTAGGCCTAAAGTCAGTTCGGGTGTCATATTGAAGTAAGCGCCAATATTAAAGCCATAACCTAGGTCGGTTGACATCCCATTGCCAGTTGTTCCATCGTTGGTTTCATAGTTAATATCCAGTGCACCATACTGAATAACCGGAGCAAAACCTATCCCCCAAGTAGCTTCATTGTAGGCAAGGGTAGGTGCAAATTTCATCAACTGTAGGTTACTATAACCATCAAATAAACCTGGGTTGTCACGGTAATCGACACCCATACCGGCTGATCCAAAAATACCTAGGCCGAATACTAGGTTATCCGTTAAGCGCGTAGCTAACGAAACTTCAGGGATGATGTTTGTGTCATTGTCACTGGTTGCGGTCATAGCCGGTGCCATAGAACCTGAACCAGCAACCGGCATTCCGCCATTGGCTTCAGCGGCTTGGCTGGCTGCGCCTACCGCTGAGGCGACATTAGATGAGGCTTTAACATTGGGTTTGAACAGCGTACCGCCTAAAACAAATTCTGTACCTTGCATTTTGCCTAACAAGGCAGGGTTAGCCAGCGCGTTTTCTGAGCCGAAGAATGCAGCCGCTCCGGTACCACCTAAAGCACGAGCCTGAGCGCCTAAGCCAATCAAGTGATCGCCGTTGGTGGCTAAAACAGGCTGAGAAACCATAGCTGCAGAGGCGATGGCTAGGGCTAATCTTGTTTTTTTCATAGTTAAATCCTTTGTTGTTTTTCGTCGGTTATGTTTTTTTATAAAAACCGAGTGTTCGGCTTGGTTGTTACTATGAATGAAACGAATAAGAAAAGATAATTCAAAAATTTTTATCGGCTATTTATGAATTTAATGTGATATAAGTTTTTGATTATAAAATGAAATGTTTATATCGAAATGATTATGCAGGTATAAGTTTATATTATGTGAAATTAAGTAGTCTATGGAATGCTCTATTATAAACAAAAAAGCCGTCTGATCAGGACGGCTTTTAATTCGAGCTTATCGCTAAAACTTAACGTTGGCGCGCTTTGAATTTTGGGTTGGTTTTGCAGATCACATAAACCTTTCCACGGCGGCGAACGATTTGACAGTCTTTATGACGCGTTTTAGCTGATTTTAATGAAGATAAAATTTTCATAGTTTTAGTTACCTAGGTTAGTGAGTCCGAGGACTCGGTTCAAATTTGAAGCGCGGATTATACTGCCTTGTTGCGCTTATGTCTAGCCGGATTCGACAGATTTAAGATGATTTAGCCAGTATTTGATCAATTAATTTTGCGCCTAGCGCTCAAGCCTAACAAAACATAAACGATTAGTTCTTGAGTTTTTTACTAGGTTATTGCAGAATGCCAGCCAAAATTAAAAATTTAAACCAGTAAAAAGGAAAACACCATGGCTGAACTTAAAGCACTGATATTTGATGTTGATGGCACCCTAGCCGATACCGAAAAAGACGGGCATCGGATTGCATTTAACATGGCATTTGAACAAGCAGGTCTGGATTGGCATTGGGATGAGGCTTTATACGGTGAACTCTTGGCAGTGACTGGCGGTAAAGAGCGGATTAAGTATTATCTGGAAAAGTTTAATACTCGGTTTAGCAAACCTGCCGGGTTTGATGAGTTTGTTAAGGGCCTGCATGCCGCTAAAACTGTGTTTTATACTCAGCTGATGGCGCAAGGGCGAATTCCTTTAAGATCGGGTGTTGCGCGTTTAATTAACGAAGCCCGCCAAGCCGGTTTGCGTTTGGCTATTGCCACCACCACCACACCGGAGAATGTCACAGCTTTATTAACCAATACCCTTGGTGCTGAATCTTTGAGCTGGTTTGAAGTGATTGCGGCCGGTGATATTGTGCCGAAGAAAAAACCGGCTCCGGATATTTTTATTTGGGCCTTGGCGCAAATGAAGCTAAAACCGGAAGAGGCGATTGCGTTTGAGGATTCAAGAAACGGAATTTTGTCTTCTAAGGCGGCGGGTTTAAAAACCATTATCACGATTAATGGCTATACCGCTCAGGATGATTTTAGCCAAGCGGAATTGGTATTGGATCAAATGGGCGAGGCCAATCAGGTATTTAGAGTATTAAAAGGCGAGGTAGGCCATCGCAGTTATCTAGATTTAGGCTTAGTCAGAAAAGTACATCAGCAGGGCTGATGAGATTTAGAGCAGGGTATCGACGGCGATGCAAAGAGTTTGATTACTTGATGCAAAGTCGGATACTGCTTGAAAGTTGCTATCAACTAAACGTGCTCGACCGTTATTAAAGTTATTTTGATCACCGGTAAAACGAACCGAGTCGCCTTCTAAATTACGAATAATCCCACGTACATCGTCCTCTTTTTCAAGTCGGGTAAAACATAAAGCCCAGGGAAAGAATTTGGGTGTAGCATTATCGTTAAAAGCTAAGTTGGTAACATTGCCATTGGTATCAGCCGCATCAAGTCTGTTTTTTAAGATTAAAACTTGTCCGCGCAAACTGTGTTCGGGTTTATTGGCAACTAAATTGCGATTAACCAGCTGCAGTCTCATTTCTTCTGAACTATTGGGTATGTTATTCGGATTAGTGACCGTATCAAACAAACTGCCAAAGGTTGACTCATAGGAGATAATTGCTATTGGATAATTTTTAGCATCACTAACCAAGGATTTGACCCGAGAGTTATCGATCAGTGCAACGCCTTTAATCGCTCCGCTGACGAGTAATCCCAAGATAATTAAAACCAGTGCAATTTCTAATAGGCTAAAGCCGGATTGATTGGATGTATTGTATTTGTGCATTCTTTTATTGCCTAGCGTAAAAGAAAAAACCCCATAAAATGGGGTTTGGTTATATTTGGTGTCTTAGGCTAAGCCTTATTGTAGGCTAAAGCAAACAGTAGTTGTAGTACCATCTGTGGCAAATGCGTCAGCAGCTGCGAAATTTGAGTTGTTAACGAGTCTTGCTCTTCCATTATTAAATCCATTCAAAGTGCCAGTAAATACAGTATCCGAACCATCGATGGCTCTAATTAAAGCACGCGCATCTTCTTCTATGTCAATGCCTTGGTAACAAACCGCCCAATTAAACCTGATAGGGTTGGCTCCAGTTTGTGTAGCTAAGCCGTTGATTGTACCAGCAGCAGGAGTTGCAGTTGGATCACCGTTTTTGTGAAGTACGATGTTACCACCTAAAGCATGTTGCTGAATAGTGGCATTAACACCGCGTGAGCCGACCAGATCACGAGCAATTAATTCGTCAACCATAGTTTTACCATCAGTTACAGCCACAAAATCGTCAGTTCCAGCTGGTTGATCTACGTGATTTCTCCTGTTAAATAAATCGCCAAAACGATCTTGGTATCCATAGAGAGCTACTTGGTAACCATTGACGTCACCGGCTGCTGATTTAATTTTGGCGTTTTTAATTAGAGTTTGACCCTGTAAAACACCACCTAATAACAAGCCGATAATAACCAGTACGATTGCGATTTCGACTAGGGTAAAACCCTTTTGATTTGAATGTGTCATTGTGATCTCCTTTAAAGTAAATGACGCTAACCTGTGAAATAAATTTCACTTACGTGAGCATAATAACTAAGTCTTTGTTAGGGGGGTAGAGTAAAAAATCTTTACAGATGAATAATATTTATTTTTGGATCGGAAGTTGGACTTCGAAGCAGGCCTGGTTATCCATTGGAACGCAGCGTACATCTCCGCCTAAGCGTTGGATACGCTGGCGAGCAATGTATAACCCCAGCCCCATCCCACTTTTAGAATTGGTCCAAAAGGGTTCAAACAAACGCATTAGGTTTTGTTTCAGTTGTTCGGCTTGTTCAGCTGAAATAGTTTGTTGGAATCGAATAAGGCAGACATCATGATCCTGATGAATCGAAATTTTCAGCGGGGCATCGGTTTTATTGTGATCACGAAAATTCGCTAATAGGTTATAAAAGGCTTCGTTAAGCAGTGTTGCAGGAAGGTTGAGTTTAGCATCGCCTTGGACGTGATAGGGCATAAATAGCGGCTGGGCGAGTGAGTGGATCAATGCTGCCAATTGAAGGGGTTGTGGTTGTTCGATATCGGCGGCACTGGTTTGGCTGTAAAGTTGACTGAGAATACGTTCAGCGCGTTGTTGTAACGAGGGCAGGCTGTGTTTAAGGCTTGTTAGGATGCGTTGTTCTTGTTCAGGGTGTTCAGCTTTTTTTAGCTGGCTATTGAGCAGTTGAATAAATTGCATTAGGTTTTTGAGATCATGTTGCGCAAAAACCTGTGCGCGTTGTAAGCCAGCTTGGGTCGTCAGTACTTGGTTGATTTTTGTTTGAAGATTGTGTTCAACCAGATGAATAAAGGTTTGCTGAACGAGCTCGGCAAAATAGCGCCGTTCGCCACTCAATTTGGCGTTGTAAAACTTTAACTCCATTTGTATTTCAGCTTGTTCTAGATGGGTTGTGTGGGGTTTGCCAATTATTTCTCCCTGTTTTATATCGATCGGCTCGCCAAACCAATTGAGCCGGGCTTGATAGCCACTTATGCCGATAGGTTTGAGTAGTGACCAGGCCTGGTTAAGAAACAAAAGGGTGTCTTGTTGAAGCTGTTGGTTGAGTTGATACAGCTGAGAAAGGGTTCGACTAAGGCGATAGCTTTGGCGTTTAAGATAGGCAAAAACAGCAAGAATAACCAGGCCGATTAGTGTTAGCAACAAAAACCAAGCAGGATTGAGTTCAAGCATTAGTCAGATTCCGATGTCTGGCGTTGAATGGCGTATTTATTGATCAGATAATAGACGTTTTCACGTTTTAAGCCAAGGCGCCGAGCCGCTTCATGGATATTAAATTGGCATTGGTAAAGCACTTGGCGCAGAATTTTTTCTTCTGCTTGGTTGCGAATCGCTTTAACCCCTTCGCCCATTTCGGCTTGAATGCGCAGCGATTGCAGACCTTGTTGATGCATTTTTTCAGTTTGTTGATAAAACAAGGCCGCACGTTGTACCGCTCTTAAAATATCGATCTCTTCAATCGGTTTGTTGAGATAGTCAAACGCGCCTAGTTTAATGGATTCATAGGCGGTGTCAGCTTGGCCGGTGAGTACTAGTACTTGCATACTTGGATAGTGGGTTTGAATCCAATCCAGCAGTGCAAGGCCTTGTTTTGGCGTGTGTTCATCAGGGGGTAAACCAAGGTCAAGAAGCACGATTGCAATCGGGTGTAGGCTAAGTTGCTGCTGAGCCTGGTCGGTTGTAATCGCGCTATAGGTGGGGTAGCCTTGGTTCTCTAAAACCAGACCTAATATAGCGTTGATGGCAGGATCGTCATCAACGATAAGTATCGGTAAGTCTTTCTGCTCCATTTAAATATAAAACAAAACTTAAAGGTTATTAGAGGCGTATTCAGCAAGGCGTGAGCGTTCGCCTTGTTTTAACGTGATATGCGCGCCATGTTCCCAGTCTTTAAAACGATCCACTACATAGGTTAAGCCTGAAGTAGTTTCGGTTAGATAAGGGGTGTCTATTTGTCCAATGTTACCGATACAAACAATTTTGGTGCCGGCACCGGCTCGGGTGACCAGGGTTTTCATCTGTTTGGGGGTAATGTTTTGCGCTTCGTCGATAATAATGTATTTTTTCATAAAGGTACGACCACGCATAAAGTTGAGTGATTTGATTTTTATGCGTTTGTTGAGCAGTTCATTGGTGCTTTGCTTTTCCCATTCAGCACTGTTGCCGTCGCCTTGGGTTAGTACTTCAAGGTTATCCATTAATGCGCCCATCCAAGGGGTCATTTTTTCTTCTTCGGTACCGGGTAAAAAGCCGATGTCTTCGCCAATCGGAATGGTGGCGCGGGTCATTATAATTTCGTTGTAGAGTGATTGGTCTAGTGTTTGGTCAAGTCCGCAAGCTAAGGCCAGCAGGGTTTTACCGGTTCCCGCCGGGCCAAGCAGGGATACGAAATCTATGTCAGGGTCCATCAATAGGTTCATCGCCATGTTTTGCTCGGCATTGCGTGCGCTAATGCCCCAAACAGCGTGTTTTGGCTCGCTATAGTCATGCAGTGTTTCGAGAACGGCTTTGTTGTCGTTAAGTGAACGCACTATCGCACTGAAGCCGGAATCATTACGGCTGATTAGGCATTCATTTGGGTACCAGTGGTTGTCTGGTTGAATCGTCAGTTCATAGAAGCTGCGGGCACCGTCTTGCCAGGCTTTCATGTCTTTGCCGTGAGTTTCAAAGAAGTTGTCTTCTAAGAATTCGTAGCCGGTATAGAGTAGGTCAGCGTCTTCCAAAACACGGTCATTGTAGTAGTCTTCTGAGTGTAGCCCTACCGCAGAGGCCTTGATCCGCATGTTAATGTCTTTGGTTACCAGCGTGACATTGCGGTCAGGGAATTTAGCTTTGAGTGCCAGGCCTGTTTTTAGAATTTGGTTGTCGGCTTTGTAGCTGGGAATTTCAACCGGCAGTTCAGAGGTAAGGTGTTCGGTTTCAAAAAATAATTTACCAAGTCTTAGTTCTTCTTGTTTGCGTTTAATCGGGTGAATATTTTCTAAGGGTAAACCCAGTTTGATTTGTTCAAAGTCAGCGCCATCGATAATTTGATCAAGAAGTCGGTTGGTTTCACGCACATTGCGTGCGACTTCAGACATGCCTTTTTTACCAGCGTCCAATTCTTCGAGCACGGTCATAGGAATATAAATATCATGCTCATCGAAGTTAAATAATGCCATTGGATCATGCATCATTACATTCGTATCAAGAATAAATAGGCGGCTTACTGAATCGGTCATGGTCACTCCTTTAAATGGGTTTTGAACTAAGCGTCATTAATCTTATTTATACGTTTTGTTTTAGACAATCAAGGACGGCTTGGGCGTGTCCGGTTACTTTAACCTTGCGCCAAGCTTGGATTGGATTTAATTCAGGGTCAAGTAAAAAGCTACTGCGTTCAATACCATAGTATTCTTTACCAAAGTTCTTTTTAAGTTTAATGACGTCAAACATTTTGCAAAGCTGTTCGTCCGGATCGCTGATGAGTTCAAACGGAAAAGCGTACTTTTGTTTGAAGTTTTGGTGTTGTTTCAGGCTGTCTTTAGAAACGCCAAATATTTGCGCATTCAATTTTAAAAACTCAGGATGCAATTCACTGAAATCTTGGCCTTCTTGTGTGCAACCCGGTGTGTTATCTTTGGGGTAAAAATAGATCACACTATAGCGACCTTTAAACGCTTCAAGACTTAAAGTTTGATTTGGCGTGGCCTCAAGCGAGAACTCATTGAGTTTTATATTTTCCATCTGGTGGTCTCTGGTTTTGTTAAGAGGGTAAGTGTTTAAGCTAGTATCGCTATAAACCGCTTTTGGCGCAATAGTTTTTGTTGATAGTCTGAGCCGAAACCGTGCCTATTGAATATTCAAGTTGAACAAGCGGTATTGAAGCGGTAAGATTACGCCTTTAGAGCAAGCCTTAATAGTTTAATGGTTTGGGTAGATTGAATTTTCAAGAGAGGTTGGCTGTGTTTAAAGGCAGTATGGTGGCATTAGTCACCCCAATGAATGATGATGAAAGCGTTGATTTTGTTAGGCTTGAACAGCTAATTGAATGGCATATTGCTTCGGGTACCTCGGCAATTGTTGCTGTAGGAACAACCGGCGAGTCGGCTACACTAGATATGGCGGAACATTGTGAGGTCATTAAGTTTGTAGTTGATAAGGTGGCTAAACGTATTCCGGTGATTGCCGGCACTGGTGCTAACTCTACATCAGAGGCGATTGAGTTAACTTCTTGCGCCAAAAAAGTCGGAGCGGATGCTTGTCTTTTGGTTACCCCTTACTATAACAAACCGACGCAGGAAGGCTTGTTTTTGCATCATAAGAAGATTGCTGAAGCCGTTGATATTCCTCAGATTTTGTATAATGTGCCCGGCAGGACGGCTTGCGACATGCAACCTGAAACGATTGGTCGCTTAGCTAAGATTAAAAACATTGTAGGGGTTAAAGAAGCGACTGGTGATTTATCTCGTGTTGCAAAGATTCGTGCATTAGTTGATGCGGACTTCGATTTGTACACCGGGGATGATGCCACCGCAATTGAGTTTATTTTGTTAGGTGGCCAAGGTGGAATTTCTGTCAGTGCTAATGTTGCACCAAAGGCTGTGGCTGAAGCTTATTCAGCTGCGTTGGCTGGCAATGCTGAATTAGCGCGTCAGCTGGATGCGCCCTTGATGGCGATGCACCAAAAGTTGTTTGTGGAGGCTAATCCCATCCCTGTAAAATGGGCTTTAGTTGAGATGGGCTTAATTGGCCCAGCTATTAGATTGCCTTTAACCCCTTTATCCAAAGAGTACCATGAAGTTGTTCGCGGTGCTTTGTTAGAAGCAGGAGTGCTCTAGTTTTGAATAGTTGGATTAAGTTATCTGTTTGCTTCGGTCTGTGTTTTTCTATTGCAGGTTGTTCTTCTTTGTCTGGCATGTTTGGTAAAGATGCTGACTATCGTAAAAATGAGGCCGAGTTAGCTAAGAAGTTAGAGATGCCGCCAAACTTTGTTTTGCGTCGTTCGGGTGATCCTTTGGTTTCAATGAACGTATCAACAGCACAGATGTTGGAGGAAATAGATACCATACCAAGTTTTCGTGCCGAGGGCATTAGAATTGAATCGAATCTTGTCGAGCGGTGGTTGGTGATTGAGGATTTATCGGTTAAAGATGTTTGGCGAGGTATTGAGCAGTTTTTGGCCAGCCAGGGTTTTAAGGTTGAAGAACGTCGTTTAGATATTGGATTACTCACAACTGAATACTTAGCGCGTAAAGAAATTGCACCGGTTGAGCAGGAGCTGACGATGATTTCTAGACTGCTGAATAGTTGGCGCGATGAAATGGTTGATGGTATCTATGATCGCTATACGGTCAGAGTTGAAGAGCAGGCGAGTGAGGTTAGGGTTTATTTTAGCCATCATATGATGACTGCACGTGCTACCGATACCACAACGGCTTGGCGTTTACGGCCTTATCAACCGATGATGGAGTCCTTGGCATTATATCGTTCCATGCTTTATTTCGGGGCTCAACAGGATCATGCCTTACAACAGATTAACACCCAGCGTGTTTATCAGGAAGTAAAAGAAGCGGATGAGTTGGTGGGTCTTCGCTTGGCTGCAACTCTAAATGAAAGCTGGGATTATTTGCTGACCATGCAATATCGCGCCAACTGGCAAGTTGAGCGACAACAGCCTGAGCAACATCTTCTATGGGTCAAAATCCCTCAAGCCGCAACAGCGGATCAAGGCTTTTTTTCTCGGTTGTTCGGTTCTATCAGAACACCAGGCCTGGTCGGTATTAAGTTGACCCCAGTTTCCGGCTCGACGGCAATAACAGAACTGACTTTGGTTGTTGAAGAAGGTAATCTTAACCCTAAACAGCGTCAACAAATTTTGACAGATCTTGGCTTGTTGACAGAATAATTTTATTGATCGATCTTAGCCCTCTTTGAGGGCTTTTTCTATTGGGAATCTAGCTATGCACATCATTTGGGGGCTTCCGGCTCATTCTGATTATCGTTTAAATCAATTGACACAAAAACTTGCACAATGTGGTTCTGTGTCATCTGTACGTTCACAAGCGGTTTATTTTGTTGAATCAAGCGAAGCCTTGAGCGCCGAAACCCTAAGTGGTTTGCAGCAACTTCTCAATGGACATCAAGACGACTTGACACCGCAGCAGTCTGCAAGCTGTGTGGTTACGCCGCGTCCGGGTACGATTTCGCCCTGGTCATCTAAAGCGACCGATATTGCCAAGATTTGTGGTTTGAAAGGTATTAAGCGTCTTGAAAAGGGCACGGCTTATTTTCTAAAGGGCGTGGCGGACGAGCAGCTCGCCAACTTTACGCCAGCACTTTATGATCGCATGACCTCAGTGGTCTGGACCGACTTGTCTGACATTGCTGCGCTGTTTGAACAACATAGTCCGCGTGAATTGGCGCGTGTTGATATTTTAGCTGGTGGTCGTGAGGCTTTGGTCAAAGCGAACCAGGGTTTAGGCTTGGCGTTAAGTGATGACGAAATTGATTATTTGGTTGAAAACTTCAAGCAGCTTAAACGGAATCCGACCGATGCCGAATTGATGATGTTTGCGCAAGCCAACTCGGAACATTGTCGTCACAAAATTTTTAATGCCGATTGGGTGATTGATGGTGAAACCAAGGATAAATCACTGTTTGGGATGATCCGCAACACCTATCAAAACAATCCAGACGGTGTATTGTCGGCCTATAGCGACAATGCCGCGGTGTTGGCCGGGCCGGATGCGACGCGCTTTTTCCCAGACCCGAAAACCGCTGAATACGGCTATTACAATGAACCGACCCATGTGCAAATTAAGGTTGAAACCCATAACCATCCGACCGCGATTTCGCCTTTCCCGGGGGCTGCGACCGGTGCGGGCGGTGAAATTCGTGACGAAGGTGCGACCGGACAGGGTTCTAAGCCCAAGTCGGGGTTAACCGGTTTTACCGTATCTAACTTGAATATTCCAGGGTTTAAACAGCCTTGGGAGCGTGATTATGGGCGTCCGGGTCGTATTGTGTCACCGTTGGATATTATGATTGAAGGGCCACTGGGTGCAGCGGGTTATAACAATGAATTTGGCCGTCCGGCGATTAATGGCTATTTCCGTACTTATGAAAACCCATTGTTGACTCACGAAGGCGAAGAAGTGCGCGGTTACCACAAGCCCATTATGTTGGCCGGTGGCTTGGGCAATATTCGTGATATGCACGTTAAAAAACAAGCTATTCCGGTCGGTGCAAAGCTTGTCGTGCTGGGCGGCCCGGCGATGTTGATTGGCTTGGGTGGCGGTGCCGCGTCGAGTGTCGATACCGGTGCCGGTTCGGAAGCCTTGGATTTTGCCTCGGTGCAGCGTGATAATCCGGAAATGGAGCGTCGTGCGCAGGAGGTGATTGACCGTTGTACCTATCTTGGCAAGGATACACCGATTGCGTCAATTCATGATGTGGGTGCCGGTGGCTTGTCGAATGCCTTTCCGGAACTGGTTAACGATGCCGGGCGCGGCGGTAAATTTGATTTGCGTAAAGTGCCAAATGACGAGCCGGGCATGTCACCGATGGAAATCTGGTGTAACGAATCGCAAGAGCGCTATGTGATCGCGATCTATCCCGACAAGATTGAACAATTTGAAGCCATTTGTAAACGTGAACGCGCTATTTACGCGATTGTTGGCGAGGCCACCGCTGAGCAAGAGTTGGTGGTGAATGATACGGTTTTCCAAGCAAATCCGGTTGATTTGCCATTGAATGTGTTACTCGGCAAACCGCCAAAAATGCAGCGTGATGTGGTGAGTCGTCCTTTGCCGCAACCGGGTTTTGAAACTGCAGTGCTTGAGCTGGAAGAAGTCACCGAGCGTTTGTTAAAGCTGCCGACCATTGCCAGTAAGTCATTTTTAATCACGATTGGTGACCGCAGTATTACCGGTATGGTCACGCGTGATCAAATGGTTGGGCCTTGGCAAGTACCGGTGGCGGATGTCGGGGTTACTGCATCGGATTACCAAGGTTATAGCGGTGAAGCCATGGCGATGGGGGAGCGCCCGCCAGTGGCGCTCGTTAATCCGAAAGCGTCTGCACGTTTGGCGATTGCCGAGGCGATTACCAATATTGCCGCCGCTAAAATTGGTCAGATTTCAGATATTAAAATGTCAGCTAACTGGATGGCCGCCGCCGGTCATCCGGGTGAAGACTCGGCTTTATTTGATGCGGTTGAAACCGTGGGAATGGAACTGTGTCCGGCTTTGGGTATTTCGGTGCCGGTCGGCAAAGATTCCATGTCGATGAAAACCGTTTGGCAAGAGGGTGATCAGGCTAAAGCCGTGATTTCACCGGTATCGCTAAACATTACCGCCTTTGCGGTGGTGGAAGACGTGCGCAAAACCTTAACGCCGCAAATTCGCACTGATCAGGGTGAAACCCAATTAGCATTGATTGATTTGGGGCGCAAGCAAAACCGCGTTGGCGCGAGCTGTTTAGCGCAGGTTTATAATCAAGTGGGCGAAGCCCCGGCTGATTTGGACGATGCGCAAGACTTGATTAATTTCTTTAACGCCATCCAGCGCCTTAATCAAGCAGGCCTGTTGTTGGCCTATCATGACCGCGCAGACGGTGGCTTATTGGTCACCTTGATGGAAATGGCGTTTGCCGGTCATTGCGGTGTGGATATTGACGTCACTGAACTCGGTGTTGAGCCGATTGCGGCCTTAACGGCAGAAGAGTTGGGCGTGGTCATTCAGGTTAAAACGGAAGATTTGTTGCAGGTTAACCAAATTTTGGCTGATGCAGGCCTGGCGGACTTGGTGCATTGGGTGGGGGCGCCAAATAGTTCGGATGAAATTGTGATTAAAGCACAAGAAAAGACGCTATTAAAAGGTGCGCGTGCGCATTACCAGGCCTGGTGGTCGGAAACCTCTTATCGTATTCAAGCGATGCGTGATAATGAAGTTTGTGCCGAGCAGGAGTTTGAGGCGATTAAAGATTCGGCGCACACTGAATTGGTGGCGAAGCCCAGCTTTGACATTAATGACAATATTGCCGCGCCTTATATTCAGAGCGGCGTGCGCCCAAAAGTGGCCATTTTGCGTGAGCAGGGCGTTAACGGCCAGCAGGAAATGGCGGCGGCGTTTGATCGTGCCGGCTTCAGTGCGGTCGATGTTCACATGAGTGATATTCTGGAAGGACGCGTTACGCTACAGGATTTTAAAGGCTTGGTCGCTTGTGGTGGTTTTTCTTATGGTGACGTATTGGGTGCCGGGCGTGGTTGGGCAAACTCTATCCTGTTTAACGCGATGGCGCGAGATCAATTTGAAGCCTATTTTAACCGTGATGATACCTTCAGTTTAGGGGTGTGTAACGGTTGTCAGATGATGTCGAATCTCAAGTCGATTATTCCTGGTGCAGACCATTGGCCGGCGTTTGTACGCAATCGTTCAGAGCAATTTGAAGCGCGTTTATCCTTGGTTGAAGTGCAGGAATCGCCATCTGTATTACTGGCCGGTATGGCGGGCAGCCGTATGCCGGTGGCGGTTGCGCATGGCGAAGGGCGGGTTGATTTTGGTAGTGCGTCTGCAGAGGCCGCCAAAGGCTTGATTGGCTTGCGTTATGTCAATGCACAAGGCGTACCGACCGAGCGTTATCCGTTTAACCCGAACGGCTCAGAGCAGGGCATCACCGGCTTGACCACCGAGGACGGGCGGGTCACCATTATGATGCCGCATCCTGAGCGGGTATTCCGTGCAGTACAGCACTCGTGGTGTCCGGATGACTGGACGGAAGATGCGCCTTGGTTACGCTTATTCCGTAATGCGCGCAAGTGGGTGGGCTAGTAACTCCTTGGTTTTTTCATAAACAGCCTATAAAAGCTGGGGTTATAAACTTGCTTTAATCGACTATAAGATAATTCTGGTGCACTTGCTGGTGTGCCGGTTTGACTTTACTGATCAATTTGGTTAACTTAGATGCACTTTTTTAAACGGGCGCTTGCGCTGAACTTTAACTTGAACGGAGAGACCCTATGTCTTTAAATCGTCGTGAATTTTTACATGTAATGGCTGTTGCAGCAGCTGCAGGTATGTTACCTGCTGGCGCACGTGCAATGGGCGACAAGCCAATGGACTGGAAAAAAGCCTATGACATGCCTATGAAAGGCAACGTACGTTTAATCCACACCACCGATTCACATGCACAGTTAAAACCTATCTTTTTCCGTGAGCCAAATGTTAACTTGGGCGTAGGTCCGGCTCATGCGCAGCGTCCACACATTGTAGGTAAAAAACTACTTGAAAGCTTAAAAGCAGATGGCGTTGACATTAAAGAAGGTTCAGCGGAAGCCTATGCGTTCACCTATCTAGATTTTGATAAGGCAGCTAAAAAATATGGTAAGGTCGGCGGTTACGCTCACCTTAAAACCTTGATTGATAGCTTACGTGCACAAGCCGGTGAAGGTAATGCGGTTCATATGGATGGTGGTGATACTTGGCATGGTTCTGCAACCTCATTGTGGACACGCGGTATGGACATGGTTGAAGCGACCAATATTCTGGGCCTAGAAATTATGACGGGTCACTGGGAATTCACCTATGAGCAAGAAGAAGTATTGCGTAATTTAAATGCGTTCAAAGGTGAGTATATTTCTAACAATACCCGTGTTCGTGAAGATGCACTGTTTGGTGATGAATATGCTGATATGTGTGAGCGTCATGGTGGTCACGGTGCATATGATCTTGATAATCTTATGCCGTTCAAGCCTTACACCATTAAAACACTGAACGGTCAACGTATCGCCGTTATCGGTCAAACTTTCCCGCGTATGTCGAATGCTAACCCGATTGCAAACTTCCCGGATTGGTCATTTGGTTTGCGTGAAGAAGAAATGCAAGAAACTGTTGACCATATCAAAGCAAACGAAAACGTGGCAGCCATTGTTGTGATTTCGCATAACGGTATGGACGTGGATATTAAAATGGCGGGTCGTGTAACCGGTATTGATGCCATTTTTGGTGGTCATACGCACGATGGTATGCCGGCTCCGACAAAAGTTAAGCGTCCTGATGGCGGCACTTGTTATGTTACTAACGCAGGTTCAAACGGTAAGTTTGTTGGCGTGATGGATTTAGATATCCGTGATGGTAAGCTACAAGGCGTTGAATACAAACTATTGCCTGTGTTTGCTAACCTATTGCCTGCTGATCCAACCATGACTAAGTTCTTGGATGAGCTTTATGCACGTAAATACGATCAAAACGTGATTGAAGCACGTAATCCTAAGTATCGCGTGAGCAAAGAGCGTTTAGGTAAAACTTTCGGTGAAATCTTAAGTGAAGAATTGGCGATTGCCGGTGAAACCCTTTACCGTCGTGGTAACTTTATGGGTACTTGGGATCAGATTATTGTTAATGCCTTACGTGAAGAGCATGACACTCAAATTGCGATGTCTGCCGGTGTTCGTTGGGGTACCTCGGTAATGGCTGGTGAGATGATCACTATGGAGCGTCTAATGGATGAAACTTCATTGACCTATGGTGAAACCTATCGCACTGAGTTAACCGGTGCACAGCTTAAAGATATTTTTGAAGGGATTGCTGAAAACTTGTTCGTGGTTGACCCTTACCTACAATCAGGCGGTGACATGGTACGTTTAGGTGGTATGGATTACACGATTGATCCTAACCTGCCTTTAGGTAGTCGTATTTCTGATATGAAGTTAGACGACGGTACACCGATTGAAATGAACAAGAGCTACAGTGTTTCTGGCTGGGCGCAGGTTGATACCGTCGGTGATGGTCGCTTAGTTTGGGATATCGTTGCTGATTATCTTCGTCGTGAAGCTAAGAAGAATAACGGTGTGGTTAAGCTTGCGAAGGTAAATCACCCAACCTTGGTTAATGTTAAGCATGATCCAGGCCTTGCAGACTATGCAGGTAAGCTTATCTAAAGACTAGAATAAGATGATGCAATAAAAAACCCAGCTTTAGCTGGGTTTTTTATTGCGATTCAAAAGTTAAACAGTTTAACTTTTGAATCAAGAACACGAGTTTAAGCGCGTTTACGGAATTCACCTGTGCGTGAATCAATTTCAATTTTCTCACCGATTTCAATAAATGCCGCCACTTGAAGTTCGTAACCTGAATTAAGGCGAGCGACTTTCATCACTTTACCAGAAGTATCGCCACGCGCTGCAGGTTCAGTGTAAGCCACTTCACGCACAATAATAGTAGGCATTTCAATAGAAATAGGCTTACCTTCGTAGAAGGTTACTTCGCACTGATCTTCCATCCCATCTTCGATAAAGTTGATTGCATCACCAAGGTTGTCTTTTTCAATCTCGTATTGGTTATATTCTTCATCCATAAACACATAAAGCGGGTCAGCAAAATAGCTGTAGGTGCAAGGTTTTTTCTCAAGAATAACCGGTTCAAATTTATCATCCGCTTTGTAAACCTGTTCTGTACCACTGCCGTTTAGCAGGTTTTTAAGCTTCATCTTAACCACTGCCGCGTTACGGCCTGATTTGTTGAATTCGGTTCTTAGAACAACCATTGGGTCATTACCAAGCATAAATACGTTGCCTACACGGAATTCTTGTGCTGTTTTCATCTCGTTTTCCTAAAAAGTAAAAAAATCAGCGCATTATACCTTGCTTTTAACAAATTTGACTAGATTAGATGTTAAATCGCCAAGCTGATTAAGGTGTTTAACCCAGTTTTGGCTATGCTGTTGCCAAGCGGAAATCTGTTTGATAACCGCTAACCAGGCCTGCTGGTCAAGTGTTTGTCGATGCGCCTGATTCCATGCTTGGTTGAAATGAATAATGGTTTGGGCGAGTTCTGCGTCTAGTCCTTCGATATAGCTGTTAAAAAAGGCATCCAGTTTTTGCCAATGCGCCAAGTCTTCGGTGGGATAGATATGCCATATAAAAGGTTTTCCCGCCCACTGTGCTCTAACAAAGGATTCTTCACCACGAACAAAGTTTAAATCACAATGCCATAATAATTTATCGTATTCAGATTGTGGGAGAAAGGGCAGGCTATGAAAGGTGATTGCTTCTGATACTAGGCTTTGCCCGACGTTGAGTGGTTGTCCAAGATACGCTGTTGCCTGCTGATGAAGTGAGCCTGGCGCGAGATAGAGATCAATCGGGTTTGCAGATTTAGACCAGATGGCGAGGAGGCGATCTAAACCCGTGTTGGCGTAGCCAAACAAGGATATTTTAAAGCTATTATCTGAGCTGGGTTTCAAACCTAGATTGGATAACCAGGCCTGCTTGTTGGCCTGATTTCGATAGGTTTTTTGCTGCTCAAGCAGGTTCGCTTCTCGCATCAGGCCGCCAGTACCCTTGAGTATGCTGGGATAAAAGAAGTATTTTTCTAGTCTGTTCGCTTGGGTGGATGGCATAGCGTGAAAATCCTTGACCCAGGGTTCAGCAGTTAGGTAATCAAGGTTAATCCATATCGGCTTAGCATTTTGCATTTTTTTTAGGTAATAGTGGGGTAGATCACAACCGAAAGCTTCAATCACTACGTCAGCCGGCTCGATTGAACCGGATAGGGATTCTGTCCAATGAATAAGCCTAATCCCCTGTTGGATTTGCTGGCTGGCCTTTGGATTGGTGCCGGGTAACAGTGCTTTTAACGTGATTAGATCATCCACCCAAAGGCGAACATTAATGGCATGGTCATGTGTTAGGGTTTTGGCGAGTCGCCAACAAACGGCAATATCGCCGTAATTATCAATCACACGACAAAATATATCCCAGTGTTGCTTCATTTTTTGAATTTATCGAGTTAATAAAGCATAACAGTCTAGCATTAAATGGATTGTGCTTTTACTGCTTTACAATTGCTTTGAAACTGTTTAAGGTTCGTGCCATAGCTTTAAATAGAGGGTTTAAATGTCCTATCCGGTTCCGTTAAAATCTGCGCAAGCTGAAATTGAGATTAAAAAAAGCCGTTTTATCGCGTTTGCCGATTATGTGGCTTCTAGAGAAGCAGCGATGAAAAGGTTAGCAGAACTTAAAACTGAGTTTCCTGATGCACGTCATCATTGTTGGGCTTATTTATTGGGTGATCCAAATTGTGCATCGAACGCAGGTATGGGCGATGATGGCGAACCTTCGGGTACCGCGGGAAAACCGATTTTAAATGTACTGCAACATAAAGGCGTGGGGGATGTTTTTATTGGTGTTGTTCGGTATTTTGGCGGCATTAAACTTGGAGCGGGTGGTTTAACCCGTGCCTACGGCCAAGCCGCGCAGGCCGTGATGGCCGAACTTGAGATAAAAAGCTTCGAAGCACTCGTGAGCCTTGAGCTAAGTTGTGATTTTGCTCTAGAACAGTTTATTCGCCATCATCTTGACCTTATGAAGGGGCAGATAACGCAAATAGACTATTCAGACAGGGTAACACTTAAACTGTCGCTCCCCGAAGCGCATCAAGATGAATTGACTAGATTGCTAGTGGCGCATGGCGTCGTTTTTAAAATTAACCATAGAGATGTTAAATGAAAACTGTTGATTTTTCCGGCATGATTGCCAATGAACTAGGGGTTAATCCTTCTCAAGTAGCCGCAGCGATTAAATTATTGGCTGAGGGCGCTACGGTACCTTTTATTGCCCGTTATCGTAAGGAAGTGACTCAGGGGTTGGATGATATTCAGTTGCGTCAGCTTGAAATACGTTTAGCTTATCTCACTAGTTTGCAGGATCGTAAGCAAACCATCCTAGCGAGCATAGCGTCGCAGCAGAAACTGACGCCTGAGTTAGAGGATCAGATTGCCACCTGTCAAAGCAAAACCGAGTTAGAGGATCTGTATCGTCCGTTTAAGCCTGTCCGTAATTCTAAAGCGACTAAAGCTCGTGAAGCGGGTTTAGAGCCTTTGGCGATGGCTTTATTGAGCAATCCTGCTTTAAACCCTGAGCATGAGGCTAAGGCTTATCTGAACCTTGATAAAGGGATTGAAACGCTTGAGCAGGCGATCAGCGGGGCACAGGATATTTTAGTCGAGCATTTGTCGCAAGAACCAGGCCTGGTTGCGCAGCTTCGTGAAACCCTTTGGAAACAGGGTGAGCTGACGAGTCTTAAGCTAAAAGAGGTTCAGGATGAGGGTGAAAAGTTTAAAGATTATTATGATTATGCGGAGTTGATTAGTAAGATTCCTTCACACCGCGCTTTGGCGTTGTTTCGTGGTGAGCAGACCGGTGTTCTAAGACTAAAGCTGGATATTCCGAATGCGGAACCAGGCCGTCATCCGTTTTTAGAAACGATTCGACGTTATCATAAATTAGATTTTACCAATCAACCTACCGAGTTGTTTTTTACCTCAATAATTAACCAGGCCTGGCGATTGAAATTGGCTAAGTCTTTAGAAAATGAGCTGTTTAGCCGTTTGCGTGAGCAGGCTGAGCAGGGCGCGATTGATGTTTTTGCACAAAATTTAAAAGATTTGCTGTTAGCAGCACCAGCGGGAGCCAAAGTCACTTTAGCACTTGATCCCGGTTATCGCACAGGGGTTAAATTGGCGGTTGTGGACACCACCGGTAAGCTTTTGGCGACGGATACCGTTTATCCGCACCAACCACAAAATCAATGGCAGGCAACCAAGCAAAAGCTGGCCAAATTGATTGCGCATTACCAGGTTGAATTGGTGAGTATAGGTAATGGCACTGCCTCGCGCGAGACTGAGCAGTTGGTTGCGGAAACATTGAAGGACTTTCAATTAACTAACACGCAGAAGGTGGTGGTTTCCGAAGCGGGGGCATCGGTTTATTCGGCATCTGAGTTAGCGCAAAAGGAGTTTCCTGATTTGGATGTCTCGATAAGAGGCGCGGTTTCGATCGGACGTCGTTTGCAAGATCCTTTGGCGGAGTTGGTTAAGATTGACCCCAAAGCAATTGGGGTGGGTCAATACCAGCATGACGTGAACCAAACGGCCTTGGCTCAATCTTTGCAAGCAACGGTTGAGGATTGTGTTAACTCGGTGGGTGTGGATTTGAATACTGCTTCGGTTGCTTTGCTAAGTTATGTTTCCGGTTTATCTGGCCGTTTAGCGCAGGCGATTGTTGATTGGCGTGATGAAAACGGTTCATTTACCAATCGTAAACAACTCAAGCAGGTACCGCGTTTGGGGCCAAAAGCGTTTGAACAATCAGCCGGTTTTTTAAGGATTCGTAATGGTGATCATCCTTTGGATCAATCTGCGGTTCACCCTGAATCCTATGCGATTGTCGAACACATGGCGAAAGACTTAAAGTTGGAATTAAATAAGCTGGTTGGCGCACCTGATCAGATTCAGAAGATACCGTTAAAGGATTATGTGAACGAGCTGGTGGGTTTGCCAACCCTGCGAGATATTCTCAGTGAACTCGAAAAACCTGGACGCGACCCACGGCCAAGCATTAAAACCGCTAGGTTTAGTGAAACCATTACCGAGATAAAAGACTTGGCACCAGGCCTGCTATTGGAGGGTGTGGTGACCAATGTTACGCATTTTGGCGCTTTTGTAGATATTGGTGTGCATCAAGACGGTCTGGTGCATATTTCGCATTTAGCCGATAAGTTTGTCAGTGACCCACGGGATGTGGTCAAAGCGGGACAGATCGTTCAGGTGACGGTTTTGGAAGTGGACGCGCCAAGAAAGCGCATTAGCTTGTCGATGAAGTCGGATGCGATGGTGAGCGGTGTGGCTGCAGCACAACAAGCAGATCGTAAAACGATTAACGCTGCGCGTTCATCTTCAAATCAGTCAGCAAAAACATCAACCAGCCTAGGAACCTTGGCCGATAAGTTTGCCGCCTTAAAACGTTAAGCGATCGTTTAGATTTAAAAAAGGCCGCATGAGCGGCCTAATAAGTTGATGTAAAAGCTAATTTAACGCTGCATTGATGTTGGCTTTAAAGGTTTCAGCATTTTGGAAACCTACTACGCGCTGTCCACGCTGTTCTACGCCTTGGGCGTTATAAAATAGAATGGCAGGAGGGCCAACGATGCCAAGTTCACGCATCAATGCACGGTGATCAGCGTTATTAGCCGTCACATCGGCTTTGAGTAGCGTGACACCGGCTAAGGCTGCTTGAACCCCTGGATCACTGAATGTAAAGCGTTCCATCTCATGACAGCTTACACACCAGTCGGCATAAAAATCCAACATCACAGCTTGTCCCTTGCCAATCCGAGCATTTAACTCATCCAATGAGTTGATATACTCAAATTGCAGTTTAGCCTCTTGCTGCGCCACCGTACCACCGCCTTGGAAGACTTTAAGCGGTTGAAGCAGATCACGTGAACCGCCGGCTACACCGATAATCAAGACGATACCATATACCAGCATACCCAACCCCATGGCTTTCCAGAGTTTATGCCAATTTGATTTTTCGCCGATAGGTTCCAGCGCTCCCATGTAAATCGCTGAAGCGATCAGTAGGGCAGCCCAAGCGGTCAAGGTTAACCAGTCTGGCATAATACGATCTGCTAGCCAAAGCGCAACGGCTAGTAAAAGTACGCCAAATACGGCTTTGACGGTGTTCATCCATGCGCCTGCACGTGGAAGTAATTTGCCGGCTGAGGTGCCAAGTAATAGCAGAGGAACACCCATACCAATGCTCATTGCGAACAAGGCTAAACCACCTAACAAGGCGTCGCCAGTTTGTCCAATATAAATCAGTGCGCCTGCAAGCGGTGGGGCAACGCAAGGGCCAACAATCAATGCCGACAAGAAGCCCATAATTGCGACACCACCCAGCGAGCCGCCTTGTTGTTTATTCGAGATATTGGTTATTTTGCTTTGCAAACTGCTCGGTAGTTGGATTTCATAAAAACCAAACATAGATAGAGCGAGAAGCACAAATACTAGAGCAAAGCTGGCTAGTACCCAAGGGTTCTGTAGGGTTGCTTGCAGGTTAGCACCAAACAACCCAGCCAGCACGCCGGCAATGGTGTAGGCAGCCGCCATTGCTAATACAAACACGAGTGACATAATAAATGCGCGGCGTGTTGAAATAGGTTGGCCGGTTTTCGCACTTTGCCCTACGATAATGCTGGAGAGAATTGGAATCATCGGGAATACACAGGGTGTAAGCGATAACAACAAGCCAAAAACAAAGAAGGTCAATACTACAACCCATAGATTTGCGTTCATCAAGGTATCCGTAATCCGATCGGATTCCGACATCTGGCTGCGGTCAACAGCTGGGGTTGCAGCTAGACTTGTCGATGGGCTGCCGAAGTCCTTGGCATCAATCGATACCGTTTTGCGCTCAGGTGGGTAGCATACTCCAACATCTGCACAGCCTTGATACTCTATTTCAACCTTAACGGGACCTGTTACATTGTGAATGGCAAGGGTGGCTTGTGCTTGTTGGTAATACACTTCAACGGAGCCAAAAATTGGATCATCTTTTTGTTTGCCGGCAGGGGTTTCGATTTCTCCAAGTTGAGCCTGGCCCTCGATAATCCGTGCTTTGATTTTGTCTCGATAAAGATAATAGCCGTCAGCAATCGTCCATTCAGCGATAAGTTCACCCTGGCCATTTTGTCTTGAAGAAAAGGCAAAAGCGGCATCCACATCCAGCAAACCTGAATCAAAGCCGGTAGATGCGGCGAGCAACGCATTAAGTTCTTGTAGCGAATTGACGTTACCCAAGGACGGCAGGCTGCTCGAAGCAGGCGTTGCAGGCAGGCTAATGTTAACTTTTTTGGTTTGCGGTGGATAACACACACCATATTTTTCAGAGCAACCCTGATATTTGATGGTTAATTCAGCAGTTTGAACATGGGATTGGTAAGGAACACGGATTGTAAAATCTTTTTGAAATACATCTACTTGACCAAACAAGGGGTCGTTTTTTCTAACACTGCTAGGAAAGATGGGTTGCGAGAGTTGAATATCATTGGATTCGACGGATATTCTGTCTTTGTAAAGGTAGTAATCCTTGGCGATTTTCCATGAAATTTTCAGTTCATCTTGCTCAACAATGACTTGTTGAAGGCTAAACGCATCATCAGCATCAAGTAAGTCATCGCCCATCATCGCATTCGTTGTGTGGGCAAACAAACCCAACAGAAGCAAGAGCATTAATTGAAGCCATTTTTGAGAAAAATGAATGGTCTGAGTTAGCATGCGAGTATCCTGTATTATTTATTTATAAATTACTTTGTGATTCTATCAGACCCACTCTATTTAAGGCTAGTCCAACCTTGAAAGGTTTAAGGATTAAGCTTTCTCACTTAACAGACCTTGAAAATAAGTTTATTATGGCCATGTAGCTTACAAGCAAGTTGAATCTTAAAAGAGAAGGGTCTGATGTTTAAAATTTTATTTTTATTGTTTATTGTTGTTCCATTGCTTGAGCTTTATGTATTAATAGAAGTCGGTTCTGCTATTGGTGCCTTGCCTACCATTTTGTTAACGATTGCAACAGCGGCACTCGGTGGTTTAATGATGAAGTATCAAGGGATACAGGTGGTTCAGCAAGCCCAACTGAGTTTAGCAAAAGGTGAGCATCCGCAGCAGCAAGTGATGGAAGGCATGCTGATTTTTATTGGAGGCGTTGCGTTGCTGTTACCAGGCCTGGTTACTGATTTTATTGGTCTATTACTTTTGCTTCCTCCTGTGCGTGTATATTTGGCGAAACGATGGTTGGCTCGTGCAATGCGTCAACCATCGGCTTCGAGTCACTATGTTCATGCAGAGTGGACGGTTCGAGATGAAGAATCCGGACGGATTGAGTATCATCAGGTTTCACGTCGTCGTTCTGATGCTAATTCTGAGCAATCAGGTCGTATTATTGAGGGCGAAGTGTTAGATGATAAGAAAAATTAAGCTTTTTATTTTGGGAGTCTAGCGGATGAAATCCTATATTTTGCTTTCAGCAATGCTCGCGTTAACTTTTTCGACCAACCTCAAGGCTCAAGAATCTTCACCTCTGGTCATACAAGTGGAGTCGGTGGTGATGGGAACGGATGGTCAAATGCGGGTTCGGATTAATGGTCAATATTTAACGCGTCACAGTGAGAAGGATGGGGTTAGAGTGATCGATATGGACTATCACCATGTCAAGGTTGAAGCGAGAGGTCAGCAAATGACCTTAAAGCCGCATCAAACCTTGACGCTTGAAACACATCAGCCTTAGTGACTATCTTGGCCTAGATCACACCTAGCGCGCGGTAGAGTTTTAGCGGTTCACCTAAGAAATAGTCGAGTTGATTTTTCAATTCGGCTAGGTTGTCTTCATCGGTTTCGAGCCATTTGCCATCACGCAATAATTTAATGCCGCGTTGTTTTAACAAGCCCCATACAAACGGGGCAATGCGCTCAGCGCTGTCATGTCCGAACTGAATCGCTAACATAAACAGCATTTCATAGCCTTGCAGCTCTATACCGCCGCCGGTAACCGGGCTGGCCAGTGTCATAATGGCATCATTTCCGCGTGCTTTCATCAGAATAAAACGATTAAGCTTATCGGTTTTGTGGCGAGCCTGGTCAATCTGCGTTGTTTCCTGTGCTACAGCCAGTGCATTTTTGCCGGTTAAAATCATCACCGCTTGCATCACCTTTTCAAACGGAATGCCCTGTGTTTGCATAGCGGATTGGAGTTCGCCAAAGGTTTTTACTTGGTAATCGGCAAAAAAATCGAGGATTGGGTTATAGGTTTCTGCTTTGAGTTTTAACGGGCCGAGCATGCCGTTTACATTTAAATCCACTTCATTTCGTACCTGTGTCATCACCAAGCGAAGCTTTATAAGCTGTTCCATCTGTTCAAATCGGTCCAGCGGTCTGGGACCCTTTACCCAAATATCACGGCGAAACTGTTGGTTCATACATAAGTCCCGCACCGTTTCACGGAAAATCGGATTGGTTTGCTGGTTAATCAGGTCTTCTTCGGCTTGGGTCAGGTTAATCGCATTGACTTCATCGAGGCTATGAGCAGAGCAGGCATAGTCACATTTGGTAGGGGACAGCCATTTCGCCATATCTGAAAACGCCATAGGTTTCCAATCAGCACTAAAGTACTCATGTGCAAGGTAAACCGGGTCTTGATTTTTGACAATATCAAATGATTTTCTGGCTTGGGGATTGGCTTGCAAGTAGCCGGGATTAATCGCAAGTAGTTGTTCTGCAAATTCAAACGCATTTTGAACTTTTTCGACGGAGTTGCTCCCTTGTGAAGCCATGTGTTCAGCGTGCTGGTTGAGCAGGTGACGAATAGGTAACATATTGGCCCAACCTGCGGGGCCGTTGTAACTGATAAACAGTGCGCCGCCGACCTTGAGTTTACGGGCAATAAAATCGACTAGAATCTTACGGTTTTCGTCTGAAACCCAGCTCCAGATTCCATGTAACGCAATAAAATCAAAATCGGGTAAATCGTCACGCTGGGCAAACTCAGCAAAGGCTTGGTCATAGAGTTGGGCTTGGTTTTCGGATGCCTTGGCTAAATCTTGGGCAAACCCGGCTTGGCTTGGACTAAAATCGGTACCAACCCATTTGGTTGAAGAGCCGGCGGCATGAATATTGACGCTAATGCCTTGCCCAAACCCTAACTCACAGGCCGCTTGAACTTCTGGCGGTTGAATACCGGCATCAATCAGTGCCAGTTTAATGGTTAAGGGATTGAGCTCTTTAAAATAGCCAAAAGTATAATCTACATCTGCGGCATAACCTGCTGTCCAATTTGCCATGAATCCTTCCTTATTATGTTTTTTATCCAAGGGCATATCATACGCGATAGCGGTTGATTTGTTGATAGTGGTTTTAATATTTGAAAAATCAGATATAATGATTTGAAATGTTAATTTGAAGGATGGCTTGGGTGAAATTGTTTGAAGCGCTTGGGGATTTAGTGGCCTATGACCTGTTGGGGTTATCGCCTGACGAACGTCTTGGCACAGCCGTGCAGTTTTTTGTGATGGATGTGGCGCAAATTTTTTTCTTGCTGGCGCTGGTGATATATTTGATGGGCTGGTTGCGTGCGTTTGTTGCCCCAGAGAAAGTTCGGGAATTTGTGCGTGGCAAACCGCAATGGCTGGCGCGCAGTTTAGCGATTATGTTGGGGGCGGTTACGCCCTTTTGTTCCTGTTCGTCCGTGCCCTTGTTTATCGGGTTTGTGGAGGCACGTATTCCAATGGGTGTGACCTTTTCATTTTTAATCGCCAGCCCGATGATTAACGAAATCGCACTGGTGATGTTGATTTATTTAGTCGGTTGGGAAATTGCGCTGATGTATCTGTTAGCAGGCCTGGTGGTGGCGTATGTTGGCGGTGTGATTATGGAAAAACTCAAAACCGAGCGCTGGGTGGAAAGCTACGTTTGGGATATTAAGATGGCAGCCGGTCAGGCAGGTATTAAGGTGGATAAATCTTTTTCGGGGCGTCATCACACCGCCGTAGCCGAGGTTAAAGAGATTTTTAGGCGCCTGTGGAAATGGGTGTTGGCAGGGATTGCAATCGGGGCGCTGTTTCATGGTTATGTGCCACAAGAGTGGGTGGAAAAACACCTTGTCGGTGACCAGGCCTGGTGGTCGGTACCGGCTGCGGTGCTGATGGGGGTGCCTCTTTATTCTAATGCGGTAGGCGTGATTCCGGTTATCGAGGCGATGTTACTCAAAGGCGTGCCGATTGGCACGGCTTTAGCGTTGATGATGTCGATTGCGGCCTTGTCGTTACCGGAGTTAATTATCTTGCGCAAGGTTATAAAATGGCCGGCGTTAATTTGGTTTGTGGTGATTCTCGCGGTGGCCTTTATGCTGGTGGGATGGTTGTTTAATTTTTTGTTTGCTTAGTTTTTTTATTTATTTTTTTATAGTTTAGGAGTGGTTTATGTCAGGTTCAGCATGTGGTACGTCGAGTTCAGGATCGGTGGTGCGGGGCAACCGTCCTCTAAGAATGTTGGCAGTTTTTATTGCAACACTAGTGATTGTCGCGCATTTTTTAGGGCAGATTAATTTGCTGTCAGATTGGATTTTCTGGATTGTGTTGTTTATGACGGCGAATGCGATCCAAGCCAGTTTTAGTGGTTTTTGTCCGATGTTTAAAAATCCACGTGGTGAGTGTATTGCCTGTGGCGTGGCCTGTGATAAACCGGCAGAAA
Source organism: Thiomicrospira microaerophila (assembly GCF_023278225.1). Taxonomy (GTDB): domain Bacteria; phylum Pseudomonadota; class Gammaproteobacteria; order Thiomicrospirales; family Thiomicrospiraceae; genus Thiomicrospira; species Thiomicrospira microaerophila_A. The sequence continues at coordinate 1,007,022 of NZ_CP070959.1, forward strand.
CCAAAAAAGATGGAGCCTGTTGTACTAATGATCAGGCGTGTTGTTCAGATACGTCAGCCGGTTGTTGTGAGCCCAAAAAGACGGGCTGTTGTGATGAAACCTCGTCTAAGCAGGGTTGTTGCGACGCAAGCAAGTCTAATGCAACGGAGCTGAATATCACCACCAAGGCTGACCACCATCATATTTTAGTGCTCGGCACCGGCTGCGCTAACTGTACCAATACCTATCAACAGGTTGAAAAAGTGACGGCTGAGTTAGGCTTGAATGCGACTTTGGAAAAGGTTGAAGACATTGCTGAAATCGCAAAATACGGCATTATGGCGACACCCGGTGTCGTGATTAATGGTCAGGTGGTGCATTCCGGTGGTGTGCCGAGCGCCAAGATGATTAAAAGCTGGTTTAATTATTAAGCTTATCGTTTGAAGCTGTGAAGGCTAGGCGTGTTTAGTTAGTATAACGAACACGCACAAACATTAAAGATACTTCGACGTATCCTGAATGATCTTATCAAGTCGTATTGTCGTATTTACTTTAAACGACTTTCAAGTTATCCAGGCAGTTATTGGAACAGGTATATTGAACATAGGTATTTTTTGAATAAACCAGGTTGAATGGCTTGTTTAATTTCTTGATGAGTCAGGCTAACAAGGTTAACATTCTATTTAGTGTGGTTTTTTCAATTAAATAAAGTCTGGTTGCATCCTTAATCGCTAAACCCTAGACAGCTTAAACAAGAGATGAGCCGGATCGCAGGTCGAAAAATTAAAGTATGGGAAGGTGTATTTATGCGTATTAATCGCTTAGGCTCTCATGCCGATTTTCGGCTGGATATGGTGGTTTTGTGTGGAGGGGAAGGTAAAAGGATGGGGGGAGTCAATAAGGGGCTTGTCAAATGGCAAGGTGTGCCGATGATTCTTCATATTATGGATTGGATTGCTGCTGAATTTCAATCCGATTTTTTAAGATGCCTACAAAAACCAATTATATGGGTGGTAACCAATACACAAGCTGATGAATACCAAAACTATTTAAAATCCTACCAAGATAAACTTAATATCAAAATTATCCCTGACCGATTTAGTGGTTATTTAGGCCCCTTAGCCGGAATTGATGCGGTTTTTGCAGATAGTCAAGCGGATTGGTTACAACTTATTCCTTGTGATTGTCCCCAGCTACCGCCAGGCCTGGTAGTTAAATTGGCCGGTTTTACATCGTCAACAACACCTTTTCAGATTATCACACCCTGGGATGGTGAGAGAGTGCAACCCCTTTTTTCGCAATTACACCGTTCAACCTGGCCAAGTCTGGTGCATGCTATAGAACAACAACACTTAGCGGCATACCGTTGGATGAACCAGCAAGCTTTAGTCGAGGTGGATTGTAGTGACCTAGCTTCGGGGTTTAAAAATATTAATAGCGTTAGAACACTAGAGGACAAGATCAATGAAGCATCAAGCGATTGAGTTTGCACAAGCGCGAGAAAAATTGTTAAACCATGCTAAATTAATTCCTAATTCTCGACGCGTGAAATTAGATCGAGCCTTAGGGGGTGTTCTTGCGCAGGATGTGATTAGCCAATATGCGATACCGCCGCAAAATAATAGTGCGATGGATGGTTATGCTTTGTCAGTTGCGGATTTAACCGGTAGCCCGCCATATCGTGTTGCGGTCAGTCAACGCATTGCGGCAGGTCAGGTTGGTACAGCCTTAGTTCCGAAGACTGCGGCACAGATTTTTACCGGTGCACCGATGCCTGAAGGTGCTGATACGGTTGTCATACAAGAGGAGGTTAGGCGTGTTGGGGATTGGATTGAATTTAATGCCGCGCCATCTCAGGGTCAGCACATTCGTTTAAGGGGCAGTGATATTGCACCTAAAAGCTTACTGTTAACGGTGGGGAGAAAACTTAGGCCGCAAGATATTGCGCTTTTGGCATCTGCTGGTGTCGCTGAAGTGGATATTTATCAAACATTAAATGTTGCGCTGCTTAATACGGGTAATGAGCTGGTTGAACCTGGATCTCCCTTACCCGTTGGTGGTATTTACAATTCCAACAAATACCTCATCAAATCACAAGTTCAAGCACTCGGCTTCAACTGTTTGTTGTTTGAACCGGTTGAAGATAGCTTACAAGCAACGTTAAATGCTTTACAACAGGCTGCCGAGCAGGCAGATGTGATTATAACCACAGGAGGGGTTTCGGTTGGTGGTGAGGATCATTTACGTGCAGCGATTGAGCAATTAGGCGAGTTGCAGGCCTGGCAGGTAAAAATGAAACCGGGCAAACCTTTTGCGATCGGTAAAGTGACGACAAAACAAACTCCTGTATTGGCATTGCCAGGCAATCCGGTCGCGGCATTAATTAATTTTGCGTTGTTTGCGCGGCCTTTTTTATTGCTATGTCAAGGGGTGGAAGACGAATGTTATTTGCCATTATGGACGCAAGCCGATTTTGATTGGTTTAAACCCAGTACGAGAATGGAGGTGTTGCGTGCAAGGCTAGAACCGGGTTATCAGAGTAATCGTGCGGTGCAACTTTATGCACAACAAAGCGCCAGCTCATTGTTAGCATTTAACTGGGCAAACGGTTTGGTAATCTTACCACCGGAGAAAACCGTCAAAAAAGGGGATTGGGTTGAGTTTGTTCCGTTGGCATCATTGAATATGTTTTAGCTTGAGGTTTGATTATTAGCTCAGCTACCCGATTTTGATCGATGATTAAGGTAAAGTGGCTTGGTTTTAAAATAAAAAAACGCCAGATGATTGGCGTTTTTTATAAGAGCAGATTTAAACTTTACTCAATTTCAAGTAATTTGACTTTGGTTAAGCCAGAATCTGTAGCGTAGTGAGTAATTTCTGCAGGTGAGGTCGCCCCCAGCTTTGTCATTAAGTTTTCACGATGCTTTGATACCGTACGATCACTGATTTCTAGCATTTCGGCTATATCTTTAGTTTTGTAACCTTCTGCAATCAATTTAGTCACTTGTTTTTCTCGCACAGAAAGTTTACGCATATTGCGTTTTTTCTTAATGTTTGCGTCAGCATCTAAAAGGTTAACCACATGTGGCTTAATTTCTTCAGAAATAAATCGGTCGCCTTCGAAGACTTTACTTAGACCGGCAATTAACTCTTTTTTATTGATGCGCTTGGTGGCAATGCCGTGCGCACCCAATTCAAGTGCTTCCTGCCATACAGTCGGTGTTTCAGCAGCGGTTAATACAAATATTTTGGTATTGGGGTGACGTCGTTTAAGCTGAGAGATCGTATTGAGTCCATTCAGTTTAGGCATCGCTAGGCCAAGTACAACAATATCAGGATCCTTAGCGCGAACCTGCTCCATACAGACAATCCCGTCCTCAGCTTCAGCTACCACTTTAAAGTTAGAATCAGCCTCGATAAGAAGTTTCAATGACTCTCTGACCAGGTCGTGATTTTCAGCGAGAAGTAAGTTTATTTTTTTTGCCATAATGTTAGCCTTCCATTTACATTTAGTTTGCGTTTTATTTGGAATAAAGTGCTAAGCAAGTCAGTCGCATAATTCCAGTTGTATTGTTTTTGATTTAAATTTCTAATATCTCAATTTTAGCTAGTAAGTTTACCACGTATAAAAAATGAACCAAACTGTTTTTTAGGCTTTTTCTATTTAAAAGATTTAACATCGTTAATGATTTATTAAGATGTTATAGCCAACAATTATTTTAATAATGGGAATTTGTTGTGGTTCTGCGTAAAATGGCATCAAAACAAAAAGCCTTAAATTTAAATATTTTGAACAGGTATTGTATAGGTTTTTGTGTATTTTTTGTATATTCGATATTGTTTAGACTAAAATAATGAGATTTTTTATGACTCAAACCCGACTTGAAAAAGACAGCATGGGAACCTTAGAAGTTCCTGTCGACGCACTTTACGGCGCTCAAACTCAACGTGCAGTGAATAATTTTCCCATAAGCGGTCGAACTATGCCAAAAGCGTTTATTCATGCTTTAGCTATGGTTAAACGCGCCTGCGCCCAAGCAAACTTTAAGCTTGGCTTGCTAACTGAAGAAAAAAAACGAGCTTTAGCCAGTGCGGTAGAAGAAGTCCTAAGCGGTGTTCATGATCATCAATTTCCGGTTGATGTCTTTCAGACCGGCTCCGCAACCAGTTCTAATATGAATATGAATGAGGTGCTAGCTAGCTTGGCAACAAAACTGGGTTCTAGTACTATTCATCCAAATGATGATGTAAATATGAGTCAAAGTTCTAATGACGTCATACCGACGGCCATTCATTTGGGAGCGGTTTTAGCGTTAAACAAAGAACTTATTCCTGCTTTAAATCATCTCGCTGAAACTCTTAATCAAAAAGCGATTGAATTAAAGGCGGTTGTTAAGACCGGGCGTACGCATCTAATGGATGCTATGCCGATAACCTTTGGTCAAGAAATTCAGGCTTGGCGTCATCAGGTATTGGATAATATAACTAGGCTGAAATCCAGTCTAGAAAGATTGGTGTTATTGCCTCAAGGTGGAACAGCAGTGGGAACAGGCATCAATGCGCATCCAGAGTTTTCTCGAGTGTTTTGCGAGGAACTCAGCCAAGTGCTTGGCTATGAATTCAAGCCCATGCCTAATTTGTTCATAGGTTTAAGTTGTCAGGATACCGTTCTTGAGTTAAGTGGTCAGTTAAATGTTTTAGCGGCCAGCTTAATGAAGATAGCGAATGACCTGCGTTGGATGAACTCAGGACCTCTTGCTGGCCTGGGAGAAATTCAATTACCGGCTTTGCAACCCGGAAGTTCAATTATGCCAGGTAAAGTGAATCCGGTTATTCCGGAGTCGGTTGCCATGGTGTGTGCTCAGATCACGGGTAATCATACGGCGATTACGATTGGTGCGCAGTCAGGCCTTTTTCAGTTGAATGTTATGTTACCAATGATGGCTGACAACCTGCTTTACTCGATCAAGATTGCTTCTAGTGCGTCTATTCAATTGGCAGATCAGGCTATAAAGGGGTTTGTGGTTAATCAAGACACCCTTAAAAAAGCATTGGATGTTAATCCGATTCTAGTCACGGCATTAAATACTGTGGTAGGCTATGAAAAAGGAGCGGCGATTGCTAAAGAGGCCTATCGCTCTAAAAGACCGGTTATGGATGTTGCTTTGGAGTTGACGAACCTTGATCGTCAAACACTGGAAAATTACCTTGATCCGGCCAAGCTCACTCTAGGTGGAACCCCGTCATAAGATTAGATAATTAGGAGAAAAACATGCCAGTGATAAACCTGACGTCAGCTGAATTTGAGAAAACTATCGAAGCACATGAGATGATTATTTTTGATTTTTGGGCTGAATGGTGTGGTCCTTGTAAGCAGTTTGGTCCTGTATTTGAAGAGGTTTCTTTAAAGCATCCGGATATTTTGTTTGCAAAAGTGAATGTTGAAGAGGAGCAAGAGTTAGCAGGCATGTTCCAAGTGCGCTCTATTCCGACTATAGCTTTGATGCGAGAAAAGGTGGTGGTTTATGCCAACCCGGGTGCCTTGCCTGCCAGCAATTTAGAACAAGCCATTACTCAGCTTCGAGAGCTAGATATGGATAAGGTTCATCAAGATGTTGCGCAAGCACAAACGAATACTTAAATTGAAACCTGTATTGGGGATACGCAAATGAGTGATAAAAAATTTCGTTTAGTCACACGAAGTGATTTTGATGGCTTAGTCTGTGCTGTGATATTGAAAGAACAGAATTTGATTGATGATATTTTGTTTGTTCATCCAAAAGATATGCAAGACGGCAAGATTGCTATTGGTCCTAATGACATCACGACCAATTTACCCTATGTAGAAGGTTGTCATCTTGCTTTTGATCATCACTTGAGCGAAAAAATTCGTAATAACGAAGCCGATAATCATATTATTGATGTCGACGCGCCTTCTGCCGCGCGCGTTGTTTATGATTATTATGGTGGTAAAGCCGCGATGCCGGCTATTGCGGATGATTTAATGGAAGCAGTCGATAAAGGGGATGCAGCGCAATTCTCTCGTGACGAGGTTTTAAACCCTTCAGGTTGGTCTTTATTAAATTTTCTAATGGATGCAAGAACCGGACTTGGTCGATTTAGAGATTTTAGAATCTCCAATTATCAGTTAATGATGGAGCTGATTGATTACTGCCGAGATCATAGTATCGAACAAATATGTCAATTACCTGATGTTAAAGAGCGTATTGACCTCTACTTTAATTATGAGAAACAGGCAAAAGACCAGATCATTCGCTGTGCTAAGCAGTATGGCAATCTAGTGGTGTTAGATTTACGTGGTGAGGATGTTATATATCCTACAAATCGATTCACAATCTATGCACTTTACCCAGATAGTAATATTTCGATACATGTTTTATGGGGTTTGAAGCAGCAAAACACTGTTTTTGCGATAGGGAAGTCTATTTTGAATAAAAGCTCTAAAACTAATGTCGGTGCGCTTTGTCTTCAATATAACGGCGGCGGTCATATGGCAGCGGGAACCTGCCAAGTTGATAACGCTGTTGCAGAAGCCACGCTAACCGCTTTGATTGAAAAAATTACGCAAGATGGATAGGAGCTTGGGCTTTAATTTTTGGGCACAGTGAATGACACTTGAAAAAAAAGTGGACGATTTTTTGGCTGAGGGTGGCGCTTTGCAGCAAGCCGTTAATGATTACCGTCCTAGGTCAGCTCAGATTGCGATGGCAAAACAGGTCGCTCATTGTTTTGAACAGCAAAACACGCTTGTTGCTGAAGCGGGAACTGGTACCGGAAAAACCTTTGCGTACTTAGTTCCTGCTTTGTTAAGTGGTAAGAAAATTATTATTTCGACCGCCACCAAGAACTTACAGCAGCAGTTAATAGACAAGGATTTGCCTCTGTTAAAAGACCTTTGTAAGGTTAAAGGGGGCATCATGCAGCTTAAAGGGCGTGAAAATTACCTTTGCGAACAGAGAATGCATCTTGCTGAAACTCAATTTAAAAATAGCCGAGAGGATTGGCACCGTCTTGCTAAGCTTCGTGATTGGGTTAAAAAAACCAACACAGGGGATTTGTCTGAATCCGGTTTACTTGATGATGGCGATCTATTAGCCAGAAAAATCTGTGCAAGATTAGAATTTTGTCAAGCGGTCTCTTGTAGTAAAGAAGCAGACTGCTTCTACCCCAAGGTGAAGGCAAAGGCAGCTGATGCTCAGGTTTTGGTTGTGAACCATCATTTGTTTTGTGCGGATCTTTCGTTGCGCGAGCAAGGTTTTGGCGAGCTGCTGCCGGATGCGGATTGTTATATTTTTGATGAAGCACATCAATTACCTGACATTGCTGCTCAGTTTCTAGGGTTTTCGGTTTCACGATTTCAACTTGAAGATTTAGGTCGTGACATTAAACAAGCTAAAGAACAAGAGTCACCTGAGTCTGATGATTTAATTGATCGCCTGGCTTTGTTTCAAGAACAGATTAAGTTGGTTAACGAAGCCCTAGGCAAATGGGACAAGCGTTGGAATTGGGAACAATTGACTGATTCAGCAGTTTTTATCAAGCAGCTTGAAAGGCTTGTTAATCATTTAGCGGCCTTGTCTGATCATCTCAAAGTTTTGGAAAAGCGCGGTAAATTATTGGCAGCGGTGACCAAACGGGCTCAGGAATTTGAAAAGCAACTGAGTTTATGGTTATCGACTGATAAGGAAACTCAAGTTCGATGGGCTGAGTCTTCTCAAGCGCGTTTTAAGCTAACCATGACACCTCTAAGTGTTGCAGAGCCTTTTAGACGTCAGAGAGAGGCTATAGGCGGTGGGTGGGTGTTTACTTCAGCAACCTTGAGTGTTAGAAAAAGTTTTGAGTATTTTCAGCAAAGACTTGGGCTGTATGAACCGATTAGTGAAGTTTGGCCTAGTCCTTTTGATTATCAACATCAGGGTTTGATTTTTCATCCGCTAGGTCTGCCTGACCCACGTTCTGAAGATTACATTAAAATATGTATGCGTGCGGTTTGGCCTCTGCTATTGGCCAGTGAAGGCCGCGCATTCTTATTGTTTACCAGTTTTCGCGCTTTAAATGAAGCTAAGGCGCTTTTAGAAGAGCATTGGAAAGGGGTCTTGTTAGTTCAAGGACAAGGCTCGAAGTCATCATTGCTGAAACGTTTTAAGAATGAATCTAATGCCATTTTGTTAGGCACAAGCAGTTTCTGGGAAGGGGTAGATGTTAGGGGTCAGGCATTGCAATTGGTTTTAATTGATCGAATCCCTTTTTTACCCCCGGATGATCCGATTGTGCAAGCCCGAGAAACCTACTTAAAGCAAAAAGGTTTGAATGGTTTCGCACACTTTCAGCTACCTGAGGCAATTATGGCTTTAAAGCAAGGGGTGGGACGTTTAATTCGTGATCAAAATGATAAGGGCGTTCTGGTATTGTGCGATCCTCGTTTCTCAACCAAGCATTACGGTCAAAATATTGTAAATAGCCTGCCAAGTTTTCCATGGACTTATAGTCAAGAAGAAGCTGTAGATTTTTTAAAGTCGATTTAAATGGATTTCTCGATCCATAATACTGAATACCGGATTTTTTGCTGGACTTTTAGAGGTGTGTTAATTAAAATACAAGCAATTCAATATTTTGATTTTATGACGCGAAGCTAAGGGTGACATGAGGTCATATTCTAGTTAAATTTTAAACGGAGCTTGTTCTTGTGTTGCAAGAGCAGGCTCCGTTTTTTGTATGTGCATTTTAAGTATTTAGGCGGGCGATTAGATGAATTACACAGCTTTATTGGCGCTTGAAGATGGGACGTTGTTTTGGGGAACTTCAATTGGTGCCGAGGGTGAATCTGTTGGTGAGGTGGTGTTTAATACTTCATTGACTGGCTATCAAGAAATTCTTACTGATCCGTCTTATTTCAAGCAAATAGTTACCTTAACCTATCCTCACATTGGCAATGTCGGTGTTAATCCTGAGGATGAGGAATCGCCTCGTATTATGGCTCAAGGGTTAGTGGTTAAAGACTGTTCTGCCATAATGAGCAATTTTAGAGCAACGCAAAGCCTGCCTGATTATCTAAAAGCACAAAATATTGTCGCTATTGCAGATATAGATACCCGTAAATTGACACGCATTTTGAGGGAAAAGGGAGCTCAAAATGGTGTTATCGTAGCTGGTTCTGTGATTGACGCTGAGCAGGCTGTGGCCAAGGCACGTGGATTTGCCGGTTTAAACGGTATGGATTTGGCTAAAGAAGTGACAACCCAAGACAGCTATCATTGGACTCAAGGCTCATGGCAGTTGGGGCAAGGTCATGTTGAACGTGCAGGAACGCAACCCTATCATGTGGTGGCCTATGATTATGGAGTTAAGTTAAATATTCTGCGGATGCTAGCTGATCGAGGTTGCCGCTTAACGGTAGTGCCGGCTCAAACCAGTGCAGAAGAGGTTTTGGCGTTGAATCCTGATGGTGTGTTTTTGTCTAACGGTCCTGGTGATCCTGCGCCTTGTGATTATGCGATTAAAGCAATTCAACAAATTTTAGAAACGGATATCCCTGTATTTGGTATTTGTTTAGGACACCAGCTGCTTGCTTTAGCAAGCGGGGCGCAAACAGTAAAAATGAAGTTTGGACATCATGGAGGCAATCATCCTGTTCAAGATCTAGATACCGGTCGAGTTTTGATTACGGCACAAAATCATGGTTTTGCGGTTGATGAATCTACCATGCCAGCACATTTAAAAACAACGCATAAATCCCTGTTTGATGGATCTTTGCAGGGGATTGCTCGCACTGATAAAGCCGCATTCAGTTTCCAAGGTCACCCCGAAGCGAGTCCAGGTCCGCATGATGTTGCGCCATTGTTCGATCAGTTTGTCGAAAATATCAAACAGTTTAAATTAGTCAACGCGGGTTAATTTGGCCGCAGAAGTAAGGGATTAACATGCCAAAAAGAACAGACATACAAAGTATTCTTATTATCGGCGCCGGCCCAATTATTATTGGCCAGGCCTGCGAGTTTGACTATTCTGGAGCACAAGCGTGTAAAGCGCTAAAAGAAGAAGGGTATCGTGTCGTTTTAGTTAACTCTAATCCGGCGACGATTATGACCGATCCAGATTTGGCTGACGCGACCTACATTGAACCGATTACTTGGCAGGTTGTTGAGCGCATTATTGAGAAAGAACGTCCGGATGCCATTTTGCCAACGATGGGTGGACAAACTGCTTTAAACTGCGCTTTAGACTTAGCGCACAATGGCGTTTTGGAAAAGTTTAACTGTACTCTTATTGGCGCCAGTGAGGATGCAATTGATAAGGCTGAAAACCGTGATCGTTTTCGTCATGCGATGACTAAAATTGGTTTGGATATGCCGCGTTCGGAAGTAGCGCATAACTTAGAAGAGGCTTGGGCAATACAAGCTGAAGTCGGTTTTCCAACGGTAATACGCCCGTCGTTTACCCTCGGTGGTTCAGGGGGTGGGATTGCTTATAACAAAGAAGAGTTTGAACAAATTTGTAAGTTTGGTTTAGACCTGTCGCCAACCAAAGAACTTTTGATCGAAGAATCTATCTTGGGTTGGAAAGAGTTTGAGATGGAAGTAATTCGTGATCGTAAGGATAATTGTATTATTGTCTGTTCGATTGAAAACTTCGATCCTATGGGTGTGCATACCGGTGATTCGATAACCGTTGCTCCTGCGCAAACCTTAACCGATAAAGAATACCAAATCATGCGAAATGCTTCAATTGCGGTTTTACGTGAGATAGGGGTGGAAACCGGCGGTTCAAACGTTCAGTTTGCGGTAAACCCTGAAAATGGTCGTATGATTGTTATTGAAATGAATCCTCGCGTGTCGCGTTCTTCAGCTTTGGCATCTAAAGCAACAGGTTTTCCGATTGCAAAAGTAGCGGCAAAGTTGGCCGTGGGTTACACGCTTGATGAATTAAAAAATGACATCACGAATGGAGCTACGCCAGCTTCTTTCGAACCTTCGATAGATTATGTCGTGACCAAAGTTCCGCGCTTCACTTTTGAGAAGTTTCCACAGGCTAAGGCTCGATTATCGACTCAGATGAAATCGGTGGGCGAAGTTATGGCGATGGGCAGAAACTTCCAAGAATCGATTCAGAAAGCGTTGCGTGGTCTTGAAACAGGGATGAATGGCTTTGATGAGATGATCGACTTAGCCTCAACAGATGAAAAGGATGTGCGTGATATTTTGCGCCGTGAATTGCGCGATCCAGGCCCTGATCGCATTTGGTATGTTGCCGATGCATTCCGATCTGGTTGGACGATTGAGCAGGTTTTTGAAGTTAGCAAAATTGACCCTTGGTTCTTAGCACAAATTGAAGAGATTGTAGCCCTTGAATCTCAAGTTGTTGCCAAGGGTTTGGATGCGCTTGAAGAAGGCTTTTTGCGCCAGTTAAAACGCAAAGGTTTTTCAGACAACCGTATTGCCAGCCTATTAAAGACCGATAGCGCGCTGGTGCGCAAATACCGTCACACATTGGGTATTCGTCCTGTTTACAAGCGGGTTGATACTTGCGCTGCAGAGTTTGCAACCTCAACGGCCTACATGTATTCGACCTATGAAGAGGAGTGTGAAGCGAATCCAACTGGTCGCGATAAAATTATGGTTTTAGGCGGTGGGCCAAACCGTATCGGTCAGGGTATTGAGTTCGATTATTGTTGTGTACATGCTGCGATGGCGCTTAGTGAAGATGGTTATGAAACCATTATGGTGAATTGTAATCCTGAAACGGTTTCAACCGATTATGATACCTCAGATCGTCTCTATTTCGAGCCATTAACGCTTGAAGATGTACTTGAAATTGTTGCAGTTGAGAAGCCGAAGGGTGTGATTGTTCAGTATGGTGGGCAGACGCCGTTAAAATTGGCTCGCGATCTAGAAGCGGCTGGCGTACCCATTATTGGTACTTCACCGGATTCGATTGACTTGGCTGAGGATCGTGAACGTTTTCAACAGCTTTTAAATAAGCTTGAGTTACGTCAACCACCTAATAGAACCGCGCGCCGAGAAGAAGAAGCGATTACGCTTGCAAAAGAAATCGGTTATCCGTTAGTCGTTCGTCCTTCTTATGTATTAGGTGGGCGAGCAATGGAAATCGTTTATGGTGAAGAAGACTTGATTCGTTATATGAAGACTGCGGTGAAGGTTTCAAATGATTCGCCTGTCTTATTAGACAGATTCTTAGACGATGCGGTTGAACTAGACGTTGATGCGATTTGCGACGGTGAAGTGGTAGTCATCGGTGGGTTGATGGAGCATATTGAACAGGCGGGTATTCACTCAGGTGACTCTGCGTGTTCGTTGCCTCCTTACAGTATTTCGGAAAAAATTCAAAACGAAATTCGCGAACAGGTCTATAAAATGGCTAAAGCGCTGAATGTAATTGGTTTAATGAATACCCAATTTGCCGTTAAAGGCGAGGATATTTATGTTCTAGAGGTCAATCCTCGTGCATCAAGAACGGTGCCTTTTGTTTCGAAAGCGATTGGGGACCCTTTAGCTAAGATAGCTGCGCGCTGTATGGTAGGTCAAAGTTTAAAGCAACAGGGCTTTGAAAAGGAAGTTAAACCTAAACACTATTCTGTCAAAGAAGCGGTATTTCCATTTATTAAATTCTTGGGGGTTGATCCTATTTTAGGGCCAGAAATGAAATCAACCGGTGAGGTCATGGGGGTTGGGGTTAATTTTGCCCAGGCCTATGCGAATGCACAATTGGCCGCCAGTACTATTTTACCAAGTCAAGGTAAGGCTTTTTTAAGTGTGCGTAAAGCTGATCGTGTTAAGGTGATTGATTTAGCTAAGCGCTTGCAAGAGAAAGGATTTAATATCGTCGCAACGCGTGGAACAGCAGCTTCTTTGGCTGAAGCAGGGATTGAGTGCGAATTGATTAATAAGGTCGCTGAAGGTAGGCCAAATATTGTTGATGCAATTAAGAACGAAGAGATTGATTTAATTGTCAATACTTCTGATGGCTCGGTAAGTATTAAGGATTCTTCAGGAATTCGTCGTGAAGCTTTAATGCACAAGATTTGCTATACCACAACGATGGCGGGTGCATTTGCGACGGTGGCGGCAATGGACTATTTGGACGTTCAACCGGTTCAGCGCTTACAAGATTTATATTAATATTTTCATTTGTTTGACTGAAGAAGTCGGTGCGCTTGTACCGGCTTCTTTTGTTTTTTAGGAGAGAGAAAAAATGCAAAAACATCCTATGACCAAAGAAGGGGCTGATAGGCTGCAAGCCGAGTTAAATCGGCTAAAGAAAGAAGAGCGTCCCCGAATCACCCAAGCGATTGCCGATGCACGTGAGCATGGTGATCTAAAAGAAAATGCTGAATACCATGCAGCGCGAGAGCAGCAAGGTATGAATGAAGCAAGGATTAAATACATTGAAGGTGTATTGGGTAATGTTCAAATTATTGATGTCACCCAGCTGCAAGCACATGGAAAAATTGTATTTGGTGCCACAGTTAAACTGCTGAATATCGACACGGATGCTGAAGTTTGCTATCGAATTGTGGGTAACGAAGAGGCGGACGTTAAAGAAAATAAAATCTCGATTAACTCTCCTATTGCGCGTGCGTTAATTGGTAAAGTTGAAGGGGATGAGGTTGTTGTTCAGGCACCCAGTGGTGATATTGATTATGAGATTTTAGAGGTGCTTTACGTTTAGTGCCTAAGTTGGCTCAATCTCACATGTCTGATGCAGAGAATCATTTCCAGATTGGAAATCTTCAGGCAACGCCTGAGCAGTGTTTAATCATTAAGGCGGCATTGGCAGGCGAGAGTTTTAAGGTGCCGGCCTTTGCCGGTGCCAGCAAAACGACTACCTTAAAAGGGGTAGCCGAGCATCTTACCTTTAAACGTATTCTTTATTTAGCCTTTAACAAGGCGATTGCCGATGAGGCTCGTCAGCTCTTCCCTAACTGGGTGGAGTGTAGAACGGCTCACAGTCTTGCTTATCGTTTTATGATGCAAGCTGAACCTCGCTATCAACAGAAGTTAAAACGTGCTGGCGCGTTTTTACCCTATCAAGATCTTGAAAGCTATTCGAACAAGCCAGCACATTGGCATCCGTTTCGCCGCTCGAGATTTCAAGTTAATATTGCTATTAGCGAAACGCTTAATCAATTTCTTAACTCTGCTGAAATTAGGGTTGATGCGGCTCATATTCCTGAAGTGGTGATGCAATGGTGTGTGAATGCATCTTCAAGTGAACAACAATCGTTTGTTGAACAGTTAGTCTCTTTTGTTCAGCAGCTTGCTGACAATATGCTTGATCCGAGTTGTGAATGCGGTATGACGCATGATGCCTACCTAAAAGCCTTCCAGTTGCGTAAGCCAAAATTAAGCTATGACGTGATTTTGTTAGATGAAGCCCAGGACACCAATCCAGTTTTGCAAGCCATTTTACTGCAGCAAGTTTGTCAGAAAGTTTTTGTGGGTGATAAGCATCAAGAAATTTATGCATGGCGTAATGCCGTTAATACTCTAGAGAGAGTTGCATTAAATGAATATGCTTTAACGCATTCTTTTCGATTTGGAGAACATATTTCATCTACGGCTAATAAGTTATTAAGCAAGTTGAATGAAACCAGGAGGATTGTGGGCTTGGCGCAAGACTTGCCAATTAACCGCGGCTTTGATCCTTATCAACCTTATGCCGTGATGTGTCGAACGAATGCTAAAGTTTTTGAAGTTGCTGACTTTTGTCTTCAGCGTAATATTAGTTATTGCATAAATGGGGGGCTTGAGCAAATTACGCGTTTGATTGAATCGGCTTATGGTTTATTCCTTGGGGATCGTCAAGCGCCAAAATCTGCTGAGTTAAGTTTGTTTAACTCTTGGCAGGAATTTAGCGAAGTTGCGGAAGAACTTAATAAGGCGGAATGGAAAACCATTGTTAAATTCGTTGAAACCCATAAGGCAGAAACGCTTAATAAAATCAAAAGGTTGGCAAGTAATGCTCAGAATACTTCGACTACTCAGGTTTTTATTAGCACGGTACATAAGGCTAAGGGATTGGGGTTTGATCAAGTGGTATTGGCTTCGGATTTTGAATGGCCGGATGATGCTCATCCGGCCTATAAAGAAAGTTTAAATGTGATCTACGTTGCGATCACGCGTGCTAAACGCGTGTTGGTCTTACCTAAAAACTTAAGAAAATGGCTGAACTAACCTCTTATCTTTATTCTTCATCAATCAATAGATAGGGAAGGGGTTCAATTTTGGCCAGACCACCGGTTTGAGTCAATTTCAAATCACCTTCAGCGAGGTCTAAGGATTTAATGGTGCCTATGGCTAAGCATAACGTGCCTTCGAAAATATCGGGATTGGACAAGACGACTTCAAGCTTGTAGGTTTTTTCATTATTATCAATCAACTCTAGACTATCAGCGGGATTAAGTTCAAGCACATCATCCAAGTGCAGGCGCAACATTCGCTTTGCTGCCTTGCCTCGGTAATGGGTGCGCGCTATGACCTCTTGACCAGGATAGCAGCCTTTTTTGAAGTTGATTACATCGGTTTTATCGAAGTTATAACTCTGCGCGAGGTGCTTACCGGACAGGGCTGCGTTAATTTCGGCACGTCCGGTTGCAATATTTAACAAACGCCAGTCATTAGCATTGGTGATGTCGCCATTTAAACACAGTTTATTCCATGTTTGTATTGCTTGGTCGACAGGTGCAAAAATTTCATAACGGTGGAAAGGGCCAGGCACTTTTATAATGACGGTTTGTTCTAGGCCTGGTTCTTTTGATAGCGTGACAGCCAATTCTTTTTTAAGCTTGGTGTCAAGTCGGCGTTGGACATCTAGATCAGCAAATTGACCGGCAAAACCTATACGAATAAATCTATCTGAAACCGCTTCTAGTGTTACCTTGGAGCGCATGACAAACATTTGTAATCTTTTTTGGATACTTTCTGCCAGACTGGCATCAAAACTTAAATAATAGGCACCATCAACCATAAAAATAAGGAAGAGTGCAAGCACATTTCCTTTAGGGTCACAATAGGCTGAATATTGCGCATGTTCTTCACTCACTTGCTTGATATCGTTACTGAGTTGACCCTGAAGAAAGGCTTCGGCCTCTTCACCGCAAACTTTGATTAGCGCATGATGAGCCAAGCTTGTCATTACTGGGCCATGTTTAATTAACATTCGTTCTAGTTCAGGAAATTCAAGCTGCTTAATTGCACCTTGCTCGTCAAGTATTGCATGTTGCTGTTGTAAAAAAGACTGCCATTCGGTGTTCATAGGTTTGCCCTTATTCAAAGTTTTTAGGTTTTAAGAGGGTGGGTTTTGCCCGCCGTTTGGTTTTAGGATGGTCAAGGTTGTAATGCAATCCTCGGCTCTCTTTGCGTTTTTGTGCTGAGGCAACCATCAATGAAGCCACTAGGGCTAAATTTCTAAGTTCAAGTAGATCACTATCCAAACGATGTTGCCGATAAAACTCATTGATTTCTTTCTGAAGGTTACGAATGCGTTGAGCGGCTCGGTTTAATCGTTTGTCTGTTCTAACTATACCTACATAATCCCACATCACCCGTCTGAGTTCATCCCAATCATGCGTAACTAATATTCGTTCTCGGGCTTCACTGACTCGACTGGTATCCCAAGCACGTATTGTTTCATTAATAGGGCTGATTTCTGAAGATTCAATAGATTCGCGAGCGGCTTCGGCAAAAACAAGGCCTTCGAGCAGCGAATTGCTCGCTAGGCGATTAGCTCCATGTAAGCCTGTATAAGCGGTTTCACCTATTGCGTAAAGCTGAGGCAAATCAGTTTCGCCCTTCAGGTTGGTGACAATGCCACCACAGGTGTAATGGGCGGCAGGAACCACGGGAATTGGCTGTTTGCTAATGTCTATGCCCACTTTTTTACAGCGCGCATAAATCGTTGGAAAATGTTGTTTTAAATAATCTTTGGTTTTATGGCTTATATCAAGGTAAACACAGTCAATGCCATGGGTTTTCATTTCTTGGTCAATGGCTCGTGCCACGATATCACGGGGTGCAAGGTCGGCCCGCGCATCATAACGAGCCATAAAGGCTTCACCATTGGGCAGTTTTAAAATTCCGCCTTCACCGCGAACGGCTTCACTGATCAAAAACGAGCGATCTTGCGGGTGGAATAAGCAAGTTGGATGAAATTGATTAAATTCCATATTACCTACCCGACATCCCGCTCGCCAAGCCATGGCGATGCCATCTCCAGTTGAGGTATCCGGGTTACTGGTATAGAGGTAAGCTTTACTGGCACCGCCACTTGCTAAAACTGTGAAGTTAGCTTGGACTGGGAAGACTTGGCGCGTGGTTTTATTCAGTACATAAGCACCAATACAGCGTTTGGATTCACGACTTTTGATTAGGTCAACAGTCATGTGATTAGGCAAGAGTGTAATGTTTTTATGCTCTTTTACCCGATCAAGCAGGGTAGATTGAACTGAACGACCGGTATGATCCGCTGCATGAATGATTCGCCGATGGCTGTGGCCCCCTTCTTGAGTTAAGTGGAAAGGAAAGGGCGGTGAGTCCTCGGTTGCAACACTGAATGGAACCCCCAGTGTTATAAGTTCATCAATCGCCTGGCGTGCATTTTGTGCAACAAATCGGACAGCCTCTGTTTCGCATAGATCTGCACCGGCATTAAGGGTATCATTAACGTGGGCTTCAATAGAATCAAACGGGTCCAGAACCGCTGCAATGCCTCCCTGTGCATAGATACTGCTACTTTCGGCAAGGCTGGCTTTAGCTAATACCGTGACCTGGTAATTTTTGGCTAGTTTAATAGCCAGAGATAAACCAGCAATGCCACTGCCAATAATCAAAACCTGAGTTTGGTGAAGGCTTGAGGACACAAAAACTCCGTTCAATGCTTGAAAAAAGCAATAATAGTAGCATATTGCTAAGGTGTTTATTTTAATTTGAATAAAAGGTGGAAATCAAAGTGTCAGAAGCTTTACAAGCGCAAGGTTGGGTAGAATCTTCAGATGAAAATTTTGTTTGGGTAAGAACTCAACGTGAAACGGCTTGTGGTGGCTGTCAAGGTCAGTCAACTTGTGGCACGGGTAGCTTGTCTAAACTCTTTTCTTTAGGGCATCAACCTTTACTTAAATTACCGAATAGCTTGGCAGCCAGGCCTGGTGACCGAGTTATTTTGGAGTTAAACGGGACGAGTTTAATTAAACAAGCCGTTTTAGCTTACGGTTTTCCATTGATTGGATTATTTATAGGGGCGCTGATGGTGAGTTTTATGTTTTCTGAGGTTCAAGATTGGCAAATAGCACTGGGTTCTTTAATCGGATTAGTGAGTGCTTGGCTTTGGGTCAGGTTAAATCATCGTCCTGAACAGCCAAAAATTGTAGAAGTCATTAGGAGTCAATTATGAAAAATAAAATCGTTACATTGGGTGTGTGGGCCTGCCTAGTATTTGCCTCTATGGGCTTGACTAAAGTCTTGGCCTCACCTGCAACCGGTTTTCCAGACTTTACACAACTTGTAGAGCAGAATCATCAAGCTGTGGTAAATATTAGTACGACCCGCGCAGAGAGAGCTTCTCGTGAGACTATTCCCCCACAATTTCGTGGCATACCTGATGAATTCTTACGTCACTTTTTTGGATTTGATCCTCGGCAGGAGCGTCGCCCACAGCCTGAACGACGGAGTCAGTCGGTTGGATCAGGTTTTATTATCAGTGAGGATGGTTATATCTTAACCAATCATCATGTGATTGAAGGGGCTGAGACAGTGGTTGTTCGCTTAAGTGATCGCCAAGAATACAAAGCGGAAGTGGTAGGGAGCGACCCCAGAACGGATGTTGCGTTACTGAAAGTAGATGCAAGTGATTTGCCAAGGGTTAAGATTGGTGATTCGGAACAGCTTAAAGTAGGATCTTGGGTGTTGGCAATTGGTGCTCCGTTTGGATTGGACTATACCGTGACAGCCGGTATTGTCAGTGCCAAAGGGCGAAATTTACCTGATGATACCTATGTACCTTTTATTCAGACTGATGTGGCGATTAATCCTGGCAATTCAGGCGGACCCTTAATTAACTTACAGGGTGAGGTCATTGGTATTAATGCACAGATTTACACTCGTAGCGGTGGATTTATGGGGCTTTCTTTTGCGATTCCAATTGAAATTGCAATGAATGTGGTTGATCAACTAAGACAAACCGGTAGGGTTGAGCGCGGTTTCTTAGGGGTGCAGGTTCAAGAAGTGACGGCTGAGCTAGCACGTTCATTTAACATGGATAAGCCGGTTGGTGCTTTAGTTGCACAAGCCTACCCCGACACACCCGCTGAAAAAGCCGGCATTGAGTCAGGGGATATTATTTTGAAGTTTGATGGGCGTGTTATTGAAAAGTCAGCGGATTTACCGCCTGCTGTTGGAATAACCCCATTAGGAAAAGAGGTTGAAATTGAGGTGCTCCGTCAAGGCGAGCGTAGAGTATTAACTGCTATGTTAGCCGCGCTAAGTGAACATGAACCTCAAGCAAAAACTGAAGAAAAACCAGAAGAACCTGAAAGATTAAGTAGCAATCGTTTAAATATTGAACTTGAAACTTTGACAAGGGAGCAGTTGCAGCGCTTCAATTTACCTTTTGGCGTTGGTGTTAGCAAAGTTGATGAAGGGTTAGGCCGTAAAAATGGGATTATACAAGGCGATATTCTGGTGAGTATTAATTTTCAACCTATTAGAAAAGTTGAAGATATTGATGCCGTTCTCGAAAAAGCACGGCCAGGTCAATCACTTCCAGTTAGATTGGTTAGGAATGGTAGATCGGTTTTCATTGCTTTGGTTGTGGAATAATTGGTCAAGATAAATTATTTAGCGTAAAATAACGCTAATTTTTTATAACCTTCGTTTAACGTCTGGCTTATTTCTGGCATTAAACTTTTAAGGGTGCGAGCGCACCCTTTTTTATTTGATTTTAGAGTTGTTTGGAGTCTTCATGTCACAACCCTTAGCGCTGATTCGTAATTTTTCGATTATTGCCCATATTGATCATGGCAAATCCACCATTGCAGATAGATTTATTCATCTATGTGGCGGCCTAACTGATCGCGAAATGGAACAGCAGGTGTTGGATTCGATGGATATCGAAAAAGAGCGCGGTATTACTATTAAAGCGCAAAGTGTGACCTTGATGTATCCTGCAGATGATGGCAATACATATCAACTTAATTTTATTGACACGCCAGGTCACGTAGATTTTTCGTACGAGGTTTCTAGGTCATTGGCAGCTTGCGAAGGCGCTCTGCTGGTAGTGGATGCTTCGCAGGGAGTAGAAGCGCAAACGGTTGCCAATTGTTACACTGCGATTGAGCAGGGTTTAGAGGTATTGCCGGTATTAAACAAAATTGATTTGCCTGCTGCAGAGCCTGAACGGGTCATTGAAGAAATTGAAGAAATTGTTGGCATAGAAGCGCATGATGCGGTACATGCGAGCGCTAAGGCCGGTATTGGCATTAAAGAAACCCTTGAGCAGATTGTGGCACGTGTCCCGGCTCCGGTGGGTGATATTGAGGCACCGTTAAAAGCCTTGATTATTGATTCGTGGTTTGACCCTTATCTGGGGGTGGTATCGTTGGTACGGGTTTTAGATGGCAAGATTGGTAAAAAAATGAAAATGCGTGTTATGTCAACCGGGGATGACCATGAGGTAACCGATGTTGGCATTTTCACACCGAAACGGACTTCTCAAGAGTTTTTAACGGCCGGTGAAGTTGGTTATGTGATTGCCGGTATTAAGGATATTGATGGTGCACCGGTAGGGGATACCTTGACGGATGCTAAAAATCCGGCAAAAGAACGTTTAGCTGGATTTAAGCCGGCGCAACCCCGTGTATTTGCAGGTTTATTCCCAATTAGTTCGGAAGATTATGAAAACCTGCGTGAAGCCTTGCGTAAACTTCGTTTGAATGATGCTGCGTTACATTTTGAACCTGAAACCTCTGAGGCTTTAGGTTTTGGTTTCCGTTGTGGGTTCTTGGGTATGCTGCATATGGAAATTGTTCAAGAGCGTTTAGAGCGCGAATATAACTTGGATTTAATTAGTACAGCGCCTACGGTGGTATATGAACTTTTAACTAAAAAAGGCGAAGTTTATAAAATTGATAACCCGTCTGAGTTGCCGGATGTGGGTACGATTGCTGAAATCCGTGAGCCGATTATTCAAGCGAATATTCTGGTACCGCAAGATTATATTGGTGCGGTGATGAAGCTCTGCATCGATAAGCGCGGCGTGCAGAAAAACATGACCTATGCCGGTAATCAAATTTCGATAAGCTTTGAAATGCCGTTAAACGAAGTGGTACTCGATTTCTTTGATCGTTTAAAATCGACTAGCCGTGGTTATGCGTCGATGGATTACGAGTTTAAGCGTTTCCAGTCCGATGATTTGGTGAAGGTGGATTTTTTAATTAACGGTGAACCTGTTGATGCGCTTTCTGTGATCACCCATCGCTCAATGGCGGTGCCGCGTGGCAAGGAAATGATTGAAAAGCTAAAGGATATTATTCCACGCCAAATGTTTGAAGTAGCCATTCAAGCAGCGATTGGTGGCAAAATTATTGGACGTACCAATGTGAAAGCCATGCGTAAAAACGTATTAGCGAAATGTTATGGCGGTGACGTTTCGCGTAAAAAGAAATTACTCGAGAAGCAAAAAGAGGGTAAGAAACGCATGAAAACCATTGGACGCGTAGAATTACCGCAGGAAGCTTTTATGGCGGTGCTGAATACCGGAGGGTCGGATAAGTGAGTTTTGAATTAATATTGGTGTTAATCACAGCCATTACCGGTGTGATTGTTTTTATCGATAAACTGGTATGGCGACGAAAAAGAGCCGAATCAGCAACGACAGAGAAAGAGCCTTTAATTATCGAGTATTCACGCTCGTTATTTCCTGTTTTTTTAATTGTTTTAGTGCTTCGATCATTCGTAATAGAGCCTTTTCGTATTCCGTCGGGTTCGATGTATCCAACCTTGCAAATTGGAGATTTTATTGTCGTTAATAAGTTTTCCTATGGAATTCGTTTACCTGTCGTACAAACAAAAATATTGCCTTTAGGTGAGGTTAAACGTGGTGATGTAGCGGTATTTCGTTATCCTTTAGATCCTAAGATTGACTATATCAAGCGTATTGTTGGTTTGCCAGGTGACACTGTGAGTTATATCGATAAGAAATTATTTATTAACGGTGAACTCGTTGAGCAAAAGCCAATAGGTCGTTATATAGGAACTGAATCAGGTTCGGTGATGACTGGAGCGGCTTTGCTTCAAGAGTTATTGCCTGGTGGCAGCCAACACGAGATATTGATTGACCCAAATCGTGCAGGTCAGCTGATGTACGAAGTAGTGGTACCCGAAGGCCATTATTTTGCGGTAGGTGACAATCGTGATCATAGTGCAGACAGCCGCATGTGGGGCTTTGTTCCTGATGAACATTTAAAAGGCCGTGCATTTGGTATTTGGATGCATTGGGATAATGGTGTGCAGTTTAATCGAATTGGTAAGGGGATTAACTGATGTCACTGGATGTGGAAAGAGAAGCCAAGCTTCGGGAATTAAGTCGTAAACTTGGTTATCAGTTTACTGAGCTGAGTTGGCTGAGCTTGGCTTTAACCCACCGTAGTCAAAATGCAAAAAACAATGAACGACTGGAGTTTTTGGGAGACAGTTTAGTAAACTTTATGATCGCTGATATTTTGTTCCATCAGTTTACTAAACTGCCTGAGGGGGATTTGAGTCGTATTCGTGCTCACTTGGTGAAGGGCGAAACCTTGGCTGAAATAGGGCGTGAATATGAGCTTAGCCAATATCTTATCCTTGGCCCCGGTGAATTGAAAAGTGGCGGCTATCGACGCAGTTCGATTATTGCTGATGCGGTCGAGGCGATTATCGCTGCGATTTATAAAGACGGTGGGCTGGAACAAACGCGTGCGTTTGTTGAGCGTATTTATGCCGGTCGCTTAGATGCGCTGGATCCGAAGAAAGTGGGCAAAGATCCTAAAACACGTTTGCAAGAAGTATTGCAAGCTGAACAACAGCCCTTGCCGGAATATAGCATTATCAGCGTTAATGGTGCAGCCCATGCGCAGAACTTTACGGTTGCGTGTTATGTGGCCAAACTGAATACAAAATTTGAAGCTACCGATACTTCTCGCCGTAAAGCCGAGCAGAAAGCGGCCGAATACGCCCTAGATGCGTTGGATGAATTATGAAACCTATAGAAATTGATTTAGAACAACCAGGCCTGGTTGAGGAATCCACCGATTTTAAAGCCGGTTTTGCCGCGGTGATTGGCCGTCCTAACGTCGGCAAATCCACATTGATGAATGAATTGTTGGGGCAAAAGCTGAGTATTACTTCGCATAAACCCCAAACCACCCGCCATCGTATTCACGGTATTTATACTGCGCAAGATCATCAAATTGTGTATGTCGATACGCCGGGTATGCACCTAGGTGGACAGAAATCAATTAACCGCTATATGAATCGTGCGGCAAAAAGTGCGTTTGCCGGTGTTGATGTTATTTTGTTTGTGATCGAAGCTGGACGCTGGAGCAAAGAAGATCAATCGGTTGCGAATCAATTAAAAGATGCCGATGCGCCCGTGGTGTTGATTGTTAATAAGGTGGATAAATTCAAACAAAAAACCGACCTGTTGCCGTTTTTGCAGTCCTTGTCCGGTAAGGTTGAATTTAGTACCTTGATTCCAGTGTCGGCGCATAAAAAAAGTGGTTTGGAGTTGATTCAAAAAGAAATTTTGGCGGTATTGCCTAATCAAGCGCCGATTTTCCCAGAGGATTATATTACTGACCGTTCAACCAAGTTTTTAATTGCTGAAATTGTGCGTGAAAAATTAATGCGTTCATTGGGTGATGAAGTGCCCTATGGTGCCACCGTTGAAATCGAACAGTTTGAGCAGGATCCTGAAACCGGTCGTTGGGAAATTAATGCGTTGATTTTGGTAGAGCGTGAAGGTCAAAAACGCATCGTGATTGGTGACAAGGGTGAAAAAATCAAACAAATGGGCATCGACGCACGTAAGGACATGATTGCACTTTTGGAAAATCGTGTGCACTTAGAACTTTGGGTCAAAGTAAAAGAAAACTGGTCTGACGATGAACGTGCGCTTGCGAGTTTGGGTTATACCGAATCACATAATTAATTAGGTGTGAAGCGAGGCGATGTTAAAACACCAGCCGGCGTTTATTTTACACAGTCGGCCTTATCGCGAAACTAGCGTGTTATTAAGCTTGTTTACACCGGAGCTTGGCAAGGTTAGCGCCAGTTTACGCGGGGTACGCTCGACTTCCAAAGCCGCGAGGCAAAAGCAGGCCTGGTTGCAGCCGTTCCAGCCCTTGTTGCTAAACTGGCGCGAGGGGACGGATGCCCAGCCGGATTGGGTCAAACCGCAAAATCTTGAACCTAACGGTAGTAACTATGGTCTAAAAGCCGATGCGAATATTTGTGGTTTATATCTCAATGAATTGCTGTATCGTTTGTTGCAACCAGGCCTGGGATTAAATGAGTTGTTTACTCAGTATCAGCAAACCTTGTTTGCGCTTTCGCAGTCGAATGAGCGTGAATTAATGGCCTGGCATTTGCGCCAATTTGAATTAGCCTTGTTGACAGAGTTGGGGTATGGCTTGGATTTAACCCAAGATGCACAAGGTCAATCAATTGAAGAAGCGGCGATTTATCGCTATCAGATGCAAACCGGATTATATAGAATAGCGCCAGATGCTGATTTGAGCGAAAGCATTACAGGCGCGTGTTTGCTAAAGCTCGCAAATCAACAATTTTGTGTCGGCTGTTTGTCTGCGTGGAAACTATTTTTACGCCGAGTATTGCAACCCCATTTAGGCGTTAAGCCCATAGCAACCCGCGCGTTATTTAACTAACTTTTCGTTTTACTTCAAGGAACCCATCACAAAATGAATCCTATTTTTCTTGGTTTAAATATTGATCACGTCGCCACCTTGCGCCAAGCGCGTGGTACTCGTTACCCTGATCCGATTAAGGCCGCGTTAGATGCGGAAATGGCGGGGGCGGATAGTATTACGTTACATTTGCGTGAAGACCGCCGTCATATTCAAGATGAAGATGTGTATCGTCTCAAAGCGTGTTATCAAACGAAGATTAACTTGGAGATGGCGGTTACTGAAGAAATGATTAATATCGCCTGTGATGTTGAACCGGAAGATGTGTGTTTGGTGCCGGAAAAACGCGAAGAACTGACCACAGAAGGCGGTTTAGATGTGGCCGGGCAGCAGGCTTGGTTAACCGAGGCTTGTGCACGTTTGGCTAAAGCAGGTTGTCGCGTGTCGTTGTTTATTGACCCGGATGAAACCCAGATTCTGGCGGCAAAAGCGGTCGGTGCGCCAGTGATTGAATTGCATACCGGTACCTATGCCGAATTATCTAAGCCGGCTGAGGTACAAGCAGAGTTAGCTCGGATTAAGCAGGCTGCTGAATTTGCCCACAGCTTAGGCTTAGTGGTGAATGCGGGCCACGGTTTGCATTATCACAATGTGCAACCGATTGCGGCGATTAAGGTAATTGAAGAACTCAATATTGGCCATGCCATTGTGGCACAAGCGGTCTATTCTGGCTTGCCGTCGGCGATTGTTGAGATGAAGCGTTTGATGGTGGAAGCGCGCCAAAATGCTTATCTAATGGATTAAGTTTTAAAAATGATAAAAGGGGTGGGTACGGATATCGTCGAAATCGAGCGGATTGATGCCTTGTGGAATAAGCAGGGTATGCGATTTGCCGAACGTTTATTGTCGTCCACAGAATTACAACACTTCTCAAATCAAATCCGGCCAGAACGATTTTTAGCCAAGCGTTGGGCGGCGAAAGAAGCGATTAGCAAAGCCTTGGGTACAGGCATTGCCCAAGGCGTCGGCTTTCTCGATATGACTATCAGTCATTCTTCGCTGGGTCAACCTCTGATCAGTCTGACGGGTGGGGCATTAGCTCGTGCAGATTTTCTGGCTATTAGCGAGTGGCATCTTTCTATATCTGATGAAAAACACTATGCCGTTGCGTTTGTGGTGGCAAGTTAATATCTTCTAGTTAAATCGGTGTAAACGTCAGACTGATTAGTGGGTTGCTGTAGCCGTCCGTTTTTTTGTATTCACGATAGCCTTCACTCACAAAGTAGCCGACTATATAGTCTTTATTATTTAACTTCCAGGTCAAGCTTCCGTTGTCAGCAGGAGCACAATCGATCAATCTTTTGGGTAGCTGAATAACCAGGCCTGGTTCAAGTTGAGGATTAGTCGATGTAATAATTGTGCCGTCAGGATGTGCGATCATACTAAATGACTGTTGTTGAATTTCCTGAATAAGGTAGCTGGGTTCACTGTCTTTCAGCATAGCTTTAAATTGCGGTTCACTATCAAACACCAACGCAATACCGCCTAGGTTTTTCTGCAGGTTTTGCCATCCTTTGATCGCCGCGTGGTAGATATAGGTTGGGCGGTTGTTGTAGAGCGGTGTTTTTTCAAATTTTGAAACTACATATTGTTGAGTGTCTTTAAGTTCAAGACAGCGTTTAACATCCTGCGTTTGAGTCAGCTTCTGTCCAACCAGTTCAGATTGACTAGGGTTGGAAACCGCTAGAATATCACCTTCTGGGCTATAGATCAGAATATTAGTGTAAACACTATAAAGCTGATTAATGTATTGTAAATCCATCTCAAGCAAGGCGCGCTGTTCTTCGGTTAACTGCTGGTTTTGTTGATACTGGGTTAAGATTTTTTGAAAATTCGAGTTTAGTGCCCACCAACGACAATCGTTTGCGCGTTCATAAAGATTTCTGTCCATGATGTCGGCAGCAAGTAGCGCACTAAAACTAACCTTATCCTTAACGGTTTCAACTAGTACTTGATGTATATGTTGAATAAAATCTTCGAAAATAGATGCAATGTTTTGACTAATCTCTTGAAATCTATCTAGAATTGGTAAGAAATATTCGACGTTTTGTTTCAGTGATGATATTTTGCCATTGAGGATAACAATCAAGAGTAGCGTGCTTACTTTAACATTCGTTCGGTCTAGTTGTTTAAGGTAAAGTGGTGAGTCAGGCTTAATGTTAAAAGGATTGCTGTCGCGTAAAACCTTTTCTTTAAAGGCGGCCTGATTGCTTAGTCGGGTGTGTGCTAACCAGGGCAGCCCAAAATAACCTTCATAACCCTGGGTATGGGTGAAAAAACTGAATTGGTTATGCTGGTTGATTGGTTGGTCAGTCACTTTCGGCTGCTCAAGACGTGTCCCGATCGCTATTTGTTCAGGGTGATTGGTCGCTAGAATTTCTCCTGATTGCTGGCAAAGCATAAGTTGGATATCTGAAGATTGAGCGGTGAGTTTGTTAAAGATCAATGCCATTTCTTGTTTAAATCGGAAACTTAAACAGAGTACGCCGAGATTTTTGTGTTGACCGCCTTGCTTTAATACAATCCGTTTTGCATAGACTAGGCTGCGCGGATTTTGAGGGAAAAGGTCGGTAGCACGCATAAACTCTTGGTAGGGCGCTTGGCCATTCAAGGCTTGGGCTATGACTGGATCTGAAGAATGTTGGCTGGTATTGTTTTCATTTAATTTAATAACAATTTGACCATTTGGTTTGACCAGCACAATGTCATCATAAACGCTATATTTAGCGACATATTCAGATAAGCGTTGATTGATAAACTGCTGTTGCTCGGCGCTTGGGTTTGCTTGCTCCATGAAGGCAATAAGATCTTCATCAGTTGCTAAAAAGCCGACATCCGCAGTGCGTTCAAAGAGATTACGAATAATTAAATCAATGCTGGCCTGGGTTTTAATTTTAACATCACTTTCCGCTTGATTTAGGTAACGACTGACGAGTGATTCAATCATCATGTCACGCAGTTGTTGGAATTCTTTTTGAGTTTCAACAATCGAAGTTAAAAGTTGAGGATGAAAAGCTTCACTGTTTATCTTGCCAACCATCGCAACCGTGGTCCACCAAGTATTTTGTTCTTCAAGTTGTTCAAGGTATTGCTTAACCTTTGGCAAATAATGCAAATACTCTAAGTTGGTATTTTCTTTGGCTTGCATGGATTAGAACTTTGATTAATCAATTTTAAGACCAATATATTATCATCATTTAATTAATCAGTGACGATCACTCATTTAAGAATTGAGCGTCAATATCAACGCAAACAACATTTTTTTCGGAAGAAAAGGTTCGATAAATGGCTTTGGAAAACGTGATGTTCAAGTTGGCATTGGGTAGCCCTATGTAGGGTGTAGAGATTTGAACCTGTTCCGGATGCTCCATGGCGTTGCGAAAATAAGCTCGTCTAGCCCAAAGTGCGCCATCACTGCGACTCAGCGGGGCATAGATTTTCGGGGTGTGAGGAGTGTAGTGTTCAGGGGTTAAGCTTTCTACGATTTGAATCCCTTCGCTATTTAGTAGGTAGATGCGTTCAACTGCGGGATGTTGCAGTAGTTCATTGGTTGCCAGTTTAAATTCGATGCCTTGGGCAATTGCTTTTGAAGCCTCAAGTAGCATATGTTTAAGCGCGAGTTTTTTGTGTGTATGGCTTCGTTGTTTTTCAGTCTGGTCATATAAGCTGCGGTGATGCAACATATGAAGTTCGTTGAATAACCAGGCCTGGTCATGCTCTCCTTTAGCGGAAGGTTTAGCAAAAAAATAGCCTTGAGCCAAGTCAGCATCAGAGTCGAGCGCTAACAAAGCGTCATC
Organism: Thiomicrospira microaerophila; assembly: GCF_023278225.1. Taxonomy (GTDB): domain Bacteria; phylum Pseudomonadota; class Gammaproteobacteria; order Thiomicrospirales; family Thiomicrospiraceae; genus Thiomicrospira; species Thiomicrospira microaerophila_A. The sequence goes on from NZ_CP070959.1 coordinate 1,035,789, forward strand.
TTGATTTTCAACACCTTCTAAAGTTATTACCGCTCCGGTTTCTCGTAATAATGCAATACAGCGGGTTAACCAACGCTGCCTTGAACTATTGTTTCGAGCATTAAACAGCATTGAGCGATCAAGTTTAACAATATTGGGTTTAAGTTCCCAGATACGGTCGAAATTTGAATGACCGGTACCAAAATCATCAATCGCAATCAGAAAGCCGAGCTCACGATAATAATCAACGAATTCTTTAAGTTGCTGTGTGTTTTTGGCTGCATCTTCAAGTATTTCTAATACCAAGTTGTGTGGTGAGAAGCCTCTTTTTGTTAATTGGTGCAAAACGAGTTTCGATCGTAGATTGGTTGGATTGACTGTTGCACTGTTTAAATTAACAAACAGCCATTTATCTTCAGTATGTAGGTTTGAAAATTTATTAAGATGGTTAATAAGACAGCCACGATCAAATTTCTCTATGCAACCTTGCGTTTGGGCTGCTGCAAATGCATCAAGTGGGCTACAGATTTCACCAGAAAGATTTTGGGCGCGTAGTAAGGCTTCATATCCGACAACACGACGGTGAGCTAGGCTAACAATAGGTTGATAGTGAGAATAAATTTGAAACATAAAGACTAAACCCTTCAAAAAAATTTAAGGGGTTTCTAGCAAGACTTGTGGTAATAGTAAAGAAAGAATAACAATCAATAACTTGTATCTATATATAAGTTATTTTGATGAGTGGTCATTGTTAAGTATGGAAGGGGTATGGTTTATGCTTTTGGTGCAAATTGCACCAAAAGCATGGTTCCTTAGGTCTTAGTTTAAGTCTTGTTCTTCGAAATAACGCTCTGCATCAAGGGCAGCCATACAACCCGCGCCTGAAGAAGTAATGGCTTGTTTATAGACTTGATCCATAACATCACCCGCAGCGAAAACGCCTTTTATACTGGTTGCTGTCGCATTACCTTGCAGTCCGCTTTGTACCTTAATATAGCCATTAACCATTTCCAATTGACCTTCAAATAGCCCGGTATTGGGCGTGTGACCAATTGCAATAAATACACCAGATAAGTCAATAGCCTTGGTTTCACCGGTTTCCAGATTTTTAACCCGCATTCCAGTAACGCCAGTCTTATCTCCCAAGATTTCATCCAATGTGCTGTTCAGTTCAAGCTTGATATTACCGTCTTTTGCCTTGGCAAGCAGTTTGTCAGAAAGGATTTTTTCGCTTTTAAATTTATCTCTACGATGCACGACTGTAACTTCTGAGGCAATATTTGAAAGATACAAGGCTTCCTCGACGGCTGTATTGCCACCACCAATGACGGCAACTTTTTGGTTACGATAGAAAAAGCCATCGCAAGTAGCGCAAGCCGAAACCCCTTTACCTTTAAACGCTTCTTCTGAATCCAATCCTAAATATTTAGCTGAAGCACCGGTTGCGATAATAAGCGCGTCACAAGTATAGGTACCGTTATCGCCTTTCAAAGTGAAAGGACGCTGTTGTAAATCAGCTTGGTTAATATGATCAAAAATAATTTCGGTTCCAAAACGCTCTGCGTGCTGTTGCATACGAACCATCAGATCCGGACCCGTTAGCCCCTCAACATCCCCCGGCCAGTTATCAACCTCAGTGGTGGTAGTTAGTTGGCCACCTTGTTGCATACCGGTAATCATAACAGGGTTAAGGTTTGCACGGGCTGCGTAGACTGCAGCGGTGTAGCCAGCAGGACCCGAGCCTAAAATTAGTAGTTTGCAATGTTTATCTGCCATAGCCATTCCTTTAGTTATGATAATTATTCTTTATTGATGTCAGCGAGAACATCTGCTTGACCATCCATTTATGTTAAAATTCTAGCAGTTTTTTATCCAGACAGCGAGCCACCTTTTTTACCTGTCTTAATTTTGCACCAAATAGGAAGTATTTTGGCTTTATTTAATTCGGATGATAATTCAACATTAAACCATGATGAGCACCAGCGCTGGGTGCGTTGGAATTGGTTGTTAAAAGACCTGGCACTATTAAGTTGTATCGGGCTTGCTATTTTCTTGTTTGTGGTGCTTTTTAGTTTTCACCCTGAAGACCCCGGTTTTCAGAAGGTCGGTCATGCCGAGCAATACCATAACTACGGTGGAGCGACCGGGGCTTGGTTATCGTCTTTTTTGCTCTATCTTTTTGGTGTTTTCGGTTTTGCTTGGCCATTCGGAATTTTGATGGCAGGTTGGGTGACTTTAAAAATTAGAGCCAATCCGGACTTTGATTGGGGTCGTTTTTTATTAAGCCTGAGTGGTTTGATGTTGATTGTGCTAGCTGGTTCTGGCATGGCCAATCTATTTTTGCACCCTGAAAATTGGCTTGTAGAACTGCCGTATTTCTCAGGTGGAGTGCTGGGTTATGAGTTGAGTATGTGGTTGGTTGGGTTGTTTGATCTATTGGCAACGACTCTGATACTTTTAATTCTTTTTGCCGTGGGTTTGAATATGTTGATCGGCCAATCCTGGTTAACTATCAGTGAAGTAACCGGGCGTGCCACTTGGTGGTTGGTTTATCAAATTCTCAAAAGATTACCCACGGAACGTTGGCGAGGACTGAGTTTAAGTCAGATTTGGAATAGATTGAGCTTAGCCGAAAAAATTAAAAACTGGATAGTAAGATATCAAGCTGAAAAAGCCAAGCTAAAACAAAAGAAATCAAAGCCCTTACAAGCACAAGGGCAGACTCTAGGTTCACGCCAATGGAGCGAGTCAAATCATGTGGTTACCCCCACTATCCACAAGTCTGCTGCTCAAGCAGAAAGCATTAACCATTTAGAACCTGTTCAGGTTCACAAACCTATGGCGCCTATGATGGAAAAGGTTGGGGCCATTAATCCAAACTTGCCGGAGTTTGAAGTTGAACCGGTTTCGGTAAAAGATGATCTGGTTCAAGATGAAACTATGGCTTTTCAATCAGTCCAACAACCTAGCCAACCAACGCTTGCTCAACAAGGCGCGGTGGCGATAGAGCCTAAGTATCGTGCTGATTCAGCCAGTTATCAGGTTAAGGAGCCGGAGCTGCCGGATCTCTCCTTGCTAGATCCATCGCCGGTTTATGATGATGCTTATTCCGAAGAAGAGCTGCAAGCCATGTCGTTGCTGCTTGAGACACGTTTGCAAGAATTTGGTGTCACGGTGACGGTTGAGGCGGTGCTACCGGGTCCGGTGGTTACTAGTTTTGAACTGATGCCTGCGGCTGGTGTTAAAGTCAGCCAGATCTCTAATTTATCTAAAGACCTAGCACGTGCACTGGCCGTGCAAGCGGTGCGCGTGGTCGATGTTATTCCTGGTAAATCTTGTGTCGGTATTGAAATCCCGAATGCTAAGCGTGAAATTGTTGGCTTTAGCGATGTTTTGTCATCAGAAGCTTTTCAAAAGAGTAGTGCGCCCTTAACATTAGGCCTAGGTAAGGATATATCCGGTAAGCCGGTGGTAGCCAATTTAGCTAAGATGCCGCATGTTCTGGTTGCAGGAACAACCGGTTCCGGTAAATCCGTTGGTGTTAACAGTATGATTTTAAGTATGTTGTATAAAAGTACCGCTAAGGATGTTCGCTTGATTATGGTGGACCCAAAAATGTTGGAGTTGTCAATTTATGAGGATATTCCGCATTTATTGACCCCGGTAGTTACTGATATGTCAGATGCTGCCAACGCTTTGCGCTGGTGTGTGTTTGAAATGGATCGACGTTATATGCTAATGGCCAAAATGGGGGTTAGAAACATCGCCGGATTTAATGAAAAAGTACAGGCTGCGATTGATAAGGGCGAACCAATTCCTGATCCTCTATATCAACAAGCTCAAACCATGAGTTTTGAGATGTCTGATGCTCCGCCAACGCTTGAACCCTTGCCTTACATTGTGGTGGTAATCGACGAGTTTGCAGACATGATTATGGTTGTAGGCAAAAAAGTTGAGGAACTGATAGCACGCTTGGCACAAAAGGCAAGGGCGTCTGGTATTCATTTGATATTGGCTACTCAACGTCCTTCGGTTAATGTTATTACCGGTTTGATTAAAGCAAACATTCCAACACGTATTTCGTTTCAGGTTTCGTCAAAAATAGATTCGCGCACGGTTCTGGATCAAATGGGCGCTGAGCAATTATTGGGTATGGGGGATATGCTCTATCTTCCGCCTGGAAGCGGAGCACCTATTAGGGTTCACGGTGCTTTTGTGTCGGATGACGAAGTGCATCGAGTAGTAGATTTTATCAAGCAGCAGGGTGCCCCTCAATACCTTGAAGCCATTACTCGTGATCCAGAGTCGATGATGGCAGCGGGTGGCGCAGCGGCTGATCCCAGTGATGCTGAGCAAGATGTTATTTATGATGAAGCGGTTGAGTTTGTGGTGCAAAGTGGTCGGGTGTCGATCTCATCTGTTCAGCGCCGTTTTAAAATTGGTTATAACCGTGCGGCACGAATTGTCGAAGCGATGGAATCTGCTGGGGTAGTTTCTACTATGCAAGCAAATGGCAACCGCGAAGTTTTAATTCCACGGTCTGAATAAGGACAACATAATGAAAAAAATAGTCTATGCGTTGAGCTTCGTTGGTCTAGTATTACCAGGCCTGGTGGCTGCTGAAGTTCATCCACTGCAGCAGCTTGTTAATCAACTCAAAACCTTTTCCGCTGATTTTGTGCAAGAGCGTGAAGAAGAATATTTTTTTCGTATTGAGCGATCAACAGGCACGTTTGATTTAATGCGACCTGGCATGATGAGATGGGATTATCAAAGTCCGGAACAGCAGCATATATTAGTTGATGGTATTCGGTTATGGGTGCATGATGTTGAACTAAATCAGGTTTCGGTGCGCCCAGTCGCAGAAATTCAGAATGATATTCCTTTAGCATGGCTATTGTTTGAGGAACCCATTGAACAGGCTTATCGTATTGTTTCTGCTGGGAATCGAGCGGGCTTAACTTGGTACAATCTTAGGCCAAGGGGGAATACCTTTTTTCAAAGTATTGAAATTGGTATAAAAGATGGAGTTATGCAACAGGTTTGGATGTATCAAAGCGCTGATAATGTTACCAAAGTCCGTTTTGAAAATATTCAGGTGAACCAGCCTATATCGCCGCAAGCTTTTCGATTTTCAGTCCCTAATAATGCTGACCTATTTGGTGAAATGTAGTTTAAATGATGGCTTATCAGCCCTTATCTGATCGTTTAAGACCTCAGTGCTTGTCTGACTATGTTGGGCAAAGCCACTTGCTGGGTGAGCAACGTGCGCTGTCAAAAGTCTTTGCCTCTAAGCATTTACATTCGATGATTTTTTGGGGGCCACCCGGTACAGGTAAGACGACCCTAGCTAGACTGATTGCTCAGCAGTCGGATTTGCAGTTTATTAGCTTATCTGCGGTATTAGATGGGGTTAAAGAGGTGCGTAAAGCGGTTGATCAAGCTAAGATTCAGCGTGAACAATTTAACCAAGGTACGTTATTATTTGTTGATGAAGTGCATCGTTTCAACAAGTCGCAGCAGGATGCGTTTTTGCCCTATGTCGAAGATGGCACTTTTGTGTTTATTGGTGCTACCACTGAAAACCCGTCTTTTGAGTTAAACAATGCTTTGTTATCACGCGCAAGGGTGTATGTTTTAAAATCCTTAAGCCCAAATGAATTAGCTCAAGTCGTTGAGCGAGCCTTAAAGGTTTTAGCCGAGGATTTGGGTGCGTCTGTCCACTTTGAACCGGCTGCGCAGGATTTATTGATTGCGGCAGCTGATGGTGATGCCCGACGTTTGATTAACTTTATGGAACAACTCGCAGATTTTGCTCAGCCGCAACAGCAAGCCCTCCCAGAAGGGGAACAAACTCTGGTGATTACACTAGACGATTGTCGCGAAATTGTGCAAGCCGGTTTTCGGCGATTTGATAAGGGGGGCGAAGCCTTTTATGATCAAATTTCTGCCTTACATAAATCGGTGCGCGGCTCAGATCCGAATGCGGCGCTTTATTGGTTGGTGCGTATGTTGGACGGCGGGGTAGATCCACGTTATTTAGCACGAAGATTGATTCGTATGGCATCGGAAGAAATTGCGAATGCAGACCCGCGCGCACTAGATGTCGCGATTAATGCAGCGCAAGCCTATGAACGGCTTGGTTCTCCAGAGGGGGATTTAGCCTTGGCGCAGGCTGCCGTTTATTTAGCGGTCGCGCCAAAATCGAATGCAGTCTATATGGCTTATAAAGCCGCCCTTAAAGACATTAAACAGCAGGGTTCGGATGAGGTGCCGTTACATTTACGTAATGCGCCAACCAAGCTGATGCAAGGCATGGATTATGGCAAGGGTTATCGTTATGCACATGATGAGCCTGAGGCGTTTGCGGCGGGTGAATGCTATTTTCCTGATTCAATGCCAGAGCGAGATTATTATCAACCGGTTGAACGTGGCTTAGAAATTAAAATTGCTGCAAAAATGGCGCATTTAAAAACGTTGAACCAAGGATCAAGACAGAGGAGGCGTTCCTAGTATGTTTTGGTTAGCGATTGCTGTCGGTGGGGCTCTAGGTGCGGTCGCGCGCTTTGCACTGTCACATCAAACCTACCTATGGTTAGGTAAAGAGTTTGCTTGGGGCACGTTAGCGGTTAATGTTATTGGGTCATTTTTCATGGGCTTGTTGACTATTTTATTGATTAATAAATTTGCGGTTTCGCCTGAATGGAAAGCTTTGATTATCGTTGGGTTCTTGGGTTCGTTTACCACTTTTTCCACCTTTTCTTATGAAAGTCTACAGTTCATTCAAACGGGTGAATGGGCTAAAGCCGCATTAAATATTTTTGTGAGTGTAATGGCTTGCTTAATTGCTGTAGGCATTGGACTTTGGGTTGGTAAACAGTTTTTAGTTGAGTAATTAAAAGATTAATTGAATAGAGAGTAAAAGCGAATGTTAGATGCAAAACTATTAAGAACAGACATGAATACGGTGGTAGAGAAGTTGGCTCATAGAGGATTCTCGTTTGATGCACAAACCTTTAATCAACTCGAACAACAGCGCAAAGATTTGCAGGTCAAAACCGAGCAACTTCAAGCGCAACGTAACCAAAGTGCAAAGGCGATAGGTAAAGCAAAAGCTCAGGGTGAAGACGTACAGCCCCTGTTAGATGCGGTTGCTGATCTGGGTGATCAGTTAGAACAAGCCAAACAGGCATTTGATCAGGTGCAATCTGAAATTGATATGATTTTAGCCAGTACGCCGAATTTGCCGCATGATACGACACCTATTGGTCAATCCGAACAGGATAATGTTGAAGTGGAGCGCTGGGGTGAGCCGCGGGTGTTTGACTTTGACGTAAAAGATCACGTTACATTGAGTGAGGCACGAGGTTGGTATGATAACGATGCAGCGACTAAAGTCACTTCGGCACGTTTTTCTGTTTTAAAGGGGCCGATGGCTCGTTTGCAGCGTGCTTTAACCCAGTTTATGTTGGACACTCATAGCTTTGAACATGGTTACGAAGAGATATATGTACCTTATATCGTAAATCAAGACAGTTTACGTGGGACTGGGCAGCTTCCGAAATTTGCAGCGGACCTATATAAAATCGAGAAACATGCAGAACACGATACCAGTGATCGTGACTTGTACTTAATTCCAACCGCTGAAGTACCTATCACGAATTTATTACGAAACGAAATCGTTGATGAGTCCGATTTACCCTTGATGTATGTTGCGCATACGCCTTGTTTTCGTTCAGAAGCCGGTTCATACGGCAAAGACGTCAAGGGGTTGATTCGTCAGCACCAGTTTGAAAAAGTTGAGATGGTACAGTTTGTTCACCCTGATGAGTCTTACGCTGCACTGGAAACCTTGACCCAGCATGCCGCAAATATTCTTCAAAAATTAGGTTTGCCTTATCGCGTAATGGCTTTGTGTACTGGTGATATAGGTTTTTCGTCAGCCAAAACCTATGACCTGGAAGTCTGGTTACCGGGGCAAAATGCCTACCGTGAAATTTCCTCCTGTTCAAATTTTGAAGACTTTCAGGCTCGAAGAATGCTAGCTCGTTTCCGAAGTGGACAAGATAAACCTCAGCTACTCCACACGCTTAACGGTTCAGGCCTAGCGGTAGGGCGCACCTTGGTTGCCATATTAGAAAACTATCAAAATGCAGATGGTTCGATCATCGTTCCTGAGGTTTTACGTGGCTATATGGATGGGATAGAAAAAATTTAAACTATTTTAAATAAAAACGTAAAACAGGCTTGCAAAGTCTGACTAAAGTACTATAATACGCAACATCAATTTTGGTGGACTGGCTGAGCGGTTGAAGGCGGCGGTCTTGAAAACCGTTGTAGGTTAATAGCCTACCTGGGGTTCGAATCCCTAGTCCACCGCCATATTCGATAATTAAGCCTGCTTATGCGGGCTTTTTTTATGTCTTAAATAATATAAAATCAACAACTTAGCGGCTTATTTGCTATTAAGACGTATTATCAAAGCTTATCAAAAAGCGGGTAACAGGTCGGGTAATATTTTGAGTTACCGATTCCGCTTCAATAAAAAAGAGCAAACGCTTACTTTTGGCGAATATCTAGCGGTGACATTAGCCAAAGCCCGTTTGCTTCGAGATGATGTGTACATGGTATCGGCTTTGGTTATTGCGACAATAACCCCGTTGGCAATATAGCCCGTGATCTATTCGACAAACCGATTAAAAAAGCAATTACGCCCACACCACAGACCGCAAAGCCCTAGCGCAAGTGCTCCGATCATTAGAAAGCTATCAAGGCGACATATCAACGCTTAAAGCCCTAACCCTGCAACCCTATGTTTTCTTAAGGTCTAAAGAACTGGCAGGCTTGTGCTGGGATGAAATAGATCTAGACCAAAAGGCAATTGAGATTAGTGCCGAACGCATGAAAAAGAAACGGCCCCACCTTGTACCGATCACCCCGCAAGTTTTGGAAGTAATCGAATACATGCAACCGATCAGCGGGGATTGTAATTATGTATTCCTCAGCGCAAGAACGAAACAACGCCTTAGACAGTCTAAAACGGGGTTAAAATGTCATTCCGTTACACGCTATAAAACAGTGTTAAACGCCCCCTATTTGGCATGGGTAAAAACACGGTTTTTTAGTGTCTGATTTTAGGTGTTTGTGTGCGTGTGAGTTTGCATACCATTGAAAAATCAGTGGGGTTAGTGGGACTTTGCTTTTTATTTCAACAAAATCAAAATGTTATGTCACCCCGCTTTAATGGGGTTGGCGTGTGGGGTTAGTGGAGTTGTATATGATATAAAGCGTAGATAAAAGAGCGAAAAACTGCAAGTAACGTGCAAATAATGCGATTTTGTCCCCTTGCAGACCCCGCCAATTTTCACCCCAAAAACGCATAAAAACAGACCCCAAAATCAACACAAAACCACCCAAAAACAGGAAAAAAACAACCCTGTTTTTTTATCGCTCAATCAGGCCTGACAGGTTAGGGCGGTTAATCGTTTGGCGTTGGTGGGATTGTCTCCGGTGCGTTGTGTCTAGCGTGCTTATGTTTATCTTTGTTGCAGTAATGATTCAACCAAGAAAAAAATAAAAATAGGCGTGGTAATGGTGAATGCAATAATAGCGAATATATAAAGCGGGGTTAAGTTGAGCATTATTGAGGCTCATTTATTAAAACCAAACCAGCCCAAACAAATAGAATTGAACAATACTTGTATTATGCCAGCGTATAGAGGCGCATACAATAAACTTCAAGTTTGAGTTTATGCCATAATGATCTTAGAATAGTTTTCACAATGTTAAAACCCAACTGAATCACAAAAGCAGACTACACCATGCAAACGGCATTAAGACAAATCGGCAACTCAAGGGGCGTGATTATCCCTGCCCCTATTATTGAACAGCTACACCTAGATCAACCTATAGAAATGCTGGTGCAAGATGGGGCGCTATTGCTCAAACCCAGTGAAAACCCTAGGGCGGGCTGGTTTGATGGATACGACCCGCTTAAAGACGATCAACCACTGGCCGACATGCAAGACCTAGGCAGCGAACAAGAGGGCTGGGAGTGGTAAGCCGTGGTGATGTGTACTGGGTTGAACTTGATCCCACACTAGGCAGCGAGATCAGCAAAACGCGGCCCTGTTTGATTGTATCGCCTGACGACATGAACAACTCCTTGCCCCGTGTGATTGTTGCACCTATCACTTCAAAAGGTCAGCCCCTTGGTTGCAGGCCTGAAACCACCCTAGCCGGTAAGCAAGCCCGCATACTGCTTGATCAGGTTCGCAGGATTGATAAACGGCGGTTAAAAAAGAAACTAGGCGTTATCCCTTTGGCTGTTTGGCATAAAACACTGATTCGAATGTTTACCTAGTCCGTGGCGCTGGGGCATAGATAAAGGTTTAATGTACTAAAAAGGCTATTAATCAACTAATCTAAACGCTGCAAAGCTAATTTATCACCTTGTTTGTCGCTTAAATGTTACAATCATTCCATGAAATATAGAATCCTAACGACTACAAAATTTGATAAATGGTTTAAATCCATCAAGGATAAAATGACCCGCTACCGACTGGAAGCAAGAATCAACCAAGTAGCGCGGGGCAACTTTGGAGATTGGAAACCAATTGACTCTAATGTGAATGAATTACGTTTTTTCTTTGCTGGAGGGGTTCGGATTTATTACATCATCCGAGAAAATGAAATTGTTTTGCTTCTTAATGGTGGTGACAAATCCACTCAAAGTAGAGACATAGCAACGGCTAAGGATTTGTTTAGCCAATTAGGGGAATAATCATGGCACTGGAATTAAAAGAATTTGAATTTGCACAAAACATTGAGACCAAGGAGGATGCGGCCTTATACCTTAGCGCATTCTTGGAGGACGGCGGAACGCAAAGCCTACTTGATGGATTGCGCCACCTGATACAAGCCAAAGGCATGAGCGAAACCGCAAGATTAAGCGGCATTAATCGCCAACATCTTTATCGCCTATTGAATGGCGAAACTCAGCCGAAATTTGAAACCCTTTATAAATTACTTCATGCACTGGGGTTTAAATTTTCAGTCAATGTAGCCTGACCTAACAGCATTGGCACGGCCTAGAGTAACCACTTGGTTGCAGGCCTGAAACTACCCTAGCCGGTAAGCAAGCCCGCATACTGCTTGATCAGGTTCGCACGATTGATAAACGGCGGTTAAAAAAGAAACTAGGCGTTATCCCTTTGGCTGTTTGGCATAAAACACTGATTGAAATGTTTACCTAGTCCGTGGCGATGGGGTTCAGGTAAGGGTTACAGGTTTTGGGGGTGTAGCCGGTGCGATTAACCAATCAACTCAGCCAACCATATCATGCCTGACAGATTAGGGCGGTAAACCGTTTGCCGTTGGTGGGGTTGTGTCGAGCGTATGGCGGTGAATGAATCGGGGGCGTGTTGCTTGCTGGTATGGCTGTTACCCACAAGGGGGGAGGTTATTGCCTGCAATTTGTCCATTTATTCTGTGCTTTAATAAATTGTTCTGGTCAAGCTTTTTTGGACACATCTTTTTTACAATTTTCATAGTCAATGGGCGATAAACCACCATTAGAACTATGAAGCCTAATTAAGTTGTAGTAGCGCATGTAACTCGCTACATCCTGTTTCATGCTTTCAGCGCTGGCGTGATGCACTTTAAATAGCCAATCATGCTTGAGACTACCAAAAAAACGTTCTACGACCGCATTATCCCAACAGGCACCCACATCACCCATCAACGCACGCATTTTCTGTTTAGCTAACAATCTCGCAAAACGCTTGCTGTAACGATTTCATGACCAACTCCACCGTCATGCGCTCACTGAGCGCCCAGCCAATAATACGGCGTGAGTAAAGATCCATCACAATACTCAAGTACAACCAACCTTGAGGGGTCTTTAAGTAGGTGATGTCACCCGCCCAAACTTGATTAATCCTAGTGGGATTAAAGTCCATCTTAATCAGGTTTTCTGCCACACGATGTGTAAGGTTTCGTTTTGTTGTAACCTTGTAGGCCCGTCGCTGCGTCACAACCAAGCCTGGTGTTTTCATTAGTCGACGCGTTTTTTCACGACTGAATTGGAAAACCGTTTTTTTGTAGGGCTTTAGCGAGCTCACGTGAGCCAAGACTTTGCCGACTGTCTTTAAATAACCGCTTGGCCATGCCTTGTAGCTCGAGTTCTTCGGGCGTAATACCTTTCTTAGGCTGTTTTTTCCAAGCATAGTAACCTGAACGGCTTAGCTTGAGCATCTTGCTGACAGACTTAACTGCTAAGCCCTCCTGAACCAGTTTTTCCATGAGTTCAAATCCTACAGGATGTCTTGTGCCAGAAGGGCCGAGGCTTTTTTTAAGATTTCTTTTTCGACCTTTAAACGCTTGTTTTCAGCACGTAGCTTTTTAAGTTCAGCTCGCTCATCTGGATCGAGCACAATCCCTTTGGCTTGCGATTCTAGATTGTCTTTCCACTTGTAAAGCAAATTGGTTCTAACCCCTAAGGATTGAGCAGCTTCAGCTACACTATATCCTTGCTCAGTCACTAAAGCGACGGCTTCTTTTTTAAACTCATCGCTGTAGGTTTTATAAGTTCTCTTTTCAGTCATGATCACTCCTAGCTCGACAATATCTATTGTCTCTAATAAAAGTGTCCATTGCTATTAGACCAGAACATCTTATATCGAATTAAAGAGGGGTTACGTGACGCGAGCGATCTGCAAGAAAAGATCGCTGTAACCAAGGAGCTCCCGGAAAGCGCTGATAAAAATGAAAAAATTAAAAGCATCAATGCCATGCACCCGAAACTCAAAAAACTCGCAGAGGCGCTTCCTGATTTTAAACTAACTGCAATACAAATTCAGTCGGAAACACCGGGCGCTATCAGCACAGAAGTGATGACGCAAGTCGAAAAAATTTCACTGAAAAAAGCGGATTTAAGAGCGGAGCCTACCAATGAAGAAATTAAATTTTTCGTTAAAGTTTCGAGTTTGGCGAATGGTGATGCGCTAGTAAATGTTCAAAATAAAGAAGGCTTTGAAAAGTTGACGATTTCGCGATTTGTGGATGGAGTAGATTGTTGTGACCACTTTTACCACGCAAGCCTTGAAAAAAGCGTGTTTGAAGTAACCCTTTTGCACGATGACGAGCTTGCGTCTGCAAAACCTAAGAGTATCTTAACAGCAAAAAAAGTTAACTTTCCATTCTCAGAAAAGGACATTTTGAATGGTTTTCTCAACAGAAATCGAACAAAAAATCAGCAGCAGGTAGAGCTTGATTTCAACCTTGACAGCGAGCAAGCTCGGTCACCTAAGATTTAAAAATTCACTTTGATTTGAGGGGGGCTAATTTTTAACGGGTGTTTGTTAAAAGCTTTATACCAGTATAGGGCGTTTAAACTAAGGGTTTTGGGTTTTTAACACACTCGTTTTATGTTAAATGGCGATTTTTATCTATAATCGCCGTTTTGAAGTTTTCATTTGGCAGGCCTTAGCGTGCATTGCGCCGGCCTTCACCGCCTCTTCAATCAGTGTTGGGGTGTGATCATCATGCCTCGTCCTCCAGCAGCGCGCGGTACTTTTTTTGTAGTACCAATAATACAGCGGCTTCAGCCAGCGCCTTATCTTTGCGCTTTAGTTCTTTTTGCAGTTTTTTTATCTGCGCTTGCGCTTCTTTTAGGGCATTCTGTTCATCAGTGGTTTGGGTTTTTGTCTGAGTCAAAGCGTGTTTCCATTGGGTGATATGTTAAACATAAAGGCCTTTTTGACGACAGTATTCACTGCGCTCCTGCGCATTCATCGCCGCCATTTCTATGATAACCGCTAACTTGGCTTCATTCGACCAAGATTGGGTATTTTTCACTTGCGATCCGGCTACAACTAAACCTTGTTCCTTGGCTTCCTTTAACCATCTGTAAAGCGCCGATTTACTGATTTGCTCTTGCTCTACAACCAACAAAACCGATTGATTGTGAGGAGGCAATAGTTTTTTAAGAGTCGTTTCTTTTATCTTCTGGTTTAACTTACTAACTTTTACGCCCCATTCCGACTAGTTGTGTTTTAAATTAAAAGCGACAACTAGTCTGACACAGGGGGCCACCTAGTGTTTGCAAGTCGAACACTATCAGAAGGCTGCATCAAAGTTACACTCAACTACAGCCTATAAAGAACATTAAGCTGTGGATTTTTTAGGCTTGTTAACCTGTAGTTTTTTACGAAATCTAATCGTGATGTAAATGATGACTAATTTCAGGATAAACATAAACATAAAGGCGATAAATAGAATTCTTTCAGAAATGCCAAGTGTCTGATGGTAAATGCCAATCCAGGCAAAAAAAGTAGCCAATATCAAGATTACCACTAAAGTCTTCCGGTGAGACAGTCCAAACATCAGCATCAAATGGTGTATATGGTTTTGATCAGCCTTGAAAGGTGATAAACCATTTAGTAAGCGCGCAAACATCACGCTAAAAATATCAAGGATTGGAACAAGCAAAATAAAAACCACGGCAATAGGGGGAAGCGTTTGATCAGATTGGCTAGAAGATTCAATCAAAAACCATGCACAGATAAAGCCTAAAAGTGTACTGCCTGAATCACCCAAGAAAATCTTACGTCTACTGTTAAAAATCCCAAGATTGAACACGAAAAAGATAATCAGACTACTGACCATAATTAAACTGATAACAAAAAAACTGTTTTGATTGCTTAAGTTTAAGTAAAGAATCGCGCCTAGAACAATCATCGCCAAGCCAGAAGCTAAACCATCAATACCATCAATCATATTAAACGCATTGATTGCAGTCACAATAGCCGCAATAGTAAAAATCTTTGACCAGTCTCCAAGAAGTATTTCGTTGCTTGACCATATCGAACCCAATGAATGGACATAAATATCGCCACCAACCACCAGTAAGCTTGCCGCCGCAATTTGTATAATCAGTCGAGTAACCGGTGAGGTATGCTTGATATCATCAATAATCCCGGATATAAAAAGAATTGAAGCGCCGATTACGGCATACAAAAAATTGTCTGAAAGTTCAGTAATCCAAAATGCAAAAGGCGTTGCAATTAGAAGCAAAACTAAAAAGAGCACAACCCCACCGGTAAGTGGAATGGAGGTTTTATGCAAGTGTCGATCTAGATGAGGTGTGTGAACCAAACCTAAAGGTTTAGCCCACTTGCAAGAGGAGTAAAAAGCTACGGCAGAAAATACCGCAGCAATTAAACAGATTAAAATTAGATTTAATATCATCTTAAACTATGAATCACTTTGCTAAAACGATAGCGTCTAATAATTGATTATAATTGTTATTCATATAAGCGGGAGTAAGCCTGCCGTTATCAAAAAAATGAATGGATTGATTAAATGAATTAGACAAAGAAGCGCCAACTAACTTATACCCAGGGTTGATATCAATCAGGTTATTTTTAGGTGCGATTGGGTTGTCGGTTACTGTACCAATGCCGGTAAACCAAAGAGGGTCCCCACCAAGTGTAACAGGCCCCAAGGCAATGTTTTTACGAGGGCCTAAAGGAAACATAATACTCATGTCAACCCGCTCCCAAGTAATGTTGGATTGAGTTAACGCCAATCCAACTTGAGCATTTCCAAGGCGAACTCGGCTATAGTAGATATTCGAGCGGTCATCTTCGATATATTCACCAGTTTGAAAACCAAAGGTTAAGTTACGTGCATGCCAATGGCCTTCAATACCAACGGCATTATAATCCAAGGTGGTATCTAACCGATTAGACTTCATGCTACCTTGTCGCCAGTATAGGCGGCCATAACCCTCAAATGCTTGATACTCTCCCTGGTTCATCCAGCCTTTAAAATGAGTATTGCCAAGAGATAATTGCCCCAGTGAAAAGGTGTTAACAAGGCCAGGGTAGGGCTGAAGAGTCTGATGAATCATTAATTCATTCATCTGATCTTCAAACGCCTTGATATTGAAGACGCGGCCTTCCTCAAAATTGTGAGAGTTTTGCGTTCCAATGTGATAAACATTTGACAAATGAGCACCATACCAAAGCGGTAACTTAACTATGGGTCGTAAAGCGATGGAGTAATCCCAATTATCCCATTCAGTACCATAATAACCACGATAAGCGAGGGTAAGCGTTATATCGACTTTTTCATTACGCCGTGGTTCAAAAAACCAGTCAGCATCAGGATAGCGATTCACCTGCGAGTAATGAATTAAGGGTTTAACTTTTGATGCGGTTATAGATTGGGCGTTCTTAGAAATAAATTTAAGGTTATCACTGGTTACTCGTGTTTTAAGAAGCACAATACCCCTGTTTAAGGTGTAAATTTCAATGTCTTTAAATTGATCGATAAAATTAGCCTCGGCAAGAGTATTTAGTAGAGCACCTAACGCAAGGGTTTGACTCCAGTTATGTAACCGATTTTCATAAACAACAATTAGCGTATTTTGACGAACACCAATATGAACACGATCTAGACCAGCATTATCCAGTGCATCGCGAAGGCGGAGTGCAGTGTCAATTGGAATAGATTCACCAGAAATAGGTGGGATAATTTCAGAAACATACGCATTGTGATCCAATGTTAAACCCTTTTCAGGTAAAGGGGTATCACTTACAAACCCAATTTTTGGCAAGTT
Organism: Thiomicrospira microaerophila; assembly: GCF_023278225.1. Lineage (GTDB taxonomy): Bacteria > Pseudomonadota > Gammaproteobacteria > Thiomicrospirales > Thiomicrospiraceae > Thiomicrospira > Thiomicrospira microaerophila_A. Next base: position 1,052,392 of record NZ_CP070959.1, read on the forward strand.
ATCAGGCCTGCGTTTTGTAGTGACGATAGTGTCATGGATCGGAAGGGGGTCATTTGCTGAGGATTCATATCTAGGCAAAGATGCCATTTCAGCAGATTCATTTTTAAACGTCTGATTAACTTTAGATTGCTGCAAACTCGTTTTAAGTGGTGAAACGACCACAGGCTGAGATACAACATTCATCTTATCAGAGCCAGGATGGCGGCCACCTATAGGCCAAGTGATGCCGACATTAAAAGCCAAGGGCTCATCAGGGTGCGAATTATAAACAATGCCACCAACATGAAGTTTGCCGGCAAAGCCCAGAAACTCAGACCATATAAATGAAACGCCGGCGCGATGTCCCGCTGACTCCTTTTCAGCTTTAAATTCAACCCAATCAGTGGGCTGGTAGCTTATTCCGGCAAAAGCGCCTTTTAAAACGCCATTATCGCTACGCTGTCCTTCAGGCTTTAGGCTATAACCCGCTGTAAGGTCAAAGTCGCCAAGTTTAAAGCTTGATACCGCATAATAGCGGCGAAAATTGACAGCTAAACCTGCTAGGTCAGTACCACCCACAGCAAACCGCAAATTTTCACCTGAAAGATAAGGAAGTTGAAACTTAACATTACCGCTTAAATCACGTCGATAAAAATCTTTATATACGTACTTTTGATGAATTTCGTCACTGTAATAATGTAGAAGTCTTAAACCAACTTCTAATCTAGGGTAAACGCCCAGTGTCGCGTTTATGTTTTCACCTTTAGTGTATGTATCTCGACGGTTATCCCCATCAAGAACATTGTTGTAACTAAAAGAAAAATCAGAAAAATTTTGAACATCCGCATTCGGGATATTGAACAAACCAGTTACACCGTAAGTGTTTAACTGATTGGAATGGCTGGCTTGACTTATTAAGATTGCAAACAGAAAAATAAATAAATTAATCGAATTTTTGTTGAAAAAAATGATTTTAGCCATTCGTTGTTTGCTCAGAAGTTGAAGTCAAATTAAAAAGCCCCTCGTAAGGGGCTTGTTCAGTTTTTAAAACTAATGTGTAAAAACTATGGTGCTGCTCCGACTACTGCTCCAGTACCAGTACCAGTACCAGTACCAGTACCTGGATCAACTGGATCTGCAGGATTAACTGGATCAACTGGATCAACTGGATCAACTGGATCAACTGGATCAACTGGATCAACTGGATCAACTGGATCAACTGGATCAACTGGATCAACTGGATCAACTGGATCAACTGGATCAACTGGATCAACTGGTGTTTCTGGTTTTAGGGCATCAATAGCATCTTTGACTGTTTCATCAAATAGTGATTTTTGATTGTCATCGAACAAAGAGGTTGGATCAGCACCTTCGGGAAGGCCAGCTAACGCATCAGCAAGTTGCGTTGCTTTTTGGTTAATAGCTCCAATTACCTTTTCAGACTCATTTTCAATTTTGCTTAACAAATCCTGATTTGGAGGAGTTGTATTCAGATTGGTTGCTGCTTTAGATGCAACTTCACCGATAATCGACTTGACAGAAGCAGGGTTTAATAGGTTCACACTGTCTCTATTTTTAAGCGTTTCAGCCAAGGCGGCCATTGCAGCTTTATAAGTATCATTACCATTTAAGCCGGAATTGTTAAGAGTCAGCGCCTGTGTAACAATATTCAGAATATTGTGAATAGCTTGAGTAGCTTCAAACATTTTTGCTGAAGTATAAGGCGATTGGTAAAGATCAAAGTCTTCATCTAAACCAAGTAATGTTCTTACTTGAGCTTCTGAGGCCGCTAGATCAGCGCCATCACCTAGAAGCGCAACAACTAAAGTAGTAACTGGAGTGACAAACTTAGAGTTTTTCGGCGCTGTTAACACTCCAATAAATGGCACCTCAGAACCAGTGGCAGTGTCATATGAGTCAGGACCTGAACTACATTCGATGGTTTTATCCTGAGCAAAGTTTCCTGTAATAGTAAAAGTACCAGTGATGTTTGTTGGCGCAGTTGCTGTTAAATCGTCAGCCGTACAGTTCATGTTAACAAGAAAGCCATCAATAGCTTGACCTGTCACCGTTTGTTCATTGTTTGAGCTGCTTGAACTACAGCCTGCAAGCGTAATGGCTAAAGCACTTGCAATAGCACCAGCTAAAATTTTCTTTTTCATTTCCAGTCCACCCTATGATTTTAAAAAATAAGCTTAATTCATGCCTTAAAACATAAATATTAAATTGTTAAGCCTATACTAATTTTATACCATCTCTTTGTCAACATTATGTTTTTAAAAACCGTATACTTTTGTAAAGTTGGTTTAGCGGTTTAGAATGGAGTAATTAGGCTGTTATAATCCTAATCACATTCTTGATTTTCCGGTGAACCATTTGTCATTATGTTAGCTATTCATTTGTCCAAGGCGCTCTCATTCGTCTTATCCCTCTTAGTTGCGCTATGGCTGGGCATGGCTGTAGCTTATATCTATTCAACCTACATAGAGCGCACTTCATCAGAATTAGACCTGTTCGTTGGTAGGGTTCCCCCTTTGGACATAAATGTTCCGAGTAATCCAGTAACCCTAGGTCGCCTATGGGGCGAGTCGACTGGCTTACCGCCCACGCAAAAAATAGAATCAAACCCAAAAGCAGAACAACAAGCGCAACAGCAAATCGCCAGGCTCAATATTGAACTGCTTGGGGTAATTGTTTCACCAGATTACAGGTTAGCCATTATAAAAACATCAAATCGTGAATTAATACTGCTTGAAGGGGAAAGCATCAGCCAAACCGTCCAGCTAAAATCGGTTCTCCCAGACCATGTCATAATTATTTCGCAAGGCATTTCATTCACCCTTTGGTTGGATGATGGGCGTTTAGAGCGTCAAGTCTCTAGCGCAATAGACGAAATAGATCCACTGCTAGCACAGCAGCAATACAATGAAGCGCGAATTCAAGAAGTCGCAAAAAGTTTGAGAGAAAAGCCACTAAGCATCGGAAACTATGTACAATTTCGAATCCTGTTTAAAAATGGAAGATGGGATGGCGTAGCCATTGCACCAAAAAACGATCCCGAAGTTTACAGACACTTAGGCTTTGAAACAAACGACATCATAAAAGCTGTAAATGGGCATTCAACCCACGAGATTGCTACCAGTGACCAACTTTGGCTGCAATTTCTGACGACCGATAGGTTTGAAGTTCAAGTTGAACGAAATGGCCAAATGGAATCACTATTGATAGATTTAACCCAGTGACTAAGCCTACTTTAAAAACAATCATATATATACCGCTGCTAATCTTAGCTTTTTTAGCAGGCTTTATTATTCACTTCCCAGTTGCCCTGCTGCAAGAACGCCTTCAGCAAAATCTACCGGAACCAATTCAAATTATCAGTTTGCAGGGTAGGGCTAGCGAAGGAAAAGCCTATATTGATCTTGCCGGAAATCCAATTAACCTAGCCTGGAAACTTAAATGGCAGGGGATGTTTACGGCAAAGCTTCCGATAGACCTAAGGCTGGATGCGGCTCGTTTCGGTCAGGGGATTGTCAGTATGGAACTAAACACAAAAGGAGTGAACATTAAAGAAATTAAAAGCATTCTTTATAACCCCGCGCACCTCATGCAAGTATTTGACAACAAATTTCAATTTTTACAGCAAACCACTCAAACTATAAAGCTCGACAGTTTTAATGCAACAATCCCCTGGATTTCACAATGGCCGACATCCATGCAAGGACAGGGAGCCATTGAAAGAGTGAACCTGCTCGGCGCAAAAATTGATCAAATAAATGTCCAGATCAAAACAGCCGAATCAGTGCCTGCTGAACTAAACCCCATAATTAGACTGTTTTTTAACGCAAATGAACCCGGTTGGCAGCTTAATGCTAGCCTAGAATTAACCCCGAACTACCTGTTCGAGTTCAATGCACAAATCGAAGCACAAGCTTCAGATAAACTACCCGATTGGGCGATACTGCTAATGCAACAGCAATCGCCGACACAAACAAGCTATCAACTAAAAGGTAAAATTAAGCCATAAAAAAGTAAATAATGTATAATTATTAAAATTTCAACCAAACAGATTGTAAGTGCTAGGCAAAAGAACGATGCAAACAACAAAAACAACCAGTGTGCTACTCACACTCTTAATATCGATAGGATTGACCGGCTGTCAAATAACGCCGAATCAACTAGTGAATGACCAAGTAAAATCGGTACAAAAAAGCAACCAGGTTCAAGCCAAAAAGACTATTGATATTCCGCAAGATCAAGATCGCTTTAAATTAGCGCAATCGCCTTGGGGGGAGCAGGTAGAAGTGCAGGTGTTAGAACGCTACACCGCCGCCAGTGGCCGCGAATGTGCTCGACTAGACATAATGCAAACCCAAACCTCAAGCCAAACAACCGCAGCGCTCGTTTGCCAGTACCCAAATGGAAGCTGGATTCCTAGCCGTCACTTTTAAGAAATTGAACTCACTATGCACCTAACCAATATTAAAACCATAATAAAACCAAAAAATTTATCGAATCCGTTGGCTATGCTACTAGCAGGCCTGGTTATGCTTAGCGGTCAGGCCTGGGCACTTGGCGATGCAGCCGGCAACCTGCCTGCGGCGCAACAAACCCTATCCATGACCGCTGATCAAGCGACACTTAACCAACAGCAAACTTGGCAAACAGCCAACTTCAAAGCCCAGTCGCCTGCGCAATCCAAAGCTGAAAGCCTATTCGGTGAACAACTCTTTGCTGGCGGGTTTAGCGGTGTGCGTTCAGATGGTGTGAATCAAAATTACCGTGTGTTGCCCGGTGATCAAGTGATTATCCGCATTTGGGGTAATATAGAAGCCGACCGCGTCGTACCCGTGGACACCCAAGGCAATATCTTTATCCCCAGCATTGGCCCGGTTCAAGTCCTCGGTCTATCGCCTAGTCAGTTGGATGCCAAAGTCCGTGGCGCAGTAAAAAGTATTTACCGCAGTAATGTTGAAGTCTATACCCAACTGCAAGGCGTGCAGCCGGTCGGGGTTTATGTATCCGGTTACGTTGCCAATCCGGGGCGCTATGCCGGAACGCCACATGACTCGCTGCTGTTTTTTATCCACCAAGCAGGGGGCATTGACCCCAAAACCGGTAGCTTTCGTCAAATCCAAATTTTACGCGACCAACAAATCGTCACCGAGGTTGATCTCTACGACTTTATTGTTTCTGGTCAAGTGCCACAACACCAGTTTCAAGAAGGCGACGTGATTTTAGTCAAACCACAGGGCGCAAAGGTTAGTCTTCAACAAACGCAAAACAACCTAGCGCAAACGCTGCATTTTGAACTGAATAACCAACGTCTAACCGGCGTTGATTTACTGCGCTACACGCAACTGCCCAGCAATATTTCGCATATCCTAGTCAGTGGAACCCGCAACCTACTACCCTACAACGAATACCTTAGTCTCGAACAGTTTAAGACCATCACGCTAGAGCGTGGTGACGTTATTATGCCCCAAGCCGATATGCGCAATGACCAGATCATCGTCAAACTCGAAGGTAGTTTTTTAGGCCAATCCCACTTTGTTTTACCTAAAAATGCGCGACTTGCCGAATTGCTAGACAATATTCCGGTCGATGCTGACCTGACCGACATCGCCAGTATTTCGATTCGACGCCAAGCGGTAGCAGAAAAACAACGTCAATCGCTCGACGCAAGCCTGCGAAGACTAGAAACCACCTACCTAACGGCATCTTCTTCAACCCCGCAAGAGGCGGCCATTCGTGTGCAAGAAGCGCAATTGATTAGCGAATTTGTACAACGCGCCCGCCAAGTGGAACCCAATGGACGTTTAGTGGTGGCTACATCTGATGGCATTATGAATGTGCGGCTACAAGATGGCGACATCATCACCATCCCAACCCAATCTGAAGCCGTAATGACATCAGGGCAGGTACTGGTACCTACTGCGCTGGTTTATCGTCAAGGCTTTAGCGTGCAAGACTATATCGACCTATCAGGTGGGTTAACCAAACAGGCTGATTCGCGTAATATCGTGCTCATCCGCCAAAGTGGCGAAGTCATAGCTGACCGATTCGCGACTGTTTACCCGGGTGACGAGATTTTAGTGCTGCCGAAAGTACCCACCAAAAACATCCAACTGGCCACCAGCATCACCCAAATTCTTTACCAAATCGCGATCGCCGCCAAAGTCGCGTTGGACTTATAACCGATGTTAAGCCAGCGTACCCCTTGGCAAATCACGCGCAGCGTTTGGCACGCGCTGTTTCTGCGTGAAATGTTATCGCGGCTGTTTGCCAATCCCTTTTCATGGTTTTGGTTGTTTGCGGAACCTCTATTACTTGTTGCAGTTATGGTAGCCATACGCTCATTTATTAGAGCGATGGATAATATAGCCGGTGCAGACATGATTCCTTGGATGATATTAGGCCTAGTGGGTTTTTTTATGTTCCGAGACGGCATGACACGCTCAATGGAAGCAATCAGTGCCAACCAAGCTTTGTTTGCTTACCGACAAGTCAAGCCGATTGATACTGTAGTTGTGCGCTGCTTTCTTGAAGGAGTTCTTCGAACTATTGTGTTGATTATGTTGCTCGTTGGCATTGGCTTAATGGGGTACAGCATCATACCTTTTGATGCCATTCAAACTACGCTAGCATGGCTTTCACTTTGGTTGTTAGGTCTTGCGGCAGGTTTATGGTTATCGGTGCTGGTGAAGTTGATACCTGAGATAGGGAAGATTATCAGAATCATGACACTACCTTTGCTCATTCTGTCAGGTGTGATTTTACCAATTCAGTTTTTCCCTTATGCGGTTCAGCAAGTTTTGGTTTACAACCCAATTGTGCACGGTTTAGAGTTATTAAGGCTGGGGTTTTTTGAGGGCTATTGGACACTTTACCAAATAAACTTTACCTACCTTTATTACTGGATTAGCCTGATGACCGCGTTTGGCCTGCTGTTACACCTGCGCTTTGAAAAACGGTTACAAGCGCAATGATTGAAGTCAAAGGCCTGTACAAGCGTTACCACAATCACCACGGCAGTGACTGGGTGCTAAAAGACCTAAACTTCACCATCCCCAAAGGGGTGAGCGTGGGTTTAATTGGTCGTAACGGACAAGGCAAATCAACGCTCTTGCGCCTAATTGGCGGCATGGACTACCCAGAGCGGGGTGAAATCATACGGCAATGCCGCGTGTCTTGGCCCATTGGTCTGGGCGGGGGCTTTCAACCCAGCTTAACCGGGCGTCAAAACGTCAAATTCGTTACCCGAGTGCATGGCCACCCCGATATTCAGCAGATTATTGACTATGTTGAGGACTTTGCTGAAATCGGCAAAGCCTTTGACGAACCGGTCAGAACCTATTCCAGCGGCATGCGCAGCCGATTAGCCTTTGGCTTATCGCTCGCGTTTGATTTTGACGTGTATTTGTCCGATGAAGCCACCGCTGTGGGTGATGTGATTTTTAAGAAGAAAGCCACGGCCGCATTTAAAGAACGCATTGGCAAAGCCAGCATTATTATGGTGTCGCATGCCGAAGGCATTTTAAAAGAGCTGTGCCAAGCCGGTATTTGGCTTCGTGATGGCCAGGCTTACTGGTATGACGATGTACACCACGCCCTAAAAGACTACAAAGACAGTTTATAACATGACCTCAATAACTAATAAGAAACACACTATGTTAAAAAAAATCAAAAAACACCCTCTCTTTTTGGTCAGCCTAATGCTCATCCTGCTCGTCAGTGTTTATTGGGGCAAGTTTGCCACCGACCGCTATGTTTCAGAAGCAAGGGTTGTGCTTCAAAGCCCAGAAATTGCCCCCCCCAGCTTAGACTTCAGCTCCATGCTCACCGGCAACGCCGGAAACACCCGCGCTGACCTATTAATGCTGCGTGAAGTACTCATGTCGGCGGATACCCTCAAAATACTTGACCAACAGCTTAATCTACGCAAGCATTTTGCCAACACCGACATCGACTATATAAGCCGCTTGGCATCAGAAGATGTCCCCATAGAAACCTTCCACAAATACTACCTCAAACGCATAAATATTCGGCTTGATGACTATTCCGGTGTATTAATAATAAAATCTTCCGCATTTGATAAAGACACCGCCCATCAAATCACCCAGTTGTTAATTCAGCACGGCGAAGCCCATATGAACGAAATGGGAAAACGCCTAGCCTTAGAGCAGGTTAATTTTATTGAACTACAAGTGCAGGTTTTGAGCGAACGCCTTGAACAAGCGCGCAAAGACGTTATCGACTACCAAAACCGCGAAGGCATGATTTCGCCGACCGACACCGCCGGCACCTTCAGTATGCTGGTCAGCACCCTGACCACTGAGCTCGCAAAACTGAATGCAGAAAAATCGGTGCTCAGCAGCTTTCAATCAGAAACCGCACCCGACATGATTCGGCTTAATCGTCAAATTGAAGCACTAAAAAAACAAATCCAAATTGAAAGTGCCAAACTGACAGAACAAGAAGGTCGTGCACTCAATACCCTCACCGCAGAATACGAAACCCTGCTCCTCAGAGCACAATTTGCGCAACAGCTTTATTCAAATGCCATCGCCACCCTAGAAGGAACCCGTGTCGAAGCCGCGCGTAAGCTAAAACAAGTCTCGATGTTGCAATATCCCAGTTACCCGGAATACGCCATCGAACCAAAACGCCTCTACCACATCACCGTCTACAGCTTGTTTATACTCCTAGCGTCCATTATTATAGGTATGGTACAAGTCATCATTAAAGATCATAGAGATTAAAAAAAAGATAACATAGTAAGATAAAAGGTAAATTATGAAAGGCATCGTTCTCGCCGGTGGATCCGGCACACGTTTATACCCCTTAACCCGCGGCGTATCCAAACAACTGGTTCCCATTTACGACAAACCGATGATCTACTACCCGATTTCGGTTTTGATGCTCGCCGGTATCAAAGACATCCTAATTATCACCACACCGGAAGACCAAACCAGTTTTCAACGCCTATTAGGTGATGGCTCGGAGTTAGGGATTCGGTTCGAATACATTGTCCAACCCTCGCCAGACGGCTTAGCGCAGGCGTTTATTTTAGGTAAAGACTTTATTGGTGACGACGACGCCTGTTTGATTCTCGGCGACAACATCTATTACGGCCACGGTTTAGCGGAATTGACCGCCAATGCGGTTAAAAACGCCCATCAAGAAAACAAGGCAACCGTGTTTGGCTACCATGTACACGACCCAGAACGCTACGGCGTGGCGGAATTTGACTGTGATGGCAATGTGGTCAGCCTCGAAGAAAAACCCAAACAACCCAAGTCCAACTATGCGGTCACCGGTTTATATTTTTACCCCAATGATGTGGTGCAAAAAGCTGCTGAGGTTAAACCCTCGGATCGTGGTGAATTAGAAATCACCACCGTCAACCAACTGTATCTGGCAGAAGGGCGCTTAAAACTCGAAACCATGGGGCGTGGTTACGCCTGGCTCGACACCGGAACCCACGAAAGCCTGCTTGAAGCGGCTACCTTTATCGAAACCATCGAAAAACGCCAAGGCTTAAAAGTCGCCTGTTTGGAAGAAATCGCGTTTGAAATGGGCTACATCTCACAAGAACAACTGAAGGCATTAGCCCAACCCTTGCTAAAAAATCAATACGGCCAATACCTTTTAAAACGCGCGGAAGAAGGGGTTTGCTAATACAGTAGACTCGTCAAACTTGCGTTCCCACTGTCCTCAGTGGGAACGCAAGACCGATAGCGTATACAAAACCGCGCTAACTTAAACCAAGGATTTACCCCTAATTTTTAAGGTAAACAATTATGCAGTTTATTAAGCAAGCAATTGAAGACGTCATCCTAATCGAACCCAAAGTCCACGGTGATCAGCGTGGCTATTTTGTCGAAACCTTTCGCCAAGACAAATTTGAACAAGCCATCGGTTACCAAGTCAACTTTTGTCAAGATAACGAATCCAAATCTACCAAAGGCGTCTTGCGCGGTTTACATTTTCAACTCCCGCCGTTTGCGCAATCCAAACTGGTGCGCGTGATAGAAGGCGAAGTGCTCGACGTCGCCGTCGATATACGCCAAAACAGCCCAACCTTTGGACAACACGTTGCGGTGATCTTAAACGACACCAACAAACACCAACTGTTTATCCCGCGCGGCTTCGCTCACGGCTTTGTCGTGCTCAGCGACACCGCCACCTTCGCCTACAAAGTCGATAACTACTACTCACCCGAATGCGATCGCGGCATGGCTTACAACGACCCAAACCTCAACATTGACTGGCACCTAAAGCCAGACCAACTGCAACTGTCCACCAAAGACCAAAACCAACCAGGCCTGGTGGACATCAAACCCGAATCCGCCGCGTTTGATTATGGAATCAATTTGTATGTCTAAGACTATTTTAGTAACCGGAAAAAACGGTCAACTTGGCCAGTCATTGCAAAAAATAGTGAACGATGATGCGCAATACGACTTCACCTTCGTTGGCCGTGACCAACTCGACCTCGCCAGCCCGAAAAGCATCAGCGACTTCTTCAAAAACAAACAGTTTGACGTCATTATCAACTGCGCCGCCTATACCGCGGTAGATAAAGCCGAATCCGAACCCGAGCTGGCCGATCAAATAAACCACCTCGCGGTTAAACAACTGGCCGACATCGCCAAAGCGAACGACAGCGCGCTGATTCACATCAGCACCGATTACGTGTTCGATGGACAAAACCATCGTCCCTACATTGAAACCGACCCCGTTGCGCCACAAGGCATCTACGGCGCCACCAAACTCAAAGGCGAGCAGGCCTGCATAAGCGTAAACCCAAAAGGCGCGCTGATCCGCACCAGCTGGGTCTATTCAGAATTCGGCAACAACTTCGTCAAAACCATGCTCCGCCTCGGCGCAGAACGCGACAGCCTAAACGTCATATACGACCAAGTCGGCAGCCCGACCTATGCCGCAGACCTGGCAAGTGCTATTCTGACAATGGTTGATAACTCAGAAAGAAATCGTTCCCAAGTTAAACTTGGGAACGAGGGCAAACACAAGGGCATTGAAATTTATCATTACAGCAACGAAGGCGTCTGCGCTTGGTACGACTTTGCTAAAGCCATTTTTGAACTCAGCCAAACAGCCTGCCAAGTCAACCCCATTGAAACCAAAGACTACCCAACCCCCGCCAAGCGCCCACATTACAGCCTAATGAACAAAGCAAAAATTAAAACGGATTTTGGCCTAACCATACCCTATTGGCGATATTCGTTAATCCATTGTTTAACTGAATTGAAAAAACAAAGAGCATTTTTATGATACTAAACACTCAAAATTCAAAACTCAAAATCCTAGTAACCGGCGGCGCCGGCTTTATCGGCAGCGCAGTCGTGCGTCACCTAATCAACGACACCGAACATCACGTCGTAAACCTCGACAAACTGACCTACGCCGGCAACCTAGAATCGCTCAAAACGGTTGATCAAAACCCACGCTACGCCTTCGAACAAGTCGATATTTGCGATGCCACCGAACTCAAACGCGTATTCAGCCAACACCAGCCAGACATCATCATGCACCTAGCGGCGGAATCCCACGTTGACCGCTCGATAGACGGTCCGGGCGAATTTATCCAAACCAACATCGTCGGCACCTACACCTTGCTCGAACAAGCCAGAGCCTATTGGGCAGGCCTGCAAGGCGACAAAAAAGCCAACTTCCGTTTTCACCACATATCCACCGACGAAGTCTACGGCGACCTCCCACACCCTGAAGAGCAGACGGGTGAATTGCCGCTCTTTACAGAAACCACCGCCTACGCCCCAAGTTCACCCTACAGCGCATCAAAAGCCGCCTCGGATCATCTAGTGCGCGGATGGCTAAGAACCTATGGCCTACCAACCCTAGTCACCAACTGCTCTAACAACTACGGCCCATACCACTTTCCAGAAAAACTGATTCCATTAGTCATCCTTAACGCACTAGAAGGCAAGCCTTTACCCATCTACGGCAAAGGCAACCAAATCCGTGATTGGCTGTATGTCGAAGACCACGCCCGCGCACTCGTCGTTGTCGCCACACAAGGTAAACTAGGCGAAACCTACAACATCGGCGGCCACAACGAAAAACAAAACATCGAAGTCGTAAAAACCATCTGTGATATTTTAGACGAGGTCATGCCACCAGCAGATAGAAACCTCAAAGGAAAAGATGGCTCACCACTCACCACTCACCACTCACTACTTTCTTTCGTAGCCGACCGCCCCGGCCACGACATGCGCTACGCCATCGACGCCAGCAAAATCAAAAAAGAACTCGGCTGGACACCACAAGAAACATTTGAAACCGGCATACGTAAAACCGTACAATGGTATCTTGACAACCAAGCCTGGTGCCAACACGTTCAAGACGGCAGCTACCAACGCGAACGCTTGGGTGAAAAACACTAAATGGAAAACAACATGGCTACAACAAAAAATATTTTAGTATGGCAAAGTTCAGCCGTTGAATGTGAACAACTCGCCGCGTTAACCTATAACAAAATAAACATCATGCTGATCGAACATGATCACGACTTTATAGCCCATGCTGAGCCCAATACCCTTTGGGTTACCCCAACGTTGACAACAGAGCAATGGAAAGCCTTGTCCAGCTCGCTGTCTGATCACCCCGATGCCATGCTCCATCTGATCTACGAGCAACCCACAATGGCGTTAGCGGCAGAAATAGAAAGCGCACAAAACTTAAAACAAGCTCAAACATTGTGGTTACAACACACCAAACAACTGATCCAGTTTTTTAAACAGCATCGCAAGCAATGTCGTTTAATCAATGCCGCGGTGCTTTATAACCAACAAGAGCCGTTTTTTGACTATTTGACTGAAAACCTTATCAGCCTTAGCGGGGCAGAGCAGCTCTGCTCAATGCCGGATTTTGCAGAAAACCACGCGGCACGAATCAGTTATATCATTGCCAACCAACTACTGACGCAAACCCACCAATCCATTAAAATACTCCAAGAGCTTGAAGCCTGCACTCATCTAAGCGCACAGCCTGAACAAAATTTAACCGCACTACAAAAAGTGTTCAGCCAGGTGATCAGCCTGTTTTCACAACAACAAACAGACACCCAAGCACGGCACCAAGCCGAGCAAATAGCGCAGCAAACCCAGCAACAAGTTAAAGACTTGAGCGCACAAAAACAAACCCTAGAAAACAAACTAACCAGCAGTGAACAAGAAAATACCCTATTGATCGAACAACTACATCAAGTTCAAGAACAATTAGAACAAACTTACCAACAAGCGAATCAGGATAAGAACGCTATCCTAAAGCATGAGAAAGAAGCTGCGTACCAACAAAATACACTAAAACAGCTCACCGAAAAACTAGCGCAAACAGAAAAGGCACACCACCAACAAACCGAGCAACAAACCCAAGCACGGCACCAAGCCGAGCAAATAGCGCAGCAAACCCAGCAACAAGTTAAAGACTTGAGCGCACAAAAACAAACACTAGAAAACAAACTAACCAGCAGTGAACAAGAAAACGAATTGATTATTGAACAGCTACACCTTGTTCAAGAACAGCTTGAAATACAAATCCATCAAAACCAAGGTCTGCAAATTGAACAACAGCAACAACAAAGTTTAAATTCCAGCCTAAATCAAACGATCGAACAACAAGAGTCGCGTATCAACTGGCTAATCCGTCAAGCCAATAAAAATGCAAAACAGCTTCATAAAGCCAGTTGGAGCCACAGAAGAAGACTCAACAAATCCGCCGCACAAATCAAAGCCACCGACCTATTTGATGCAAACTGGTATCTAGCCCAATACCCGGATATCGCCAAAACCACACTCGACCCGGCGTTACATTATCTTATCTACGGTGCAAACGAAGGCCGTAACCCATCGGCAAAATTCAACACCTTGGACTACCTTACGGAATACGCCGATGTCGCGCTTGATGGTGCCAACCCATTGATACACTTTATCAAGTTCGGCCAGTACGAAGGGCGCAAACCGGACCCTTTACAAAAACGCCTTCCTGCGCCCAATAATGTGTAACCTAAGCAAGGATAAAAAATGAGGCTGACACCCCATTACCAAACCGTGATAAAAAACACCTTCTTAGATGTTTTTAAACAAGGCGAAATCTACCTGTTTGGCAGTCGGGTAGACGACACCAAAAAAGGCGGAGACATAGACCTGTTTATTCACGTAGAAGACAGCGCCGACCTTTTTGAGAAAAAAATAACCTTCCTAGCGAAACTTAAGCGACAACTGGGCGATCAAAAGATCGACATAGTGTTTGCAAAAGACGAGAATCGATTGATAGAACAAGAAATAAAAAAATGTCGAATAGCCCTGTAATTTACCAACAAAAACTCCTCGATAACCTAGCAGAATCAAAAAAACACCTGCTGCGGCTAGAAAACGCCATCCAAGCGTTGGAAAGTCGTGTTCATTTTCCGATAACGCAAACTGATTACACCCACATACTTCAAAGTGTCGAGCTTTTAGCTTACAGTGATCAAATTATCTACCGATTTTCAAAATTGCAAGACACCATAGGTGCAAAGCTATTTAAATCCGTTCTCTTGTACGAAGGTGAAAACGTCAACCGACCCTTTTTAGATATATTAAATCGACTAGAAGCGATGGACATAATCAACATCGAAAGCTGGTTTGAAATCAGAGAACTCAGAAATGAAATCGCCCATGATTATGACGAACACGACGAAACAGCTATCAAGCTGCTTAACGCCATCCTAAAACGTAAAAAAGAGTTAAAAAACACATTAAAATCCATAGAAAACCTACTCAATTTATAAAATACATGACACTGCATTGCGTAAAAATACAAATAAAAAAATCACCTGAAACTCGAATATTTTGATAACATTATCAACCCTAAATGTTTACACAAATGAAAACGGATAAGTGAACCCAACACCATGCAAACCACAAACATCATCTACATCGGTACCGGCGAACTCAGCCCCGCAGACCTAACGGCTTATCCAGCAGAACACGTCCACCTTATCGATGCCCATGAAGACGTGGTGGCGCAGCTTAAAGCCCAGTTTGCGCAACAAGAACATGTACACATCCACCAAGCCGCGATCGCAGCCGAGCAGGGCGCGCGCACCTACACCAGCCAAAACCTGCCCGAACTCAACGGCCTAGAAAACCCCGCCGGCCTCAAACAACTATACCCCGGCCTCAAACAACTCGACAGCCAGACCCTACAAACCCAAACACTCGACAGCCTGCTCGCGCAACTCAACCTAAGCGCAGACCAAGCCAACCACCTGATCATCGACCTCCCGCTGCAAGCCGACGAAATGATCCGCGCGCTCAGTCAAACCGCGCACAAAACCGCAATCCAAACCCTAACACTCGTCCTCAGTGCGCACCCGCTGACCGACCATGAGCCGACAAACACCCAACGCCAAGACCAGCTCAACCAAATCGGCTACCAACTCAGCGCCCAAGACGACAGCAACCCGGATTTTATCCGCCTAACCCTAGAAAAAACCCCACTATTCGACGCACTAAACCAAGCACAAACAGCGAATCAAACGCTTACCGCTGAATCGCAAGCCTTGAAACATGCCAAACAATACGCCGATGAATGCATCGCTAACCAATCAAAACAAACCCAAGCGTTGAAAACCCAACTCGCGGAAAAAGACCAGCACCTTGCTGCCAAAGACCAAACCGTCGCAGACCTAACCGCACAACTGGCGAACAAAGACACCGCCCTAACCGACGCAAACAACCAACTCAAAGCCGAAGCCGAGCAAGCCGCCAACCTAAAACAACAGCGTGACCAAATCACCGCTGAGCGTGATACCGCACGCAAACAAACCCAAGAACACACAGCCAAAATAGAACAACTGCAAAAAGACCTCGCAGACCACCAGGCCTGGTTAACCGAAAGCAAACAACAAACAGAAACAGCGCAACAAAACGCAGAAAAACAAACCCAAGCGTTGAAAACCCAACTCGCGGAAAAAGACCAGCACTTTGCTACCAAAGACCAAACCGTCGCAGACCTAACCGCACAACTGGCGAACAAAGACCAAGCCCTAACCGACGCAAACAACAAACTCAAAGCCGAAGCCGAGCAAGCCGCTAACCTAAAACAACAGCGTGACCAAATCACCGCTGAGCGTGATACCGCACGCAAACAAACCCAAGAACACACAGCCAAAATAGAACAACTGCAAAAAGACCTCGCAGACCACCAGGCCTGGTTAACCGAAAGCAAACAACAAATAGAAACAGCGCAACAAAACGCAGAAAAACAAACACAAGCGCTGCAAACCCAATTGGCGGAAAAAGACCAGCACCTTGCCGCCAAAGACCAGTCCGTCGCAGACCTAACCGCACAACTGGCGAACAAAGACCAAGCCCTAACCGACGCAAACAACAAACTCAAAGCCGAATCCGAGCAAGCCGCCAACCTAAAACAACAGCGTGACCAAATCACCGTTGAGCGTGACAGCGCACGCAAACAAACCCAAGAACAAACAGCCAAAATAGAACAACTGCAAAAAGACCTTGCAGACCACCAGGCCTGGTTAACCGAAAGCAAACAACAAACAGAAACAGCGCAACAAAACGCAGAAAAACAAACCCAAGCGTTGAAAACCCAACTCGCCGAAAAAGATCAGCAGCTTGCTACCAAAGACCAAACCGTCGCAGACCTAACCGCACAACTGGCGAACAAAGACACCGCCCTAAATGAAGCACAGAACAAAATCAAGGTCAAAGACGAAGCGCAAGCAGGCCTGCAAGCTCAACTCGCGGAAAAAGACCAACAACTCACCGAGCAAATTCAACAAAAAAACCAAAAAGCAGACGAACTCGACGCGCTGCTCAAAAAATTCGAACGCCAAAACCAAGAACTCCAAGACACCAAAAAGCGCCAACAACTGCTCGATGCCGAACTCATTCGCGCCGAAGCGCAAATCGAAATCATCAAACAACTGCTCATAAAGCAATAAACCATGACAGCCACCCAACACGCCGCCTACGTACCGCAAAGCCTCGTGATTCATCACGAATCGAAAACCCCGGGGCGTGGCCAATACATCCAACAAAACCGCCAAATATTCTACGAACGCTGGCACAAACAACTCAAACCCGATGATCAACAGCATTACCAACAAGACGGCATGATACCCGCAGACATCAAGCGCGATCATTCCGACAAACCGAATATCAGCGCCATCAAAATCAGCGCCAAGCCAAAACAATAACCGGAAACAGGGCAAAATACGAGGGTTAACACCGTGACAACACCAGAACCGACATTATTACAGCAAGCGAATAAAGCGTATAGGGAGAAGGATTATCCGGAAGCCTTGGGTCTATACAAAAAAATTATTGAACAAAGTCCTGAAATGAAGTCGGTAGTCTCTTTTAACCTTGCTAATGCGGAGCGCAAGCTAACTAATAGTAAAGTTAATGAGCCGAATACGCCTCTTAAATCAAAACCGCAAAAAGTAGATGAAACGCAATCTACTAAATTTGATCCTGAATATTATCTGGAGCACAATCCTGATGTAAAAGCAGCGGGAATGGATCCAGAGCAACACTACTTTTCAAATGGAGAGAAAGAGGGTAGACAACCCAATCGTTTTTTTGATCCAATATTCTATTTGCGTTTGAATGCTGATGTACGCCATGCAAAAATTTCACCGTTTGCGCACTTTTGCCAAAATGGTGCGAAAGAAAAGCGTTTGACAGCAAAACCATGCCTTTTAAGCGCCATAAAAAAGTCAGCAAAGAAAAAACCTCTTTTATTTGTAGGACACGATGGTATTCAAGCTGGCGCACAAGTTGTGTTACTAGAGACCGTAAAATGGTTTGCACAATCAACTGACAGAAACATAAAAGTCTTGGTATTGTCCCCTGGGCCAATGGCTGATCAGTATGCTTTATATTCTGACGTATATGTTATTAAAAATGCAGAAGTTGATGACAAAAAGGCACTTACTGAATTCTTGAAAGATGATTTTGAATTTGTTTTTCTCAGTACAGTTGTTTCGGGTCGATTTATTTCTGTTTTAAAACAGTTAAACAAAAAAATCAACGCACCATTCATCGCCAACATACACGAAATGGAACAAGTTTTAGAAATCTTTAAGGAAGAACTTAAACAGCTTATACCTGTCGTTGATTTATGGATATCTGGCTCACCAGAAACGACAAAAGTACTACACGAAAAATACAACCTACCTAAAAACAAATTAGAGACCGTGACAGCTTTTGTAAATCCTGTTACAACCCTGCAAGCCGATAACTCAGACTTAAAAAACAGCGCCAGAAAAGAACTTGGCCTTAAAGTAAATGACTTTGTTTTGATGGGCTGTGGCACTGTCTATTGGCGAAAAGGACCAGACCTTTTCTTAGAAACCGCACGCGATTTATTGAAACGGAATATCAAAAACCTAAAGTTTATATGGATAGGCGAAGGTAAAGATAAAAAAGCCTTACAAGAAAGCCTTACAACCGAAGAAGAGAAACAGATCAAGTTTGTAGGCCATAAAAGCAACGCTAATGAGCTATTTGCAGCAGCAGACCTGTTTTTTCTCTCTTCGAGAGAAGACCCATTTCCACTTGTAGTACTTCACGCCGCACAGTTCGCTATACCTAGTTTATATTTCAGCGGCACAACGGGCATAGCGGACTTTTTACAACAAGACGCGGGAGTACCGATTGAAAATCTATCGCCAAATCAAGCAGCGGATTGCGTATATAACTTAGTTCAGCACCCTGAAAAACTTCAGACACTTGGGCAGGCAGCTAAAACAAGACTTTTTAATCAATACACCACCGATATTAAGATGCTTCAAGTATTCAGTGCATTAATTGAACACGATGTATATAAGCCATCAGTGAGCGTGATCATCCCTTTTTACAACCATGAAAAGTTTTTAAAAGAACGTATTGATAGCATTACAAATCAACCGGTTAAAGACATAGAAGTACTGTGCCTTGATGACTGCTCGACAGACAACTCGGTCGAAATAGCCAAACAATACCTACATGATCCAAGGATTACCCTCCATTTAAATGAAATAAACTCAGGTAGCCCTTTTAAACAATGGCAAAAGGGGATTGCGCTTGCGAAAAGTGACGTGGTTTGGATTGCCGAAGGTGATGATGCATGTAGCCCAAATTTTTTACAAGAACTTTTGCCCGCCTTTGATGATCCATTTGTCAATATAGCTTACGCAAGTTTTAAAATGATTGACGAGAAAAGTCAAATAAAAAAAGACGCATTTAAACCCTATTTTGATATGGTTTCACCCACAAAATTCACCCAACCCTATGTGAATACAGGCATTAAAGAGATTCAAGAGCATTTTGCAGCTTACCAAACCTTAATTAATGCCAGTGGTCTACTTGTACGGAAATCCTCATTTGGTCAAACGCTAGAACAAGCCACGTCGCATAAAATGTGTGGCGACTGGTTAATTTACTTAGAGTGTCTAAAAAACGGCAAAATAGCATATAACCCCAAAGCCGTGAATTATTTTAGACGACATGGTGCTTCACAAGTGGTCAAAATTGAAGGCACTGAGCAATATTTTAAAGAGCGTTTTGAAGTGCTAAATTATGTTGTCTGTAACTTTAGTATAGAGAAAAGACAGCTTTTAAATTCAATTCAATCTACGAAAAAAGAATGGTTTAGATTCAAGCATAAACATAATGATAAAAAATTTGATGATGTCTTTGATCGAAAGGCAATTATAAGCAGTCATAAAACGAAAAAGATAAATAAAAACATAAACTTGCTTGTTGTCGTAAGTGACCTGTCGCCTGGTGGTGGACAGTTATTTTCAATTAGGTTAGCAAATGCTTGGAAAAAAAGCGGTAAAAACACAGTTCTTGTAAATGTAGGACATCACCCAACGCATGATCAAGTAAAAGTAAAAATTGACGCAAACGTCCCCTTTTTTAATTCGAGTGAAATTGAATTAGATGAGATTTGTGAGATTTATGACATCGATATCATCCATAGTTCAATTTGGTGGTCAGATAAATATGTGCATGAAAACTACAATAAATTACCAGACAAAGTACGCTGGGTTCTATCGATGCACGGTTGTTATGAAAATTTAATTGAGTCAAAAGATCTTGACAGTTCTTTTGGAGAGTATTTTGATAGCATGCTGATGGAAGTCGATTATTGGGCTTATACAGCTGAAAAAAACATGAAAGTGTTTGATAAATATTACTACCCAGAGAACTTGAGCAAGGTTTTAAATGGTTATGAACCAGAGAAACCGCTACCACTTAATAAACATGAGTTATGTATAAGGGAAAATTCTACAATTGTTTGTTTAGCGAGTAGAGCGAATGAAGATAAAGGATGGTTTGTTGCGGTTGGGGCTGTAGAACAACTCAATAATCAGGGTGTTATGGTTGATCTGCTATTAATTGGAGAAGGTCCGGCAGCGGATGAATTAAAGAATCAGAACCTACCTAATTACATTAAATTTTTAGGTCAAGTTTCAAATTTGCAGGATTTCATCTCAATAACTGACATAGGTTTGTTACCTACAATGTTTATCAGTGAATCAATGCCATTAGTTTTGATCGAGTTTATGGCGCAAGGTAAGCCGATCGTATCAACCGATGTTGGAGAGATTCAAAACATGACCCAAGATCATGAAGGTAATGCATCCATCATTATGAATTTGCAAAATGGAAAAGTAACATCACAACAAGTCTCAGAATCGATAGAAAAAATAATAGTTGACCAGCAACTAAATACCCAACTTCAAGAAAACTCATTAAGACGATTCCAGTTTTTTTCAATGGATGTCATGTTACAAAATTATACAAAAATCTACAAAAATGTTTTAGGTGAAAAGTTATGATAGTAGGAAGTGGTCAGATCGCCACCATATTTAAAAACGATGCAAATCAAGATAAATACAAAGATGTCTGCATTTTTGCCAGCGGTGTAGCAAATTCAAATTGTACTGATCCCAATGCATTTCTAAGAGAAGAAAAATTACTTTTAATAAGCTTAAGCGAATGTCAAAATAAGAAATTTGTTTATTTTAGCAGCTGTGCGCTTTCGGCAACTGAATATCCAAAAAATGATTATTACAACCATAAATTTAAAATGGAACAGCTAATAAAAAATAATGCTGAAAATTTTTTAATATGCCGGGTACCGCAATTGTTTGGTGATTTAAAAAAGCATGGCACTTTAATTAATTTCATATACAATTCCATAGTAAATAATGAAGAGTTCAATGTTTACAGTGATGCTTACAGGTACGTTATCGATATTGATGACGTTAAGAGATTTGTTGATGCTTACTTAAATGACCACAAAGAGCCTACTGTGATTGATTTGGGTAACCCTTTTAGATACAGAGTTTTAGACTTAGTTAAAACGTTTGAGGATGTTACGGGTATTAAAGCGAAATATAAGCTTATTGAAAAATCAGATAGTTATATTCTTCAGTTTGAAGAAATCAAAAACTTTGTGAAAACTAAAAAAATAAACACTGTATTTGGTGAAGATTATTTTTTAAAAAAAATTAGCTTAAGGATTAATGATAGTCGTATTATTTGAGACCTTTGCACGAGAAAAGCCTGCCAACTCACTAAAAATCTGCAGGTTTTCATGTGCTAATGTAAAATAGCAACCTACTATTATCACATTACTATTACGCTATTACTGGATTCAAACATGGCCTGGAAAAACCTTTCACAAACTTCACTGGCGGATGCCTTCATTTGTTCGCATCCCGCACTCAATGAACTCGATGAGATTGATAACCTTATTGACTGGTCAGCCTGTGAAGCCTTAATGGTGAATATTCACAGCAACCCCATGGGCGATCGTGCCTATCCACCCTTGCTCATGTTTAAAATCCTCCTGTTACAGACCTGGTACAACCTCAGTGATCCCGCCTGTGAAAAACAACTCGCCCGCGATTTATTGTTTCGCCGTTTTGTTCAACTCAGCCTCACCGATCAAGTGCCCGATCACAGCACGCTTTGGCGCTTTCGCAATCGCCCACAAACCGAAGGCCTGTTTGACCGCCTACTTGAGAACATCAATGACCAACTGCGCCAACAAGGCTTGATCATGAAAACCGGTGAAGCCAGTATCATTGATGCCAGTGTGATCCAAGCCAAAAACAACCGCCCCAACAAAAACGCGCAAGGCGAAAATACCCAAGATGCTGAGGCCAGCTACAACGTTAAAACCACCTCCGATGGTACACGAAAAACCACCTACGGCTTCAAAGCCCATATCAATGTTGATGAAGACGTCTTTATCAAAAAACACGACGTCACCACCGGTTCCAGTCATTACTCACATACGTTTGAAACCCTGTTAACCGGACAAGAAAAAGTCGTCTATAACCTAAAGGTCACAAGTGCCTACAAAAGCCCAGCGCACGATACACTGCTCAAAAAAAGAAAGATCAAAAACAACATCCTGCACCGTGCTTACCGTAACACACCCTTAACCGTACACCAAAAGCAACTCAACCGCTTCGCCTCTGAAGTGCGCTACATCGTAGAGCGCACCTTTGGGATATTAAAACAACACTACGGCATGGCACAAGCCCGCTATAACGGGTTAGCACGTAGTGCCGCAAAACTGACATTGATGTGTATCAGCTACAACCTAAAACGGGCGGCTGTAATAAAACAGCGCTAAGGCGCAAGGGGTGGGTGTATCCAAAAAACAGGTTACACCCACAAAAAACCAACAAAACGCCCCTAACCGGGCCTAAAAAGGACCAAAATGCAAAATACATGTTCAAAAAAGTCGAATTTGGAAGTTTAACTTGGAGAATAGGTTAGTTTTGCAAAGGACTCTACAAGGCTAAATTATATGAGAGAATTATGGATACATGCGGGGATGCCAAAAAGTGGTTCTTCAGCATTACAGGTTTTTTTAGCGAAGAATAGTGAAAAGCTTAAAGCAGAGGATTTAGATTATATTGAGCTTTCTGATATTAATGATGCTAAAAATGGGCAAATATCCTCTGGCAATGCCGCTTTATTTGCAAGATCCTTGTTAAATGAAAATCATGAAGCTTTTTATAATGATACCGATGATTTACAGAGTAAACTTTATTTATTGATCTCTAATTCATCATCTGAAAAAATATTGTTATCTTCTGAATTTTTTGCTGTCGTTCCACCAAATAAAATTGAAAAACTTAAAAATGATTTACTAAAAAAAAATATAGTTTTAAAGTTTATATATTATGTTAGAAGACAAGATCAGTTTTTGATGTCCTCTTACATGCAGCGAGTTAAACGTCATGGCTGCACAGACTATCCAGAAGATTACATCTTAAGTAATTATAAAAACATTCACTTCCTGAAATATTATGGTTATGCAAATTTGTATGTTGATGTGCTTGGTCGTGAAAATTTATACGCATTTATCTATGAAAGCACTAATAAACATCCCAAAGGTCTTGTTGGTCATTTTGTAGAGAAAATTTTAGGTTTTTGTCCTGATTGGATAACTGTACAAAAATCTGTCAATACTAGCCCTTCACCTCTCGAAGTAAAGTTTATATTATCAAGTAATAGCTATAACCCGAGAATGATGTTTACTGATTTCATCATAGAAGACAGCATATTAAAAGGTCGATCTGCAGAATATATAAACCATAATATTGTCTCTAATGAGGTTGTGAGGGAAGTTATTAACTATTTTAATGAACAAAATAAAAAATTCTGTGAAGAATTTACTGAGAATGACGTTTTTCCAGAAGCGGAAGTAAGGGATTTTGTAAATCTGAAAGAACTAATTTTTTCCAGTGAAGAGTTAATGGAGATTGTTGCTGGATTGCTGGTTAGATATGATAAAAGACTTAGTAGATTAGAGAGTAATTAAATGAAAAAACAAATACTGGTACATATAGGTGATGCCAAGACAGGTACTTCATCAATTCAGAATTATTTAACTTTCAATCGACAAGTTTTATTGGAAAACGATATTTTGTATGCAAATACTGGATTGTTGGCGGCTAATGGTATTGCAAATCACAAATTGGCTTTTTGTTTAAATTTGGCACGAAAAGAATATCATGATCAAAAACAAACTTTATATACTGAGCTGTATCAAGAAATAAGTCAAACTAAATGCCATACAATAATTATTAGTTCAGAAGGATTTTCTTCATTAAGAACGCTAAAAGATATTACTTCTTTGAAAGAACTTTTATTAGACTACAATGTTAAAATTTTTGCTTATTTAAGAAGACCAGATCTTTGGGTTGAATCATGGTATTCACAAATAGTTAAAAATCACCCCTTTATAACTAAAACATTTGAAGAGTACTTTAAAAATCATCAAGAGCCATCTATTAAAACTATTTTGAACTATTCAGAAGTTTTTGGTTGTGAAAATATGATAGTTAGACCTTTTGAAATAGATAAATTACATAATAAAAACCTGATTGATGATTTTTTTAATTCTATTGGATTTGATAAAATTGGGATGTGTGTTGATGATATCAACAAATCACCAAATATTTATATCACAGAATTGTTAAGAACTTTAAATGAACAAATTAAAATTAATGATAAAAAAAGAATAGCTTTAAATGAATATCTTATTAACAATATAAAATTAGACTCAGATGAGGCGAAATATTATTTTTCCCGGAAAGAAAGAGCTTTATTTTTAGAAAAGTTTACAAAGGAAATTTTCGAAATTAACAAATTATTCAGTTCAGGAGATGATTTTTTTGATATGAATCTAGCTCAATATAAAGAACATAAAACTGAATTTGATTTAAATGATTTATATTTCAATTTTAAATCGAATGATTTAATTAGTATATTGAACAATACTGCCGTGTAGGGTGAAAAAGATGAAACAGTATGCAATACTTGGTAATTGCCAGATTATTTCTATAGGTACATATCTAAATTCTTCAGAGTCTTTTACTTCCATGTATAAACAAGTTTATATTCCACCTGTTCATACAGTGGATAAAAACAAGGATGCCCATTTATTAGACATTTTCAAAAGTATCGATTTATTGATTTACCAACCTGTTGTAGATGAAGAAAGATTTGGACTATTTACAAGTGAAAATATCAAAAATCTTATTAAAAAAGAAGCTAAAGCAATCTGTGTCCCGTCTATGTACTATGGTGGCTATTTTCCTACAATAGAAAGTGTTGAAGGAATCGAGGGAACTTTAAGAGGTGTTCATGATTTTGTAATTATTTCTGCTTTTTTGAAAAAATATTCAGTTAAAAAGACTGTAGAGCTTTTAACTAAAGATTTTATACTGGATAAATGTGCTATAAATAAACTTCACATGGAATCAATTAATGCCCTAAAAAATAGAGAGCAAAAGTTTAATGTAGATATTAGAATTTCCTCATTTATTGAAGAAAACTTTTCAAAATTAAAACTCTTTCATACTTTTAACCATCCTTCTGTTCCCATGATTCAGTTTGTTTGTGAGAAAATTCTTAGCATACTTAGTCTTAATTATGACTGTACTGAGGATATTGATTATTTAGATTTTATACAGGCACCCATATATCCTGCCATCAATAATGCATTAGGACTAAATTTTCAGCAGCACACAGTTCGAGATCATAGAGTCATAGATATAGAAGAATTGGTGAAAAGTGATTTTTTGATTTATAGTAATAGCGATAAAAACTTGCTTCAGAATAAGCTAAAAATTAAAAAAAAGTTTTTATTTAACTATTTTGAGCTTTGATAGTATGAAAAGTAGTAATATCGCGGATTTTTCGTTCGTTGGCGTTTTTGGGTTGCGTATTCGAAAAGCCTTCAAATTTTTTAGGTGTCGTGTTTGTTGAACCTGCGTTAGCGAAAACCCGTCGTGAAACTTTTCGCATTATTAAACAAGCTTTTGAGGCAAGCGGTAATGTGATTGAGGCACAACGGTTTTATGCTCATGAAATGGAGGCTTATCGGCGCGAGTTGGCGGTTGATAAAAATGCTAAAACTTCTGAGAAATGGCTGCTCGGTTTCCCTGTACGTCAACATAATGTTGAGCCAGTTGATTTTAAGATAACATATAAATCAGGGCGCATTAGGAGGCCGTTATGCCAAAACCCATTACCCTTGTTAATCCAAAGATTGAACCGAAGATTGAGCCTAATTCCGTGCTGGAAAAACGTTCTCGCCGTGTGTTTAGCACCGAGTACAAGCTCTCTATTCTACAACAAGCTGATGCCTGTAAACATGGCGAGTTAGGCACATTACTGCGCCGTGAAAAACTCTATTCCAATCAGTTGGCGCAATGGCGTCGTGAGTTTGCCGAGCAAGGTGTCAACGGCTTAGCTAAATCTAAACCCGGCCCAGTGCCGTCTAAAACTCCGGAGCAAAAGCGTATTGAGCAGTTAGAAAAAGAAAATGCTGGCCTTCTCAAACAGATTGCCGTCAAGGACGGCTGCCTTTTACTCCAAAAAAAAGCCTTGGCACTGATCGAAGCACTCGAACAGCAGAGCTAGCCAGTATGATAGTCGATCAACCCTTACCGCCATATGTATCTCAACGTTTAGCGGCAGAAGCGTTGGCGCTGTGTCGCAATACGTTGCGCCGACACATCAAAGCACACACCTTCTGCGGACCGAGGTTGCCGCCGGGTCATCGGCGCGGTGGGTCTGTTCAACCTAAGGCGTTGAGTGAAGTCGAGCGCCAGCACGTGATCGACACGCTGACCGGTGAGACCTTCTGTAATCAACCACCGGTACAAGTGTTCCATCAGCTATTGGAGCAAGGAGAATACCTGTGTTCGGTGAGTACGATGCATCGTCTATTGCGTGCAAATGAACTTAACGGTGAGCGTCGCGCACAACGTCCGCCCCAATCGCACAGTGTACCCAGATTACGTGCCGATGCGCCTAATCAAGTGTGGACCTGGGACATTGCTAAACTGTCCACCCGAAAGCGAGGCGAATATCTCTCGCTGTATGTGGTGATGGACCTCTTTAGCCGCTACATTGTAGCCTGGATGCTCTCGCGCAAGGAAAACAGCGCATTGTCATCGCAATTGATTGAAGAGGCGGTGCAACGTTACCAGATTGCCCCCAACAGCTTAACGTTACACCAAGACCGCGGTACACCGATGACGGCACATTGTTATCTCGATTTACTTGGAGAGTTAGCGATAACCGCCTCACACAGCCGCCCCAGAGTGAGTAATGACAATCCGATGAGCGAGGCGCAGTTTAAAACGCTGAAGTATCAGCTGGACTATCCGCGCCGGTTCGATGATTATGACCATGCCATGCGCTGGAGCCAAGACTATGTGAGTTGGTATAACCATCAACATCACCACAGCAGTCTGGCGGGGTTCACGCCCTATCAAGTGTTTAGTGGTGATTACAAGCAAATCGCAACAATACGCCAACAGGCATTAGATGATGCGTTTGCAAAACATCCGCAACGGTTTAGCCAAGGTCGCCCCTTGGTCAAATTGACGCCAGCGGAAGTGTTTATTAACCCGATACCCGAGGAGGCGGATCAACAAACTATTGAAACGGGTGTGAACTTCCCGACCCTGCCAAGGGTGAAGCAAAAAGCAATTTAATTTTTAAAGAACTGGTTCAATATATGTTGACACGTTCCGGTTTTAATCGTTTGGTATCCAATCATGGGCAGAGTTATTGGCGACCGATTGTATGGATATTGGTTGCGATTGCGCTGTTGCAGTTTCTTAAAATGGCGCAAGAGAAAGCTTGGTTATACGCGTTTTGTGAGCCTTGCAATCCTTGTTTTGCAGCGGTAAGTGGTGCGTTAAATGGGATGGTTAGCAATTTACCGTTATTTAAGCATTTGGCGATTGAGGGCATTGAGTTTTTGAGTTTATTAATCGGTTTGTTGATGTCGGCGTTTGTTTGGCAGGCGTTAGTGGCTTTTCGCCGTTACGCAAAGCGGTGAGGCTTTTGAACCAGGCCTGGTTCAAAGCCAACAAAACGTGATTTGTGGCATAATACGCCAACAACTTTAAAGTGAAAAACAGCAAGGACTTACCCATGGAAAAAGCAAAATTCTGTTTTATTAAAGGCTTAGCCCATATTGAGGTTTGGCCAACGGGTAGCTATCGTCAATACATGCCAAAAGGCAGTGTCACAGCGCGGTTAAACGGACATTGGTTACAAGTTGGCAAGTATCTAAATACCGCTGTAACGCAATACGATCGTCAAAAGGCCAATCAAAAATGAACGCGAATCGCGAATTAGAAGCAGACAACCCTGTGCAAGAAAGTCAGTTAGTCACTTTAGTGGATGAGCTAGAGCAGGGTGGTTTAACACGGAGCCACCAATTCAACTGGCCCATTTACTCAAAAACGCCCCCGCATCCGTTGTGATGACTGCAACCCATCATCAAAGTTTTTCGGGGCCGATTCCTCCGCCGGAGCGGCTTGCTAAATATCCAGAAGATGCACGTAAACTCATATTGGATATGGCGCAAAAAGAACAGAACCATGCACACAATATGAACCAAGCAGCACTCACCGGGGCTATTCACAAAGACCGATTGGGGCAGTATATTGGCGGAACGATTGCAATAGTCGGTTTGGTTGCGGCGGCATGGATTGCGCAATACAGCGCGGTGGCCGCTGGCATTATTGCCACGCTTGATTTGTTTGGCATGGTGGCGTTGTTTGTCGCGCCAAGATTATTAGAAAACCGTAACAACAGCGAACAGCATGAATAACTCAGTTGAAAACTGTCACACGCCAAGAGCCAATTGGCTGATTGTGTCCGGTGGCGATCAACAAGAACTTCGCGGGGTGTTTGCCGCGCGGGATTTAGCCAAATACTTTGAAGGCGGCATCTTCGGCAGCCCCGAAACCAAAATGAGGGGAGCGTTATGTTGCAGACTTTAGAAGCCGTTATTACGCAAAGCTTCTTATGGCGACGGTAAGGCTTTAGAGCAGAAAATTCAAGCAAACCGTAACCTTTGGAACGACTAAATGCGTTGCTTGGGCGTGGGAGTTATCTAAATAATGTTAAGGATTTGATGTGGTGAGAAAAAAACGGGGTAAATCTGCTGGTAAGGTGTCGCAGTCACTAAGTCAATCTGTGTCGGTGCGTTCGGTCCCTGAGGTTTCGGTGATGGTGTCGAGGGATTCGGATTTGTTGGTGCGTGCGCGTTTGCATTGGCAGTTGGGCGAATGGGCTGAGTTGGCAGATTTATCGTTTGATAAAGTCGATAACGATAGCGCGCGCGCAGAAATGGCGATGTTGTTCGCCGCTGCATTGGGGCAGTTGGGCAAGGCGCAACAAGCCCAAAGTTGGGCGCAGCAGGCGTTGGAGTGGGGGGCGGATAGAACGAGCGTGGCGCGGGTGTTAATCAGCGGTACGTTAAATTCTTTGGCGAAAGCCCATGCGGTGCGGGCGGATTCGGTGGATGAGCAAACCAAGGCGCTGGAGCATTTTAATCAGTCGGCGCAGTTGGGGTTGGGCGCGCATTCGGTAGCAGGCCTGGTGAAGGCGCGTGTACAGAATCAGTTGCAGTCGATTGAATCGCAGATTGACCCGCGTAATGCATTGATGGCGCGATTATCGGAATTGTTGCATCTAGGTTCACGCGAACTTAAAACGGACTTGAGCACATGGCGGGCGCACCCTTTGCCGGATGTGGCGTTGCATTATGTTTGGGATGAAGGGCGGGGCATTTGGTTGCGCGAGGCGGCGCAGGGCTTTGGGTATTCTGACGGTGATGCGGTCGAAGAGCGGATTTTTGCCGCCGTGCAGGCGTGTGACGATGTGAGTTTGTATTCTAAAGACTTGTTAGCGCATCAAACGGATTGGGCGAGTACTTATCATTTAACCTTTGACCGGGTGAATGTGTTGCGCCCATTTGCACAACGTTTGGCGGGTTCGTCGGTTTTGGAGTTGGGTTGCGGCTGCGGGGCGATTACACGTTATTTGGGTGAGTTGGGTGCGAAGGTGATGGCGGTGGAAGGCAGTGTGCGCCGGGCATCAATTGCGGCATCACGTTGTCGGGATTTGGACAATGTGACTGTGGTGTCAGATAAGTTACAGGATGTGCCGTTTGAAGCTACGTTCGATGTGGTGACTTTGATTGGTGTGTTGGAATATTCGCGCGTGTATGTTGAGGGGCTGGATCCGATTCAAACGGTGTTGGCGCAGGCGCGGCGTTATTTAAAACCCGGCGGGATTTTAATTGTCGCGATTGAAAATCAATTGGGGTTAAAGTATTTTGCCGGTGCGCCTGAGGATCATGGCGTGGGGGTGATGGCCGGAGTGAACGATGCGTATCGTGAGGATACGGTGGTTACGTTTGGTCATAAAGAGTTAAGCGGACGTTTATCGCAGGCGGGGTTTGCGCAGGTGGATACGTTTTTGCCGTTTCCGGATTATAAAATGCCGTCGTTGATGCTGCATCCGTTGGCGTTGGAGCTTGATCTGCCTGAGTGGGATTTGGCGAGTTTGTTGCGTACTGTGGTGAGCTTTGAACGCCAGCCGTGGCAAAATCATCTATTTTCTTTGGAGCAGGCCTGGCCGTTAGTAGCACGTAATGGGTTGCTGGCGGATTTGGCGAATTCTTTTGTGCTGGTTGGGCATTATGCTCAGAGCAGTGCGCTATCTGACTCGAATGTGTTGGCGAGTTATTATTCGCCTAAGCGCACGGGCGAGTACAGTCAGCAGATTGAGTTTTGTGTAGCACCCGAGTCGGGTGAGTTGGCGGTACGCCGGCGTTCGATGGCCGATACGCGTGCGATGTTGGCAGCGAGCACGGCGCAATGGGAGCCTTATATTGCAGCGGTGAATCATGGCGATAGGATTCATCAGGTTGTACAGCGTCCCAAGTGGGCGTTGGCGGATTTGGTGGCTTGGGCTCGGGTATGGCTGAATGCCTTGCGCGTGCAGTGTGTCGCGCCGGATGATAGGGCTTTGGCGCTGGGCTGGCAGGAGTATAGCGAGTGGTTGCCGGGCGAGTTTTTGGATGCGGTTGCTCGTAATTTGTTGATTAAAGTGAATGGCGAGGCGGTGTTTATCGATTTGGAATGGCACGAGCGCCATGCGTTGCCTTTGAAGTTGGTGGTGTACCGTGGCTTGTTGATTAGTTTTGCTAGCTTAACCAGTATTGAGTCACCGGAAGATTCCGCGCTGTTGGATAAGGCGACTTTGATTGCGCAGATCATGCAGGCGTTTGGTATGGTGATGACGGATGTGGATTATGCGCGTTTTATGCCGATTATTGATGGCTTGGCGCGGCGCGCGCAAGGTTTGCCATTGGCGGTACACCCGATTCAAAAGCCTTACGATAGCGGTAAGTTC
This sequence comes from Thiomicrospira microaerophila, assembly GCF_023278225.1. GTDB lineage: Bacteria > Pseudomonadota > Gammaproteobacteria > Thiomicrospirales > Thiomicrospiraceae > Thiomicrospira > Thiomicrospira microaerophila_A. The sequence continues at coordinate 1,083,678 of NZ_CP070959.1, forward strand.
AAGTTGCGCGATGTGTTGAGCCGTACGGCTGTGGCGCGCTCAACCTTGACATTGTATTGGCGCACGCCTGAAGAAGGTTTTAATGAAAATAACACGGTGAAGCGTAATTATGATTTGAATGGCGCGCTGATTAGGTTTGAGTTGGCTTTGCCAAACGAGACGTTGGGGATTAATCGGTTGCGTTTGGATATCGCGGGGCGTACCGGCTGTTTCTTTGTACGTGCATTACGTATTTTGGATGCAGCGGGTTCGGTGTTGTGGGATTGGGGCTTAGAGTTGCGGCGTTTAAGTAAGATCGGACAGTTAGAGATCGCGGTGATGCCGGGTCTTAACCAGGCCTGCATGGTGAGCACAGGCAACGACCCGCAGTTTGAAATGGATTTGCCCGAAGATTTACTGCCGATGCTTTCCGGTGCTAGGGTAGAGATTGAGTTTAGCGCGCTGGTGGTTTGAGGTTTAACTCTAGCGAGGCGATTGCCGTATTTTATTGAACGCGATTCACGGCATTATGAAGCGCATTAAAGCCAAGGGCATTGATGTTGTGGTGTATGAACCGGTGCTGACCGAATAAGGTGAAACTGATCTGGTCTAATAGCAATGGACACTTTTATTAGAGACAATAGATATTGTCGAACTAGGAGTGATCATGATTGAAAAGAGAACTTATAAAACCTACAGCGATGAGTTTAAAAAAGAAGCCGTCGCTTTAGTGACTGAGCAAGGATATAGTGTAGCTGAAGCTGCTCAATCCTTAGGGGTTAGAACCAATTTGCTTTACAAGTGGAAAGACAAGCTAGAATCGCAAGCCAAAGGGATTGTGCTTGATCCAGATGAGCGAGCTGAACTTAAAAAGCTACGTGCTGAAAACAAGCGTTTAAAGGTTGAAAAAGAAATCTTAAAAAAAGCTTCGGCCCTTCTGGCACAAGACATCCTGTTGGATTTGAACTCATGGAAAAAACGGCCTAAGAAAGGAATTACGCCCGAAGAACTCGAGCTACAAGGAATGGCTAAGCGGTTATTTAAAGACAGTCGGCAAAGTCTTGGCTCACGTGAGCTCGCTAAAGCCCTACAAAAAAACGGTTTTCCAATCAGTCGTGAAAAAACGCGTCGACTAATGAAAACACTAGGCTTGGTTGTGACGCAGCGACGGGCCTACAAGGTTACAACAAAACGAAACCTTACACATCGTGTGGCAGACAACCTGATTAAGATGGACTTTAATCCCACTAGGATTAATCAAGTTTGGGCGGGTGACATCACCTACTTAAAGACCCCTCAAGGTTGGTTGTACTTGAGTATTGTGATGGATCTTTACTCACGCCGTATTATTGGCTGGGCGCTCAGTGAGCGCATGACGGTGGAGTTGGTCATGAAATCGTTACAGCAAGCCTATCCGCGTGCTGGTTTTGGGAAATATCAGTCCGGCTAAAGGTGGGTATTTAATTGAGTCGATCGCAAATGAGATGGGTGATTCTATTGAACTTTACATTCTTGGAATCTATCTCCTTTGTTAAGCTTGCCGCCTTCGGTTAAAGCGCTTGGCGCGTATCGCCGTGAAGACTTGGCAGATTTAATTGCTGATATTAAACCTAATATTGGCGTGGTGTTGTCTATTTGGCCGGAGACCTGGTGCCATACCTTAACCGAGTATTTGGCGCATGGTGTGTCTGTGGTAGCGAGTCCACAGGGTGCGGTGGGTGTGCGGTTGGCGGAAAGTGGGGCGGTATTGGATTGGCAGCAAGGTGTCGGTAAGCAACAAACCACAGAATGGATGGCCAAGCAGTATTGGCAGATGTATGAGCAGGCCTGGCAGCCTTTGCGTGTGTTATTTCGGATCAATTAAAATTCCAAGTTAAAAGGATTTGTTTTGTCTAGAACATTATTTATTCATATCGGTATGCATAAAACGGGAACCTCCTCGATACAGGAAACTCTGTTTAGGTACTTAACCGTGGGTAAGTTTGTATATGCCCCAATGGGGGAGGCAAACCATAGTGTACCGATGATGGCTTTGTTTTGTCAGCAACCTCAGCATCATCATATTTACCGAAAAAAACAGATGAGTCTGGAGGCTATTAAAGAGGAAGCAAAGCGTATTAAGACGCGGTTGATCGATAGCTTTGCACTTAATACTGAAGCTGATTATATTATTTCAGGAGAAGGGCTTATACGTTTATCGACTGTTGAATTACAAGAAATGAAAGCCTTCTTTTCTCAATATTTTGATAGGTTTTTTATTTGTGGATATGTGCGCGAACCAATTAGTTATATGGAGAGTGATTTCCAACAACGGATAAAAGGCGGATTGGATCGTTTTGTTATTCATGGACCGCAGTACCATAATCGGTTTGAAAAATTTGACCAAGTTTTTGGAAAAGAGGCTTTGCATTTATGGTTGTTTAATCCGAAAGATTTTATGAATAACTGTGTGGTTCAAGATTTTTGTAACCGTTTGGGGGTTGAGATAAAGCCTGAACAGGTTGTTGTTTCTAACGATGGGTTATCATTTCCTGCGGTTTCTCTTTTGTATACCGCGCGACGTTATGGGTTTGATTATGGTGTGGGCACAAGAATGATGCTAGCTAACCAGCGAATGATTGCTTTATTGAAACAATTAAAGGGACCAAAGTTGCGTTTTAGTGGTGCGTTAGTTGATTCGTTGTGGTCCGAACATCAAGAGGATATTGATTGGATCATCTTACGCACTGGATTCGAGTTTAAAAAACCAACAAACGCTTGTAGAGATTGCTCAATAAGTTCTGAAGAAGACTTATTGACGATAAATCCATTGGTGCTTGCGGAGTGGATGGGCTTAGTGAGAGATGAGTTGGCTAAGCAAAAAAATGCCTCCGCTAAGCAAAAAAATGCCTCCGCTTTCCCCGTATCCTCGGTTGAGCTTGTTTGGAAGCCCCATAGCCTAAGCATGTTGTTTACCATTGCAAGGCTGGAGAAAAGTGCGGGCGGTTGCTATTGGCAAGTGTTTCGTAAGACGGCTGCGCGCTTAAAGCGAAGAGGATGGGCATCGGCCTATTCCTCTTTGTGTATCGAGTATAATTTAGTGTTAAATGGGCATGTTAAACAGTTAATTGAGTCGAGATAAATATCAGAGTTTTCGCTGTTAAGTTAATCTATTTTTTTTGAGTTATTAATTTTATGGGATAAATTTATAATTCCTGGCCCTGTTGGGCGATGTTCTATCGCTTTTGTTATTAAACGCTCTGCATGCTTTATATCACCTCGAGTAAAGCATATTTGAGCGATATCTCTGTAAAAGTCAGCCATCATATATTTGGGCATTTTTTCGAGCTGCTGATCTGAAAACCATGTGTCTATACTTGTGAATTGGTTGATATCATAGTTAAACATCTCGGCAAGCTTGAGTACTTCATAGCTGTTATTATTTTGGTTTAGGGTTGCTTTCAAGCAGGTATGGACATAGTCATAAAGCATGGGTTTGTTTTTTTTCAATCTTTTCATAATAGCTAAGACTTGATTGTGTAATTTTCTCTGATCAATGACTTGCTTTTTATTTTCTTTTTGTACTGTTAGAAAGTTGGGATTGATTTCGGTTAAGTAGTCGGATTTTATACGCTGATTACTGTCTGCAAATTTTTCTTTGAGTTGATTAAAAAGTGCGGAGTCTATTCTATCTTTTAAATTAAAACGTTCTTTTGCATTTTGGTCTGATGTTTCTTGCAAGAACCAGTCTATTTCAAAATTTAGTTTGTTATTTTGTGGGTCTAGAATAAAGTTAAACATACGCTTTAATTCTAGTGCAGCAAGGCAGTAACTTTGGTTTATTTGTGCATTATTAAACGTGAAGTATTCTTTTTGGGTCAACTCATCTATGCCGATCCCGTATAAAAAGACACTTTGAATAGGTTTTTTTTCAAATAGCTCCAAATCGTAGCCAAGAATAGTTATATGCTCCTTGCCAAAGCATTGAACCCATTTGGTAAAAACTTCTCCACTAAAAAAATCAGCTGGCCTCTCAAGTAAACCATTACAAAATGGTACAAGTCTGGCTGTGGCATAGTGCCTTTTTATGCCTTGATTGTAATTTGAGTAGATTGATTCTAGGGGGTCTCGAAAGAATGAAACGATTTTACACCGATGGTCTTTCAATATTTGCTTTAATTCAATGGGGCGATTAAATAAGGATTCTGCAGAGATTAATAGGATGCTTTTATTTTTTTTTGCTTCAGTTATAAAGTTTTGAAACGTTGTTTCAGCTTCGGTGATTTGATTATCAATTATTTGTTTTCCTATTATTGAATGTCCACCTGATATGCCATTTTGATCTAAACCATGATTAGGGTAGTAGTAGCCGAGTTTAAGGAGCGTTTTTTGATTTTCGAGTAAGTATTTTTGAATGGCTGAACTCCCCGTTTTTGGGGCGCCAATATGCACTATCACATCGTATTGGTCGATGATGGGTTCGATGTTGGGTAATTTAAATTTTTTATTTTTGTTACTTATCTTATCTTTGAGTGTTTTAAGATGTTCTAGTATCATTTGTTTGAACCGCGCTTATTCTTTTTTGGATGGTTTTAAGTTTTATGCTGTGTGGATTTTTATCCATTAGCTCTTTTTTTAGTAATGGTGCATTATAGCGTTTAATGAGCTCTTTAGCTAAATGATGGGTTGGGTTGAGGTTGAGGTCTTGGCCTTTTAGGAGTTTGATTAATAGTTTGAGGCTGGTTTTGGCCCAAGCTTTGGTTTGAGTTTGAGCTATGATCGCGAAGGCTTGTTGTGCTTTGTTGAGTTGTTGGTTATAAAGCGCATCAACAAGCAGGCCTGCTTGTTCAAGGGTTTGGGTTAGGCCGATTTCGTAGCGTTGGATAATCTGTTTTTTGTTTTCTAACGGCTCCACCTTTTGCCAGAAAGCCTGGAACGCGGGATGTTGGTGGGCGGTTGGTTTAAACAGCATAAAATAGCTTTGTAGGTGTTTTTGGTGTTCATAGCTGATTGTTTGACCATAGGCGTCCGCACTCGATTGTTCAAACTTTTGATAGATGTTTTTTATCGGGTAAATGGGGCCGTAAACCGAGTCATTGGCTAAGAGCAGGCGGTCAGATCCTGCTAGGTCCGCGTGGCGTAAACCAAGTTGGTAACTACAAAAATCGAGCCCTTGGTTTGGGCGCGTCAGGATCACATCGCACAGGTCTTTTAGTTTTTGTTTTTCATTCGGGTTAAGATTTGATGTTGAGACGAAAATAATTTTAGTGGCGATTTTTTTGAGCTCAGTCAAATAATAAATATCCGATTTTCGGATGTGGTGTTCAGCGCTGTAGTGTGCAAAAACCACTGTGAGCATTTCAGTGGTTTCTTAGTGTAAAGTTTTCATGCTCAAGCGTAAGGTTACGGTTGTAAGCAGGGTCGTGGTGGAGTGCGCTTTTCCATTTGGTTTTCATGAAGCTGACTTCACCGGCAAAGCGTTTGCGTTTTGCGCTGGTATTTTCGGCACCTCGGGAAATGGATTCATGATGATACAGTTCGGCCCAAGGAGTGAACAGGTTGCGGTAACCAGCTTCACGTACTTTAAGGCAAAAATCGACATCGTTAAACGCGACGGTGAGGTTGTGTTCATCGAGTCCGCCGACGTGTTTGTAAATCGATTTTTTTACAATTAAACAAGCAGCGGTTACCGCACTAAAGTTTTGTGTCAGATTAAGGCGGGTAAAGTAACCTGGATGCTTTTTACTGAAGTATTTATGGCTGTGTCCGGCTACGCCACCGATCCCTAGAATTACTCCGGCATGTTGTATGGTGTCGTTGGGATAATAAAGTTTAGCCCCTACGCAGCCTATTTCTGGGCGAACAGCCTGTGAAACCATTTCGTTTAGCCAGTCTGGGCTAATGACTTCTATATCGTTGTTGATCAAGCCAATAATTTCACCTTGTGCATGTTCAACTCCAAAATTGTTAATGGCTGAGTAATTGAATGGTTTGTCCCACTTAACTACGCGAATGTTTGGATGTTTGCTGCTTAGGGTTGTAAATAGGTTTTTAGTTTTTGTGCAGGTTGTTTGGTTGTCTAGGATGATGATTTCGTAGTGGGCATAGGTAGTTTTGTTGAGTATGGAATCTAGGCACATTTTTAAAATGTCATGGCCATTGCGCGTGGGTATTAATAGCGAAACCAGCGGTGCGGGGTTGGGAACTGGCCAGTTTATACGGTAGGTGTTTGCGTATACCCCTTTTATTACTGTGGCTTTGGTGTTTTGCTGCTGCAGGCTGTTTTGCAGGGCTTTTATACCCGCTTGGGTGGTGTAGTTTTTTGTGTCGGTGTTGTTTGCCGTTGAGCCTTGGTGGCTGCGCCAGTGATAGAGGATCCAGTGTATGTGAATAATATCTTTGGCCGCTAGACCTTGGGTGTAACGTAGCAGGAGGTCATGGTCTTGTGAACCTTCGTAACCGAGCCTAAAACCGCCGATCTGTTTTAGGCGGTCGGTTTGGTAGACAACTGGGTGACCTATGTAGTTTTGGCTCAAGAGCAGGTCCGGGTTCCAATCAGGTTTAAAGTGCGGGTTGTGGCGTTGGTTTTGTTCATCAACCTTGTCTTCGTCGGCGTAGATGAGTTTGGCGTCTGGTTGCTTGTTAAGTGTGTCTATAAAGAATGCAAGCGCATGCGGCGCAAGTAGGTCATCATGGTCGAGCAGCAATGTGTATTCGCCTGTTGCGTGTTCAAGGGCGTCGTTGCTGGCTTGGCTTATGTGACCATTTCGGTTGCGCTGTTTAAACAGGATACGGTTGTCTTGATTTTGTAGTGTTTTGATGACTTCGATGTGTTGTTTTTTGTTTGATGCGTCATCGACTATGATAAGTTGCCAGTTAGGGTAGGTTTGGACGATAACGGATTGAATGCATTGTGCAAGATGTTGTGGTTCTGTGTTGTATGCTGGTAATAAAATTGAAATAGTCGGATTATAACTGGGTGGTTTTAGGATGCCTTGGGTTTTTTTCAGTTTTGGATTTTCTACTGTTTCAATCCAGGTTTGATAGCATAAGTCACTGTTGCTGAGCGAGAAGGTTTGTGCATAGGCTTGAAGAGCCAATTCGCGTAGTTTTTCATTTGTCTGTTCGGCTTCGGTATTCAGTTTGTCTTTGATGTTTTTAATGGCCATGCCCGTATATTCTGGGTGGTGGTGTGCTAAGCGTTTGCATATTCTAAATAATGCATATTGGCTTGGTATCCGGCTTATGAGTAGGCGCTTAATCGAGAATTCGCCGGCGGTTTCTGTGGGGTCCAGTCGTAGTTTTTTTAGGTTTTTTTCAATGTATACGACACGCCCGGTGACTTTGCCCGGCATAAGCGGCAGCGCTATCGCGGCTTGTTCTGTGATCCCGTCACCATAGTCGGGGTAGAGCTTGGCTTGGTGATGATGCTTGTCTTCGTGCTCAATTTCAAGTTCGACTAGGTACCAGCCAACCGAAAGTTTCCGGCGTTTGAAGACGAATTGCGGGTCATTATCTTTTGCTTGCCAACAATTTGCTGCATTTTTGGTTAAGCCTGAAACAGGTTTTAGGGTTATTGGAAAGGTGGTTATGCGGCTAATCGCTTTAATAAGGCCTAGGAGTTTTTTTTTATGTTTTATAATCATTAAACCTTTACCAGTATCATATTAATCAGTAGATTTTACAGGACAAAAGCTTTTATGAATAGGTTGGCTTAGTGGTAAAATAAAAAATTAAGTTTTTATAAAGAATTCTTAAGCGTTTGGTTTGAACTGGTTTTATACGAGGCGTTTTTTGATTGGGAAAACGGTAGATCAAATTTTAGGTATAAAGAGAGTTATTTTGATGAATATAGATGAAAAGAAATTAACCCATCTCAAAAAGCTTGAGGCGGAAGCGGTTCATATTATGCGTGAAGTGGTGGCGGAGTTTGATAATCCGGCGATGCTTTACAGTGTGGGCAAAGATTCGTCGGTGATGTTGCATTTGGCGCAAAAGGCGTTTTATCCTGCACCACCGCCGTTTCCGTTGGTGCATGTCGATACCACCTGGAAGTTTCGCGAGATGATCGAATTTCGTAATCGTCGTGCCAAAGAGGTGGGAATGGATTTGTTGGTGCATATCAACCCCCAGGGTGTTGAGATGGATGTATCTCCGTTTACCCATGGTTCAGCGATGCATACCGATATTATGAAAACCCAAGGTTTGCGTCAGGCGTTAGATAAGTATGGTTTTGATGCGGTGTTTGGTGGCGCACGTCGTGATGAGGAAAAGTCTCGTGCGAAAGAGCGTATTTATTCATTCCGCGATAAAAACCACCGTTGGGATCCTAAAAATCAGCGCCCTGAGTTGTGGGATATTTATAACGGTAAACATAAGAAGGGTGAGTCTATTCGGATATTTCCGTTATCAAATTGGACCGAGTTGGATATCTGGCAGTATATTTATTTAGAAAACATTGAAATCCCGACGCTTTATTTTGCGAAAGAGCGCCCGGTGGTGGAATACGGCGGAACTAAAATTATGGTGGACGATGACCGGACACCAGCCGATTTACGTGCGACCGCTAAGATGGAAATGGTGCGTTTTAGAACCTTGGGTTGTTATCCTTTAACCGGTGCGGTGAATTCGACGGCGGCGACTTTGCCTGAGATTATTCAAGAAATGCTGTTAACTAAAGTGTCGGAGCGCCAAGGGCGTTTAATTGATCACGATGAAGCAGGTTCTATGGAAAAGAAAAAAATTGAGGGGTATTTCTAATGGCACATCAATCGGATTTAATTGCGCAGAATATTGAAGCCTATTTGCACCAGCACGAAAACAAAGAGTTATTGCGGTTTATTACGTGCGGCAGCGTGGATGATGGCAAGAGTACGTTGATCGGACGTTTGTTGCATGACAGTAAAATGATTTTTGAAGATCAGTTAGCGGCGATCAACAAGGATTCGAAAAAACATGGCACCACGGGCGAAGAAATCGATTTGGCGCTGTTGGTGGATGGGTTGCAATCTGAACGCGAACAGGGGATTACGATTGACGTAGCCTATCGGTTTTTTTCAACCGATAAACGCAAGTTTATTATTGCTGACACGCCGGGGCATGAGCAATATACGCGTAATATGGCTACCGGTGCATCGACTGCTGACTTGGCGATTATTTTGGTGGATGCCCGTTATGGTGTGCAAACCCAAACCAAGCGTCATTCGTTTATTACCAAATTGCTGGGCTTAAAGCATATTGTGGTGGCGATTAATAAAATGGATTTGGTGGATTATTCTGAAGCCCGTTTTAATGAGATTAAACAACAATACACTGAGTTTGCTCAACAGCTGGATATCCAAAACCCTATTTTTGTGCCCTTATCGGCTTTAAAGGGCGATAACGTGGTGAACCCGAGTGAGCATATGGCGTGGTACGCTGGCCAGCCTTTAATGGCGTTGTTGGATTCGATTGAAATTGGGGATGCAATTAACCATCAGGACTTTAGGTTGCCGGTGCAGTATGTTAACCGTCCGCATTTAAATTTCCGTGGTTTTTGTGGCACGATTGCGGCGGGCACGATTGCGGTGGGTGATGCGATAACGGTGTTGCCATCAGGCAAGTCATCCAGAGTGAAGCAGGTTTTGCAACCTGCGGTGAATGATGATTCGATGTCGGTTGCGGATGCATTTGCGCCCATGGCTGTCACGCTGACGCTTGAAGATGAAATTGATATTAGCCGTGGCGATGTGTTGGTGAAGTCAGGCGATTTAGCGCAGATTGCGAGTGATTTTGAAGTTAATTTGGTGTGGATGAATGAAGCGGCGATGCAACCGGGGCGCGATTATTTGATAAAGCGTGCGACGTCTGTGTGCTCTGGACGTTTTACTAAAATTGATTATCAGGTTGATGTTAATACTATGGAAAGGTCTGTTGTGGACCAGTTGGCGTTAAATCAGATTGGTCAGTGTCAGTTGCATTTAACCCAAGCGATGGCGTTTGATTCTTATAGTGACGTGAAGGGTACGGGGAGTTTTATCGTGATTGATAAATATACTCATGCGACTTTGGCAGCTGGGATGATTGTTAAGGCGGGCGATGTTTCTGAAGGGTCAGGCCGGGTTTATACTGATGCTGAAATGGCGTTGAATCAGTACGTTCGTCAGTATTTTCCTGAGTGGGGCTGTCGTTCTGTTGATGATACGGCTGGCTAGTTTTAGATGATGACCTTTGTGGTTTTGGGCTCAGTGGTGGTGTTGCTGGGTCTTTTAGTTTGGGGCCGTGTTCAAGCTTATAAGTTGTTTGCAAGTTTGATTTTGATCTATTACGCATTTGATTTTATTTCTCTAGAATCGATGTTGGGTAATTTTGTTAATACTGGCCTCATTACGCTGGTGTTTTTGTTGTTGGTCAGCACGGTTTTAGAAAAGACGCGGATTTTTGCATCGCTTGCTAATTGGTTGGTAACCCGAACCCAGCGCGGTACGGTGTTGCGAATGACGGGTGTGGTGGGCATAGGGTCGGCGTTTTTGAATAATACCGCGATGGTGGCGACGTTTATGTCGATGCTAGGGAAAACCAAGTCTATTGCGCCTTCTAAGTTGTTAATTCCTTTGTCTTATATTGCGATTTTAGGCGGCACCTTAACCTTAATTGGGACCTCAACCAATTTGATTATCAATAGTTTTGTGGTGCAAGCAGGCCTGCCTGAACTTAAACTGTTCGATTTTTTGTTTGTTGGGTTTTTTCTGTTGTTGTTTGGTGGTTTAACGATTTTGGCTTTAGGGTCTCGTTTGTTGCCAGACCATCCGCTTTCTGAAAACCAAACACAAGCTTATATGATTGAGGCAAAGTTGTCTGATGCATCATCACTGTTGGGTTTAAGTATTGAGCAGGCGGGTTTGCGTCACTTGCAGGATTTGTATTTAGCGCAGGTGGTGTCGGGTGACGAAGTTGTCGCTCCGGTTACGCCTAGTTATGTGCTTAAAGCGGGTGATCGTTTGCTGTTTGCCGGGGATATTAATGTTGCGCCGAAGTTGCTGTTGTTTGATGGTTTGAGCTTTCCTGGCGGCAAACCCGTTAAGGGAAATCAGTTTGTTGAGGTTGTGCTGTCGCACCAGTCTTCGATGATTGGCTCTACGATTAAGGCGAGTCGGTTTCGCAATAAGTTTGATGCGGCTGTGGTGGCCATTCGGCGTGGCGATGAACGCTTAACCGGTCGTATTGCTGAGGTTGTTTTGCAACCGGGCGATGCGCTGGTTTTGTTGACTGGGCCAGATTTTAGTCAGCGTGAAAACCTAGATAAAAACTTTTATTTTTTTAGCCACCTTGAGGACGCGCAACATCCTTTGTCTTTAAAGCAAAGCGTTTGGGCAGTCGTCGGGTTTGTGGGTGTGATTGCATTGGCCGCTTTTGAGGTTTTACCTTTGCTAAAAGGGCTCATGCTGTTGTTGGTGGTTTTTTTATTGATGGGTTTAACTCGGGTGAATGAGTTGCGCCGTCGGATGCCTTTTGAAATTGTGATGATTGTCGGCGCCGCTTTAGGGATTGCACAGGTGATGTCGAGCCAAGGTGTCGCGAGCTTGCTGGCCGAAACGATTATGGGTAGCTTTGGTTATTGGGGTGTGATGGGCAGTTTTATAGGTATTTATTTATTAACTGTTTTGTTGACGGAAATGGTGACGAATAATGCTGCAGCCGCAGTGGCGTTTCCGATTGCGTTGGTGACGGCTGAAGCCTTGGGTGTCAGTCCTTGGCCGTTTATTTTCGCGGTGGCGTATGGTGCCAGCGCCAGTTTTTTAACCCCTTATGGTTATCAAACGAATTTGATGGTCTATTCGCCTGGGGGGTATAAATTTACGGACTATGTGCGCATGGGTGTACCGGTGTCATTGGTTTATGGGTTGACTGTGATTTTATTGGTACCGGTGTTTTTTCCGTTTTAAATCATCGTTAATAGTCTTTAATAGGTGGTCATGAATTGATAGGCCATCGACCAGTAAGAAGGTAGTGTATGAAAGAAAACGAGAACATTGTTTGGCATAATCACCAGATTAGCCAGGCGGAAAGAGCAAATATGAAAGGGCAAAAACCCTGTATTCTCTGGTTTACGGGTTTAAGCGGTAGCGGAAAGTCTACGGTGGCGAATGCGGTTGAAAATTTATTGTTTCAGCAGGGTAAGCATACTTATTTGTTGGATGGTGATAATGTGCGTCATGGTCTGAACAAGGGCTTGAGCTTTTCGGATGCGGATCGAATTGAAAATATTCGGCGTGTAGGTGAGGTGGCTAAATTGTTTAGTGATGCCGGTTTGATTGTGATTACCGCGTTTATTTCGCCATTCAAAGCCGACCGTGATATGGTGCGTGCCCTGGTCAAACCAGATGAGTTTATTGAGGTGTTTATCGACACGCCCTTGAGTGTGTGTGAACAACGTGACCCCAAAGGGCTCTACAAAAAGGCGCGTGCAGGTGAAATCAAAGATTTTACCGGTATTGATTCACCGTATGAGGCGCCAGAAAAACCCGAAATTTGTATCGTAAACGACGATATTCTTATCGAGCAAGCCGCACAACAGGTGATCGATTATTTAAAGTGCCATCAATACATTTAAAGAGCTAATATGTTAGATAAAATTAATATTCAAGATATTATTGTGATCGCAAAGCGGGCCGGTGAAGCGATTATGCAGGTTTATAACAAGGATTTTAGCGTTGAGTTTAAAGGTGATGATTCGCCCTTAACCGAGGCAGATAAGGCCGCGCATCATGTTATTGTCGCCGGATTAGAGGCGTTGGGGGATGTGCCGATTTTATCGGAAGAGGGTCAGCATTTACCTTATGATGAGCGCAAAGAGTGGGATTATTTTTGGTTGGTTGATCCGCTGGATGGCACCAAAGAGTTTGTTAAGAAGAATGGTGAATTTACGGTCAATATCGCATTGATTCATCAAGGCGCACCGGTGCTTGGCGTGGTGTATGCGCCGGCTTTGGGTCAGTGTTATTGGGCTAAACAAGGCGAGGGCGCGTTTAAAGATGGGCAGGCGTTGCCGTTGAAAACGAACCTGGGGCGTGACACCTATAAGATTGTGGCAAGCCGTTCTCATATGTCGGAGGAAACCCAGGCGTTTGTGGATGCGATTAAAACCGATAAGCCGAAAGAGCTTGTGTCGATTGGGAGTTCGTTAAAATTGTGTTTTGTGGCAGAAGGGGCCGCTGATATTTACCCTCGCCTTGGACCCACAATGGAGTGGGACACCGGCGCGGCGCATGCGATTGTCAACGAAGCCGGCTTTAGTCTACAAAAATATAGTTTTGAACACGGTTATGAACCGCATCCTTATAATAAATCTAATCTATTGAATGATTGGTTTGTGGTTAGCTAGGCGGATTTTTGGACAAAACGAAGTTAGTCATTCTTCATAAGAGCGATAACCCTTCGACCGATTTTTTTATTCGGTCGCGGTTTTCTGAGGCTGAGTTTGATATTAGGGTTTTTGAGTTTTCTGAAAATCCCACGGCAGGGGAGCTTGATGGCGCGGTGGTGGTCATCGTGCGTTATGTTTCTTTAAGCTGGCGTCGTTTGATACAGGCGCATCGTGATCAGATTAAGCGCTTGGTTTATTTTATGGATGATGATCTCTGGGATGGGGGGGCGTCGGCGAATCAGCGTTGGCGTTATCGGCTTAAGTTGTTTTTGTATGCCCGTGTTCACCGTGCTTGGTTGTTAAGGATAGGCGCTGAAATTAAGGTTTCTATGCCTTTTTTAGCGGATAAGTATGCGGGCTGTTCGGCTAAGGTTTGGTCACCGCAATCCATTTATCATTCCTTTACGGAGTCTTGGGTTTTGCCTCACTCTCCAGTTATTTTTTATCATGGTACTTCTTCGCACTTTGATGAGGTGTGTTGGTTGTTGCCGGTTTTTAAAAAGATATTTGCGCGTTATCCGAATGTGCGTTTTGAAGTGATTGGGGATCAGCGGGTTTCGGCCTTGTTTGGTGGTTTGACCTATGTGTCTGTTGTGCCCCAGATGAATTGGGCGGAATATAGGCATTTTATTCAGCAACCGGGGCGCACGATTGGCTTGGCCCCGCTTTTGGACACACCTTTTAACCGCGCACGGGCTCCGACCAAGTTATTCGATATAACGGCAGCAGGCGCGGTCGGGGTTTATGCGGATTCTGCTGTCTATCAGGGTGCTGTGGTGGATAAGGAAAACGGACGTTTGGTTGCAATGAATCACCAGGCCTGGGTGACCGCGATTTCTGATTTGTTAAGCAACCCGGAAAAAACGGCACACTATTATCGTTCAGCTTTGTCTCGCGTTTAAAACCTACATTTGTAATTTTGCTATACTAATCGTATAGACTTAATTCGAGAACACAGATGACCCTCAAAAAACTGCCGATTGGGATTCAAACGTTTAGCAAAATCCGCGAAGATGATTTTATCTACATTGATAAAACCGGGATGGCGCTGGAGTTGATTGACACCTATCAATATGTTTTTCTAAGCCGCCCGCGTCGTTTCGGTAAATCCTTGTTTTTGGATACGCTGCGCAATATCTTTGAAGGAAATAAACACTTCTTTACTGACCTGGCGATTGAGAATCAATGGGATTGGGATGTCAGTTACCCGGTGATTCGGGTGAGTTTTGCTTCCGGTAAAATTGAGAATCGTGAACAACTGGATCACAGGCTATTGCGCATTCTGAAACAAAACCAACAAGAACTGAATATTGAATGTGAAGAACCTGACAGCGTCGCCGGATGCTTTGAGGAGCTGATCCGCAAAGCCCACGCTAAGTACAACCAAAAAGTCGTGGTACTGGTCGATGAATACGACAAACCGATTCTCGACAATATCACCAATACTGTGGTAGCAAAACAAATCCGCGACGGTTTAGTTAATTTTTACAGCGTGATTAAAGGCAGTGACGAGTTTTTGCGGTTTGCGTTTTTAACCGGTGTCAGCAAATTCACCAAAACCTCAATATTCAGTGGCTTAAACAATATCACCGACATTTCATTGGATGAAGAGTTTGGCGATATTTGCGGTTATAGCCAACAGGATGTAGAAACCACCTTTGCGCCTTACTTAGAAGGTGTCGATATGGACAAAGTCAAGCAATGGTACAACGGTTATAACTTCTTGGGCAGCCAAATGTATAACCCGTTTGACATACTAAAGTTTATTGCCAATAAGCATACCTTCAGAAACTATTGGTTTGAAAGCGGAACCCCAACCTTCTTAATTGAGCTGATCAAAAAACAAAACTACTTCCTGCCCAGTCTAACCAACTTACGGGTCGATGAAAAACTGCTCAACAGCTTTGACATAGACAACCTGGATTTAGAAGTGGTTTTGTATCAAAGCGGCTACTTAACCATCGACCGCGTGCAAACCCTAGGGGTGAATACCTTCTTTTACCTCAAACTGCCAAATCTTGAAGTCAAGGCATCGCTCACTAATGCTATTTTAAAGCTGTTTAACAACAGCCCAAGCAATCAAGCGGACATTCAAGTCAACACCCACATGGCCTTGCTTGAAAACAATATGGACAATTTTAAACAAGCCCTTAGCAGCATGTTTGCGAGCATTCCCTACAACAACTACACCAACAATGACATCAAAAACTACGAGGGCTTTTACGCCAGCGTCATTTATGTCTACTTGCAAAGCCTCGGTCTCAATATCATTGGCGAAGACGTGACCAATAAAGGGCGTATCGACCTGACGATTCTGATGGAACACGCCATCTACATTTTTGAATTTAAAGTCGAACGCCCAGACCAACCTGAAACCAATGCACTGCAACAAATCAAAGACAAGCGCTATGCTGACAAATACTTAAACACACAAAAACCGATATACATGGTCGGCATTCACTTTGATACCGAGAAGAAAAACATCACCCACTTTGAATGGGAAAAACCAACGCCTAACCAATAGCATACACTCTGACCTAAAAACACAGGGGGACACTGATCAAGGTTTTGAATTTTCATCTTGGGTTTCATGTGATTTTGCAGGTAAAACAGGTTTAGTTCTGTTAGATCAAATTCGTGCTCTTGATAAACAAAGGCTGATTAAAGGTCCTGTATCGCTGGGTGGTTCGCGATTTGCTAAAGCGGTTACCCAAAGGTATGATTAGCGAACAAGACATTGAACTGGACTGGCTACAATCCTTCGTACACAAAGACACGTTAAAATGTGACTTAAATACAACGAATGGAAAACGATGATGAAACAACAAAAACGCTATGATGATCAACTCAAACAGCAAGCCATCGAAATGGCACTTGAAGGGTCAAAGCCGATTGCTCAAATAGCACGCGATCTCGACATCAAAGAAAACACCCTGTATGGCTGGGTTGATAAACACCGTCGCGCTAATCAAAATAAAGATTCAGTTCAGCCAACCGTTGAAAAAGCGGTTGATCTAGAAGCTGAAAATCGCCGGCTTAAACGCGAATTAAAAACGGCCTTGGAGGACGTTGAACTATTAAAAAAAGCGGCGGCGTACTTTGCGGTACACAAATAGCAAAGTACGCCTGGATTGATGCACATAAAGCCGATTCCAGTGCATGTCGTCTCTGTAGGCTGATAGGGGTTAAGCGAAGCAGCTACACCAGTTACATACGAACTCAGGCGCAACGTAAACAAAGACAAACAGAGCAGGACAGCGAGCAGACTCAACTAGATCAGCATATTACTGAAATGGTTGAACGCTATAGCCAAACGATTGGCGCACGGCGGATTAAGACCGCCCTCAAACGTGAGCATAAGCTGGAGGTTAGTCGCCGACGTATAATCGAACGGATGAAAGCTTTGGGGTTAAAAGTCATCACGCGCCAGCGTTATTGCAATCGCAATGTAGCGGCGATTGACGATGACCGGATTGCGGCCAATGCGCTCAAGCGTCAATTTAATGTCAAAGGTCCAAATCAAAAATGGGTCGCGGACATCAGCTACATTCGAACGCTTGAAGGCTGGCAATACCTCGCGGTGTTTATTGACCTGTATTCACGCCGTGTGGTCGGCTGGGCGATGGATAGCCGAATGGAGGCCCAACTGGTCAAAAGAGCGTTATTGAGAGCCTTGTGGAGCCGAAAACCCACACGCGGGCTGATTATCCACACCGACCAAGGCAGCCAGTTTGTAGCCAAGGCTTATCGCAACGTGCTCAAGCACTGGGGGATTAAACCCAGCATGAGCAGACGGGGTAATTGTTGGGATAACGCGGTAGTAGAAAGCTTTTTTGCCAGTTTGAAAAAGGAGCGCGTGTATCGCACCACCTACGCCACAGGCAAGCAGGCATTATATGACGTGTCTGATTATATTGGCTGGTACAACCACCAAAGAATGCACAGTACCAATGACAATTACTCGCCGGTAGAGTATGAAAATCAGTGGATCAGGGCGATGAAGGAACTAGATAAAAAATGGGCGTCTTTGTGTACGAAAAAGGGTTGACAGTCCAAGTCTTTGTTTCGCAGTGGGTTAGGGTTTGGAGTCACGATGGCGTTAGTGTCAATTATGATCCATAGTTTTTTTGATTTTAATTTACAGATTCCTGCGAATGCCGCGACGTTTGTGGTGGTATGCGCTTTGGCGGTTTTAGCCCCCTATCATCTGAGTGGATCTAAACGAATTACTGAATCAGTTAAGTAAACCACCAGGCCAGTTGGTTTACTTGCTTGCCATTGCTTTTACAGGGTTATTTTTTGCACTGATTAACGATGCTTTTTGCTAGGTTAATTAACCAGTTTTTGTATTCTTCTGCCTGACCGTGCTCTAACTCAATATTTAGGATATGTTGGCCTTGAAGGACTGAGACATGTCCGAATTGAGAACCGATACCAAAATCAATCACTTCCCAATAACCGGCTTCTGCTAGATTCTTTACGGGTTGAATTTTAGGTTCTGGCATTTGCGATACCATCGCTTTAGCCATTTCTAATTCTTGAGCGCTTAGATCTTCTTGGAGAATAACATCCAACATCATTTGTTTACGTGTTCCAGGTTCCATCAGAAAGTTAAAAATTTCTTTGGTGGATTTCCCCTGAAGTTTTTGCTGCCAAGCAGGTGGGAGTTCTTGTAGTTGATCTTGGTTGAAGGCTTCGACTGAGATATGCAAGCTCATGGCATGACTTAGCCCCATGAGTGGCGTATCTCTATTTGGGTTTTCGGTGGGTTCAAACGCACAATAATGGTAAGCGGGGATTTGATCCTCTGGATCGGCTTCTTCATATTTGGCTTGAGCTTTCAGTTTGTAGGCTTTGATCGAGTCAGGGCTAAGCTTATCGAACTCGGCTTGGGTTATCAGTTGACAAGGTTGGGTAATTGCTTTTGCGAAACATTGTTCAACCGCATTAGCGGAAGTCAAAACGGGGAGGCTTGTCAGTGCAAGTCCTACCAAACCATAGGCGAGAGGGCGATTTTTCATGGGTTTACCTCAATATTTTGTGCTTTAAAGTGCATCAGGCCCCGTTTCACCAGTGCGAATGCGGATGGTTTGCTCTATGCTGGTCACGAAAATCTTGCCATCACCGATTTTGCCGGTTTGTGCGGCTTGAACTATCGCTTCAATCGCGCTATCGACCAGTTCATTCGATACCGCAATTTCAAGTTTCAGCTTCGGTAAAAAATCAACCACATATTCCGCACCTCGGTACATTTCTGTGTGGCCTTTTTGACGACCATAGCCTTTGACTTCGGTTACGGTCATACCGTGAATTCCGATATCATGGAGTGCATCGCGCACATCGTCGAGTTTGAAGGGTTTGATAATGGCAGTGATTTGTTTCATATTACAGGCCTCCTATGGCTTGTTCATCGTCGTTGTTGATGGGGTCTTGCTCTATGTTTTCGGGGTTGGGCGGCGTTGGAAAGCAAAAGGCTTCGCCCATTTTGATAAATCGTGTTTGTTGCTGACCGAGTTCCGGGAACTGGCCTTGCTGGGTTAATAATACCACGGTTGATCCCATGTTAAATCGGCCGATTTCTTCCCCTTTTTCAAAATTAAGGTTTTGATCTTTGTAGTCCCAGTGTTGTAGCGTTGCACCATAGGGTGGGGTGATCTTCCCTTGAAATACGGTTTCCATGCTGCCAACAAAAATAGCCCCAACCATAACTAGACAGAAATGGCCTTGCTCGGACTTAAAGCGTAACACCAAGCGTTCGTTGCGCGCAAATAAACCCGGAACCAGATTCACCGTAGCTGGGTTGACCGCGAATAGATCACCGGGAACATAGGTCATAGAAAGAAGTTGCGCTTTGAGTGGCATGTGGATGCGATGGTAATCTTTGGGCGATAGGTAGATAACGGCAAAGTCACCGTCTTTAAATTTCTTAGCATAGCTGATATCACCACCTACCAAGGCTTCTGTGGTGTACTCATGGCATTTGGCTTGGATGAGTTTATTGTCTTTTATCGGTGCTGATTGGCTAATAACACCATCGACCGGGCTAACCCAAACGGAATCCCCCGGGTGAATCGGGCGAGACTCGGGTTTTAAAGCACGGGTAAAAAAGGCATTGAAGTGCGGGTAGTTTTCGATATTTTGTTCTTGTGCATCGTTGAGGTCGATCTTGTAAATTTTGCCGAGGGCTTTAATGGTGTTGTTTTTAATCCAACCCACTTGAATATGCATAAAGCCGTGCATGGCTTCGGAGAGCAGTTGCTTAGGTAAAAGATACTGGGGTACAACCTTAACATAATCCATCAACGGCATGACTGTGTCCTTTTTAAAATATAAAGACTTGAAGCTTCGAGCCCTAAAAACTTAGATTTTAAGGTATAATTGCGCAAATTTATAGGCTTGAGTCGATCTTTCGATTCATAATTCACTAAAGGAAATAAAATGTCAGATATTAAAAAAGTTGTGTTGGCTTATTCAGGCGGTTTAGATACGTCAATCATTGCTAAGTGGTTACAGGATGAGTATCAGTGTGAAGTGGTAACCTTTACCGCAGATATTGGTCAAGGCGAAGAGGTGGAACCAGCGCGTGCTAAAGCACAAGCGATGGGGATTAAAGAGATTTTTATCGAAGATTTACGTGAAGAATTTGCGCGTGATTTTGTATTCCCGATGTTCCGTGCGAATGCTATTTATGAAGGCGAATATTTATTAGGCACCTCGATTGCTCGTCCATTGATTGCTAAGCGTTTGGTTGAAATAGCGCAGGATGTGAACGCTGATGCGATTTCGCATGGCGCAACCGGTAAAGGCAATGACCAGGTTCGCTTTGAGTTAGGGGCTTATGCTTTAATGCCGGATGTGCAGGTGATCGCACCTTGGCGTGAGTGGGATTTAACCTCACGTGAAAAATTGATGGCTTATGCTGAGCAACACAATATAGCGATTGAAAATAAGAAGGGGAAAAAGTCGCCTTATTCAATGGACGCGAATCTGCTACATATTTCTTATGAAGGCGGTGTATTGGAAGATCCTTGGGCAGAACCTGAAGAGAGCATGTGGCGTTGGTCGGTTGCACCTGAAAATGCGCCGAGCGAGCCGACTTATATTGAGTTGACCTATGAAAAAGGCGATATCGTGGCGTTGAATGGTCAAGCTATGTCACCGGCGACGATTATGGCAGAATTAAATAAAATCGGCGGAGCCAACGGCATTGGTCGTGATGATTTGGTTGAAAACCGTTTTGTGGGTATGAAGTCTCGTGGTTGTTATGAAACGCCAGCCGGTACGATTATGCTTAAAGCCCATCGTGCGATTGAATCGATTACGCTAGACCGTGAAGCCGCGCATTTGAAAGATGAAATGATGCCACGCTATGCCAAATTGGTTTATAACGGTTTCTGGTTTAGCCCGGAGCGCGAAATGTTGCAAGCCGCGATTGACCATTCTCAAAAGGTAGTAAACGGTGTAGTGCGTTTAAAGCTTTATAAAGGCAATGTGATTGTTGTAGGCCGT
Organism: Thiomicrospira microaerophila; assembly: GCF_023278225.1. Lineage (GTDB taxonomy): Bacteria > Pseudomonadota > Gammaproteobacteria > Thiomicrospirales > Thiomicrospiraceae > Thiomicrospira > Thiomicrospira microaerophila_A. The sequence goes on from NZ_CP070959.1 coordinate 1,104,550, forward strand.
AAGTCTGAATCTGACAGTTTGTTTGATGAATCGATTGCGACGTTTGAAGATGACAAGGGCGCTTACAATCAAAAAGATGCTGAGGGCTTTATTAAGTTGAACGCGTTACGTTTGCGGATTGCCGCTCGTAAGCGCCAAGCTAAGTAACCTCTGTCAAGATGTCGAATCCAACTCACTGGCCAAGTTGGACTGAATTACGTCAACACCCGGCATTAATGCTGGGTTTTGGTTTCGGTTCAGGTTTAGCTCGCAAAGCCCCGGGAACCTGGGGAACTTTGCTTGGTTGGTTGTTATTTATCCCGCTCGTGGTCTATGCGCCGGTTGTTGCCTGGCTGTTATTTGGCTTAGGGCTGGTGGCCGGTAGCTGGATTTGTGGTCGAGCTGCCGAGTTAGTGGGTGTGCATGATCACGGTGGGATTGTATGGGATGAGTTTGTTGGCATTTGGTTAGTACTCTTGCTTCTGCCTGACCAGGCCTGGTTATGGTGGTTATTGGCTTTCGGGTTATTTCGGGTGTTTGATATTATCAAACCCTGGCCGATTGGTTGGTTAGATCGCCATGTTTCCGGTGGTTTTGGCATTATGTTGGATGATTTGATTGCGGCCTTATTTGCCCTAATAGGGGTATGGATTATTTATATTAGCTTTTTCAGCGCTTAACCATTAACATGGCGCAAATTTTGATTGGAGAACTGAATGTTTATACCTTGTGAACAAGCGAAGGCCTTGATTGCACATCATCAAGGCCAATTGGTGGATGTAAGAACACCGCAAGAGTTTATGATGGAACCCATTCCTGGAGCGATTAATATTCCGCTGCATGAAATTGACCAGGTTGCTGCTCAAAAGCTGGATAAGGCTTTACCGATTGTTGTATTTTGCCGTTCGGGACAACGCTCCTATATGGCTCAACAAATACTAATGGGGCAGGGATTTGCCAGTGTGCATAATCTTGGACCATCAATGGCTTGGTATCAATGCCCTGACATTTAATTCCGTTCTTCTTTAAAGCGCCTCTGGCGCTTTTTTCATTTCTAAGCTAGGAGTAAATAACATGAAACTTGCTTTACATTGGCAAATTCTTATCGCTTTGGTACTGGCCGCCATAATGGGCAGCGCCACCGGAGTGACCGGCACGATTCTGGGTATTAGCTGGATTGCCATTTATGATTTTATCGGTACCTTATTTTTAAATGCGCTCAAAATGATTGTTATCCCTTTAGTGGTATCGGCAATTATATTAGGGGTCAGTAATATTGGTGGTCAGCAGGGCTTTAGCCGTTTAGGTTTAAAGACTTTGAGTTATTATGCCGCTACCGGTTTAATCGCCATTTTGATTGGTTTAACTCTGGTGAATATTATTCAACCGGGTGCCGGCCAATCTGAGGCTCCGGTAATAGAAACCAATACGCAATTGATGAGCGCCATTGAAGGCAAAGGCATGGGGGATATAGCCGAAATTTTTGTTCGGATGATTCCTGATAATATTTTCAAGGCAGCCGTTGAGATGCAAATGTTGGGATTGATCTTTTTCAGTCTGTTATTTGGTTTTTTTATGACGCAGTTAACCGGTCGGCCACGGGAAGTGATGCATGATTTTTGGCAGGCCATTTTTGAGGTGATGATGAAAATCACTCATCTAGTCATGAAGTTTGCGCCCTATGGCGTATTTGGCTTGGTGGCGGCATCGGTCGCCCGTACCGGGTTTGAGCAGTTTGGTAATTTGGCGTGGTTCTTCTTAACCGTGAGCTTGGCGTTGGCATTGCATTTTTTTGTGGTGATGCCTATGATTTTAAAGTTTGTCGGCAAAATTCAAAACCCTTGGTTACACTATAAGGCGATGTTCCCGGCACTTTTAACCGCATTTTCTACCAGTTCTTCTGCTTCAACCTTACCGGTCACCATGTCAAATATCGAGCATCGCGCCGGGGTTTCAAACCGTGTAACCAGCTTTGTTTTACCCTTGGGTGCCACCGTTAATATGGACGGTACCGCGTTATATGAATGTGTCGCGGTGTTGTTTATTGCTCAGTTATTTGGGGTTGATCTTAGCTGGAGCCAGCAGTTACTGGTGGTCATTTTAGCCTTGGCAACCTCAATTGGCGTTGCAGGCATTCCTTCGGCTAGCTTGGTTGCGATTAGTGTTATTTTGTTAGCGGTTGGTTTACCTATTGAAGCCTTGGGCATTTTGCTGGTGGTAGATCGTTTATTGGATATGATGCGAACCTCAGTGAACATATTCAGTGATTCGGTGGGTGCGGTAGTGATTGCACGCTCGGAAGGCGAACTAAATCTATATTCTTCACTAGAGAAGGCAACTGAAGCAGAAACTTCAAATAAAGCTTAATTTAAGCTCTAGAACTTTGCAAGTGCAGGCTGGGTTATGTGTTAATGGCAGAAGAAAGCATTTAAGGTGCTATTTTTGCAATTTTGCTATACTAAGCCGATAGCACTCATTCGAGAATCCCCATGACTCTGAAAAAACTGCCGATTGGTATCCAAACGTTTAGCGAAATTCGTGAAGATGATTACGTTTACATCGACAAGACCGCGCTGGCTTATGAGCTGTTGCAAAGTTATAAGTATGTGTTTTTAAGTCGCCCGCGTCGTTTTGGAAAATCGCTGTTTTTGGATACATTGCGCAATATTTTTGAAGGCAATAAACACTTCTTTGCAGGCCTGGCGATTGAAGATAAATGGGATTGGGATGTCAGTTATCCGGTGATTCGGGTGAGCTTTGCTTCCGGTAAAATTGAGAGTCGCGAACAATTGGATCACAGGCTATTGCGCATTCTGAAACAAAACCACCAAGAACTGGATATTGACTGCGAAGAACTTGACAGTGTGGCGGGCTGTTTTGAAGAACTGATCCGCAAAACCCACGTCAAGTACAACCAAAAAGTGGTGGTGCTGGTTGATGAATACGACAAGCCGATTCTTGACAATATCATGGATATGGCCGTGGCAAAAGAAATCCGCGATGGTTTAGTCAATTTCTACAGCGTGATCAAAGGTAGTGACGAGTTTTTGCGCTTTGCGTTTCTCACCGGCGTGAGCAAGTTCACCAAAACCTCAATTTTTAGCGGTTTAAATAATATCACCGATATCTCACTACAGCGAAAATTTGGCGATATATGTGGCTACAGTCAGCAGGATGTAGAAACCACCTTTGCACCATATCTTGAAGGCGTCGATATGGACAAGGTGAAAGAATGGTACAACGGCTATAATTTCTTGGACAGCCAAATGTACAACCCGTTTGACATTCTAAAATTCATTGCCAATGAACATACCTTCAGAAATTACTGGTTTGAGAGCGGCACACCAACTTTTTTAATTGAACTGATTAAAAAACAACATTATTTCCTGCCCAGTTTAACGAACCTCCGTGTCGATGAAAAACTGCTCAACAGTTTTGATATTGACAATCTAGATTTAGAAGTGATTTTGTATCAAAGCGGCTACCTCACCATTGATACCGTGCAAACCACGCTGTTTGAAACGCTCGAATACACCCTGAAAATCCCCAACAAAGAAGTCAAACAATCGCTGAACGACACCATTATTGATCTGCTGATTAAAGACAAGCGTCCAATCCCAACCAAAACGTATATCTACAAAAGCCTGGTAGAAGCAAATATGCAAGGATTCAAAAAAGCGCTGACTAGCATGTTTGCCGGTATTCCGTATCACAACTACACCAATAATGACATCAAAAATTATGAGGGCTTCTACGCCAGCGTCATCTATGTCTATCTGCAAAGCCTCGGCCTCAACATTATTGGCGAGGACGTCACTAACCAAGGTCGTATCGACCTGACGATTCTGATGGATCAAGCCATCTATATTTTTGAATTCAAAGTCGATCGACCAGGTCAAGCCAACACCGACGCGCTGCAACAAATCAAAGAAAAAGATTATGCCGATAAATATCTTGACGAACAAAAACCTATTTACTTGATTGGTATACAGTTTGATACAGAACAGAAAAAAATCAGCCAGCTTGAATGGGAAAGGGTGAACCTTAACAAATCGACGGAATAATAAATCGCGGGCAGGTTGTTTTTCACAAGCGGGGTCGCTTAGGTTGTAAAAGCCTTGCAGTAATAGTTTGAGGTCTCAGTTAAACTTTATTTAAAACTCACCAGGCCTGGTTGCCCCTGTTCTATTTTTAGAATTTGGGCTTCAGGTCGCCAATCTCCTAAAACCCATCTGGTTTTGTTTGATAGTTTGCCATCTAACCGATGTTTTGCCGGTCGGTGGGTGTGGCCATGTACTAAATGCTTGATTTGCGGGTAGCTTTGCATTAAGGATTCAACCGCTTGGTTGGCGACATCCATTATCTCGATCGGTTTTTGTTGCGAGTAGGTCGCGGATTTTACACGGAGCTTTTCTCCAATTTGCTTTCGTTTGCTTTTTGGCAAACGCAAAAACAACCATTGCACCAAGGGATGATGAAACCAACGCCGCATTTTTTGATAGGCCTGGTCATCGCTACAAAGTTGATCGCCATGTAACAGTAAAAAATCGGTACCTTGGATATTGGCCTTTGTGATGTCTTCGAGCGGGTGTGCGCCGCTAGCTTGATAAAATGTCTTTTTTAACAAAAAATCTCGATTGCCATGACCAATAAAAACTTGAGTACCCTGTTGAACGAGGGCTTTTATCGCGGCAATTTCTTCTGCATAGGTGATGGTGCCTAGATCATCACCTACCCAGGCTTCAAATAAATCACCGAGAATGTAGATTTGATCGGCTTGCACGGCCCATTCGGTAAGAAAGCGTATGAAGGCGAGGTTAATCGGATCTTGATGGTCTGGCTGAAGGTGAACATCAGCCAGAATATAACAGACGGGTGCGTTAAGCAAAAAGCTAGGCCTTTTCAACCGTAGTGTTTTCGATAGTAATATCGTCTACTGGAACGTCTTGGTGACCTAGGCGGTGGGTTGTTTTAACCTTAGCCATTTTCTCAACCACATCCATACCTTCAACAATTTTGGCAAAAACGGCATAGCCCCAACCATGCATATCTTTGCTAGTATGGTCTAAGAAATCATTATCTTTTAGGTTAATAAAAAACTGTGAAGTGGCGGAGTTAGGGTCCATGGTACGCGCCATAGAAAGTGAGCCTTTTAGATTTTTCAAGCCATTATCAGCTTCATTTTTAATCGGGTCACGATTGGGTTTTGATTCCATGCCCTCAACCAAACCACCGCCTTGAACGACAAAGTTAGGGATAATCCGATGAAAAAGGGTGCCATTGTAAAAACCATCTTCAGCATATTGCACAAAGTTCGCCGCAGAGATAGGGGCTTGCTCGTGGTTGACTTCAATTTTAATATCACCCATTGTGGTATGGAAAGTAACTTGCGTCATCTTTTTTCCTTTGATTTTTTAGTTTATTTAATTTGTCTAGCGCGTTCGATAATCACCGGCTCTATCGGTACATCTTGATGCCCTTGGTGACTGGTGGTTGGAACACCACGAATTTGATTAACGGTGCGCATGCCATCAGTTACACGACCAAACACCGCATAACCCCAGGCACGCGGAGTTTTTTCACGAAAGTCCAGTGAGTTATTATTCGCTACGTTAATGAAAAACTGCGAGGTGGCAGAATGCGGGTCATTGGTTCTCGCCATTGCAATCGTACCAATACGATTTTGCAGGCCATTATCCGCCTCGTTTTGAATCGGCGCTTGAGTTGGCTTTCGATTAAAATCTGTGTCAAAGCCACCACCTTGAATCATAAAGTTGCCAATGACACGGTGAAAAATGGTGCCGTCGTAATAACCACTGTTAACATAGCTAAGGAAGTTTTCAACACTAATCGGCGCTTCGTTAGGGTAGAGTTCAATAATCATTGATCCCTTGTTGGTCTCGATCAAAACTTGAGGATTTTCAGCTTTTACCGTCCAACTGCTAAAGAACAAACTCACCATCAGGGTTAGGCTAAGGGCCAGTAGGGTAGGATTTTTTTTCATGCCGGATTACCTTAAATTAATTAAAAACTCATGTATTTTAGCATTGTTATTTGATGCAAGGAACATATCACAAGCTTTGATGTTGAATGATATAATGGCAAGTTTACTCAATTAATAACGGACCAAGTCGATGAGTCATGCTGAAACGGGCGAACGCGCCCCCCACTTTATTCGAAATATTATTGATGAAGATTTAGCATCTGGATTGCACAAGTCAATCCAAACCCGTTTTCCACCAGAGCCAAATGGCTATTTGCATATTGGTCATGCTAAATCGATTTGCTTAAACTTTGGCTTGGCGCTGGATTATCAAGGTCAGTGTAACTTGCGTTTTGACGACACCAATCCGGCGAAAGAGGATATGGAGTATGTAGAGTCGATTCAGCGCGATGTGCAATGGTTGGGCTTTGAATGGTCGGGCGAGATTCGTTACAGCTCTAACTATTTTGAGCAGTTTTATCAGTATGCGATGGAGTTGGTGGATAAGGGCTTGGCCTATGTTTGTTTTTTAAACATGGAACAACAGCGCGAATATCGCGGCACGCTGACTGAAGTCGGTAAACCGAGTCCCTATCGCGACACGCCTGCGACAGAAAACCGTCAATTATTGGAAAAAATGCGTGCCGGTGGTTTTAAAGAAGGTGAGTGCGTGTTGCGCGCTAAAATTGATATGAGCTCGCCGATTATGTGCATGCGCGACCCGATATTGTACCGGGTGCGTTATCAACACCATCACCAAACAGGTGATGCTTGGTGTATCTATCCAATGTATGACTTTGCGCACTGCATTTCTGATGCGATTGAGGGCGTGACCCATTCCTTATGCACCTTGGAGTTTCAGGATAACCGTCGTTTGTATGATTGGATTTTGGACAATATCACCTTGCCAAACGCCACCCGTCCGCGTCAGTATGAGTTTTCGCGTTTAAATCTTGAATATACCGTGATGTCAAAGCGTAAGCTGCATCAATTGGTGGACGATAAACTGGTGTCCGGCTGGGATGACCCGCGGATGCCGACCATTTCCGGTTTGCGTCGTCGCGGTTATACCCCTGCGTCTTTGCGTGACTTTGCCGAGCGCATTGGCATCAGCAAGGTGGATAGCTTTACCGAAATGTCGATTCTTGAAGCGGCGGTGCGTGATGATTTGAATGTGAACGCACCGCGTTCGATGGCGGTGTTAAACCCGGTCAAAGTCATCATTGAAAACTATCCTGAGGGACAGATCGAATCGATTCAAGCACCGGTGCATCCACAAAACGAGGCGATGGGTAAACGTGAGATTTTCTTTAGCCGTGAGGTCTACATTGACCGCGATGATTTCCGCGAAGAAGCTAATAAACACTTTAAACGTTTGGTGCTGGGTAAAGAGGTGCGTTTGCGTAATGCCTATATTATTAAAGCGGAACGCTTTGAAAACGATGAAAACGGCGAGTTAAAAACCATTTATTGTTCTTATGACCCCGATACCTTGGGCAAAAACCCAGCCGATGGTCGCAAGGTCAAGGGCGTGATTCATTGGGTTGAAGCCAGCAAAGCGGTGCCGGCAGAATTCCATTTATATGACCGTTTGTTTAGCGTGCCTAATCCCGGCAAGGCTGAGGATTTTGAAGCGGTTTTAAACCCCGATTCATTGGTGATTAAAAAAGGCTTTGTTGAACCAGGCCTGGTCGATGCACAAGCTGAATTGGCGTATCAGTTTGAACGCGAAGGCTATTTCTGTCGCGACAATCAACACCCAGGCCTGGTGCTTAATCGCACCGTTGGCCTACGCGATACCTGGAGCGAAAACGCTTAACTAACCCTGATTCGAGCTTGAGAGAAATGTATGAGTTTACAGATTTATAATACCGAAACCCGTCAGAAAGAAGAGTTTAAACCAATTGTACCCGGTAAGGTCGGCATCTATGTTTGCGGGGTGACGGTGTATGACTATTGCCATATCGGTCATGCGCGGGTGATGGTGGTGTTCGATACGGTGGTGCGCCACATGCGCGCGCGCGGGCTTGAAGTTAAGTATGTGCGTAACATCACTGACATTGACGACAAAATCATTAATCGGGCGTTTGAAAATCAAGAGTCGGTACAAAGCCTGACCGAGCGCTTCATTAAAGCGATGCATGAAGATGAAACGGCGTTGAATATTCTGCGCCCGGATATCGAACCCAAGGCGACCGATTTTATCCCGGAGATTCAGCAGCTAGTCAACACCTTGATTGAAAAGGGTCATGCCTATGCCGCACCGAATGGCGATGTGTATTTTAAAGTGAAGTCTTTTGAGTCTTATGGTCGTTTATCCGGTAAAAAACAAGACGATCTTGAAGCCGGCGCGCGGGTCGAAATTAACCCGAACAAGCAAGACCCAATGGATTTTGTGCTCTGGAAAGCGTCTAAGGAAAATGAACCGGCTTGGGATTCGGCCTGGGGACAGGGCAGGCCTGGTTGGCATATTGAATGTTCGGCGATGTCAGGCTCTTGTATTGGTGAGCGTTTGGATATTCATGGCGGTGGTATGGATTTGCAGTTCCCGCATCATGAAAACGAAATCGCCCAGTCGGAATGTGCCCACGGCGAACATTATGTGAATACCTGGATGCATGTCGGTTTTGTGCGCGTGGACAACGAAAAAATGTCCAAGTCACTGAATAACTTCTTTACGATTCGTGAAGTGTTAAAAGATTATCATCCAGAAGTGATTCGTTATTTCTTGTTATCGAGCCATTATCGCAGTCCGTTGAACTATACGATTGAAAACCTGGATATTGCTAAAACCAACTTGGCGCGTTTATATACCGCGTTGCAAGCCGCAGAACCAGGCCTGGTAGCAGAAAACACCGACTTTGAAGCCAAGTTTAACGAAGCCATGGACGATGATTTCAACACCCCGCAAGCGATGGCTGTGTTGTTTGAATTGCTCAAAGAAGTCAATAAAACCCAACAACCCGGCTTGGTAGCCTTGCTACAAAGCCTGGCGAACCGCTTGGGATTGTTAACGGAAAGCCCGGAAGCGTTTTTCAAAAGCCAGGTTGGTCAAACGGATGGTTTAACCGATGATGCGATTGAAGCCTTAATTGTTGAACGCACTCAAGCACGAGCCGATAAAAACTGGGCGCGATCGGATGAAATTCGTGATGAATTGTTGGCTAAAGGGGTAGAGTTACTCGATAGCAAGGAAGGGACAAGCTGGCGTCGTAGTTAATTATAAAAATAACTTTACGTATATAAATTATATCTATATTCCTATAAAAATAATTTGACACGTTATTAAGTTTTTATTAAACTACAGCCATTCATGTTTCTTCATGAGTATCCTCCTTTAGTTATCTTTAAAAGATAATTTTAAGCCCGGCCCTAGAGCCGGGTTTTTTTATGTCTAAAAAAATTAATTAGGATTAATTGGCGGCATTAAATAGGAGAGCCTGGGCGACGCTTGCTCAAGCAGGGCAGAAAAGATAATTTTATGTTCTAACACCGCTTTGACGTATTTACGCGTTTCATTGAACGGGATAGCATCGATCCATTGATCGGCATCTAGACTGTTGTTTGGCGGCAGCCAATCATTAACCCGCCTTGGACCTGCATTATACGCTGCGGTCGCTTTTACCATGTGACCATCAAATTTTTCCAGTAAATACCGAAGGTAAGCTGAACCAAGTTGAATGTTAGATTGTGCATCGGTTAGATTTTGGTAGGTTTGTCTTGATAAACCCCGTTGTTGGCCAATATAGCGGGCTGTACTGGGTCTGAGCTGCATTAATCCCACTGCACCCGCCGAAGAGCGAATATCGGTTTGATAGGCGCTTTCTCTACGAATAATGCTGTAGATCCAAGCGGGATCGAGTTGGTTTTTTTCAGCGTTTTGCATAACGGGCTGCTGGTATGGTGTCGGAAAGCGTAATTCAAGCTGATCCCATTGCCGTCCTTGTGCCAAGGCTCTAAAGCTGAAAACATAAGCTTGCCATTGGTGAGCGATTTGCGCTATTGCGGTTAGGTCTTGCTCATTCGCCTGGCCTAGAAGATGATTCCATTCCCGCGTGGCATTAACCCGCCATCCAATTGCTAAAAGATTTTCAATGAGATCAAGAGCAGGGTAGGCTTGCTTTACCGCTTGAAGCTGAGCAGGATTTGAAAGCGGTTGGCTTGATAAGTTATAGCTCTGTTTTAACCGATCTGCAGACAAAAAGCCATAATAACTGCGTTCTTGTGCTAGCTGCTGAAAAATGGGTCTTGCTTTTTCTGCTTGCTGTAATTGGTCTAGCGCGCGAGCCATCCAGTATTGCCATTTTGATTGGCGCTGTTCGAGCGGATCCATCATATTAATGGTTTGATACAAACCGCTCCAATCTGATTGGCGCAGTGCGATTTGCGCTTGCCATCGAAGGGTATCTTGATCCGCTGATTGTTGGTTGTAACGGTAAAGAAACTCATGGGCTTTTTCGTCATAGCGATAGGCTAAACGTAAGCTAAAAGTTCGCTGTATGGTCTGCTGCTCATCCTGCTTAATATTATAGCGTTGCTGGTGAAGGTTTAATAATTGGCTCGCGGTTTCAGGCTGTTGGTTCGCAAGCCGATTCAAACTGTGAAGAAAAATCTTTCGATTAATAAAGGCTGAGGATAGGCTGGGGAGTTCGGTAATGAGCTTTTCCGGTTGGTTATGAAATTCAATCCAATGATTGACAGCTTGTCGGTCTTCTGTTGATAAGTATCGCGCTAATTGTCTGGCCACATTGACTTGATTGGCTGTTAATGCTCGTTCAACTTTCTGCCAAATCAACCAGCCTGGGAGTTGATTTGTTTTAACCAGATAATCTTCTAGCGGTTTGCAGGCGTCGGTGGGCTCTATTTGATCAAGCCATAGATTACGAAGATCCGTTATTAGAATATCCGTGGCTTGTTGATTTATTTTCGCCTGGTATAGCCAGCACTGCTGATCATTGCTTGCTAGTTCTATTCCTTTAGCATGCTGCAAATAGTCACTCCATTCCTTGTTTTGAGCAAGGTGAGTTAACCATTGTTGATAAAGTCGATCGGAAATGGCTAGATGCTGATATTGTTTAATAAAACCTAAAATAACGCTTGGTGGAGTGCGGTCTAAGTTGCGAATAATGTCTTGATAAATAAAGACGGGGAGCAGCGGATGATTTTCTAACTCTGTTCGCACTAATTGTGCGTTTACTCGATCTGATTTTTTTAAATACTCAATCCCAGCTAAAAAGGATTGCTGTTGAGGGGTTTGCGCAAAACCTAATGTCGGAACTAAAACAAAGAGTATAAGCAGTTGTTTTAGTTTTATTATTGTTTTAAACATAAACCCCTAGACTAGTCAGAATTAACTTCGTCCGGGAATGCGCAGTATTTGTCCAGGACGCAAAAATTGATTTTCATTCATATTATTATAACGCATAAGGTCATTACTGCTAATGTTGTAATTGCGTGCTATATCCCAGATGGTATCTCCACGACGTACCGTGTAGATATTGTTAGGACCTTCTTGCCAAACATCTAGCTTTGTACCTGGGCGAATAAGACTGGTATTCGATAAGCGATTCCAACTGCGCAACTCATTAACCGTGACATTGTAACGTCGCGCGATTACCCATAAACTTTCACCTTCACGCACTTGATGCTCGATTTTATGGCCGATTTTTCCATTTCTAATTTCAAGTGTCTGCGAGATTTGTAAAGGTTGCCTTGGGTTGAGATTATTCCATTGAATTAGCTCATTAATGCTAACACCATATTTTTGTGCTATCACAGATAAGGACTCGCCCCGCGCAACTTGATGACGATGATAGGATGAGTTGGAACTGTTTGTTGTCCTAGCAGTAGTTGCTTGCTGTCCTAAATTATCAGGGCTACTTTGAGCTAGGCGCGTGCGGGTTGTTTCATCTGCTGGAATTGGGATTAACAAAGTACGACCGGCGCGAATGGTATTGCCGCGGATATTATTGAGACGTCTAATTTCGTCAATGGATGTACTGTAACGCCGTGCAATAGCCCCTAATGTATCGCCAGATTTTATATCATGGCGCGCCCACTGAATATCGAATAATTGGGTGTTATGGGCTAGATGTTGATTAAATTCGTCAACCTTGCTTAGGGGCAGAAATAGGTGGTGCGGACCTTCTGGCGGCGTCACGCTTTTAAGATAGCCGGGGTTAAGGTGCTTAAAAAGTTCGTTAGAAATCCCGGCCATTTTAGCCGCCTGGTTGAGATCTATTTGACGATCCAGCTCAACTAGAGTCAGATAAGGTTCATTTTGAATAGGTTCAATCGTCAGGTTATATTTGTCTCTATTTTTTATCAAATAACTTACTGCCAACAGTTGAGGAACATAATGGCGAGTTTCAGCAGGTAGATAAGGACGAATAGACCAGTAATTAACTTCTGCATTAGGATCTGCACGCTTAAGTCTAGCCGTAGCTTGCAGAATGCGCCCGTAGCCTGCGTTATAGGAGGCTAGGGCTAAAAACCAGTCTTGATTGTTGCGATCATAGAGGGTTTCGAGGTAGTCTAATGCGGCATGCGTACTGAGGTAGATATCTTGTCGACCATCAAACCACCAGTTTTGATGAAGTTCAAACATCTGACCGGTGGAGGGCATAAATTGCCATAGACCCACTGCGCTCATATTTGAGCGGGCATAGGGATAAAAAGCACTTTCTATAATCGGAAGCATCGCGATTTCAAAAGGCATATTACGCTCATTAATCGCTTCGTAGATAAAATACAAGTAGGGGTTAGCTCTAACGGAGATACGCTCTAGGTGTCGAGGGTTATTTAAATAAAAAGCGATATACTCTTGAAAATTAGGCTGGTTGGCTTCCATTAAATGAAAGTTGGTAGCGAGTTCATCCCAAAGGTTTTCGTGTGATTGGTCACTTTGCACCAAATCAAAGGGTAGGGTCTGGCTTTGGCTTTTAATGAAATCATCAAAAGCCGATTCCTCAAGGTTTGGTTGATCCACTCTGATTAAATATTGCTCTGCGTGTTGAATACGCTGTTGATCTTCATGGTGTTGATTTTGCATTTCGGTATTAACTTTTACCACCGACTTAGGCAATGAAATTGTTTGGCAACCCGATAGTATTAACCCAATAACCAGCGTTGTTGGCAGCAACATAGAACGTGAATTAAATACGAAGTTATCTTTCTTAAAAGGCATCGAGTTCACCTGTTTTATCAAGTTGGTCTTTCCAAGCGCGACAAATCGCAAATAAATCGCTTGATGTTAGTTTTGCCTGGGTTTGGTTGCGTTTAGCAAGCTCTGTGGCTAAGGGTTCAAGGTCAAAACGTAGAAAAGGATTGGTTAGCTTTTCTTCTTTTAGTTTTGAAGGCACACAGGCTTGATGAATTTTGCGTTTTTCTCTGACTTGGCTAAGACGCTGTGCTATCTGCAGGTTATCCGGCTCTGCTCGTAAGGCAAAGTTCATATTACTGAGCGTGTATTCATGACCACAATATACCGATAAGCTGTCGGGCAGGGCACGTAGCTTCAGTAAAGAGTCGGTCATTTGTTGCGCACTGCCTTCAAAAACTCGACCACAGCCGCCTGTAAACAAGGTGTCGCCACAAAATAAGACTTGGTCGTTGTAAAAAGCAATATGATCCAATGTATGACCAGGAGTTTCAAGCACACTGAGTTGCGTATTGGCAATTTGTATGTGATCACCTTGTTTAACTCGGTGAGTAATGTAGGGTTTTTGCATTAAGTAACCGGCATAAACCTTTGATTTAGAGTAACATTCTAAAAGCTTTTCAACTCCATCAGTATGGTCATAATGATGATGGGTTAGTAAGATACCGGTTAAAGTTAAACCTAGCTTAGCTAATTGCGCTAACACTGGTTCAGCTTGGCCAGGATCGACCACCCAAGCCTGATGATCGCTTTCTAACAGCCAAATGTAATTGTCTTCAAATGCTGGAATGGAATGTATGGTTAAGCTCATAGTCTAGATTTTAAGTTTGAGGCTAGGCATAACCAGGCCTGGTTGTTACAATGTAAAAAAATATTTTTGGGATTATACCCTTAACCTAAAAGATCAGCAAAGAAACACCTCGTGTTTTAAGGACATTTGTGCAAACTCGTCGATTTCAAGCTTTTTTAAGAGAATGGTCTTCTTCACGCGTTGGAGCCGCTTTGTTCAAACAAGAACGCGAATTAATCGAAAAAGAACTTGCGCGCTTGTTTGGATACTATCTTTTGCAGGTGGGTAAAATTTCCACATCCAATATCCTTAGCACCAGCCGTATCAAAGATAAGATTATTATCGATGACGAATATCTTTCAACCACCGAACAGTTAGTGATTGCTGACCTGGACTATCTTCCCTTTAGCGCTGAGAGCATGGATGTGGTCGTTATGCCGCATACTCTGGAGTCAGTAGCCGACCCTTATCATTTGGTGCGTCAGGTTGATGCCATTTTGAGAGCAGAGGGAAGTTTGGTGATTACCGGGTTTAACCCTCTTGGTTGCACAGTCTTACGCAGTCGTTTAGGTGCAGCACGCAAAGATCTACGTAAAGCCCATTTGATTAAGATGTATCGTATTATTGATTGGCTTAACCTGTTGGGTTATGAAATCAAAGTGGCTAAACATGGCCCTATATCTTGTCTAACTAACCGAAAGGGGCGGCTTGACACTTGGTTTTGGAATAACTTAGAACGCTTCGAACGCTGGTTGGACAAAATAGGCATTCATTTTGGCAATGTCTATATTATCGTTGCTAAAAAACGTGAAATAACGCCTAAGCCTGTTGGTCTTGATTGGAAGCTGGCCAATTGGCTGCCGATTGGCAATAAAGGGCGTGTGGCTACATCTTGTGATCAGCATCATTTATCTAAAAAACAGATTAATAAATAAGGGTATCTTGTTGGAAAATTTAGTAGAAATGTTTACCGACGGTGGCTGTAAAGGCAATCCGGGACCAGGTGGTTGGGGCGCTTTGTTACGCTTTAAAGGGGTAGAAAAAGAATTCAAGGGGTATGAAGCTGACACAACGAATAACCGTATGGAGCTGATGGCGGCCATTTCCGCGTTTGAGGCGCTTAAACGTCCTTGTCACGCTGTTATCACTACCGATTCCCAGTATGTTAAAAATGGAATTACCCAGTGGCTACCCAACTGGAAGAAACGTGGCTGGAAAACCGCGAACAACAAGCCGGTTAAAAATCAGGATTTATGGCAGCGTCTAGAGGCTGCGATGACGGGGCATCAGGTTGAGTGGTGCTGGGTTAAGGGGCATAGCGGTCATGCAGAAAATGAAAGGGTGGATCAATTGGCTAACGAGGCGATTGATGAATTATTAGCAAAAACTAAAAGGACAAAGCATGTTTAATAGGCAATGGATAAAAGCCCTTGTGGGTGGAATAGCAATCTGGGCTTCTTCAAATGCCATAGCCATTGAAATAAAAGGTGATTTGGTTCAAGGGAATTGGGTTCAAGTGCTGGCTGAACCAGGCAGCCAATTAGTTTTTGAACAACGCAAACTCAATCTGGATGCTGAAGGCAGGGCTTTAATTGCTTTTTCTCGTGATGCTAAACCTGAAAAAACACTGACCTTGATCAGCCCAAACGGTGATAAAACAGAGCACCGTTTAACCATTGCGCAACGCGATTATATTGTGCAGCGCATCGATGGCCTGCCTGCAAAGCATGTCACCCCTGACGAGGCGACCTTGGCTAAGATTAGAGAAGATGGACGTAAAGCCGTTGAAGCAAGAAAAATTGAGCTGGCAACGCCTTATTTTTTAGGCGGTTTTATTTGGCCGGCGGAAGGTTGGATTACTGGTATTTATGGAAGCCAGCGAATTTTAAATGGCCATCCGCGTCGTCCCCATTTCGGGGTTGATATTGCCGAAGCTACCGGCACACCGATTTATGCACCTGCTGATGGTGAAGTGACTTTAGCAGAATCAATGGAGTTAAGTGGTAACACCTTGTTTATCGATCACGGTTATGGATTACGCTCAGATTTTATGCATTTAGAGGAAATTTTAGTAAAACTAGGTGATCAGGTTAAACAGGGGCAGCAGGTAGCGACCATGGGTGCCACAGGTCGTGCAACCGGGCCACATTTACATTGGGGTATGAGTTGGTTTGATGTTCGATTAGATCCGGCTTTGATGTTTAATTTAGATCGAACTTTAGCGCGTGGTGCGCGAATTATGAATAACCAAGTGGTCTGGGAAGATTAATCGATTGCTTTAACTGATTTTTAAACAAACAAGCAGGCCTGGTGAACGCCACCTATCCTGCTTTTTTATGGCCCATTTAACTTCGCATAATGTATATTATGTTAAATTGGATATTTTTAGATAAATCATCTTACCTAATCTATTCAGCCCATTCATCCCCTACTTAAAATCAGCGGATTACATTAGAGTCTCCAAGCACTCGGTTGGTCTGGCAATCACTGCCTGTTCGCCGATGACAACAATTGGACGTTGTATCAGTTTAGGATGTTGACTTAAAAGTTCAAACCAGGCCTGGTCATCACGGAGATCATCTAGTTGCAACCCCATGGCTTGAAACAAAACTTCATTGCTACGAATGATATCCGTTGCTTTGCATGCTAACTTTTGACAGAGTTCAGCTAACTCTTCGGCGCTGGGTGGATTCTCTAGGTAACGCACTTCTTTGACCTGATAGCCTTTTTGATTAAGCATTTGCAATGCGTTGCGGCTTTTAGAACAGCGTGGATTATGATAGATTTTAGCCTGTTTTGACATGATTTCTCCCTTAGACTGGCTCGTTGGTTTCCTCTTTTTCTAAACGTTGGCTTAGTGCCGCTTCGACCGCATCCAGTCTTGATTTGCAAGCCTGATAAGCACGACTTGCTTCATCGACCATTGGCACGAGCTGATCAATGTCAACCTCATCGGTTTGCATCAGTTGATTCGCTATCTGTTGTAGTCGTGCATAGTTTTCTTTGAAGCTTTCTGCTTTGTTTGTTTTACTCATACTGACTCCGTGTTGTTGTTAGGTTTGATCGGGCGAACGCTGAGTTCACCGTCTTTAAACTCAAGCTTGAATTGATTGAGTTGGGCGGCTTGTTTTACCGATAAAATCGGTTGGTTGTCTTGCGTTTTTGCCAGTGCAAAACCGCGCTGTAGTTGTGTTTTGGGGCCCGAACTTAAGACATAGCCCAGGGTTTGCTTGCTTTGTTGCCGATAAAAACTCAGGGCTTTCAGCGCTAGTTGCCGAACCTGTTTATGCTGCGCCGTTAAATCAAGGTTAATGGTAGCGATCGGCTGATAAGCCTGTCGATAGATTTGTTGAATAAGGTAATCTAAGCCCACTCGACCTTGTCCAAGCTGTTGTTGACTTCTTGCTTGAATCCGAGCAAAAAGTGGGTCGAGTTGATGCTGCCAATACTGCAAAGACCGGGCTTGATGGTGTTCAAGCTGCTGTTTTAGCTGGTTTAATTCCGATACGGATTTTTGAAGTCGTTTAACTGCCCCGCTTTCGATCTGTCTCCAGTGTTCGATTGCGGTTTTTGCTCGTTGGCTGATGCGTTGCCAGATACCATGAATCACTTTACTAGGGGTATCAAATCTTGTGTGCGCCACCTCATCAAGAATCGTGTTATCGCGCTCATGACCAATACCAGTTAAAACCGGAATGGGCATTAAGGCAATTGCCTTTGCCAATTCATAGTGATTTAAAGGATTTAAATCGAGTTTTGCGCCACCACCGCGAATAATCACTAACGCATCGAAAGGTTGTTTTTGCTGAAAGGCTTCAAACGCCATAAAAGCGGACTGCATTTCTGCAAGCACCTGCTCACCTTGAAACGCGCTATGAAGGTAAACAAACTCGCATAATCCAAGCTGTTGTAACTTATCCGCTTCGGCTCTAAAATCGCCGAGGCCGGCGGCTTGAGGCGGTGAAATCACCGCAATCCGAAACAGATCACCGGCTAGCATTTGCTGCTTATTGGCTTCATACAGCCCTTCTTTCATCAGCTTTTGACGCATCGCAATCAAGTTGGCTTCAATTTCGCCGAGCGTAAAACTGGGGTCGATATCTTGAACAACAAGCGAAAAGCCAAATTTTTCATGAAAATTCACTTGCACTTGAACCAGTACTTTTTGGCCTTCTTTTAATGTCGAGCCGGTCGCTTTTTCAAATTGCGCCATCATTTTTTCTGCAGCGGAAGCCCAGATCATCGCACGACAACTGGCTAAGGTCTGTCCTTGGTCATTATTTTCACTCAGCTCTAGATATAGATGACCCCGACGTTCACTCAAATTTGCGATTTCAGCTCTGACCCAAATCGCTTGACTGAACTGCGCCTGCAACTTGACTTGCACCTGCTGCAACAATTCGGCTAAACTCAAGCTTTCTTTGGTGGCAAGGGGAGCATCCAGCAGGCCTGGTTGTTCAAGTGGCAAGCTAGACGTTGTTTGAGGTAACCAAGCTGCGAATAGGGTTAAATCATGGTTTTCAGGGTCGGCCAAATACCACTTTTTTTTCAACGGGTCCCAGCGAGCGCCCTGCTGCTTGGCTAATTCCTTCTGTGCAAACGGCACCTCAAGATACAGCATGACCTGCCTCTTTAGACGCTTCATAGTCTGCCTTGCGTTGAACTTCAGCCGCTACTAAATGATAAGCCTGCTCAATCACCTCAATCCCCGCTCCGGGTTTGCAGGCGTGTTCTGATAAATAACGTCGCCATAACCGGCCTCCGGCACAACCATGAAATAAACCCATCATATGACGGGTGATATGGCTTACTCGGCCACCCTGCTTTAGATGCGCTTCAATATAGGGATAAAGCTGGGTTAGGACTTGATGCCGAGTAGGCGCGGGATGTTCAACACCATAATATAACGAATCGACAGCAGTCAGCATAAAGGGCTGTTCATAAATAGCGCGCCCTAGCATCACGCCGTTTACCGGAGGCAAGTCCTGATAATTATCAAAATGAACCAGGCCTGCTTCTAAGGTTTTAAGCCCCCCGTTAAGGCTAATCTCAAGTTCAGGAAATGCCAGTTTTACCTGATGAACCCAGTTATAATTCAATGGTGGAACATCTCGATTTTCTTTAGGAGAAAGTCCTTGCAGCCAAGCTTTACGCGCATGAATAATCACGCCATCAACCCCCGCCACAGCCAGTCCACCCACAAAATCGATCAGCGTTTGCAGGTCTTCTTGATCATCAATCCCTATTCGGCATTTCACCGTAACGGGGATGGACACCACGGCTTTCATTGCGGCTACCGCTTCAGCGACTAACTGAGGATGGCCCATTAGGCATGCGCCAATCAGGTTGTTCTGAACCCGGTCACTGGGGCAACCAACATTAAGATTAATTTCGTTATAACCCCATTCCTGTCCTAGCCTGGCACAGGTCGCCAAATCCTTAGGATCACTGCCTCCGAGTTGCAACACGACCGGTGAATCCGAAGCATCATGTCCCAAAAATCTGGGAAGATTATTGCCATAAATGATCGCTCCAGTCGTCACCATTTCCGAATACAACCAGGCCTGGCTGGACATTAAGCGATGAAAAACGCGACAGTGGCGATCAGTCCAATCCAGCATGGGCGCAACGGCAAAGCCGCTGGCACTGGTTAAGCCTTTTTTAATGAATCTTGTCTCAGTTAGCGATTCGCTCACGCCCTATTCCATTACTAACAATCTAAATGCTGGGATTATACAAGTTCATTCCTTGATTTAATAGACTTATAGCCAGTGGATGGATGAGTGAAAGCCCTTCTCAAGTCTTTTGAGGATGTTTTTTCCGTTGGGTAAGAATCCGGTCAAGTTGATTAGCGAAGGCTTGACGATCCGCCTGATTAAATGCCGCTGGGCCACCGGTTTGAATACCGCTGGAGCGCAGGCTTTCCATAAAGTCACGCATCGTTAAACGGGCTTTGATATTACTTTCTGTGTAGAGTTCCCCGCGAGGGTTAATAGCCAAAGCACCGGCTGCTACCACCTCGGCAGCAAGCGGAATGTCTTGCGTAATAACCAAGTCCTCAGCATTCAGCTGTTGCATAATCTTATTGTCGGCAACATCAAAACCACCCGGAACTTGCATAAACTTAATCAGCGGATTAACAGGAATCTGCATCGTATGGTTGGCAACCAAAATGGTTTCGGTTGATGTACGAATCGCGGCTTTAAATAAAATTTCTTTGATGACTACCGGACAGGCATCCGCATCCACCCAAATTTTCATGCTTGTGCCTGTATGGCTTGGCACCAGGCCTGGTTATCTAAATACCATTGCACGGTTTTTTCTAAGCCAGACTCAAAGGTTTCTTGTGGAATCCAACCCAGTTCACGTTCAATTTTGCTGGCATCAATCGCGTAACGTCGATCGTGACCCGGTCGATCAGCAACAAATTTAATCAATTCACTATAACAACTGGCATTACCCGGCTCACAAGAATAGGTGTCAATATTAGGGTTTGATTCAGAAGGCGCAAGCTTTTCTAAGATCTGACAAATCGTTTTAACTACGTCAATATTGCGTTTTTCATTGTGACCGCCAATATTATAGGTTTCGCCCAGTTTGCCTTGGGTCGCTACCAGTAGTAAGGCGCGAACATGGTCTTCGACATAAAGCCAATCGCGTATTTGCTGACCGCGCCCGTATACCGGCAATACTTCCCCTTTAAGCGCATTTAAGATCGTTAAGGGGATTAATTTTTCCGGATAATGATAAGGACCATAATTGTTTGAGCAATTGGTTACCAAGGTCGGCAGTTCGTAGGTGCGCAACCACGCGCGAACTAGATGATCAGACGCGGCTTTACTTGCCGAATAAGGCGAACTGGGAGCATAAGCCGTTTGTTCTGTAAAAAGCGGTAGACTCAAGTCTGATAGCCCTGTTCCGCTAGAAGGTTGAATGTCATCCGGATGCGGCAAATCACCATAAACTTCGTCAGTAGAAATATGATGAAAACGGAATTGGCGTTTTTTTTCATCACGCAGTTTTAACCAATAAATCCTAGCCTGCTCTAACAAGGTGTAAGTGCCGACAATATTGGTTTGGATAAAATCTGCAGGGCCGGTAATTGAACGATCAACATGCGACTCAGCGGCCAAATGCATCACAATATCCGGTTGATGCTGACTAAAAACACGCTTGACCGCTTCAGCATCACAAATATCAACCTGCTCAAAAGCATAACGTGAATTATCGCTTACCGAAGCAACCGATAATAAATTGCCAGCATAAGTGAGCTTATCTAAATTGACCACCTGATAAGGAGTATCTTGAATAATATGACGAACTAGGGCTGAACCTATAAAACCGGCACCACCGGTAACGAGGATTTTCATAAAATTGAACTTTCTTTAATGCTTTGTAATGATGAAACGATTTTTTAAACTAAAAACTATTTGCTATGCAGTTTAAACATCCCTACAAGCTGGCTTAAATGATCCGATAAACGCCCTACTTTATTGCTGGCAGCGAGGGTGTTATGCGTGCCCTGGTCAACCTGATCAGAGGTTTGACTAACGCGTTGAAGATTTTTCTCCACCAAATCCGCTTGCTGGCTCTGTTGAAGAGTCGATTCAACGATGTTAGAGTTTTTTTGATAAATCGTAGCGACAGACTGTTGAATAAAACTAAGTGTTTCGCCTGCTTGGTGAGCATGTACAACACTGCTGCGAGCCTGTTCACGGCCTTCATCCATGACTTGCACCGCCTTTTTAGATACATCAATAAGGTGCGCAATACTTGACTCTATCTCACGTGTGGACTCTTGTGTTCGACTGGCTAATACCCTGACTTCATCAGCCACCACCGCAAAACCACGGCCATTTTCACCTGCTCGCGCCGCTTCAATTGCGGCATTTAATGCAAGTAGATTGGTCTGCTCCGCGATACTTTTAATAACGCCAATTACCTTAGCAATATTAGCCGCATCTTGATCCAACTGTTTAATAACTTCTGAAGCAGCTTCAACTTGTAATGCCAACTGCTCGATAATCATCACCGAATCTTCAACGCGCTCAAACCCCTTTCGTGCCTCCTGATCAGTGGTTTTGACTGCGGCTAAGGCATCCTGTGCCTGCTCAGAAACCTTAGCAAGCGACTGTCGCATTAGGTTGACGGCCTGTACCATTTTTTGAGTATCATTTTTTTGTAAATCAACACCCTGCTGAGTTTTATTAGCTTCATCCACCATCACGCCCGACGCATGGTGCATTTGATCAGACACTTCAGAAATTTGCTGTACCATCGAGCGCAAATTCGCGGTCATAGTATTAAAGCTAGCCGACATTTCACCAACAAAATCATGGCTTTGCAACGAACACTTCGCACTGATATCATTGTGACTAATGGCCTTGGCAACCACGCCAATACGCTCAAATCGTCTTAATAACATTCTGTTTAACAACCAAAAGTTAAACAGACCAATACTGATGCCGGCAATCACACAAGACAAGGCAAACCAGAAAAACATCCCTGGCTTCCATTCGACAAAGAAGTGAGCAAACAACGGAAAAACCAGCCCCATAAAAAGGCCAAACCCCAGAAAGGCCAATAGCATATTTCGAAGTATGCTGGGCTGTTTAAAGTTCATGTTGATGGCACTCATCGGCTTAGCCTCACTTAGCGCGTTAGTAAGAATCTATCAAAACAACAAGCAAACAGCGCGCCATAGCTAACCAAAACCTTAGCCTTCAGCGCGAGCTGCAATAAAATCCAATGCCATTTGTAACCGCATTAAACAACGTTCTTTGCCAATCAACGCTGCGGTCGCATCAATTGATGGTGACTGACCCGCACCGGTAATCGCAACACGCAACGGCATACCCACTTTACCCATGCCAATATCCAATTCAGTCGCGGCATCTTGGATAGCCTGATGAATGGTTTCTGTTGTCCAGCTTTCAAGCACCATCATTTTCTGCATAACACGACTCAAAGGCTCAGCGGCAACTGGGCGAAGGTGTTTTTTAGCCGCATCGGCATCAAATTGCTCGAAGTCTTGATAGAAATAAAGCGCGCTGTCGGCCATTTCGATTAGTGTCTTGGCGCGTTCACGTAAGAGATCTGCAACCTGATCCAGAGCCGGACCCTGGGTGAGATCACAGCCTCGTTCCGCCATAAAGTGTGAAAGATGACGGGCTAAATGTTCAGCAGAAGCATTTTGGATGTGTTGCTGGTTAACCCAAATGCATTTCTCATCGTTAAACGTGGAAGGTGCTGCATTCACCGAATCTAAGTCAAACGCGTTCACCATTTCATCAATGCTAAAGATTTCTTGATCACCATGAGACCAACCCAAACGCACTAAATAGTTTAGCAAAGCTTCAGGCAGATAGCCTTCCTCTTTGTACTGCAGAACACTAACTGCACCATGTCGCTTAGATAAACGCGCCCCATCTGCGCCCAGCACCATTGGGATATGCGCGTACTTAGGAATCGGTGCCCCTAGTGCCTTTAAGATATTGATTTGACGTGGAGTGTTATTAAGATGGTCATCACCACGAATCACATGTGTAATGCCCATATCCCAGTCATCCACTACAACGGACAAGTTATAAGTAGGCGTGCCATCTGAACGCGCAATCACCAGATCATCGATCTCAGTGTTTTTAATCGTAACACTGCCCTTAACCATATCCTCAATCACCACTTCACCATCCAGTGGGTTTTTAAAGCGAATGACCGGTTTTACGCCCTGTGGTGGCGTACCGGTAAAATCTCGATAACGACCATCATATCTCGGCTTTTCGCCTCGTTCACGCTGTTGCTCACGCATCTCATCGAGTTCTTCAGGTGAAGCATAGCAGTAATAAGCATCCCCTTGATCTAAAAGTTGCTGAATAACCGCTTTATAGCGATCAAAATGATGCGTTTGATAAAAAGGTCCCTGGTCATAATCTAAACCAAGCCAGGTCATGCCCTCTAAAATTGCATTGACCGATTCCTGTGTTGAACGTTCTAGGTCTGTATCTTCGATTCGTAAAATAAACTCCCCACCCATTTTGCGAGCATAAAGCCAAGAAAACAAAGCGGTACGAACACCACCAATATGTAAATAACCAGTTGGGCTTGGGGCAAATCGAGTACGAATCACAACAGACTCCTAAAATAAATCAAAAATGAAAGCGAAATTATACAACAACCCGAGCCGCTTAAGGCTGAACAGTTTGGATTAAGCTACTGCAAAATGCTTGATCTAAGGGCGTATCCGTTTTCATAGCTTGCACAAGCTGTTCAACCCCAAGCTTTTCAGGCGCATAAACAAACACCCCTAGCTGATCACCAGGCTGTAGATAGGTGGTTTCACCCAAAGCGCTATAGCGCGTTGCGCCGAGTGAAACAATTATTTTGCCCGGATAGTCGGCGATGGTCAGCATGGGCATCAATGATTCAAGCGGCCCCACATCGGGTTGATGATTGAATTGCTGCACCATCCAATCAACAAGTTGCTGATGGCAATAACTATAGCCGGCCACTGGACTGTCGATGCCATAAGCATAAACCTGCTCATCACGTTTAAGATAACAGGCTATATGGAATTGATCGAGTAATCCACCTTTAGAAAACTGATCAAGCTCGATCCAATGTTCAGCCAAACCGGTAGAAGCCGATCCCCAATTTTTTTTGATACTTATCTTCGTTGCCTGAATCCGGTTAGAGCAATCATTAA
Source organism: Thiomicrospira microaerophila (assembly GCF_023278225.1). Classification (GTDB taxonomy): domain Bacteria; phylum Pseudomonadota; class Gammaproteobacteria; order Thiomicrospirales; family Thiomicrospiraceae; genus Thiomicrospira; species Thiomicrospira microaerophila_A. Next base: position 1,129,163 of record NZ_CP070959.1, read on the forward strand.
ATGCGGCAAAAGCGCTTGGCCTCAGCTTTTCAATCTGCCGATTCTGTGTGTAGTCAACATCAAACAAAAGTGCCAACTCCGGCTCTATTTGCAAACGAGGATTTTGTGAAAAGTCTGCTTTAATTTCGGACGATGACAGCGGAAATACCCCCAAAAAATTCGACATACCAGGAATATAAACCGGAAACAGCCCTTTTGGCGCCTCTTCACATTCAGTTTTAACACCGACAAAATCCGATGCTTCTCCGGCTTGCGCCAGATGTTCGGCAAAATTGCCGGCGATACCAAACACCGGTATTGTTTTTAATGTTTCAGTCGAAAGCTTCATTAAGCCCCCTCTTTTTCACCAGGCCTGGTGATGTTTAGGCCTTCCGGCATGGATTTAATATACAAATCATGTTTGCTATAAGGAATTTCAATATTCGCCTCCGCAAAGCGTTTAAAGATCTGCACGTTAATTGCATCCAATACACGGGTACGAATTTCCGGATCAGAAATCCATACCCTTAGCGAAAAATCTAGACCTGAAGCACCAAAACCTAAAAAGCGCACTTGTGGCAAAGGATCTTTAAGCACCATAGGTTCTTTAGACGCAATATCTAATAAAATCTCTCGCACCAGATCAATGTTAGACTCATAAGAAACACTGACATTAGCGCGCATACGCATGCTTACAAACCGCCCAGATGACTGGTTAACGACCTTACCATTTGCAAGCACTGAATTCGGAATGTTTATTTCGACATCATCGCGAGTTAAAATTCGCGTCGAACGCAAGCCTATTTGGGTCACCTTGCCGCGATCAGCGCCATCGATAATAATATAGTCGCCTATTTTATAGGGCGAATCCGCCATAATAAAAACACCGGATAAGATATTCGCAATGGTATCACGTGCTGCAAAACCAACCGCAATACCAATTACCCCGGCAGAGGCTAACCAGGCGGTCATGTTAATGTTCCAGGTCAAAAACAACAGATAAACAATCAGTAAAACAATCAGCACCGCAGATAGGTTATCGAGCAAAGGTAAAGTTTGGGGTTTTATAAACGAGCCGTCTTCCTGCAAACTGCTTTGATATTTCAACGCAAACTGAGAGGCTCGATAGAAAAACTGGCCCCAGATCAATATATTGATCGTGGTTAGTGTACGATTTGCATAAAGCAGAAAATGATCCGGCAAATCAAACTGTAGCGTTAAGATGGTTGAAATGGCAATAAAAACAACCGAAACCATAATTGGCAAACGAATATTGCTTAACATAAAACACAATACTTGACGGTTACGCTTACCTGCCCAATTCTTGGGGCCTAATACAATCAGCGAATTCACCAACCAAGCGGCAATCACTGCAACGATTAAATAACTCAGTGCTAAAAAAACAGGATGAGTTAACCCCAAACTTTGTAAATTACTTTCGATCATTTCTTATCCTCAATATATGACTTAATTGACCCAATCCAAACCACTGTCAGTCAAACGAGCCTTATTTTACAGTAGTGCGCGCAGATTCTTACAAAAAACCTTTACCAATACAAAGGTTACAAATAATTACAAAAATAAACAAAATGTTTAAGATTGTTAGCTTTTGTATAAAATTCTTTTAAAACATCCCTTATTATTCACCATAAATACACATATCCACTTGATATTAAAAGATAAATAAGTAAATGGATTTGAACTCGCTATGTCTATAAATAATTTTTATGTACTTATAGGCGATTAAAAGTGAAAACGAATTCAAGCAATGTTTGGATAGCTGAACTATCCCATACGTTTAAAAAACAAACCAAACCAACTCTACAAAACATCAACCTAGATATTAAAAATGGTGAAAAAATTGCACTGATTGGCCGAAGTGGCTGCGGAAAATCAACCCTGCTTCAAATGATAGCAGGCCTGCTGATCCCTTCCGATGGTGCCATAAGGATTAACGGTCATACCGTCACTAAACCCAGTGCTAAATGGAATATGATGTTTCAAAAACCCTCACTCTACCCTTGGATGAGTGTGCGGGAAAACGCCGCACTAGGTTTAGTGTTTGCAGGCACCTACAAGCAAAAATATCAAGATGTTGAAAACCTACTCGATATGGTTGGACTGACTGAACACAAGGATAAAAACGTTCAACAGCTTTCAGGCGGACAGCAGCAGCGTGTTGCCCTGGCTCGCTCTCTGGCAACTGATCCAGACATCATCCTTCTTGACGAACCTTTTTCAGCGCTGGACGCCTTTACGAGAACCAGCCTGCAAAACGAAGTATCAATCATCTGTGATCAACAAAACATAACGATGATTATGGTCACACATGATATTGAAGAAGCCATCGCAATGGCAGATCGCGTCATTATTATGAGCCACAACCCCGGTGAAATTGTTGGCGAACTCAGCGTTCCACTTTCTTTCCCCCGTGATCGAAGTGCTTCGCAGTTTTCTGAGCTCAGAGACAGATTGTTTAATGAATTCGAAAAACTTGACCTGGCTAAACAAGCCCAAATGGGTCTAACCGCTTAATTTACTACCTTAAAAGGAGATTGACCATGTGCCATTTATGTGATGTTGCTAACCGTTCCGACTACATTTATAACCCCCAAAAAGGTCGCCGTGAATTTATCTTAGACTCCCTTGCTACGGCAGGAGGCTTGACCGCTGCCATGACCCTACCGGCTTCAGCACTCGCGAGTAACATGCCCGAAGATGAAGTCGTTAAAATTGGTTACATCCCCATCACGGATGCCAGTTCCTTGCTTGTCGCTCACGGCATGGGTTTTTTTGAAGAGGAAGGGCTAAAAGTCGAAAAACCAACCTTAATACGGGGCTGGTCGCCATTAATTGAAAGTTTTGCGGCTAAACGTTTTAATCTAGTCCACTTCCTCAAACCAATTCCTGTTTGGATGCGGTACAACAACAACTTTCCAATCAAAATAACAGGGTGGGCACACACCAATGGTTCAGGATTAGTTGTGGGTCGCCACATCCAAGCAAGCCAGTTTAGTGACTTAGGTGGTAAACAAGTTGCCGTACCCTATTGGTATTCTATGCATAATGTTGTCCTGCAGATTGCATTACGAGACGCGGGGCTAGAGCCTGTTATTCAACCGCAAAATGCCGCCCTTAAACCCAACCAAGTCAACCTTCAAATTATGCCTCCACCGGACATGCCCCCCGCCTTAGCCGCTCGCAAAATTGATGCCTATATTGTTGCAGAACCTTTTAATGCAGCGGGTGAAATGTTAGCTGGTGGGAAAATGCTTCGTTTCACGGGTGATATATGGCAAAACCACCCTTGCTGCGTGGTGTGTATGCACGAAGAAGATGTCGAACGTCGAAAGGCTTGGTCACAAAAAGTGATGAATGCGGTGGTCAAAGGCGCTCTTTATGCTCAAGAAAACAAGGAAGAAGTCGCCAAATTATTATCCAGAGATGGTAAAAATAAATACCTGCCTATGCGCGAAGATGTGATTTTACAGGCCATGACTTCGTACAGCCAAGCCGACTATGCCGAACCTCAAGCGATTAAACACCCCGACTGGGATGTCAGTCGAATCGACTTTAACCCTTGGCCTTATCCTTCCGCAACAGAGTTTATTATTGACAAACTTAAAGACACCTTGGTTGGCGGTGATAAAACCTTCTTGTCAAACCTAGACAGCAAATTTGTTGCGCAGGATCTTGTTAATTATGACTTTGTTAAAAATGCAATGGATGCTCAAGGTGCGTGGTCAAGGGTAAGAGGGGTGAACCCTGAAAACCCATTAACACGTGAAGAGGTATTTAAACTATGAGTGGTATTTCCTCAACATGGCTGGTGAGCATGAGTCACCAAACCAGCCTAAAATTTAAGCAGCTACCTAACTGGGTGCAAAGCACGGTCTTTGCCACTGTAGGTATGCTGATTTTATTGGCCGTTTGGTGGCTGGGTGGCTGGTGGATTGAGCGCAATCCCGATACTTCCGCATTTGCCGGTTTTGCTCCAGCTTCAGCCTTTGCTGCCTTGTATGATCTTGTGGCCTCCGGTAGCATTTGGCAAACAATTTGGTCAAGCTTGTATCGCATTTTAGTGGGTTTGTTTTGGGCGATTGTAATTGGCGTGCCTGTTGGTGTGATGATTGGTTACTACACAATGGCAAGACAGATCGCTAATATGCCCTTTCAATTTCTAAGAATGATTAGCCCTTTAGCTTGGATGCCAGTTGCTGTACTGGTGTTTGCAAGTTGGGATAATGCGATTATCTTTTTGATTACGATTGCAGCGGTTTGGCCGATTATTTTTGGCACCGCACATGGTGTACAACGGATTGACCCACTTTGGTTTAAAGTGGCGACAAATCTAGGCGCTGATGGCTCGCAAATGTTAATGCGTGTTATTATGCCCGCCATTGCCCAAGACGTGTTTGCCGGTATTCGTTTAGCGGTCGGTGTCGCTTGGGTGGTATTGGTTCCGGCGGAATATTTAGGTGTCACCAGTGGTTTGGGTTATGCCATTAACGATGCCCGCGATACCTTGGACTACGACAAACTGGCAGCAATAGTGATCGTAATTGGTATTATCGGCTATATGTTAGATAGCATCGGTGCAAGATTAATCAAGATGTACAGTTGGAAAATGGAGTAACAGGTTTTTAGAATAGCTCAAAACATGCCATGCGAAGTCGGTCTTAATTTGGCCGATTTTTGCGTTGCTAAGGAACAAGTGTGATGGATTTTACCGATTCAAGCAATAAAACTTCTCCGCTTTCAGCGATCGCGTATTCACTTGAATCTTTCACCTTCAAATCCAACAATCGCCCTTCAAACGCTGGCCTGTCATCATTAAACACAATGCTAACCGAGCGTTTATGCATAATCGCCAACTCTAAATTATCATATAATGCGCAACTGATCTGTGTCATTCTATTCTCCTACCTAAACGTCAAACGCACTGCACAAGGTTGGCTATCATGATAAAACAATCCAGCAAACAAATACACGAACAAGACGAAAATAGCGACATCGCAAACAGCTCTGAATTTGTTGTTATTCAAGAAGCCGCCTTGCAAATCGAATATGCGCACGACCCCTCGTTTGCGATTCACAACATCCTCAGTATTTGCTCACGTTTAATGGGATTAAACCGTGGTCGCGTATTACTAAAAGAAGACGATTCCGATTACCTCTACACGGCTTATGGCTACGGCCTGATGCTAGAAGAAATCCAACGCAGTCGTTTCGCACCGTGTGAAGGCATAACCGGAAAAGTCATGCACAGCGGGCAACCCGCGGTGATTCCCGATATTGATGTCGAAAGCGATTATTTATTTCGCACCGTAGACCGCCAAACACTGCCACAGGAGCCTGTGTCGTTTTTAGCGCTCCCCATTTTGCGCAAAAATAAACGCATCGGTGTACTTACCTTTAACCGCCTAAAAAATCGCCAGCGTTCGTTTGACCGCGATTTAAAATTTTTAAAAATTATCGCCACCTTTATCAGCGAAATTCTAGCGGTACATCAACTGATCGAAAACCAAACCCGCAGCTTAAAACAAGAAAACGAACAATTGCGTTACGTCGCCCTTGGGCAAGGCAGTCAATATGGCATTATTGGTGAAAGCGGCAGTTTAATTCAGGCGCTAGACAAAGCAGTACGGGCTGCAGCTGCGCCTGTAACGGTAATGCTAAAAGGTGAATCCGGAACAGGTAAGGAAAAATTCTCGCGCATGGTACACCGTGCCAGCAATCGCAAAGATGGCCCCTTTATTGCCATCAACTGCGCCGCAATTCCGAAAGACCTGCTTGAAGCAGAATTGTTTGGTTATGAAAAAGGCAGTTTTACCGGTGCGAATCAACAAAAGAAAGGCAAGTTTGAACTCGCGCAAAAAGGCACATTATTCCTCGATGAAATCGCGGATTTAGATCTCGCCCTACAAGCCAAATTACTTCGCGTATTAGAAGAAAAAACCATTACTCGCATTGGAGGCGTAAAAGACATTCAACTCGACGTGCGTATTATCGTCGCCTCACACAAAGACCTGCATTATGCGGTCAACGAAGGTCTGTTTCGTCTCGACTTGTTTTATCGCTTAAACGTATTCCCAATTGAACTGCCGCCCCTGCGCGAACGTTATGGCGATATCCGCATTTTGGCGCGCCACTTTCTCGACCAAGCCAATCAAGATTACGCCACCAATGTCGTATTTGCGCGCGATGCGCTGGAGTTTTTCGAACAATACGACTGGCCGGGCAATATTCGCCAACTCGAAAACGTCATCAAACGCTGTGTATTAATGGCCGATGAAGATCGCACCATCAGCGCCAACACGGTTAAACAAATTCTCGAAGACGAACGCGCCATTACCCACAATGCCGCGCCAACTGTTGTGCCTGCATTCAATCGACCGGACAGTAGCGCAACGATCACACCGATGTCAGCGCCGCCTTCTCCATATGAAACATCCGCCTCAACAGAACACCGAGCAGAATCCTGGCCGGAACCCGATGACAAACGCAACTACTGGAAAGTCAGCAAAGACGAAAAAGACAATATCCGCGCCGCGCTAAAATACTGTCGAGGCAATAAAACCCGCGCCGCCAAAATGCTCAATATGACACCCCGCCAACTCAACTACCGAATTGAAAAACTGGGGTTATAAAACCGTCACCGCTAGGCCTGGTGGTTGGGTTACTATAAATCAAAATAACATATGCTTGACATATGCCAACCGAATTCACTAATATCTTCAACAAGATAGTGAATGCGAGAAGGTCACTATGAGAACCGTTTCAATATTTAAAAATGCCAACAATCAGGCGATAAGACTTCCCAAAGACATGGAATATCAAGGCATTAGTCAACTTGAAATCATCAAAAATGGCGATGAAATCATATTACGCCCTATACGCCCAAACTGGCTGTCGTTTTCTGACGTTGAAAAAGCGGATGATGACTTTATGTTACAACGCCAAGATGTGGTCGCTGATGAAGGACGTTTTAATTTTGACTAAAAAAATCGACTATATGCTAGATACCTGTATCTGCTCATTCATTATGAGAGAACAGCCGCTTTGTGTTCTTGAAAAGCTGCAGACTGTAGTGGCAAATGGACATCGAATCGTGATTTCTGCCATCACCTATCAAGCAATGCATTATGGTTTGCTTGGAAAAAAAGCCTCACCCAAACATGCCCTACTCGTTGCAGAATTTTTGAAACGTATTGACGACATACTCGCTTGGGATAAAGAAGCGGTTGACACCACCGTGTTAATCCAAAAAACGCTTATAGCTGAAGGTCTGATGATTGGAAACAACGATACTGCTATTACAGGCCATGCCATCTCGTCGGGTTGTATTCTAGTCACCAATAATGTTCAAGAATTTGCCAGAGTGGATGGCTTAACGTTTGAAGATTGGGTTCATTAACTATAACAAACACCGTCACCACCAGGCCTGGTGGTGACGTTAACCACTCAGCGAAACCTCATAAACCTAAACAAAACACGCAATCGCAACAACAATTTCCAGCGAGACAAACAGCCTTTTTCTATTGAAAAAGATTACGCACTTATCTAGCCACACTAATTTCTTTGATGTACTATTCCTCAACGTGTTTTTCGAAATAGGCCGCTAAACCAAGGCCATATCGACAAGCCAGTCAAAACCGCAAATTTTCAATCAACAAGATATTGTCGCAACAAATAAGGATTATTGAACGATGCATGAGTTTGGAGTATTAACTACTTTCCTGTCGGGAATAGGTTTTGGCGGCGTCTTAGTCTTTCTTATTAAACATTTTTTGGAACAAAAATCTAAATTAAAAGAAATCTGGCTTTTAGATTATAAAGCAGCATGTGATGGGTTACTTGATGCTTACCGTGAAGTTGCACTCACTAACTCAACCGAAGCACTTAATAAATACGCCTATTGGGAATTGAAACTCCAACTTTATGCTTCAGATGTCGTTCTATCCAAGTTGGAAGAAATGAAGAGTAGCCCTCCCTCAACAAGTCAAAGAGATTTGGCACAAAAATCATTGCTTAAAGAAATGCGAAAAGATTTGGGGCTTACATAACAAAGTACTCAGACCGATTACACTAATAGGCAGCTGCAAAACCCACTATTTAAACCTTAACCTTGGCAGCATGGATTTATGCCTAAACGCCATGCACGGCAGAAAAATTATCTTTTTTGATAATTTAACGTCACACAGAATTATCATTTTTGATAAAATAACAATCCATTCATGCAAGGGGTATACGTTGAAAAGCAGTGAACTCAGGAAGTGGTTAATCGAGCAAGGCGCTCGGTTTGAAAAGGCAAAAGGCTCCCACTTCAAAGTTTACCTAGGTGACAAAATGACGATTTTCCCCTTCCATGGCGCAAAAGAAATGGCGACCGGAACGGTAAATAAGATTTTAAAAGATCTAGGACTGAAATAAACACCTCTGCACTGAATCACATGGGTGTTAACTATCCAACAAAATGGCAAAAATGGAGATCGGAAAATGCAATATGCAATGAACCTTGAAAAAGAAGGCGATATTTTAATCGTCACCTTTCCCGATATACCGGAAGCATTAACCGAGGTACATAAAGGCGCTGATTTGCAGGCGATGGCATTAGATGCGCTTGAATCTGCATTGGATTTTTATCCCGAAACCAAACGCCCGATTCCACTACCCTCAAAAACTAACGCCGCCAATGGCTTGCTGATTCCAACCGCTTTAGCGGCCAAAATTCACCTCTACAATGCGTGGTTGGCATCCGGCCAATCTAAAACCGAATTAGCGACCAAGGTAGGCGTTGCGCCGTCTAACTTGAACCGATTATTTGATTTCAAATATCGCTCAAAAATCGAAGCCATTGAAGCCGCCTTGCATGCTTTGGGCAAACACTTTGAACTACAAGTAGCTTAATACATTAGACAGCATTTCCCTTTCCTACCCCGCCAAGCCTTGATATTTATGTGCGGCTTGGGTGACGAGTTCGCCGGATAATACAAAACCTTTGAGTTCGTTGTTTACCAAATAACTCACTTCCAGTCCTTGACCTTGATGGACTTGAAGTTGTGTCCAGCCGCCCTGCTGGGCATATTTTTTTAGCGGTGGACAGGTAATAATCGCCAGCGACGGGGTTTTGGTTTTAATCAGCGCGGGTTTGAGTTCGAAACGCGCGTCTTTGCCGGTTAAATGTTCGGCGATCACACCGGCTTGGCGGCGAATCGGTTCTAAATACGCCTGCACTTCGTCTTCAAACTCAACACAATCACCCAGCGCGAAAATATCCGCATCGGAGGTTTGCAGGATTTGATTGACCACGATGCCCTGTTTCACCACCAGGCCTGCTTTTTTGGCTAAATCAATACTCGGTTTTAATCCAATCGCCGCGACCACTAAATCGGTTTGTAAGGTTGTGCCATCATCGAATACCAGTTGATAACCTTGATCAGCATGATTCACCTGCTCTACTTCGACTTCGTACTGAATTTTTATTTTGTTTTTCGCTAATAAGTTGCTGAGTCTATCCGCCACCAGGCCTGGTAGGATATTGCGCATTAAATGACCGCCACGTACCAGTAAGGTCACTTCAAAATTTTGGCTGGCGAGGTCTTCCGCTAATTCGACCGCAATCAAACCGCCGCCGATTAAGGTGATATGGCGTTTGCCTTCCAGCGATCCGCGAAACTTTTTATAGGCCGCTAAGTCATTAATCGTCATCACTTCACTGGCCGCCGAACCGTCGATATGCGGTTTAATCGGACTCGCGCCCATCGCTAAAATCAATTTGTCGTATTCAATCGTGCCGGTGGTGGTCATCAGACGTTTACGCGCCGGGGTGATGCTCATGACTTTGGTGCGGATTTTCACGCCAATGTCTAATTCCTTGGCTTTTTGCGGTGCGCTGTATTCAATTAAATCGTCCGCCGAACGCCCTTGTGACAAGGCCATCGACAAGGCGGGTTTGGGGTAAACCGAGCCATCGCAAGCGGTAATCAGGCTGATTTTGGCTTGCGGGTTTTGTTGGCGGATTTTTTCTGCCACTGTCCAGCCCGCATACCCTGCGCCGACAATCACGATAGTGTCTTTTCCGCCGACTTTAGATTTAAGCGGCGTGACATCGGCGGCGACTTTGGGCTTGTCTTCAATCAGCACAAAGTCGGCTTTGGATACCAAACACAAAGGACAATACCAATCGTCGGGAATGTCTTCGAAACGCGTGCCGGGGGCGAGTCCGCTATCCGGGTCGCCGTCGGCTTCGTCGTAGATCAAACCGCAGGTTTTGCAAATATACTTTCTGTAGGGCTGTGACATACGACCTCCTAAGCCGCTTCGAGTCGCGCAATTTCTTTGCGAAGGTGCTTAATTGACGGCGTGACGATAATCACAAAATAGGCTTCGCGTTGTTTGCGTTGCGCGGGGGCGTCCAAAATATAGCCTTTCGCACCGCAATGTTGCATCACCGCATCGGCACTGCGTTTGCAGAATTCAGCACCCAATAAGCGCGCTTCCAACACTTGCTTGATATAGTCCGTGCCTTTTTCAAATGGGTTTTCAGCTAGAGATTTAATAAATTCAATGGCGTCATTGAGTTCATCCTCCAATTCATCCGGACGATCATCCAAATAAGCATTGATTTCTGCCAGGGTCAAATCGGCTTTGCGCATTTCATCAATCGAGCCTTGAATCACGCCAACCGCCATACCGGTTTGCAACAAAATAAATCCTGCTTTAATCTTTGATAAATAAGGGGCTATCGGGTCAGCTAGCAGGTACTTTTTTGGCAAAAAGGCATTATCAAACAACAATGAATAGGTTCCCGAGCCTTCCATACCTTCAAACGACACCATTTGTTTCATGGTCAGGCCGTCTAAATCACATGGGATCAGTGCCATCACGTCTTTTTTCGCTTCACCATCATGCACAGTAAAAATTGAACCGAAAAAATGTTTGTCACTTTTTTCCGCCAGATTAGACACCCAAGGCAAAGTGCCATTAATAATGTAGCCGTTTTCGGTCTCTTCTGCGGAGAGTTTTAAATCTTCAATGCCGGCAAAATATTTCATAGGATTGGATAAGGCGGTAGCACCAAAAACTTCACCATCGACCATCTTAGGTAAGATTTCTTGCTTTAACCAAGCATTGTCGGAGTTTTCGATATACCAAGCGCAAACATCCTGTGCCCACATCATAAAGCCGGTGGTCATACATTCACGCGACACGGTTGCCATATCTTGAATCGCACCAAACACGTCTGTGGTGCCATTGTTTTGTGAGGCAATATGATGGCGGAAGGCTCCCGCTTTACCCAACTTCTCCAATACCTCGGTGGTATAAAGACCGTGGTCAATATCAATCACCCTTGGTTTTAACTCTTGTTTTACTATTTGCTGAATCATGACGTAATCCTTTTTTTAGCCGCATTTATGCGGCTGTTAACGCTATGTTTAACTGACCAGATGCGGCTTAACCGGAACCTTGTTAATGTAAGTATTAGCCACTGGCGACCACTTGGTAGCATGTTGAACTAAATCTTCCAATTCTTCTTTCGAGCAATCCGCTTCGATCGTAAAAAAGGCTCTTACTTCACGTACACCCAGTAGTTTGTTGGGATCAATATCGCCTGTACCCCATACAGCGGTAATGTTGATATCCCCTTCAAGTTCGATTTCTAACTTATGCAGCGGTATGCCTCTGGCTGTTGCATTGGCTTGAATACCGACGGATAAACAAGAGCCTAAAGAGAGCAAAGCCATTTCAGATGGATTGGGTGCGGTATCTTCACCTAGCAGGCCTGGTGGTTCATCAACGATTATCGGATCTAAACCACGAATATAATTTAAATTTTTAAACTGACCCTCTAACACGGTCTTAGACTTTAAGGTTTTGATCGTTTCTGGATTTGCCTTACCTTGTTCAGACAGGTTTTTTAAACCCGTGCTGTCAATCGGTCTTAAGCAAGATGGAATATATACCTCGGTCATAAAAGTTCTCCTGATTGGAAATGTAAAAAATTAACTAAACTCAAGGTGCTTTTAACCAACTTTGTGCCATGTTAGAAATTAGTTGTTAACTTTTAATAGCTTAGCTTTATTTTTTATCCAATTTCTTTAAAAAAACGCAACAAAAAATAACAAAATATTACAAATCATCATCTTTGTAATATTTTGTTAAAAAATGCCTTATCTATCCTTAATAGATAGAGCAATAACTACTTTGTTAACAATAACTTAAACTTGAATAAAGCAACTGGTATTGCATTTGCTCTATTACAAATGCAATCACTTGCTACCGTTTTTATAAAAGAAGGAATTGATGATGACAAAACTAGAAATGACTGAAGCGATTATGCTCGCTAAGGCAACGCTTGGAAAAACTTGGCAGCAAATTGCCGCTGCTGCTGAATTAAGTGAGGTATTTACAACTTCAGCTTGTTTAGGGATGAACAGCATGAAGGCTGAAAATGCCGATAAACTTTGCGCTTTCTTAGCCTTATCTCCGAGCGTGTCGAGTACGCTGCAAGCCTGTCCTCATAAATCTTGGGATAAGGCTGTACCCACTGACCCTTTGATTTATAGACTTTATGAAATTGTTGGCGTATATGGCCCGACGATGAAGGCTTTAATTCACGAGAAATTTGGTGATGGCATCATGAGTGCCATTGACTTTAGCATGCACATAGACAAAGAAGAAAATCCACTTGGTGATCGCGTTGTCATCAAAATGAATGGTAAATTCCTACCTTATAAGTCCTGGTAGATTACCCTACCTCGAATCTTTTACCCTTAGTTGAAATGTTAGGGTTAAATTTAGGCGCGCGTGATGGCTCCGTCATGCGCGGATTCAACCTCAGCACATTGAGAAGTTGGGTTAAAATCACAGCGCATTTTATTCGCTAAACATTGGTATAATCCTCGGTTTAATTAAACGCTTGGGTGTTTCAATGCTATCTCGACTTCAATATTTTCCAATAGGTTTATTTGGTGCAGTCATGGGCTGGGCCGGTGTTGCCTTATCCTATTATGCTGCCTATGAACTGATGATGCTTCCCGTTTTGGTTGCACAGATTATGCTAGGGATCACTGCCCTACTTTTCATGCTGCTTTTAACGACCTACACAATTAAAATATTCAAAGAATTCAATGCCGTAAAGCATGAATTTAATCACCCTATTAGCTTAAATTTCTTTCCAACCATTAGCATTAGTTTTTTGCTGATCGGACTGCTTCTCAGCGAAAGCCACCCTGTTTTGGGCGAAGTTTTATGGTTTATCGGCGCCATTATGCAACTTATCTTTACGCTGGTGATTATCAATCGCTGGATTCATCATGATACCTGGGAAATCGTGCATGCCACCCCGGCTTGGTTTATTCCAGTGGTGGGTAATATCGTGGTTCCATTGGGCGCTGTTGCCTATGGCTATAACGAATTAGGATGGTTTTTCTTTAGCATTGGCATTACTTTTTGGTTAATTCTTAAAGCGATCGTAATGTACCGCTTGATTTTCCACCCATTTTTACAACCGATGTTGATTCCAACCTTATTTATTTTAATCGCACCTCCGGCCATGGGTTTTTTAGCTTATGTTGCACTTAACAATTATCAGATTGATAATTTCGCCCATATTCTTTACTACGCTGGGCTATTTATTACGCTCATGTTATTTGTTCAAGGCAAGCGCTTTATTAATATCCCTTTTGCTATTTCTTGGTGGGCCTACACCTTCCCGATTGCCGCGATAACCAATGCCAGTTTTATGATGTATGAACTCACCGCGAATAAATCTTTTGGCTATATTGCCTCTTTTTTTATTGCTTTGCTGACCGCGTTAATGGTGCATTTAACCCTACGCACACTGATTGCTGTCTTCAACAAAGAAATTTGCGTTCCGCCAAAACACTAACCGAACCAAGAGAGAACCATGCAAAAACACACAATTCATTACTGCCTAATTCCTGCTGATCCCTATGGACACCTTTATGATGTTTGTGTTGAGATTCAACAACCGAATCCAGAAGGACAAATTATAAGCCTACCTAACTGGATTCCGGGTAGCTATATGATTCGTGATTTTTCTAAGCATCTTATAGGCCTACACGCACAAACCGCTGACGGCGATAAACTCGCGATTCAATCACTCAACAAATCACAATGGCAAGTTGCCCCGACCAACCAACCGATTCAACTGCGCTATCAAGTCTATGCGTGGGATTTATCAGTTCGCGGCGCACATTTTGATCAAACCCACGGCTTTTTTAATGGTACCAGTTGTTTTGTAATGGTTGAAGGACAGCGAGATCAAGCGGTTTCTCTAGAGATCCAATCAACCGATTTCACACGTAACCAGGCCTGGTTGTTAGCAACAAGCCTAAAACCCCTGAATATAGACTCAAGTGGTTTTGGTTTATATCAAGCCCAAGACTATGATGAACTGATTGACCATCCGGTTGAAATGGGCCCTTTTACTCAGGCTGAATTCCAAGCATCCGGTATCAAACATCGCGTTGTGCTAACGGGAAAACATAACTGTGACCTAGACCGCTTGTGTGCTGACCTCACCAAAATCTGCACCAGTCAACTTGAATTCTTTGGCCAACCCACGCCGTTTGATGCCTACTTGTTTATGGTGATGGTGGTCGGCGAAGGTTATGGTGGACTTGAGCATCGCGCCTCCACCGCACTGGTCTGCTCACGAGATGTACTACCCTACCCCGGCATGGAAAAAGCAAATGACAGCTACCTAGATTTTTTAGAGCTCTGTTCGCACGAGTATTTTCATTCGTGGAATGTCAAGCGCATCATGCCAGCGCAATTTCAAACCCCAGACTTAAGCCAACCGGCCTATACCGAACAACTTTGGTGGTTTGAGGGCGCAACGTCGGTGTATGACCTGCAGTTTTTACTACGCGCCGGCATTATCGATCATAAAAAATACCTCAACACCCTCGCCCAGCAAATGACCCGCGTCTATCGAATGCCCGGTCGTTTTAAACAAAGCGTCAGCGAATCCAGCTTTCATAGTTGGACAAAATTTTATCAACAAGACGAAAATGCGCCGAATGCAATTATAAGCTACTACACCAAAGGGGCTTTAATTGCGCTTGGGCTCGATTTTGAGATACGTCGCGCCAGCAAAAATGCGCGATGTTTGGATGATCTATTGATAGACCTTTGGCAGCAGAATGGTTTACCTATGCTAGGTTTGAGTGAAGGCGAAATAGAAGCCCGCGCATCGCGCATCGCCGACACAGATTTGACTCCATTTTTTGAGCGTTATTTACGCGGCACTGATGACTTACCCTTTGAGGAGTGGTTTTCAGAATGGGGAATTCAGTTCACTCAGCGTGCAGCCATATCGACTAATGACACGGGGGGAGTAACCACTCAAAACCGTGCCTTTTTAAGCCTCGGCGCAAACCTAATTCCAACCGAACATCAAAGCGTCAAACTGACGCATGTTTGGCATCAACGTCCTGCTTACCACGCTGGATTGAGTGCAAACGACGAAATCATTGCCATCAATGGGCTTAAAATCCCCAGTATCAACGCCCTCGACAAGCTGCTAGAGCGAGCTCAAGTGGGGGATCAATGGCTATGTCACGCCTTTAGAAGGGATGAACTGATAGAATTTAATCTTGTTATAGATGAGCCACCGCTCGATCGTATTCAGCTTGAACTAACACAGGACGCTCAGTGGCCTAATAAATAAAGCCTACTTAACTTAATAAGATTAAACCTATCAAGCCTGTTAGTTCTCAACAATTAACGGGTTTTCAGAACATTTAAACCACTATTTGTCTGCATTATTTTTGCACAAGATAGTTTTAAACTGGGTTTTAAAGTATAATTCTATAATCATTTTTTTGGATGGCTTTTATGGCAAGTATTTTGGTTTTAAATGGACCTAACTTGAATATGCTCGGGCGGCGCGAACCCTTAATCTATGGTCGCCAAACGCTGGCAGATATCGTTGACGAACTTGAAACCATTGCCGATGATTTTGCAGTCCGTTTGTGGCACTTTCAAAGCAACGCCGAACACGAAATCATTAAACGTATACATCAAGCGATGGATGACGGTACCGAATTTATTATCATCAACCCTGCAGCCTTTACTCACACCAGTGTCGCTATTCGTGATGCTCTAGCTGCAGTTAATATCCCTTTTATCGAAGTTCACCTGTCCAATGTGCATAAACGTGAAGCCTTTCGTCATCACTCCTATTTTTCAGATTTAGCCGTTGGCGTTATCACCGGATTAGGATCAGATGGCTATCGTTTTGCTTTGGAAGCTGCAATAAAACACCTTGAATAATTATCTGCTAGAATTTGCAGACCCACACAATAATAAAGGATTTAACCATGGATATTCGCTCAATTCGTAAATTGATTGAAATTGTAGAAGAGTCAAATATTGCTGAAATCGAAATCAAAGAAGGTGAACATACCGTCAGAATTACTCGCAATAAAGAACCGATTGTCATGCAAGCGCCTGCAATGCAACATAGTTATCAAGTCCAACCACAACAACCTTCCGCGCCCACCCCAACCTCTACACCAGAACCTTCCGCTCCTGCAGCCCCTGTTATTAGTGGTGAAGCGATCACTTCGCCTATGGTTGGAACCTTTTATGCTGCGCCTTCACCCGATGCACCGCCTTTTGCACAGGTAGGCCAAAAAATTAATGTTGGCGATACGCTTTGTATTATTGAAGCCATGAAAATAATGAATCCAATTGAAGCCGAAGTTTCTGGCACAATCAAGCAAATCCTGGTATCAAATGCCGATCCGGTCGAATATGGCCAAACCCTATTTATCATCGAATAATCAACAGGAATTTTTATGGAAAAACTATTGATTGCCAATCGTGGTGAAATCGGGTTGCGTATTCTAAGAGCCTGCAAAGCCTTAGGTATAAAAACCGTTGCAGTCCATTCAACTGCCGATGCGAACTTAAAACACGTACTAATGGCTGATGAAACCGTCTGTATTGGCCCTGCCCCTTCAAACCAGAGTTATTTAAATATTCCAGCGATTATTTCAGCCGCCGAACTGACGGATGCCGAAGCGATTCACCCTGGCTATGGTTTTCTTTCAGAAAACGCGGATTTTGCCGATCGCGTTGAAGAAAGCGGTTTTATTTTTATCGGCCCCAAAGGTGATACGATCCGCATGATGGGCGATAAGGTTTCTGCTATTCGTGCGATGAAAGCCGCCGGCGTACCGACTGTTCCGGGTTCGGGCGGCCCACTCGGTGATGATGCTGAAGCTAACCTAAAAGTCGCGCGTGAGATAGGTTATCCGGTCATTATCAAAGCCTCCGGTGGCGGTGGCGGTCGGGGCATGCGCGTCGTTCATACCGAAGGCAGCCTGCTTAAATCAATCCAACTGACCAAGCAAGAGGCCGGTGCAGCATTTAACAATCCTGAAGTCTATATGGAAAAGTTCCTTGAGAACCCACGTCATATCGAAGTTCAGGTTCTGGCTGACGGTCAAGGTAACGCCATTCACCTAGGTGAACGTGACTGTTCGATGCAACGACGTCATCAAAAGGTTGTAGAGGAAGCGCCAGCCCCTGGTATTACTCAAGAGCAACGTGATTATATTGGTGGCATTTGCGCTAAAGCTTGTATTGATATTAATTATCGCGGTGCCGGTACCTTCGAATTCCTGTATGAAAACGGCGAGTTTTATTTCATAGAAATGAATACTCGCTTACAGGTTGAGCACACGGTGACTGAACAGGTTACAGGCATCGACCTCGTAAAAGCGCAAATCGAAATTGCAATGGGCATGCCGCTTTCAATTAAACAAGAAGACGTGAGAATCAGCGGCCATGCCATCGAATGTCGCATTAATGCTGAAAACCCATCAAAGAACTTCATGCCCTCACCAGGAAAAATTACACGTTTACATTTCCCAGGTGGACCAGGCGTGCGCTTAGATACTCATATTTACACCGAATATACCGTACCCCCACATTATGATTCGATGATCGGTAAACTGATTTGTTATGGTACTGATCGTGATATTGCTATTTCCAGAATGCATATTGCGCTGCAAGAGTTTGCAATTCGTGGCATTGATACCAATATCGACCTCAATATCGAAATTATGTGTGATCAAGGTTTTTGTGCCGGTGGACAGAATATACATTACCTTGAACACCGTCTAGAGCACTTGATTTAATGGCTTGGATTCAACTTAATACCATTGTTGAAGAAGCCTTGGCAGAACCTCTGTCCGATGCGCTTATCGAGATTGGCG
Organism: Thiomicrospira microaerophila; assembly: GCF_023278225.1. Lineage (GTDB taxonomy): Bacteria > Pseudomonadota > Gammaproteobacteria > Thiomicrospirales > Thiomicrospiraceae > Thiomicrospira > Thiomicrospira microaerophila_A. The sequence continues at coordinate 1,147,399 of NZ_CP070959.1, forward strand.
CGGTTTCAGTAACCTTTACTGAAACCGGTGATCAAGAGATATTTGAACCTGAAATTGGCACCACCCCGATTTGGGACCAAACACGTGTTTTAGGTTTATTCGATGCTGAAGTTAATCCTGCTGAAATTTTGCTTGCCTTAACTCAGTGGATACCTCAAATTCCGCCCAGTGCTTACCAATTCGAACAGATTGAAGATAAGGATTGGATTCGTGAATGGATGGATCAATTTAAACCTATGCAGTTTGGTCAAAATCTTTGGATTGTGCCTAGCTGGCTTGAAGCACCTAATCCCAACGGAATTAATCTGTTGCTCGATCCAGGCTTAGCCTTTGGCACCGGAACCCACCCTACTACTGCCATGTGTTTAAAATGGTTGGATCAACATCCTCCTAAAGATAAAAGCGTGATTGACTATGGGTGTGGTAGCGGTATTTTGGCGATTGCGGCGGCCAAGCTGGGTGCTGATAAGGTCTCAGGCACCGACATTGATCCCCAAGCGATTACTGCAAGTAAAGATAATGCGCAACGCAATCGAGTGGCTATTGAATTTAACTTGGTTAAGGATTTTAGTGCAACCGCCGCTGATCTATTGATAGCTAATATTTTGGCCGGCCCCCTAAAAGAACTAGCGAGCGAATTTGAACGTTTAGTTAAACCTGGCGGTCAACTCGTATTATCCGGCCTTTTGGCCAGTCAAGCGCCAGATTTAATCAAGCATTATCAACACTATGGTTTTAATTTAAATCAACTGGATACGCATGAAGACTGGGCCTGTTTATCCGGTTACAAAGCTTAACCAGGCCTGGTATGGCAAAACTAAAAATTGGGCAGTATGAATTTGATAACAACCTGATTCTTGCCCCAATGGCCGGAATTACGGATTCAGTGTTTCGCCGCTTGTGTCGGCTTCAAGGCGCGAGCTACACGATTGGAGAAATGCTGAGTGCGCAAACCCAACTTTGGGATTCGAAAAAATCCCAAACTCGGTTTGCCAATCAATCTGATCCGGAACCCAGGTCTATTCAATTATTAGGCACTGAACCGGAACAACTGGCTAAAGCCGCTGAATTACAGGTCAACCAAGGCGCACAAATTATTGATTTAAACCTTGGCTGTCCGGCGAAAAAGGTTTGCAATATTGCCGCAGGTTCGGCTCTGATGGCCTATCCTGAGCGGGTTGAGGATATTTTTTATGCGCTCAGATCAGCCGTTAAGGTTCCGATTACGGTCAAGATTCGTACCGGGCTAAACCCAAGCCATCGCAATGCTTTAGAGATTGCAAAGCTCGCCGAACAAGCGGGCTTGAGTGCCATCAGCATTCATGGCCGTACGCGTGATGATAAATTTAACGGCCTGGCTGAATATGACACGATTAAACAAATAAAACAGGCGGTTTCGATTCCTGTGATTGCTAATGGCGACATTTCAACCCCCCAGCAAGCTGAATTTGTATTAAAATACACTCAAGCAGATGGCATTATGATTGGTCGAGCCGCTTTAGGTAACCCGTGGATTTTTAAACAGATTGCTTATTACCTTGAAACACAACAACAAATTGAATCTCCAACTGATACAGAAATAAAAAACAATCTGGTGGAGCATCTCGAAGGCTTATACTGCCTTTATGGTGAATTACAAGGGGTGCGCATTGCGCGCAAGCACATGGGTTGGTATTGCCAACACTTAAAAAATGGCGAACGACTTCGCAAAGAATTTAATCAACTTGATACCTCTGCAAGCCAACAAGCGCTTATAGAGCAATTTTTTGAAACCTTAATTCAGTTAGATAAATGACTTCAAAACCCTCACCTCATTCATTAAGCGATCATTTGATTCAAACACTGGATCATTACTTTACAACACTCGAAGAGCAAGATGCCTGTAATCTTCATGAAATGGTCGTTCAACAGGTTGAAAAACCCTTAATCGAATACGTGCTCGCTCGGGTTGATGGCAATCAAACCAAAACCGCGAATATGCTTGGGATTAACCGTAACACCCTGCGAAAAAAGATATTGCAGTACGATATTGTTATCGAAACGAATTGATCCCCTTTAATTTAATTCATTTTTAAACTAGTTAACTTACGTTTGGAGACCCCCTCTATGAAACCCGTCCGCCGTGCCCTTATAAGCGTGTCCGATAAAACCGGCATTATTGAATTTGCTCAAACTTTAAGCAAAATGAATGTTGAAATTCTATCCACCGGTGGCACCTATCAAGCACTAAAACAAGCAGGCCTGCTAGTAACCGAAGTGTCGGACTATACCGGTTTTCCTGAAATGATGGATGGTCGTGTTAAAACCTTACACCCCAAGGTTCATGGCGGCTTGCTAGGTCGTCGTGGACAAGATGACGCCGTTATGGCCGAACATGGTATTCAACCGATTGATATGGTTGTGGTCAATCTTTATCCGTTTGAAGCGACAGTAGCCAAGGCAGACTGCTCGTTAGAAGATGCGATTGAAAACATTGATATTGGCGGACCAACCATGTTGCGCTCTGCGGCTAAAAACCATAAAGATGTTGCCGTAGTAACTGATCCAAAGGACTATGCCCGTGTGTTAGAGGAAATGCAAGCGCATAATGGGCAGCTATCTCATGCCACGCGTTTTGATTTAGCGATTAAAACCTTTGAACAAACCGCTCGTTACGATGGCGCGATTGCCAACTATTTCGGCACTCTCTTCAGCGATGACCAAAACGATGCCTTTCCACGTACATTCAACACCCAGTTTGTTAAAAAACAGACCATGCGTTATGGCGAAAATCCGCATCAAAATGCAGCCTTTTATGTTGAACGCAATGCAAATGAAGCTTCGGTTTCTACTGCCACACAGTTACAAGGTAAAGAACTGTCTTTTAACAATATCGCAGACACTGATGCAGCGTTAGAACTGGTTAAGACCTTCGAAGATATCGCCTGTGTGATTGTAAAACATGCCAATCCTTGCGGTGTTGCACTGGGTTCAAATGTTTTTGAAGCCTATGATCGCGCTTACAAAACAGACCCTACTTCTGCTTTTGGTGGCATTATTGCCTTTAACCGCGAATTGGATGCCACCACCGCACAAGCGATTATTGATCGCCAGTTTGTTGAAGTGATTATTGCCCCTAGTGTTAGCGCTGAAGCCCAAGCCATTGTTGAAGCAAAAAAGAATGTTCGTTTATTGGCTTGTGGAAATTTAAGTGCGCAACAGGCTGCTTACGACTATAAACGTGTGACAGGTGGATTACTCGTTCAAGATCGTGATCTTGGCATGATTACGGAAGCCGATTTAAAAGTCGTTACTGAGCGTGCCCCTAGTGCTGAACAAATGCGTGATTTATTATTTGCTTGGAAGGTCGCAAAATATGTCAAGTCCAACGCGATTGTGTATGTAAAAGACGGCATGACGATTGGTGTGGGTGCCGGGCAAATGAGCCGTGTTTATAGTGCTAAAATTGCAGGCATTAAAGCGGCTGATGAAGGTTTGGAAGTTCCGGGTTCAGTTATGGCGTCTGATGCGTTCTTCCCTTTCCGAGACGGCATCGATGCCGCCGCTGCGGCTGGTATCACGGCAGTGATTCATCCGGGGGGTTCCATGCGCGATGAGGAAGTGATCGCTGCAGCCAACGAGCATGGGATTGCAATGGTATTCACCGGCATGCGCCATTTTAAGCATTAAAAGGACAAGCAATGAAAGTATTAATTATTGGTAGTGGTGGACGTGAGCATGCACTCGCTTGGAAAACCGCACAATCTCCAAATGTTACTCAAGTCTATGTTGCGCCAGGCAATGCCGGCACGGCGATTGAACCAAACCTAACAAACGTTAATATTCAGGTCACTGATATACCAGGCCTGGTTAAGTTTGCAAAAGAGAGTCAAATTGGCCTTACAATCGTCGGGCCAGAAGTTCCTCTAGTTCTAGGTGTAGTCGATGCATTTCAAGCAGCAGGCTTAAAGTGTTTTGGTCCAAGCAAAGGCGCAGCTCAATTAGAAGGCTCTAAAGCCTTTAGCAAAGACTTCCTCGCCAAGCATCAAATCCCAACGGCCGCCTACCAGGTTTTCACTGAAATTGATCCTGCGTTAAATTATATCCAACAACAGGGTACGCCAATTGTAATCAAGGCCGACGGTCTAGCTGCAGGTAAAGGGGTTATTCTTGCGCAAACGTCGGCTGAAGCCGAGGCGGCTGTGCGAGATATGTTAGCCGGCAACAAATTCGGTGAAGCCGGTGCCAGAGTGGTTATCGAAGAGTTTTTATACGGTGAAGAAGCCAGTTTTATTGTCATGGCTGATGGTGAGCACGTATTACCTATGGCAACCTCACAAGACCATAAAGCACGTGATGATGGCGACAAAGGCCCGAACACAGGTGGCATGGGTGCCTATACCCCTGCGCCTGTTGTCACTCAAGACATTCATAATCGTATTATGCAAGAAGTCATTTACCCAACAATAAAAGGGATGGCAGAAGACGGCTTACCCTATACCGGTTTTTTATACGCTGGTGTAATGATTGCTCCCGATGGTACGCCAAAAGTGCTTGAGTTTAATTGCCGTTTTGGTGATCCTGAAACTCAACCTATCATGATGCGTTTAAAATCAGATCTTGCAGATCTTTGCCTAGCCGCATTAGATAAAAAATTGGATAGCATCCATGCAGAATGGGATAATCGTGCTGCATTAGGTGTGGTGCTCGCTGCAGGGGGTTACCCTGATGACTATGCAAAGGGAGATGTGATTGAAGGACTTGAACAGGCCAACGCAGCCGATGTTAAAGTCTTTCATGCAGGAACGGCGCTTAACGAGAATAACCAAGTGGTTACCTCAGGCGGACGTGTCTTGTGTATCACGGCCTTGGGCGAGACTGTTAGTGCGGCTCAACAGCGTGCCTATCAAGCTTTAGAAAAAATAAAATGCAAAGGGAGTTTTTCTCGTTCAGATATAGGTTATCGTGCCGTTGCGCGTGAACAATAAAAACTTGTAACTAGAACCTACCCTTCTTAAACCGTCTAGGTTAGAATGCTTATAACCGTTTCTTTCCTAGACCTTCAGAGGATTTCAGCATGTACTTCGATACAGTCCATAATTTTTACGAGCGCCACGTGATCAATGAAATTACCGAAAACTACAAAACTTGTGGTTTGGATGACGAACAATTAGCGGATATGGCCTGTATTGCACTTAACCAAATCCCACCTCGCTATATTCGGCATGATATTGACATGAGCTTTTACATGTCACCGATTGAGCATGAAGAAATGGAAGTGAGGGTTAAGGTAGCGGTCAAAAAGGCCTTTAATCGAATTAAAGCATCTGACCATTAATACGCTATCTTGAAATAATACCTTTCCAAGCCGCTTGATCAATAAAAACATCTGTGGCTTGTTCAGCTTGGGGCAAGCTAATAGGCAAAGCGCTGCCAGATAACCAAGCCTGTATTGCTGAGTATTTACCTTCACCGGTAATCAACTTTAGTAAATTACGTGTGTTGTTCAAGATTTTATAGGACAAACTTATTCGCTCTGCGGGCGGTTTAGGTGAATCGGTTACACTAATAACCGACTCAGACGCATCCTGATTATTGTGCCCTGGGAATAGACTTGCAGTGTGACCATCCTCCCCCATGCCTAAAAGCACACAATCAAACTTTTCAACCTGGTCAACGACTTGCTGATAAGCTAGCCGTGACTGTTCCAATCCCATTTCCGTGGGCATTAAAAAAATTTGATCTTGCGGAATGCTTACCTTAGATAACCAGGCCTGCTGCAGTGAAGTGGAATTACGCTCTGGATCATTGAGAGGCAAAACCCGTTCATCGCCCATATAGATAAACCATTGATGCCAAGCTTGATCTGATTGCTCAGCAAGAATTTCATAACAACGATTAGGCGTGGTTCCACCGGCTGTAACCAAGTGAAATTCGCCCCGCTGCTCAATCGCTTGCTTGGCCTGCTTAATAATCAAGCTTACGGCTTGTTGTGCCAAGATTTCAGCATCATCAAATACCTGCCAACCTTGCGGTAATTTACTAGACATTATCACACTCCGGTTCCAAAGACGTACGCCAACTTTGGCCAGGTTGATCAAATAGTTTTACCGAATCCTTTGGCCCCCAACTTCCGGAAGGATAGGTATCAATATAACCGCGATCGGCTGACCAAACCTGTAATACCGGTTCAACCACCTTCCAGGCAGCCTTCACCTCGTCATAACGTAAAAACAAAGAGCGATCACCACGAATTACATCCAACAACAGGTCTTCATAGGCATCATTAGCTAATTCACCTTTCTGGCGCATCGAAGCATCCAAGCTAATCTGCCGAGTATTAATTTCCAGTCCAGGTTGCTTGGCGGTCATTTCAATTCGAATCGCCTCATTAGGTTGAATGCCAAAAACCAACCAATTAGGCTCCATTTTTTTCACCTGCGATTCACGGAAAAACTGCTTGGGTGGGTGCTTAAAACAAATAGAAATCAAGGTCTGATTTTTTGGCATGTTTTTGCCGGTCTGAACATAAAATGGAACCCCTGCCCAACGCCAATTTTCGATATAAAGTTTTAAAGCTGCATAGGTTTCAGTAACACTATCACTTGACACGCCCGGCTCCTCTAGATAGGCGACTGCAGGTTGGTGGTTAACCGTGCCTGCAGCATATTGCGCTCGATAAGCCTGGGCATTGACTGCGTTCTTATTGATCGGCCTAATAGACTTAAGCAACTTAACCTTCTCATCACGCAATGCCTCGGCATCCATCGACGCAGGCGGCTCCATCGCAATCAAAGCTAAGAGTTGCAATAAATGACTTTGAATCATGTCGCGTAAAGCACCACTGGTATCATAATAGCCAGCACGTGTACCAATCGGTTTAGCCTCTGCATGGGTAATCTGAACATGATCAATATAGTTACGATTCCACAAGGGCTCCATTAACAAATTCGCAAAACGGAAGACCATCAAATTTTGTACCATCCCTTTACCTAGGTAATGGTCTATCCTATACATCTGGCTTTCGTCCAAAAATTTATTTAGTTGCATCTGCAAACTTTTAGCACTCTCAATATCGTAACCAAAAGGTTTTTCCAACACCACACGCTTCCAGCCTTTTTGCTGATCGAGTAATTTAACACCCGCTAGGTTTTCAACCACGGTACTAAAGTCTTTGGGACTAATCGACAGATAAAAAGCCATATTTTGCGAAAAATTCTGTTGCTGGAAATAATTCGCCATCGCCTCAAAACTGGCGCAATCATCAATATCCACCTTAACATAGTCCATGCGCTGACTAAAACGCTCAAACACCTCGTTTTTCATCCCGCCTCGCGCTAAGGGTGCCACCGATTCACGCGCAACCTCAATCCAATCCTCTTTGGTCCAATCACGTCGGCCAACGGCGACAATACGCAAGCAATCAGCTAGACGGTTTACCTCTTCTAGGTGATAGAAAGCCGGCATTAACTTGGTTAAGGATAAATTGCCTGTCGCGCCGAAAATCACATAAGTGCAAGAATCAGCCATGATTACACCTCATAAGTCGTAGAGCTGATATTTCCGCCAGAACCCACCCAATCAGTATGAAACCATTGGCCGCGTGGTTGATCAACGCGCTCATAGGTATGGGCACCAAAATAATCACGCTGCGCTTGAATTAAATTTGCTGACACTGTTTCACTGCGATAACCATCAAAAAATGCCAATGCTGAACTTAATGCCGGCGTCGGGATCGCATTATGGACAGCAAACACCACTGCTTGACGCCAATTTGCTTCTGTTTGTTTAATCGCTTTTTCAAAAAATGGCGCTTGTAGCAGATTGTCTAAATCCGGTTTTGCATCATAAGCGGCTTTAATTTCAGCTAAAAAACGACTGCGGATAATACAACCGCCGCGCCACATTAACGCAATGCCGCCATAATTAAGTGGCCAGTTGAATTCTTTTGCCGCCTGCGCCATTAGCATATAGCCCTGGGTGTAGGAAATAATCTTTGCGGCATACAGGGCGTCGTGAATCGCCTGCAACATAACATCACGCTCGACCTCAACCGTCGGCAAAACACGTGGATAGGTTTTCGCGGCTTGCTGACGCTGGGTTTTTAACGCCGAGATACAACGAGCATATACAGATTCGGTAATCAAGGTTAAAGGCACGCCCATTTCTAAAGAACTGATCCCGGTCCACTTTCCAGTTCCCTTTTGGCCTGCGGCATCTAAAATCTTATCCACCAACGGCTCGCCGTCTTGATCCTTGAAACGCAGAATATCAGCGGTAATTTCAATTAAATAAGAATCCAATACGCCTTGATTCCATTGCTTAAAGACCTCGTGGCACTCATCTGCCGACATGCCCAAGCCTTCGCGCATCAACTGATAGGCTTCTGCAATTAACTGCATATCACCGTATTCGATACCATTATGAACCATCTTTACGTAATGTCCCGCACCTTCAGGCCCGACCCAATCACAACAAGCCTCGTCTCCTGCTTTAGCAGCAATGGCTTGAAATATGTCTTTCACTAACGGCCAAGCTTCTGGCTTACCCCCTGGCATAATCGACGGGCCAAAACGTGCACCTTCCTCACCACCTGAAACCCCGGTACCAATAAAATATATACCCTTTTCAGCTAAGACTTGCGTTCTGCGAGTCGAATCCGTGTAGAGCGAATTACCACCATCTATAATTACATCCCCCGCATCAAGCAAAGGTACAAGTTGCTCGATAAACTCATCGACCACCTGCCCAGCTTTAACCATGAGCATTACTTTACGTGGCGAAGACAATGAACCTACCAGTTCCTCTAAACTATAGGTCGCCTGAATCGACTTACCTTGAGCAGTACTGGCTAGAAAGTCATCGGTTTTTTGACGAGAACGATTATAAACACTGACCTTATAACCGTGGTCGGCCATGTTTAAAACGAGGTTTTGCCCCATAACTGCGAGGCCAATTAATGCGATATCTGCTTGTGACATGAGTAGTTCCTTGAATTTAAGCGGAAATATTAACTTACCAACATTCTACCGAGCATACGAAAAAAATAAACAACTAATTTGGATATGGAAGATGATTTACCAGATACGGCGCGCTTTAAACAAAAAAGCCCCGGATTTATGATAAATCCGGGGCTTAATTTGTATGGCGTCCCGTAGGGGAGTCGAACCCCTGTCGCCGCCGTGAAAGGGCAGTGTCCTAGGCCTCTAGACGAACGGGACTAATTTTTTACATTATCGAAGCCATTAGGCCTAGGCTTCAATATCACGAATTTGGAGCGGGAAACGAGACTCGAACTCGCGACCCCAACCTTGGCAAGGTTGTGCTCTACCAACTGAGCTATTCCCGCATGGCGTCCCGTAGGGGAGTCGAACCCCTGTCGCCGCCGTGAAAGGGCAGTGTCCTAGGCCTCTAGACGAACGGGACGTAATACTACTTCACAACTTGAGGTTTTGGTGGAGCTAGGCGGGATCGAACCGCCGACCTCTACAATGCCATTGTAGCGCTCTCCCAGCTGAGCTATAGCCCCTCAAGCTGATGGATGCGTATTATAGTGGCTTGAGCGAGATCGTCAAGCAATTTTAATAAAAAATTTAAACTTTTTTAATAACCGTTAAAAGCGAATCGAGACGACCATCAGCAAACAATTGATAACCTAACAAATTTTTGCGCACCACCGCGTATTGATTTTCAAACCACAAGGGCATAATCGGTAATTCAGCTTGTAAATGCGCTTGTAACTGACGATAAAGTGTCGCTTGCTCTTCCAAGTCTTGCGTCTGCCCTGCCAATTTAATCAACTGATCTGCTTGCTGACTCTGATAACGCCCACGATTAGCCCCCTTAGGCGGCATTGCGTCACTGGCAAAAACATATTGAAAAATATCCGGACTTTTGATCCCGACCCAGGCTAAGCTAAACAACTGAAAACGGCCCTGCACTATATCGTTGTAAAAGGTACCCCAATCATAACTCTGTACCTGTAAATCAATACCTAAGGGCTTTAACTGGGCTTGATAAAGTGTCGCTAGACGAATTCGCGTTGGATCACTGGAGGTTTTAAAGCTCAAACGAATAGGCTGATTTCTCTGCGCTAGGGGTCTATCCAACTTCTTCAATAAATCAATTGCCTTATCTGGGTTAGAAGACCAGCCTGTTAAACTTGGATTACCGGCCCAGTGTTCTGGAGGCAATAACCCCCCTGCCAAGCGTGCCTGTCCTTGAAACATGGCATCAATCACCTGCTGGCGATCAATGCCCTGTGCAATTGCTTGGCGTAATGCAGGTTGAGCTAACCAGGGATCTTCTAAGTTAAAGCCAATATAAGCGTAATTCGTCCCCTTTTGCCAACTGACATTAAATTCCGGTTGCCGAGTGCAATAATTTACCAACTCTGGTGACAAATCATTTTGCACACAATCCAACTCGCCTTTTTTAAGCTTTAGCACGCGAACCATTGGGTCTTTAACCACAACAAAATGCAACTCCACCTGATCCGGCCTCAACAATATCAAGCGTTGCTCATTTAAACTGACAAATCGTGCCGCACCAGAACCTATCGGCTTGGCAGCGAAGTTGTGTTGTTGAGCAATCAGGTCAGCCGGCAAAATGCCGAGTGTCAGTCGCCCAACAAATAAAGCATCTTCTTTCGACAAGAAAAAATCGACTTGATTAGTATTGATGACTTCAATTTTTTCTATATGGTTAAGTGTGCCACGATGAGGCGAACCAAACTCAGTGTCTAAAACCGATTGATAGGTCGCCGCCACATCCTCGGCAACCAAGGGTTTGCCGTGATGGAAAATCGGGGTTTTTTGCAGGGTAAAACGATAGTGTTTAGCCGACAATTGTTGCCAGTCAGCTAAATCAGCAATCGGCTCAGAAGCTTCGTTAAAGTCGATAAGCTGATGATATATTAAACGATTAACACGACTGGATAGGGCGTCTGTCGCGCGGCGTGGGTCAAGCATCCTCGGTCTAGAGGTAACCCCGACCAAAATAGCTTGTGAATAGTCAACAGATTGACAGCCAGATAACAAAGCGGGTAGAACAACCCCGCCTGCTCCGAGTTTAAAAAACGAACGTCTTGTAAAAGGCTGCACCATACTTGTGTTAACGTATATTTATTTTGAAGCCGTCAGCAATAGATCCAACTCGCGCAAATCATCGACACTCAAGCGCCCGAGGGTACTTTGCAATTGCAATTGCGTAAGCAATAGATTATGCAAAGCTGCCGCCAGATTACTTTGCGCATCAAATAAATTGGCGCGCGCCGTTACTACATCAATCATATTACGCAAGCCGACTCGGTAACCTTCTTCTGCCGCTTCTAAAAATGCCTCACCCGACTTTACCGCCTCACGCAAAGCACCGACCAGTGCGTAACCTCGCTCCATATTTCTAACCTGAACACGAATGTTTAAACGCGCCTGCTCTTGTGCGTCACGTAAAGCTTCCAAAGACGCCTGGTTTTTGAAACGGGCTTCGTCAACTTGAGAATGAATTCGTCCGCCTGTGTATAGCGGTACCGAAGCCATCAAGCTTAATGAAGTGTTATTGCCATCATTACAGCCAAACTGATCACCACTACAATGAGTGTAGCTATGGGCAGCACGTAAGTTAACATTAACCCATTGGGCAGATTTTTTAGCCTCGATTTCTTCATTCGCGATACGTTGCTGTTGTTTTGCAAGACGTACTAAAAGATTTTCTGTTTTAGCCTGACTTTCTAACAAAGCCCTGTTTAAAGCCGGTTCTTTTATCGACACATCCAGCATTAATTGCCTTACATGGCTCAGAGATTGCCCCGTTAACCTTGAAAGGCTCTCATAAGCAATGTCTAAGTCGTTTTCTGCACTAATGAGGTTTGACAAGGTAATATCATAAGCAGAGCGTGCTTGCAGCACATCAGTACGACTGGCCAGCCCCACTTCTGCTGAAGCCTGAGCGCGCTCCCATAAAATTTTATCGGCTTCCATTTTAGACTTGGCTAAAGTCAATTTTTGCTCAGCAAGCAATACATCAAAATAGGCTGAAGAAACTCGCATCATCAAGTCTTGTTGCGCCAGTTGAAAGTTAATCTCGGCGCTTTCAACCATCAGTTGTGCTTGATCATAACGACTAAAGGCCTCACGATTAAAAACGGCTTGATTAACTTCCGCTTCCAATACTTGTCGAGAGGAGGACTCTCTTAAATCAGGATGAGAATAAACGGCTGAAGCGTTCACCGTAGGTAACAGTAAAGACCTTGCCTGGGTAATCACTTCACGATCGGCATCAAAGCTGGCACGCGCCTGAGCCAATTTCGCATCATGCAGAACGGACATTTGATAAACGTCTACCAGGCCTGGTGCTTTTGCTTGCGCAACGAAGCTGGCGAATGAGATGCTAGCAGCGATCGCAACTGAAACCAGCGAAGTTGAACGCATTACGTTCAAATAACAAATTGAATTAATTTTTTTCATCGTCAGACCAATCCTTAAAGGGATATTTGCTTAAACTAATATTGTAATACTTTACGTCATCTGTAACTTCTCTGCCAACCCAGTCCTCAAGGGTCAGTGTTTGATCCTCAGTTTCCAGCTCAACTTCTGCAATAACCAAACCCTCGTTATCACCAAAAAACTCATCAATTTCCCAAGTAACATCTTCTAACTCAACAAGATAACGTACTTTCTCAATAATAGGTCCAACTGCAAGTTTTTTAAGCATATTTTGGGCTTCATCGACTGGGATTGGGTATTCATATTCATCACGACTTAATCCAATCTCTAAACTCTTGATATTGATATTAGCTTGCTCGCCCTCAATCCGAATGCGCACCGAACTCTTGCTTGAATTTTCCTCAATCTGGTTAAGATAGCCTTGAATAAAAAGGGTCTTTTTAGATACCTGTTGACGCCATAGATCATTTTTTAACAAAAATTTTCGTTCAATTTCTCGTGCCATTATTTAAAGTGTCTCTTAGCTGTTTAACCAGGCCTGGTGATAGGCTTGCCAATGGGGTTGATTAGGATTATTAAGGGTAATGGATAATTCATCGCAGTGGGCTTGATATTGTAGAGGGGTCAACCAACCACGCATAAGCTGAAAACGCAGGTAAACCAGATAAGTATTGATGACGTCCAACTCGCAATAATCTCGAATTCCTTTAATGTCTCCGGCCAAGTACTGATCCAGCACCCCTGCTCCGCTCAGTCCCATCTTACCCGGAAGGCCGAGTAGCAATGCAATTTCATCAAGCTTCGCGACTGCGCGCGGCTGGTATCCGGCCATCACATCCATCAGGTCAATATGCGCAAACTGATAACGGCTGATATAGTTATTCCATTTACGATCACGATTAAAATCGCCCATATCCCAATAGGTTCGAGCGCTTATCCCATGTAATAAAGCGCGATAATGCAAAACAGGTAAATCAAACCCACCGCCATTCCAAGTTACCAAGGTAGGCTCAAAACGCTCAATCCCTTCAAAAAATCGCTCGATTAAATTTTTCTCATCCGATTCTACATCCCCAATCGACCAAATTTTTAACATTTTATCGGTTTTTAATACCGCAGAAATCGCCACGATCTTATGTAAAAAATGCTTTTGAAAATCGCCCCCCGTTTCAATGCGTCGCTTAAGTTGTATGGCCTTAAGCAGTTCCTCGTCAGGCAAGGATTCAAAACCAAAAACTCGGCGCGCCGCTTCGATATCCGGGACGGTTTCAATATCAAAAATCAAAGCTGGCTGCATACTCAACCCACCGGAAACACATTAGTTGATAAATAACGATCACCTCGATCACAAATAATCGAAACAATAAGTGCATTATCAACCTCGGCGGCTAATTGCAAAGCCGCCGCCGTAGCGCCACCGGAAGAAATGCCGGCAAAAATGCCCTCCTCAACCGCTAATCGACGCGTTATGGTTTCGGCGGTTACTTGATCAACGTCAATAATTCTATCCACCCGCTTAGGGTCATAAATTTCAGGCAAGTACTCAATAGGCCAACGACGAATACCTGGGATAGACGCCCCTTCTGAAGGTTGAACCCCGACGATTTGAATCGCAGGATTTTGCTGCTTTAAAAACATAGACGTGCCCATAATCGTACCCGTGGTTCCCATCGAACTGACAAAATGTGTCAGTTTACCTTCGGTATCACGCCAAATCTCAGGGCCGGTAGTTTGAAAATGAGCCAAAGGATTATCAGGGTTTGCAAACTGGTTCAAAACCACACCCTCACCTGCAGCTTGCATCGCCAGTGCTTTATCTCTGGCACCTTCCATCCCCTCAGCCTGAGTCACCAGAATAAGCTTGGCACCATAAGCCGCCATAGAAGCACGACGCTCAATACTCATATTATCCGGCATTAATAAAATCATCTTATACCCCAGCATCGCAGCAGCCATCGCCAACGCAATCCCGGTATTACCACTCGTCGCTTCGATCAGGGTATCACCGGGCTTGATTTCGCCACGCTTCTGCGCCTGCAAAATCATATTCAATGCGGGTCTATCTTTGACCGAACCCGCCGGATTATTACCTTCAAGTTTAACAAGCACAACAGAACCTGTTTCAACATTAACCAAGCGTTGTAACTGAACTAAGGGCGTATTGCCAACGGTATCCATAAGGGTTTTAAACATGCGTGTTCTTCTCTTTTGACTATACAAAATCTAATTTAGTCATTATAGAGGATAAAACCCAACGGATTAAACCAGCTTGTTAGAATTTAACCAAATAACCAGGCCTGCTAATAGCTTTTATGGTCTAGAAAATGCAGTTTAAATAAAATCTGTGAAATAGCTAAGCATGGGTCTTATACGCTAAAATTTGGTAAAAATTCGCTTTGCGGTTACCATGTGCCTTTTTTAAACCTAATAAAAGGAAAATCCCATGGCAAAACGCGCAACCGCTCGTCATCTACTCGTTGACACTGAAGCCGAATGTTTAGAACTTAAACAACAAATTGAAAATGGAGCCGATTTCGCAGAAATCGCTAAAAAACACTCATCTTGCCCATCCTCAGCGCAAGGCGGTGAGCTTGGAGAATTTGGTCCAGGAATGATGGTACCGGAATTTGACAAGGTTGTATTCAGTGCGCCTGTAAATACCGTTCAAGGGCCTGTGCAAACCCAATTTGGTTATCACCTGCTTGAAGTGACCTCGCGCACCGAATAACCTATTTTTTACGAAAATATGTACGCCTGCCCCCTCTGTCAACAACCTCTGGTACGCCAATCACAGCAATGGGTTTGTCAGCAGCTTCACAGTTTTGACATTGCCAAAGAAGGCTATGTTAATCTGCTACCGGTGCAAAACAAACGCTCTTCAAACCCGGGTGATAATGCGGAAATGATGCAGGCAAGGCGAGATTTTCTCAACCAGGGGTTTTATTACCCCTTGGTTGAGAAACTCGCTCAAATTTTACAGCCGTTACTTCCAACAAATGCACTCTTGCTTGATCTTGGATGTGGTGAAGGTTACTACACTGAAGCCCTAAACAAAATATTGAGCCAAACAACCAATGCTAACCCTCATTTTTGGGGCCTTGACATATCAAAAACCGCAATACGTTATGCGGCAAAACGTGATAACTCAATTCAATTTAGTGTAGCCAGTGCCTACAAACTTCCCTTTTTTGAAAATATGTTTGATCTGGTGACCCGAATTTATGCTCCCTCAGAAATGAATGAGTTGCTTCGAGTTATTAAACCCGGCGGATATCTGCTCACTGTTCAACCTGGTGCTAAACACCTATTTGAACTAAAACAGGCTATCTATAAAACACCCCGCCTACATGACGAACAAACGGCTCCGCTAGATGGCTTTAAAAGCCTGGCGCAACAAGCCTTAAGCTATCCGATGCAATTTCAATCGGATCGTGATCTGCTAAACCTAATAAACATGACCCCCTTCGGTTGGAAACTAAACAACGAACAAAAACCCCAACTAAGTCAAACTATTGAATTAGTTCAAGCTGATTTTTTAATTCACCTTCATCAAAAATTACCACAATAGTTTCATCAATAACCAGGCCTGGTTATTAGAGAAACAATAAAAAATCTGTTAGCATAAGCGCATATTTATTAAGATGAATCTATTTCATGACTAGCGCATACCAGCTTGCACAAAAAATATTTCCAAAGCGTGATCCAGACCAACTGCCAGAAAGTCTTATCCAGGCCTGCAGACTTGCTTTAGAAGCAGATGCATTGCCTAATCGTCGAATTATTTCAAGTATTGAAGCGATCAATGCACTTCTTCCTCTTAATCTTGATGATAACACCTTAATCGCAACCCTGATTAGCGACCTCAACCTAGAACCCTTCTATCCGGTAGAAAAACTCGAAGCGAGTTTTGGCAGTAATATCGCAAAATTAGTTGAAGGTATTAGACGTCTTAATAACTTTAAAGAATTTGACCCCACCACCCATTCCGACCAGGTTCAAACTGAACGGCTTCGCCAAATGTTGCTCGCAATGACCTCTGATATTCGTATTATGGTGGTTAAGCTCGGTTACCGTGTAGCTAGGTTACGCCATTTAAAGTACGAAGACGAAACGACCCGCCGCCAAATTGCCGAAGAAACACAACTCATTTTTGCGCCTCTTGCCAACCGACTCGGCATGGCACAGCTCAAATGGGAGCTTGAAGACCTGTCATTTCGTTTTCTAGAACCTGAAACCTATAAATCGATTGCACACCAACTAGCTGATAAACGAACAGAACGTGAAAGCTATATTCGCTCTTTTACTGCGCAGCTCCAATCTATCTTAATCGATGAAGGCATCTATGCTGAAGTAAGCGGACGTCCAAAACACATTTACAGCATTTGGAAAAAAATGTCGAAGAAAAAGCTTACGATGGATGAGCTCTACGACCTTCGTGCAGTGCGGGTATATGTTAAACAAGTTAGCGAATGTTATCGCGTACTAAGCTTAGTCCATAGCCAATGGAACTTTATCCGTTCAGAGTACGACGATTATGTCACCACCCCTAAAGAAAATGGCTATCAATCTATACATACCGTCGTGATCGGTCCACAAGGGAAAACGGTTGAAATACAAATTCGCACCTACGAGATGCATGATCATGCAGAGCACGGTATTGCCGCACATTGGAAATACAAAGAAGGTGGAAAAGGCTATGACGCCAACCTCGAAGCCAGCATTAGCAATATGCGCCAACTACTTGAAAACAGAACCGATTCTGAAGTTTTTAATGAAATTAGTACCGAGCTTCAAAGTAAAAACATCTATGTTCTAACACCAAAAAATCAAATTATTACACTCCCGCAAGGAGCGACCGCACTCGACTTTGCCTATGCCATTCATTCGGATCTAGGCCATAGTTGCCGTGGCGCCAAACTAAATGGGCGCATCATCTCACTAACCAAGGCACTTGATACCGGCGACCGCATTGAAATCCTCGCTATCAAAAATGGCGAACCGAATCGTAACTGGCTAAACCCAAACCTTGGTTATCTTAAAACCAGCCGCGCTCGCACTCGCATTAAACATTGGTTTAACAAAAGGGATCGTCACCTAAACATTGAATCTGGCGAGCAGCTATATCAAAGAGAAATAAAACGGCTGCATGTTCAAGACTTGAAAGCCAAAGACGTAGCCAAATACTTTTTTTATGACCAAGAAAAAGACTTTTTTGAAGCACTGGGCAAAGGACAGCTCAATGAACGCCAGCTCATAAGCGCATTACAAAAAATAATTCAACCTAAAAGAACCAAGCCCACCCTTAAAGCGCCCGCGCCTGAACTCACCATTCAACTGGCAGAAGATCAAGCTTATGTTGTTGGAGCTCCACTACTTAAAACCCATCTTGCGCCCTGCTGCTGCCCTAAACCCGATGACCAAATCATCGGCTTTGTTACTCGTGGCCGCGGGGTGACCGTTCATACCTCAGATTGTGCTAATATTCTCAATCTCAGCAACCCGGATAGACAAAGACTGATCGAAGTTAAATGGGGCAAAACTAACGAACCAGTTACAGAACTCTACCTAATGACCATGCACATTCTTGCATTCGATCGCAAAGGGTTATTGCGCGATATTATGAGCAAACTGACTGATTTAGATGTAAACTTAGTTCGATCAAATACCGTTACGCAACGCCAGGATAGAACCGTAGAAATGGAACTGGACTTGGAGGTTTCGTCTCAAACAGATTTGAGTGCGCTTCTAGACCAAATTGAGGCCTTACCCAATGTAGAAGAGGTAAGCCTAGAACAAGCTAAGGATGATTCATGAGGTCGGTTAAACTCAGCATTTTGCGCGGTATTCGCGCAATTAAATACAGTCAATGGTTAAATAAAAAGTTTCCTGGGCTGAAGAATAAAGATCTTTGGCGAGGTGACCGCAATACCTTTGCAAAAGCTGGCTTTGTCGGAGCATTTTGCGCATTTATCCCTGTACCTTTACAAATGCCGCTTGCCGCAATTATTGCCTACTATGCAAAGGCCAATATTCCGTTTTCTGTGGCACTGGCTTGGATCACCAATCCGGTAACCATGTGGCCTATATGGACGTTTGGCTACCTAGTTGGCGCCAAAATACTCGACATGCCAACGCTGCGCAATATTGAAGTGACTGAAGGATTAGGGGTTTTAGGCTGGATGACAGAAGTGTTCCCACAAATATGGTTACCCCTATGGTTTGGCAATATATTCATGGGCACCTTAGTAGGAGTTGGCTTATATATCATAATCCGCTTTATCCCGATACCTCACTTCAACAAAAACAACATCAAAAAAACAGCCGATTAACAACAGACTATCCTATCCGAACCTTAAGGATTAAGGTGCGGATAGAGTCAAACGTTAAGATTTTGCAACTTGTAACGTATTTTGCAACAAGGTAGCGATCGTCATAGGTCCAACACCACCGGGTACAGGCGTAATCCAACTGGCACGTTCCTTAGCTTGATCAAATTCGACATCACCACACAAACGACCATCATCCAGTCGATTAATCCCAACATCAATTACAACCGCACCCGGCTTAATCCATTCGCCCTTAACCATATTAGGAATTCCGACCCCTACTACAACTAAATCTGCTTCAGCGACCTTCTGGGGCAAGTCTTTGGTTGCACTGTGACAGACGGTGACCGTTGCCCGCACATTCAACAACTCCAATGCCATAGGAATACCCACAATATTAGAAGCTCCGACAACCACCGCATTTAAACCACGTAATGCCACACCGGTTTTAGACAACATAGTCATCACGCCATGAGGGGTACAAGGTGCCAGGTTCGTCATACGTGTTGCTAAACGACCGACATTATAAGGGTGAAATCCATCCACATCCTTTAAAGGACTAATACGCTCTATAACCGTCTCAGCATTAATATGATCCGGCAAAGGAAGCTGAACAAGAATGCCATGCACGTCATCACGCTGGTTCAATTCATCAATTAAAGACAACAATTCATCCTGAGGCGTCGTCGCAGGTAAATCATAAGCAAAATCATTAAACCCAACTTCTTTGCAAGCATTTTTCTTGTTACGCACATAAACCTGTGACGCGGGGTTCTCCCCAACCAAAATAACCGCCAGGCCTGGTCTTGTCTTACCTTGAGCGATAATCTCAGCGACTTCCTGCTTGATTTGAGTGCGTAATTCGGCAGCGATCGCCTTGCCATCTAAAATTTTTGCTGACATAACTTCATCCATTTAATTCTTAAAAATCAACCCTGTTTATGATACCCGATTTACTCTAAAAAATTTATTATAAAAATACTGTTAAACCTTGTTGACAGACCCTGAATAGGCCTATACAATACGCGCATCTTGAAACGTACGACACAAATCAGTCACGTAGCAAGTGCCATCGGAGTGTAGCGCAGCCTGGCTAGCGCACCTGTTTTGGGTACAGGTGGTCGGGGGTTCGAATCCCTCCACTCCGACCAAATTCAACTTAGCGTTTTAAACGTTAAGTCGTTCAAAGGTTCGAATGAGCGCCCATAGCTCAACTGGATAGAGCATCGCCCTTCTAAGGCGAGGGTTGCAGGTTCGAGTCCTGCTGGGCGTACCATTTAAACGCCGCAAATTATGGTGACCGTAGCTCAGTTGGTAGAGCCCAGGATTGTGATTCCTGTTGTCGCGGGTTCGATCCCCGTCGGCCACCCCATTTTCTTCAAATTCAAACACTTACATTCAGTAAAAGCCGTCAATCTACAAATATCTCAATTCATTTCAAACTATTTCTTTCTGATTCGTCTCTACTATTACATAAAAAAATAAATGTTCTGGTCAAGCTTTTTTGGACACATCTTTTTTACAATTTTCATAGTCAATGGGCGATAAACCACCATTAGAACTATGAAGCCTAATTAAGTTGTAGTAGCGCATGTAACTCGCTACATCCTGTTTCATGCTTTCAGCGCTGGCGCGATGCACTTTAAATAGCCAATCATGCTTGAGACTACCAAAAAAACGTTCTACGACCGCATTATCCCAACAGGCACCCACATCACCCATCAACGCACGCATTTTCTGTTTAGCTAACAATCTCGCAAAACGCTTGCTGGTGTATTGTGAACCTCGGTCGCTGTGAAAAATCACGCCTTTAGGGTGTCCACGTAGCCAATAGGCTTGCTGTAACGATTTCATGACCAACTCCACCGTCATGCGCTCACTGAGCGCCCAGCCAATAATACGGCGTGAGTAAAGATCCATCACAATACTCAAGTACAACCAACCTTGAGGGGTCTTTAAGTAGGTGATGTCACCCGCCCAAACTTGATTAATCCTAGTGGGATTAAAGTCCATCTTAATCAGGTTTTCTGCCACACGATGTGTAAGGTTTCGTTTTGTTGTAACCTTGTAGGCCCGTCGCTGCGTCACAACCAAGCCTGGTGTTTTCATTAGTCGACGCGTTTTTTCACGACTGAATTGGAAAACCGTTTTTTTGTAGGGCTTTAGCGAGCTCACGTGAGCCAAGACTTTGCCGACTGTCTTTAAATAACCGCTTGGCCATGCCTTGTAGCTCGAGTTCTTCGGGCGTAATACCTTTCTTAGGCTGTTTTTTCCAAGCATAGTAACCTGAACGGCTTAGCTTGAGCATCTTGCTGACAGACTTAACTGCTAAGCCCTCCTGAACCAGTTTTTCCATGAGTTTAAAACCTACAGGATGTCTTGTGCCAGAAGGGCCGAAGCTTTTTTTAAGATTTCTTTTTCGACCTTTAAACGCTTGTTTTCAGCACGTAGCTTTTTAAGTTCAGCTCGCTCATCTGGATCGAGCACAATCCCTTTGGCTTGCGATTCTAGCTTGTCTTTCCACTTGTAAAGCAAATTGGTTCTAACCCCTAAGGATTGAGCAGCTTCAGCTACACTATATCCTTGCTCAGTCACTAAAGCGACGGCTTCTTTTTTAAACTCATCGCTGTAGGTTTTATAAGTTCTCTTTTCAGTCATGATCACTCCTAGCTCGACAATATCTATTGTCTCTTATAAAAGTGTCCATTGCTATTAGACCAGATCAAACAAGATAGGTTTAAATTTTTGGACAGTCGTTACACACTCCTAACATGGATTGAAAAAACTCAATCTCAGTTTAAAAGCGAGAAGGCATTTTGTCGGGAATCAAAAACTTGTGAAAAAATGAAAAGGCCGTTTTAACAACGTTTATCTAGACTAAGCAGGCCCACTCAAACCGCGCGATATTCTTCTGCGCACGGTCAAAATGAATACCGATCAGGTAAATCGGTTTTTGCGCGTTTTGGTATTTGTCGGCATAACCTTTGTCTTTGATTTGTTGCATGGCGTTGGTGCTGGGTTTATCCGGGTGATCGACTTTGAACTCCAAAATGTAAATCGCGTGGTCCATCACAATGGTTAGGTCAATTCGGCCTTGGCTGGTCACGTCTTCGCCAATGATATTCAACCCCAAGCTTTGCAAATACACATAAACCACACTGGCGTAAAAACCTTCGTAGTTTTTGATGTCGTTATGGGTGTAGTTGCTGTAGGGAATACCGGCAAACATGCTGGTCAGGGCTTGCTTGAACCCATCCATATCCGCTTCCAATAGACTTTTGTAGATCTGGGTTTTGGTGGGGATGGGGCGTTTATCTTTAATCAACAAATCAATAATCGTGTCGTTGAGCGATTGCTTGACTTCTTTGTTGGGGATTTTTAGGGTGTATTCCAGCGTGTCAAACAAGGTGGTTTGCACGGTGTCAATGGTGAGATAACCGCTTTGATACAGAATCACTTCTAAATCCAGGTTATCAATATCAAAACTGTTCAGCAGTTTTTCATCGACGCGTAAGTTGGTCAGGTTCGGTAAGAAGTAGTTTTGCTTTTTAATCAGTTCGATTAAAAAGGTCGGTGTGCCGCTTTCAAACCAGTAGTTTCTGAAGGTGTGTTCATTGGCAATAAACTTGAGGATGTCAAACGGGTTGTACATCTGGCTGCCGAGAAAGTTATAGCCGTTGTACCATTCCTTGACCTTATCCATATCGACACCTTCAAGATAAGGGGCAAACGTAGTTTCTACATCCTGCTGGCTGTAGCCACAAATGTCGCCAAATTTGCGCTGTAACGAGATGTCGGTGATATTGTTTAAGCCACTAAAGATCGAGGTTTTGGTGAATTTGCTGACGCCGGTGAGAAACGCAAAGCGTAAAAACTCGTCACTGCCTTTAATCACGCTGTAGAAGTTGACCAGACCGTCGCGGATTTGTTGGGCGACTTGGGTGTTGGTGATATTTGGACTGTCAACCCTTTTTCGTACACAAAGACGCCCATTTTTTATCTAGTTCCTTCATCGCCCTGATCCACTGATTTTCATACTCTACCGGCGAGTAATTGTCATTGGTACTGTGCATTCTTTGGTGGTTGTACCAGCCAATATAATCAGACACGTCATATAATGCCTGCTTGCCTGTGGCGTAGGTGGTGCGATACACGCGCTCCTTTTTCAAACTGGCAAAAAAGCTTTCTACTACCGCGTTATCCCAACAATTACCCCGTCTGCTCATGCTGGGTTTAATCCCCCAGTGCTTGAGCACGTTGCGATAAGCCTTGGCTACAAACTGGCTGCCTTGGTCGGTGTGGATAATCAGCCCGCGTGTGGGTTTTCGGCTCCACAAGGCTCTCAATAACGCTCTTTTGACCAGTTGGGCCTCCATTCGGCTATCCATCGCCCAGCCGACCACACGGCGTGAATACAGGTCAATAAACACCGCGAGGTATTGCCAGCCTTCAAGCGTTCGAATGTAGCTGATGTCCGCGACCCATTTTTGATTTGGACCTTTGACATTAAATTGACGCTTGAGCGCATTGGCCGCAATCCGGTCATCGTCAATCGCCGCTACATTGCGATTGCAATAACGCTGGCGCGTGATGACTTTTAACCCCAAAGCTTTCATCCGTTCGATTATACGTCGGCGACTAACCTCCAGCTTATGCTCACGTTTGAGGGCGGTCTTAATCCGCCGTGCGCCAATCGTTTGGCTATAGCGTTCAACCATTTCAGTAATATGCTGATCTAGTTGAGTCTGCTCGCTGTCCTGCTCTGTTTGTCTTTGTTTACGTTGCGCCTGAGTTCGTATGTAACTGGTGTAGCTGCTTCGCTTAACCCCTATCAGCCTACAGAGACGACATGCACTGGAATCGGCTTTATGTGCATCAATCCAGGCGTACTTTGCTATTTGTGTACCGCAAAGTACGCCGCCGCTTTTTTTAATAGTTCAACGTCCTCCAAGGCCGTTTTTAATTCGCGTTTAAGCCGGCGATTTTCAGCTTCTAGATCAACCGCTTTTTCAACGGTTGGCTGAACTGAATCTTTATTTTGATTAGCGCGACGGTGTTTATCAACCCAGCCATACAGGGTGTTTTCTTTGATGTCGAGATCGCGTGCTATTTGAGCAATCGGCTTTGACCCTTCAAGTGCCATTTCGATGGCTTGCTGTTTGAGTTGATCATCATAGCGTTTTTGTTGTTTCATCATCGTTTTCCATTCGTTGTATTTAAGTCACATTTTAACGTGTCTTTGTGTACGAAGGATTGTAGCCAGTCCAATTGTCGAGAATCGGTTTGTCGTATTCATCGACCAGTATCACCACTTTTTGATTGTACTTGGCGTGAGCTTTGCGGATCAGTTCGCTAAAGCAACGTCGATCTCGCGCGTCAAATTGACAGGTAATGCCAAGTCGCTGCTGATTTTGGAGAAAAATTTCTTCAAATTTATCTTCAAGGTCTTTTACAGACTTAAGCTTGCCCTCAGCAAATGAAATTTGTATCACTGGATAAGATACCGACCAATCCCATCGGTCTTCAATCGCCAGGCCTGCAAACAAGTCTTTATTGCCTTCAAAAATATTGCGCAGGGTATCCAAAAACAACGATTTACCGAATCGACGCGGGCGGCTTAAAAACACATACTTGTAGCTTTGCAATAATTCATACGCCAACCCCGTCTTGTCGATATAGACGTAATCCTCTTCACGGATTTCGCTAAAGGTTTGAATACCAATTGGCAGTTTTTTCAGGGTCATGGGTGTTCTCGAATTAAGGCTATTGGTTAAGTATAGCAAAATTACACATTACGCGCGTTAGAGGCTTCAAGGCCATTGCCATGTTGAGCAATTTATTTGACGCTGAAAACAGTCACGCCACTGCATGGACAAAGGCGTCAGTTCTTCGCTTGGAGGTGATGCCATCCAAGCGTTCAGTTCTTGGCTTAATCCCTCCCGTAAGCTGATAATTCTCTGGGCACTGATGCTCAAGTTTTTCACGGAAGCCTGCATCCGCACACTGGCTTGCTGGCGATCCAGACCAAAAGTATCAACAAATTGCATCCACTCGCGCAGACTGGGGAACAAACGCCCATGCGCAGTGTATAGACCGCCTCAAACCGAATAAGCCGTTTCCAAGCGATTTGTACAGCGTCCAGATCCCCCTCTTGCAACACAGTATCAAAAAGACTTCTGAGCAACCGTACCTCAAAGTTATCGACTAGGACACCATGCACGGCATCGGTAACAACACATCGTTTTGTTCGTATTGGCGTTGCTTCGCCATACGGATTTTTTGCGTCAGGTAAGTTCTGGCGGAAAAGCTCAAGCCCTGCTCCAACCTAAGTTCTAATTGATAAGCTTGCCGTGCCCGTTTGGGAAAAGTGGAGAACGCAGCGGCGTGTTCGCTATCATGCATCGGCCAACAAGCCGAAAACGGATAGGCGGCATAAGCCGCGTCGCGCATATCCTCTGGCATGCCATGGTAATGCCAAACAGGCGGACCGGGGTACATAATACGCTCCAGCACCATCCGATGAGCGGTTTCGCTGGCGACCCGATTGATCACACTGTTGCTGGCTAAAGCAAGAGAAGGTAACACACCAAGAACAAGGCAATAAACTGTTTCACGACGGACTCCTTGGCGTGCTGATCTAATCGGCTGTAATAACCAGCCTAAGCAAACAGCCGTTTCGCCATACCTTGCCCTTTATGAGCACGTGCGTACTGACGGTGTTGATTGAGGTCGGTCGGGTTGCCAATCGCCGCACCAAAACTTTTAAGCAGCTTGCCTTGGCAAAAGGTGTCAACGAGGCTTTCATTAAGGTTAAGCTGTTGCATGATTTTTGGGGTAGTGTATTGGGAAAAGCAGTTTCAAAGATAGTCGGGCTTTAATAATCACCTTCACAGCGACCATCCAGTCAACTACCATCTTGCTCAACCAAAAGACCACGACTATCTTAACAGTACCCCCGTTGTTGGTCAGAACTGCAGTAAACTAGCGAATGGAGTTCAAAAATGATCGGCATGCGCCAATCGGATTTACCGGCAAATATCCACATTGAATGGCTGCCTCTTGCACACTAGACCATGTGTAGCAGTGAGCAGAACCTGAACAAGTTGCCCCGCCTAGGTTTGAATAAGACCGCACTTCATCCATATCAAATTATTTTTAGAATCAAAAACACAGATGATGACGATACGTGGAAAAGTAGGTTAAAAATACAGATCTAACCCATCATAGATTTCGCTACGTTACGAATTCTTGGAAAAACCAGACCATTAAACCGCATCACAAAACGCCTTAACCAACTCCGACTTAATAACTGCTTTTGCTCCGCCATATAATCTAACGCCTCAAGCGCGCTACAAAAACGATTAGTTTTAGGATTAAGATAAATCGGGTATAAAACCAATGCGGCTGCAACCAACGCTTCTAAAGTCAAACAACGCCCTCGCCTTTCACAGCAATGCAGATCATTTGTCAAACCCCAACCTGCGTAAAAAGGTAAGCCATAACAAAACACCACCTTACCACGCAACAACGCATCAAAACCGGCCAAAGATGTCATGGTATGCACCTCATCGACCTGCGCAATTACAGCTCCGATACCAGCATACTTAATCACCTGATCCGCGAATACTAAAACCTGATCATCAGGCAAATCACCATGCCGATTTTTCGACAATACGTCCGGGTGCGGCTTAAAAATAATATACGCATCCGGGCAAGCCTCGCGCACCTTTTCGAGCAAACTTAAGTTATTCAAGCCAAAGGCACCAAATTTCACCGACATGTCATCGTCCACCTGTCCCGGTACCAAAATAACCCGCTGCCCTACCGCCGCACGTATTCCTAAATCTATCTGATCACTTAAATGGTTATACTTAGTCAAATTCGCAGACTGAATCTTATCAATCAAAACAGCCGCCTGCTCAAGCAGTTCCTCGCTGAACTCCGTGGTCTTTAAAATATGCTCTAAATCACTCGGCCCCGTCGGATCAAAATAAATCCCGCGTGAATCCATCACCAACGAAATCGGCTTAGACAAGGCAGAACCCAATCCTAAAGAACGAATAAACCCATCTTCAACAAACTTAACCGCAATCTGATTCGCCTGCGCCCAAGCTAAAAGCGCCGGATCAATTTTTTTACCCCAAAAATACAGCGTATCTCCAGGGTTAACACCTAAAGATCGCGCCTCATCCACGGAATTAACTGTCTTTAAACTAGAACAAAGACTGGGCTGCTTAAAAAAATGCGCCAGTTTGAACCGCCGAACCCCTGAAAACTTATAAAAATAACAATTCACAATAAACTTCTTTTTTGTCTTATCAACATATAACTTTTCCGGATTGCTTAAAAAATCAAAAATCGCGTCCACCCAGGTCTGGTGATTCATTGCGACCAAACGTCCATGTAACAGCTAAAACCTATCCACAACCTGCCCCCCCCCAAAAATGCATTGGGTGTCAGAGGAATTAGAGGTTTAGTGCTTTGACGAGCCCTCTTGATTAAGACGACGGACAAACTCATCCACAGACAGCTTATATTTATCAGCTACTTTTTTGATTGGCAGATTAAAATCGCGTATCATTTGAATGGCCTGTTCAAGCATGCCTCCTTGCCGACCTTCTTGTCTTGCTTCCACAAACCAGTTTTCAACGTTTTCGGCTAACATCGTCGGATCCTCCAAATCTTGTAAACGTTTGGACTGTCAACCCTTTTTCGTACACAAAGACGCCCATTTTTTATCTAGTTCCTTCATCGCCCTGATCCACTGATTTTCATACTCTACCGGCGAGTAATTGTCATTGGTACTGTGCATTCTTTGGTGGTTGTACCAGCCAATATAATCAGACACGTCATATAATGCCTGCTTGCCTGTGGCGTAGGTGGTGCGATACACGCGCTCCTTTTTCAAACTGGCAAAAAAGCTTTCTACTACCGCGTTATCCCAACAATTACCCCGTCTGCTCATGCTGGGTTTAATCCCCCAGTGCTTGAGCACGTTGCGATAAGCCTTGGCTACAAACTGGCTGCCTTGGTCGGTGTGGATAATCAGCCCGCGTGTGGGTTTTCGGCTCCACAAGGCTCTCAATAACGCTCTTTTGACCAGTTGGGCCTCCATTCGGCTATCCATCGCCCAGCCGACCACACGGCGTGAATACAGGTCAATAAACACCGCGAGGTATTGCCAGCCTTCAAGCGTTCGAATGTAGCTGATGTCCGCGACCCATTTTTGATTTGGACCTTTGACATTAAATTGACGCTTGAGCGCATTGGCCGCAATCCGGTCATCGTCAATCGCCGCTACATTGCGATTGCAATAACGCTGGCGCGTGATGACTTTTAACCCCAAAGCTTTCATCCGTTCGATTATACGTCGGCGACTAACCTCCAGCTTATGCTCACGTTTGAGGGCGGTCTTAATCCGCCGTGCGCCAATCGTTTGGCTATAGCGTTCAACCATTTCAGTAATATGCTGATCTAGTTGAGTCTGCTCGCTGTCCTGCTCTGTTTGTCTTTGTTTACGTTGCGCCTGAGTTCGTATGTAACTGGTGTAGCTGCTTCGCTTAACCCCTATCAGCCTACAGAGACGACATGCACTGGAATCGGCTTTATGTGCATCAATCCAGGCGTACTTTGCTATTTGTGTACCGCAAAGTACGCCGCCGCTTTTTTTAATAGTTCAACGTCCTCCAAGGCCGTTTTTAATTCGCGTTTAAGCCGGCGATTTTCAGCTTCTAGATCAACCGCTTTTTCAACGGTTGGCTGAACTGAATCTTTATTTTGATTAGCGCGACGGTGTTTATCAACCCAGCCATACAGGGTGTTTTCTTTGATGTCGAGATCGCGTGCTATTTGAGCAATCGGCTTTGACCCTTCAAGTGCCATTTCGATGGCTTGCTGTTTGAGTTGATCATCATAGCGTTTTTGTTGTTTCATCATCGTTTTCCATTCGTTGTATTTAAGTCACATTTTAACGTGTCTTTGTGTACGAAGGATTGTAGCCAGTCCAAACGTCAGAAACTTGCCCCAACTGACCCATTAGAAGCCGCCCATCCAACACCGCAACTCTCGACAGGCGAAACACACTTGCTACCTTTAACCCCGTATCACCGAACTCAAGATCATCAGATGTTAGCTTCCAATCCAACTCCGGGACGAACTGATGTAACTGCGATGAAACCATGCAAACTAACCAATCATCATGAGTGGAATCGAGTTTTTAAGCAACAACACCGGGCGCCGTTTACTTTGTGATAAATCGGTATAAGGAAATGGCATTAACGCGATTTGACCCTCCCTCTTCATCGCCAATGTTCCTTTAAATCGGCATCACTATACAAATCAGGCTCATCACCCAGGCCTGACATCGCTTGCTCAACACTCATTGACTTAAAATCGTCATCTCCCCAGCCTGAAAATTGGCTCACAGAAGATACATAACGTGCCTCAAGAAACGAAACAAAGTCAAATACCTCTTGACGTTGCTCAAGAGGCAAACGTTCGATTTTCGCCGCTAAGTCAGAAAATTGTATCGCCACCTGCATGATTAAACCCTCCAACGCATTGCTAAGAATTCCATTCTAGACCGAATCATTCAAAATTCAAATACCGTCATCGCGAGGCCGTCAGGCCGTGGCGATCCATCTCAAAAACAAGCATCTAAAGGCTTCGCCGGTACACCGACAACAGTCAAACCATCCGAAACATCCTTCACCACCGCAGCGCCCGCGCCAACCACCACATGTGCACCAATCTTCACACATTGCTTTACTGATGCGCCAATCCCAACCCAAGAACAGGTCCCAACGGACACCGCACCCGCTAAATGCGCACCCGGGCTAATATGCAAGCCCTCAGCTAACACACAATCATGATCAATCGTCGCACTCGTATTAATAATGCAGGCCTGCTGAACCAATGCAAACGGATTAACCACCGCACCCGCCATCACCACACAACCCGCTTCTACTTTTGCATAACGACTGACCACCGCCGATGGATGAATCAAAACAGGAAAAGTCGCGCCTTTTTCCGCCAACATCTGTTGTTTATCCAAGCGAATCCGATTATTACCAATCGCCACAAAACAACCATCAAAACGCTGCAAATCCGCCAATAAGTCTTGCGT
Organism: Thiomicrospira microaerophila; assembly: GCF_023278225.1. Lineage (GTDB taxonomy): Bacteria > Pseudomonadota > Gammaproteobacteria > Thiomicrospirales > Thiomicrospiraceae > Thiomicrospira > Thiomicrospira microaerophila_A. The sequence goes on from NZ_CP070959.1 coordinate 1,177,272, forward strand.
ATTCCCCATAACCGACCAGTGCGCTAAATGTGAAACACGCGGAAAGGCATCATCAAAGAACACCACATCCCAACCATTCAACTCAGCAATATCCGCCACCACCTTACCGTGACCACTCGCGCCTAAGATCGCTAAACGCTTCACTGCTTTGACCCTTCAAATTTAGGCATCGTCGCCTCGCCCTGTGCCGAAATCCCATCACGCACAAACACTTTTTTTAGCGTTAAAAAAATAATCTTAATATCCAGCCACAGCGATTGATTATCGACATACCACACATCATATTCAAACTTTTGTTCCCAACTGATCGCATTGCGGCCATTCACCTGCGCCCAGCCGGTAATACCAGGCCTGGTTTCATGACGACGGGCTTGTTCGGCAGAATACAAGGGCAAATACTCCATTAACAACGGACGCGGCCCCACCAAACTCATATCGCCTTTAAACACACTCCACAACCCCGGCAGCTCATCCAAGCTGGTGGAACGCAAAAACCGCCCAAACTTCGTCAACCGTACCGCATCGGGCAACAAATTACCCTCCTCATCGCGCTCATCGGTCATGCTACGAAACTTCATCATCGTAAACGGCGTACCCGCCAGGCCTGGTCGCACCTGCCTAAACAACACCGGCGCACCCAACTTAACCCGCACCAACAACGCCACCACAACCAATAACGGCAACAACAAAGGCAGGCTTAATAAAATCAAAGACACATCAAAAAAGCGTTTCATGTCCGATTCTCCGCAGCTTTTTTCACATCCTGCAACTCCAATTCAAAATCATCCGAACTTGGCAATAAGCGTTTTAAGTGTTCGGGTAAAGCATTCCCCAGAACATACTCTGAAACCCCCATGGGTTTATGAATGTCACTCAAAGCATAGTCCACAACCAACCGATCTTTGGATTTGCAAAGCAATATGCCAATCGTAGGGGCATCGGTGTCGCCGCGAAGTTGCTCATCAACGGCTTTGATATAAAAATTTAGCTTACCGGCATATTCGGGCTCAAACTCACCCATCTTGAGTTCAACAACAACATAACAATGCAATTTTGTATGATAAAACAACAAGTCCAAATAAAAATCTCGTTCGCCTACCGTAACCAATACCTGTTTGCCAATGTAGGCAAATCCAGAACCCAGTTCGAGCAAAAATTGGGTAACATGCTCAATCAGGCTCTTTTCCAAATCTCGTTCGTCAACAACGTTTGTTTCATCGATAAAATCGAAAACACAAGGATCTTTAAGCAACTGATTTGCCAAGTCAGACTGACGCATCATTTGCGAAACAGCCTGTTTCGCAAATTCACAATCGCCCTCCCAAAACAAATACCATTGGCGTATCAATTCGAGATTGCGCTTCGAAAAGCCTTTCATACTCGGAAAAGCATGCATCAAATCACGACTTAACTGCGCCAAAAGTTTATCGCCCCACTGACTAGACTTTTGCATTTCAACAATATTGCCACCCAAATGCCGGTAGGCCGCATCTACGACTAAATTTTCACTCACACCTAAATACCTTTAAACTTCACCATCGTAAACGGCGTACCCGCCAGGCCTGGTCGAACCTGCCTAAACAACACCGGCGCACCCAACTTAACCCGCACCAACAAAGCCACTACCACCAATAACGGCAACAACAGCGGCAGGCTCAATAAAATCAATGACACATCAAAAAAGCGTTTCATAAAACTCCAACTCCATTAAGCTATCGCCACAGTGGGTGATGCTTCCAGTCCACAGGCATTCCCATTGAGGTACGGTAAAAGCTTGTTTCACACACTGGCTCTAGTAATTGATTCATTTGCATAGCCCACTCATCACCACCTTTAACATTACGTAAAAGGTAACGCATCATCAACAAAATATAAAAAATACGATCATTTCTTGGCGTTATTGGCGGCAACCATAAATTTTCTTTCACTTTATCAGGTCTTATGGCTAACTCTCGATTCCATAAACGACTATGATGTGCGCAAACATTTCGAACATACGTCAGCTTATGAAGCCAATCCCCCAAACGCTTATGATGCAGGTTAAAGATAGACGAAACCGCTGCCTTATCTTGCTTGCCGATTTTTTTGTCATTCTGTAAACCCGCATAAAAGAAAGACAAAGCCCCAAAACTCATGACCTCCGTCAACATCCAAAAGTGCGTACCCTCAACAAACTGATGACTTCGTTGCCCCAAACTATCTTGCACACGAAACGGAAACCAGTAGCTACTTAAACGATAATAATTAATCGATGATAGATAAGAGAGGGCGGTAGAATCGTCATTAAAAGCCATACCGGGCTGTTTAAGCAAAGCCAATTGCTGATTAAATGTCAGTGGCGTTTTGCGATAAGGTTTAAGCATCTAGCACCTTTTTAGAGGCAATAAAAAACCGCCAAGGTTGCGCTTCTTCGATAGGCGTGGCGGTTATGTTGACCCGATTATAACAATTTGCTACAAAAAAGCAATGATCAGCCATCTTAAATAGACCGCTCGCCAGGCCTGGTCGAACCTGCCAAAACAACACCGGCGCACCCAACTTAACCCGCACCAACAACGCCACCACAACCAACAACGGCAACAACAGCGGCAGGCTTAATAAAATCAAAAACACATCAAATACACGTTTCATAAAACATTCCAAAGGCTTATTCTTTTGTGGGCTGGGGTTGTACTGTTGATTCGGGTGTGATGTGTATTGCAGGGCTAACGTTCACACTGGGGGCGGGGAAAAGTGGTAGTTCAGACTGGATGTGTAAAAACTTATGATCTTGCGAAACCGCTTGCGTTCCCCAACCTTGAAACAACAAACCGAATAACGTTGCCGCCACCAAGAAAATCGTTATGCCGATCATCCACTTATTAAAACGACTTTCCGCTTTTTTTAACTCACTATCTACTTGCGATTTCAGTGCATTATTTTCTTTCAACAGCTGTCCGCGATCAGCTAAAACAGCTTGCGTGACGCCAGACGCATACAACTGCTCGTTGACAGAATGCACCAACTTCAACCCGCTAATCAAATCCTCACGAACGCAAGCGTAATACTCGATGCGGGATAAAGCGTCAAAACGCGCATCCTGAACACGCTGTAAGTGCGCCTGAATTTCAATCGCTAGCTGGCTGGATAGTGTTGAGGGGAGAAAAGATAACTTGTCACGATAGGTTTCAGAAAGGTGATAAACATAGAGGTCAATGGCATCGTAATAAGCCCGCTTGCAGTGCTTATACGCTTCGACCAAATTGGGCTGTTCGCACTCATCGCCAATTTGTGCTTTTAAAATATGATGCCCGGCGTATCTAAGCTGATTAATAGGCTGCGCCATACTCGAAGGTAAAATATTACCTAAAACGCGAATCAGCTTTTCGGTTTCAAAATACCAAATTCGGACATGGTGAAGTTTAATTTCAGCTTCGTTAAGTGAAGGCAAGTCTAACGAATTTAAATCGGAAAGCGCTTCTTGTTCCAACAAGGAAATTAACTGGCTTTCAGCTTGATACTCAACCATAACCAAGCCTTAACGCTGGGCTATATCAGAAAGCCCTCGAAAAGCCGTTTGCGCTTTTTGGTGCAACTCCACACTGGAGCAATAATCTATATTCGCAACGCGACTTTCAGCCACAGCCACCTGCCCTTTATTACGGTGATCCGTAGGGTGCAAACGATAATGCCGGTCAGCTTTATCCGAAGACTGTAAAATAACAGAATCAATCCGATCTAGACCAGATAGGCTACTAATCATACTTTTAAAAAACGACATCTTTCTCTCCAAAAATGGCACACAAGTTTACCAATTTACAAGCTAAAACACAATTTATGAAATTAAACAAAATCGATACCAACCAGGCCTAGCAGAGATTGTCATCGTGAGCACCCTTCCCACGTCATCGCGCGCCCCTTCCCACGTCATCGCGAGCGCAGCGTGGCGATCTCTTTCAGACTTACTCGGCCAGAGATTGCTTCACTCCGTTCGCAATGACATTATCAACCCACCCAACACACGTTTTGCATCCTCATCGCCGTGCACTAATTGCACAAACTTGGGCTTATGGCGCATTCGCTTTACAAAGTTCAGCAAATCTTTCTGATCCGCATGGGCGGAATAGCCTGACATCGAATGCACCTGCGCTTTAATCGGATAACGCGCGCCATCTAACTCGACATAACCGTTCGGATAGCGTTGTTTATTGCCATAACGCTGAATCGCCCAGCCGTTGGTGCCCGGTGATTGATATCCGCTAAACACCACATCAGTACGCGCATCACCCAACAACGCCTTCAAATACGCCACAATCCGCCCGCCGGTACACATCCCGCTGGCCGCGATCACAATCGTCGGACGTGCGGTGCGTTTTAAATAGTCCACCACCTGCTGATGGGTTTGGTTATCGTCAATCGTCGTCAACTGCTCAAACGCCAGCGGATGCCGCCCTTTCGCCAACTTGCGCTGGGCTTCGGCATCCCACAAGGGTTTTAAATCCCGATAAATCCGCGTCACCTCATTCGCCATCGGCGAATCCACCAAAATCTCGATATCCTCCCAATCGCCGCCATGCTGATGAATAATCTGCTCAAACTCATACAACAAGGCCTGGGTGCGCCCCAAACTAAATGCCGGAATCAACACCACCCCACGATCACGCACACAATGCTCCACCACCGCTTTTAACGCTCGCGTTCGATCACGCCGCCCGGCATGCAACCGATTGCCATAAGTGCTTTCCAACACCAACAAATCACAGGCATAAGGCGCTTTCGGATTCGGCAAAATCGGCGAATAAGGTGCGCCCAAATCCCCAGAAAACACAATCCGCTTCACTAGGCCTTGATGCCTTTCAGAATCGACCGGCTCATCGCCCAACACCAAAGTCGTCTCATTGGGCTGATAAGGCAACGCCTTGGCTAAATCCACCTCAATATACGCCGAACCCAAAATATGCCCAGCGCGTTTAAACTTGATTTTGACCTCCGCATCCAATCGATGCCACACCCCATACGCCACCGGCACCAACAGCGATTTAATCCGCGCCATCAACAAATCAATCAACCGACGGTCTTGGGTTACACCCAGGCGCACCGCATCCTCCAACATCAAGGGCAACAAGCGCGCCGTTGGTTCTGTACAAATAATCGGCCCATTAAACCCCGCCATCAACAAATACGGAATCCGCCCAATATGGTCAATATGCGCATGGGTCACCAACAAGGCCTGCACACGGCGAATATCAAAATCAATCGCCAGCTTATTCGCATTCGCCGACTCCGCACCGTGGCTAGAAAAATCCGCGCCCTGAAACAAACCGCAATCCACCAACAACGATTTGCCCGGCGCATAACCCAGCTCATGACACGAACCCGTCACCCCCTCCAAACCACCATGCGAAATCAAAGACAACATTGCTTAATCCTTTTGTTTCAAAACAATTGCAGGCCATCATCGCGAGCGTGGTAAACCAAAAAAGCAGACCAAGCTCGTAACCTTTAAGAACAGCACATTTAAGCAAACTTAACTACTAGATAATTCCTTATTCATGTAGTCCAAAAGAAGGCCTGAAACATAACGCTGGCTAAAAGATGACTCTGCGCGTTGTCTTGCATTTTCACCAAGACGCTTTGTAAGCTCTTCATCATTGATAAGCTGCTTCATTTTAGATGCTATTTCATCAACGTTACCTACTTGGTGCATCAACCCTGTCTGCCCTTCAACAACCGCATCCGTTAAACCGTAAATACGCGAAGTAATAGCCGGCAAACCTACAGCAGCGGCTTCAATCACGCTGCTGCCAAAGCCCTCTCTATAGCTAGGTAAACAAAAAACATCACCAACCGAAAGCCATTTTTCCGGTTCAGAAGTACCGCCTATGAAATGTATTTTCGGGTGTAATTTTTCAGACGATGATAATGACTGTTCAATCAATTGTTCATCCGGCCCAACCAACACTAAATGCAAGTTATCTATCTCATTGACAATTAAATTAAAGGCTTCAACTAAATCAAAAATACCTTTATCCTTATTCAATCTACCCAAGAATAAAAGCACTTTCGCCTCATCACTTAAACCAATTTGCGCTCGAAAAGCTGCCCTAGCCTCTTCATTAAACTTAAAACGTTCTAGGTTAACACCGCAGATCGAGCCCTCACCTAAAACTTCACCTTTACTCGGATTCAATACCTTTTCAGCTATTAAAAAATCAAACTGAGATTGACTATCAACGAGTGCAAATCGAACACAAGATGCCAATAACTTATCGATAGACTTTAGCAAATAACGCTTAAATCCACGTTGAGTCAGCCAGACTTGACCGGTAAACCAATGCAAACGATTACGGGTACCGGAAAAACATCCTGCTAACGCGCTTAAAAGTCCGGCTTTAGGCGTAACAGACAAAACTAAATCAAATTTTTCACGGCTAAACGTTTTTCTTAATGCGAACAGCGACTTTAAATCACTCAGCAAACTAATATCACGCTCAATAGCTAAGGGAATCAACTTAACCTGAGGGGGGGACATCTAACTGGCTACCGCCCGAGATGTTGGTCACGACCGTCACATCATAAGACTGAGCAAGAACCAAAATATGTTCTTTTAAAAAAGCATTAACCGTAGCTGGAACAGCCGTTACAATACAAATTCTTTTCACTTTAAAGACCAACCTTTTAAAATTAAATCCATAACCCGAGGTTTATAAATCGAAAACTCTGGCATATATCCCAATTGAACTAACTTTTTATTACAAAATGTGACCTTAGAAGTAAGGGACCTTACTTTAGAGCCTGATAGCGGAAAATTACTCGATAGTTTTTGACCAAAGAATGTGCCTAATTTAACCAGACCCATAGGGACGACCAACATCGGTTTTTTCACCGAAAGTGAATCCGCCAGCGTATCAATGAAGACCTGCTGGGGACAATCATCCGAAACAATATAAGTTTGGTTTGATGATTTTTCTAATTGATCACAAACACACTTAACGGCTTGGGCTACATCTCGGACATGCACATAAGTCGAAACTGCGGAGCGATCAGCAATGTAAAAAAACGACCCTTTTTTACCATAAAGGCCAAGCCCAAAATCGCTTTGCTTTTCATCCCTGGCCCAAAAACATTGGTAGGCCGTAAAATGGAATAACTACAGTGATCTGAATCAGCTAAATTCGCTTTTATGTAATTGTCAGCTTTAGTTTTGGTTTCTTCATATAAACCAATCGGATACTCTGTATCATCTTCTTTTATGGTAATTTCTTGCCCTATAAAACGGTTAATAGCACCATAGCAACCTACACTACTCACTTGAATCAGTCTTTTCTTACCCTTTGAAGCAAGCATAAGATCAACAATTTCTTTTACCAGTTCAAAGTTTGTGCGTGTCATCAAAGCAGGTTTATCTAATTCACCGATCGTATTAATAACAATATCCGACTCATTAATAATACGCTGGAAACGGCTTTTATTTGATAACACATCTAACTGAAGCCAATTTACATTATCAGCCTTTACATCATCAAAAACAGGTTTACGTGTGATACACGTTATAGTTAAATCATTATTCTTTGATAATTCCTCAAGTATGGCAGACCCGATAAAACCATTAGCGCCAAGTAGTAAAATATTCATTTTCAAATACCCCAAACAAAATGATATTTTTCAATCATATTTTTTATGTCAAAATTATCACGTGCTCTTATAAAAGCATTTTCACAATTCTCTGACCATTTAACTGGATCATTTTCGTAAGTTATAAGAAACACACGGATTGCTTGTGCAAGCTTTTCAGGCGAACGCGGGGTAACAACCTTTCCAGTATCGCCAACTATAAAGCCCGCATCGCCTACATCCGTAACTACATTGGGCGTAGCACATGACATTGATTCTGCAACAACATTAGGGAAAGCTTCGCCGTAAGCACTGGAAAGAACATGAATATCAATACCATTCATAATAACTGGTACATCAAGACGCTGATCTAACAAAAGTATATTTTTAGTCAAATTGAAATTGGCAATTTCATCAACAAGTGTCTTGTTGTCCTTATTTAAATCGCGTCCAACTAAGCAACAAGTAAAGTGATAACCTTCTTCTTTCAGGATACCCATAGCATGGATAAAATTGAAATGATCTTTTTGCGGATCATAACGGGCAACCATACCCCTGTATGTCAACATAATGTTGAGCCAGTTGATTTTAAGATAACATATAAATCAGGGCGCATTAGGAGACCGTTATGCCAAAACCCATTACCCTTGTTAATCCAAAGATTGAACCGAAGATTGAGCCTAATTCCGTGCTGGAAAAACGTTCTCGCCGTGTGTTTAGCACCGAGTACAAGCTCTCTATTCTACAACAAGCTGATGCCTGTAAACATGGCGAGTTAGGCACATTACTGCGCCGTGAAAAACTCTATTCCAATCAGTTGGCGCAATGGCGTCGTGAGTTTGCCGAGCAAGGTGTCAACGGCTTAGCTAAATCTAAACCCGGCCCAGTGCCGTCTAAAACTCCGGAGCAAAAGCGTATTGAGCAGTTAGAAAAAGAAAATGCTGGCCTTCTCAAACAGATTGCCGTCAAGGACGGCTGCCTTTTACTCCAAAAAAAAGCCTTGGCACTGATCGAAGCACTCGAACAGCAGAGCTAGCCAGTATGATAGTCGATCAACCCTTACCGCCATATGTATCTCAACGTTTAGCGGCAGAAGCGTTGGCGCTGTGTCGCAATACGTTGCGCCGACACATCAAAGCACACACCTTCTGCGGACCGAGGTTGCCGCCGGGTCATCGGCGCGGTGGGTCTGTTCAACCTAAGGCGTTGAGTGAAGTCGAGCGCCAGCACGTGATCGACACGCTGACCGGTGAGACCTTCTGTAATCAACCACCGGTACAAGTGTTCCATCAGCTATTGGAGCAAGGAGAATACCTGTGTTCGGTGAGTACGATGCATCGTCTATTGCGTGCAAATGAACTTAACGGTGAGCGTCGCGCACAACGTCCGCCCCAATCGCACAGTGTACCCAGATTACGTGCCGATGCGCCTAATCAAGTGTGGACCTGGGACATTGCTAAACTGTCCACCCGAAAGCGAGGCGAATATCTCTCGCTGTATGTGGTGATGGACCTCTTTAGCCGCTACATTGTAGCCTGGATGCTCTCGCGCAAGGAAAACAGCGCATTGTCATCGCAATTGATTGAAGAGGCGGTGCAACGTTACCAGATTGCCCCCAACAGCTTAACGTTACACCAAGACTGCGGTACACCGATGACGGCACATTGTTATCTCGATTTACTTGGAGAGTTAGCGATAACCGCCTCACACAGCCGCCCCAGAGTGAGTAATGACAATCCGATGAGCGAGGCGCAGTTTAAAACGCTGAAGTATCAGCTGGACTATCCGCGCCGGTTCGATGATTATGACCATGCCATGCGCTGGTGCCAAGACTATGTGAGTTGGTATAACCATCAACATCACCACAGCAGTCTGGCGGGGTTCACGCCCTATCAAGTGTTTAGTGGTGATTACAAGCAAATCGCAACAATACGCCAACAGGCATTAGATGATGCGTTTGCAAAACATCCGCAACGGTTTAGCCAAGGTCGCCCCTTGGTCAAATTGACGCCAGCGGAAGTGTTTATTAACCCGATACCCGAGGAGGCGGATCAACAAACTATTGAAACGGGTGTGAACTTCCCGACCCTGCCAAGGGTGAAGCAAAAAGCAATTTAATTTTTAAAGAACTGGTTCAATATATGTTGACACGTTCCGGATTTCTTCTATTTGCTCAAAATAAACTAGCTTATTAAGGTTGTAACGTTTGGTAAAACCCTCAATCAAATGATGTTTATGCTGGTAAACACGTTGAATTAGGTTACTAGTAACTCCAACATATAGGGTGCCATGTTTCTTGTTGCTCATTATGTAAATATAACCTTGTTTCATAGACTTTTTTCAACTCTATTTTTTTATTGGTTGTTAACTATTACACACCTTATAGTAGTTTTACCAGGTTTTATGCGTTAGAGATTGCTTCGCTGCGCTCGCAATGACGGGTGGGATGCTCGCCATGACGGGGGGATGCTTGTTATGAGGGTGTTGTGGCTAGATGGGTTTTTAGGGCTTGTTGCCAGTTTCGGGTGGGGTGGTTTAGTTGGGTTTGGATGCGTTGGGTATTGAGTGCGCTGTAGGCTGGGCGTTTTGCTTGGGTTGGGTAGTCTTGACTTTTGATTGGGATGAGTTGACAGCGGGTTTCGGTGAGTTTAAACAGGTGTTGTGCTAGGTCGTACCAAGTGCAAACGCCTTCATTGGCGTAGTGATAAATTTTGAGCGCAGTTTGTGTTTGTGGGTTATTTATTAGGTTTATTATCGCTTGCGCTAGATCAACGGCGTTGGTTGGGCTACCGAATTGGTCGTTGACTATTTTGAGTTGATCGCGCTGTTGGCTTAGCCGCAGCATGGTTTTTATGAAGTTGTGGCCGTGGTGTGAGTATAGCCAACTGGTTCGGATGATCGCGCCTTTGGGGTTGATGCGTAAGCAGGCCTGCTCGCCAAGGCTTTTTGTAAGGCCATAAACATTGATTGGCCGGGTGGGGTCGGTTTCTTTGTAGGGGGTGCGTTTTGTGCCGTCAAACACGTAATCGGTACTTAGCTGAATCAAGGTGGTGTGTTGCTTTTTGGCAATTTCGGCGAGTTGTTTTACCGCTAGGTGGTTGATTTGGTTTGCATGTTCCGGTTCGTTTTCTGCTTGGTCAACCGCTGTGTATGCCGCGCAGTTGATGATGGCGTCGAAGCGTTGTTGGTTGAAAAAGCGGCTAATGCTGTTTGGATCGGCTAAATCTAGTTCTTGTCGCCCTGTAAAGGTGAAGGTTTGTTGGGGCGTGTGTGTTGTGGATTGGTTGACTAGGTTTTGGAGGGTTTGACCTAGTTGGCTGGTTTTGCCGATAACGAGAAGACTTTTGTGCATGGCGGGTTATAGCGCGTTAAAGGCTTGGCATTGCTGACGAATGTCGGCAAGGCGCGGTTGGTTTTGGTCTTTTTCGGATAGTGTCGCTTGTTTTTGCGTTTGCGGTTCTGTTCGCCAGTTTATATTGAGTTGTGGGTCGTTGTAGGCCAAGCCGCCTTCATGGTTTGGCGCATAGGGGGCATCGACTTTGTAGTGGATTTTGGCTTGTGAGCTTAGGACAAGGTAGCCGTGGGCAAAGCCTTTGGGTATGTAGAGTTGTTGTTGATTTTGCGCACTGAGCTGTTGGCGGTGGTGTTGTCCAAAGTTGGGGCTGTTGGGGCGCAGGTCTACAGCGATGTCGAGGATCTCGCCTTCAATTACGCGAATCAGTTTGCTTTGCGCATAGGGCGGCCATTGAAAGTGAAGGCCTCTTAAAACCCCTTGTTCGGAGTGGGCTTCGTTGTCTTGACAGAAGTGAATGGGATAGCCAATGGCTTGCTGCAGAAGGTCTTGGCGGAAGGTTTCAACAAAATAGCCCCGCCCGTCCGTATGAACTTGGGGTTGAATAAGATAAACACCGCCAATCGCTTGCTGAATAATCTTCATATTGCACTAGCCTATTTGAGTAAGAAGTCATTTAGGCATTATAGTGATCTTTTATTTAGTTTTTGTAATAGCTTTTGTACCAGGTTACAAATTGGCTAATGCCCTCTTCTATGCTGGTACTGGGTTTAAAGCCGGTGTCGGCAATGAGGTCGTCTACGTCGGCATAGGTGATCGGTACGTCGCCTGCTTGCATCGGCAGTAGGTTTTCATTGGCTTTTTTGCCGGTGGCGGTTTCGATGGCGGTGATAAAGCGGCGTAGGGTCACAGGTTGGTTATTGCCGATGTTGTAGATTTTGTAGGGGGCTTGGGCAGTAGTGTTAAGTTGTGAGTGTTCAGTTTTGAGTGGCTGACCACCTTTGGTGACTTCCGGTGGGTGTTGCATTACTCGGGTGATGCCTTCTACTATGTCGTCTATGTAGGTGAAGTCGCGTTTCATGTCGCCGTTGTTAAACACGTCGATGGTTTCACCGGCTAGGATTTTTTTGGTGAAGGAGAAGTAGGCCATATCCGGGCGCCCCATCGGGCCGTAAACCGTGAAAAAACGCAAGCCAGTGGAGGGTATGCCGTATAGGTGGCTGTAGGTATGCGCCATGAGTTCGTTAGATTTTTTGGTGGCCGCATAGAGGCTGATTGGATAGTCCACACGGTCTTGGGTGCTAAAAGGTTGTTTTATGTTCATGCCATATACCGAGCTGGAGCTGGCGTAAACGAGGTGTTTAACCTTGCTGTGGCGACAGCCTTCAAGGATGTTGACAAAGCCGACTAGATTGGAGTCCACATAGGCATGGGGGTTGTCGATCGAGTAGCGCACACCCGCTTGCGCTCCAAGATTTACAACGATGTCGAATTGGTTTTCGGCGAATAGCTGCTCGATGCCTTGGCGGTCGGCTAGGTCGAGTTTTTGGAATGTTGAGTTTTGAGTGTTGAGTGTTGAGTTTTGGCCTTCAGCCATATTTTGGATTTGGTCGTTGTCAAAACCTAGGGCTTTTAGGCGGTCTAGTTTTAGTTGTGGGTCGTAGTAGTCGTTGAGATTATCAATACCAACGATGTTATGGCCGTAGGGTTTGAGGGCTTGGATGAGGTGATGGCCAATAAAGCCGGCCGCACCGGTGATTAGAATGTTTAGTTTTGAGTTTTTAATGTTGAGTGCTGAGTTTTGAGTTGTTTTTTTCATATTTTTATCTTTGCATTTTGTTGGGCTGTTTTGACAATACTGGTTAGTATTTTGATGAGTTCTTCGCTTTGTTCTAGTAGTGTTTTTACGTGATGATCATTTTGATCTAAGTAGTTTGTTTCGCAAAGAAGCGCTATCCAGTATTTAGTTTCTCTAGCTTCTTTGCTTGCAATACTCATTTTGGCAATGAAATCAGCTTTACTCTGCCCAGCTTGCGCTTCATTTATATTTGCGCCAATCGATGTACCGGATCTCAGCACTTGTTTTGATAAAACATATTCTTTATGTTCTTTCGATAAAAATTGATGTAATTTAACAACCCTTACCGCAAAACCAAAAGCCTTGTTCAGGGCATTATTGTCGTCTTTCAAAACTCATCACTCACCACTAAAAATTAATCACTAGTACTTAGTCTTTGCCAAATAGGTCTCTAGTATATACCTTATCTTCGACGTCTTGAAGGTCGTCAACTAGGCGGTTGGCGATAATGACGTCACTTTGGGCTTTGAAGTCAGCCAGATCGTTGATGACTTTGGAATGGAAGAATTCGGTTTCGCCTTGTTCGGTGAGTACCGGTTCATAGATGATGACTTCGATTCCTTTTGCTTTGATTCGTTTCATCACACCTTGGATCGCGCTGGCGCGGAAGTTGTCGGAGCCTTGTTTCATCACGAGTCGATAGATTCCGACCTTTTTAAGGGTTGAAGGTTGCGTACCGTCAGTTGAGTCGTCTAGTTTTTTTATAACTTGATCGGCGATGAAGTCTTTTCTGGTGGTGTTGGAATCAACAATCGCTTTTATCAGGTTTTGTGGCACGTCTTGGTAGTTGGCGAGCAGTTGTTTGGTGTCTTTGGGCAGGCAGTAGCCGCCATAGCCAAAACTGGGGTTGTTGTAATGATCGCCGATGCGCGGGTCTAGGCCAACCCCTTCAATCACTTGTCGTGTGCTGAGGCCGTGACTTTCGCAGTAGGTGTCGAGTTCGTTGAAATAGGAAACGCGCAATGCCAAGTAGGTGTTTGAAAATAATTTAACCGCTTCGGCTTCGGTGGCATCGGTGTAAAGCACCGGAATATCCGAAGCCGGTTTGGCGGCACCTTCGATTAGCAGACCGGCAAAGATTTTGGCACGTTCTGAGTTTTCACCAACAATGATACGCGATGGATAGAGGTTGTCGTAGAGGGCTTTGCCTTCGCGTAAGAATTCGGGCGAGAAGATGAGATTGATAGTAAGTGTTGAGTGTTGAGTGTTGAGTTGTTGTTTTAGGTGTTGGGTGTAGCCTACAGGTATCGTGCTTTTGATAATCATGGTTGTGTTGGGATTGATCGCAAGGACATCTTTAATGACGGCTTCGACTGAGCGGGTGTTAAAGGTATTGGTTGCGGTATCGTAATCGGTTGGCGTGGCGATAATAACAAATTCTGCATTTTGGTAGGCTTGTTTGGGGTCAAGCGTGGCGGTTAATCCGGCTTTATGCTGTGAATTTTGCGTATTGAGTTTGCCTTGGGCTTTAAAATCACGAAGGAACTGTTCTATTTCATTGTCTTGGATGGGTGATAGTCCTTGGTTTATCAAATCGACTTTTTCTTTGATTATATCGACCGCAACCACTTCGTGGTGTTGCGCTAGTAATACGGCCAACGACAGGCCTACATATCCGGTTCCGGCAACAGCAATTTTCATCGTACTTTCTCTCTTAGGTTTAAAATAGGGTTATTCAACAGTGACCGATTTAGCAAGGTTTCGTGGTCTGTCCACATCGGTGCCTTTGATCAACGCAACATGATAGCTGAGTAATTGTAACGCGATATTAAAGGTGATTGGCGCGGTAATCCGCCCGACATTCGATGAGGCTTTGATGACTTTAAAGCCTTCTTCACTGGAAATATTGGAGGCTTCGTCTTCAAAAACAATCATTTGCCCACCGCGCGCACTGACTTCTTGTAAGTTAGATTTTAGCTTTTCCAGCAGTTCATCGTGCGGTGCGATCGCAATAACCGGCATGGTTTCATCAATGAGCGCCAGTGGGCCATGTTTGAGTTCGCCTGCCGGGTAAGCTTCGGCGTGGATATAGCTGATTTCTTTTAGTTTTAACGCCCCTTCCATTGCGATCGGATACATTGGACCTCGGCCTAAAAAGATTGCGTGATGCTTGTCAGCAAAGCCTTGCGCCAGCAGTTTGATATCGGCTTCGTGACTTAGCGCATTTTCTAGCAGGCCTGGTAGTTTAAGTAGGCCTTGTACAATTAAGGCTTGTCGTTCAGCGTTTAATGAGCCTTTAACCTTGCCGATGGCTGTCATTAGCAGGGCAAGCCCAACAAGTTGGGTGGTGAAGGCTTTGGTGCTGGCAACGCCAATTTCTGGCCCGGCGTGGGTAAGAAATACTAGGTCTGATTCGCGCGTCAGGCTTGATTCAGCGACGTTACAAATAGTTAGCGTTGGGATATTTAGGCTTGAATTATTTTTTCTGATCTGTTTAATCTGTTGCAAGGCCGCAAGGGTGTCCGCGGTTTCGCCCGACTGACTTAGGGTAACCAGTAGGGTGTTATTTTGCAGTACCGGATTGCGATAGCGGTATTCACTAGCCACTTCGACTTGGCAAGGCAAACCAATAATGTCTTCTATCCAATATTTGGCTACCAGGCCTGCATGATAACTGGTTCCACAGGCGACAATTTGCAGTCGGTTGATGGTTTCAAAACAGGCCTGTGCAGGCGCGCCAAAAATCGCGGGATCGACTTCTTCGTTGGTGATTCTTGAGGACAGGGTGTTGATCACGGCTTGAGGTTGTTCGTAAATTTCTTTGTGCATAAAGTGACGATGACCGGCCAAATCACTGGCGCTGGACATTTGTGATGACAGAATCACTTCGCGTTCGACTGCTTGAGCTTGCGCATTATAAATTTGGTATTGCTGGCGATCCAAACAAGCAACATCGCCCTCCTCCAAATAAATAAATCGTTGGGTCACCGGCAAGAGTGCCGAAATGTCAGAAGCGATAAAATGCTCACCAAAGCCTACCCCTATCACTAACGGGCTGCCTTTTCTGACAGCAATCAGGGTGTCAGGCAGGTCCCGGCAAATGATACCTAAAGCATAAGCACCTTTGATTTCATGGGTTACACGCTGAACTGCATTTAATAAATCCGTTGAGGTTGGATTCGTAACGCCTTGATTATAGAGCTGTTCATAAATAGCGTGTGCAATGACTTCCGTGTCGGTCTCCGAGGTGAATCTAAAACCCTTTTCAGTTTGCTCTGCTTTAAGCTGTTGGTAATTTTCTATTATACCGTTGTGTACCACGGCTATTTTGTTGTTACAAATATGTGGGTGGGCATTGCGTGGACTGGCTACAATCCTTCGTACACAAAGACACGTTAAAATGTGACTTAAATACAACGAATGGAAAACGATGATGAAACAACAAAAACGCTATGATGATCAACTCAAACAGCAAGCCATCGAAATGGCACTTGAAGGGTCAAAGCCGATTGCTCAAATAGCACGCGATCTCGACATCAAAGAAAACACCCTGTATGGCTGGGTTGATAAACACCGTCGCGCTAATCAAAATAAAGATTCAGTTCAGCCAACCGTTGAAAAAGCGGTTGATCTAGAAGCTGAAAATCGCCGGCTTAAACGCGAATTAAAAACGGCCTTGGAGGACGTTGAACTATTAAAAAAAGCGGCGGCGTACTTTGCGGTACACAAATAGCAAAGTACGCCTGGATTGATGCACATAAAGCCGATTCCAGTGCATGTCGTCTCTGTAGGCTGATAGGGGTTAAGCGAAGCAGCTACACCAGTTACATACGAACTCAGGCGCAACGTAAACAAAGACAAACAGAGCAGGACAGCGAGCAGACTCAACTAGATCAGCATATTACTGAAATGGTTGAACGCTATAGCCAAACGATTGGCGCACGGCGGATTAAGACCGCCCTCAAACGTGAGCATAAGCTGGAGGTTAGTCGCCGACGTATAATCGAACGGATGAAAGCTTTGGGGTTAAAAGTCATCACGCGCCAGCGTTATTGCAATCGCAATGTAGCGGCGATTGACGATGACCGGATTGCGGCCAATGCGCTCAAGCGTCAATTTAATGTCAAAGGTCCAAATCAAAAATGGGTCGCGGACATCAGCTACATTCGAACGCTTGAAGGCTGGCAATACCTCGCGGTGTTTATTGACCTGTATTCACGCCGTGTGGTCGGCTGGGCGATGGATAGCCGAATGGAGGCCCAACTGGTCAAAAGAGCGTTATTGAGAGCCTTGTGGAGCCGAAAACCCACACGCGGGCTGATTATCCACACCGACCAAGGCAGCCAGTTTGTAGCCAAGGCTTATCGCAACGTGCTCAAGCACTGGGGGATTAAACCCAGCATGAGCAGACGGGGTAATTGTTGGGATAACGCGGTAGTAGAAAGCTTTTTTGCCAGTTTGAAAAAGGAGCGCGTGTATCGCACCACCTACGCCACAGGCAAGCAGGCATTATATGACGTGTCTGATTATATTGGCTGGTACAACCACCAAAGAATGCACAGTACCAATGACAATTACTCGCCGGTAGAGTATGAAAATCAGTGGATCAGGGCGATGAAGGAACTAGATAAAAAATGGGCGTCTTTGTGTACGAAAAAGGGTTGACAGTCCAGCGTTCTTCCGGTATGCCGTGAGTTGCCCAACGGGTGTGCGCTATGCCGGTTAGTCCTCTCGCCGGGGTGTCTGTCTGTTGGATTTTTTTTACCAGATTGGCGTGATCCGTTGATTATTTCAGCGGTCGCTGATAGCGTAATCTACATTACTAAATATGACAGCACACCCACCAAGTTGGTTGAGGAAGGAGTTGGAAGCTTGCTTCAACATAATGCCTCAATTAAAGGGATTATTATGAATCAAGTAGATATTAAAAAAGCCCAGAAACAAGGTTATAGCTATTCTGGTTATTATGACTATTATGGCTATAGCACTAACACGGCTAAATCTGCTTGATTAAGCTAAGGTTTTCAGATGTTTGATATCCATAATCATCTTTTACCCGGTATTGATGATGGGGCTGCAAACATCAATGAAAGTCTTGAGTTACTTGAGTTAGCACAACAACAAGGTATTAGCCATCTAGTTAATACGCCCCATATTCATCCGGGGCGTTTTGATAATGATTTGAATAGCATTACCAAAGCTTCACAGCTTCTTTCCGCTGCACTAGAACAAAGTCAGTTAACTATTCAGTTAGCAGTGGCGGCGGAAGTTAGAATTTGTCCTGAGATCTTAACTTGGGTTAAGACTCAAACCCTTCCGTTTATTGGTCAATGGCAAGATAAACCCGCTTTATTGCTTGAGTTACCGACTAATCAATTGCCTGTTGGCAGTGATAAGTTGGTTGGCTGGTTGGTTCAGCAAGGTATTCAGCCTATCTTAGCCCACCCTGAACGTCATGCTTTTTTTTATAACCAGCCTTCCAGGTTGCAGCCATTTATTCGTTTGGGTTGTTTGTTTCAAATTACCGCAGGCTCAGTACTCGGTGATTTTGGTTCTGCTCCGCAAGACTTTGCAATGCAACTGCTCAGAGAGCAACAGGTTGACTTTATCGCCAGTGATGCCCATAACCAGCGTTTTCGCCCTCCTAAACTAGCCGATGCATTCAATTTTCTGGCTCAAGATGCCTCTTTTGATTTAACGAGAGTAACGCTCAAACACAATCAGCGTGAGTTAACTCAAAGTTTGTTTAAGTTAACCCCTCTTCCTTCTACTAGGCTCTGATTGTTATGCAGGCTCAGCGACATAAGTTTCGGTTTTATCAGCCATTAAGATGGGGGGCGCTGTTACTTTTAAGCTTGTTTTTATTGGTTTTGGCGGGGCGTTGGTTATATTCAGAATTGCACTTTTATCAAGCCAGCAAATTGATTGCTCAGATTAACCTGTCAAAAGCGCCGATAGCGCCATCTGCAATAGATTTAATCGATTCTTCTTTAAACCGTTATCAGCAGGCTTCCTTGGTTATTCGACCCGCGTTTTATGACTATAAGGTGAGTGTGCATCTTTTACGCTTGACTGAGTTGAATGATCCTTCAGATAGAGATTTTCATTTATCGCATATTCAACAATGGCTTGCACTTCAAACTCAGTCTTTTCCAGATTACCCTTTTGTCTGGGTTAATAATTTACGCATGGTTCCGCTGTTAGAAAATAGTGATTCATTCGATGTTTTTTGGTTTAAGGGCTTGCATCTGGCGCGGAATAATCCCTTAGTGAATTTGGAACTGGCTTTGACGATAAATGATCTTTGGCCTTTTTTAAATCGTGAGCAGCGATTAGAGGCGTTGGAGATTATTGAATTGGGGTTTTCACGAACACGACGAAATGCACAAACTATCCATGCTAGTTTAACTGATCAGCACACACGCAGAACCGTCTGTCTTTATTTAAGAGCCAAACAAGTAATCAACGCTGATGTTTGTAAAATAAACTAGTCGTTTTAAGGTTCAATCGGGTTGATAGGAAGCGGGTTTTCTTGAATGGACTCCACCTGTTCATCAGGTATCGGAGCGACAACTTGGGTTGGGGGAAGATTCAACACTTGAATGAATATTTCATTACCGCCAATCATGCCTAAACGCTGGCGTGCAATGGTTTCGAGTGCGTCGGTTCCGGTTTGTAATTCAATGACTTCTTTTTTTAGCAGATCGTTAATCGCTTGTTGAGTTTTTACCTGCTGTTCAACTTCTGCTAAACGAAGCTTGAGTGCCAGGTATTCGCCTAATCCTCCATTTGAAGATAGTAGGCGAATCCCGGATAGAAACACAAGGACGGATAAAACAATAATCAGTATTTTCATCCGCCTGATATCTTTTATTTAAGATTGTAAAAAGCTGACTTACCAGGGTAAACCGCACCGCCTGCTTCGTTCAAGGCTTCTTCGATACGAATCAGTTGGTTGTATTTGGCAATACGGTCAGAGCGCGACATTGAACCGGTTTTGATTTGACCGGCACCGGTCGCCACAGCGATATCGGCAATGGTTGCGTCTTCAGTTTCACCTGAACGATGGGAAATTACCGCGGTATAACCGGCATCTTTCGCCATTTGAATCGCGTTCATGGTTTCAGTCAGCGTTCCGATTTGGTTAACCTTAATCAAAATAGAGTTAGCGATGCCCTTATCAATACCTTCTTTTAAGATTTTGGTATTGGTTACAAACAAGTCGTCCCCAACCAATTGTACGGTTTTACCCAAACGCTCGGTTTGCATTTTAAAGCCATCCCAATCACTTTCATCAAAACCATCTTCGATGGAGATAATCGGGTATTTCGCGCACCAGTCAGCATAAAAATCAACCATTTCTGCGCTGGTTAGGGTACGGCCTTCTGAGGCTAATACATAGTTACCGTCTTTATATAGCTCTGAAGCCGCAACATCTAGTGCAATCATAATGTCTTTACCAGGCACATAACCTGCTTTTTCAATCGCTTCTAGGATAACGGTAATCGCTTCTTCGTTTGATTTTAGATCTGGGGCAAAACCACCTTCGTCACCCACTGCGGTGTTATAACCCTTGTCGTGCAATACTTTTTTCAAGGTATGGAAGACTTCTGCGCCGTAACGTAGCGCTTCAGACAAGCTGGGTGCTCCAACTGGCATGATCATAAATTCTTGGAAATCAACGCTGTTGTCAGCGTGTTCACCGCCGTTGATAATGTTCATCATCGGTACCGGCATACGGTAGTCGTCATTTTTTAGGTATTCAAACAAGGCTTGACCTTTTGAAATCGCCGCTGCTTTTGCACAGGCCATTGAAACGGCTAGAATCGCGTTGGCACCTAAACGGGCTTTGTTATGGGTACCGTCCAAATCAATCATGATTTGGTCGATATTAGCTTGTTCGGTCGCTTCTTTACCCACCAATGCCGGTGCAATTTCATTTTTGATATTGTTGACCGCGTTCATTACGCCTTTGCCCATGAATACAGACTTGTCACCGTCACGCAACTCAATCGCTTCGCGAGAACCGGTTGAGGCACCCGATGGTGAGGCTGCACGCCCAACTGCACCGCATTCTAAAATTACGTCGGCTTCAACCGTTGGGTTACCGCGTGAATCAATAATTTGGCGCGCTTTGATTTCTTTAATCAATGACATCTTTTAACCTTTTGAGTAGTAAAAAATAATAAAAAATAATAAAAAATAATAAAAAATAATAAAAAATAATAAAAATAATAAAAATAAATCGAATTCTAGTCAGGCTTTGTGACAGGCGAGTTAAAGTAACTCGTTTTCAACAAAACCCTGTTGTTTAACTACCTGATCGAGTGCTTTGAGCACTTCAAGAACAGGCTTTAAATTAGCCAGTGGCCACATATTAGGGCCATCACTTTTGGCATTCGCCGGATCTGGATGGGTTTCCATAAATAAACCGGAAATACCCGCGGCAACCGCTGAACGCGCTAACACCGGTACAAACTCACGTTGACCGCCGGATGTACTGCCCTGTCCGCCGGGTTGCTGCACGGAATGGGTGGCATCAAATACCACAGGACAACCGGTGCGGCGCATTGAGGCTAAACCTCGCATATCAGAAATCAAGGTGTTATAGCCAAAAGATGTTCCGCGATCACAGACCATTATTTGGTCGTTACCGACTTCACGCGCTTTTGCGACCACCTGATCCATATCCCAAGGCGCTTGAAATTGGCCTTTTTTGATATTGACCGGCAAGCCTTGACGGCAGACGTTTTGGATAAAATTAGTTTGACGCACTAAAAAGGCCGGCGTTTGCATCACATCAACCACCGAGGCCACTTCACCCAGTGGTGTGTCTTCATGGACATCGGTTAATACCGGTACGCCAATTTGGTCTTTAACTTTTTGCAGAATGCGCAAGCCTTCTTCAATGCCTAAACCACGAAAGCTACTGGTTGAAGAACGATTAGCCTTGTCATAAGACGACTTGAAGATAAAGGGAATACCGAGTTGGGTCGTCAATTCTTTTAGTGTTCCGGCTGTGTCGATGGCTAGTTGTTCCGACTCAATAACACAGGGACCGGCAATTAAAAATAATGGCTGGTCAATTCCGACATTAAAACCGCAAAGTTGCATAGTTATCCTTTTTGCTTGGCGGTTAAGGCCGCTGAAACAAACGCGCTAAATAACGGATGACCGTTGCGAGGCGTTGAGGTGAATTCAGGATGGAACTGGCAAGCCACAAACCACGGATGATTTGGGATTTCGATCGACTCTACTAAATCACCATCTTCAGAATGGGCTGAGAATACCAGGCCTGCTTGTTCTAAGCGGGCAACATAACCTTCGTTCATTTCATAACGATGGCGGTGACGCTCACGAATCAGGTCTTTACCATAAATACTCGCCAGTTTGGTATTGGCTTTTACCTTACAGTTTTGACCGCCTAAACGCATGGTGCCGCCCAAGTCTGAGGTTTCAGATCGCTCTACAACTGCGCCTTTTTCATCAGTCCACTCGGTAATTAAAGCAACCACCGGATGAGGCGTTTGAGGGTTTAACTCTGTGCTGTGAGCAGCTTCCAAGCCAGCTACATGTCTCGCATATTCTACAACGGCCATTTGCATGCCCAGACAGATCCCAAGATAGGGTTTTAGGCTTTCACGGGCGTATTTGATGGCTAAAATTTTTCCTTCTACTCCGCGTTCGCCAAAACCACCTGGAACTAAAATTGCATCCATGGTTTTAAGCTTGTCTATGCCGGTTTTTTCAAGTTCTTCTGAATCAATGTAGTGAATTTTTACTTTTGTAAGTGTGTGGATCCCTGCGTGAAGCAGCGCTTCTATTAGTGATTTGTAGGCTTCGGTCAAGTCAACGTATTTACCAACCATGGCAATATCAACACGGTTTTTGGCATTAGTTTGCGCTTCAACAACCTGATCCCAATCCGATAAGTCCAGAGGCTTGGCGTTGGTTAGTCCTAATTTTTTAACCACCAACTCATCCATACCCTGCTCGTGCAACATACGCGGGACTTGATAAATTGATTTTGCGTCTAACGAATTAATAACGGCCTTTTCTTCTACATTGGTAAACAATGCGATTTTACGGCGCTCGCTATCGGCTAGTGGAATTTCTGAGCGACAAATCAACACATCAGGTTGGATACCAATTGAACGTAACTCTTTTACGGAGTGCTGGGTCGGTTTGGTTTTGACTTCTCCGGCAACCGCTATGTATGGCAATAGAGTTAGGTGCATAAACAAGGTATTGTCGCGCCCGATTTCAACGCCCATTTGACGAATTGCCTCTAGGAATGGTAAGGATTCGATATCACCTACGGTTCCGCCTACTTCTACCAGTGCTACATCTGCATCAACGGCTGAGGCTTTAATGCGCGACTTGATTTCATCGGTAATGTGCGGGATAACCTGTACCGTACCCCCTAGGTAGTCACCGCGACGTTCACGGCGTATAACGGTTTCATAAACCTGGCCGGTAGAGAAGCTGTTGCGCTTACTCAAAGGGCGCTGAACAAAGCGCTCATAGTGACCTAAATCAAGGTCGGTTTCGGCACCGTCATCGGTGACAAATACTTCACCATGTTGCAATGGACTCATGGTTCCAGGGTCCACATTGATGTAAGGATCCATTTTGAGCATGCTGACTCGGTAGCCACGCGCTTCCAACAACGCACCCAAGGAGGCAGCGGCAATGCCTTTTCCTAACGAAGAAACCACACCACCAGTAACAAATATAAATTTAGTCATTATTCACACTTTGTAGAAAATTTGGACACGCGGGGAACACCATCAGGCTATCCCAACCTTTTGAACTCAGAATGGTCAGATATTCTAACCGAAAAGCCCGCTAGCTTCAATTTAAAGCCACAAAGTTTGCACCCATTTGCTCAGGCTTTGCCTTAAAGGGTTCAAAAACACGGTAATCACGGATGGCAGCTAATTGCCCATTGATGACGATAACCGGCCATTGAGTTCGTTGCCAAGGAGGGATGGCTTGTTGTTGAAACCACTTTTTTAGTGCACCTCGTTGAACCTTATCGGTGGGTTTTAGGCTGCGTATTTCAATGGTATTTTTTGGGTCAAACCAGCTTTGTGCAATGCCTTTTCCTAAACTTGGCACTAAGGCTGAGCTGATTATATTTAGATCAAGACCCTCACTCCATAATAGATTAATTTCTTGTTTACTTTCAACTAGATAGAATATAAACCTCTTAAACCTTTTAACTTTTTTTCCGGCCAAAATTCGTTGAGGTTGTGCATTCGGGGAGGCATTGAAACATTCGTTTTTAAACCAGTCTAAATCAGTTTGACTAAGGCGTATTTGGTGATAATGGTTAAACCAATATCGAAGAATATTTTTTTGACGATGCCATTCGAATGTTTGCATGGCTTGCCAGTTTAGGCAGTCTGCGCCGTGATCGACTGCTTTCAAATCTATTTGCGCAAGTGCTATTAGAAGCTGATCTGACTCTGAACAATGAGCAGCCGTTTGCGCAATTTTTAGCTCCGGTTTTGACCAGGCCTGGTTAAAAAGCGGTAAAACCTGGTGACGAATGAAATTACGCCGATAGTCCATTTGCTGATTCATCGGGTCTTCTATCCATTTCAGCGCACGCTGATGGGCATAGTTTTGCATAGCTTGATAATCGACGGTTAACAGAGGTCTGGCTAACCAGGCCTGCTTTTCTGGGTTCAGGGTTAGAATTCTTTGCGAAGACATTGCACCTAACCCGGCCAACCCCGCTCCCCTCATTAGGTTAAGCAGAAAAGTTTCAGCCTGATCTCTTAGATGATGGGCGGTTAGAATAATTTCACCATCGGCAAGAATCTGTTGGAAAGCTTGATAGCGTGCTTGGCGAGCTGCGGCTTCGAGGTTTTGAGTGGAGTCAACCCTAACTTTATGGCCTATAAACTCAACATTTAGGCTTTCAGCGATCTGCTGACAATGCACAAGCCAATCATCTGCTTGGGGTTGTAATCCATGGTGAATATGCAGTGCTTTAAGATTAACTTCAGCCGGCTTTTGCTCAACGAGTGCATTAAGTAGTACGGTTGAGTCTAATCCACCGCTAAACGCAACCCATATTTGAGTTACATCGGTCGATTGGTAAAAGCTTATGACCGCTTCTGTAACGGAGCAGCGCGTTTCTGCCATAATCAAACAAAAAGAGCACAAACCTGTGCTCTATTAGAACTATTATGCATGTTCAAAATTTCCATAGGCCATATAACGGTCATAGCGACGGCTCACGAGTTGATCCAGTTCAAAAGTACTGAAGTGATTTAGTTGGGCGATCAAGGCCTGTTTTAAATTATCGGCTGCTTGCTGGTGAGCACGATGCGCGCCGCCAAGAGGTTCATTAATAATCTCATCAATTAAACCCAAAGATTTTAATCTTGGTGCGGTTACGCCAAGCGCTGCTGCGGCATCTGAAGCATTCGCTGCACTTTTCCATAAAATTGAAGCGCAACCTTCAGGGGAGATAACCGAATAAGTACTGTATTGCATCATCATGGTTACATCGCCCACACCTATTGCTAAGGCTCCGCCGGAACCGCCCTCACCGATCACGGTACAAATAATGGGCGTTTTAAGTTCAGCCATTTCAATTAGGTTACGCGCAATCGCTTCACTTTGACCACGCTCTTCTGCATCAATGCCAGGATAGGCGCCAGGGGTATCAATGAAGGTAAGAATCGGCAGGTTAAAACGCTCGGCCATTTTCATTAGGCGAAGCGCCTTGCGGTAACCTTCTGGTCTCGGCATACCAAAATTTCGACGAATTTTTTCTTTGGTGTCGCGGCCTTTTTGTTGCCCTATTACCATAACGGCATGACCATCAATACGTGCAAGGCCGCCAACAATTGCAGCATCGTCTGCCAAAGCACGATCTCCATGCAATTCGGTAAACTCGGTAAATATCGCTTTAATATAGTCCAACATATACGGACGTTGAGGATGGCGAGCAAGTTGCGAAATTTGCCAGTCTGTTAAGTTTTTGAAAATGGATTCGGTAAGGGCTTGGCTTTTTTGCTCCAATGCGCTGATTTCTTGGATTAAATCCATGTCTTGATTGCCTTCAAGATGGCGAAGTTCATCAATCTTTGCTTCCAGTTCAGCAATCGGTTGTTCAAAATCTAAAAAATCGAGTTTCATTGGACATCCCTAATTCGAGTCATAATTTTTTGTATTTTACCAAATTTAAGCCGGTTGCGTTCAATTTGGTTGAGAAAGCTGACCTATGATAATATAAGCATTTAATCATTTGCTCTAAAAGTCAATTAGGAGACATTAAACCATGGCATTTAACAAAAATTTACTGGCAGTTGCTAGCCTTTCAGCCCTAAGTCTGGTCGCGCCGAATAGTGTTTTAGCGCAAGGTTCCGGTTGGACAGGTTCGGGTGAAGCGGGTTTCAATAAAACGACTGGTAATACTGACACCCAAACGATAAGTGCGCGCTTAAAAATGGGTTATGGCTTTGAAAAAAGTGACTATACAGCAACGATTGAGGTAGAAAATAAGAAGGAATCTGGAAATTCCATTTCAGATCGCTACCTTTTAGAACAGCAGTATGATTATTTTTTAAACGCTAATCGTGACTTCTACACCTTCGCCAACTTGCGTAATGAACGAAACAAGCCAACTGATCTAAAGTTAGACAACACGATTTCGGTGGGTCTGGGTCGTTTGCTTTATAAGACAGATGCTAGCCTGCTCAAAGGGGAGATCGGTATCGGTTATCAAGACGTAGATTTGTATAACGGGGATGATTTTGACCAAACGACAGGCCGTTTGAAGTTGGATTTTGCCCATAAATTCAATGAAACCTATAGCTTTGGTCAGGATGCCTTATATGTAACCGGTAGCGAGCAGGATAAAATTGAAACCAATACCCGCTTAAGGGCTGCATTGAATAGTAAACTTTCAGCCAGTTTAGGCTATAAATATCGTTACAATTCAAACCCAGGCAGCGGTTTAAAAAAGACCGATGGCGAAACCAATATATCTTTGATTTATAACTTTTAATTTTTAACAATAACCCAACATACCCAGCCTTTCAGCTGGGTATGTTGGCTTAGGGCTTATCGTTGTTTAGCAACACGCGCTCGTTGATAGACCTGCCATAACGCTTGATGGCGTTGACTTTGTTCAAAAGCAAGCGGACCTAATGTTAAGCCCCAAGCTATCACTTCTCCTGAAAGATGCGCCCTCACCTGTTCAAGGGTTTTCGGGCCAAAAAGTCTGCTCATTCCCTGTTCGTAAGCTTTAAAGTCCAAGCTGTCGAGTTCGATATCTAGTGCAAACTGCATGGCTTCGTAAACCTGCGCCATAGATTTTTCCGGGTGAACATAGGCTTTGCAGACTTGTAAACTTTGATAGGCCGCATCAAAGTCTTTAGCATAGACTTCAAGCCAAAAACGCAAGTCAATGATTTTAAAGTCATTCCAGCCACACCCCGGATCAGGCATCAAACCAATTAACGAGGCAATGCCTTGATGGTCACTAAAGCCAATTTCATCTAACAGTTCGAGCACGGAATGTGGCTTATGATCGGTTGCAAACTGATCTAGCGCTTGGCGTAATTTGCGTCCATCATTTTGGTTTTTAACCAGCAGTTCATCCATTGGATAAACTTCCGACATGCCGGGAGCAATAATGCGACAAGCATGGAAATCATACTGGTCGTAATGCGCAATATAGACATCAAAACCTTGTTTTTTAGCTAGGCTAACCAGCCAATGCCATTGCGCTTCGGTGGTTAAATCCCAGTTCCAGTTCACAAATTCAAAGTCGGCTTGGTTGGCAATAAAGCGCGCGTTGATTAGACCGCTAGAATCAATAAAATGATTTTCTAGGTTTTCATCTTCGGCAACGGCTTGCTGGTCAAAACTGGGAACTTGGAAACCATCTAAAAAGCCTAGATGACGCCCCTGTAAAGACTCAGTTAAGGTTCGTTCTAATGCGACTTCAAATAAGGGATGGGCGCCAAAGGAGGCGAAACAGCGTCCTTGCTTGGGATCAAACAGTGTGACGTTCATGACCGGAAATTGACCACCCAGCGAGGCATCGCGCACCGATACCTCTAGTCCTTGATCACGTAAATCTTGCAAAGAACGTGCAATAGAAGGAAAACCGGCAATAATTTCAGCGGGCACTTCAGGCAAACATAGATTTTCTTTTAAAATTTTATTCTTTACCCAACGCTCAAAAATCTCTGACAAGCCTTGAACCGCTGCTTCAAAACGGCTATTACCTGCTGATAGGCCATTGCTGGCATAGAGATTACTAAGCAAATTCATCGGAACATAAATCACTTCATCATTCGCCGCATGACGCATTTCCAATGCTCTAATCATGTCACTATTATCATTAAAGCTAAGCAGATGTTCCGCCTGAATTTCTTGGTGCGGATCATAGATTGACCATAGAGCCGGGTTTAAGCATTGCTTGTAATCTTGCTGTTCAAAAGCTTTTTCATTGGGATAATATAACCAGGCCTGCTTGTTTTCTAACGCAGGTTCTAGGTAATAATCTGAAAAAAAATAATGGGTTGAAAGTCTTTCTAAGAACTCACCTAAAGCACTGGCTAAGGTAGCTTTTCGGCTCGCTCCCTTGCCGTTAGTAAATAAACCCGGACAAACGCGATCATGAATGTGGAGCGAGTAGATGTTTTCTACCGGATTCAACCAGTTAACTTCGTTAATTTCAAAACTTTGTTGTTTAAGTGTCTGTTGCATGAACGCTATCGAGTTCTCTAGGCTTTGGTCTTTGCCCTTGATAAAAGTGACTTCACTCATTTTTTCTTCCTTTAGTTTTTTTAGATTGTCATCACCCAACAAAAATTGATTGGGTAATAAATAAGTTTTAGTTTTTTATTTGATCTTTATGGTTAAAATGAAGGTGCGTTTTTTACATAAGCTTGGGAGAGTGTCATGAAAAAAGTTTTCGCTGTTATTGCTACAACCGCTACCCTTTCATTTTCATCCGGTGCTTTTGCCAGTGGAGATCCTGAAGCAGGAAAAGCTTTACATCACGAAGCCAACTGCCTTCAATGTCACGCTGCACAGCCATATAATCCACAAAAAACCAATACCTTTGAAAAGTTGGTGGCTGCGGTCAACTTTTGTAATGTTAACCTGAATACCGGCTGGTTTGAAGATGAAGTTTTAGATGTTGCTGCGTACCTTAATGATAAGTACTACAAAGTGAAATAAGTTGTCTTATTATGAGTTTGACGACCTAGATTTTCAACTTTTTCGTCAAACTCCTAACAGAGTTTATGGCTCTACTCCATCTTGGTAACACCATTGCCCTTTTGTATTTTTGTTAAACCGGCTTTTTTCTCTGTGTGCTAATTCTGGTCCAAGCAATCCTTGACGGTAATATGCCGTAAATTCAAGCCAACCCTGCTGATCTTGCTCTAAGCCCTGATGTGTTGCATGGATTTCAAGCCTTATCCAATCAGGTTGATCGGATAAATCCATTTGAGCAGGCCTGGTATGCTGACACCAAGTACTTAAAATATAACCTGATAACTCCGGTTTTTGTTTTGCCAAAAAGTAAGCAGAAAAACGCGACCGCATCAGTACCTCGGCCGTAATGGCTTTGTTTTTTTTGATATGTAAGGGCCGGCAGCAGGCTTTATAACTGAGCTCACTTCCGCAAGGACAGGGTTTATTGTTTAAATTCGACATGTTTCATCATCCAACGTAAACGCAGTACTAGCAACAGCGCAGCCAAGGCCAGACCCGCAATGATGCCAAGCCAAAAACCATAGACGCCAAGCGGTTCACCCCAGGGATTTGCAAAAGCTAATAAATAACCTCCGCCCAGTCCGACGCCCCAATAACTAAAAAGCGTGACCCACATGGTAACCTGAGTATCGTGCAATCCGCGCAAAGCTCCTGCCATCGCGACCTGAATGGCATCAAAAACCTGATAGGATGCCGCAAAAATAAATAGGATGGCTGCAATATGAAAAACTTCACTGTGGCTGGTGTACAGACTGACAATCGAGTTTCTAAAGTTGAAGGTAAATAGTGACAACAGAATACCAAAGATCAGTGCGAAACCAACGCCAACGATAATGCTGGTTTTTACCGCAGAGCGTTCCCCTTGGCCAAATCCTAGGCCAACTCTCACCGTCATCGCCATCGCTAGACTGAGCGGCAACATAAACAGCAGAGAGGTAAAGCTCATCGCAATTTGATGCGCGCCAATAACACTGGTGCCCAGAGGCGCAATAAACAATACAATAAAACTGAACATCCCTACTTCAAATAACAACGCAAAAGCCATGGGCAAGCCTAATAGCAAAATAGGCTTAAAACCCAGTGCCCAACTGGGTTTAATCCATTGATGACTGCGATAAATTTGGGTTTTTTTGGCGTATCTAACATAGAGCCAGCCACCAACTAACATGCTCCACATTACAATCGCGGTTGCGACCCCACAGCCCACGGCACCCATGCCTTCGATTGGGCCGTAGCCATAGATAAACAATGCATTTAACGGTATATTTAAAAACAGTGCGCCTAGGCTAAGAGCTAGGGTTGGCAAGGTAATGCCTAGGCCTTCCCAAAAAAACCGATAGACTTGGTAAAGCGCCACTCCGGGCAAACCCAAGGCAGCATAAAACAGATAGTCCACGGTTAGTTGATAGACTTGTGGACTGAGCTGTAATAGATTCAATAAGGGTTGTGGCACCATTAAAACCAGCATACTGATTAGCCCAATAGGGATGGCTAACCAGACTCCTTGCGTTAAGCTGTAAGCTATTTTTTCTGGTTTTTTTTGTCCTAAATAGCGAGCGGTAATCGGAGTCATCGCCAACAGTATGCCGGTTGCGAAGATAAAGACCGGCAGTAGAATGCTGGTGCCTAATCCAATCGCTGCCAAATCATTCACCCCAACCCAACCAGACATAATGGTATCCACAACTCCCAGGCTAGTTAATGCCAGTTGAGCGGTAAAAATCGGCAAGGCGATTCGAATGAGTTGATAGGCTTCTTGCTTGTATGGATTCAGCTGCATAGTTGATTTATTTATCTTGTTTGTGCTCTGAATCAGCGGGGTTAGTTTCAGCCGGGTCAAATGTTGTCAACTCTGGATCATGGTGATCCGGAGGCAAGGTTAACCAGTGAGGACTAAGGATAATAAACACAATCTTGGTTGCCCAATAAACGACGGCATAAACCACAATCGCCAGTGCTAACACCAATGGAAATCCTACAATCGCGTCAAGAATAAGCGTTTCACCTGCGAGTAATCTGGGCAAAAGTTCCATTTTTACAATTGAGAAGTAGAGCCAATAGCTAGCAGCCGTTAAACTGGCTAATAGCAAGCCACGGTGCGCCCACTTGGGCAGTTGCCCGTAGCGAAAGAGTTCAAGCAAGGGTTCTCTTTGGGGGTTTTGCTGTGACATTAGCTGGCCTGTAGTTTTTGAAAAAACAGCCATTGTAAAGCAATCAAAGTACTGGCGACATGATATTCTCCGTTTAACAACTGTTGTTTTGCTTGATCAAACGGAATTTTAACCAGACGTATGTCCTCCACCTCTTCAGCCAAACCACTCCATTGGCCAATTCGGCTAGAGTCAATCTCTGCAGCATAGAGATGCAGGATTTCATCACTGCCACCGGGACTGGGATAGAATTGATTAATATATTCAAACTGACTGACTTCAATCCCCGCTTCTTCCCGTGTTTCTCGCTGGCAGGTTTCAAGCGGGGTTTCGCCATCATCAATCATGCCGGCGACCGGCTCAATTAACCAGGCCTGGTTTGGGTCATTGGCATCTAATGCGTGTTGCAATGCACCGGCACGACATTGCTCTACCAAAACTATTTGTTGTGCTGCTAGGTCATAAAGTAATACCACCACAGCTTGTCCTCGGCCAAAGAGTTCTCGCGTAATTTTGGGACTCAGGCCGCCTTGATATAGGCTATGTTGGAATTCGATCAAATTAATTTTGAAAAAACCATCATAACCGCGATGCTTAGCATGAATAACGAGCTTTTTATCTTTCATGGGTTTTGCGCCTCATTCTCGATCTCTTCAATCGGCACACGCTGAGTAATACCGCAAAGCAGTTCATAACCAATCGTTCCCGCTTTTTCTGCAACTTCATCAACCGCAAGCCCTTCTCCCCAGAGGGTGACCTTATCGCCAATCGCAACCCAATCAGCGCAATCGGTTAAATCTAGCGTGATCATATCCATTGAAACCCGCCCTACTGTCGTCACCCTTTGACCATTAACCAGCACCGGGGTGCCACTTGGGGCGTGACGTGGATAGCCGTCGCCATAACCCGCGGCCGCTACCCCAATTAAGCTCTTTCTGCTTGCGGTCCAGGTTTGGCCATAGCCCACCGTTTCACCTGCATCAATCCACTTTAAGCTAATCAACTTTGTTTTAAAGGTGAGCACGGGTTTAAATCTTGCTCTAAGGTTTGGAATAAGACCGGCACCATAGAGCATAATGCCAGGGCGAACCCATTCAAAATGGGTTTGCGGAAGCAATTGAATCGCTGCCGAGTTGGCTAGACTTTTAGGCAAGGCATAGTCTTCGCAGGCCTGGTTAAACATCGCAAGCTGTTGCTGGGTAAAGCTTTCCGATTCGGTAACACTGGCAAAATGCGACATTAAATGAAGTTTAAGATGTGGCAGTGCATGGCTTAGCTTGAGCATAGACTGATAAAAACTAACCAAATCAAATCCTAAACGATGCATGCCGGTGTCCAATTTAAACCAGATTTTTAAAGGCATTTTGGGTTGATGAGCTAACAGCCAGTCGACTTGATAGGGGGAATGCAATACCAGGTCTAAGCGGTGCTGCTCAACCAACCTGAGTTCGTCGGCTTGAAACACCCCTTCTAGCAATAGGATACGGTGTAAAAAGCCATTTTGTCTGAGGATTAAGGCCTCATCCAAAGAAGCCACTGCAAAGCCATCCGCAGAGGCAAGTTGTTTAGCTACTCGTAGAATGCCATGTCCATAGCCATTGGCTTTAATGACCGCAAAGATTCGAGCCTTAGGCGTTAAGGCTCTTACTTGGGTTAGGTTGTGGCGCAAGGCCGCAAGGTTAATTTGAGCACAAATAGGTCGTGACATAGTTAGTAATGCATATCTTCAGGTGACATGGAAATATAGTTTTCAAAACGGGTATATTGACCAATAAATGTCAGACGTATTGTACCAATCGAACCGTTACGGTGTTTGCCGATTATAATTTCCGCCGTGCCCTTGTCGTCACTATCCGGATGATAAACCTCATCACGATAAATAAAAATAATTAAGTCGGCATCCTGCTCTATCGCACCGGATTCACGCAGGTCTGACATTTTAGGCCGTTTATCAGGACGTTGTTCAAGGCTTCGGTTTAACTGCGACAAGGCAATCAAAGGAATGTTTAATTCTTTGGCTAGGGCTTTGAGGCCACGCGATATTTCAGAAATTTCATTCACTCGGTTATCGGTGTTTTGCGAGCCACGCATTAACTGAAGATAGTCAATCACGACTAAGCCCAAACCAGTCACTTTTGAATCCGGGTCTTCAACCCCCTCTTCAATCGCTTTACGTCGTTGCTTTTCACGGATATCCTTGTCGATCCGTCTTGCACGCGCGCGCAATTCTGTAATCATTAATGCTGGGGTATCGTCGATATAAATATCGGCACTGGATAACAGGGAAATAGACTTGTTCATCTTAGCCCAGTCTTCGGGCAATAACTTACCGGTTCGCATTCGGTGCGCATCTATGCGCCCCAGGGAGCTGATCATCCTCATCGCCAATTGCTCTCCGGGCATTTCCATACTAAAAACCGCAACCGGCTGTCCACTTTTAGTCGCCACGTTTTCAGCAATATTCATCGAAAAAGTAGTTTTACCCATTGAGGGTCTGCCAGCTACAATCAGTAGGTCGCCGCGTTGCAAACCGGAGGTCATTTCATCAAATTCATTGAGGTGAGTAGCAATACCGGTTATCGAACCATCAGAATTAAACAACTCATCAATACGGTTGATCGCTGAAGCCAGTAACTCATCCATGGTTTTGTATTGTCGCTGTTTGCCTTCACCATGTTCTGCAATCGCCATAATCTTAGATTCAGCAAAATCTAAGATTTCACGCACGTCTTTGCCTTTGGTAAAGAAGCAGCTTTCTGCCACTTCGTTCGAGGCTTCGATCAGTTTTCGCAGAATCGATTTTTCGCGCACAATTTGGGTGTAGAACATAATGTTACCAGCACCCGGTGTATTTGCGACTAACTCCGCCAAATAAGTCTTACCGCCAGCGAGTTCAATCTGCTGCGTTGCTTCTAACCACTCAACAACTGTAACCAAATCAAAGGGCTTATTAGCACGGTTGAGCTCTACCATTGCGGAAAAAATCGCTTGATGCTGTTGGGTATAAAAATCAAATTGATTGACAACCACCGATACATCTTCGAACGAGGCATTGGATAGCATTAATCCCCCTAGCACCGATTGTTCAGAGTCAATCGAATGAGGCGGAACCTTGAAAGGTGTAGAACTTGTGGATGTCGCGTTTTTTGTATTTACTTGCATGACAGACTTCTAGATAGTTTATAGCATGGATTATAAACGATTCAGCTTGCCAATAGGTTAATTCAAGCGATTAACAAACCTAGCGCTATCAACGCGGGGGTCGCTAAATTGATGATAACGTTCGAAGCCAAGTCAGTTGATGACGGTCTAAAAGGATGAGGTGATGTTATAAGTTTGATCATTAATGGAATAGCGAGCACCAGCATCAACAGTCCTAAAAGGCTCCATAATGGAATACAGTCTGTGAGCGCCAGAGCAACTAGACCTACAAAGCTGGTTATTAAAAACAGGTTAAATACGCGAACACCGGTTTTTTCACCATAAGCAATAACTAGGTTGCGCCGCCCGACTTGTCGATCAGCCGCTAAATCTGGGTATTGGTTAAGCAATAATAAATTATTAACTAGGAAGAATGGAATCAAGGAGAGTGCCAACGCAATACAGCTATAGTACCCGGTGAGTACATAGTAAGACCCCATGACCATTAAGGGTCCAAATGCCAGGCCTGGTGTGATTAAACAAAGCCAAGGAGAACGGGTTATTTTAGGGGTATAGGCAAGAACCAAGCCAACACCGACTAGGCCAATCGGCAGCAGCCCCCATCCTGTGAGCCAGATAAAATACAAGCCCAGAGTCATGACAAACCCGAGCAAACCCAACCCTATTGCTTCAACGCGGTTAATCAACCCCGGATAGTCTTGCAATGCGCCACTGCCTCCACTAAAAGGTGTGCGTTGAGTTAGTTCATCCAAACCAGAACGTGCATCATGCGCTTCATTGAGCATATTGACACTGGCATGTGCAGCAAGCGCGCCAAGCAGTACCAGCGTAAAGAGTGCAATTGAAAACTCCGCGTTATCCTTGTGGGCCAATGCACCGGCCATCGTGATAACTGAAAGCGTAAGCAATAAAAAAGGCGGCCTAGCCGTTAAAAAAATCGCTTTAATCATGGCAGATAACTATCCATACGTTGCGCCCAACCCGGCATCCAGCGCTGTTCGTTTCTGGCTGCGGGTGATAGCTCAATACGTCTGGCTAACACCTGTTTACCTGCCTGCGAGAAAGCTTGCAACAACTGTTTATTGTCAAGAATTTCTTCCGAATCAGGCATGGCTTGCAATAGCTGTAGCAGCCCCCAACCTTCGCCTTGATAACGCTCATTGGCATCCGTACCCCAGCCCTTAAAGTTAACATAATCTATTAAGGCATACTGTCCATAACGGTTCTGCATCAGTCGGTTGATCTTAACTTGAATCGCCTGAGCTTGTTGAGGATCAAGCCTTTCGGTTAAACCTAAAGCGCCTTGCTGAAAGCGTTGCACAATAAATTGAGTTTGTTGCTCTTTAGTGGCCTTGAGCCAAATACGAAGTTCGTTCATTTCAGCTGAAGACCAGGCCTGGTCAAACTCTGTTTTAGTTTGCCAGGGCGGATGAGGTTGTTTCAT
Organism: Thiomicrospira microaerophila; assembly: GCF_023278225.1. GTDB lineage: Bacteria > Pseudomonadota > Gammaproteobacteria > Thiomicrospirales > Thiomicrospiraceae > Thiomicrospira > Thiomicrospira microaerophila_A. Next base: position 1,212,968 of record NZ_CP070959.1, read on the forward strand.
CCAGTCGGGTGTTGGGTGGGTCTTAGAGACAAACGCCACCATTTGAGGAAAAGTGGCGTTAAAAGGCAAATTCAAGCCTGAAGGCAACCAAATAAAATGACCAAGACCTAATGATGGAAACTCCTCTGCCGGACTCCAAAAGGTTAAGTGCTCAGGTTTACCGCCGGTTTCATTTTGGTAGATTCTTTCCCCTATCCACTGAATATCTTGTGCCGTTAATGTATGAGCCGATAAATGAGACATCGGCCCCATCAGCACAAGGATTAACCCAACATAATAAAGCCGCAATTTACACATATTAATGGATTAACGGCGCCGGCGTTGAAGACCTGATTTTGGCACCAACCTTGTCTTTGGCCGTGGCGTTTTCGCTTCAGTAACCGGCCGATGATCAGGGCGGTTTTCAGCCGGAAGATCGACCGACTTTAACAAGCGGTTGACTTCTTTCCAATCAAACTCACGGGTTTGACCACGACGCAAATTAGCCGGCAAACTAAATTCGCCATAACGTATCCGCATCAAACGGCTGACCTGCACCCCTTGCGACTCCCAAAGACGACGTACTTCACGGTAACGTCCTTCTTTTAAAATAACCCGATACCATTGGTTTTGGGCATCTTCGTCCGAGGGCAGGCGGGATACAAAATTAAATTTGGCCTCACCGTCTTCCAACATGACGCCTTGGCGTAACTGGGTCAAAATCTCTTCGGTGACTTCGCCAAAGATACGAACGGCATATTCACGTTCGACCTCATAGGAAGGATGCATCATACGGTTAGCCAGCTCACCGTTATTGGTTACCAGTAATAAACCGCTGGTATTAATATCTAATCGTCCAATCGTGATCCAGCGACCATTGCGAATCGGAGGCAGTTGAGAAAAGACGGTATCCCTAGCCTGCTCATCAGAACGGCTACAGACTAAGCCATCGGGCTTGTGATAATAAAGTACTTGGGTGGCTTGTTGCGCCAGTCGCGTGGTTTTTACGCTATGACCGCGTACTTGAATTTTATCGGTTTCTAAGGCACGATCACCCAGTTTTGCCGTGCGACCATTGAGCTGCACCAACCCCTGCTCGATCATGCGTTCAATTTCACGCCTTGAGCCAAAACCACCGCGTGCCAGCATTTTTTGTAATTTTTCACCTTGAATCATTGTTTTAAGCTCTTAAGAAATATTAGCGACTATTTTAGTGTATTGAGGCGTGTGTGTGTTGAGTTTGTTTATCGGTTAAAAAGCTATTTACCAAGCTATCTAATTGAGCAACGAGGGCTTCTTTAGTTGTTAAGCCAAGATCTTGCAGAAGTTTATCAGTTGTAACCCACAGTGTTGGATGACCCGGAACCGGTTTTGAGCCAGCCGACTTAACCCAGCCATGTTGTTTGAGTTGATTCATAATTTGGCTGCTGACCGCTACGCCGCGCACGGCCTCGACTTCAGCTCGTGTAATCGGTTGCTTATGAGCCATGATAGCAAGGGTTTCAAGCAGTGCGCGCGACAACTTTGGCGGGGTTTGTTCAAACAGTTGATATACCCAGGGTAGGATATCCTTAACAACCTCAAGCCGATAACCCTCATTTGACACCACCAAAGCTGCCCCGGAATGGTTTAAGCAATCACTGAACTCATCCAGCACTCGTTTAATATCCTTAAGCTTAAGGTCAGCATACTGAGCGTCCTTTTTCAGCAAGCCCATTAGTCGTGCCTCAGATAAAGGCTCGGATGCGCTCATCAGTAGCCCTGTAACAATAGGATAAATTTGCTGCTGAGTCTTATTCAAGGATTCAAAAGCCATTAGGCTGCTCGCGTAATTAAAATAGGTTGATAAGCATCGACTTGCTCTAACGCGATACGTTGTTGGCGGAGTAATTCCAACATTGCTATAAAGGTCACCACCAGGCCTGGCTTGCCCTCCGACAAAACCAAAAACTCAATTAACGATTTAGGTTGATCGGTAATATGCTGCATTAGCCACTCGATTTTATCGCTAATTTCAATCGGCTCTTCTGATACCTGGTGTGCCGTTTTCATTTGAGCACGCTCGAAAACCTGTTGCATGGCGATAAAAAGCGCATCGATTGAAATGCTTGGCGATACACCGGGCGGTGGTTCTACTTCAATTTGAACCGGCCAAAGATCACGGCCTACAATTTTAAGGCTGTCTAACCAGTGAGCGCCTTGTTGATAGGCTTCGTATTCTAAAAGTTTTTGCATTAACTCCGCGCGAGGATCGTCGGACTCTTCGATTTGTTCATCATCTTGCGGCGGTTTTGGCAGTAGCATTCTTGATTTAATTTCAGTTAACCAAGCGGCCATGAAAAGGTATTCACCGGCCAGCTCGATATCCAGCCTTTGCATCAAATCAATATACTGCTGGTATTGAAGCGCAATCTCAAAGACTGGAATATCTCGAATATCGAATTTATTTTTACGAATTAGAAACGACAGCAAATCCAATGGGCCTTCAAAATCGGTAAGCAGTACCTTGAGTGCATTAGGCGGAATGTAAAGCCCTTTAGGTGGCTCAATAATCAGTTCACCCTGCACCTTAGCAAACGGCAGCGACAACTGTTGCGGTTGGGTCATTTAGACCACACCCACCATTTTAAACAGCAACTGTTGAAGGAATTGATAAGGCCCTGAAATAAGCAGGCTCAAGATGCCAAGCAACAACAAACCCAACAGGATAAATAACCCATAGGGTTCTAAACGATTGTATTGCCAAGCCAAGCGATCTGAAATAAACGCCGAGATAATGCGACTGCCGTCAAGCGGTGGGATCGGGAGCAGGTTTAACACCATTAACACTAGGTTAATACTCACCCCTGCAATCCCGGAGTAAATCATAAACTGCCCGATTTCAGGTGAACTAGCAACAAGCACAAAACCAAGCTTGAGGATTATCGCCCAGCCTATAGCCATTAATAGATTCGCCATAGGCCCAGCTAAAGCCACCCACGCCATATCGGTTTTAGGACGCTTTAAATTACGCTGAGTGACAGGAACGGCCTTTGCCCAGCCAAAAATAAAGCCTCCCAGTGCCAAGAGTATTCCTGGCACCAACAGCGTTCCGATCGGGTCGATATGTTTGATTGGATTGAGTGTAACTCGCCCTAGCATTCGTGCAGTTTTGTCACCTAACTTTTCGGCAGACCAAGCGTGGGCTGCTTCATGCAAGGTAATCGCAAAAATAACCGGCAGCGCCCAAATAGAAAGCTGCTGAATTAGGGTCAGTTCACTCATTGCCATCATGGATTAAAGGGCCCTTGTCCTTGACGCACCAATACCGGAACATCTTCGGTAAAATCAATCACCGTGGTAGGTTCAAAGCCACAAAAGCCGCCATCAACTACCGCATCTAGTGCATGGCCCAGTTCTTCTTGAATTGTCCAACCATCCGTCATCGGAAACTCCTCACCCGGAAGAATTAAACTGACTGACATCAAGGGCTTATCGAAGAATCCTAACAAGGTTTGTGTAATTTTATTTGGCGTTACGCGCAAACCAATCGTTTTACGTTTCGGGTTCTGCAAGCGTCTGGGCACTTCTCGGCTGGCGGTCAATAAAAAGGTATAGGCTCCGGGTAAACTGGCTTTTAAATAACGAAACTGCACATTGCCAACCTTAGCATAGTGCGACAAATGGCTAAGATCAGGACACATCAAAGTAAAGTCATGTTTATCGGATAACTGGCGCAACTGACGAATACGCTCTGCACCCTCTTTGTTGTCCAATAAACAACCCAAGGCGTAGCCTGACTCCGTTGGATAAGCAATCACCCCTCCCTTGTTTAAAATTTCGACAACCTGCTTTAGCAGACGTTCTTGCGGGTTTTCGGGGTGAACATTGATATATAAGCAATCCATTAATAGCGTTTTTCCGTGTTATCTTAATTGTTTAAATTATAGCCAATCTTTGTATTATAGCGCAGACCTAACCCAGTATTAATCTCGGTCTTTTTCGTTCATTCGCTCAAGAGCCTGCATAATTCTGGCATTAAAACTTCCTGAAGGGAATTCACCCTCTTCATTCGGTTCACCCACCGGCATATCACCAAACAGCGCTAGGCCTTCGTCTACATGGCTAATCGCATAGATATGGAAATGACCTTTTTCTACCGCATCGCGTACTTCCTGGTTAAGCATCAGATGACGGGTATTGGCTTCAGGAATTACCACACCTTGATGGCCTGTTAAACCTCGCGCTGAACAAATTTTATAAAAACCTTCAATTTTTTCATTAATCCCCCCAACCGGTTGGATCTCGCCAAACTGATTGACTGAACCGGTTACTGCTAAATCTTGACGCATAGGCACCTGCGCAATCGCGGATAACAGTGCAAATAATTCTGCGGATGAAGCACTGTCGCCTTCGATACCGTCATAGGTTTGCTCAATCACGATCGAAGCACTAAAGCCTAAAGAACGATAGCGCATATAACGCCCGCGCACATAGCCTGATAGAATCAGCATACCTTTAGAGTGAATTGGCCCCGCCATTTCGATTTCACGTTCGATATCAACAATACCTTCGTCACCTGCAGACGCTTGCGCGGTAATTCTAACCGGTTGACCAAAAGATTGACGACCAACGGTCATTACAGTTAAGCCGTTCACCATACCGGTATGATGGCCTTGTAATGAAATTAATACCTGTTGTTCGATAATCGCTCGATGGAAGTATTCTTCCATCAAACCGGTATGGAAGTCTCGCTGCGCAATGGTGGCTTCAATCGTTTCTCGGCTTACTTTTTCTTGGCTATTAGCACGAGCAAAAGCGGTGGCTTCCGCCAACACATCGCGCAAAATCGCCTTATTGGTGTAGAGTCTGTTTTCGTCTTCAGCCATGCGTGAGGCGTATTCTATTAAGCGTTCAAAAGCCGATAACTCAACCGGTAAATCCTCCCAAGATTCGATCTCGCTGGCTAACTGCTGGGCTAAGGCCAATTCATGGTCAGGCGTTCTTGCCAACTCTACTTCAAACTCAACTTGCACCTTAAATAATCGGCTAAACTGCGCATCAATTTCATGCAGCGCATAAAAATGTGCCGATTGTCCGACTAAGACTAAAGTCAGATTCAGTGGAAAGTCCGGTAAATGATAGGGCACCACGCTATTGGATGAGGGTATTTCAAAGCTTAAATGGCGTGACATCAGCGAGGCTTTAAGACTTGACCAAATTTCAGGGTCCTTGAGCAATGACTGAATATTTAAAATCAGGTAACCGCCATTTGCTTTCTGCAATAAACCGGCTTGATGGTTCATTGCCAAACCTAGCGTATCCCCCATTGATGAACTGGCATTGTTAATTGCATAACCGAATAACTTTGGCATGGTCGCATTTTGTTCGTAGATAACGGGGGCATGTTCAAGATCCCGATGGTCAACCAGTAGATTGACACTAAACTGACTGATACCCTGTTGTTCAGGTGCGGCTTCTTCGAGCTGGCTGGAATTATTTGAACTGGTCGTCACCTGATCAGCCGATTGGTCCCAGAACAAATGAAGCTTGGCGAGCAAGGCTTGCTCAAGATCATCCAAATACTGTTCGGTTTCGCTGTTAGTCGCAAATTCTTTTTTCAAGCTTTGAATAAGCGGTGCAATATGCTCCGATGCCACCTGAGTATTGAGTTTCTTACCCTCCTCTAGGTATTCATGTTGCATGGTTGGAAAACGCGTCAAGGCCTCATTGATTTTGGCTTCAACCTGATCTAACGCATCGGTAAAATGCGCCTGAACGTCTTCATCTAAGGCTTTAAGCTCAGATAAACGCATCTTTTCACCCTCGACCACGGCATGCAAAACAAAGTTATTTTCTGTCTGCTGTACATCAATGCTCAAGGCTCTGGCTAATTCAAACGCCGGTTCCAGAATTTCTTCTTGCGCAGCGGCTAGCTTTCGCTCTAATTGTTGCGAGCGAAGTTGATAAGCATGACCGTCAAATACTACAGGTAATTGGTTTTTTAGCTGGGTAATAAAACGCTCAATCGCTTGTCTAAACTCAAACCCCTTGCCTGCAGGGAAGTAAAGATATTTGGTTTTAGGCGACTCTTTAAAATTGGAAACTAATATCACATCATCCGGCATGGGTTTATTTTGCGCTGCGTTTTTTAGCATGGCTTTAGTCATACCAATTCGGCCAACCCCCGGCTCGCCCATAATAAATATGTGATTTTGGTTACGCTTTAAATGCAAACCAAAATTGAGCGATTGATAAGCGCGGGGGTGAAACCGCTGCATAAAATCTTCAATTGTCGTGGTGTTTTGAGCAAACGCTTGAGGTTCAATTTGAGTATGACGGTAAAGCTGCTGGCTAGAAAGTTTTCGCATTGCGCACAATCCAAGTAGAATAGGTTTTATTAAAAAAGATCGCTATTGTATCAAACCATGTCTGCAACCTTACGACTAATTCAAGCCATCACCCCGTTACAGAAATGTAATGCCGATTTTTTAACAGAACATCGGGTCGAACTTTGGGTTAAACGCGATGAGCTCAATCACCCGTTAATTCAAGGCAATAAGTGGCATAAATTAAAATTGAATCTCGCTGCTGCCCAACAACAAGGTTTTAAACAGCTTTTAACCTTTGGCGGTGCTTACTCTAATCATATTGCAGCGGTTGCCGCTGCTGCACAGGCGTACGCTTTTACTAGCCTTGGCTTTATTCGGGGCGAAGAACTTGCAAGTCATTACCAGGCCTGGTCTGCTACCCTTAAAACTGCAGCAAAACGTGGCATGCAGTTTGAGTTTGTAGATCGTGCAACCTATCGCTTGCGTCAGGATCTAGCTTGGCTAGCAAGTTTGGCCGAACGCTTTCCGGAAGCCTATATTTTGCCCGAGGGTGGCAGCAATGCGCTTGCGATTGAGGGGTTTGAATCCGTTATCGCCGAACTAAAAACACAAGTTGATTTTACTCACCTGCTCTGTGCGGTTGGCACTGGAGGAACACTGGCAGGCTTGGCAAGATATGCTAAACCCGATCAAAAGGTTTGGGGCATTGCGAGTTTAAAAAATGCAGAATACCTTATTCCACAGATCACTAACTGGGTCGGCAAAGATCAAGACAACTGGCGATTATTGACCGATTTTAATGGCGGGGGCTATGGGAAAACTAACAATGAAATTCAACAGTTTGCGAGGGATTTCGAAAAGCGATTTGATTTAAAACTCGACCCAATTTACACCGCTAAATTGGTATATGGCTTTCATCAACTTCTAATTTCGGGGGCATTTGAACCCGGAAGCCGCATTGTGATTTATCACAGTGGCGGCCTTCAGGGGCGTGCGGACTAACTAAAAAGTCAGAATAAACTTCACCACGCGTTCAATGTCTTCATCTGACATATCTTTGACCATCGGAGCCATCATGCCGGTCATTGGGCCAACCTGCTCTCCGGCGCGATATAAAATCATCTTGCTGATAAGGTCTTCTTCTTTTTGACCTTTTAACTTGGGCCCAACACCACCATCGCCTTGCATACCATGACAACCAGCACAACTGGCATAAAGCGCCTGACCTGAAGCAGCTTGAGGTTGCATTTTAACTTCAGTAATTTTGGGCGGTGTGGGCGCTTCTTGTATAGCCGAACTGACCGGAGCTTCAATTCGCTGTTGCAAACTCGGTGCCTGAGGTTCTGGCTGCTTAGTCACTTCACGGGTATCCACCGTGGTTTTTGATTCAGTTTGATTATCACCACAGCCTGCTAGACCTATTCCCAAGCCAAGAGCTAATGCGGTTACTAGAAATTTCATTTTTTAGTCCTTATTTAATTTTATAGTGTCACTTTAACAGCTTTTTAGTCGTTTTTGTATCCGTTCTATTGAAATAGGCTGTAAGGTTTTCATCGGTTGGGCAAACAGTGAAATCCGTAACTCTTCAATAAGCCAGCGAATTTCAATCAACTCAGGCGTTGGGCGATTACCATAAGCTTGTGCAATCCGCTGGTAATCTGTCAATATACTCTGCAATTGACGTTGAGTTTGCTGGTCTTTTTGCGGGTCTAAATCCAGTTTTTCCAGGCGCAATTGCAAGGCTTTTAAATAACGCGGCATTTGTTTGAGCCAGGTATCCGGGGTTTCCAGCACAAAATTCAGATTCACCAAACCATCCAACTGAGTTTTAATATCGTCCATCGAAGCCAACCAACGCGGATTCACCTTGCCTTTCACTTGTTTGGCCAGTTGTTGATGGCCGGTTAAAATCTCCGTCACCAGGCCTGCTAAGGTTTGCGCATCGGCCACCCAGTCGGCTTTCAGGGTAGCCAAAGCAGCTGCAAACTGCGCGTGTTGACGTATGGCTTGCGGTTCGGGCACAAGACGGCGCAAGGCTTTATCAATAATCTGCTCGGTTAAATGGGCGCAGGAACCATAGGGCGCAAAACACAAGCAGGCCTGCTTGAGATTAAGGTGTTTTTGCAGGTATTTCACCTTGTCGTGCAGTTGCATTTTTAACAAAGCCCAGACCGCATAGCCATGGTGTTTTGTTGCCTGACGTTCGTCGCCGCTGCGGGTTAAAAACACCTGCCCCTGCTCCATCACCAGGCCTGGATAGGCTTGTAATTGCTTGCCGTGAGACTTGATGGTTTCGTGGTCTTTAAGATCACCAAAATTCCATTCGGTGACCGCCTGTTTTTGCTCGCCACCACTTTGCTGAATTTTCGCTTCAACCAGATGATGAT